>NC_013887.1:0-1200000 GCF_000025525.1 Methanocaldococcus sp. FS406-22
AAACAAAAAATACAACTTAAAACTTAGATAAAAATGAGGTGATATTGTATGGTAGACCCTTTAATTTTAGGAGCTGTTGGTGCTGGTTTAGCAGTCGGTATTGCAGGTTTAGGTTCTGGAATTGGTGCGGGTATTACAGGAGCAAGTGGAGCTGGTGTAGTGGCAGAAGACCCTAACAAATTTGGTACAGCTATCGTTTTCCAAGCATTGCCACAGACACAGGGTTTGTATGGATTCTTAGTTGCCATCCTTATCTTGTTCGTCTTTAAAACAGTTTCACCTTGGGCAATGTTTGCAGCTGGTTTAGCTGTTGGTTTGGCAGGATTATCAGCTATTGGTCAGGGAATAGCTGCTTCAGCTGGTTTGGGAGCTGTTGCTGAAGATAACAGCATATTTGGTAAAGCAATGGTCTTCTCTGTCCTTCCAGAGACCCAGGCAATTTATGGTTTGTTGATAGCTATCTTACTATTAGTTGGTGTCTTCAAAGGTAATGCAGGAGCTGAAACTGTTGCTGCTTTAGGTGCAGGGTTTGCAGTTGGTTTTGCAGGTCTCTCTGGTATTGGACAAGGGATAACTGCAGCAGGAGCTATTGGAGCTACAGCAAGAGACCCAGATGCTATGGGTAAAGGGTTAGTTTTAGCTGTTATGCCAGAGACCTTCGCTATCTTTGGTTTGTTGATAGCAATCTTAATCATGCTCATGATAAAATAAGCCAACTAAACCCTCCTTTTTGAATTTTAAAATTTTTAAATTTAATTTTAACAGGTGAAATTGATGGGAGTTGATAAAATAAAGGCAAAAATATTAGAGGATGCTAAAGCAGAGGCAAATAAAATTATATCGGAAGCTGAAGAAGAAAAAGCTAAAATCTTGGAGAAAGCAAAAGAAGAAGCAGAGAAAAGAAAAGCAGAGATATTAAAAAAGGGAGAAAAAGAAGCAGAAATGACTAAAAGTAGAATTATTTCAGAGGCAAAATTAGAGGCAAAGAAAAAGTTATTAGAAGCTAAGGAAGAGATTATAGAAATGGCAATAAACAAATTAAAAGAAGAACTTGTTAAACTTCCAGAACAGCCAGAATACAAAGATAAATTGGTAAACTTAATAAAAGATGGAGCTGTTTCATTGGGTGGAGGAGAGCTAATTGTAAGATTAAATAGCAGAGATATGGAACTTATTGAAGATTCAACACTATGGAATTTAGAAAAAGAGATTGAAAGCATAACAAAAAAAGTGACTGTATTGAAGAAAGGAGATCCTGTAGATATTATCGGTGGCTGTATAATAGAAACTGCTGACGGATTGAAATCATTGGATAATAGCTTAGAAGCGATATTCAACAGAAACTTAAATGTAATTAGAGCGAGAATAACAGAGAAATTGTTCTAAGAGAAGGTGATGCCTAATGGCGATGGATATAGAGACTTTGCTAAATTTAGAAAAATTATACTCCGTTATAATGACATATTTTGATAATCCTTTAACATTGCTTATTGTTATAGCAACTGTAATCATTGTTCTTATTGTAATCGTATGGATTACAAAAATGGTTATTGATTTAGCTCCTTATGCTTATGTTAATGCAAGAATAAGGAGTAAAGAAGCTAAGTTACTCGATGACGCTAAGTTAAATGAATTAATTGAGTCAGGAAGCTTAGAAGAATTAGTTGGGTTGTTGGAAGATACCGATTATGGGCAGTATGTTGTAGAAGTTATGAACGAATTGAAAGACCCTGTTGCTGTTGAAAAAGCATTAGATATGTATTTAGCTGACTTGTATGGGTTGATATATAGAATGTCCCCAGACAGTGCAAAGAAAGTTCTTAAAGTATTTGCCAAAAAATTTGACATCAAAAATATAAAAACATTAATAAGGGCTAAATTTGTAGGATTAAGTGCTGAGGAAACTTACGCTTTGCTAATACCATTAGGAAACATACCAGTAGAAAAATTGAAAGAATTAGCAGAGGTTAAAACTGTAGAGGAAGTTGTTAGAGGTTTAGATGGAACTGAATACTTTAAGATATTGCAGGAGGAGTTATCAAACTATGATCAAACATCTAACATAATAGGGTTTGAATTGGCATTAGATAGATATTACTTAGAAAGCTTAAGGAAAACAATAATGACTGAAGGTAAAGAGGAAGACCTCTTCAGAGAATTTGTTGGAACAATAATTGATGTTGAAAACTTAAAAGTCATATTAAAAGGTAAAGCAGATGGTTTGTCAGCAGAGGAACTTAGCAAATACGTAACTCTAACTGGCTATGAATTGGCTGATTGGAAATTAAAAGATTTAATGAGTGCTGGAGGAATTGAAGGGGTTTTAAGTGGATTAGAAGGAACAAGCTACGCTGATGTCTTAGCTGAAGCAATGGAAGAATTTGAAAAAACAAAATCCATCTATGCATTTGAAAAGGCATTGGATAAATTTGTGTTAGAGAAGGGTAAGAAGTTATCAACAAGAAAACCATTTGGTGTTGGTCCAATTATTGGTTTAATTGTTAGCAAAGAGCTTGAAGTTAAAAATCTCAAGGCAATAATTAAAGGTAAAATAGAAAACTTAAAGCCAGAAGAAATAAGAAACTTGCTTGTGACATTGTAGGTGAGCTAAATGAAGGTAGGCGTTGTTGGTGATAGAGAAACAGCCATTGGTTTTAGGTTGGCTGGTTTAACTGATGTTTATGAAGTTAAGAATGATGAAGAGGCAGTAAAAGCTATTAACGAATTAGCAAATAATGAAAACATTGCCTTCATTATCATTACTGAGAGAATAGCTGAAAGTATAAAAGACAAGTTAAAAAATATAAATAAGGTTATCGTTGAGATTCCTGATAAGCATGGTAAGCTTGAGAGAATAGACCCAGTTAAGGAGCTAATAAGAAAAGCAATTGGAGTTTCAATGAAATAATAAAAATTAAACAACTAATTAGAGGTAGAGAGTATGCCAGTTGTTGGTAAGATTATCAAAATTGCAGGGCCTGTCGTAGTTGCAGAGGGAATGAAAGGAGCTCAGATGTATGAGGTCGTTAAGGTAGGAGAAGAAAAATTGACTGGAGAAATCATTCAGTTGCACGATGATAAAGCAGTTATTCAGGTTTATGAAGAAACTTCTGGAATTAAACCAGGAGAGCCAGTCGTTGGGACTGGAGCTCCATTATCAGTTGAATTAGGGCCAGGAATGTTAAGGGCTATGTATGATGGTATTCAAAGGCCTTTAACAGCAATTGAAGAGAAAACAGGTTCAATCTTTATCCCAAGAGGAGTTGATGTCCCTGCTCTACCTAGGGATATAAAATGGGAGTTTAAGCCAGTAGTAAATGAAGGAGCTTATGTTGAAGAGGGAGATATAATTGGAACTGTTGATGAGACACCTTCAATAGTTCATAAAATCTTAGTTCCAATTGGTGTTAAAGGGAAAATTGTTGAAATAAAGGAGGGTAAATTTACAGTTGAAGAAACAGTTGCAGTAGTAGAGATGGAAAATGGAGAAAGAAAAGAAATTACAATGATGCAAAAATGGCCAGTAAGAAAACCAAGACCATACAAAGAGAAACTACCACCAGAAATTCCATTAATTACTGGGCAAAGAGTTGAAGATACTTTCTTCACATTAGCAAAAGGAGGAACAGCAGCAATTCCAGGGCCTTTCGGTTCTGGGAAGACAGTTACCCAGCACCAGTTAGCAAAGTGGTCTGACGCTGATGTAGTGGTTTATATCGGATGTGGAGAAAGAGGAAACGAGATGACTGAGGTTATTGAAGAATTCCCACACTTAAAAGATATTAGAACTGGAAACAAATTAATGGATAGAACTGTCTTAATAGCAAACACATCAAACATGCCTGTCGCTGCAAGGGAAGCATCTGTCTATACAGGAATTACCATTGCAGAGTACTTCAGAGATATGGGTTACGGGGTTTTATTAACAGCAGATTCAACATCAAGATGGGCAGAGGCAATGAGAGAGATTTCAGGTAGATTAGAGGAAATGCCAGGGGAGGAGGGATATCCAGCATACTTAGCTTCAAGGTTAGCTCAGTTCTATGAAAGAGCTGGAAGAGTTATAACCTTAGGACAGGACAACAGGCAAGGATTCGTTTGTATCGTTGGAGCTGTTTCACCACCAGGAGGGGACTTCTCAGAGCCAGTCACATCAAACACATTAAGAATTGTTAAGGTATTCTGGGCGTTGGATGCAAACTTAGCAAGAAGAAGACACTTCCCAGCTATCAACTGGTTGCAGAGTTACTCATTGTATATTGATGACGTTACAGAGTGGTGGAACGCTAATACAGGGCCAGATTGGAGACAGTTAAGAGATGAGGCAATGGGATTGTTGCAGAAAGAAGCAGAGTTGCAAGAGATTGTTCAGTTAGTTGGGCCAGATGCATTGCCAGATAGGGAAAGAGTTATCTTAGAAGTTGCAAGAATGCTAAGAGAGGATTTCTTACAGCAAGATGCATTTGATGAAGTTGATACATACTGTCCACCAATGAAACAATACTTAATGTTGAAGATAATTATGACATTCTACCAAGAGGCATTAAAGGCTGTTGAGAGAGGAGTTGAGCCAGCTAAGATTTTAAAGGTCTCAGTTAAACAGGATATCGCAAGAATGAAATACATCCCACACGATGAATTCATAAATGTTAAATCAAAAGAGATAATGGAAAAAGTTAAGAATGAATTAGGTTCATTAAACTAAATTTCTTTCCTTAAAACTTTATAAACTCTTTATTTGGGGTGATGATATGGCTACAGCAGCATCAGCAATTGAATACTCATCAGTTAAGAGTATTGCAGGACCTTTGTTAATTGTTGAGGGTGTTGAAGGAGCAGCTTATGGAGAGATTGTTGAGGTTATCTGCCCAGACGGAGAGAAGAGAATGGGACAGGTTTTGGAGGCAAGAGAAGGTTTAGCTGTGGTTCAGGTATTCGAAGGGACTACAGGATTAAGCACAAAAGATACAAAAGTAAGATTCACAGGAAGAACTGCTAAGATTGGAGTTTCAATGGAAATGTTAGGGAGAATATTCAACGGAGCAGGGAAACCAATCGATGGAGGACCTGAAATAGTTCCAGAGAAGGAGTTGGACATTAACGGTTATCCGTTAAACCCTGTTTCAAGAAAGGTTCCAAGTGACTTTATCCAAACAGGTATTTCAACAATTGATGGAATGAACACATTAGTTAGAGGGCAGAAATTGCCAATATTCTCAGGTTCTGGTTTGCCACACAACCAGTTAGCAGCTCAAATTGCAAGACAGGCAAAGGTTAGAGGAGAAGGAGAGAAGTTCGCGGTAGTGTTTGCGGCAATGGGTATTACATCAGAAGAGGCAAACTTCTTCATGGAAGAGTTTAGAAAGACAGGAGCTTTAGAGAGGGCAGTAGTCTTCATTAACTTAGCAGATGACCCAGCAATTGAAAGGATATTAACTCCAAGAATTGCCTTAACTGTTGCTGAATACTTAGCTTATGAAAAGGATATGCACGTTCTCGTTATCTTAACAGATATGACAAACTACTGTGAAGCTTTAAGGGAGATTTCAGCAGCAAGAAACGAGGTTCCAGGAAGAAGAGGTTACCCAGGTTACATGTATACAGACTTAGCTACAATCTATGAGAGGGCAGGTAGAGTTAAAGGTAGAACAGGAACAATAACTCAAATTCCAATCTTAACAATGCCAGATGACGATATAACTCACCCAATTCCTGACTTAACTGGTTATATTACAGAGGGGCAGATTGTCTTATCAAGAGAGTTGCACAGAAAGGGTATTTACCCACCAGTTGATGTCTTGCCGTCATTATCAAGATTGGCTGGAAACGGACAAGGTCCAGGAAAAACAAGAGAAGACCATAAAAAAGTTGTTAACCAAGCTTATGCTGCATATGCAGAAGGTAGAAGTTTAAGAGATTTAGTTGCTGTCGTTGGGGAAGAGGCATTAACAGATAGAGATAGAGCTTATTTAAAATTTGCAGATGAGTTTGAAGACAAGTTCGTTAGACAAGGAAAAGATGAAGATAGGAGTATAGAAGAAACTCTCGACTTATTGTGGGAGTTGTTAGCAATATTACCAGAAGAAGAGTTGAAGAGAATTGATAGAGAGTTGATTGAGAAATACCATCCAAAATACAGAAAGAAATAAATTCTGAATTAATTCTAAATTCTACTCTTAAACCTTTTTAAGATTTTTAATATTTTGAGTTATTGAATTTTATTTTTATCTCTTGTTATATCCATATGTTTCTATACTTAAGTGTGGGAGTATGGGAAAATGTAGGCATAATGGGGAGGTAAGTATTTTTGGTGTAAGACCAGCAAGTTTTCCTAACTTCCCATTTCATTTAATGGATAAGATTGGAGGCTTTATAATATTGGATGAATTGTGGTTAATGAAATGGTGTGAGATTATTGAGCATCCGATGAGAATTCCCACTTTATATGTGCCTATAGAGGATTATGGCATTCCTACAGTTGAGGATATGGATTTGATTGTTGATTTTATAAAATATCATACTTCTAAGGGAAAAGAGGTTGTTGTTTCGTGCATTGGTGGGCATGGAAGGACTGGAACTGTCTTAGCTGTTTGGGCTGGATTGAATGGTGTTGAAAATCCTATAGAGTATGTTAGAGAGCGTTATTGTGAGTGTGCAGTTGAGACAGAAGAGCAAGAGGAGTTTGTGGAATATTATTTAGAAATTAGAAAGAAAAATAGCCAAATAATTAGTTAATTTTATTCCTCTTCATACTCAACAGTGGCATTTTTTATATTAAACTCTTTTCCCCCAGAGAGTTTTAATCTTATACTTTTACACTTTGGGCAATAAACTTCAAACTCATCTAAAATCTCTGGTTCTCCTTCATATCCACAATCTAAGCATTTACACTTTGGTTTTATAAACTCAACATTGATTTTAGCTCCTTCACAAACAGTTCCTTCAGCAATAACTTCAAATGCAAATTTTAACTGCTCAACGTTGATAAATGTTAGTTCTCCAACTTCTAAGTTTATTTCTGTAACTTTTTTTATTTTTTTCCCTTTTTCTTCTTCTTTTTTTACGCTGTTTAGTATTGCTTCAAGCATAGCAGTTGCATAGGATAATTCATGCATGCTAATCCCTGTTAAAACATTACATTATAAAAATAATAATTAATATATTATCGTATAAATACTGCTCTCATACGAAGAGGTCTATTTTAACATTTCATTGATATCTTTTTCCATTACATGCCCTTCAACAGTAACCTCAACATTTTTAACTCCTTCTAATGACTTAACTGCCTCTTTTGCTTGAAATGCCATTGCCATAACGCTCATACAGTAAGGATTTGTAGGAATAATCTTAAATTTTACATTGCCTTCATCATCAACTTCTACATCTCTAACCAAACCCATATCTACAATACTTATTCCCATGTGTGGGTCTGCAACTGTTTTTAGAGCATTTAAGACATCTTCCTTTGTTACCATATATTGCACCTCTGATTTTTAGTTAAATTAACAAATTTTTAGTATTGATTCATCCTATAAATATCTATATTTGCCCATAAGTGGAAAAATTCACTCTACATATCTCGCTCTTCTTTCAACATCTTTCATTAAATCTAATATACTTTCCCATCTATCATAGACACTTTTATAACCCTTTAGAAATCTCTCCCAAATTTCCTCAAACTTTTCATTATGTGTTGATAAAACTGCTTTTTTAAAGACAATTAAATCCACTGCTTTATCCTCATCAAGGTTTGAAATCTTTCCTAAGCCAAAATCAATAATGTAGAGGTCTTTATCATACAAAAAGTTAGATGTTGTTAAATCATTGTGAATTACATCGTTTTTATGCAGTTTTCCAACAATCTCTCCAATTTTGTAGGCAATATGTAGATTATCCTCAATAACATCTTTAGCCAACTTGCCGTTGATATAACTCATCATAATTCTCTTGTTATCTAAATCAACATCAAAGATATATGGAGCTGGAATGCCAAAATCTTTAACCATTGCTAAATATCTCGCTTCTCTTGCAGTTCTGCTCTTTCTTATCTTTTCATCCAATCTTTCATCCCTATAGCTTTTTTTAACCCTCTCCTTAATAATTACATCAAAATCTAAATACTTATCTTTTTTAATATCTGCCTCTGCCCCTTTTCCAATTAAATGCTCTGGAATTTTTCTCTCCTTGCCTTTGATGTCTTTTATCCAATTGACTTCAACCATATCTGTTCTATAATTTGGAATTATTTCTGTTTCATCCAAACTCATCCATCTTCCATTTTTATGCATTAGCAAACCAAGCCATGCTATCATTGCCCCATTATCTCCACAAAATTCTTTTGGTGGGACATAAAACTCTACATTCTGCCCCTTACACATTGCCTTAAGCATCTCTCTCAGTCTGTTATTTGCTGCAACTCCACCAACAAGCATAACTTCTCCTTTATTTGTGTGAGCTAAAGCCCTTTCTGTAATCTCGGTAAGCATTGAGAATGCATATTCTTGGAGAGAGTAGCAGATATCCTCCAACCTCTCCCCAGCATCATAGGCCCTCATAGCTGCTGTTAGTAATCCAGAAAATGCTATATCCATACCCTTAACTGTGTAAGGTAAATCAATAAGCTTTTCTCCTTTCTTTGCTAATTCCTCTATATAAGGCCCTCCCGGGTGTGGGAGATTTATATATCTTGCAAATTGGTCTAAGCAGTTGCCAACAGCTATATCTAACGTCTCTCCAAATACTCTATATCTTTTTGAAACATAAGCGATAACTTGAGTGTTTCCTCCACTAACATATAGAGTTAGAGGGTCTTCTGCTTCTGTAGTTAGCTTACCAATTTCTATATGTGCTATACAGTGATTAACTCCAATTATTGGCTTTTTTAAAGTTAATGCTAAAGTTCTTGCTACGGTTGCTGTTACCCTCAAACTTGGCCCTAATCCTGGCCCCTGAGAAAAGGCAATTAAGTCAATCTCATTTTTATCAACTACTTCAAAAGCTTCCTTTATAAGTTTTGGGAATGTTTCAGCATGGTGGTCAGCAGCTTCTCTTGGGTTGATTCCTTGTTTTGGTGGTTTATACATGACAGTTTTATTAAACAAAATTTCTCCATCAGAAGTAACAACTCCAACTCCAGTTTTTTCTGCAGTTCCTTCCAATCCTAAGCAAATCATACTATCACTCCTATAGTTAAAAAATTAGATAAAATTTTGTAGTTATAATAGCAGTTCCGATAAAAAAGCTATTTTGTGGAATATCCAATAGAACCTGTTCATAATTTATTATAGTCACTACTTTTCTGTTGAAAGATATCCAATTTATTTCTTATTATTTCATATTAATATTATAAAACAACCTCTTATGACATACTCTCCGCCTAAAGCAGAGGTTTTTTTAGGAGAGCAGAGCTTAAGCTCACCCTCCACGGGTTGCCAAGCCCACTATCCCTATCCCTTATGGGATTCGGGACTACGCTGAATAAAATATTCCTCGCACCGTTCACATCAGCATTAATTACCGTTCCACAATTTGAGCAAACATACAAGCCTCTATACTTCCTATTCGACTTCTTTATTACTCCACAGACGCTACACTTCTGTGAGGTATAACTTTCATCGATTTTCATAACTGATATTCTATACTCTTCTGCCTTGTATATTATCATGTGTATTATCTTACCGAAGGGAATCCTATGAAACTTCTCGTTATTCTTTCGACCGATGTCTATTTCTGTGAAGTTTCTGGTTAAATCGCCGATAACAATCCTTGAAACTTCCTTTTCCTTCGCTAAGTCAACAATCCATCTACTAATCTTATGAATATAATCCTTGACATAATTTCTTTCTTTAACTACCAACCTTGCTAACCGCTTGCAGTTCTTTAAACCTTGCTCCGCAATAATCGATTTAATCCTTGCAGTTTTCTTAGCAAACCATCTTAACTTAGAAATCAATATTTTCCCATCGAAAATTAACGGCTGTTTTTCTCCTTCAATGACAACCGTTGCTAAATTCTTCACTCCCAAATCGATAGCCATTACTTTTTCCTCTTTCAGCTTCACTGGATTAACTTCTTTTTTGTATATTATATGCAAGACATAAAATCTCTGCCCGTAAATATCGTGTGGGACTATTTCAATTTCCTTAATCTGCACGACATCGAGCGGTAGAGCTTTCGGAAGCCCTACCCATAAATACTTGGACTCGATGCCGTGCCTTTCTTTTAGATATTTTCTTGTTTGCTTAGACAGTGATAATCTTAGCATGTTACCGATAATTTTAAAACCGTCTTTCTTCCATTTAACTAGAAAGTGTCCGTCTTTAGGTTGGAATCTTGGTCTCTTAGTATGTTGTTTAAAAAAGTTAACCCATACGATTTTCAGCTTTTGCAGAACTGCTTGAGCCGATTGTGAATGAAGATTTTTATACCAGAAATTATCCTTTAACTTCTTTTCTAATTCGGAAAGTTTTATATTCCCTTGTATTATTTGATAGTTAGCCACGTTCCACAATTTTGATGCAGAGTAAGTTAAATGGTTAAGAATAACCCATTGTTCTTTCGTTAGTTTTCTCGTTAGGTTTATTGTTAGGACTCTCGTTACTTGCATAATATTCACCATATAATTTGGCAATAGCCTCCTCTATAACCTTCGATAACGAACCTTTTTTACCACCATATTTTTTATAAGCTAATTCTCTAAGCATTTTATCGCATTTTTCGGAAATTGTTGTTTCTAATCTCGGCATTTATTATCACCATATAAACATATATACGGTTAAAGTATTTATATCTTACTGTTGTTTATATCCAATTTTAGATGTTCAAAAATAGCCCACCCGTCTCCCCTATCTCCGAGGTATCGAGGAGAGTAACAAAACCGAAGCGTTAGCTTCGGGCTACAAAATCCGTTAGGATTTTGTTTAAACCGTAAGGTTTTTGTCTGAATTCATCACCGCCTAAAAGCAGAGTTTCTTATCTACGACTAATGGTAAATAAAAAGTTTTTTATACGATTTTAAAAATATGTAATGATGAGTCTGTCAAACTGTTTTGTTATCATAGCAACACCTCTATCTATCTACTGTTTTATAAGGGCATATTTAAACTTTAAACCCTATAATTCATTTTCACTTTTTGGCTATGCTGAACTTTCCTGAAAAAGTTCAGGATAAGTTAGAAATTTTCGAAGTAAATGAGCAAAAATAGAAAAAGCATATAAATATATTTAGAATTATTAAAATAAAAATAACTGACTAAAAATGGCAGTCTGTGATACTATGGAAAAAAGAGGAACTTGGGATATAGGTTTAGATTACAAAGAAGCAAAAAACTTGCTATTAAAAAAATTAGAACATTACAGAAATAAAAAGCCATTATATCAAAGAGACAAAATTGCCTATGCGTATTTGTTGGTTGGATTAATCCAACTTAGAAATGGATGTAGGGTGGGAGAAGCAATAGAAGGATTAATAAAAATAATACAAAATGGAGATAAAGAAGTAAAAGTTAGAGTTGAGAAAAGAAAAGACAACATTAAAAGATTAATCATTTTACCAGAGGAGATAGCACCGGATGATTTAGAAAAAGTTAGAGATGTTATTAATAACTGGGAAAAATCTAAGAAGCTAGTTGTTAGGATTTCAACATGGTATAAAGATAATTTAAATATTAACACGCACTCTTTGAGATATGCCTTTATATCATATTTAGGTAAAAAAGGAGTCCCAGCCCAATTAATAGCTCATATAACGGGGCATGCAACATTAGACATGATTATGAGATACACTCAGGCAAAAATAGCTGAAGAAATATTAAGAAAATTGGAATAAAAATTTAGAGATACTTTTTAACAAAGTATTCAGCATTTAATACACTTGCCCCAGCAGCTCCTCTGATTGTGTTGTGCTCTAATGCAGTATATTTAACATCAAATATTGGGTCTTTTCTAATTCTACCAACAACAATACTCATTCCATTTCCTTCATTTCTATCCAATCTTGGTTGTGGTCTGTCAATCTCTTCTCTAATAACAATTGGTTTAGCATAGGTTGGGAGGTTTAAGTCTTTTAATGGGTCGAATTTATCCATAACTTCTTTTATCTCTTCTGGCTCAGCTCCTTCTTTTGTTTTGACAAATATGCTTTCAGTATGCCCATCTATAACTGCAACTCTATTACATGAAGCACTTAACTTAAAGTTAGCAAATTCAACCTTTCCATCTTTTAAAGTTCCTAAAAGCTTTAAACTCTCTGTCTGCATTTTTTCTTCTTCATTTTTAATAAATGGGATTAAATTATCTAAAATTGCCATTGAAGGGACTCCATTATAACCTGCTCCACTAACTGCCTGCATTGTTGCTATAAAAACAGCTTCTAAGCCAAATTTATCCATTATTGGTTTTAATGTTATGACAGCACAGATTGTTGAACAATTAGGGTTTGTTATAATTGCCCCATCCCATCCTCTCTTTTCTCTCTGAATTTCTATCAACTCTAAGTGGTCTGCATTAACTTCAGGAATTACTAATGGAACATCTTCTTCCATTCTATAAGCTGATGCATTAGAGAAAACCAATTTACCTTCCTTAGCAAATTCTGGTTCAAACTTTTTAGCTAAATCTGATGGTAAAGCTGAGAAGACAATATCAACATCTTCAAATGCCTCATGCTTAGGGTCTGTTGGCACAACTATCATATCTTTTATATTCTCTGGAATATCTCTATCTTGGAACCAGTAGCATGCATCTTTATATTTTTTCCCAGCACTTCTCTCTGATGCTGCTAAAGCTGTTAATTCAAACATTGGATGCTCTGCCAACAACTGAACGAATCTCTGCCCCACACTTCCAGTAGCTCCTAAAACACCAACTTTTATCTTCATATTTTCACCTTTAGACAATTATCTTAAAAATTAATTCTTTCCCTTCTTTTAATTTTTTTACTATCTCTCTATTAATATCTTTTGCTGATTTATTTGCATTAATCATTAACGTTCTTGGACATATATAATTACTCTTTCTAATAACAATGTCCGTTGGATGATTTAAAATTAAATCTCTATGCCCCTCTCCAATTATAGTGTCTTTTATTCCTTCAACCTCAATCTCTACAACTATTTTTTTAGCATTTCTAAGCTTTTCCTTAAATTCTTCACTAAAATCAGTCATAGATTTATCTGCCTCTATCCCTATAATGCAATGTCCAGTTGGAGTTAGGTAGTTTTCTTTTGTAATCTCTAAGGTTGTTTTATGAGTTGCTGAGACATTTTTATGCCCTTTAGCTTTGATAATAAATTCCATTAATACCCCTCCTAAATAATCTAATTTCATCGCATATTTCAGTTAAATTTCGCCAAATTCTAAATATTTTTACTTAAACTCAATAAAATGTTCAAATATTGCCTGAAAAATATATATAACTAAATATTCATTTTAGCATACACCTGTATAAGTAATACTACATAGGTGATAAAATGGTTTTATATAAGATAAGAAGGACAAAAAACACTCCATGCCCTTCAATAGCTTCAGCTGTAATTATAGGATATTCTGTAGGGTTAAAGTTAATTACTGGACATGGAGCTCAGAGCTTAAGTAACATGGCGGGCTCTTATGCTGGGAAGGAGTTAGGGATTTATGCAATTAATAATGGTTATGAATTTAAAGATATTAAAGACGTTGAAAGATTTTTCAACCAGTTAGATTTTGCAAATGTAGAGATGAATGAGGAAGATGATGAAATCATAGTAAAGATATCAAAATGCAACCTCTGTCCAAAAAGGATTTGTGGCTATGAATTTGAAGGAACTGCATGCCCTTGGGGAGGATTGTTGATAGGATTTATAGGTGAAACTTTAAAGTATAATTTGGGATATCAAATGAATTTAAAGCCAGCTGAAACATGTATTATTAAATTAAAGAAAAAATAATTTATTTAACATTAAAAAATTCCAAAATTTCATAAGGATGCTTTAAGACAATAACATCTTCCAATTCTTTTAATTTCCTTGTATTTTCAGCATCTATCTTTCTAACTCTCATCTTAATTTCTTTTCCTTCAATTATTGCATTATAAGGGCAAACTTTTTTACAATTTCCACATCCTAAGCATTTAGGTAATGATATCTCAACAAAATCATCTCTCTTAGCTATAGCCCCATTTGGACAGACGTTTATACATTTTAAACAGAGCTTACATTTATTTTTATCAATTGCATAAGGAAGCTTTGTTGTAACAATCCCTTCTTTATAATCAACTGGCACAATTAATGATTTAACAAACCCTTTTCCTGCTTGGGCTATAGCATTTGTTACTAAGCTGTCAGCTATTCCATTAACCACCTTAGCAACAGTATTTCCAGTAGCTGGTGAGCAAATTAAGTAATCATACTTTCCTAAACTTAACCTTCCAGTAATTGGTGATGAATAGGGATGTTCCCTCTCTAAGATTAGCTCTTCATAATAATTTCCATTAGAGATATTATATAATTCCCCAAACAATCCATACATCTTTACAACTTCTTCCCCTGCTCTTGAAACTAAGGTTGTTACCTTTAAATCTTCAATCTCTTCCTTTAATTTTTTCATTACATGAAAGCTCTCTCTTAATAAATGCCCAGCCCCTGTAATACACCAGACTATCTTCATGTTTATCCCTAAACCTATAATTCATCTAAGCTCAGGCTTTTCAATCTCTCAGCAATATACTCAATCATATCTTTCAAATTTTTCTTGTTGTCAAAGCCCTCTACAATCTTTAAAAGCTCTTCCCTATCTTTATTTTTAAATTCTCTAACATATTTAATTAATAAAGGTAGAGCTCTTGTTAGTTCATCCACTATTGTTATAGTGGATTTTCTTGCAGTTCTTGATAGTGGATTTAAATCTATCGCTATAACCTTTTTACCCATATTAACTAAAGCTTCTGCTCTATCTCCATCCTCTAATGGAACTAAAACAACATCGGCAGTAAATAGTCCTTCTTCTGAAACCTTTCCTCTTAAGCTATCCAAGTTTGGAATCTGTTTATTTGCATCATCAATACCCAAGATTTTTATCTTTCCTGTCTCAATATCATCTTTAAATTTTTCTTCAAAAGCTTTTTTTATAGCTAGTTCTCTCTCTTTAGTCCTATAAAATAAATTAACCTCTATTTTTCCATTTAACTCCTTGGCTAATTCAACAACTTCATCTATTGCCAAAGCAACAGTATTTCCATTAACACTTATTACAGGATTTTCAGCTAAAATTAGCATAGCAGCAGCAGCTTTTATTGCTTCTAATGCTATTGGTGTTGTTTTTTCCCCAATTAAATAATCAAATGTCTCTCCCCTACCATGAGCTATTAATCCAGCTTTAGCTAAAATCCCTTTATCTAATGCCTCAATAACCTTTTCCCTCTTCATTAAAGACTCATATCTTGGATGTGTTTTGGGAATTTGCATGATATCACCAAATTTTTTATATGATTATTTACATTAAAAATTTAAAGAGATTTTAATATTCTTAAGGTGATAGGATGAAACTACATGAATATGAAGCTAAAAACATATTTAAAAAGTATGGCATTCCTGTCCCAAATAGTTTTTTAGTATCTAAGGGAGACGATTTAAACAGCATAGAGATTGATAGGGAGGTTGTTTTAAAAGCTCAGGTTTTAGTTGGTGGGAGAGGAAAAGCAGGAGGAATTTTATTCGCATCAAACAAAGAAGAATTTATAAAGAAAGCAGAAGAGTTGTTTAATAAAGAAGTTAAAGGAGAGAAAGTTGAGAAAATTTTAGTTGAAGAGAAATTGCCAATAGAAAAGGAATATTATGTATCAATTATTATCGATAGAGATGCTAAAAAACCATTAATTATTTTCTCAACTGAAGGAGGGGTAGATATTGAAGAAGTAGCTGAAAAGAATCCAGAAAAGATTATAAAGTATCACGTAGATGTTAAGAAACCATTTTTACCTTACGTTGCAAGATGGATAGTTAAAGAAGCTAAGTTACCAAGTAATGAGATTGGAAAAGTTGCTGATGTTATTTATAAGTTATATAAAATCTTCAAAGAGTTGGATGCCACAATGGTAGAAATCAACCCATTGGTTATAACTGAAGATGGTAATGTCTACGCCGCTGATGCTGTTCTTCACTTAGATGATGATGCTGCATTTAGACACAACTATGAAGAATTTGAGGAATATAAAAATAAAGAAAAATTGCCATTTGCCTATGTTGAGTTAGATGGGGATGTGGCTGTTATAGGTAATGGGGCAGGTTTAACATTGGCAAGTATGGATGTAATTAACAACCTCGGCAGAAAGCCAGCTTGCTTCTTAGATATTGGAGGAGGGGCTGATGCTGAAACAGTAAAATTAGCTTTAAGAAAAGTTTTAGAGAATAAAAATGTTAAAGGAATATTTATCAATATCTTAGGAGGAATTACAAGGTGTGATGAAGTAGCCAAAGGAATTGTTGAGGTTTTGAAAGAACACCCAAATATAAAGTTTGCCGTCAGAATGATGGGAACTAATGAGGATATAGGTAGAAAAATTTTGGAAGAACATGGAATTCCTTATGAGACATCAATGGAGGAGGCTGGAAGAAAGTTGATTGAACAGTTATAATGAACTTAAATTTTATTTTTTATTTTATTTATTTTAGGTGGTTTTTTATGGACACTTCAATAATGGACTTAGTAATGATTGTTATCGCTATAATCACAATAATTGGTAGTTTTTTGTTTATACTCCATTTGATTTTTAAATATTCAAAAATAAGGAAAAGTATAGAGGTAATTAAAGATGTTAAAGTTGATTTATTCAAAAGTTTAGAGGAAAGTATTAAGAAAAACTTCTTTTTGATAGTTTTAGGACTATGTCTTTACTTTGGTGTATTATATATAGTCACTGGAACAGTTAGAATCATTCATATATTGCCTATTGCCGTGTGTTGGGTTGGAATATCTTTAATATATTATTTAAAGAGGGAAGTAACTGCCTATGTATGCAAAGATGGTCTATTAATTCATGGATTTTTATATTCATGGAAAGAGTTTAAAGACGTCAAAATAGAAAAAAACTACATTATGCTAACTACTTCAATCCAAAGAATAGCAATAAAAAGAGAAAAAGACATTGAAAAAATTCTTAAAAATTATCTAAATCGGTGGAAAAGATGATATTGGTTACTGGGGGAGCAGGTTTTATTGGCAGCCATATTGTAGATAAGCTAATTGAAAACAACTATGATGTAATTATCTTAGACAATTTAACAACTGGGAGTAAAAATAACATAAATCCAAAGGCAGAATTTGTAAATGCAGATATAAGAGATGAAGATTTGGATGAAAAAATCAATTTTAAAGATGTTGAAGTTGTTATACATCAAGCTGCCCAAATAAATGTTAGAAACTCTGTTGAAAATCCAATATATGATGGAGATATTAACGTTTTAGGAACAATCAATATCTTAGAGATGATAAGAAAGTATGACATAAATAAAATTATATTCGCATCATCCGTTGGAGTGTATGGAGAACCAAATTACCTTCCAGTAGATGAAAATCATACAATAAACCCATTATCTCCTTATGGACTAAGCAAATATGTTGGAGAGGAATATATCAAGTTATATAACCGCCTCTATGGAATTGAATATGCAATTTTAAGATACTCAAATGTTTATGGAGAAAGGCAAGACCCAAAAGGAGAGGCAGGAGTTATTAGCATATTTATAGACAAGATGTTAAAAAATGAAAATCCAATTATTTTTGGAGATGGTAACCAAACAAGAGATTTTGTTTATGTTGGAGATGTTGCAAAAGCAAATATTATGGCATTAAATTGGAAAAATGAGATAGTCAATATAGGCACTGGAAAAGAGACATCAGTAAATGAATTATTTAATATAATAAAAGATGAAATTGGGTTTAAAGGAAACGCAATATATGACAAACCAAGAGAGGGAGAGATATATAGAATTTATTTAAATATAAAAAAAGCAAAGTCATTGGATTGGAGACCAGAAGTTGATTTAAAAGAGGGGATAAAGAGAGTTGTTAATTGGATGAAGTTTAAATAATAAAAGTTTAAATTTAAAAAACATCTCCTTTTTATGCAAATTTTTGTATTGTTTAAAGAAAAGTTCTAAAAGTTTCGATGAAAGGTTTAAATAGATGATGAAATTATTTCTATATATCTTCAATCAACAATTCAAAAAGGTTGGGAGCATGGATAATGTAGTGTTAATAGGGAAGAAGCCAGTGATGAACTACGTTGTAGCAGTTCTAACACAGCTAACAAGCAATGACGAAGTGATTATAAAAGCAAGAGGGAAAGCAATTAATAAAGCAGTAGATGTTGCAGAGATGATAAGAAATAGATTTATAAAAGACATAAAAATTAAAAAAATAGAGATAGGCACTGACAAAGTAAAAAACCCTGATGGAAAAGAAGTTAATGTCTCAACAATTGAGATTGTCTTAGCTAAATAAATTTTTATAGTTTCTCTTTTATAATTATGTAATTAGGATTTCTTCTTTCAAATATTTTTCATTTACTGAAGAAACATTATTAATCTTTAAAAGGTGTTAGTATGCTAAATTCTGTAAAAATTAGTGCGATAGTTCATGCTACAGAGGATGAGGATAAGGTTTTAGAAGCAATAGAGTTTTTTATTCCAGAAGATGTTGATGAAGAGAAAATAAATTTAGATGTTGTAGAAACACAGGGATACTTTGGAAACCCAATAAAAATTGTCAATATAAGTGTTGAAGGAAAAGAGGCTAAAATGATATTTAAACATATTATGGACTTGATAAAATCAGATGAAAGAAACTTAAATAAACTAAAGAAAGATTTACACTTAAGAGTTGAAGATAATAAATTTTATGTTAGGTTTGATAAGCAAAAGGCTTATTTAGGAGAGTGTAGAGTTATAGATGGCGATGATGTTATAAGAACTGTTTTTAACTTCAAAATATTTGCACCAAAAAATAAAGAGGAAAAAGTTAAAGAAACCATTATTAATGAATTAGGAATATCAAATGCCTCAGATGTTTAAACTATAAACTGCAAAGCCCTTATGAATAACAAAAATACTAAAGAATAATTAAAATCTAACCTCTATATTATAAATCCTTTCTATGTTCTCTTTATGGATTTTATAAACTTTATCTTCGTCTAAAACCCCTTTTTCAATCAATTTTCTTGTAACTCTTGGAACTGTCTTAATTCCTAAAACGACCCCTGGTCTTTTTAAATCGTCTATATAATCAGTTTCCATAACAAATCTTAGAGATTTTTTAACAACATCTTCATTCACTCTTGAAGCTAAAATTGAAGGAAAGATGCCATATTTCTCCCCTTCCAAGACCATATCTCCACAGTGATGCTTAACAACATTTTCTGGATTCAACCCAACTTCCTTAGCCATTTCAGAAAACTCTTTAAATTGCTCTTCTGTTGAACTTTCAGCGTGGATTTGGATGGCACAACCAACATCTTTAGCTAAACTCATGCAGTATCTTAAAATCTCATTTGATGTTTCCCAGACATTTTCATCAACTTTGTAATGAGGTCTTCCAACCTCACCAATACCAACTATAAAATCGTATTCCTCAACAAGCTTTTTTGCATAGTTTAAAGCCTCTATAATTTTATTTTTTGCCTCCTCCAAGCTCATAAATTTCATTAAATATGTTAGCTCAGCTGGATGAACTCCAACCAATCCAAAAGCCTTAACTGGCGTGTTTTTGTTTATTATTTCAACATCTCTAACCAATATATCCATTGATTTTGTTAAATCTCCATCAAATGTTGGTTTATTTAAAACAATCATTACCTTTCCTCCAGCATTATAAAATATCTTAGCTACTTTTTCAGCTCCATAACCGTGTTTGTCATCAACGTGTATATGGTTATCAGTAACTGGAAGATTTTTTAGAACATCCATGATTTCACCTAAAATTAGTTTTTTACAAAAGTTTAAAATTCATAAGGAAGATTGAACGCTTTCCTAAAGGAAAGCGTTCATAAATACCTTTTATTCCAGATGTTTTTGCAAAAAACTATTTATACTGCAGATTTGTGTAATTTTAAAATTCTATTAACATCCCTCTCCTTAGCTCTAAATGTTATTATATGCCTATCTTCATCCAAAATATCCTCAATAATTTCCGTATTCTCATACAAATAAGATATAAGCTTTGGATTGTTTGTTTCAATTGTCCCCACTGAAAGGTTGAGATTTTCTATAATTTTCTCAATTAATAAATCGATGTTTATATTATATTTTGCAGAGACAAATATTGGATTTACAATGTATCTATCTAATTCTTCCAAAATCTTTCTCTTTTTTTCCTCTGTAATTTTATCTACTTTGTTAAACACTGTTATTATTGGAGCTTTGCAATTAATTTTACTTAAAATTTCATGATTTACCTTTAATTTTCTTTTAATTTCTTCAATATCGTCAGATGCATCTACAACGATTAAGATTAAATCACTATTAGCACTCTCTTCAATCGTTGATAGAAATGCCTCAATCATGAATGGCGGCAAATCATCAATAAACCCAACCGTATCAGTAACTAAGATTTTCCTCTTAATGCCTTTTATAGCCCTTGTTGTTGTAGTTAATGTAGTAAAAACCTGATTTTTCGATTCTTTATGTTCTCCAGTTAATGCATTTAATAAACTTGTCTTTCCAGCGTTTGTATAACCAATTAAACCAACAGAATCAAACTTCTCTCTACTCTTCCTTGCTATTTTTCTATGCTCTCTAAGCTTTTCCAACTTTCTTTTTATATTGGCTATCTCCCTCTTTACCTTTTGGTAGTATTTTTCAACTTCATAATCTCCATATCCTCCAAACCCAGGCTGTTCTCCCATCTTTGCCAATCTTACTTTCTCTCTTGCCCTTGGGAGTTCATACTGCAACTCAGCCAATCTAACTTGTAGTTGAGCCTCTTTAGTTCTTGCATGCTTATAAAATATCCTCAAAACGAGTTCAATCTTATCAATAACCTCTACTTTAAATTTCTTAGCTAAGTTGTATTTTTGTGAGGGAGTTAATAAGTTTCCAACTATAACAATCTCAATATCTTCCTCTTTAATCATTTCAGCCAATTTTTCGACTAAACCACTACCAATTTGATACTTTGGATCGGGTTTTCTAATTTGAACTACTGTTTTTACTGGGTTGTAAAGAACTTCAGCTAATTCCTTAAGTTCTTCTATACTTTTTCTGTCAAACTTACTATCTTTTCTTAAAATTAACAATGCTCTTCTCTTAATCTTCTCTCCCTCCATTTTTAATTTTTTAGCATCTAAATATTTTATAAATTAGTCCTAATTAAAATATTAAAATAGCATATGAAAATCCAATTATAAAATTTTATCGTTCTATTCAAAAAGAGAACAAACTTAAGATTATTTAAAGAAACTCCTCTTTATAAACAATCCCGTCATGTCCTGTAATTATATTCTTTTTAAGCAATTTTATCCTTCTTAAACTACCTTTTGCCGCTCTATAATCAACTATAACTAATGGTAGTATATCTCCCAAAATATTCTCCCTCAACGGGGCAGCATCTCCGACAATAACATAATCTCCATAAACTATTGAAATAGAGCCATAAGTATGTCCAGGAGTTTTTAATATAGTTATTTCATCATCGTGAAATTTTTCAACTGGTATGAATTCCTCAATCTCATCCATATTGGAATATAGCTTACATCCATCACATTCAACAATACATTCTTGTGCAGAGGCATAAATCTTTGCATTCTCAAATAAATCATTATTTTCTATATGGTCATAATGCCTATGCGTATTTATAACCACGTCAATATCCTTTGGCTCTAAGTTTAATTTTTTCAATTCCTCTATAATTAACTCCCTTTTATCCTTTGTTGAAGTATCTACTATTATATTGTGGCTTTTCGTTTGAATAAAAGTTACTGAGGATGATGCCTTCTTTATCATGTCATTTTCTCTTATAAGTTCTCCTTTATATAGAAGTTTTATCATAACATCACCTCATACGGAATTATACTTCCTTATGCCGAAAGGTTTATATATAATTTTCTATTAGTATTGTAAAGTTGTTTGAAATATATAGGAAGTAAGTTTCCTAATACCGAAAAGTATATATATAAGATTTTAATATTCCTGACAAACGTAAATTTTATATACCTCCTAGGGTATGATAACTAATAGTAGTTACAATTGTGTCCAAAATGTAACTAGAATTAATTACATAAGTATTGAGGGAGATGATGAGTAGAAAAATAGCCTCAATATTTGGATTGTTGATAATAATAGCAATAGTTTTAGGTTGTGGGTGCACACAAAAAAGTGAAACTAAAGAAGAAGTGATACATGCCTATGTTGGAGCTGGAATGCAAAAACCAATGGATGAAATTGGTAAGATGTTTGAGGAGAAGTACGGGATAAAGGTTGAATATGACTACGCTGGGAGTGGCTACCTATATTCAAAAATCTTAGCAACGAAGGAAGGAGATATATTTATGCCTGGGGCTTATTTTTATGTTGGAGAGCTTGAAAAGAAAGGTTATATCCTAAAATACAAAAATTTCACAAAGCATATTCCAGTTATTGTAGTTCAAAAAGAAAATCCAAAGAATATAACTTGCCTTGAAGATTTAGGAAAGCCAGGAATTAGAGTTGCATTAGGGGATGACAACATAGCGATTGGAAGAACATTCAAAAAGATTTTACAAAAGGCAGAGAAATACGACCCTGGAATTTCAGAAAAAATAAATAAAAATGTTGTTGTTAAAGGGGCTACTGTAAAACAGGTTCTTCTATATGTAATAGAGGGGGACGCAGATGCTGCAGTTGTTTGGAGAGCTGATGCTATAGAAAATAAGGACAAGGTAGATATTATCCCTATAAATTCAAAATATAATGTTATAAAGACAGTTCCAATTGCAATACTAAAAACTACAAAAAATAAAGAAAATGCAGAGAAGTTTTACAACTTTGTTTTAACAGAAGGAAAAGAGGTATTTAAGAAGTATGGATTTGAAGTAATTGAGGATTAAAAATAAAATTTAATTAAAAGGGGTTATCATGATTCAAAACAACTTAAAATGCATTTCAACCGTTCCACTAATCTTATTTTTAACAATGCTTGTTTGTATAATAATCTCCATACTTGGAAGGATATCAATAGAAAATTTACTTGATGCATTGGAATCAGAAGAAGTGAGATTCGCAGTAATTTTGAGTGTTAAGTGTTCAATTGTAGCCATAATACTTGCTTTGTTGGTTGGCATTCCATCTGGCTATGCACTGGCAAGATACAACTTTAAAGGCAAAGAAATCATAGACAGCCTAATAAATCTACCTATCTTACTTCCTCCACTTGTATTAGGGTTTGGACTGCTCTTACTATTAGGAAATACTCCCATAGGCAACTTTATTTCAGAAAATATAATGGATATAGTATTTACACAGAATGGAATTATCTTAGCTCAATTTATAATAGCAACGCCATTTATAATTAGAACAACGAGGGCAGTATTTGAGGGAATAGATGTTAAATATGAATATATTGCCCAAAGTTTGGGATTGAGTAGAGTTGAGAGTTTTTTTAAAATAACTCTCCCGTTGGCTAAGAGTGGCATTGTCGCTGGAGCAATTCTTGGATGGGCAAGGGCTATTGGAGAGTTTGGAGCTACGTTAATGCTTGCTGGAGCTACTAAGATGAAGACAGAAACACTACCTATAGCAATATTTTTAAATGTGTCTATTGGAAATATAGAATTGGCCTTGGCTATTGCAACAATACATATAGCAATTGCTATAATAGTTATTTCATTGATAAAATTTGTAATAAATCTAAATGGTGGGAAGTATGATAGATGTTAAAGAGATTTTAAAAGAGTTTGCAGAAGAAAATAACTTGTTAAATGAAGAAGTTGAGATTAAGATATCAGATACCAAATTAGACACAACAAGAATTAAGGACTATCCGCTAATGAGTGGGAAAGAGATTTTATTGAGAGCTTATTTCAAAGGATGTTGTGGAGATGCTTTCACAGACAAACCAGTAGAATTTAAGGGAACAATTAGAGAGTTGTTAGATAGAGGAAACAGACCTGAAATAGTAGCAACTTTAAATGCAGTTATGAGATACCTTGGCTTAGTTGATAAAACTGCCCATTGTGTTGGAGATGAGCCAGAAAAGTGTGCAAAAGAATTAGTTAAATATCTAAAAGAATTGAAACCCAAAAAAATTGGGATTATTGGATTTCAGCCAGCATTTGTTAAAGAGATTGTTAATGCCTTTGGTTCTGAAAACGTCATAGTTAGTGATTTAAATCCAGAAAATGTTGGAAAAGTTAAATATGGAGCTAAAATTATCCATGGGAAGTATAACGAGGAGTTAATAAAAAATTCAGATGTTGTTTTAGCTACTGGTTCAACTATAGCAAATGGAACATTTGAAGAGATTTGGGAATTGGCTAAAAAATACAACAAGAGAATTATCTTTTATGGAACAACAATTGCTGGAATGGCTAAAGTATTGGGGGTTGAGAGATTCTGCACTCTTGGGAGATAACCATGCTTAAAATAGAAAATTTAAGAAAGAAACTTGCGTATTTTACACTTGAAATTGATGAACTTGAAATAGATAAGAGAGATTATTTTGTAGTCCTCGGTTTAAGTGGTAGTGGAAAAACAACCCTATTAGAGATAATTGCTGGATTTAGAAAGCCAGATGATGGAAAGATTTATCTAAATGGAGAGGACATAACAAATAAACCAATAAATGAAAGAAAAATAGTAATGTGTCATGGAAAATACCTATTTCCTCATTTGAGCGTTAAGGATAACATCGGTATTGGTATTAGGGATAAAAGATTGAGAGAGGAAAAGGTTAAAGAAATCAGCAAACTGTTGGGTATAGAGCATCTCCTTAATAGGAAACCAGATACGTTGAGTGGAGGAGAACAGCAGAGGGTTGCTTTAGCAAGGGCTTTAGTTGTAGAACCAGAGGTTATCTTGTTGGATGAGCCTTTAAACGCTTTAGATAGGTTAACACATGAAAATTTGATATTAGAGCTTAAAAATATCTATGAAAATTCACATTTAACTTTTATACATGTAACACATGATTTCATTGAAGCTATAGCTTTAGCAAAGAGGATGGCAATAATAAGAAATGGAAAGATAGAGCAGTTTGGTGAGGTTGATGAAATTATAAACAATCCAAAAAATGAATTTGTCGCAAGATTCGTTGGATATAAAAACTTTTTAGATGGGAAAGTTAAGAAGGAAGATAATCACTATATTTTTGAGGGAGACATAGAAATTTATCTTGATAAGCCTTATGAGTGTGGAGAAGCAATTTTAGCAATAAGGCCAGAGGATATTATGTTAGTTGGAGATGGGGGATGTAGGTATCATTACAAAAAATACAACCTCTTTGATGCCAAGATAGTTGAGGTTTATCCCTTAAGTTTATCAACTGTTAGAGCTGTTCTTGATGTGAATGGAGTTTATTTAACTTGTGAGGTTATGAGGTCTAAAGCCTATAGGATGGGCTTAAAAAAGGGATGGGAGTAAAGATATCAATATCTTCTTCTGTCGTTATTAGGAAATAACTTTCCTTATACCGAAACTTTTATATATAAAAAAATAAAACCTTAATCCAAACCACTATATAACACTACAATCGGGGATTATTATGTATATTAGAGGAAAAGCTCATAAATTTGGAGATGATGTAGATACAGATGCAATAATTCCCGGCCCTTATTTAAAAACTACTGATGGGCACGAATTGGCAAGATACTGTATGGCTGGGATAGATGAAAACTTCCCAAAGAAGGTTAAGGAGGGGGATGTGATAGTTGCTGGAGAGAATTTTGGTTGTGGTTCAAGTAGGGAGCAGGCAGTAATAGCAATAAAATACTGTGGGATTAAGGCTGTTATAGCCAAAAGCTTTGCAAGAATATTTTATAGGAATGCCATCAACATTGGATTAATCCCAATAATAGCAGATACAGACAAAATTAATGATGGAGACATTGTAGAGGTTGATTTAGATAGAGAGAAAATTGTAGTGGATGAAAATCTCATTTTAGATTGTGAGGTTCCAAAAGGCATAGAGAGGGAAATCTTAGATGCGGGGGGTTTAATAAACTATTTTCACATTAGAAAGAAAAGGAAAGCTAAAGTTTAATAAATGCTCATAAAAATATTATATTTTTTCATATTAATTATGTAGGAAATCATTATCCTATAACCGTAAAGTATATATATTATAAACTTGTATTATTGAAATGTCCTCGGAAGTAGGTTTCCTACTACCTATAACAGTGAGGTGAGAGAATGAGTGTTTATGATGAAATTGCACCAAATGCAAAAAAGGTTGCTATTTACGGAAAAGGAGGTATTGGTAAATCTACAACCACACAGAACACTGCTGCTGCATTAGCATACTATTACAAATTAAAGGGTATGATTCACGGATGTGACCCAAAGGCAGATTCAACAAGAATGATTTTACATGGAAAGCCGCAAGAGACCGTTATGGATGTTTTGAGAGAGGAAGGAGAGGAGGGAGTTACCTTAGAAAAAATTAGGAAAGTTGGATTTGGAGGAATCTTGTGTGTTGAGTCAGGAGGTCCTGAGCCAGGAGTTGGATGTGCTGGAAGAGGGGTTATTACAGCAGTTAATTTGATGATTGAACTTGGAGGATACCCAGATGACTTAGACTTCTTGTTCTTTGACGTCCTTGGGGACGTTGTCTGTGGAGGATTTGCAATGCCATTGAGAGATGGATTGGCAAAAGAGATTTACATTGTCTCTTCAGGAGAAATGATGGCTCTCTATGCAGCTAACAACATTGCAAGAGGTATCTTGAAGTATGCTGAACAGTCAGGGGTTAGATTAGGAGGAATTATTTGTAACTCAAGAAAAGTCGATGGAGAAAAAGAATTGATGGAAGAGTTCTGCGATTTGTTGGGAACTAAGTTAATACACTTCATTCCAAGAGACAACATAGTCCAAAAAGCAGAGTTTAACAAGATGACTGTTGTTGAATTCGCTCCAGACCATCCACAGGCACATGAATACAAGAAGTTAGGTAAGAAGATTATGGACAACGATGAATTGGTTATTCCAACACCATTGTCAATGGACCAATTAGAAAAGTTAGTCGAGAAATATGGATTACTTGATAAATAATTTGGCTCCTTCATTGTCATTCTTTCATCTTTCAAGCTCATTTCTTTATTAATCTCTCTTATTAATAATAACAGTCTTTGAGGTGGAAATGTGAAATTAATAAAAGCAATTATTAGACCTGAAAAAGTTGATGATGTGATTGATGCCTTAGAAAAAGCTGGCTATCCATCTTTTACAAAGATTGATGTTGTTGGTAGAGGAAAACAGGGAGGGTTAAAAGTTGGAGAGATATTTTACGATGAATTACCAAAAACAATGTTGTTAATTGGAGTTAATGACGATGAAGTGGATGAAGTTGTTGAAATTATTAAAACTAACGCTTATACTGGAAACTTTGGAGATGGGAAAATCTTTATTCAACCAATAGAG
The DNA here is from genome assembly GCF_000025525.1 of Methanocaldococcus sp. FS406-22. Lineage (NCBI taxonomy): Archaea > Methanobacteriati > Methanobacteriota > Methanococci > Methanococcales > Methanocaldococcaceae > Methanocaldococcus > Methanocaldococcus sp. FS406-22. The sequence continues at coordinate 27,579 of NC_013887.1, forward strand.
GAGGTTTATACAATCAGAACTGGAGCTAAAGAGCTGTAATTTTGGTGAAATGATGAAAGAGGTTTTAGCTATAATTAGACCAAATATGGTCTCAAAAACAGGGAAAGCACTTGAAGCTGTTGGCTTTCCAGCGATGACTGTTATCAGATGTTTTGGAAGGGGGAAAGAAAAAGGCTATATCGATGCAAAACTTCCAGAAGATGTAGATAAAGAGAAAATTATTGAAGAAGGAGAAAAATTAGGAATGAGGATGAAATACATTCCAAAGAGGATGATTTCTATTGTTGTGGATGATGCAGATGTTCCATTGGTCGTTGGAATTATAATGAAAGTAAATAGAACAGGAAAACCAGGAGATGGAAAAATCTTCGTCTTACCAGTTGAAGAGGCAATAAGAATAAGAACTGGAGAGTTTGGTGTAGAGGCAATAGGTAATTAAATTAAGGTGATAAGATGCCATTCGTGTTGCTTAATTGTGATAAGCCAATTCCAGAAAGAATGAAACACACATACATCTACGACCCAGAGGAGGAGATAATCCCGGCTTGTAACATCAAAACAGTTCCTGGAGACATGACTGAAAGAGGATGTACATTCGCTGGAGGTAGAGGGGTCGTTGGAGGACCTATAAAGGATGTCATCCACATGGTTCATGGGCCTGTTGGATGTGCCTATTATACTTGGGGAACAAGAAGAAACCTATCTGATTGTGAGTTGCATAGGAGATACTGCTTCACTACCGATATGCAAGAAGCAGACGTCGTTTACGGTGGAGAGAAAAAGCTTGAAAAAGCTTGCTTAGAGGCAGCTGCAGAGTTTCCACAGGCAAAGGGTATCATAATTTACGCAACTTGTACAACTGGTTTGATTGGGGACAACTTAGAGGCAGTTGCAAGAAAGGTTGAGGAAAAAATTGGAAAACCAGTATTTGCCTGTAACTGTCCGGGATATGCTGGATGTTCTCAATCAAAAGGACACCACATATTCAACACAGAGTTTTACAGATGGCTGAAAAAGGCAAGAGAAAGATTCCCAGAAAAATGTCTAAAAGAAGAGGAGAAAACACCTTACGATATTGCAATCGTTGGAGAATACAACATGGATTGGGATGTTGCAGTTATAAAGCCATTATTTGAAAAGATTGGTTGTAGAGTTGTGACGGTATTTACTGGAAACGCTTCATTTGATGATTTGTTCAAATTGCCAGATGTTAAGTTGTGTGTCGTCCACTGCCAGAGGTCTGCTAACTATATAGCTGAAATGATTAGAGATGGATTCAATATTCCAAGAATTTGGGTATCTTTATTTGGAATTGAACAGACAGCAGAGGCATTAAGAAAGACTGCTGAAGCATTAGGAATTCCAATGGAAAGAGTTGAAGAAGTTATAAAAGAAGAAGTTGAGGCAATTAAACCACAGTTAGAGTTCTATAAGTCAAAATTAGAAGGAAAGACGTGTCTTGTTTATGTTGGAGGGCCAAGAACCTGGCACTGGGTTAGAGCAATGAAGGAGCTTGGTATTAAATACGTTGTCGCATGCTGTACATTCGCTCACGAAGACGATTATGAGAAGTTAAATAGAAACTTCAAGAAGGCTGGACTTAAGGGAGTCTTAGTTATAGATGCACCAAACGAGCTTGAGTTAGAGGAGGCTGTTGAGAAATACAAGCCTGATTTCATGCTCACTGGATTGAAGGAAAGATATCTCTTTAGAAAGTTTGGAATTCCAACAATTAACTCACACAGCTATGAGCAAGGACCTTACGCATGCTTTAAAGGATTTGTTAATTTCGCAAGAGATATTTACAAGGCAATATACCATCCAATTTGGAATATCTTAAAAGAAGGAGAGAAGAAATTTGAAGAATTTAAGAAAAAAGATATTCCACCAGGCATTGAACATGCTGTAAAAGAAAATCCAAACAGTTAATTTACGCCTCCCTTTATCCCAATGAATTTACATTTTGTGAATTAAGGATTTTCATAATTCTATATTATAACTTTTAGGTGATATCATGGGAATAACCTATGTAGAAAAGCAGAGAGCAGGGACTATAAACCCAAATAAAACATGTCAGCCGATTGGAGCAATGTGGGCTACCTTGGGAGTGCATAGAGGTATTCCATTTGTGCAAGGTTCTCAAGGTTGTTGTACTTATGTGAGATATACATTTAACAGACATTTTAGAGAACCAGCAACAATTGCAGTCGCTTCATTCCACGAAGATGCTGCTGTCTATGGAGGAATGAGAAACTTAGTTGAAGGTTTAAGAAACTTAGTTGCAAGATACGACCCAGATTTAATTTCAGTTGTAACAACATGTTCATCTGAAACTATTGGAGATGATATTGAGGCATTTATAAGGGCAGCGAGAAAGAAGATTGCTGCAGAGTTTGGTGAAGAGAAAGCTCAACTCCCAATAATTCCAGTTCATTGTCCATCATATCAGGCAAGCCATGTTAAGGGTTATGATAACGCAGTTAAAGCATTCTTCCAATACTTCACAACTGGAAAGAAAAGAGATGAAGAAAAAGCAGACAAAATAATGATAGTTCCTGGATTTGGTGTTAATCCAGGAGACATCTTAGAGATTAAAAGAATCTTAGACATGTTTGGTTTAAAGGAAGGAGAAGATTATTCAGTACTGTTTGATATTAGTGAAACCCTTTACCAGCCATTAAGAGAGCCAATTAAGGAAATTCCATACTATCCAAAAGGTGGAACTAAGGTCGAAGAGTTTGAGGAAATAATAAATGCTAAGGCAGTGTTTGTCCTCTGTAGACATGCTGGAGGTAGTGGAGCAGTATTCTTACAAAGAAGATATAAGATTCCAGCTTACTATGGATTGCCAATTGGAATTAAAAATACCGATGATTTCATAATAAACATAGCAAAAGTTACTGGATTAGAGATTCCTGATAAGTTATTAGATGAGAGAGGGAAGCTGATAGATGCCATTGTAGATACCATTCACTACACAATGGATAAAAAAGTTGGAATCTTTGGGGATCCAGACTTTGTTATAGCTGTCTCAAGATTTGCTTGTGAGATGGGAATGAAACCGGTTGTTGTTAATACCCAAACTCCATCCACTACATACAAGAAGGATATGGAAGCAATAGCAAATGAGTATGATGTAGATATTGAGGTTCAATACTCTGACTTATGGGACTTTGAAAAATCAGTTAAAAAGATAGGGGTTGATTTACTGATTGGACATCCAAGAGGTGGAGTTAAGATAGCAGAAGATTTAGGAATTGGATTAGTGAGAATGGGCTTCCCAATCTATGATAGAGTTGGCTACTTCAGATGGCCAATCGTTGGATATATGGGTAGCTTAAGATTCTTTGATGAGATAGTTAATACAATATTGGACACACAAGTTCCATGGGACCAGAAACAACAATAATTGGGATGGAAATTTTAATTTTTTATTATATATTTTTATTTACCTAATTTTAAAAGAGTGAAAGAGGGGGAAGATGATAGTTGAATTTAAAAAGTATGACGAATTTGGTAACATCGTTGAAGGGGATGATTTTCATTGTATCGTATTTTATATAAAAAAGAAAGAAATTCCACATAAAGATGCGTTACTATTTGAGGCAGTGAAAGCTGAAAATGTTCCAGGAATTGTGGCAAAGTATTTAATTGACGAAATAGAAAGCGGATATGGAGACCCTGAAGAAATAAGCGATGTTGAAGAATTAAAAAAATATGGCGTGCCTGATGATATAATTGATACAATAAAGGAAACATTAAAAAAATATGGTATAAATTGGCTATTTAAAGTTAGAGAAGCAGAAAAATAGCCAACACATAAAATAAATATGGTTTAATGATGACATTGTATAAGAACCACTATAGAAGGTGGGACTATGTGCTACGGAGAAATAGGTACTTTTAGAGGGTTTGTAATAAAAGAAGAAGTTAAAGTCCCATTAATTGAAATTAATGGCGAAATTAGAGAGATGATAATTCCTATTGCCGATAATGTCAAAGTTGGGGATAAAATAATGGTCTATAATTCTTACAATTTTGATTATGAGTTTAAAACAGTTAGTTTAAAGTCCATATTCGCTTCTTTGTTTAAGAAATTAAATATAATCAGTATAAAACCAAATTTATCAATTGCTGGTGTATAAAATGGATGAGGTGTTGGCAAAGGTTTATATAACGAAGAGTGATGGTAGTAGGGAAAAGTTCGACTTTGAAATTATTAAAGAATCCTTAAGAAATGCAGGAGCAGACGAGGAGTTAGTTGAGGAAGTTATTAAAAGAATAGAAAATAGGATACATGATGAGATAACGACACAAGAACTAAAAATGATGATTACAACAGTATTGAGAAGATTAAATAGAGACGTTGCTCAAAAATATATTATGAATCACTCTTAGGTGGTCATATGGCTGTAAAGATAAATTACGATTTGTGCAAAGGGGCTGAATGTGCAGAATGCGTAGATGCTTGCCCAATGGAGGTCTTTGAAGTGGATGGAGATAAGATTATAGTTGCAAAAGAAGAAGATTGCACATATTGTGGAGTTTGTGTAGATTCTTGTCCAAACAATGCGATAATCTTAGAGGAGTAATCTATTTTTCCATATTTTTATTTAATTTTCAAATTTTTCTTTTCTTTCTAATTTAATGTTTTAAACTATAAGGAAATAAGTTTCCTAATACCGAAAAGTTTATATATTATTATTAAAAATTTTAACTTAACTATTGGACACAGGAGGTTGAAAGCATGAAAGTGTTATTCTTAGGGAAAAAACTGGAAGACGTTGATTCTTATGATGTGGAGGACTGTTTATTCATTCCATTTAACAAAATAGATGTAGTAAAGTATGATTTATCCATCATCTATCTCCCATTATTCTTTAAAGATTTAACTTCATATTCGGCAAATCAGTCAAGTATTTTCACAATATTGAAGGATATAAAGGTTAAGGAAGTTTTAGAGAGTGAAAATGAGCCAAAAGTTGTTGTTATTGACCCATACTTTAAAAATATATCAAAAGGAAGGATATTGGAGCATTATTTAATGAAACATTTAACAAGAGATAAGTTCGTTGTTAAATGTAAAGAAGGAGATGAAGTTAAGGTCAAAGATGAGAAATTTTCTAAATATGTTGATTTAATTGGAGAATACAGCCACATATATGAAATTGAAGATGAAGATGGAAAGTTGGGGATAGTTGATACCCTTACATTAATTTGCGATTATGAGCATTGGGACTATGAGCCAGTTATTGAAACTAATGAAGGAGAAATTTTGGGAGTTAGAATATTTAAAAATGGGTCTTTATACATTCTCCATCCACCAAATGAAGAATTTACTGACTACAAAAAATTAATTGAGGTATTGAAGGAGATAGTATGAATGAAATAAAAGTCCTTCCATTTAAAATAACTTTAAAGAAGGATGGCATTCCAAAATTTGATAAGAGAACATCTCCCGGAATTGTTACTCAAAGAAGTTGCCCTTACTATGGGGCAAGATGGATTTTAGCCCCAATAAAAAACACTCTTCATATTATACACTCTCCTATTGGATGTGCCTATTATGGACAGAGTGTTAGGAGAAAAAACTATCTCATAGTTTCAACAGATATGCAACTTGAAGATGTCGTGTATGGTGGAGAGAAAAAACTGTATAATACAATAATTGAAGCACATAAAGAATTAGGTGGAGATGCAGTTTTTGTTTATGTAACTTGCGTTTCTGCATTGATTGGGGATAATATTGAAAGCATTTGTAGAAAAGCAGAGAAAATTTTGGGAGTTCCAGTTATTTCAATATTCTGCCCAGGATTTTGTGGTTATCATCAATCAAAGGGGCATGAAATTGCAATGAAGGCATTATTTAGACTAATTAAAGAGGGAGAGTTTAAGAAGGAATTTAAAGACAAATTGACAGTTAATATTATTGGAGAGTATAATGTTTGCGGTGAAACAAAGGTTATTAAAGATTTGTTAAAAAAATTGGGTATAGAGGTTATAGCAACATTTACCGGAGATTGTTCTGTTGAAGATATAAGGAACTCAAAGAATGCTAAATTAAATCTTATTCACTGCAGAAGAACTGGGAAGTATATAGCTGATTATATGGAAGAGAAGTACGGCATCCCTCAACTAAAGGTTTCATTTATTGGACTTAACAATACAAAAAAATCAATAATGGATATTGCAAAATTCTTTGGAATTGAGGATAAAGCTAAGGAAGTAATAGAAGAGGAGTATGAAAAAATTAAAGATGAGTTAAAGTTTTATATGGAAAAGTTGAAAGGGAAAAGGGTAGGTATGTTTATGGGAGCTTCTAAAATAGGTATGCTAACTTCTGCCTTTAAAGATTTAGGCATGGAGGTTGTTTCTGTTGGTTCTCAATTTGGAAGCTTTGAAGATTACTTAGATGCATATATAAATGTGGATGACGACACCATATTAGTTGATGATGCCTCAAAGATTGATTTAGAGTTAATATTTAAGCACAAAAAACCAGATATATTTGTTGGAGGGACTAAGGAGAAGTATATGGCTGTAAAATTTGGAATCCCATTTTTATCATTTCCACAAGATTTCTATCCATTCACTGGCTTTATAGGATTTTTAAACTTTGCAAGAGAAGTTTATAAAGCTATATACCACCCAGTTTGGAAGATGATAGAGTTTAAATATGAAACTTAAAATTTTTATATCTCCAATTTTTCTTTTTCTTGATATTCAACTCCCAACTCCTCCAAAATCTTTTTAGCTATCTTTTCTCCAATGATTGAGGCAACCTTTGAAGGGTTGTTTATAATATCTTCAGCACTTCTAATTCCAGCATTGTATAGCTTTCTTGCTCTAACCCTTCCAATATACTTTATGCTCAACAGCCCAATAATATCTTCCTTAGCTCCATACTCCAACCTTATTTCTAACTTCTCTGGGACATCTGGGCTTTTGCCAATTATTTTGGCAATCTCTTTTAATGCATGCATTATCCAAACGGCATTTTCAACCTTATATCTTAAAATCCCTGGTTCAATTTTATATCTCTTTAAAATCTCATCCTCTGGCACTTCATTAATCCAATCATACAACATCTTAGCAGTTTTAAATGCCTCTAAATCTTCTATATCAAAGCTTTTTATGCCAAGAGCTTCCATTTCATTAATTAAATCTAACTCCTCAGATTTATAAACTCTTAAATTTGGCATCATCTCCAAGGTTTTTGATATAAGGTAGAGATAGTATAGCTCATTCTCATTTTTCATTTCATTTAACCCGTCTATAATATATTTAGCTGACAACGGGTCTATATATAGCTCAGAAACCCTCTTTCCTAATTCAGTTGGCATAAAATCAACAATAAACTCATTCTCCTCTAAAAATCCAATAACTTCCATAATGTTCTTAGCTACCTCCCTCAAATTTCCATATTGGTGGGCATAGAAGGTATTTCTTATAAACCATTCTAAATCATACTCATCTCTGATTTCTCCTGTAGCTATAAGTCCCAAAAGCTGAGTTCTTAAAACTGCTTGATTTGAGAGCTTTGAATATATCGGCTCTGGTTTTTGAGTTAGTGCTTGATAAGCTCTCAAATAATCCCTATCATTCTTTGCTACAATTATTCCTTCTCCATAAGGGTCTAAGCCTGGTCTTCCAGCTCTTCCTATACACTGCTGAATCTCCATTATTGGAATATACCTAATTCCTTTGTTTGTGTATCTTGTTAAGTCCTTAACTATTGCCCTTCTACATGGAACATTAATTCCAACGCTAAGGGTTGGGGTTGCACAGATAACCTTAATCAGCCGTTCTCTAAAGGCATTTTCAACTATCTTCCTATGCTGATAAGTTAAACCAGCATGATGGAAGGCAGAGCCGTTTAAAATACATTCAGCTAAAGTTTTACACATTTCAGTTGGTGGCTCTAAAATAGATAAAATTTCTTCAGCTATCTCTTTTAGCTTTTTCTTTTCTTCATCAGTTAAAAATTTCTTTAAATTTAATTTCTTTGCCTCATTTACAGCTCCTTTTTTGGTGTTGCAGAATACCAAACAACAGCCCCCTTCTTTTACACAATCAACAACTAAGTTATATATTTCATTATCACTAACTGCTTTTATCTCCTTATTTCCTCCGTTTATGTATTCAATGATGCCATTTTTATAAATGCCCTTTTTTAACTCAACAGGTCTCCAATCATCGACTATAAGCTCAGCATTAAGCCATTCAGCCAATTCATTAGGATTTCCTATTGTAGCTGATAAACCAATAATTTGTATATTGAATTCTTTTAATTTAGTTAATAAAATCTCTAATGTTCCTCCTCTTGTTTCATCATTAATTAAATGAATTTCATCAACCACAACAACAGAAACATCATCAATCCAATCAATTTTATGTCTCCACAATGAATCGAGCTTTTCGGCAGTTGTTATAATTAAATTATAACTGCTCAAATCCTCATCTTCATCGTAATCTCCTATCGATAAAGCTATTCTCAACCCATACCTCTCATATTTACTTTTAAACTCCTCATACTTTTCTGATGCCAATGCCTTTAAAGGCACTATAAAAATACCTTTTTTACCAGTTGGATTTTTATTCTCATCCAATAAATGGTTTATTAAAGCCATCTCCCCAATTAGTGTTTTTCCTGAAGCTGTTGGTATAGAAATCAAAAAATTTTTATTTTTATCTAATAAGCCTCTCCCTAATGCCTTCTTTTGTGGTGGTCTAAGTTCTACAATGCCAAAGTCCTTTAAAACCTCTAAAACTTTGTTCATCTTATATCCCCAATTAAATCTTTTCAGCAGAAATAGATACAAACCCACCTTCTCCATAACCATCTTTAACTTCAACCTTATCAACTTTATCAATTTCTTTAAAAATCGTTTGTGTAGCCTTTATATTTTTAAATCCTAACTCTTTTAGCATCTCTATAACTTCCTTAGCTGATAAGAAATTTGCATCTTTATAAAACTTGCTTTTTTGCTTTTTTTCTTCATATATCTTTCCTAAAAAGCTATCTTTATCTATAATTCCGATAATTATTTTTCCTCCTTTCTTTAAGACCCTCTCTGCCTCCTTCAACATCTTTTTTGGATTCTCTGCAAACTCTAAGACAGTATTTATTAAAACAAAATCAAACTCTTCATCTTTAAAAGGCAAATCTTCTCCCTTTGCTATTATAACCTTTATTCCTCTCTTTTCGGCTATTTTAGCCATTTCTTTTGATATATCAACACCAATTTTTATATTAAATGGTTTAGCAAATCTTCCAGTTCCTACACCTACTTCTAGCCCTCTTCCTTTTGGAATATGTCTTTTTAATGCTTCAATCTCTGATTTATAGATAATTTCGTTTTCATCAAACCATCTATCATATTCCTCAGCATATTTGTCAAAAGCATTCATACTTAAAACCCAATTTTTTTATTTTTTTAAGTTCTTTTTTATCTATCTCAATATCTTTACCAAAGCTAATAAAGTTTATTGCATGAACTGTCTTTTTATAAAAGTTGGGATACTCAACATTAAAATCTCCATCTACATATTTCAATAAACTCTCATTTAAAAACAAGCTATAGCCTTCATTAACCAACTCTATAGCCCTAAATGGATTTTTTGTTTTAATTTTTACCTTAAATTTTATCCCTTCTTTCTTTAAAATGTTATAAACTATCCTATGTGAGCTAAATCTAACACCAACTAAATTTTTGTAATCAAACTCTTTTTTACTAACCATTACAAAGTTGTCATAGGCAATTAAAAATATATTAAAATCAGAACTGCCAATCTCTGACTTTAAAAATCTCTCATCTCCCAACCTATAAATCCAGTAGCTATCATCAACACCCAAAATATCAACAAATCCCATCTTTAACAATTTTAAGGCATTATCAAAAGAGGTTATTATTGGATTTTCAAATAATATTTTGGCAATCTCACCACTTACAAATCCAGAAACTGTAAAAAAGTGATTTTTTAATCTTTTGCTATATGAGTTGTAAGTTTCTAAAATCTCTAATCCTGTATCTGTTAAAATTGTTCCATTTGGGGATGAATAATATAGCTTAACTCCTAACTTATTTTCTAATCTTTTTAATTGAATATTAAAAGAAGAAGGAGAAATATTTAATAACTTTGATGCCTCATTTTGAGATTTTGTTTTATGTAAAGCCATTAAAAGTTTTATTTGGTTTGGTGTAATGAGTTTCCCTTTATATTCAATAGTTAAGTTAATTTCGGCATCTTTCATAATTTACCATCCAATATTTATCAATTTGGCGTCATAAACCATTACTGCATCTCCAATCATATAGACGCCATCATCTTTAATTTCAATCTCTAAATCTCCACCATCTAAGTGTGCTAAAACTCTATTACTTGTTTTACCAAGTTTGTGGGCTATAATTACAGAGGCAGTTGTTCCTGTTCCGCATGCGGTTGTGTATCCAGCTCCTCTCTCCCAGGTAACAATCCTAATTTCATTAGGATTCAAAACTTTTACAAAATGTACATTAATTCTCTCTGGGAATGCTTCATGGCACTCTATTTCTTTTCCAATAACATCTAAATGTTCTCTAACAAAATCTAAATCAATGCCGTTATCTTCAACAAATATAACTGCATGTGGATTTCCTACATTAACAACACTTAACTTAACCTTAGGTAAATAAGGATTTTTTAATTTTAGCTCTCCATTTAAAAACTCATCATCTTCTTTATAACCATCAACAACCATTGGTATATCTTTTAATTTAAACTTTGGAATTCCCATATAGACTTTAATTTTCTTTACTTCATCCCCTTCTATTTCCATTTCAGAAACTCTTAAACCTCCTTTTGTCTCTACTTTTAAAGGATTTTTTTTCATTATTCTCTCATAAACGTATTTTGAGAAGCATCTAATTCCATTACCACACATCTCTGCCTCAGAACCATCACTGTTAAAGATTCTAAATCTCACATCATACTCATCAGATGTAGGTTTTTGGATAAAGATGACACCATCAGCCCCAACTGAAAAACCTCTTCTGCAAATTTTTTTAGCAAAGTTTCCTTTTTCCTCTTCTTTAACTTTCTCTCCATCGAATTCATTAATAACTATATAATCATTTCCAAGCGCGTGCATCTTTGTAAATTCCATATTTCCACACCACAAAAAATAGTTATTATTAGTGTTCAGTCACTCTTATATTTGCCCTATTCAAATTTGTTTCATCTATTACAACAACATCTTTGATAGCTACTACAAGTTTATAGGGAATTAAAACATTTTTTCCCTCTTCTATCATTATTGGGCTGTGCTCAGCTGGTTCAACTTCTAAAGAGACCAACCTCCCAACTTTTTCATCAAAAACAATATCTTTAACTTTTCCTATTACACTGCCTTTATTTCCAATTATACTTCTCTCAAACAATATTTTAGCTGGCATTTTTTCCATTTTATCCCCTATTGGATTTTTATATCCTTATTTTTCAAAAGCATTTCAGCAAGTTTTAAATCATCTTTAGTATTGATATTGAATATCAGCTCATCAATAATCATAATTTCTTCTTTTTGATATCCCTGCTTTGGAGATAAAACGTTTATCCCTACAGGAACTAAGCCATTGAAATCAATTGATGGATTTGGATATTTTTCTTTTGGAATCATGACTGCCAATGCTTCAACATCTGGATTCTTAGCTTTAATACAATAGAAGTAATCAACTATACTATTAATAATTTTCGACGTTAAGTTAATTAAGTCAGAGCTAACAACTAAGAATGGCTCTGAGAAATATCCAATGCATTCATTTAAATCGTTAATGTAGCCATTGCCCGATGTATCTATTGCTATAATATTTTTGAAATCTTTATATGTTGATTTTATATATTCTTTTGTTTTTGGAGTGTTAGGGGATACAGCAACAAATATATTTTTTACCTTTGATTTTAATAAGGAGGATAGAACATAATCTATAAGGCATTTATTATAGAGCTTAACTATTGGCTTTTCCACATTTCCCATTCTCGTCCCTTTACCACCAGCCATAACTAAGGCATCCATTTTAAAACCTCGGTTATTTATAATATAAGCAATGTTTATTAAGATATTTAAATTAAAATTTTGTTAAAATGTTAAGTTGTTAATTAATAATAAAAAATTATAAGGTATATTTAAAAATGTGAGAGACATGTGCTCTATAAGTGGAATAATTGTTAAAGAAAGCCAAATACCTGCAAAATATGCAATAGATATGATGAAAATCTTAAAGCACAGAGGAAGAGATAACTCTGGATTGTTGTTAGATGATGAGGTTATATACTTCAACAACTTTGAAGATGTTGAAGATTTAGAGGAGGAGGAGATGATTGGAAATCTAAACTTAGCACATAACAGATTGGCAATAGTTGGAAGGTATGGGGTTCAGCCAATACCTAACGAGGATGAAGATATTTGGCTGGTTTGTAATGGAGAAATCTACAATTATATAGAGTTGAGAGAGTATCTAAAAGAAAATCATGAATTTAGGACAGACAGCGATAATGAGGTTATAATCCACTTATATGAAGATGAGCAGTTGGAAGAATTGGATGGGGATTATGCCTTTGCCATTTATGATAAATCAAAGGATATTGTGTTATTGGGAAGGGATGTATTTGGAGTTAAGCCGTTGTTTTATGTAGATACGCCTAATTATTTTGCATTTGCTTCAGAGAGAAAAGCATTGTGGCATCTGCTTATAAATATTGATGGCTATGAGAGAGATTTAGATGTCTTAAATAGCAAAATCAAAACATTAAAGCCAAATTCACAGTTAATTTATTATTTGGATGATAATAAGTTCGATATTATTGAGAATTTTAAAAAAATGGAACTAAATTACATGAAAGAGAGGAGTTATGAAGAGGCTAAAGAATATTTAGATAGGGCTTTGAAGAATGCAGTTTTAAAGAGGGTTAGAGGTTTGGATAGGGTAGGGATTATCTGCTCTGGAGGAGTTGATAGCTCATTGATTGCTAAATTATCCTCTCTATACTGTGAAGTTATCTTATATGCTGTTGGAACTGAAAATAGTGAGGATTTAATTTATGCTGAAAGATTGGCTAAGGATTTGAATTTAAAGATAAGAAAGAAGATTATTTCAGAAGAGGAGTATGAAAGGTATGTGTTTAAGGTGGCTAAGGCAATAGATGAAGTTGATTTAATGAAGATAGGGGTGGGGATTCCTATCTATGTGGCATCAGAGATGGCTAATGAAGATGGATTAAAGGTTGTTCTATCTGGGCAAGGGGCTGATGAGTTATTCGGTGGCTATGCAAGGCATGAGAGGATTTATAGGGAGAAAGGAGAGGAAGAGCTAAAAAAAGAGCTATTGAAGGATGTTTATAATCTATACAAGGTAAATTTAGAGAGGGATGACCACTGCACAATGGCTAATGGTGTTGAGTTGAGAGTTCCTTTCTTAGATGAGGAGGTTGTTGAGATTGCCTTATCAATTCCTATTGAATATAAAATGTCTGAACTTAGGAAAAGGATTTTGAGGGATGTTGCCTCTCAATATTTGCCAGATTATATTGCTTATAGGCCAAAAAAAGCCGCTCAATATGGAAGTGGTGGGGAGAAGATGATTTATAAGGTTGCTAAAAAATATGGATTTTCAAAGAAGAAAATTAATGAGTTTTTGGATATGTTGAAGAGAAAGATTGTTGAGTAGGTGGGGAATATGGGGGAGGTTAAAGTTATTGATAAAGAAACTGGAGAAGTTATTGGAGATTTTTATGAAATGTTTATTGATGCTTTGAGAAATGGGAAAAAGTTTAAATTAGAAGATAAAATTGTAGATGGGAGTATAGATATTTTAGAGATTTATGAGAGGATTAAGAGCGATGAAAAATTAAAAAAGTTAATTACTAAAAAGACGGTAGATATGGGTATTATTTCTATACCTACCGAGATTATAGAGATAAATATTGACGTATCTATAAATAATGTTGAATTTAATGGTAACTTTTTATTATTTAAACCGTGGACTGATACAGAATCACTTGAGATAACATTTAAAGGGAAAGCCTATTTTATGAAATCAAGATTTAAAAGAATTACTGATTTTACAAATTCAACATTTGAAAAGGAAGCTAATTTTATGGAATCAACATTTGAAAAAGATGTCAATTTTAAGGATTCAATATTTAAAGAAAGAGCATGCTTTATAGGTTCAATATTTATGAGAAGAGCCAATTTTGAAAATTCAACATTTGGGGGAGGGGTTAGTTTTTGGTATTCGAAATTTAAATGGGATGTTATTTTTGAAAACTCAGAATTTAAAAAAATAGCAAATTTTCATGGTTTGACAGTGGAAGGGAAAGCAAAGTTTAACGGTGCAAAATTTCATGGAGAAACTTATTTTACTTATTCAAGATTTGAGAAATATGTTAGTTTTAGGGGTTTAAAATTTAAAGATATTAATTTTAATAATTCAATATTTAAAGAAAGAGTCTATTTTACTCATTCAACGTTTGAAGGAAATGCTGATTTCTCGGAGATAATATATAACTTAGCAATATTTTACAAATCAACTTTTAAATCTCGTGCAGATTTTAGAGATATTCTTTTTAATCTATTATCATTTATTGATTGCACATTTGAAGATTTGGCATTATTTAGAAAAGGTAAAATTAAGTTTGAAAGATATGAAAAGAATAGAATTGACTTAAAGAAACCAGATAAAGAAGAAATACATGAAATAATTAACATAAATAAAATATGAATGCTTAGCAATATTCCTTAATACACAATTTCTAAACAAACACACAAAGATAGAAAACTTCCTACTATCAAAAACGTCTTTTTTAAAGACAGATGTTAGAGAAATAATGTTGTTGAAGTTATTGAATAAAAATAAAAAAACGAAGTTGAATAAAATTGAAAACAAAGAGGGTTTAAGTCATAAAATTTTAAGAATAAAAGAAAATAAAGAAAATAATAAAAATAAAAATTTGGATTTAGAAAATAAACTAAAAGAATTATTGGGTAATGATTATGGACGGATTATAAATCAATTTGATGATGAATCGGTTCTTGCAGAATACAGAAATCTAAGATTATCTATGGAAAATAATAGAACATATATTGAAGCATCAGAGTTATTTAAAAAAGAAATGGAATTAATAAAAGAAAAATCTGGAATTTTTGAAAAAATTATTTTTATTTTTTATAAAGCAATATCTTACTATGGAGAATCAATATTTATGCCATTTTTTTGGATAGTATATGTTATTTTTGTAATGCCATTAATAGCTTTAGATTTGAACTACATGTTAGGAAATTTTCCAAAAGGCTATACATATATTGACTGTTTATTTGATACATTAAGGGCATTTTTTCAATTAGGAATAAGAGATGATAACTCTCCAATGTATAATTATGAATGGCTTATAAGAATAATCTCATTAATTTTATTAGGTAATATTTTCATAGCAATCAAAAGAAGATTAGAAAGAAAGTGATACTTATGTTTGAGAAAAAGCCATTAATTGGGATGATTCATTTAAAACCATTGCCCGGCTCTTATCATTATAACAACAACTTTGATAGCATTGTAGATTTTGCTATAAAAGAGGCTAAAAAACTCGAAGAGGCAAATTTTGATGCTATAATGATAGAGAACTTTGGAGATGCACCATTTAAAAAAGAGGCAGATAAAATAACCATTGCATCAATGGCTGTAATAGCTAAAGCTATAAAGGAGGAGGTATCTCTCCCATTGGGAATAAATGTCTTAAGAAATGATGCTATTGGGGCTTATTCAATTGCTTATGTTGTTAAAGCAGATTTTATCAGAGTTAATGTTTTATCTGGTGTTGCATTTACAGACCAGGGGATTATTGAAGGAAAAGCTCATGAATTAGCTAAATTGAAAAAATTGCTTCCAAGTAAGATAAAAATCTTCGCAGATGTTCATGTGAAGCATGCATATCACTTTATAGACTTTGAAAGCTCACTGCTGGATACTGTTGAAAGGGGCTTAGCTGATGCTGTAGTTGTTAGTGGTAAGAGGACTGGAGCAGAGGTTGATATTGAAAAACTAAAATTAGCTAAAAAATTGGTTGATGTTCCAGTTATTGTTGGCTCTGGAACAAATTATAATAACTTAAAAATCCTCTGGGACTATGCCGATGGGTTTATAATAGGAACGTGGATAAAGAGAGATAGAAAAGCTCACAATGAAATTGACATTGAAAGAGCTAAAAAGATTGTAAGCTTAGCTAACAAATTAAAAATGTGCTGATTTTGATGGAAAGTTATATATAGAAGTTTTAATATCATTTGTTTATAGCAAGAAATGAACAAAAGTAGAACAATGGTGATATTATGGACATGGCTGAGAAGGTATATAAAGAGGGGATACTAAAGTTAAAAGAGAATATACCTCAAATAATCATTAACTTAGTAGTTGCGGGGTTGATTTGGGTATTTGGCATTTTGGTCTTTATTCCAATTGCAGATATGCTTGGGAATCCGTATTTGTTTGGATTAACTGCCTTAAAGCCAATAATTTCAGCAATAATTACTATAGCTTTAATTATTGTATTGCTAAGAGTTACAAAGGATTTTGGTGAATTAACTGATGGTGTAGCAGACATAATAGCGGTGAAATTAGCAGGAAGTAGGGTAAATGAAGAAAAACTAAAAAGATACAGAAGAGGATTAAGAGGGTTGGCATATTTAATTGTCGCTATAATAGCTTATTTATTCTTTTTGCCAGTAATTTCAGGAATAACTCCAGTATTGGCAGGAATAGTGCTTATAATATTGGTTTTATGGGCAGTTGTAGTTCTTATAAATATAGGAGATATATTTTCAGATGAGATTGAAGAGGGAATTAGAATTGCTACAGAAAAATTGGAAAAAGCATTAGAGAAATCAGCAAAAAATGAAGAAAATGCATAAGGGTTAATTATGAAATATAAAACTCTTCTCATCCATATTTTTTTATTGATTTTTTGGATATCTTTAGCATATTTTTTACCATACTATCTATTTGTTTTTAAATATCTGCAGAATTACGTTATGATAAACTTTAGAGAGATTGGAGCAATTTTTGTAGTAATTTTAGAGATATTCGTTATTATTAATTTAGTTTTACTCCTGATGGAGGTTAAAAAAATAATAAAAGAATTTTTATAAATTCTTATTAATTTTTTATGCAAAAAACATATATATAACTAAACTTTAACTTTTTTTATCTTCGTTTATAAAAAGGGATGGCTATGGGGTATCATTTTATTATTATATGCGGATATATAATATTATTATTTGCTTTTATATTTTCGGCAGTATTGTGTAAATTTTTAATGAAGAAGATGGTTAATTACAAATATGGCTATGATTTGCATAAAAAAGAGAAGATTAAAGTTCCAGAGATGGGTGGCTTAGCTGTTTTATTCTCAAACATCTTATTTATACCGTTTATAAGCTCAATCTTTGCCATATCAATAATTACTGCTGGGATTATAGGAGTTGTAGATGATATAGCTAAACTATCACCAAAGGAGAAGTTGGCTTTGTTGTTTATCTCTGGATTAATTGTAGGGTTTTTGTTCTATAACAACTACTATGTAGATTTAATTGGGGTTTTATTTATTGCCTTAGGAATCATGATTTTTTCAAATTTAACAAATATGTTGGCTGGATTTAATGGATTGGAGATAGGGATGGGAATTATTGCATCTATATCATTGGCTGTGGTTTTATTCTTAGATAACTATGTATTGGGAGGTTTGTTAGCTTTAATATTCTCTGCCTCCTACTTAGGGCTGTTGATATATAACAAATATCCAGCAAAGGTATTTCCTGGAGATGTTGGAACTCTACCAATTGGGGCTTTTTTAGCTGTCTTAGCGGTAGTTTATAAGGAATATATTCCATTTTTAATAATAATGATGCCTTATGTGATAGATGCCTCTTTAAAGTATCTAAGTGCTGGGGTTATGAGTAGGGATGAGCATAAACCAACAACTTTGGGAGAAGATGGGAAGCTATATTATGTAGGAGGCTATCTATCTCTACCAAGGTTGATATTGAAGTATAAACCAATGAGAGAGCCTCATTTAGTTGCAGTTCTATGGGTTATTGGAATATTCTTTGGAATAATTGGGATTTTAATATCATTAATAACATGATGGTGATTGTTTTGACAATAGAAGAAATATTAAAAGAAGTTTTAGATGAGATAAAGCCCTCAAAGGAAGATATGGAAAAGTTGCAAAATAAAGCACAGCAAATTATTAACAAAATTTGGAAAATAGTCAAAGAAAACAACTATCCAATCTTAGAGGTTTTGTTGGTTGGCTCTTCAGCAAGAAATACCAATTTAAAGGATGACTATGACATTGATATTTTTGTATTGTTTGACAAATCAGTTTCTGAAGATGAATTGGAAGAAATTGGATTAAAAATAGGGATAGAAGCAATAAAAAGGTTAAATGGCACTTATAACGTAAATTATGCCTCTCATCCCTATGTTAATGGTGAAATTGACGGCTATGAGGTAGATATAGTCCCATGCTACAAGATAGATTTTGGGGAGAGAATAATATCTGCAGTTGATAGAACTCCATTGCATCACAAATTTTTAATTAGTAGGTTGAATGAAAGGCTGTGTGATGAAGTTAGACTGCTAAAAGCATTTTTGAAGAGTTTAGGACTCTATGGCTCTGATGTAAAAACTAAAGGATTTTCTGGCTATCTCTGTGAGCTTTTAATTCTGCATTATGGTTCATTTATAAACCTTTTAAAAGATGCTCAAAATTGGAGAATTGGGAGGAAGATAATTTTAAAGGATATCTTTGAGATTTATAAAGATGTGGATGTTAAAGCCCTTAAAAAATTTGATGAGCCTTTTATCGTCTACGACCCGGTGGATTTAAATAGAAATGTTGCATCTCCGTTAAGCAAAGACAACTTCTGCAAGTTCATATTCTACTCAAGGGAATTTTTAAAAAACCCTTCCATTGAGTTCTTTAAAGATTATGCCAAAAAATTAGAAAAGATTTTGGAAGATAGAGAGCATGGATATAGGTTAATATTGAAAATCCCAAGGGGAGATGTTGTTGATGATATCATCTATCCACAGATGGAGAAGCTTCAAAAAAGTATAAATAAAGTTATTACTAAAAATGAATTTGTAATTTTGAATAGCAAGTGTTTTGCAGACGATAAGTATTGCTATCTATATTGGGAATTTTTAGTACATGAACTGCCAAAAATTGCTTTAAGGGAAGGTCCTCCAATATTTGAGAAGGAGAGGGTAGAGAGATTTTTAAAGAAGTATGATAAAGTTTTTATTAAGGATTGTAAGTTATTTGCATATACAGAGAGGAAATACTCTCACATAATCGATTTATTTAAAGATATTGTTAATGGAAATTTAAAGAACATCTCTATTCCTAAATACGTTAATCCGAGGAATGGAGAGATTATTGAGGTATAAATAATAATTTTTGAGTTGAATAGCCATGGAGACTACAAGCAATTTGATAAAGAATGCCAATGAATTTTTAGACTCTCTAAATGGGATTAACAAGAAATTGAAAGAGATAGTGGATAGAATAAACAAGAAGAAAATTGATAAATCTGAATTAAATGATATTATATCAACCTTAGAGAAAAACTTAGAGATTTTACAAGATTTAAAATCAAAAATGGAGTTTTTGGAGTTTGACTCACCATACAAAAATGTTGGAAAGTTAAAAGGAGGCTATGATAGTGAAGGATTGCAAGAGATAGCAAGCTACAGCACTTATTTAAGGAGAATAGCAAGTGAGAAGAAAGGTATCTTAGAGAGAGTTAGGCATGCATTAGTTGCTCATAAAATTGCCTTAGCTCATCTAACTGAAGATATTGGCAATATAAATTTACCTCCAAATCTGCCTTTAGATGGCTCATACAAAAAGATTATGTTTGAGTTTCCTCCTTACTTAGTTACAACATATAAAGAGTTTTTAGACATCTTAGAGCCAAAAGGTAGAGGGATTTTAACATCATATACCATATCCCTTATAGTTATTGATAAGGGAAAGAGAGAGTTCAAGAGGATTAAAGTTGAAGATAAAAATTATGAGAAATACATCAAAGAGAAGTTTGGAAATGCCATAATTACATCAATAAAGAGAAATTTCTCAAAGAACAAGATTATAGATGACCAGTATGTTAGGAGAGTTTTAGCTATCGGCTATCTTAATGCCTACAAAGATGAGATTGAAAAAGCAATAAACGAAAAAATTGATAACTTGCTTAGCGATAAAGAGAAAAAATACCTCAATAAATATTTAGAACTTTGCCTATTATTTAGAGAAGAAACAGATATGAGTGGGGGGATTTTGGACATCAGATGCATGGAAGAAAGAAAGCTAAAAGAACTTGAACTTAAGGAAATTTTAGAAAAAGAAGGATTATACAAAGATGGAGAACCAATTGAACCTTTAAAAAAAGCCATTAAAATTAAAAATGAGTTATCCAAGGCAATATCTAAGGACATTTTGATAAAAAGATTCTCTGAGGATGTGTTTAAATTTTATTTATACAAAACTCCAGATGAAAGGGCAAGAAGCAACTTATTCCCGTCTATTATGATAACTCCTCAAAAGGGGTTTTTATCTTGGATGAAGGTTGAAGGGATTGACTGTATAAATGTTTTAGATTTAAAGTTTAAATTGGAAGAGGAATTGCCAAAGTATCAGATTCCTTTAAAGAATGTTGGTGGGGTTGCTTTATATTTAGTTCATGACTGGGATGCTGTAAAAAGATTTAACTTTAAAAAGAAAGATATTGAGGATTTACTTAAAAAAATAGCTCTAATAGAACCAATAAAAGAGATTTTGAAGGATAAAAATGTTGATGTTGGTAAGTTAGAGAAGTTTGGTAAAGTTAAAAAAGAAAAAACTAAGAAGTTTTTAGATTTATTAAGTGGATTGTAATACTGACCTCCTCTCTGCCTAAAGGGCGGAGGTTCCCCTAGGGGACACCTTTCCGTCCCCGTCGCCGGGGCGTCATTGGGCAGGTTATGTTCATCAGGCCGGGTCAGGCGGCCTTCGAAAAGTTTGTATGCTACTTCTTATTCATGAACTTTTCGGTCGTTAGGATATAATGGCATGAGAAATCTTCATTTGCCCGAACTTCGGTTTAGAAATTGATATGGACTTGAACACTTGCGATAAATATTTGTCTCCGTGCTAAAGCACCGGAGCTTGTTAAGAATTAATGGTCATATAATTAAAAACTTTTTCTAAAAGTTTCATTGTAATTCTTTTACAGTAACTAATGGAATTAGCTCAACGTTCTCTTTTTGTAGGTTTTCTTTAGCTCCTTCTAACCTATCTACAACGACAAAGACCCTATCAACAATCCCTCCATTTTCTCTAATCTCTTTTACTGCCTTTAACACACTACCTCCAGTAGTTGTAACATCCTCTACAATAATAACTCTATCTCCTTCTTTTAGCTCTCCTTCTATTTTATTTTTAGTTCCATAGTCCTTAGGTTTTTTTCTAACTATTAGCAGAGGTTTTTGGGCAATGATTGAGACAGCTGTAGCTATAGGGACAGAGCCAAGTTCTACACCGGCAACTTTTACATCCTCATTTTTTATTTGTTCAGCAATAATTTCTCCAACTAACTTTAAAACTTCTGGGTTTGTAGTGGCTTTCTTTATGTCTATATAATAATTACTTTTTTTTCCAGAAGCTAAGATGAACTCTCCAAACTTTATACATCCAGATGCTTTGAGTAATTCTATTAATTTGGATTTTTTATCCATGAACATCACCATAAAAAAGATGATGGAAATAGTTTATCTAAAAAAATAAAAATGAGGATTTAAAAACTTTTAGTAAAACTTTAAATACTTAAATCCATCCCCATCATCAAAGCTGTAATGTATCTTAGAATATTCTCTGGCAAATTCTATAACATCCTCTCTGACTTTCTCTGGTTTTTCTTTATCAATGGCTATTCTCTTCATAAACTCAGCTATCTCCTCCATTTCTTTCTCTTTCATTCCCAATCTTGTGCATTCTTGTGTTCCCAACCTAATACCACTTGGGTTATCTGAGTTATTGACATCATCCCATGGAAGGAGATTTTTATTCAAAATGATATTTGCCTCTTCATACATCTTAGCCAACTCACTCGCTGAAAATTCTATGTCTTGGGAACTCTCTATATCAATAATCACCTGATGACTTTCTGTAAAGTCTTTATGCTCACATAAAACATTAAATCCTCTCTCATATAACGCCTGAGCTAACGCCTTTGCATTTTTAATCACTTGTTTAGCATAAGCCTCTCCAAACTCCAACATCTCAGCTAATGCAATAGCTAAACCGGCTTTATGATGCAAGTGATGATTGCTAACAACTCCAGGGAACACGTGAGTATCTATTTTATCAGCATTTTCTTCTGTAGTTAATATAATCCCCCCCTGAGGGCCAAAGAATGTTTTATGAGTACTACCCATCAAATACTCTGCTCCCTCTCTCAATGGGTCTTGGAATTGTTTTCCAGCTATTAAACCAAGGACATGAGCTCCATCATAGGCAATCTTAGCTCCAACTTCTTGAGCGGCTTCATAAGCATCAGCTACTGGATGAGGGAATGGGAATAGAGAACCTCCAAACAATATTAACTTTGGTTTCTCTTCTAAGATTTTTTTAACCATTGCATCAGCGTCAATATTCATTTCTTCTGGGTCAAATGGATGATTTATAACTTTCAACCCTCTAATTCCAGCAGCACTGACTTTCCAATGGCTTATATGCCCACCATCCGGAACACTTAAAGCCATTAATTTATCTCCCGGCTTTGTTTCAGCAAAGAAAACTGCTAAGTTCGCAACAACTCCACTTGTTGGCTGGACATTTGCATGTTCTGCCTTAAATAAGTCTTTAGCTAACTCTATACAAAGTGTTTCAACTTCATCTATATATTTACATCCTTGGTATAATCTCTTTCCTGGCAGTCCTTCAGCGTATCTATGCATAAAATCTGTTGAACAAGCCTCTCTAACTGCTAAACTTGTTATGTTTTCACTTGCAATCAATTTTATGCTCTCTCTCATCCACTCATGCTGTTTTATAGAGATATCTCTAATAAATTTCGGAACATCCGAATATTCCATTATATATCCCTCCTAACATCGATGAGTAATACTTTTACATAATTGCTTAAATAGACTTTTACAGTTTATATATTTAATCAAGGAATATTAATGCCAGGGCTATCTTTAACAGGTTGAATACAGAAGTAATATTTTAATTAAATAGTTGAAACTAAAAGCTCCAAAATGTTTTAAATAAAATATTTAAAGTGCATTCAATCTGTTATTGCCGTATAAATCTACTTCTGTGAAGTTCTTTCAAAACTATAGAAGTTTTTGGTGCTGTCTATGATGAAGGTGTGCGTTATAGAAGGGGATGGAATAGGGAAAGAAGTTATTCCAGAAGCAGTAAAAATATTAAATGAGCTTGGAGATTTTGAGATAATAAAAGCAGAGGCAGGATTAGAGTGTTTAAAAAAGTATGGGGATGCTTTACCAGAAGAAACAATAGAAAAAGCCAAAGAAGCAGATGTTATTTTATTCGGGGCAATAACATCACCAAAACCCGGAGAGGTTAAAAACTATAGAAGTCCTATAATAACTTTGAGGAAGATGTTTAATTTATATGCCAATGTAAGGCCAATAAATAACTTTGGTATTGGGCAGTTAATTGGGAAGATAGCAGATTACAAATTTTTAGATGTCAAAAATATTGATATGGTTATTATCAGAGAAAATACGGAAGATTTATATGTTGGAAAGGAGAGATTAGAGGGCGATATAGCCATAGCTGAAAGGTTTATCACAAGAAAAGGTTGTGAAAGGATAATAAAATTTGCATTTGAATATGCAGTAAAAAACAATAGAAAAAAGGTTTCATGCATCCACAAAGCTAATGTGTTGAGGGTTACTGATGGGTTATTCTTGGAGGTATTTAATGAAATAAAAAAACATTATGAAATAGAGGCAGATGATTATTTAGTTGATTCAACAGCCCTAAATCTTATAAAAAACCCAGAAAAGTTTGATGTTATTGTAACAACAAACATGTTTGGGGATATTCTATCAGATGAAGCATCAGCATTAATTGGAGGTTTGGGCTTAGCTCCATCAGCAAATATTGGGGAAGATAAAGCACTATTTGAGCCAGTGCATGGCTCTGCCCCAGACATAGCCGGGAAAAAAATTGCTAATCCGATGGCATCTATCTTAAGTGTTGCTATGCTCTTCGATTATATTGGAGAAAAAGAGAAAGGAGATTTGATTAGAGGGGCAGTTAAATACTGTCTAATAAATAAAAAAGTCACTCCTGATTTAGGGGGGAACTTAAAAACAGAAGAAGTTGGGAACGAAATTCTAAATTACATAAAATTAAAGGGATAAAATGAAAATAAGAATTACCAAATCTCTGATTCTATTTATCCTTAGCATTGCCTTTATATTAATTTTAATGGTATATATTGGAATATATGAAATATTCCAAATATTAATCAGTGCAAACCCCATCTACATAATATTGGCAGTTATTTTGCAGATAGCTATTTCAGTTCTTCTTTCTATAAGATGGGGATACATAATAAAGATTTTAGGATATAAAGCAAATATGAAAAATCTCTTCTTATTAGTGTTGATGGGATTGTTTATTAATAATATAACACCATCTATGAGAGGTGGTGGAGAGGCATTTAGAGCTTATTATTTATCAAAACTTGAAGAAATTCCGAAAGGTTTGGCATTTTCTACAGTTGTCGTTGAGAGAGTTTTAGATACTGCAATATTTTTATTTTTCACGCTATTTGTGATTGGATACTTTGTAGTTACTGGATTTGAATATCTTGAGTATCTCATCTTATCATGGATTCTTTTGTTTTCTCTAACTGCAGTAGTTATTTATCTAATCGCAAATAAGGAACTTTTAATTAAAACAGTCACGAAAATATCAAAATTTATTTGTAAGTATGGTTCATACAACTATGACGAAAGCAAAATATTAAAATCCATTGAAGAATTCTACAACAGTATGAAATTTTTTAAAAGTAAAAGAGGAGAAGAGGTTTTTATTGCCATAATTTTATCAGTTGGATGGTATGTCCTTGATGTTCTAAAATTGTGGTTGTTATTTTTATCTCTGCCCTATCTTGTCTCTATTGTAAGCGTAGCTACCGTATATTTAATAACCCTTTTATCTGGTGTTTTGTCCATAACCCCTAGTGGTTTTGGAACGGCAGATACAGTAATGATTCTTTCTTTTTCTGCCTTTAAAATTCCTCCTTCAGTTGCTGCAGCAGTTACTTTATTAGACAGACTTGTATCTTACATTCTTCCAACAGTCCTTGGCTATGTTGCCATGCTAATTATAAAAAGAGAACTTGATAAGAAAAAAGTAGATTAATTTTTAATTTTTTATTTGACATACTTTAAAATTTCTCTTAAATCCCTCTTTTCTATACAGATATCTGCCTTCTCCTTTAAAATGGGTTTTGCACAAAAAGCTATCTTCAAACCAGCTTTTTTAAACATGCTTAAGTCGTTAGCTCCATCTCCTACAACAACTGTATCTTCCAATTTTATTCCTTCAATTTTAGCTATTTTTTCTAAAATTTCCCCTTTAGCATTTTCTTTTAAAACCTCTCCTTCAACCTCTCCAGTTAGTTTTCCATCTTTAATAATTAACTTATTTGCAAAAGCATAATCCAATCCTAATTTTTCTTTAATCTTATTAACGGCAATATCAAAACCACCACTAACAACGGCAACAACATAACCCCTATTTTTTAACTCTTTAATTGTCTCTTCAGCCCCTTCTGTTGGTGTTATTCTTTCAATGGCTTTTTCAACTTTTTCAATTGGAAGGTCTTTTAATAAACTAACTCTCTTTCTTAAAGATTGCTCAAAATTTAATTTCCCTTCCATTGCTTCTTTTGTTATCTTCTTAACTTCTTCCTCAACTCCTGCCTCTTTAGCAATCTCATCAATTGTCTCATTATTAACCAACGTGCTATCAAAATCAAATAAAATAAGTTTTTTCCTCTCCATTCAATCACCACGCTCTAACTCTTTAATTACGTATATTAGATTATTAAATGATGCTTCTAAATTCTCAATTTTTGCTTTTTCAATTAATTTTTTCAATCCATTTCTTTTTAGATTTATTGATTTTAAAAAATTTTTAATGCTATTTTTATCTGCATTTATGTTTTTTCCAAACTCTAATTTAATTAACTCTGCCACATTCTCTTCAATGCACTTTTTATTTCCAAAGATAACAACATAAATTTTTAAAATCCTACTTTCTGATAGTCCTTCAATTATAACTAAGTTTTCAGTAGTTTTAATAACTTTTAATGCCATCAAAAACATTTAAACTATTAAGTTTATTAATAATATCTTCTGTTTTATGAATGTGTTCTTTATCAATAAGGACTAATAGATTTTTGCATTTATCAAAAATATTAAGTTTTTCTTTCTCTAATTTTAAAAAATCTAAGCACCATAAACCTGTCTTTTTTACATCTTCTCCATATATTTTATAATGATTTTTTGGAAAATAGATTATCTTATCTTTTCCATTGTATCTTTTTGCTATACTTTTTAAAATAACCTGTTCCCATCTACCATCTCCAGTTATTACAAAAGCTATAAAATTATCTACTGGATTTTCAGTAACAAGCATCATCTCCCCCTTAAATATCAAAATTCTGGCAAACATATCTTGGGTCAAGGTTTGCATCAATTATGTCCTCAATATCGTCAATTGTAAATGTTCTATGCCCCAATATATCCCTTTCGTCTTTCTTTAAGGCAATAACTTGAATATCATCAACATCCTCCAAATCCAACATATAATATAAGACATCTATGCTATGTGTTGATATAACAACCTGCCAATCTCCTTTTGATAGATAACTTAGTAGATTTTTAATCATTGAAGGATGCATTGCTGTATCAAAGTCATCCCAGAGTATGAGTTTAGGCTTCAATAACTCTAAGATTAGCATGGTTCTTACAACCTTTTTAACCCCATCTCCCATGTCATTTACATGGATGTAGGATGCATCTTCCCTCCTTAGATACCAACCATCCTTTTTTAAGACAATTTCAGTAAATCTCTCATCCAACACTTTGCTTATAGCTTCTGCTACCTTTGTATGGATATTCTCTTTTAATATTTTCTGTTCATTGTTTGATAGGAAGTTGTCTAATGTTTTAATAAATGTTGTATCGTAAGGGAAATAAACAATTTCTAAGTTATCTATGGGTACTTTCTCTATATTATCAGAAACTGCTGGTTTTTGGTTATCTATTAAGAATTCTAAGAATTTTCCCTCAACTCTAACGCATTTTTTATTATCTTTAAAAACATTAACAATTCCATCGGACTCTATATTGATTTTCCATTTATAAAACTTGTTATCTAAATTTATATCAAATTCAAGTTCTGCTGTTCCCTCATACTTATAAACCAAACTTTTTATGCCATTTCTCCCACTTGAAATAAAATCTAAAACACTTCTATTATTTGCTAATTTATATACTCTTCTTGGATGTGGAAATAAAAATAAGCTTTCAAGAATAGCAGTCTTTCCAGAGTTATTTTTCCCAATTAAAATATTGAACTTATCCAGTTTTATTGATTCTTTAAGCTTTTTTATCCCTCTAAATTCTTTTATGCTTTTAATCTCATTGATTAGCATAGGCATCACCAAAAAATAGTTTAAAAAAGAAAAAAGTTATTCAATTTTCTCGACTTTTATCTCATAATCATGGATAACAGGATTTGCTAAAAGCTTTTTACACATCTCTTCAACTTCTTCTTTAACTTTCTCCTCACTCTCTCCTTCCATAATTATATCAATCATTTTGTATGTTTGAACTTCTTTAACATTATTAAAGCCTAAAAAGTTTAAAGCTCTCTGGATTGTTCTACCTTCAGGGTTTAAAACTCCTTTTTTTAACTTTATTGTGACTGTTGCCTTATACATAATCTCACCAAAATTTTACTTTATATAGGACTTTCACAGGAATTAGTGTTCTATTGTATAAAGATGCCTTTGGCATCTAAGTTCCAAAAGTAAATATATAAACTGTGAAAGTCCTATAACAATCCTAATCTCTCAGCGACAATTCTGTATTTTGCAATAACATCCCCTAAATCCTTTCTAAATACATCCTTATCCAATACATCTCTTGTCTCTTTATCCCACAATCTCATAGTGTCTGGGCTTATCTCATCTGCAACCAATAAATTACCATCTTTATCTCTACCAATTTCAATTTTGAAATCAACTAATATAATGCCCTTCTCATCAAACAATTTCTTTAGTACTTCATTAACTTTTAAGGCAATTTCTTTAATCTTATTTAATTCCTCTCTTGTAGCCAAACCTAAAGCTACTGCAATATCTTCATTTAGCATAGGGTCTCCATACTCATCATTTTTGTAGTCAAATTGAACAATTGGGAATGGCAATTCCTTCCCTTCTTCAAAAGGATATCTTCTACACAAACTCCCAGCAGCTATATTTCTGACTATAACCTCTATTGGTATAATTTCAACTTTCTTAGCTACCATGTATCTTGGTTCTATATACTTTATATAGTGAGTTTCTACTCCATTCTCCTCTAAAACTTCAAATAGCT
The DNA here is from genome assembly GCF_000025525.1 of Methanocaldococcus sp. FS406-22. Classification (NCBI taxonomy): domain Archaea; kingdom Methanobacteriati; phylum Methanobacteriota; class Methanococci; order Methanococcales; family Methanocaldococcaceae; genus Methanocaldococcus; species Methanocaldococcus sp. FS406-22. The sequence goes on from NC_013887.1 coordinate 56,303, forward strand.
TTGATGAAATTAGAGCGTTTAAATATCCCTTTCCTTGTTTAACATCATGCTTGGCTCCATTTCCAGCTGTTATATCATCTCTAAACTCTATCAAAACTTTATCATCATCAATCTCATAGATTGACTTTGCTTTCCCACTGTATAATGGCTGCTTTTTTAAAATTTCTTCCAATTTTATTTCCATACTTTCACCAGGGTTAAGGTTATTGAGTTATAACTTTAAATCTTAATTTTAAATTTCTCATTTAATTTTTATACTTTTAGGTAAAAATAGTTTAATTAAAGTAGTAGTATAAAAAATTTAGTCAAAAATAGGAATAAAAAATCAGCTATCTTCGATGTGCCTCCCTTAAAAGGGTTCGGCACATCGACAGGGACGTTTTGCAATTACTGCCCAGCACCGAGTTAGATTTCAATAACCTTAACATCTTTACTTAAAACTGCTTTTCCTTCACCTTTTTTCACAACTCTACCAACTTCAAACGCATAGCACTTAGCTCTCTCTAACTCATCAATTAAATCATCTTTATATTCCTTTTTTGCTGATATTAACAACCCTCCAGCAGTTTCTGCTCCGTAACCATCCAATAAAGCATGTCCAAACATTCTGCTTAACTCTGGAGTTCTTTTTATACATGGAAGAGTGTTAATTTCTATTAAAACCCTGCTATTTTTAGCCATTTCATTTGAATGTCCTAAGATTCCAAATCCAGTAATATCTGTTAAAGCATTTGCTATTTTATCTCCAACTCTCTCCTCAGCTTTTCTTAAAGCCATTAATGCATATCTGTTTGATGTTGTCATTAGTTCTATTGCTTTGTTTATGATGTAATCCCTCTCATCTTCACTGATATTTATTAAATCTTTAAATTCCTCTGGAATCCTTGATAATGCCATTGCCGTTTGAGTTCCTAAGGGCTTTGTTAATATTAAGATATCTCCCTCCTTAGCTCCAGCCTTTGTTAAAACCTCCTCTTCTCTACCAACACCAGTAACTGCTCCTCCAATTAGAGGCCATGGGTTTAATATTGTGTGACCACCAACTATTGAGGTTTTGTTCTCTCTGCAAAAGTCTTGGAATCCTTTTAGCATCTCCCTAACTATGTGTATTGGTAGCTTTTCTGGAATTCCAACAATTGCTAAAACTCCCACTATATCTAATAATCCCATGGCATAAATGTCGCTTGTTGAGTTGCATGCCGCTATCTTTCCTTGAAGATAAGGGTCATCAACTATTGGTGTGAAGACATCTACGGTTTTGGCTATAACTAACCCATCTCTTTTAATTATTGATGCATCATCACCCAAACCAACTAAGATATCCTTGTCTGATAAATCTTCATCGGTAACTATTCCTTTAACCAAAAACTCTAACTCGGTGCTGGGCAGTTTGCAAGCTCATCCATGGAGTTTAACTAATTCAGTTAATTTTATTTTCTCAGCCATGCTATCACCAGATGAAAGTTATAAATTTATAAACATAACAACAATTATTAGTAAATTTGATAGGGTATAAAATACTACCAATTAGAATTTCTAATAACTTTGGGGATATTAAAAAGCTAATAGCACGGAGATAGCTATGGAAATTCCAATATTTGTTGTTATATCTGGTAGTGATTTGTATGGCATTCCAAATCCAAGTGATGTAGATATTAGGGGAGTGCATATCTTAGATAAAGAGCTATTTATCAAAAACTGCCTATATAAAAGCAGAGAAGGGGAGGTTATAAATAAAATGTTTGGAAAGTGTGATTTTGTTAGCTTTGAGCTTGGAAAGTTTTTGAGAGAGCTTTTAAAGCCAAATGCTAACTTTATTGAGATAGCTTTATCTGATAAGGTTTTGTATTCATCAAAATACCATGAAGATGTTAAGGAAATAGCCCACAATTGCATTTGTAAAAAGCTCTATCATCACTGGAAGGGATTTGCCAAGCATCTTCAAAAATCAAGTGAGAAAGAGAATTATGAGAATCCAAAGACACTTTTATATATTTTGAGGGCTTACTATCAAGGTATTCTATGCTTAGAGAGAGGAGAGTTTAAGCCAGATTTTGGTTCATTTAAATGCTTAGATTGCTATGATGAGGAGATTGTAAGTTATCTCTTTGAATGCAAAGTGGATAAAAAGCCAATAGATGATAACTATAAAGAGAAGATAAAGAATCATTTTTGTGAATTGGATTTATTATTAGATGAGAGTTATAAAAACTCTAATATAAGAGATAAACCTTCAGAAATAGCAAAGATTAAGGCAATAGAACTCTATAAAAAGCTATATTTTGAGGATGTGAGAGGATGATAAGTAATAGATGCAAAAACATAAAACCATCAGCAATTAGGGAGATATTTAATTTAGCTACATCTGACTGCATAAATTTAGGAATAGGAGAGCCAGATTTTGATACTCCAAAGCATATAGTTGAGGCAGCAAAAAAAGCCTTAGATGAGGGGAAAACTCACTACTCTCCAAACAATGGAATTCCAGAACTTAGAGAGGAGATAAGCAACAAGTTAATGAAAGATTATGGCTTAGATGTTGATAAAGACAACATTATTGTTACTTGCGGGGCTTCAGAGGCGTTAATGCTCTCTATCATGACTTTGGTTGATAGAGGGGATGAGGTTTTAGCTCCAAATCCGTCTTTTGTGTCTTACTTCTCATTAACAGAGTTTGCTGAGGGTAAGATTAAAAGCATAAGCTTAGATGAGAATTTTGATATTGATTTAGAGCAAGTAAAAGAATCAATAACCAAAAAAACAAAGTTGATAATATTTAACTCTCCAGCAAACCCTACTGGAAAAGTTTATGATAAAGAAACAATAAAGGGCTTGGCGGAGATAGCTGAAGATTACAATTTAATTATTGTTTCAGATGAAGTTTATGATAAGATTATTTATGATAAAAAACACTACTCACCAATGCAATTTACTGATAGATGCATCTTAATTAATGGATTCTCTAAGACATACGCAATGACTGGCTGGAGAATTGGTTATTTAGTAGTTTCAGACGAGCTAAATAAAGAGTTGGATTTAATCAACAATATGATAAAAATCCATCAGTATAGCTTTGCATGTGCTACAACCTTTGCTCAGTATGGAGCATTAGCCGCTTTAAGAGGTAGCCAGAAGTGTGTTGAAGAGATGGTTAATGAGTTCAGAAGGAGGAGAGATTTGATTTATAATGGATTAAAGGATATCTTTAAAGTTAATAAGCCAGAGGGGGCATTTTATATCTTCCCAGATGTATCTGAGTATGGAGATGGTGTAGAGGTCGCTAAAAAGTTGATTGAAAATAAGGTTTTATGCGTTCCGGGTATTGCATTTGGTGAGAATGGAGCTAATTATATTAGATTTAGCTATGCTACAAAATATGAAGATATAGAAAGGGCATTGGAGATTATAAAGGGAATTTTTGGATAGATAAATTATATGATTTCTTTGAAACACTAAATTTAAAAGAGCTTTTATATCAAGTTGGCTTTTATTTTAAGTTTTGTCCTCTTTTAATCCTTCAAGAAATTTTATTTTAACAAAATAGACATTAAAAAGTTTTTCATTCTCTAAGAGTTCAGGATTTTTAATCTAAATTTGTAATAATTCTTAATACTGACTGAAAAATTTTCTCGGGATTTTTTCTCTTTTGGTATTACTAATTTAAATAGTTTGTTATATATTCAGATGTATAAGTATTACTAAGTAAGAGATAAAAATAGCTTTTTTACTTTTGATTTTAATGGTTTAAAAAGAGAATAAAACCTCTAAGAGGTCTGATTTTAACGCACAAATCTACACCAAAATCGAGAAACAAATACCAAGGTTTCCATCCCCAAGAGGTCTGATTTTAACTATTTAGTGTAATAAGAAGTGTTGGAGGAGGAGAATTAAGTAGAGAAGAAGTTTCCATACTCCAAGAGGTCTGATTTTAACGTGTGGAGGATTTTTAATGCAGGCTGTTGATAGAGATACGTTGTTTCCATCCTCCAAGAGGTCTGATTTTAACAAGGATGGGAAGGAGGCGATATTTGTAAGTATGGCTAGTTTCCATCCTCCAAGAGGTCTGATTTTAACAGGGCAATCATCGACAATATAATTTTAATCACTCTTCTAATATTTAAGCTTTTCGGAACCATATTTTTCTAAGGGTAAATAACATCCTTTATTTATAAATCCAACACTATATAAGCTTTTCTATCATCAATAAAATAGAGCATTTTTATCTTTCTAAATTTAAAAATTTAACTTATTAGTTAGAGAAATCTCATTTAACTTACTATTCAATCTTAACTTTTAAAAATCTAAATAATTTAATGAACCTAAATATTCCAAATAATCAAACTTACAGACCCTTAGAAATTGAACTTAAATCCTCTAAATTAACAAATACCAAATAATTATTACCTTTATTAAATTTCAAACACATCCAACGAGACAAACACAACACTACAATAAACAACTAAATCAAACAAATAAAATTTTAGCAGGTAAAAATATATAAAACTTTTTATTTGTCTGTAGAGTTTTCATTCATCAGGAATCTTAGCTCTTTCAAAATGCTCTCTACCTTTAATTAAGCTCATAGTGGCATCTATTCCTACTTTTGCAGTTAGTTTATTTTTTAAATCACTTGAAGGGTCTAAAGACGAACCTTTAGCTCCAGGTATTATAACAATATCTTTATCTCCTTGAACCCTTGTGGCTATTGCATACTCGACATCATTTATGTCAAATATATTAATATCATCATCAACAACAACTACATGCTTTAAGCTTGGATGAGAAGCGAAAGCTGCTAATATAGCATTTTTTCCGTCTCCTTCTGTTCTCTTCTCTATCTGAACAACTGCATGAAGCCAACAACAACCTCCTTCAGTTAAAACAACGTTCTTCACTGTCGGAACTGTATTTCTAACACCCTTCAAAATCCTTGGTTCTTGTGGCATTCCCATCAGTGTTTTATGCTCAATCCCCCCCGGCAATAGAGCGTGGAATACTGGCTTTTCCTTTCTATAAAGTTTTTCAATTTTAATTATTGGCTGCTTCCTAACTATGTCATAAGTCCCAGTTATATCAACAAAAGGCCCCTCATCATCCATCTCAGCTAAAATCTTACCTTCAATAATAAACTCTGCCTCTGGAACCAATAAACCATTATCTAACTCAAAAACATCTATCTCTCCCCCCAATAAAGCAGCTGCAAATTTTAGCTCATCAAATGTTATATCAGCAGATGTAGAACCAGCTAACAAAACAGCCGGATGCACCCCAATAACTATAGCAACATCTAAATAACCTTTCTCTTTTATAGCTTTTGTATATAAAAAGTGTAAATGCCTTTGCTCAACCATTCTTATAACTAAATAATCATCTTTAACTAAAATTCTGTGGATTGATAAGTTGTAGCCGTAGTCTTTATCATTTACAACAACAACCCCACTTGTTATATAAGCTCCTGCATCTTTTTCATAGTATATTGGAATTGGCCAGTCTTTAATCTTCTCTGGACTTTCAACAATATATTTCTCTTTTAATTTATTGTTTATCTTTAATTTTCCTTCTTTTTCTTTCTCCATTGCATTAAGCATGAAGAATGTAAATTCTTCTTTTTTTACTCCAAAAATCTTTGATAATGTCTCCCTACTGCAGAGATTACCAACAACCTCAAACCCATCTACATCCTTTATATACACCGGTCTTCCATCATATTTCTTTAATATTCTCGAAACACCAAACTTTTTGTGTGCTTTTTCTATTATAATTGGGTCGAGTTTATTGATAATTTCTCTCATGGTATCACCAAACTTTTATATATTTCTTAGCCAATTTTAATATTAATCTTATTCTTTGCTTAATATTTAAAGTGATAACATGCACAAAGAGCAGTTAATGAAACTTCATCAATTTTTTGTTTATGTTGTAAAAGAAATTATGGATGATAATTTAGAAAATATTGACAATGAATGCAAAAAATTACTTGAAATTTATGAAATGTTAGATATTAGACCCCATCACATTCATCGACTCAAAAGCGAGCAAAAAGCAGCAATATTACTGTTATCTGCCTGTGTAGCCAGTTATTTAGCCAATAATATGGATAATGTTCCGAAAAATTTAGCTAAAAAACTTGAAGAAAACGCTTTTAAACATCTAAATAGCTGTAAGAAAAACATTATTATATTAGAAGAAGATGAAAATAACGATAAAAAGGAAGTATAAATTGAGGGTGATATTTTTATGTTTAATCCACAGAAATTTATTGAAGAGGCAGTAGAAGAAATAAAACAGCAAATTAAAGATAGGAGAGCAATAATTGCCTTAAGTGGTGGAGTAGATAGTTCTGTTGCAGCTGTTTTAACCCACAAAGCTATTGGAAATAACTTGACAGCTGTTTTTGTTGATACCGGATTGATGAGAAAGGGAGAGAGGGAAGAAGTCGAAAGAACATTTAGAGATAAGTTAGGATTAAATTTAATAGTTGTAGATGCGAAGGATAGGTTTTTAGAAGCTTTAAAAGGAGTTACAGACCCAGAAGAAAAGAGAAAGATTATTGGTAAATTATTTATTGATGTTTTTGAGGAAGTTGCTGAAGAGATAAAGGCAGAGGTTTTAGTCCAAGGGACTATTGCTCCAGATTGGATTGAAACTCAGGGAAAAATAAAGAGTCATCACAACGTTGCCTTACCACACGGAATGGTTTTAGAGGTTGTTGAGCCATTGAGAGAACTCTACAAAGATGAGGTTAGGCTATTAGCAAAAGAGCTTGGATTGCCAGATAGTATCGTCTATAGGCAGCCATTCCCAGGGCCTGGATTGGCTGTTAGGGTTTTAGGAGAGGTTACTGAAGAAAAACTAAATATCTGCAGAGAGGCAAATGCAATAGTTGAGGAGGAAATTAAAAAAGCAAACTTAGATAAAGATTTATGGCAATACTTTGCCGTTGTTTTGGACTGTAAAGCAACTGGAGTTAAAGGTGATGAGAGGGAATACAACTGGATTGTTGCCTTAAGAATGGTTAAATCCTTAGATGCTATGACTGCTCACGTTCCAGAACTGCCTTTTGATTTGTTGAAAAGAATTAGTAAGAGAATTACTTCAGAAATTCCAAATGTTGCGAGAGTGGTGTTTGATATAACCGATAAACCACCAGCAACAATTGAATTTGAATAGAATTTTACCATTAATTTGTCGCTAAGAAACTCTGCTTTTAGGGCGGTGATGAATTAGGGGAGACGGGAGGTAGGGATAGTGGGCTTGGCAACCCGTGGAGGGTGAGGGTTTTAAACCCTCTGCTCTCCTAAAGAAACCTCTCTGCTTTAGACGGAGAGTATGTCATAGGAAATAAAAAAGGTTTATGGTGCTATTTAATAGCATAATTTGATATAAAGTCTGTTAATTTATTCTCTTCCTAATATCTTCTCAAACTTAACTTCAGTTGGATATTCTCCAGTTACACAAGCTAAACATAAATCCTTCCTACCAATAGCTTTAACTAATCCCTCTAATGATAAATATCCAATAGAATCGACTCCAATAGCTTTTCCAATCTCTTCTTCTGTTTTATTTGAAGCAATGAGCTCTTTTTTGGTAGCCATATCTATACCATAATAGCAAGGAGATATAATTTTAGGACTTCCTATTCTTAAATGCACTTCCTTAGCTCCAGCCTTTCTAACCATATTTACAATCCTTCTTGATGTTGTTCCTCTAACAATACTATCATCAACTAAAACAACCCTCTTCCCTTCTAATACACTTTTTACTGGACTTAACTTTAACCTTACAGCCAATTCTCTCTCATTCTGTGAAGGCAAAATAAAAGTTCTTCCAACATACCTATTCTTTATTAAACCTTCATAGTATGGAATCCCTGATTCTTCAGAAAACCCTAAGGCAAATGCAACCCCAGAATCTGGAATTGGAGATACAACATCAGCATCTACTGGATGTTCTTTAGCCAAAATTTTTCCAATCCTCTTTCTTACTTTATAAACGCTGATACCATCAATTGTTGAATCTGGCCTTGCAAAATACACATATTCAAACATACATGTTGTAGCTCCTTTGTATATGCATGGAACATTAATATCCACTGGGTTGTATTCAGAAACATCATAATCCAATTTGTGAGATATCATTTCACCATTTTTAATTTCTATAATCTCCCCTGGCTCCACATCTCTAATAAACTCAGCATCTAAAGTTGTTAATGCACAATCCTCAGATGATATGTAAATATTGCTCTCATCTCTTCCAATGCATAATGGTTTAAAGCCCCAAGGGTCTCTTACAGCTATCAAAGAATCATTAAACATTATTAAAAGTGAATAAGCTCCAACGAGCTTTTTTAATGTATTTTTTATTGCTTCAATCTTATCGGAAGTTTTTAACAACTCTCTAACCAAAAGTTGGGCTATAACTTCAGAGTCAGTTGAAGAAGTGAATATATGCCCCTTCATCTCTAATTCTCTTCTTAGTTCATCTGAATTTACCAAATCTCCATTATGGGCTATAGCTATATTACCAAATGAGCTTTTAACAACAAACGGCTGGCAATTTTCAACAGCCTTTCCTCCAGTTGTTGAATACCTTACATGTCCAATTCCAATATATCCAAATAAGTTTTGTAATGTCTCATTTCTAAAAACATCTGTAACCAATCCAATGTTTTTATAGTAGTGGATATTTTTCCCATCACTTGTAGCTATTCCAGCCCCTTCCTGTCCTCTGTGTTGTAAAGCAAACAACCCATAATAAATTCTCTTAGCTACGTTTAGTTTTTCATAAGAGTAGACTCCAAATATCCCACACATGTTAAAAACCCTTTTTTAGTTTTTTAGATTTTAAGCCAATAAATAAAAAGAAATAAACAAAATTAAGAAAAATTAGCAAATTAAAAAGATGGTTTATTTTTATTCCAATATTATGTGCTTATCATTATATTTAACAACAGCCTTACCAACAATCTTATTTCCATTAACTTCTAAGCTATCAACAACTCTACCTATTATCTGAGCTGGGATATTATATTTATTAGCTATTTTTATAACTTTGTCAGCATCTTCTTCATCAACAATTACACAGAATCCAATACCCATATTAAATGTTCTAAACATCTCTTCATCAGGAACATTACCTAATCTTTGAATCTCCTTAAATATTGGCAATGGTTCTGGGAGGTTATCTATATAATAAGTTACTCTATCATTCAACCTTTTAAGCTTTCTAAAACTTCCTCCAGTTATATGAGCTAAGCCTTTAACTTTTATATCTTTATCTCTAACCATTTCCAAAACAGGCTTTACATAAATCTTTGTTGGTGTTAAAAGTTCTTCAGCAACTGTCTTTCCATAAGAAAGTTTGTCATTAATCCCTAACTTGGCTATGTCAAAAAATACTTTTCTTGCCAAAGATAGCCCGTTGCTATGTATTCCAGAACTTCTTAAACCAACAATTACGTCTCCAGGTTTAACATCTTTTCCAGTTATGATTTCATCCTTTTTAACTATTGCTAAAACAGTTCCTGCCAAATCAATGCCTTTAATCATATCTGGTAATGTTGCTGTCTCTCCACCAACAATGTTTATATTTGCCTCCTTAGCTCCTTCATTTAATCCCTTTCCTATCTGTTCAGCTATCTCTTCAGTTATATGTCCAACAGCTAAATAATCAACCAACGCTATAGGCTCAGCACCTATACAGATGGCATCATTTACATTCATAGCTATCATGTCAATTCCAACAGTGTCAAACTTATTAGCCATCTCTGCAACTATCATCTTACTTCCTACTCCATCTGTAGATAAAACTAAATAATAATCTCCAAACTCCACTGCCCCTGCATAATGCAATCCTAACTCAGCAGGCTTTATATCAGTTCTTTTAAATGTTATCTGTGAAACTAAGGCTTTAATTACTCTATCTTCATGTGATATATCTACTCCTGCATCTTTATAAGTAACCATAGATATCCCTCTTAGATAATCTCTTTTATAGCATACCACTTTTTTATCGAAGTTAATTTTACAATACCATTAATCACATCATAAAACAAAATCTCATTTTTTATTAAAAATTTAGCCTCATCCATAAGATTGTTTTTTATAATTTCACTAATATCAATTTTTATTTTATCTTTAAATAATTTTAAGGTATTAACTAACCTCTTCATCTCAAACTCCTTTTGAGTAGATATTAAATATAAAATCTTATCCCTCTCAATATTAATCCACTGCTTTATAGTTTCTTCAACAGACAAACCAAGTTTTTTGTTCTCAATTAAATCAACTATCTCATAAGGCAAAGAAAGATATTTTAAGCAGTAATTTATTTCTTCTTCACTAAATCCCTCTTCTTTTAAAATATTTCTTATAGCTTCCTCACTCAACCAATCAATTAAATAATATTTTGAAGTATTTTCTAAGGTAGAGTTCTGATATATCTCTTCAATAAACAAGGTATCAGATGTTATACAAATTACATGACATAAATGCTCCATCTTAGTTAGAGAGACAAAGAGATTAAACAATTCATTTAATAAGGACTTACCACCGTTGAAGTAGATATTTTTTAATTTCTGTAACTCATCTATAATTAAAACTGGCTTTTTTCCATCCTCAATAACAGCATTTATACTTGCTTTTATCTTTTTAAAGACATCGTTTAAACTTAGCTTGGAAAAATCATAATTTTCTTCAATTCCTATTTTAAAAACCTTCAAATCCAATATCAAATTATTCTTTACATACTTCATTCTGTCCTTTTCAAAAAATACCTCTAAAAACTCCTCCTTACTATATGTTGCATGCTCTCTTAGGTTATAATAAAAAAACACTATATCACTATCCTCCAACTCCTTAATAACCCTCCTCATTACTGTAGATTTGCCAGAAGATTTAGGCCCATAAACGAATAAGATAGAGTTTGGTTCTAACTGACAATAGGTTTTTAAATACTGCAATTCTTTCTCTCGATTATAGAATTTCATTTTACCACCAAGTTATTTTAAATAGGACTTTTGCAAGAATATAGTTTTTTTATAAAACTTATTAAAATTATAAAGAAATATTTGAGACTCTGTCTAAATGTTTAACAATCTATTTTCTCAATAAAACATTATCTCCTACATTGACACCAATATTTTCAGCAACTGGCTTACACTTAGCTTTCAATATATAATAAATTGGCTTATCTATCTTATCCTCATATTCTGTTAAGCTCTCATAATTACCCATTCCCTTAGCTATGATTAAATCTGCAGTTTCAAACTCTTTTAAAAATTCTTCTGAGCATTCCTCTAAAATAATTCCAATGATATCAGAGCCAGTAGTTATAACCTTGGCTATCTCATCAATCTTAGCTATCTTTGCATCTTCTAAAGTAGCATCGTTTAAAATTGGCTTTCCTTTAACTACTGCAACAATCTCTTTATCATAATTTTTAATCTCTTCTATTAAAACCCTATCAAAAATAATCTCTCCAGCGTTATCACATATGTATAAAACCTTTTTTATATCTTTATTTTTTAAATCATTTAAAAGCTCTTTGCTGTTATCTATCTTTAAATCTTTGTTTAAAGTGTCTTCAATCAGCCTTTCTATGTCTATTCCAGTGCTATAAGCTCCAAAGTCAATAACATTTCCAGCTATTGTTGCTAAAACCTTCTTTCTCAATCTCTCAAGTTCATCATCTATATTACTCATCTCTCTAACCTTATCTAAATACTGCAAAGCTATTTTATTTGCCTTATCTTTTAAATTTTTGTAGGGGTCGCTGTTATTGCTAATTCTTTTTAAGTATCTATGCACAACAGTTCCCATCCATGCTGGAACTGCATTTTCACCATAAACATCTTTAATAACTTCCATGGTATTTTTTATTAACCTAAACTGCTCTCTCTCGTCATCAGTTATCTCATTAGCTACATCTACAACCTGCCTAATTATACAGATAGCACACTCTGGCTTTATCTTCATAATCATCCCTCCATAACTTATAAATAAATCCTCAAACTCTAAAAAAATACGGCGATAGATATGATTAACTTTGAGATATTTAAAGAATTCTTACTAAACCTTATAAAAGATTATGGGTATTTCGGGATATTTTTGGTAGGATTTTCTGAGCCAATATTTCAACCTTTTCCAACAGAGATATTTATTGCTGCGGGCTTATTGGCTGGATTGGATTGGAAGTTAGTTTGGCTTATATCAACAATTGCCTGCAACTTTGGGGCTATCATCACCTACTATCTTGCAAAAAGATATGGAGAAAAGTTGATGCTAAAATTATTTGATGAAGAAAAAATAAAAAAAGGAACTCTTTATTTAAAAAAATGGGGTATTTTGGGAGTTATAGTTGCAAGCTTTACACCAATCCCTTTTGAGGTTATATGCTGGGTTTGTGGAAGTTTTGAAATGCCATTTGAGAGATACATGATTGCAGTATTTTTGAGTAGATTAATTAGGCATGGAATGGTTATTCTGCCGTTTATTTTAAAAGACCACATTCATTTTTGAGTTAATACTAAAAATAAAAAATTTCATAAACAGAGTTTTATATAAGGAACACAAAACTATGTTTTTGGTGATAAAGTATGTGTTTAGCAATTCCTTGTAGAGTTGTTGAGATTATAGAAGAAGATGGAGAGAAATATGCTATAGCCGAGTATAAAGGAGTTAGGCAAAAGGCAAAACTAACACTCTTAGATAAGGAAGTAAAAATAGGAGATTATATATTAATTCACACTGGCTATGCATTAGAGGTTTTGAGTGAAGAAGATGCTAAATTAAGCTTAGAAGCTTGGGAAGAGTTGTTTAAAGCATTAGAAGAGATGGGATAAAAGAGAGATTTTTACAGAAAATTTATTTACTTTGCTATTTTATTCTGGCTCAACCTTTACAGCTCCTGTTGGGCAAACATCTTCACAAACCCCACAGTATGTGCAGTCCTCTTCTCTTGCAACAACTACTCTATCTCCCTCAATTTCAAAAACTTCCATTGGACAGTTATTTACACACTCAGCACATTCGGCTCCTTTACATAAGTTGTAATCAATTGTTACAGCCATTATTACCACCTCTAAGATGTTAATAATTGATTAAGATTACTACTTGATATAAATAATTATCGGAAGTTGTTAAAAAAGAATAAAAATCTAAAATCTCCTTATATTTGGATTCATTATGGTTCTTTCTATGTTCCAAACTTCATTTAGCACATTTGAAGAAAGAGATGCCCTTAAAAAAGGAACTTTAAAACTAACTGCTATATGTGCAAAGGATGAGTTGTTTCCAAATATTACCGGATAAAGCCCCTTATCCATAATGTAATTTATGTAATAGTACATCTCAGTTATTGTTCCCATCTCGTAAGGATAAACTTTAACAAAGTCACTTTCCTCATAAATACTACCTGTGCATAAAAATCCATCAAACTCAGCAGGTTCTTCAACCTCTAAATAGTCAATTTGGGATAAATCTTTATCTTTAACGATCTCTTTTTTAGAACTAAGCCCTAATAATATGTCCAAATCCTCATCTTCTTTAATTTCATCTATCAAATTTCTGATTCTTGGAATCTCATTAAAGATATTTTTGCACGTGTATGCTCCATCAATATTTACAATGCTATAGTCTTGGGATAGAATATCTGTAAGCTTTAAATACAAATTAACAATATCCTCTATAGAATCAGCCATAACTATTGGAATTAACTCATTCTTATCTTTATCAACTAATATACCAGAGGCAACTATTGGTAGTTCAGTTGTTAAAGCTCCTCCTAAGAATTTAAATAGAGGAATATCTAAGCTGTTTGAAGCGGCCCTTGCTATGCTTATAGAAACACCCATTGCAACAATGGGGTTATTTACTGATGTCTCACAAATTAATGCATCAATAAAATCAATATCAGTTGCTGGATATCCAATGAGTTCTGGAGCTATGACATTTTCAACATCAGCTATTGCCTCCTCTGGGTTATCTACCTCAATGATATCATAGCCAATGGAAATATTGGTTATTGTGGTTATCATTACCTTAATTTTAGCTCCTTTAAAAACTTCTTTTGCATTTATTTTTTCAATAATAACATTTGTCAATTACATCCACCTCAATAATATTAAAAAATAAATAATTTAAGCTGAAACTTTATTAATTAAAGTTAAACAAAATCTTATAGATTTGTAGTTATTTAGATAGTTAAGCTTTTACTGGTCTTATCGGCTTTAATGGGACTTTTCCTTGTTTAATTTCTTCATAAGCTATTTTTAATGAGCTATCACACTCTGTTTCTATAGTTATGTAAGCTCCATTTGATATCTGCAAACTTCTCGCTCCTAATATTCTCGCAATCTCAAATTTTGTTAATTTCAATATCTCACCTCTCTAAAATATGAATGGTGGGGCCGCCGGGACTTGAACCCGGGTCGCACGCCCCCCAAGCGCACAGGATGTCCAGGCTACCCCACGGCCCCGTTAAAAAGAATTTGAGAAGTTATAAATATCTCTCATCATGAGCTATTATCTCGTCTATAATTTCCCTTCCATCTTCTCCTATTCTGTATGAAATAAACATCCTTCTACAACAGTATTTTTTGATTCCCAAATCATCCAAAACATCTTTTGGATTCTCCCCTTTTAAAATTCTCTCTTTATACTCTTCAAAAACCTCAGCAATAACATTACCACATGAAAAACATCTAATAGGAAACATCATGTTTCTCACCCAATAAAAAGAAAAATAAATATTTTTCCAAAAATTGAATAATGAATTTATCTGTATGACTTCTGTCTCTTTGCTCTTGGCCCTTTTGTAGATCTGCTTGGCTTGTGAGGCTCGGTTCTTCTTGCATCACTAACTAATAATGTTCTGTCGTAAGCTAAGAATTTATCTCTTAGCTCTTTGCTACCTGTAAATTCAACAATAGCTTTACCAATAGCTGTTCTTGCAGCATCCATCTGCCCCATTACTCCTCCGCCTTTAACTGTAACATCAATATCCATTTGGCTGATAACTTCTTCTCCAGCTAATAAAATTGGCTCCATTAACTTCATTCTCTTATACTTTGGCTCAATTAATTCAATTGGTATCTTGTTTATTCTTATTCTACCTTTTCCTTCTCTCGCAACTGCCCTTGCAATAGCTCTCTTTCTTTTACCAACTGTTATAACAATTTTTCCCATTTAATCACCTCAGAACTTCGCTCCTAAGTGTTTGCTTAACTCGGCTAATGTTATGTATTTGTTAGTGTTTAATTTGTGGCTTATCTTTTCATCAACTGTTAAGTTTTTAGGATTTCCAACATAAACCTTAACTCTCTTAAATGCTTCTCTTCCTTTTGGTTTTTTGTATGGGAGCATTTTTCTGATTGTTCTTCTTAATATATCATCTGGTCTTCTTGGAAATTTAGGACCAAATCTTCTTGGGTTAGCAACGTTTTTCTTCTCCCTTTCTTCTTGATAGGTTTTTATAATCCAATCCTTGTTACCTGTAATAACTACCTTCTCAGCATTTACAATAACAATCTCTTCTCCTCTCAAAACCCTCTTTGCTACTTCTGAAGCCAATCTTCCCAATATCGCTCCTTCAGCATCTATTACTGTCATATTATCACCGTGTTTTATGCCATGATTTTAACATTTGAACCTTTTGGATTTCTTTTTATTAATTCTTCAATTGTTATTGCTTCTCCACCAGCTTCTTTAATTAATTTTTTAGCTGTTTCACTAAATGCGAATGCTGCAACAACAACCTTGTGCTCTAATTTTCCAGCCCCTAAGACTTTACCAGGAACTAAAACGACATCTCCTTCTTTTGTGTATCTGTTTATCTTACTTAAGTTTACCTCAGCTCTTCTTCTTGGTTTTGCTAACCTTCTTGCTATATCCTTCCAAATCTTTGCCTGATTTTTGTAACTTTCCTGCTTTAACATCTCAATTAACCTAACCAACCTTGGATTTGTAGCTGTTATCTTTTTCATTATCTCACCGTGTTTTCCTCAAACCTTTTATAATTATTTAAGGTTTAATAAATAATGTGGGGATGAAAATGTTTTTATTGTTCAATTAATTCAAGCTGTTGTAAGAAACTTTCAGCTTTATTTTTTAGTATCTTGACAGCTTCTTCTAAAATTTCTTCAGCTTCCATTTGTCCAAAGGTTTCAACAAAAAATTCTACTTCATCTTCAGCAACTTGTTTATAAACAGCATTGCATGGTTGCCATTTTGCATGGGTCTTTCCAATGCCTGGAACTGCCTCACATTCAATTTTTATTTTCTGCCCTCTACCTAATTTAACAATTGGAATGTTTTTAAAAGCAACTTCTCCGTTTTCAGATTTTAAATCTGATGAATAGACGGTGCAAGGCCCCTCTTTTTCTAAAGTGAATGTTATAACTTCACTTTCTATCAACGGCTTTCCTTTAATTGGAATTAAACCCAATCTGTGTGCTAAAATCTCATCATCCATTGATGATGAGTTCTCATATATATAAACATCTTCAATAGCATAAGTAGGGACTTCAGAAATCATTATTCTTCTAATAGCATTAGAAAATGAAATTGGGGCTTTTAAAGAAAAAATAAACTCTTCCCCAATTCTTGTCTTTTTCTTCTCTTTGATTGTAATCAAAGATTATCACCTTATTTTTTGAACCTCTTCTTAGGTGTTGTTCCATCGTGTGGAACTGGTGTAACATCTTCAATTCTTCCAATTCTCAATCCAGCTCTTGCTAAAGCTCTGATAGCAGCTTGAGCCCCAGGTCCTGGGTTTTTCTGCCCACTTCCTCCTGGAGCTCTAACCTTTATGTGGATATTTTCAATACCTCTTTCTTTTAATATTTCTGCTAATTTAAATGCTGCCTGCATTGCTGCGTAAGGTGAACCTTCATCTCTCTGGTTTCTTGTAACCATTCCCCCAGAAACTCTCGCAATAGTTTCAGCTCCTGTAATGTCTGTTGCGTGGATTATTGTGTTGTTGTAGGATGAGTAGATATGAACTATTCCCCATTTTTCTTTTTTTGTCTCTGCCATAGTGTTTCACCTTATTTATTCTGTTTCTGATGCTTGTGTTTCTTCTGTTAGTCCGACAATTTTAGCTCTTTCTGGATGGTTTTCATCATTGAATGGGGAGTTTTTAGCATAGCTGATTTTATCTTCTTCCTCAACTGTTACCATGTAGCTTGGAGCAGTAACAACTCTACCATTAACTGCTATATGTCCATGAACTATTAACTGTCTTGCTTGTCTTGGTGTTCTTGCCAATCCTTTTCTAAATACAAGTGTTTGTAATCTTCTTTCTAAGATATCTTCAACTGTTAATGATAAGACATCATCTAATGTTGGATTTTCAACTTTTAAGATACCATATTTTTTCAATACATTGAAAAGTTGAACAGCCTCTTTAGCCCCTTGCTCTGTTCTGTCGCTGATTAATCTTCTTGCCTGTCTTCTGTATTTTCTTAAAATTGTCTCTGCTTTCCAAACTTCTCTCTTTCTTCTTAAACCATACTTTCTACATAATTCTTTTTCTCTCTCAATTCTCTCTTTAATCCATGGATGGTTTGGTGTTTCGTATGTCTTTTTAAATCTTCTCCTTGGATCTCCCATCTAATCACCTTCAATAATTTTTTAAATGTTATGCTATAGTGTTTTAGTTATTAATTTATTTCTTTCTTCTTGAAACTCCAACTGTTTGTCCTCTTCTGAATGTACTTCTTGTTCTCTGTCCTCTACATGGCAATCCAAGTTCGTGTCTAATTCCTCTATAACATCTGATTCTCTTCAATCTGTTTATATCTTCTTGTTTTATAATCATTAGGTCACTTTCAATAACGTGTTTATCCTCTCCAGTAACATAATCTTTTCTTCTGTTAAACATCCATGATGGGATTCCAAATTTAGCAGGGTCTGCCAATACTTCTTCAATTTTCTTGACTTCTTCCTCTGTTAAATAACCAGCTAATTTGTTAGGGTCTAATTTAGTAACTCTTATAACTGCCCTTGCCATTGCCTCTCCAACACCGTAGATGTCTTGGAGAGCCATTATTAACTTCTTGTTCCCATCTAAGTCTGTCCTTGAAACTCTAATTAAGTATTTAAATTCAGAATTTTGCATATTCTCGGTCAAGGTTGCACCTCCATAATTCGTGTTTTACTAATAAATATTTAAAAAATAAAAAGAAGTGGCGCGGAGGGGGGGATTTGAACCCCCGCGGGGCAAAGCCCCATGGGATCTCCAGTCCCACGCCTTGGCCGGGCTAGGCTACCTCCGCTCTGAAACGTGTTTTATTTAAATTATACCCGTTTTATATAGTTTTGTTTATGGGCTTTATATATTGCTACAATCCTCAACGTTATGATTAATGTAGGAATACTTATATATTATTTTCGGTTTTTTCAAAATGCATGATGTATTTTACAACACATAACATTAACGTGGTGAATAGATAATCCCTACGCTAATATACATAAATTTTAATAAATTTATCTTTATATAAAAATTATTTATATAAAATCTCTAAATGAAAATATTTGTTATGGGTGTCATTATGTCAGTGAAAGTATCTGAATATATGACAAAAAAGGTTGTTACTGTTTCAAAGGATAATACAGTTAAAGATGTTATTAAATTGTTGAGAGAGACTGGACATAATTCATTCCCCGTAGTTGAAAATGGAAAGTTAATAGGGATAGTTTCAGTTCATGATATTGTTGGTAAGGACGACAACGAGAAAGTAGAAAATGTAATGACTAAAAGAGAAGATATGGTTGTTACAACCCCTGATGCAAATATAATGGATGTTGGGAGGATAATGTTTAGAACTGGTTTTTCAAAACTGCCAGTAGTTGATGAAGAAAATAACTTAGTTGGAATTATATCAAATATGGATGTCATTAGGTCTCAGATAGAGAAAACCACACCTAAAAAATTAGAGAATATAATTAAAACTTATAAAAACTTAGGATACAATTTGAAAGTTGAGAAGAAAGAAGTTGATGTTAATAAATTAAAGCCAACACAGAATAAAATCCATGCTGATGAGTTGATTGGAAGGATGTATGAGCTAAAAAAGGGTTTAGCAGAGCCAATAATTGCAATAAAAACAAAAAGAGGAGATTATTATATATTGGTGGATGGGCATCATAGGGCAGTTGCTGCCTATAAGATGGGAGTGCCAAAGCTGGATGCCTATGTTATCTACTTAGACACTGATAAAAAGCTTGGAATAGAGAAGACAGCCGAAATTATGAATTTAAAATCATTGGAAGATGTTAAGATTGTTGATACTGGGGAAGGAAATAGTGTTAAGGTAATTGAATATAACAAAAACAGTATGGGATAATTATGATAATTAGAGGAATAAAAGGAGCTAAAATTAATAATGAGATTTTTAATTTAGGCTTGAAATTTCAAATTTTAAATGCCAACTTAGTAGCTACAAAAAAACACATCTTGCATGCTATAAATCAAGCTAAGACAAAAAAACCTATAGCAAGGAATTTTTGGATGGAGATTTTGGTTAGAGCCTCTGGACAGAGGCAGATACACGAGGCAATAAAGATTATTGGAGCTAAGGATGGAGATGTATGTGTAGTTTGTGAGGATGAGGAAACATTTAGAAAGATTCATGAACTTATTGGTGGAGAGATTGATGATTCAGTCTTAGAGATTAATGAAGAGAAGGAGAGATTAATTAGAGAGGTTTTCAACATTAGAGGATTTGGAAATCTCGTTGAAAGAGTTTTGGAGAAGATAGCTTTAATTGAATTAAAGAAGGAGTAAAGGTGGAAATATGAAAGTTATTGAGGGAGGAGTTACTGCTCCAAAGGGATTTAAAGCCAATGGATATAAAGAGGGTAAATATGGGGTTGCTATAATCATCTCTGAAAAAGAGGCAGTTGGAGCTGGAACATTTACAACTAACAAAGTTGTAGCTCATCCAGTAGTTTTATCAAGGGAGTTGATAAAAAATAGAGATAAATTTAGAGCTATAGTTGCAAATAGTGGTAATGCAAACTGCTTTACAAAGGATGGGATGAAGGATGCTAAAGAGATGCAAAGATTGGTTGCAGAGCTTTTTAATATTAAAGAGGATGAGGTTTTGGTAGCCTCAACCGGAGTTATTGGAAGAAAGATGGATATGAGCATTATAAAAGATAGGATAAATAAGGTTTATAATTTAATAAAAGAGGGAAACAGCTCAATAAATGCTGCCAAGGCAATAATGACAACTGATACAAAACCAAAAGAAATAGCTGTGGAGTTTGAGGTTAATGGGAAGATAGTTAGAGTTGGAGGTATTGCTAAAGGAGCTGGAATGATAGCCCCAAATATGTTACATGCCACTATGCTCTGCTTTATAACAACGGATATAGAGATTGATAAAAAAAGCTTAACAGATGTTTTGCAGAGAGTTGTGGATAAAACATTCAATAACATATCCGTTGATGGAGACACATCAACAAACGATACCGTCTTTATTTTAGCTAATGGATTGAGTGGAGTTAATTATAATGAGTGTAAGGAAGAGTTTGAAAACGCCCTATTATATGTTTGCAGAGAGCTTGCAAAGATGATTGTTAAGGATGGAGAGGGGGCAACTAAATTTATGGAGGTTGTTGTCAAAGGAGCTAAAACTATGGATGATGCAATTAAAGCTTCAAAGGCAATAGTTAATTCCTTACTTGTAAAAACTGCTGTGTTTGGAGGAGACCCAAACTGGGGAAGAATTGTTGCAGCAGTTGGATACAGCGGAGCTGATTTTAATCCAGAGGTTGTTGATGTTATATTGAGTAATTATAAAGATGAAGTTTATTTGGTTAAAGATGGCATTCCATTGGCTGATGAAGGAACTGAAGAGTTAAAAAAAGCAGAGGAGATTATGAAATCAGATGAAATAAAGATAGTTGTTGATTTGAAAATGGGTGAGTTTGAAAATGTTTGTTATGGGTGTGATTTAAGCTATGAGTATGTTAGAATTAATGCTGAATATACTACATAATTATTTTTTGTTTTCCAAATATAAAAATATACAAATATATACGAGAATAAAAAATAGATAGTAAAAAATCCAGCCAAATTTACTTGATTGGAACGAACATTGAGCTTCTTGTAGCTCCCATACCAGGAGCTCCGTGCTGAACTGGTTTTCTTGTTAATGAGAACTCTCCTAAGTAGTGCCCAATCATTTCTGGAGTTACTTTAACTTCAACGAACTCTTTTCCGTTATAAACTCCAAATGTTAAACCAACCATATCTGGTGTTATAACAAAGTCTCTGCAGTGTGTTCTTATAATTCTTGGTTCTTTACCTTTGTTTAATAATCTTCTTGCTTTTTTAATTTTCATAGCTAATTTTTTCTGTTGTGGAGTTAAACCTCTCAATAATGTTCTTCTCTGTCTTGCAGGCAACAACTTTGCAAACTCTCTCAAAGGCATTTGTTGAAGCTCTTCTAAAGTGTAACCTCTGTATCTAAACTCTATCTTTTTTGAAATTACTTGTTTTTTCTTTTTAATTCTTCTTCTCCTTGCAGATGCCATATTTAGTCACCTTAAGTTATTTGTGTTTTGTTTAACTAAAAATATAAAAATTTAATAGATAAGAGATTATTTCCTGACTCCAGTTCTTCTTGCAGATATGTGTCCGACCTTTCTTCCTGGTGGAACCTTCTTTCTTGAGACAGTTGTTGGTTTTCCAGTGTGCTGGTGTCTTCCTCCACCGAATGGGTGGTCAACAGCGTTCATTGCAACTCCTCTAACTCTTGGCCACTTAACAGCCTTAGCTTTCATAGCATGATACTTCTTACCAGCTTTAACGAATGGCTTCTCTTTTCTTCCTCCACCAGCAACAACCCCAATTGTAGCCCTACACATTGAGTGTAAAGCTTTAATATGCCCAGATGGTAATTTAACATAAGTTCTTTCTCCATCGTGTGTTAATATGTGAGCGTAGCAACCTCCTGCTCTTACAAGCTTACCTCCATCTCCTGGAACTGTTTCTATGTTGAAGACAGGGATCCCTTCTGGAATGGCTCCTAATGGTAAAATGTTTCCTGGCTTTATCTCTGCAGAGACACCACACTCAATGATATCTCCAACTTTTACACCTTCTGGAACAACTAATAATCCTTCTTCTCCTGTTTCATATTCAACTTTTGCAACTGGAGCACTTCTTCCTGGGTCGTGTAATATGTCTATTATTTTACCCAAAACTTTTCCTTTTTTCTCTAATTCATCAAATCTTCTGTATTTTGCTTCTCCCCTTCTTTTGTGTGAAGGGCAAGTGTAGGTTGGTGTTCCCCTACCTCTTCTTTGAGAGATTAATCTTTTTCCCATCTTCACCACCACTTATGATAAATTTTTAAGTGTTTCAATTATTTAAAAACTTATTTAATTAGTAGATTCCCAAGCTTGCTGCTATTTTACTTGCGTCATATCCTTCTTTCAACTTAACGTAAGCTTTCTTTTCCCCTTTTGGTGTTATTAATGTATTTACTTTCTCAACTTCAACATCAAACAACTCTTTCATAGCCCTCTTTATATCCTCTTTTGTAGCTCTTCTATCAACATAAAATACTAATTTGTTTTCTTCTTCAATCATTCTAACAGTTTTTTCTGTAACTACTGGAGCTTTTATTACATCAAAGGCATCCATTTTTATCCCCTTGTTTCTACCTTTTTATTTATTCAAATCTCTCTTTTAATTTCTCTAATGCACTTTCAGTCCATACGGTTAATCTTCCAGCAACTCCCCCAGGAGCTAAGTGTATAATTCCTAAATCCTTAGCAGTTATAACATCAACTCCTGGCAAGTTTCTTGAAGCTAATATAGCGTTGCATTTATCTCCAACAACAACTAAGATACTTCTTGGTTTTTTGTATCTTCTTCCTCTCATCTTACCTTTTCCAGCTCTAATCTTAATTCCATTCTTAGCTCTTATAACATCACTACTAATTCCTAATTTTTCAAATACTGCAAATACATCCTTTGTTTTTTGTAACTCTTCAAATGAGCTTTCAACAACTATTGGTAAGTTTTCAGTTTCAAAGATATGCCCTCTCTCTTTAACTAATTCAGGGTTTGCTGTAGCTGCAATAGCACTCTTTATTGCTTTAATTCTTTCTTTTTTATTTACTCTTTCCCATAATATTTTCTCAACTTTTGGTGGGTGTGCTCTTCTTCCACCAACTGCTTGTGGAACTCTTGCAGCCCATCCTTGTGGAACTCTATCTACTCTCGCTCTACCATGCCCTTTACCAATGTTTTTAGCACTTGTTCTCATCCCTGCCATTGGGTCTGAACCTTTTGGCTGCAATCTTGCTGTAAATGCAGATAAGAATGCTCTTTTAATTAAATCTGGTCTATATTCTTCTTCAAATACTGCTGGTAAGTCAATTTCTTTAACTGCCTCTCCATTTAAATTGTAAACAACTGCCTTCATTATTATCCACCTTCTCTCTCCATTATTTTAAAGTGTTTTTATTTACTTACCCTGCTTTGATGTTGTGCTTATGTATGTAATTTCAGGTACTTTGATTAATGGCTCCTGTGGTCTTATAGCTCTTCTTAATACAATTAATCTCTTTGCAGGCCCTTGAACTGAGCCTTTTAATACAACATAGTTGTTTCTTATAACCCCATAGTGTAAGAATCCTCCTTTTGGAGTTATTTCATCCCCATTATTTCCAATCTTTAATATTCTCTTGTTGTATTCAGTTCTTTGGTGGTATCCCATTTGTCCAGGCATTGGAACACTCCACATAACCATCTTTGGTTGCCATGGCCCTATTGAACCAACGTGTCTTCCAACACCTTTTCTTGCGTGCTTACCAAATTGTATCTTAACTCCCCATCTTTTAACTTGCCCTTGGAATCCTTTACCTTTTGTTACTCCAATTGTATCAACTAACTCTCCCTCTTGGAATACATCTGTAATGTTTAACTGCTTACCTAAAATCTCTTTAGCGTAGTTTAATCTCTCTTCAATATCTTTTCCTCCAATTCTAATTTCTAAGATTTCTGGTTTTTTCTTTGGAAGGCATGTTAATTTTGGATTTGTATGGACTAAAACTCTAACATCTTCAATTTTATCTTTTAACGCTTCTAAATCTTCAACTGTCTTTCTGTCTTCTTTCTTTGGCAATTTGATTTTTCTTTCTAATTCTTTGTCTAAGTTGTCTGCCCAAACTTCTGTTAATGTTGTTAGGTAGTTTCTCTCATTTCTTCCATAAACTCTTATAGCACATACGTTGATTGGTGGAGCTTCTAATATTGTGATTGGTGTAAATATTTCTTGTCCAGCATTTGGGCTTTTTGGGTTATCTTCCTTAATAAATGCATGGCTCATTCCTGCTTTATATACAGGGAATGCCTGTAACCTCACGGTCTCTTCTTCTGGCCAGCTTCTGATTCTTGGAACTGGTCTTTTTGCTCTTTTTCTTGGACTGAATGCCAATGAACCTCTTCTTGGTCTGTTAATATTTAACCCCATAATCTAACCTCCAGCATATTTATTAACATCTTTAAAATTTTTTATTTGAGTGTTTTGTTGATTTAATATCTAAATAGCTTTTTATTTTGCAAACCTGTCATTGCCCCCCAACGGGCTTTTCAGGTTTGCATTGTAGGACTTTCGCAGTTTATATATTTTGCTTTGGAACTTAGATGCTGAAGCATCAATATTTAATAACAGATTTCTTCCTGCGAAAGTCCTACATCATTGAGGTATAAATTAATAATGGATTAGTGTAATAAAAGAAAAGGAGTGTATAAACAAATACTAACAAATGGGTATATAAAATTTTTGGTGATATTATGGACGAGCTAAATTACTTAATAAACTACCTTGCAAATAAGGATAGTGTTAGAGAAGAAATTTTAAAATTATCAAGAGAAATAACAAGAGATTGTGCAATGTTGATTAGGAAAATACACAAATCAGATGATAAAGATGAGTTTAAAGATAAATTAAATGAGATATCAGAAAAAATTAAAAAACTAAATGGCTTAGCAACATTTCCAGAGTTCGTTGGATATTTATCTACTCCTCAACAGGAATTTGTTGAAGCTCTCTCCCTATATATGATAAAGTTTGATAATAAGATTCCAAGTTTCAAAGAGCTTGATTTTATTAAAGAAGAGAACTACATTTTAGGTTTGGCTGATGTTATTGGAGAGTTGAGGAGGGAAGTGTTAGAAGCGATGAAAAATGATAATTTAGCGGAGGTTGAAAGATATTTCAAATTTATGGAAGATTTATATGAATTTTTAATGAACTTTGATTATTATCATGTTGTGGATAATTTGAGAAGGAAGCAAGACATTAGTAGAGGAATCTTAGAAAAAACTCATGGGGATATTGTGATGTTTATTGAAAATCTTAAGCTTAGAAAGGAATTAAAGAAATTACAATTGTAATTATTCAATAGGGAATCTTAATAAGCCTGCTATTCCTCCCAATGCTTTTAATTGCTTTCCAGCATCATGTTCAGAGGAAACGATAACTACTTTCCCACCCATCTCTTCAGTAGTATCTATTATTTTTTCTATTTCATGATTTCTTACCAAACTATCTGAAACTAATAATGTGTCTATAGCTGAGTATTCTAAAGCTTTTTTTACCTCGTCAATACCATAAACTGCCAATCCTTTTTTAGCTATCTCTTCTAAAAGTTTTTCGATTAATTGTGTTTCTTTTGCAACCCTTGATTCAGCATATATTCTATTGATAATCCCTCTTTTGATAACTTCATTTAATCCAGCTCTTGATGTTGTTGATATGCTCTCAACTACAATCTTATTTTTAAGCTCGGGATATTGGGAAGAGATAAAATTGTAAAAGCTATTTTTTGCAAATCCTGGGCCTGCAACCAAAATATTATCAACATCATACTCCATCAAAACCTTCGCTATCTCATGATAATACTCTTTTTTAAGCTCTTCATTAATTTTATAGTCCAATTTTTTTGAAGTGTGAGATTTTATTGAGCAGATTTCCTTTATGCTGTAATCTCTAACTTCGAAGATATCTGCTTCTTCATCGTCCATAACAACAACTAAAACCTTTGGTCTTTTAGATGATTCAATAGCTTCCTTTATTCTCTCTATTTGCCATTTTTTCCAATTCTTTTCAATTGAAAGCTCATCAAATGGCTTAATTTCAATTGTATGATGACTGCCGAGAGGAACGTCATCTGGCCCATGAATTATAGTCCCTAAAATTCTAACTCTTTTTGTGTTTTCATCAAATTCTACATTTTTTACTTCAATTCCTAAAAACATTTTCCTCTTAGCTCCCCTATCTGCCCTAATGACATCTCCTTTATCTTGCACTCTTCTCTCAGTAACTGCAAATACCTTATCACCTTCCTCA
Source organism: Methanocaldococcus sp. FS406-22 (assembly GCF_000025525.1). Taxonomy (NCBI): domain Archaea; kingdom Methanobacteriati; phylum Methanobacteriota; class Methanococci; order Methanococcales; family Methanocaldococcaceae; genus Methanocaldococcus; species Methanocaldococcus sp. FS406-22. The sequence goes on from NC_013887.1 coordinate 82,677, forward strand.
ATAATGTTATACAATACCCATAAATCATCTAAATTTTCAGGCATAAGCTTAATAATTTGTTTTTGCGGAATTTCTTCAATAATTTTCATTTACACACCTCCTTAAGAGGCATTGCTTCCGTTAGGAAGCAATGCATCCGTTTTGACGAAATCGAAGTGTTAGCTTCGAGCTACAAATCTGAAGGATTTGTTCAACTTTTTCTAAAAGTTTCGTTTAATAATTTGTTTCTGTGGGATTTCCTCTATAATTTTCATTTAGCTCCCTCCAACATCTAAGTCCCCATTTTCAAGGATGTATATTTTAAATTTCTTTTTAACTGTTCTTTTTTCTATAAATTCAGAGGCATTTTCTTTTATAAGTTCAATGAGTTCTAAAGTATTGTATCTTACTTTTATACCTTCTTCATCAGCTTTTTTAAATACAATATCTGGAATATCTAAAACGTCAGTCCCCTCTTCAATTTCAATAGATAGTGGAGCCATTATCCTATTATAAATTTTTATCGTATTATATGCCTTCTTTATATTTTCTTTTGCTCTTTTTTCAATCATGCTTATATTGGCTCTACTTGTTCCAAGCATTTTTGCTATCTCTTCTTGGGTTAATCCTTTCTTCCTCAATTTTAAAACTTTAATTTGTGTCTCTGTTAAGAATGAGTCCTCAACCATGCATAACACCATAATTGTGTTGTGGTAATTTTATATAATTAACATTTATATATCGCCCCTTATATAAATTATATCAGGTGAAATTATGAACTTAGAAGAGCAAAAGAAAGCAGTAATTGAAAGATTAATTAGGGAGGGGTATATAAAAAGTAAAAGAGTGATTGATGCCCTATTAAAAGTTCCAAGGGAAGAGTTTGTTCCTGAACATTTAAAGGAATATGCCTATGTTGATAAACCATTAGAGATTGGTTATGGGCAGACAATTTCAGCCATACATATGGTTGGAATGATGAGCGAGCTTTTAGATTTAAAGCCAGGTATGAAAGTTTTGGAAATTGGAACTGGTTGTGGTTACCATGCGGCAGTAACTGCTGAGATTGTGGGGGAGGATGGTTTAGTTGTTAGCATTGAAAGAATTCCAGAATTGGCTGAAAAAGCAGAGAGAACTTTAAGAAAATTGGGATATGATAATGTTATTGTGATAGTGGGGGATGGAACTTTGGGATATGAGCCATTAGCCCCTTATGATAGAATATATACAACTGCAGCAGGTCCAAAAATTCCAGAACCATTAATAAAGCAATTAAAAGATGGGGGAAAACTATTAATGCCTATTGGTAGATACTTACAAAAATTAGTTTTAGCTGAAAAGAGAGGAAATGAAATAATAGTAAAGGACTGCGGACCTGTAGCATTTGTCCCTTTGATTGGTAGAGAAGGGTTTTATGGATAAATGGATAAGGAGCCTTTTATTTTATATCTTTTAAGTTTGTTTATTTTAAGTGGATGACTAAAAAATTAAAATGAAAAACAATTTTAATTTAGAGCCATAAATAAATTCATAATTATGTCTTTATTATGGTGAAATAATGCTTTGGAAAGATGTATGTGAGATATTTAATAAAATTGAAAAAACAACAAAAAGGTTAGAAAAGAGAGACTATTTTATAAAATTAATTGACATGGTTAAAGAGAAAGGGAAGCCAGAGGATTTAAAAAAGATTTGTTACATGGCTATAGGGAGAGTTTATCCCGAATACGATGAGAGAGAGTTAGGAATTGGAGAAAAGCTTTTAATAAATGCAGTTACTTCCATAGGGATTAATAAAGATGAGTTATTAGAGAAAATTAAAGAGACAGGAGACATTGGGTTGGCTATAGAGCAATTAAAATCAAAGATTAAACAGGCATCTTTGTTTTTTCAACCATTGACTGTTGATGAAGTTTATGAAACTTTAAAGAGGGTTGGAGAGATAGAAGGAGAAGGTTCTCAAAAGAAAAAGTTGAGGTTAATAAGTAGTCTCTTTCTAAGAGCCTCACCAATAGAGTGTAGATATTTAGCAAGGTTAATTTTGGAAGATATGAGGATAGGAATGAATGTCCCAACTATATTAGATTCCCTTTCAGTTTATTTTAATGTTCCAAAGGAAAAATTGGAAAAGATATATGCAATAACCAATGATATTGGACTTTTAGCTGAAAAATTATTAATGGGGGATTTAGAAAGTGAGGATTTAAAATTAAAATTATTTAGACCAATAAAACCAATGTTGGCTCAGCTAACTCCTTCAATTGAAGAGGCATTACTGGAGATGGGTAGGGCTCAATTTGAAACAAAGTATGATGGAGCAAGAGTTCAAATACATAAGGATGGAAATAAAGTTAAGATTTATAGTAGGAGATTAGAGGATGTCACAAATGCCCTTCCAGAGATTGTTGAGGCAGTAAAAAATATTAATGTAGATAAGTTAATTGTTGAAGGAGAGTGTGTAGCTATAGATAAACAAACTGGAAAACCAAGACCATTTCAAGATATACTTAGAAGGTTTAGAAGAAAGTATGATATCGGAAAGATGATGAAAGAAATAAATTTAAGAGTTTATCTATTTGATATTCTTTATAAAGATGGAGTATCGTTTATAGATGAAGAGTTTGAAAAGAGAAGGAAAGTTTTAGAGGAAATTGTTGGTTATGAGAACGATTGGAGAACTGAAAGGGAAAGAATTGAAAAGGAGCTTAAATCAGATAAAATAATTGATATATCCTATAAATTGGTTACAAACGATGCTAATGAAGCAAAGGAGTTTTACAACTGGAGTTTATCCATTGGACATGAGGGAGTTATGATTAAAAATTTAAAAGCTCCTTACACCCCAGGGAGTAGGGTTAGAACTATGTATAAATTTAAACCAACGTTGGAGAGTTTGGATGTTGTTATAACAAAGGCAAAAAGAGGGATGGGGAAAAGAAAGGACTGGTATGGTTCATTTGAAATATGTGTTAGAGATGAGGAAGGCAATCTCTACCCTATTGGACATGTAGGGACTGGATTAACTGAGGCAGATTTGGAGATGTTAAAGGAGGAAATTGATAAAATAGTTATTAGAGATTTAGGTGAAGAGGTTGAGGTAGAGCCAAAAATAGTTATTGAAGTTGCTTATGAGGAGATACAGAAATCTGATAAATATCCTTGCGGTTATGCTTTAAGATTCCCAAGGGTTGTGAGGTTTAGGTTTGATAAAGGAGTTAATGATATAAATACTGTAGAAGATGTTGAAAGAATATACGAAATTCAGAGGGGAAGGAAATAATCTTTAATGAATAATCTTTTTCAAATATTATATCTATTTTATAATTTTTTATAAGGTTAATTTAGAGATGGGGTGATGTAGAATGGAGATTTTTGGAAACAGTATATATAACATAGCTGTTTTTATTGTTATAACCCTGTTGGGTATTTTTATTGGAAAAATCGTAGATAAGATAGTTAGAAATTATCTTAAAAAAATTGCAGATAAAACAAAAACGAAACTCGATGATATAATACTGGAGTCTATTGATTTGCCAATTATTATAATAGTGGTAACAGTGTTTTTCTATTTTGGATTAAAGTTTTTAATTCTGCCTGACTATATATTTAAGTTAGCAAATGAAGCGATAAAGGTTGTTGTTATCTTATCAGCCACATATTTTGCAGTCAAATTTATTGATGGAATATTTGAACACTATCTAATTCCCCTAACTGAAAAGACAGAAACAGAGTTAGATGAACACATAATAAAGCCATTGAAAAAAGTTGTAAAAATATTAACAATACTTCTCGGTTTATTAACTGCTCTAAGTTCTGTTGGTTATGATGTCACTGCTTTATTGGCTGGTTTAGGGGTTGGTGGTTTGGCTTTAGCTTTAGCTATGCAAGACACCATAAAAAACTTCATTGCTGGGATTTTAATATTGATTGATAAACCCTTTAGCTTAGGACACTGGGTTAAAGTAGAGAACGTTGAGGGAATTGTTGAAGAAATTGGAATAAGAAGTACAAGAATTAGAACTTTTGATTATACCCTAATAACTATCCCAAACTCAGAATTGTTGGATTCAGCTATTGAAAATTTAACAGTTAGAGATAGGAGAAGAGTTTTAATGACTATTGGATTAACTTATGATACACCAGTAGAGAAAATTAAAAAAGCCAAAGAGATAATAAAAGAAATTGTTGAGAATCATCCAGCTACTCTCCCTCCGTATAGGGTTCATTTTATGGAATATGGAGATTGGTCTCTAAATTTGAGAATTGAATATTTTGTTAGAAATATGGGTTTTGATTACTTTTTAAATGCTGTTGATGAGATAAATTTAAAGATAAAAGAAGAATTTGAGAAGAAAGGAATAGAGATGGCATTTCCAACTTATACTGTTTATTTAGAAAAGGATAAAAATAATAATTAATACATTCTAAATAATCTTTTAATTTTATCTATAAAGCTTTCTTTTTTTACTATTTTAATTTTCTCCTCCATATAAATTGGAACTCCTGCTATTATTGAAGCTAACTTCATATAAGCTTGAGAAGCTGGAGAACTCTGCCTATATTCAATAACACTCATCTTTTTTAAAGCTGCTGATCTCACATTCTCATCTTCAGGAACTTCAACTAAAACCTTACCTTTTATTAACATCTCTATCTCATCCTTTCCCATTTCTCCAAAATCTCTACCAACCCTATTTAATACAACACCCATTAAAGGAGTTCCAGCCATTTCAGCACTCTCTTTTAATCTAACGGCATCAATAATTGAGAACATCTCTGGAGTAACAACCAGTAAAAGTTTATCAGCAATAGCTAAATGAGTAGCCATTTCTCTATTTAATCCAGCTGGAGCATCTATAATTACATAGTCAAAATCATCAGCCACCTCATTAACAACATCTGGAAGTAAATCAATATCTGATTTCTTATAACCCTCTAAAGACAAACTCGTTGGCAATACATAAACTCCTGTTTTATGTTTATAAATTGCATCTTTAACATCAGCTTCTCCACTTAAAACTTCATGTAGAGAAGGTTTTTTCTTTTCCATATTGAATAGAATCCCTAAGTTAGCCATTGATATGTCTCCATCAATAGCTAAAACTTTTTTACCTAATTTAGCAAGTGCTACTGCTAAAGATGCTGAAGTTGTGGTTTTTCCAACCCCTCCTTTACCTGAAGCTATAGTAATAATCATAAATATCACAATTAAACTTCTGTTAATTTATGATTCTCTACCTCTCATAAGATTTATATTTTAAATCATGTAATATACATTAGAAGTAGTGTTTTTTATAATTTAGTGTCACACTTCTTAATGTTCATCGTTCATATATGTAAAAATTTTCCAAAGACCTTCACAAAAAATGAAAATGACCGAAAAGTTTAAATAAAGGATTTTATAACAATATCTATTGAAAATCTATTGTGAGGTGGTATTATGGCTGAGCTTCCAGTTGCACCATTTGAGAGAATATTGAAAAAGGCTGGTGCTGAGAGGGTAAGTAGAGCTGCTGCAGAATACTTGGCAGAGGCAGTTGAGGAAATTGCATTAGAAATAGCAAAAGAAGCAGTTGAATTAGCTAAGCACGCAAAGAGAAAAACAGTAAAAGTTGAGGATATAAAATTAGCTTTGAAGAAATAAATTTTTTTAAACTTTTATTTTTTGTTTAAGACAGAGGGAGATTATGAATCTTCTTCCAATATATTTTGGAGTAGTCAGTTGGATAATTATATTTTTAACATTCTCATACATGTTGAACAATCCAAAAGTGAGCTATAGCATCTTAAAGAGCAATAAGAGAATCATTATTTACACATGTTTAGCTTATTTTATAATTCAAATGGGATTTTGTGCAATTGAGGGGTATGTGAGTTTTTTAGCAATAGTTTGTTGTGTGATATTTACACTAATATTAGGATATGCTCTCAACAAATGCATAAATAAACAATATAAAACTTCGATGCAAAGTTCTGAGAGAGGAATATCTATATTGGCTGCACTGGACACCATTGTATCAATAATCTTCGATTTAATAAAATAGGACTTTTGTAGGATAAAATGGTTTTAATAGTCTTTTTAAATATCCTCAACCTTTGCTTATGCCAATATTTTACTAAAAATTAATTTATCTACATTTATAAATAAGAAGGGGGAGAACATGCATAAAAGGATTAAAGATATAAAATACGCAGTAGTTACTGTGAGTGATAGTAGATATAACGATTTAATTAAGGGTAAGGAAATTGATGATAAATCTGGAAATTTATTAAAGAAGGAACTAAACGCTAAAATATATACAATAATCCCTGACAATAAAGATATGATTAAAGGAATAGTTGAACATATCGTTGAATTTTTTGATGTAGATTGTATTGTCTTCACAGGAGGGACTGGAATAGCTAAAAGAGATGTTACTGTAGAGGCACTAAAGGAGATTATTGAAAAAGAGTTAGAGGGCTTTAAAATTATCTTTCAAAAATTAAGCTATGAAGAGGTTGGATTTTCAACCATGTTATCAAGAGCAATGGCTGGAATCTATAAAGGAAAAGTTATATATGCACTTCCTGGCTCAGTAAATGCATGTAAAACAGCACTAAAAATAATTAAAGAGGAGACGGGGCATATATTAGGACATTTAAGAGAGGGATAAGATGAAGTTCTTATTAATAGCATCAAATAAAGATTTGGCAAGTAAAAACATAGCAAATCATATAAAAGAGTATTTTGATGTTTTTGAAACAGATAAGGAGCTTTTAGCATTAACAGATGCAGATTTAGAGAGGGCAGACTACTATATATTTTTGTCAAAGCATAAAAGTATAGCAAATAAGCCAGCTCTAACAGTTCATACACCAGGAAACTTAACTGAAAATAATGATTTTGGAGGAAATCCTAAGGAAATCTGTCCATGTGATGCTGTTTTAAACACTCTTTTATTGAAAAATATTTATAAAAATTACAAAACTTATTATGAAAATCAAAAAATTGGAGAGTTTGATGTCTCTTTTGAGGTTGTTCATCACTCACCAACTGATTTAAAAGCTCCAACGGTGTTTGTTGAGATTGGGAGTAGTGAGAGGGAGTGGGTTTTAAAAGAGGCTGGAGAGATAATTGCCAAATCTGTTTTAGAAACAATTGATGCAATAAAATCCAAAAATTATGATAAAAAGGTTAGAGCTATTGGCTTTGGTGGAGGGCATTATGCTCCAAAATTTACAAAACTTGCTTTAGAAGGCAAATACTATTTTGGCTATTTAGTCCCAAAATATGCCTCGGTATCTGAGGATGTTTTAAATCAACTTATTAGTAAGATGGAAGTTGATAAAGCTCTCATAGATTGGAAAGGTTGTAGAGGAGAAGATAAGAGGAGATACATCGAATTTTTTGAAAAAGAAGGAATTGAATGGGAGAGAATTTAAAATTTTAAAATTCTTGGAGGGAATTAAATGAGAAAAAATTTGAGAGACTTACTTCTATCATTTAAAAATGGAGAAATTGGCTTAGATGAAATTGAAAAACAGATAAAGCTTAATTATTTTGAAGAGATTGAGGAAAGATTAAAATTAGATATAAACAGGCAGTTTAGGACAGGAGTTCCAGAAGTTGTTTATGGTAAAGGGAAAGATGTAGAGGAAATAATTAAAGCCACTTTAAAACTTGCAGAAAAAAATGGTATTGCATTGGCAACTAAAATAGAGGATATTAAAAAACTTAGTGACAAAATTGAAAAATATGATTTAAAAAATTACAACATAAAAATTAACAAAAAAGCGAAAACATTAATAATAAAAAATAAAAACTATGATATTAGAAAAATAGGTAAAGTGGGCATATTAACAGCAGGGACTTCAGATATTCCAGTAGCGGAAGAGGCAAAAGATACATTGGAAGTGATGGGAGTTGAAGCCATAACATCTTATGATGTAGGAATCGCAGGTATTCATAGGCTGTTTCCTGCCCTAAAGAGAATGATTGAGGAAAATGTTTGCTGTATCATTGTTGTTGCTGGCATGGAAGGAGCTTTACCTTCAGTTGTGGCGTCTATGGTTGATATTCCTGTTATTGGTGTTCCAACATCAACATCTTATGGTATAAAAATAACGCCTCTCTTGACTATGTTACATTCATGTTCTCCTGGAATAGCGGTTGTTAATATTGATAATGGGTTTGGAGCTGGAGTATTTGCTGGCCTAATAGCTAAGGCAATATATAAATATCTAAAACAATAATTTAAGACAATACCTATACAACGATAACTTGAGGGAAGTTTATGATAAAAGTTGTAGATGGTGAGTTAATAAGGACATTGACTGATGGAAATTTAGATGACCTTGTAACTGAAGTAAATGTGGGTTATATTCTAATCTTAGTTAAAGAGGGTAATAAATTACATGAGGGCTATATATTTGTTGAAGACGGCGAGATTGTTGGAAGCTATTATACTGATAACGAATCCACAGAAATTTTTGGAAATAAAGAAAAAATTCTTGAGTTACTAAACTACGAGAACAAAGTTATAGAACTTTATAGGTATAATAAAGATAAAATAAATTTAATGAAGTGGCTGTATCCCGAAATATTTGTAGTGAAAAAAACTAAAGAAGAAAAAGAAACTAAAAAAGAGGAAAGAGAAGATAAAGAAGAGAAATATCTAAATATAAAGTTAGATATTCCATTAGATGTCCCATTGGAGAGTAATACAAAAGATTTCCAGAGATATTTAGAGGACAATAAATATATCGTTGTAAATGTGTATAAAAAAACGTCTGGAAAATTTGAAAACGGATATATTATATACAAAGGAAAAACCCCAATAGCTGCAGCATACGAGTGTGATTTTGGAGTTTTACTAGGAAAAGATGCTTATGAAAAAGTAGAACAGTTATTAAAAGATGAAAATGCAATTATTGATGTATATGAATATAACGAAAGAAAAACAAATGTCCTATTGGAAATATATCCACAAATGAAAATTGTGGATGAAGAACAAAGTACTGAAAAAGAAGAAATTCAAAAAGATATTGAGGAGTTTGTAAAAGAAGAGGAGTTAGAGGAAGCTAAAGAATTATCAAGAGAAGAGTTATTGAAAAAATTAGGAATAAAAGAACCTGATGATACGTGGATAGAGACGATATTGGAAGATATGTTCAGACCTTCAGAGGAGGAGTTAAATGAATTAAAAGAAAAACTTGAAAATGAGATAGTTAATAGAATTAAGATGATGGAAGGTGTTGACGATGTTAAAACCAATCTCAAAGTTAAATGGGAAAATGGAAGATACTATTTATTTGGAGATGTCAATGTAAAAAGAAAGAGAATCTTAGGAATTATTAAAAAAGATATAGACCCTTCAATTGTTAAATTTGAAATCGATAAGATAATTAGGAAATTTCTCTCAAGATATACCTCGAGAATATCGATAAATGTTGAATAAAACGGAGAAGAGGTCTAACCATGGATGGAACAATCATCTTTTTAATTCTTTTTATAGTTGGAGTAGGGATTGGAGTAGGATTATATTATTATAAGGAGAAAGAAAAAAAGAAAACATATAGGCTTATTGAAATGGAAATTATTGAAAATCTCAAAGAATTAAAGCCTTATGTGGCTCCAGATGAGGGTAGAGAATATACAAAGGAATTTGATTTGGTTGAGATAGCTCTTTCTTATGATATAGAGGATATTATTGTTGTCAATGATGAAGGTTTGGTTATTGCCTCTACATTAAAGGATGCAGATGAGATTGGAGCCAGTGCGTCGGGTATATTTGAGTATATCAAAAAATTCTATAGTAACATAAAAAAAGTTGTTATATTTAAGGATGACAGCTATATGTACATATTCCCTTTAAAACTCTATGATGAGAATCTATATGTTATTATAGAATCAAAGATAGCTCTTGAGGTTGTGGAGGAGAAGGAAATATTGAGAAAAATCTGTGAAGTTCTTAAAAAGTACTTTGTAGAGGTTGAAGAAATAGAAAATGAAACACCATTGTTAAATATTTAAATATAACTATTTTATTAAATTGGCAGTATTGTCCCTCTAACAGGGACAAATGTCGGTATCTTCAACGTCTTCCAAATAGTCATAGCAAATGATAGCGATTGATATCTTTCTCCATGCATAACTATAGCTTTTTCTGGTTTAGGAATCTTTTTTATGTATCTAACCAATGAATTATAATCCCCATGGGCAGAAAATTCTATTTTGACAACTTTTCCTCTTATTGGAATTTTATTTTTAAATGGTTGAATTTCTTTAGCTCCCTCTTCTAACTCTCTTCCCAGTGTTCCCTCTGCCTGATAACCAGTTAATATCAACTTATTTTTTGGGTCTTTTAATAATTTCAAATATTTTAATACTGGCCCTCCTTGAACCATTCCAGAAGTTGAAACAATAATACATGGTTCTTTATTAAACACCAAATTTTCATCTGCTTTCTTTATCTCACCAAATGGATTAATTCTATTTTCAACCATATTTTTTATTTTAGGATTTAGCCAATTTATATAGCTCATATAAACAGCAGTTGCATGAATTAAAGAACCATCAGTGTATATTGGCACTTCCTTTAATCCTCCACTCCTCATATAGTTGTTTATAATCAGCAATATTTCTTGGGCTCTACCAATTGCAAAAACTGGGATTATTACTTTCCCTCCATTTTCTATAGTTTCTGCTATCTCCTCAATTAACTGCTTCTCCAAAGTCTTCCTTGCTGGTTTTATATCCAATGGAGAGCCATAAGTAGATTCTATAATTAAGACATCAATCTCATCAATATCTGTATCTGCCGGAAGTAATGTCCTTGAGACTCCCTCATTTATATCTCCAGTGTAAAGAATTTTTTTTCCATCTGCTTCCAAATATATAGAGGCACTTCCCAATATATGCCCAGCATTGTAAAATTTAAATTTAATATTTTCAGTTATCTGCCTCTCCTCATAATAGTTTAAGCATTCAATATTTTCCATTGCATATTGAATGTCTTCTTCTTTATAGGCTTTTGTTAAATTTAGAGTATCTCTCCATGTTATAAACATTAAATCAGCTGTTGGATGTGTACAATAAATCTTTTTGAATTTATAAAATGGAATTGCTCCACAATGGTCTAAATGTGCATGGGAAACAATAACTGCATCTATTACTTTATCATCTACCTTAGGTATCTCTCCAGTATCTGGGGACATTCCACAATCCAATAAAACTCTCCCTTTTTGTGTTTCTACCTCAACACAACTCATCCCAATTTGCTGACAACCACCATGGAATTTTAATAAAACCATAACTACCATCCCAAAAATTTATATATCTTTTATTTGGATAAATCCTATTACCCTAAGGCAAAAGAATAGAAACCAAAATAAGTGGGTCTAAAGAAAAAACTATTTGATTGAATGACAAAAAATCAAAACTTATTCAACTCTAATGGGACTATATCGCGGTGTAATATATAAACATAAAGGATAAAATAATAAATTATGGCTTATGCTAATAGGAGTAGAGCCTCTTATAGTCTAAGATACATCATCTATTTTATTATTTTTAAATCTTACTATATATAAAAGGCATTGGTGAATATAATGGAACATAGACATGTCATTTCCGCATTAGTTTTAAATAAACCAGGAGTATTGCAGAGAATTTCCGGATTATTTACAAGGAGAGGATTTAATATTTCGAGTATAACAGTTGGGATAACAGAGAATTCACAAATTTCAAGGGTTACGATAGTTGTTAATGGAGATGATAAGATATTAGAGCAAGTTATCAAACAACTCAACAAATTAATAGATGTTATAAAAGTTAGTGAGTTGGATGAGAAAAAGTCTGTTCAAAGAGAACTCTGCCTAATAAAGATATACGCACCAACAGAGAGTGCGAAATCTCAAGTTATCCAATATACAAGCATATTTAGAGGAAATGTTGTTGATTTGAGTCCCGAATCATTGATTGTTGAAATAACAGGTAGTGAAGATAAAATAAATGCTTTTATTGATTTAGTTAAACCACTGGGGATTAAAGAAATGGCGAGGACTGGGATAACTGCATTAGCAAGGGGGCCAAAAATCTTAAAACCAAAAAGCTAAATGTTTAAGGTGAGAAAACATGAACGATGATGTTAAAATGAAGTGTGGTTTAGAAATACACGTCCAAATTGATACAAAATCAAAATTATTTTGTAATTGCTCAACAAACTATTTAGATGCTGAACCAAACACAAATGTCTGTCCTGTTTGCTTAGGTTTGCCTGGAGCTAAGCCTCTTCCTCCAAACAAAAAGGCGATAGAAGTTGCTATAATGGTAGCAAAGATGCTTGGATGTAAGATAGTTGTTGATAAAGATATTTACTTCCAAAGAAAGCATTATGATTATCCAGATTTGCCAAGTGGTTATCAGAGAACCTCAACTCCTATAGGTGTAGATGGAGAGTTTATGGGTATTGGAATACATGAAGTTCATTTAGAAGAAGACCCTGGACAGTACAATCCAAGCTTGGGAATTGTTGATTATAACAGAAGCGGAACTCCATTAATTGAAATTGTTACAAAGCCAGATATAAAAAGTCCAGAAGAAGCAAGGGAATTTTTAAAGCAACTAATGACCTTGTTTAGATACCTCGGGTGTTTAAGAGGAGAAGGAACGATGAGAGCTGATGTAAATATTTCCATAGAGTACATGGGTGTTCAGGGGAATAGGGTTGAGGTTAAAAACATAAACTCAATTAAAGGGGTTTATAAGGTTTTAAAGTATGAAGTAATTAGACAGAAGAATATTATTAAAAGAGGAGGGGAGGTTAAGAGGGAAACAAGAGCATTCTTAGAGAGCCAGATGATAACAAAAGCTATGAGAAGTAAAGAAACAGCAGAAGATTACAGATATATTCCAGATCCTGACATTCAGCCAATTGTCATCTCTGAAGAGTGGGTTAAAGAGATTGTGGAAAAGATGCCAGAAACACCATTAGCTAAGAAGAAGAGATTTGTTGAAGAGTATGGTATAGATGAAGAGGATGCTAAAGTTTTAGTTTCTGATTTAGACATGGCTGAGATGTTTGAGGAGGTTGTTAAATCTTTAGGAGTTAATAAGGAGAATGTTGATTTAGCTGTAACTTGGATTAGAAACGAGTTGAGAAGGTCTTTACAGTATCACAAAGTAGATTTGTATGAGAGTGGAGTTAAGGCAGAGCATATAGTTGAGCTTATAAAACTGATTAAAGAGGGAGTTATATCCCAAAAGATAGCTAAAGAGATTGTTGATTTGTTGGTTATAAATAGAGGAAAGAAAATGCCAAAAGAAATAGTTGAGGAACTTGGATTAACAGTAATTAAAGATGAAGATGCATTAATTAAAGCAGTTGAGGAGGCTATTAAAAACAATCCAAAGGCAGTTGAAGACTACTTAAATGGTAAGAAAGAGGCGTTGAATTTCTTAATGGGGCAGGTAATGAGATTAACAAGGGGAAGAGCAGAGCCGAAGAGAGTTATTGAGCTATTGAAAGAGAAGTTGGATAAATAACCAACTAACTTAAATTTTTTATTTCTTTTTTGGCAGACTTTTATAATTATTTTTTAGGTGAGAAAATGGCAGACCTTGATAGAAAGTTGATTGAAATCTTAGATATTTTATCCAAGTCAAAAGAGCCAGTAGGTGCTAAGATTATAGCTAAAGAGCTTAATAAGAGAGGTTATAAAATTGGGGAGAGGGCTGTGAGGTATCATTTAAAGTTGTTGGATGGGATGAAACTAACAAAAAAAGTTGGATATGCTGGGAGGGTTATAACTGAGAGGGGTTTGGAGGAGTTAGAGAAAGCCAACATATCCTATAGGTTAGGAAGTATTTATTCAAATATATTGGAAAAAACAATATCTGCCAACTACAGGTTTGGATATGTAGTTATTAATAGATGCCAGGTTTATGCTGACTTTAACGATGTGCTAAAAATAATAAAAAGTGTTTATGAATCAGGTTTAGCCGTTGGGGATAGGGTTGGGATTATAGATAGAGAAAAATTTGTAGAAATAAACACCCTCTGTTCATTAAACTTTGACAACATACTCTTGCAAAATGGTATTTTTCCACTTCATATATGTGCTGGAGTTGTTAAATATGAGGATGGAAAGCCAGTAGAATTTAAAGAAATTATAAATTACAAATCCACATCCATAGACCCATTGAGAGCATTTATTGAGAAAAAAGAAACAGATGTTATTGGTATTATAGAGAATGGGGAGGGCTATTTACCAGCAAACTTCAGATACTTTGGGATTGAGTTTTTGGAGAGGTTTGAGAGTATATTGGAAAAAGATGAATTAAAATGTATTATTAGTTATGGGACAGAAAATGTCCTTGGATTGGATGTTGGAGATGATAAAGTAGGAGTTGCTTTAATTGGAGGCTTGACACCAATAGCTCCGTTTGTTGAAAACAACTACTGTGTAGAGATATGCCCAATGTCATCAATTGTTAGATTAGAATCTCTCCATAAGGTTAAGAAGAATCCAAGAGATATTGTGACGAAGAAGGCAAATATAAGGATAAAAACTGCCTTATCAAAAATGTTCAATGCAATGGCAAAGGTAACTTATGATATAGATGAAGCTGATGGAAACGTTGTTGTAAATACTGCCTTTATTGAGAAGAAATATACTGATGAAGCATTGGACTTATTAAAAGAGGCATATAAAAAAGGTTTAGGAATATCTGACAGATTTGGAATTGTTGAGGAAGAAGATAAAATAAAGATTCAAACAGTCTGTGCTGTAACCTTAGATGGAATATTTTTAAGAAATTCAGTTCCAGTAATTCCAAGATATGGAGGAATTTTGGAGATAACTGAAGATAAGGAGAGATTTATTGATATAATTGGCTATAATGGCTCGTCATTAGACCCTCACGAAGTGTTTTTCAACTTTGTTGATTGTGAAAAAACATTTTTGGCAGGATTTAGAGAAGTACATAGAGTTGCAAGAGAAAAATTAGAGGAGGTCTTAAAGAAGTTGAATTGGAATGGTATTAAAGCTATAGGAGAGCCAAACAATGAACTTTATGGTATTGGTGTGAATAAAGACATGTGTGGGGTTGTAACAATAGGAGGAATAAATCCCTTAGTGTTATTAAAAGAGAATGAGATACCAATTGAGTTAAAGGCAATGCATGAAGTCGTGAGATTTTCAGATTTAAATAGCTATAAAGAGATTTAAACTTAACCAAAAAAGATTTGGGGTATACCAATAGGGGGTGAAACCTCTATGGATTGTGAGATTTACGGATTTAAGAAGCTATAAAGAGATTTAAATCATTAATATGGCTCTTATTTAAATTTTATTTTTTGAAAGCCAATTTTATTGATTCAATAATGGCATTGATTATATAGCTGTCATCTATTCTCTCAGCATCCTTTGATGTTAAGTCAATTCTTAAACTTTTACTCGCTCCAGGCATACCAGCTACGGTTATAGTTATGATACCAAACTTTTCTAATAAGTTAAACCCAATCTCAATGAGTTTTTTGATATTTGTGGCATCATCTTTATGAACTCTCTTTATCACAAACCCTGTTGGTGTTCTTTCATAAACAATATTTATATTGTCATCTATTGTCTTAAGCTCTGCATTCAATTTTTCAACCTTAGATAAATCAAAGTTTTTAGCTCTTTCAAATGCCTTTTTAACTCTCTCCAAACTAAAGTTTTTTAAAGCTCTATACATTCCAGCTAATAAAGGAGGTTGAGCTTCTAAACCAAACTTAGTTCCTTCAATATATATTTTATCAACAAGTTCTTTTTTTCCAGCCAATAAACCCCCTCTCGGACCTTCCATAAGTTTATCTGTGCTTGTAGCTACTAAATCGGCCCCTAACTTTAATGCTGGAGGTTGATTAAATAATAATCTAACTCTTGCTCCAGAGGCATCATCAACAAAAACAATAGCCTCTTTATTCTTAGCCGTATCAATAACTTTTTTAAAGTTTTCAAGTTCAACAACTTTTAAATCCATTGTAGAACCAGTGATAATAACTAAGGTATCCTTATCTATTTTATTTAAAATTTCATCTACATTATCAGATTCAAAATACTCAGCATTAACAATTTTACAACTTCTTTCTATTGACGGATGTCCCGGAAGTTCTGGCAAATAGTGTATAACTTTTTTTGGTTTTAATGCCAATATAGTGGCTAAAATTGCAGATGATGTTCTGTTAAAACCAACGCATTTATCTTTTTCATTTCCACCTAAATGTTTAAGTCCATATTCATTAACTTTTTCTGCAAAGTAAGATGACCCAATGTATGTATTTAGTAAAGCTTTATCTTTTTCATCTATTAAAAACCCCCCAGACAATCCACTTAAATCGTATAATGCATCCCTACCCTTCTTATTTAATATTTCTAAGATGATTTTTCTTGCTTTTTCTAATCTTAAAAATTCTTCATAGTCAGAGAGCATTAAATCACCTAAACACAATGTTTATAAAGGTTTAATAAATTCAATAAAAGAAAAATAATAATGTTTTATCCAGCCCCACAGGCATCTCCTAAATCAATATCTATTAATTTTCCTTCTTCTAATTCTTCTTTTTCTAATTTCTTGACAACTTCACTAATGTCTTCTTTTCTTTCTTTTATCTTTGACTTATCGATAACTCTTAACAAATGAGGTCTATACATTAAATTGTTATCTAACACAATCCAAACATCTCCATTTTCATCTTTTTTTATATCTACAACCCTTCCTTTTGTCCCAGTATTTATATAGACTACATAATCTCCGACCTTGATATTAACTTCATCCATGTGTCCCACACTCTAGATATTTTACAGTTAATGTTTCTTATAGCCTGTATTAATAGTTTATTCAAATATTGTTCTAATCCTAAAAACGTTGCATATAACAACTTCCTGCTATAGGGTGCACTTGAAATAGGGCTTACGCAGGGTAAGTGTTCTGTTGAATAATGGTGCCTTGAAGGCACCAAACTTTCAAAATTCAAATAGAATATTGCGTAAGCCCTATTTAAGGATGCGTCCCCAATCCGGAGGGGTTGGGGCTGAGGCAAGCCCACGACTGGTGGTGAAACCCCACAGCAACCAGCCGCAAGAAAGGTTTATCCTTTCTTGCGACCGTACCTCCCACTTAATTCCGGTTGATCCTGCCGGAGGCCACTGCTATCGGGGTCCGACTAAGCCATGCGAGTCAAGGGGCTCCCTTCGGGGAGCACCGGCGCACGGCTCAGTAACACGTGGCTAACCTACCCTCGGGTGGGGGATAACCTCGGGAAACTGAGGCTAATCCCCCATAGGGGAGGAGGTCTGGAATGATCCCTCCCCGAAAGGCGTAAGCCGCCCGAGGATGGGGCTGCGGCGGATTAGGTAGTTGGTGGGGTAACGGCCCACCAAGCCTACGATCCGTACGGGCCCTGAGAGGGGGAGCCCGGAGATGGACACTGAGACACGGGTCCAGGCCCTACGGGGCGCAGCAGGCGCGAAACCTCCGCAATGCGCGAAAGCGCGACGGGGGGACCCCGAGTGCCCACGCTCTGCGTGGGCTTTTCCGGAGTGTAAACAGCTCCGGGAATAAGGGCTGGGCAAGTCCGGTGCCAGCAGCCGCGGTAATACCGGCGGCCCAAGTGGTGGCCACTGTTATTGGGCCTAAAGCGTCCGTAGCCGGCCCGGTAAGTCTCTGCTTAAATCCTGCGGCTCAACCGCAGGGCTGGCAGAGATACTGCCGGGCTTGGGACCGGGAGAGGCCGGGGGTACCCCAGGGGTAGCGGTGAAATGCGTTGATCCCTGGGGGACCACCTGTGGCGAAGGCGCCCGGCTGGAACGGGTCCGACGGTGAGGGACGAAGGCCAGGGGAGCAAACCGGATTAGATACCCGGGTAGTCCTGGCTGTAAACTCTGCGGACTAGGTGTCGCGTCGGCTTCGGGCCGACGCGGTGCCGAAGGGAAGCCGTTAAGTCCGCCGCCTGGGGAGTACGGTCGCAAGACTGAAACTTAAAGGAATTGGCGGGGGAGCACTACAACGGGTGGAGCCTGCGGTTTAATTGGATTCAACGCCGGGCATCTTACCAGGGGCGACGGCAGGATGAAGGCCAGGTTGACGACCTTGCCAGACGCGCCGAGAGGTGGTGCATGGCCGTCGTCAGCTCGTACCGTGAGGCGTCCTGTTAAGTCAGGTAACGAGCGAGACCCGTGCCCCATGTTGCTACCCTCCCCTCCGGGGGAGGGGCACTCATGGGGGACCGCCGGCGCTAAGCCGGAGGAAGGTGCGGGCAACGACAGGTCCGCATGCCCCGAATCCCCTGGGCTACACGCGGGCTACAATGGCCGGGACAATGGGACGCGACCCCGAAAGGGGGAGCGAATCCCCTAAACCCGGTCGTAGTCCGGATCGAGGGCTGTAACTCGCCCTCGTGAAGCCGGAATCCGTAGTAATCGCGCCTCACCATGGCGCGGTGAATGCGTCCCTGCTCCTTGCACACACCGCCCGTCACGCCACCCGAGTTGAGCCCAAGTGAGGCCCTGTCCGCAAGGGCAGGGTCGAACTTGGGTTCAGCGAGGGGGGCGAAGTCGTAACAAGGTAGCCGTAGGGGAACCTGCGGCTGGATCACCTCCTGAGAAAAAAGCGCTGGTTGCTGTGGGGCACCAAACCAGTCGTGGGCTTGCCTCATAGGGAAAGTGGGCCCGTAGCTCAGCTGGGAGAGCGCCGGCCTTGCAAGCCGGAGGCCGTGGGTTCAAATCCCACCGGGTCCACTATACATGCAGCCTGCAACTCCAAAGAGTTGCAGGTGAAGGGCCTGACTAAACATGAGGGCCATGCATAGGCTTCCACATCCCGGTGAAATCTGGATACTCTGCCGGGCCACCAGCCCACCTGGTGGATGGCTCGGCTCGGGGCGCCGAGGAAGGGCGTGGCAAGCTGCGATAAGCCCGGGGGAGGCGCAGGCAGCCGTAGAACCCGGGATCCCCGAATGGGACTTCCTGCCCCATTTGGGGCGCTCCCGTCAGGGAGCGGGAACGCGGGGAAAAGAAGCATCCGAGTACCCGCAGGAAAAGAAACCAACAGGGATGCCGGGAGTAGGGGCGACCGAAACCGGCACAGGGCAAACCGAATCCCTACCCGTAAGGGTAGGGAGATGTGGAGTTGCAGGGCCCCCAATACAGACCCACACTGGGAAGCCGAAGTCCCCTGGAATGGGGCGCCATAGAGGGTGAAAGCCCCGTAGGCGTAACCAGTGTGGGTCTTGGGGTGTCCCTGAGTACCGCGCGTTGGATATCGCGCGGGAAGCTGGGAGACATTAGGCTTCCAACCCTAAATACGTCCCGAGACCGATAGCGAACTAGTACCGTGAGGGAAAGCTGAAAAGCACCCCTTGCGGGGGGTGAAAAGAGCCTGAAACCAGGTGGGTACGGAATGGCACGGCCCGAAAGGTAACCACCCCGAAGGAAACTCCCGCGAGGGAGGAGTACGAGGGGTGGCATGCCGGGGTCGTGCCGTCCGTTTCGAAAAACGGGCCGGGGAGTGTACGGGTGTGGCGAGCCTAAGGGGTTCAACCCCGGAGGCGTAGGGAAACCGACATGCCCGCAGCCCTTATGGGCGAGGGGCGGGGTCTTAATGGGCCCGGAGTCACACCCGTACGACCCGAAACCGGGCGATCTAGGCCGGGGTAGGGTGAAGCCCCTCACCAGAGGGGTGGAGGCCCGCAGGGGTGTT
Source organism: Methanocaldococcus sp. FS406-22 (assembly GCF_000025525.1). Lineage (NCBI taxonomy): Archaea > Methanobacteriati > Methanobacteriota > Methanococci > Methanococcales > Methanocaldococcaceae > Methanocaldococcus > Methanocaldococcus sp. FS406-22. Next base: position 102,379 of record NC_013887.1, read on the forward strand.
ACCGCGCAAAGTGCTCCTCTGACCCCGGTCTAGGGGTGAAAAGCCAATCGAGCCCGGAGATAGCTGGTTCCCCCCGAAATAACTCGCAGGTTAGCCGGGGGTTAGGTAGATGGCGGGGTAGAGCCACGGATAGGGTGTTTAGGGGGCGAAAGCCCTCGGCACCCTGTCAAACTCCGAACCCGTCATCGCCGTAGCCCCCGAGTGAGGGCATACGGGTAAGCCGTATGTCCGAGAGGGGAACAACCCGGACCCGGGTTAAGGCCCCTAAGTGCCGGCTAAGTGTAAATGAGAAGGGAGTCCCTGGCCTAAGACAGCGGGGAGGTTGGCTTAGAAGCAGCCATCCTTTAAAGAGTGCGTAACAGCTCACCCGTCGAGGTCAGGGGCCCCGAAGATAACGGGGGCTAAGCCGGCCGCCGAGACCCGGGGGCGCCTAACGGCGATCCGGTAGGGGGGCGTCCCGCGGGGGTAGAAGCTCGGCCGTGAGGTCGGGTGGACCCCGTGGGAACGAGAATCCCGGCAGTAGTAACAGCAAAGTGGGGTGAGAATCCCCACCGCCGAAGGGGCCAGGTTTCCACAGCAACGGTCGTCAGCTGTGGGTTAGCCGGTCCTAACCCCCGGGGTAATTCCCTGGGGGGAAAGGGAAGCGGGTTAATATTCCCGCGCCACCGGGGTACGTGCGGCAACGCAAGGCCAGCTCCTGACGCTTCGGGGTAGGCCGACCACCCCCGTCGGGGTGGCCAAGCGCATAAGCCCGGGGAGTGCCGTAATGGCGAGAACCGGGCAAAAGCGTGATGGGCCCTCCGTTAGGAGGGTTCGGCTGAGCCCTGGAGCCCGTGAAAAGGGAGCTGGCAAGGATCCCCGGTGACCGTACCCAGAACCGACACAGGTGCCCCTAGGCGAGTATCCTAAGGCGTGTCGGGAGAATCCGGCCCAGGGAAGTCGGCAAATTGGCCCCGTAACTTCGGGAGAAGGGGTGCCTGCGGTCTTCTCTAACTGAGGGGACCGCAGGTCGCAGTGGCCAGGGGGGTCCGACTGTTTAATAAAAACACAGGTCTTGGCTAGCCCGTAAGGGTGTGTACCAAGGCCGACGCCTGCCCAGTGCCGGTACGTGAAACCCGGGTACAACCGGGCGAAGCGCCGGTAAACGGCGGGGGTAACTATAACCCTCTTAAGGTAGCGAAATTCCTTGTCGGGTAAGTTCCGACCTGCATGAATGGCGTAACGAGACCCCCACTGTCCCGGGCCGGAACCCGGTGAACCTACCATTCCGGTGCAAAGGCCGGAGACCCCCAGTGGGAAGCGAAGACCCCGTGGAGCTTTACTGCAGCCTGTCGTTGGGGCATGGCCGTGGGTGCACAGCGTAGGTGGGAGCCGTCGAAGCCACCCCTCCGGGGGTGGTGGAGGCGTCCATGGGACACCACCCACCCATGGCCATGTCCCTAACCCCGTAAAGGGGGACACCGGCAGGTGGGCAGTTTGGCTGGGGCGGCACCCCCCTGAAAAGGCATCAGGGGGGCCCAAAGGTCGGCTCAGGCGGGTCAGAACTCCGCCGTGGAGTGCAAGGGCAAAAGCCGGCCTGACTTGGTCGGTAAAAGAGGCCGACCAAGAGGCGAAAGCCGGGCCTAGCGAACCCCTGTGCCTCACCGATGGGGGCCAGGGATAACAGAAAAGCTACCCCGGGGATAACAGAGTTGTCGCGGGCAAGAGCCCATATCGACCCCGCGGCTTGCTACATCGATGTCGGTTCTTCCCATCCTGGGCCTGCAGCAGGGCCCAAGGGTGGGGCTGTTCGCCCATTAAAGGGGATCGTGAGCTGGGTTTAAACCGTCGTGAGACAGGTTGGTTGCTATCTGCTGGGGGTGTTGGCCGCCTGAGGGGAAGGTGGCTCTAGTACGAGAGGAACGAGCCGCCGGCGCCTCTGGTCTACCGGTTGTCCGACAGGGCATTGCCGGGCAGCTACGCGCTAAGGGATAAGGGCTGAAGGCATCTAAGCCCGAAACCCTCCCCGAAAATAGGCGGCCAGTCCCTTCGGGGACGAGGGCTCCCGTAGAAGACGGGGTTGATAGGCCGGGGGTGTAAGCGCCGAGGGCTCTGCCCGAGGCGTTCAGCCCGCCGGTACTAATCGCCCGAGGGCCCGGCAGGGTATCCAGACACTAAGCGGATGTGGAAGCCTATGCATGGCCCAAAAGAAAGGTATGGAAATTTTTGGCGATTATAAGGGAATATATTAGTTCCATTGTTTTATTTTATTATAATATATTGATAAATTTAAATATACAAATAAAAAAGTAAAAATAAAAAATTTATAAGAGGATTATTTCTTCTTTTTCTTTTTTTCTGGTTCTTCTTTCATAATAACTATTTTTTCTGCTTTAATCACAGCATTATACAGGACTATTTTTATACCTGGTGGGAGTCCAGCAAATGTTCCTGGTAAAGTCATTGTTGGGACTTCAATTCCCTCAACTTCTTCCATTTCCTCTTCTACTTCTTCTTCCTCTTCCTCAACAACTTCTTCTACTACCTCTGCTCCTATTCTTTCAGCACATGGATGTCCTTTTTCTTTTAAGAACTTAATTAATTCATCGGTTGTTTTAACGTCTTCTTCTGTAGCTATTTTATCATAGAGTTCTGGAGGTATTGCATCCTTAACCCTCTCTTTTAATTCTTTTGGCAACCAAACAACCCTCTCCCAACCACCGTCTCCCTGTAAAAACTTAGGAGACTTCATATAGGCAATGGATATACCAACAAACCCAGGGACTTGTTTTCCACCACTACACTGCCCTGCTAAGGTAGAGAATGGAATTCCCATTGGTGTTTCTCCTTTAAATCCTCTATGGGCTATTCCAAATCCATCAACCTCTGGGATGTAGAAAGCTACAGCTTCAAAACAACCACAAGATGTGCATGGCTTTTCTAATGCACTATGTAAAGTTACTTCCTCAACGGTTCCTTGCGACCTCTCTCTAACGACTTCATTTACTCCAGTGTAGATTCCTAACTTCTCATCTAAGCACTCTCCTTTTGGTATTTCGAATATCGGCCCGTTAGGGTCTATCTTAGCAGCAGCCCTTGCATCTAAGTAGTTTATACTTCCACAGAGGGAAGGTCTATCTGGTGTTATAACACAAACGTGTGTTGGAGCAAAGCTCTGACACATTACACAGCCATAGAAAACATCAACATCTTCTTCATGTAGTGCTTTAGTTCTCTCATCCCTCTTATTGTAAATTTTTCTTGCCTTTTCTAATTCTTCTTTAACCTTCTCTGGGTCAGTTATAATAATTACATCACACTTTTCAATAAATGGAAACTCTGCCTTAAACAATCTTTGAACCACTTTTCCAACATGTTCTAATCTCAAACCTTTTTTAAATGAATCTTTGTTTATTCTTATCCATACTTGGTCTCTTTGGTTTAGGTGCATTACTCCTTCAATGTAGTTAAAGAATTCGTGGATTCTTCTTTCTAACACTCCTTCTAAATCTTCCTCTAAGTTTTTACCACTAACCTCTACAATTATTGCGAATGGGTTTCTACTCCCTTCCTCCATCTCATCGATATCCTTTCCAATAATTTCAACTTTATCATCTGCTTTATCGACTACTTTTACTAACTCAAAACCATAACTCTTCGGCCCTGCAAGCTCAACATACATGTCAGGGCCTCTAACCCTCTCACCCTCATTCATCGGCCCAACAGAAACAGGAATATCGTCAAACATACACTCTCACCTTAAAGTGTTTTTACAGCTTTTCTTTAGCTTCTTCTCTCAAAATTTTTAGTATTTTCTTTCTTTTCTCCTCTTTCATTATGTCAAGTGTTTCTTCTGATACTAATAAGAGAGCTTTATCCTTACACGCCTCTATACATGCTGGAGTTATTCTATCAACATCTAAACAGAGGGTGCATTTGTGAGCAACTTTGTTTTTTATAAATATTGCTCCAATAGGGCAGGCAATTGCACACATTCCACAGGCAATACATCTTTCTTTATCTACAATTGGAATGCCTTCTTTTAGATAGATTGCATCAACTGGGCAGATTTCTTTACAAGGAGCATTTTCACACTGCATACAGAATATTGGAATGCCATCAATCTTTCTTATTCTACTCTCTCCATGAATTTCTTTGCAGATGTTTATGCAGTCATAGCATTTTGTGCATTTTTCAGGATTTAAGACAATGATTTTTGGATTCATTCTACCCCTCCAATAACTTCCTCAAATAATCTAAATACTCCTCTTTGCTGAGATTTGGGAATGAGTAGAGGGTATTTGGTTGATAATACTTGTCTATGGAGATTGTTACCACATTTGAAAACTGTTTTAGATGTGTTGCTGCCTGAGCTAAGTAATAGTAAGTTATTCCTGTGAATAGGGCTAAATCATAATCACTACTTGCCAAAAATTTCATTATAGCCATTAGATTCATTTCTTCTGGTGTTTTTATTGTCTTTAGATTATATTTCTTAATCAACTCATTGATGAGTTCTTTTTCCTCATCTTCTAAGTATTCTCCCAATATTAAGATGGGTTTTTTAGCCCTTTTAATCATCATTTTAACAATTGTTGGAGAAGTTACCTCAGCATGAGCTACATTGCTCCCAGCTGTTGGAATATAGGCTATAAATCTCTCATCCATTACTACCACCCAAACGTTAAAAAATTAATTGAAGTTAAAAAGTTTAATACAATATTGTTGGATCTTGTGGATATTTCTCCAATGGTTTCCAGCCTTTTTCTTCTAAGTAAGCCATTATCTTATCTTTCATCATGAATGGAATGTCCTTTTCAGTTCTAACAAATTTCTCTAAATCTGGAGGCATTCTTCCAAAGTATTTTTCATAGACATCAACGTAGTGGTAAATCTTGTTAGCCCTACCTTTTGGATTGTCATTTGGCCTCATACATAACTTTGGAATCATACAAATACATTCTTTGACGTTTTCAGCAGTTACAATTAAATGCTCTGGAACTGGCTCTATCTCTAAAATCTCTCCAGTTTTTTTGTCTTTAACTTTAAATTTCTCTCCATTGCTTAAATACAGCCTTCTATACTTAGCCCCATGCGGTCCTAAAATGACAGGAATTCCCCATCTATTGACTCCAGTAGCTATTGCCGCAGCCTTTTGGCTCATTGCCCCCCAGGCAACCCCTACTGCTCCAACCTTGTTTAGTATGTAATCAGCAACTTCAGCATAGTTTCCTCTTAATGGAACTTTAGCAAAGATATTGGCAATTTTTATAGCCGCTCCAGTTATGTGGCAATTTGATAAACAAGAACCACAATTTACAAGTCCTCCAGCTCTAAACTCACCTGGATATTTCTCATATAGTGTTTTTCCATCCTTGTCTTTCCACATTCCAATTGCCATTGCCGCACAACCAGTTGCTACGACTATGTATTTCCTCTCCAAGAACTCCTTTGCAATCATTGCTACTTCTTCCTCACCATTTGGATGATTTGAACAACCAACTAATGCAACAACTCCAGGAATATCTCCAAATACAATTGGAGCACCAACACTTCTGATTTCAACATCTTTTATAGGCCCTCTACCAGCCCTTATCTTGAACTTTAAGTCTTTATAGTAAGCTTCTCCAACCTTTGTTGTCATGCTAACTATTGGTAGATTTCTTGGACAGATAGCTTCACATCTTCCACAGCCATAACATCTCTTATACAAATCAATAAAGCCTTCAAAATTGCCCTGCTTTGCTAAAACCATTGCCTCTTTAACCTTAAATGCATTTGGACAGTTTCTGTTACACCATCCACATTCAGTGCATTGCTTTGCCAACTCAACAACTTCATTTAAGTTGGGTAGGGTTTTTTTGTCCTTTCTCTCCTTGGCAACTATCTTAGCAAGTTCAACAGCAACTTTTCCTACTTTTTCCTCATCTAAGAGTAAAGCTGCTCTATTCCTTAATATATAGCCAATAATTTCATCTTCATCCATGTGGGAAACGTCCTCTAAACCTAAACACATCTTCTCATTTGTTGCTATCAAGACAGCCCCTGTTTTTAAAACTTCTTCTAAGATATCTGTCCTAATACACTGCTCATCTACAATTACAACATCTGCGACCCCACTTCTCACAAACATCAACTGCCTTGATAACGGCCCAACAACCTTTGGTTTATCTGAAACCCTTGTAATGTCTATAGCAGTACAGCAGATTCCACAAACCTCTACCTCATCTTCCATGTTATTATCTTCTAAATATTCCAATATGTAACTACCTGGAACTACATTATGCCCTATACACAAGATCACTGGCTTACTTTTATCAATACAACCAAATCCTAACTCTATTAATGGAGCATCCTCATCCCCTTTTGGCATGTTGTAAGCTACTATCTGGGCTATATCTCCTGCTTCTCTTGCCAAATCATCAATCATTCCTGCATGTAAAGCTTTACTCTCAAAGTCTAAGTAATTTCCCTCTTGCCCAGTATGTGCAGCTGATAAGAGATGAGTTATCTGCTCCTCACAGTAATCTAAGATTTTTTCTAAATCTCCAAGTGTTTTTGGTTTAATGCCAGTTACTGTCCTTGCTATTGGTGCTTCAACCTCTATCTCATTGCCTAAATCTATTGGATAATCTCTTCCCAATTTCTCAATTAAGTGGTGGACTAAATGCCTACTATGCCCAGCATGACATGCCGCTCCAATACAGCAAGCAATTAAAACAATCCTTGCCTGCTGAGCTTTGATATTCAAACCACAAGCCCCCTTCTTCCCTCTGCTTAAATCACACTTTCCAAATGTACAGAGACAACACAAATCACAGATTGGCATGTAAAATGGGGGATATCTTTCTAATAGCTTAAAATCCCAATGTCTTAATGTGGGGATTTTTGGCATTGGAGTAGGTCCCATAGGCTCCCATTCTTCTTCTCCTTCTGCTTCTCCAAACTTTATACTCATGGATATGTTTGCGTTTTTCATCTTAACTAAAGGTGTGAGAAGTTTTTTGATGTCCATTTCCACGTTATTTCCCATAATCATCACTTCTTAATTGTCATGATTAATCATTATAATTTAAGGTTAGTTTTTAAAACTTTAATATATAAAGTTTGTTATGACTAAATCCAAATTTGGTATGAAAATAAGGATTAAATTTTCCGCTTAACAAAAAATTACGCATTTCAAAAAATGCTTTGCAGTAAAATTTCAAAAATGAGTATCTATTAATTTGAAAAAATAGATAAATGTGGAATAAAAATATAAAAATAAAGTTAGGAGAACATTACTTTTTCACATTGAGATTTATAACAATCTTGACGTTTTTCATGATAATCTGTATTCCTCCTTCTTTTGCTAACTTAGCTATTAACTCACCAACTTCAATGCCCTCTTTTTCCTCTTCAACCACTTTGATTTCTTCTTCTTTTTCTTCTTTCTCTTCTACTTCTTCAACAACATCCTCTGTCTTCTTAACTATTGGATGTCCTTTTTCTTTTAAGAACTTAATTAATTCATCGGTTGTTTTAACGTCTTCTTCTGTAGCTATTTTATCATAGAGTTCTGGAGGTATTGCATCCTTAACCCTCTCTTTTAATTCTTTTGGCAACCAAACAACCCTCTCCCAACCACCGTCTCCCTGTAAAAACTTAGGAGACTTCATATAGGCAATGGATATACCAACAAACCCAGGGACTTGTTTTCCACCACTACACTGCCCAGCCAAAGTTGAGAAAGGCAAACCAAATGGTGTCTCTCCTCTAAAGTTTCTATGTGCAACTCCAAATCCATCAACTTCTGGAATATAAAACACTATGGCCTCAAAGCATCCACAAGATGTGCATGGATTTATTAAAGCACTGTGTAATGCCATCTCTTCAACACTTCCTTGCGACCTCTCTCTAACGACTTCATTTACTCCAGTGTAGATTCCTAACTTCTCATCTAAGCACTCTCCTTTTGGTATTTCGAATATCGGCCCGTTAGGGTCTATCTTAGCAGCAGCCCTTGCATCTAAGTAGTTTATACTTCCACAGAGGGAAGGTCTATCTGGTGTTATAACACAAACGTGTGTTGGAGCAAAGCTCTGACACATTACACAGCCATAGAAAACATCAACATCTTCTTCATGTAGTGCTTTAGTTCTCTCATCCCTCTTATTGTAAATTTTTCTTGCCTTTTCTAATTCTTCTTTAACCTTCTCTGGGTCAGTTATAATAATTACATCACACTTTTCAATAAATGGAAACTCTGCCTTAAACAATCTTTGAACCACTTTTCCAACATGTTCTAATCTCAAACCTTTTTTAAATGAATCTTTGTTTATTCTTATCCATACTTGGTCTCTTTGGTTTAGGTGCATTACTCCTTCAATGTAGTTAAAGAATTCGTGGATTCTTCTTTCTAACACTCCTTCTAAATCTTCCTCTAAGTTTTTACCACTAACCTCTACAATTATTGCGAATGGGTTTCTACTCCCTTCCTCCATCTCATCGATATCCTTTCCAATAATTTCAACTTTATCATCTGCTTTATCGACTACTTTTACTAACTCAAAACCATAACTCTTCGGCCCTGCAAGCTCAACATACATGTCAGGGCCTCTAACCCTCTCACCCTCATTCATCGGCCCAACAGAAACAGGAATATCAAATTCAACTACTTTAACCTCAACACCTTTCATTTTTAGGGCATTTTCAACTATGTTATCAATATCTGAGCTTTCTAAGGCTTTTTCTATAACTGGAACTTCATTGTTTGTTATAACTGGAACTCCAGCCTTTATACATCCAGCTCCCGCTGCTAAGGTTATATTATCTAAAGGCCCTAAAGCCACAACAACTGCAGGAACTCTATTTTTTAAATAATCTATGATTTCATCAGCTTTTCCAGGTTCAATTCCTCCAAATATTAATGGGGCTCTTATAGCTAAGTTTGCTGCATGTATTGCTGAAGTTATTTCCTCTCCAACAGGGACAAGGAGTTTATCTAAACCATACTCAATTCCAGCCTCATCCATCTCTTTAACTATATCTCCAACTAACAATGCCAAGATGTTTCTCTTCTTTATGTCATCTATGAGCTTTTTTAGCTTCTCTTTATCACCAACTTTTCCAATAACAACCAAAATAGCTGGAATTTTCCCCTCTACGAGAGGGACTCCTAAACCTCTTAAGATATCATCTGGAATAAAGCCAACGTATGGCTCTTTGTAAGGTTTATCACTCTTTGCGTATTTTAACGCCTCAATTGTTTCTGCACATATCAATGTTACAACTCCAACATCTAAGGCATTTTCAAGGGTTTCTTCATCTTTTATTTCAAGTGAGTTGATTAATTCCTTCAAATCTTTAACTGTTTCTATCTTTTTTCCCAGGAGACCGTATATAATTGGCAGGTTGTAATTTGTTCCTGGATATGATACTTTTAAGTTCTCATCTTCTTTCTCTAGGATGTCTTTTGTTAATTTTAGAACTGTTTTTCCTCCTTCTATTATGTTGCTCACAACCATCATTTCACCATATAAATGAATCTTCAAATATTCAAATGTATTACACATAGTGTTTAATTTTAAGTTTGTGCATTACTATATAATAGTGGTTACGCAATACGAAATTTTTATAGAGGGTATTTTCTAAAAATTATAAAGCGAGAAATGAAAATAGCAAAAACTTAATTATTAATTAAAAATTTTTATGACTTGCAAAATAGAAAAAAGGGCTTTTTTAAATGTTTCTATTTGATTTTCTTAGTAATATTTAATTTTTTTATTTATTATTTAGTAATAAAATTATATTGGCATCTTACTACCATCTTTAAATGTTCTCAAAACGAGGGTTACTTTACACCCGTTAACATTAACTAATGGGTATATTTTTTCTGCTAAAAAGTTTCCTAAGCTTTCTATATCCTTTAAAATTGCTATACAAACGGCATCATATTCTCCAGTAGTTTGATAGAGTTCGACTATTTCGTCAAGCTCTTTTAATTTATCGAGGGTTTCTTCAACCTTAGATGGTTTAATATACAAGCCCAATATAGCGACTACTTCAAATCCCAAATTTTTTGGATTTATGGATGCATGGAAACCTGTTATAATTCCTTTTTCAGTTAATCTTTTTACTCTATTTCTTACTGTTCCCTCGCTAATTCCCAATTCTCTCCCGATTTCTCTAAATGATTTTCTGGCATTTTCATTTAAAATCTTTAGGATTTTTAAATCAATCCTATCAAGCATTCAATCACCAATACAACTTATCTTCAATTTTTACCAAAAATTCACAGTATTCATCACCCTTACCACAACATTTTATTTCAATGACATTGACTTTTCTTCTTAGCTTTTTCTCTAAAGTTCCAGCTATCAGCCCAGCTTCAAAGTGGCAGAGGGTTGTGCCAACATTTGGGACATTGTGGCAAGATATACAGTCTCTTAAAATTAGTATCATTTCATCTTCTTCAACTTTTTTTACTTCTAAGATGCCAATCCTTGCTTTCTTTAATATCTCTGCAAAGCTTTCAAGTAAATTGGATTTATCAACATACCTTGATATAACCTCTCTACCAATATCTTTGCCAATATTGTAAATTATTGCCTCAATCCCACATCCAGCAGTTAAAACTCCTATTCTTACTGCTTGGAAGATGGATAGGGGGATTAAATTACCTAAAGCTCTCTCTGATGGATTATTGTTTATTAAATCTTCAATATCTTTTTTAATTTTTTTATGCAAAAGCTCTTTGTCCATTTTAACATCCCCCATGCAGTCAAAGAATTTATATAATAAGATGGGGTTATTTCATTAATAAAACTTATTTAGTTTGATAACATGCTTAGAGATATCGCATTTGAATTTTTTATAATGATTGCCTTAGGTATTTTTATAGGTTACATCATAGCAGAATACACAGATAACAATTTATGGATAGTTGTATTTTTATTATTCGGTATTTTTTGCGCATTTGGGAGATTATTTAAGATGATTAAAGAGTATGAAAAAAGGTGATTTTGTTGGAAAAAACACAGGAAAAAAAGGCAAATAAAGGAGAGGAGCTTATAGTTAAGGAAAAGGCTGAAACAAACTGGGATTATGGCTGTAATCCATATGAAAGAAAGATAGAGGATTTGATAAAATATGGTGTTGTTGTTATTGACAAGCCAAGAGGGCCTACCTCTCATGAGGTTTCAACATGGGTAAAGAAGATTTTAAAGTTGGATAAAGCTGGACATGGTGGAACATTAGACCCTAAGGTTACTGGTGTTTTGCCTGTTGCATTAGAGAGAGCTACAAAAACAATACCAATGTGGCACATCCCACCTAAGGAATATATTTGCTTAATGCATCTACATAGGGATGCTTCCGAAGAAGATATATTGAGAGTTTTTAAAGAATTTACAGGAAGGATTTATCAAAGACCACCATTAAAAGCAGCTGTTAAAAGAAGATTGAGAATAAGGAAGATTCATGAGTTAGAGTTATTAGATAAAGAGGGTAAGGATGTTTTATTTAGAGTTAAATGTCAATCTGGGACTTATATAAGAAAGTTATGTGAAGATTTAGGGGAAGCGTTAGGGACATCTGCCCACATGCAAGAGTTAAGGAGAGTTAAAAGTGGATGCTTTGAGGAAAAAGATGCCGTTTATTTGCAGGACTTAGTTGATGCTTATGTATTTTGGAAAGAGGATGGGGATGAGGAAGAGTTAAGGAGAGTTATAAAACCAATGGAGTATGGATTGAGTCATTTAAAAAAGGTTGTTGTTAAGGATTCTGCTGTTGATGCTATTTGCCACGGAGCAGATGTTTATGTTAGAGGAATAGCTAAATTGAGTAAGGGTATTGGTAAAGGGGAGACAGTTTTAGTTGAGACTTTGAAGGGAGAAGCTGTAGCTGTAGGAAAAGCTTTAATGAACACAAAAGAGATTTTAAATGCAGATAAAGGTATTGCTGTTGATGTTGAGAGGGTTTATATGGATAGAGGAACTTATCCAAGGATGTGGAAGAGGAAGAAGTAGTTTTTAGAATTACAGAAAATTTAACATAATTATTTTTTTGGTGTGATTATGAGAGTTGGGATCACAGCAATAGTTCCACCTGAAATTATTTACTCAACCAATCATATTCCTTTGGATTTAAACAATTTTGTTCCCCAATCTAATGTACATCCTAAAAATAAACTGTGTGCTTGGACTGCTTCATGGAGAGAGTTGATTTTAGAGGATAAAATTAAAATTAATAAATTAATTGTTGTTGCTGGAGGAGATTGTCAAAATTCCCTTGTTGATGCTGAAAAGATAGAATTGAAGAAAAAAATTCCTACGCATTATTTCTTTTATCAATTTGGAGATAAAGAACATTTTGAAAATGAAATAAAAAAACTTATTGATTTTTTAGGAGGGGATGTTGATAAAGATATTTTAAGAGAAGTTTATAAAATAAAAAAACTTGCAAAAAAAGTTGATGAATTGTGCTATAAAGATAAAATAAATGGGAAGGATGCATTTTATACCACAATTTCTGCAAGTGATTTAAAAGGAAACCCAAATGCATACAAAAAAGAGATTGAAAATTTATTAAACAATGAGGAGAATGTTGAATATAGGTATAGAATTGCTTTAATTGGCATACCACCAATTTTTAGTGATTTTTATGAATATCTGAATGAAATAAATGTGCATTGTGTTTATAACGAATTACCTTATGAGTTTGTGAGGATGGGAGGAGACTCAATAAAGAGTATAGTAGACACCTATTCAACATACACGTTTGCCAACCATATAACTAAAAGAATAAAGATTATAAAGAGAGAATTAAAAAAGAGAAAGGTTGATGGAATAATCCACTATACACAAATGTGTTGTCATCATAAGTTAGAAGATGAAATCCTCAGAGAATTTATTGATTACCCTATGCTGACAATAGAGGGAGATATTCCCCAAAAAACACCCGAACAAGTGAAGTTAAGAATAGAAGCATTTATAGAGATGTTGGGATAGCTATGATGGGTATTGACGTTGGCTCAACACACATAAAAATTGCGGATGGGAAAAGTTTTAAAAAATATCCAATAATTAAATTAAATGAAATATTAAAAAAGTACAATAACGATGATGTTTTTGCAACAGGATATTTTAGAAAGAGGTTTAAAAATCACATAACTGAAATTACTGCTGCTATATATGGAGTTGATAAAGAAATTGATGTTATAATTGATGTTGGTGGGCAGGATACAAAGATAATAAACACAAAAACATTAGAGTTTGTGATGAATGATAAATGTGGAGCGGGGACTGGATTATTTTTACAAACCATAGCTATGTATTTGAATGTCCCTATCGAAGATTTTGGTAAGTATTATTCAAAAGATCCCTTAAAGTTAAATAATACTTGTGCTGTTTTTTCGATTTCTGAAATCATCAATTATCTTGTAAATGGTTATAGCATTAAAGATATCATAGCATCTGTAAATTACACTATAGCAAAGAAAATAGCCAATATGAATCCATATGAATGTGAAACTATTGCTCTAATTGGTGGAGTAGCAGAGAATAAGGCATTTGTTAAGTATTTTAAAGAAGTTACTGAGAAAGACGTTTACATTCCTAAAAATCCACAGTTTATAAATGCAATAGGGGCGAGAAAATATGGAATTGAACACTCAGCAAAAAATAATCTTTGAAATTTATGATTTGTATAAGAGATTTGAGTTGATGATAAATAACAATAGAAGCAAAACCAAAAAACAAATAGAAAAGATTAAAAATGAAATTATAGTTAAGGATATTAATGATGTTAGTTATGTTGATAGGGTTCAGGAAATTTTGTTGAATTATAGAGAGATTTGGGGTTTTGTTCATAAATCATCAATAAAACAGTGGATTACAACTTCTAAAACTATAAGTGTAGCTGGAATGTTTCATAAAGACAATTTAATTGGGGTTATGGTTTATGGGGAAAAACCAAGTTACCTCAAAATTAATTATATTGCAGTTAATAAAAGATTCAAAGACAATTCCCTTGGAGGATATTTTATCTCATTTTTAGAGAAAAAAGCTAAAAAATTACAAAAGAAGAAAATATATGCTGAAGTTCCAGGAGATAATGAGGGAGGATTGGGATTCTTCATAAAAAATGGATTTATAATTGAGGGTATTTTGAAAAATCATACAAGAGGTGGTAAAGATTTAGTATTAATGGCTAAATATTTAGAGGGATAAACATGGTAGAATTTTTTGCATCATTAACGATTTCTGCAGGAGAAATTAAAAAAATGGTTGAACTTTTAAAGAAACATGAACCAAAAAAATGGGTTTTTGAAAATGTGATTTTTACACCTTTGGTTTCATCGGAAAGTACTATAAAAGAAATTAGAAATTTAAAGAGAAAGTATAAAACCACTGTTATGTTTGATAGTGGAGGTTATTATGTTCAACAAGAAAAATTTGAAATATCTCAACTATTCTCGTTTTTAAGGGAATTTTATAGAACTAATAAATGGGGAGATTGGTATGTCTTACCAGATTCTCCACCAGTTTCCTCTGATGCTGTAGATACTGCCTGGGGTAAAGTTTATGAAACTGTATATTTTGCGAAAAGTTTTGCTGAAGAATTTAATGGGAAGATGGAGAAAAAGTTTATCCCTGTTGTTCAGGGCGTTAATAGGGATATGATTCATTATTGTGTTAAAAATTATGCTGATTTAAATGTTAGAAGAATTGGCTTTGGAAGTTTTGGAACTTGTGGGAAAAGGAATCAAATTAATAGACTTACAAAAGACAGTTTAGAAAATCTAAGATATTTATCCAGGTTAGCAAAAGAATATGGATTCGAGTTGCATGCCTTTGGTATTGGTGGGGGAAGTTCTGTAAATAAAATTAGGGATTATGTAGATAGCTTCGATAGTAGTAGTTGGGATAAAGCAGGGGGATTTGGGGATATATTTTTCCCAAATTCAAGAACTATTAATATAACTGGAAAATCTCCAAGAACTTCTTCAAAAAATTATATTGGATATAAGTACCTAATTGAAAAATTTAGAAATGGGCATAAATGTTACTTTTGTGAAGATTTAAGTAAGTTAAAAGAGTATAAAATATATAGATCTTTACATAATATTATAGTATTGTATGAAATGGTGAAAGAATGAAAGGGAGTTACCATATTCAGCATAATGCTAAACCAGAAATTATAAGGAAACTAATTGAATATAACCCAAATGCCAAAAAATCAGAACTAAAAAAAGCATTTCCTGAGATAAAATCAAGTATAATTGATGATAATTATACAATTATGAACAAACTCATAAACGTTAAAGATAAAAATGAAATTGAAAATATTTTAAAGATGGATGATGAAATGTTCAATAACTACCTCCATTATAAGCTTTACTCATCTAAACTACCAATTGGATGGTCTTACAGGTGCGTAATAAACATATTGTATGAAGAATATAATGGTAAAAAAATTAACTATAATGATATTGAACAAAAAGTTAAAGAAAAAGCGTTTGATGAAGAGCTAGGAGGAATATCATTTAGTAGTAATAGCGTTCGTGGGGCGATTAACTTTATAAGGTCTTTATCCCCTTCACCAATTGACGATAATAACGTTTTCAATCTTAGAGATTATTGTCAGCCACATCTATTATTGTGGGGGGTGGACTATCTTTATAAAAAACAGTGGGGAGAAGACTATGGATCATTAATGCTTTTGGATGAGGAGAAAGTTGAAGAACTTTCTAAATTTTGTTTAATTAAAGATGATATATTAGATGATTACCTAAAAGAACTTGATTTTATGTATGATTTTGTCGAAATATCTATAAAAGCGTTTGGAAGATATGTGAGATTGAAAAGAACATGGAATTTTAGTGATATTTTATAAAAGGGGGAGGGGTATGGATTACATTACACTAATAAATTACATAAAGAGAAATTATTCCTCTAAATTCTTAACTGATAGTCAAAAGGAAGCATATAACAAATTAAAAAAATTTCTTTTATTTGATAATGTTGTAAATCTTTATGGAAAAAGTGGGGTTGGAAAAACGTTTTTAGGATGGGTGTTTGCAAAAGATAATAACTTTATTTATTTTAAAACTGAAGAAGAGTTCAAAAAATACAAAACAACAAGAAAAATGAATGTAATTATTGATAATGGTGAACTAAATGATGGAAGAAATATTAGGAGGTTAATTTCTCTAAAGGCAAATAAGGCAATTTATATTTCAAAAGGAGAAACTTTAGATTACAGTGTAAAGCTAACATTGAACTGGCGTGATGTTGAACATGTTTTAGAGAATATCTCTCCAATTATTGAGAAAAATAAAAATATATATATTGACAACTTTTTTGATAGTGATTTAAATTTATGGAAAGTATTTAAGGTGATGACATATGGATATTAGCTTATTGGAATACATAATAAATAAGAGTCCTGTTATAGACACCTATTCTGCTGAAAACTTAATAAATGAACCAAATTTAGTTGTGGATAAATATGAAAGCCACTTAAAAACATATATAAAGGTTGATGATGAGGAATTTGATAAAAGATTTATAAGGGAAATTAAAAAAGGAAAAACAGTAAAAGGCTATATTTCAGCTCCTTATGGTTATGGAAAGACAAGTAAAGCCTTGAGTTTGTGGGATTATTGTAAGAAAAATAACATCCTTGCAATTCCTCCATTTAAATTCGATGGAAAACTTGATACAATAATGGATGCAGTTTATGGTTGGACAAGATATGTTTACAAACTTAAATATCCTGAGTATTTAGACAAAATTGAGAAAATTTATAGAAAATATAAGGGTCTAAGTATAGAAAAAGAAATTGAATATTTAATGAAAAATAGAAATTTAACGGAAAATGAAGCTAAAGAGATAGTTTATGATCTTTTAAATAGGGGGAAATTAATTGTATCAATTACACCAAAAGATCTAATGAATTTCTTAAAGGAAATGAATGAAATCATAAAAGAACATTTTGAAGGTATGGCAATTTTCGTTGATGAAGTTCAGGGAATAAAAAATATGGAAATTATAAATAACTTAAGAAACTTTATTTTTGAGTTAAGCATTAACAACATAGGTTTAGGTATTTTGTTTATAATTCCTGATTATCAGGAGGAAGATTTAAACATAAGAGCTGGAGATCTAATTGATAGACTACGAAAAGATGGATTTTATTTAAATTTAGTAAATATATATAGTGTCAATTTCGCAGAGGACTTATGGAAAAAATACGGAGAACTTTTACAATTTAACCCCTATGATATCATAACAGAAGATTGTTTAAGAAGTATTGGAGAGATATCATCAAGAGAAGATTTAGGAAAAGGTCCAAGAACAGTTATAGGAGCGTTTAAATGTGCATGTATGAAATATAAAGAGAAATTTGAACCATATACAGTGTTTGATTTTATTAATGATATCTTAAATGGAGAGATTAAGTTTATACACCAAAAGTTTTTAGATGCTTTAAATGAAGGACTATCATTAAAGAAAGTTGATTCAGACAAAAAGAGAAAGGTTATTAAACTTGTAGGAGCATTTCCAAGAGGAATTTCCGAAGAAAAAATAAAAGATTATGGATTATATGATGAATACGAGGAATTGTCAAGATTTTACTATGGAACAGAAATCGTTTATGCACTTGAAGGATATACTCTAAAAGGTCTTCTAAAAGGTGAAACAGCTACATATGTTGAACAGCATATAAGAAAATTTAGAAGCATATTTAATGAGTCTTGGGAAGGAGAAATGATTGACGCATTCATAACTTATATATTACCTGAGATATTTCCAAGGAAAAAAGGAAGTCAAATCATGGGTTGGAGAATAGATGAAAAGTATCCTATAGTTGGGGGGTATTATCACCAATTAACAGGAACATTTAATCCGAAATATCCATTTAGAACTATTGGAGTTTATTCCTTACGATATGATACTAACGAAAAGGAGAATACATTGGTAGATGTTGAATTTAGGTTTATATTAGATAAAAACTGTAAGAATAATGATTTAGTTATTGATTATAGAAATGGCGAAGTAATTTTTAGATTTAATGTTTTAAAGAAAGTTGGAGAAGATAAACTTCCAGGAGATCTGAAAAAACTCCAACAATATGTTAAACCGCAAGAAGTAACCCCAATGTTTATGCTATGTCTATTAAATTATTTTGACAAGATAAAAGAAAAAGAAGATGAATATGCAAAGCATGAAAGTGAGATTAATGCACTAAAATCAATTCTAATAAGATATTTGAAGAGATTTTTGTTTTCTGATGATTTGGTAGAGAAATATAATTTAAGAAAACGACAGGAAAAAATCGTTGAAGAAGTATTTAACAGAATTTGTGAATATAAATTTAGAGATTACAGCACACTAATACATTCCCCTAACTGGCATAAAGATTTGGAGAGATATAGAATTTTATTAAATTCATTATCAATTTCGAAAAGAAGAGGAGAAGAATTTGAAACCACTAAAAAGAAATTGGTTTCTATATTAACAGGTAGTAAAAATCCAAATGTTGCAGGATTTAAAGAAGAATGTGAATACGGTAAGTGGAAGGATTTAATTAATTTAAAACATTGGGGAAAAGATGAAAAAATTAGAGTAGAGTTGAAGAAACATCCACTTGAAGAAATGATATTAAAAGAATTTATTGAAAAGTGGATACAGCCAATAAGTGTTGATGAAATAGTTAGTTATGGAATGAGTTTAGGATACATCCCAGAAGAAGTTGAAGAAATTTTAAAAATCCTTGAGAGTAGAAGATACATTGAAATTAACAAGGGATATGTCTTCAAATCTAGAGAAATAACAAATACTGATGTTCTAAATAAATTTGATGAAGTAGAAAATCTTGCAAAAAAAGTAGTGACTCTCTATATGAAGTATGGGAAAAACGTTCCTAACATACTTGTTAAACATTCAAAAAGAGAAGAGATCAAACAACAAACTGATCCTGATTTGTTATATAAAGAGCTAGAAATTATTGAGAGTTGGGAGAAGTCATTAAAGGAATATCTTAAAACTATAGAGAATGAAATAAAAAATGATAAAGAAGAATTGATAAATAAAGTGCTAAAAATAGGGGAAAAAATAGATGACCTGAAAAATAAAATAGATAACATAAAAGAAGAGATTATTAAAACTCACTATTCATTGGGAGGAATCGTCAGGCATTTGGAAGAGCAAATAAAAATAACAAAAAAGAAATGCAACAAAATATCAAAAGATCTACTAATACTGAAAGAAAAAATAAATTCTACAAGAGATCTTGAACCTCTTGCTGAATGTCTAAATGAAGCAAAGAAAACATTTAAAAATCTGAATTATGAGTATGAGGATGTTCTTACAAAATACAATAAATTTAAATCATGGTTAGGGATTTTAAGAAAATTGGAAGAATTATATGAAAAAATTGATGTTTATAGAGATTATATTGACATCAAAGAAGAACATGATAAATTCAATGAATTGATAGAAGATATAATCCAAGGATTTGCAAGAGAAGGGGCAGATTATTTAGATATGGATAGAGACGTAGAAGAGGACATAAAGTTAATAGACGAGAATATAAAGAAAAAAGAAAGAAATCTAAGAAATGAATTTAATAAGATACAAGAAGAAATAAGAACGAAAATGAATATATTAGCTCAAACGTTAAAACCATTGAACATTCAGCATTATTCATATAGGGAAGCATTCAGTATTGAAGATAGAGAGACAGCATATCAAAATCTAGTAAGAAATGTAAAATCATATATAAAAGAAGTTGTAGATAAGTTAAATGATCAAGTTAATCATCTAAAAGCAGAAGTTGAACTTAGATTAAATAATAATGAAAACTATATCTCTAAATTGAAAGCAATAGGAGAAGAAGTAGAGAATATAGATATCGAAGTTATAGATAAAGACAACTTAATGGAATCTGTTGAAGAAATAAAATCCAAAATACTTGATATTTGGGAAAATTTAGAAAAAGTTAGAAAAGAAATAAAAAGAGAGATCATTGAAAGAAGTAAATCAGAAAAATCTGAGGAAGAAATAAAAATAATTGAAATATTAAACAAATATGGTGAGATACCAATTGAAAAACTCTCAAAATATTTAAATATGGATATTGAGGGGACTTTAAAATGGTTATTAAAAATGGAAAATGTAGAAATAATTGTAAGGAAGAAATAAAGAAAATAAAAACTCCTTGTTACTTGAAAATAAAACATAAACTTTCTCTTCTATTTTTTGATTTTGAAGAAATATCTTATGATGATTTTTGGAGTATGATTGATGATCCAAATATTGAAATTGAATATAAGAAGTACGTAATATTGGACAAATTTGATGATCGACTACCAATTTATGAAATAGATCATAATCCTTTTACAGGGGAATTAAATAAAATCTTGAAAGAAAAATATCATCTAATTGAAAATTATATCAAGACACAAAAAGATGTTAAAGAGATTATAATCTCTAAAGTAAACAAAAGAACTCCAAAAACAGTTGTTTTATATTTAATAGATGGGTTATCTTATGTTGATTATGTCGAAGCACAAATTCCTTATGAAGGAGAACCAATATTCGTTAATGGAGAAACATCAACTAAAAATGGTTTAATGAATATCATTTATGGAAAAAATAACATTCCAATTGCAAAAGAGCTCCAAAAATTTGGATATAGGTGCTTTGGACAGACATATTGGAATAGGAAAAATGAACTAACAGATATTTTGTTTAGATATTTTAATGAAAAATACATTTTTCACAGTGATGAAGAAATCTACAATGTAATAAATAAATACAGATCATCAAAAAAATATATCCAGATATATAGGGGAGGGTTGGATGAGTATGCACATAAATTGAGAGACATTAGTAAAAAATCCATAATTAACAAAATAAAAGAGATATTTGAAGATATAAATAAGCTAAATGATATTTTAAATAACATAAAAGAACCATATTTAGTCGTAATTACTTCAGATCATGGTATAAAGTGGAATTTTGAAGATCCTCATAAAAAAGGCAACCATAAAGAACTTACATTTGAAACGTGTTTTGTGCCTTTAATTATAATTGAGGGATAGTATGCTATTCATAGGAAGAGAAAAGCTAAAAGACAGATTAGGCAATGATATTTATATAGATGCCTCAAAATCCCATGCAATTTTTATTTGTGGTAAAAGAGGTAGTGGGAAGAGTTACACATTGGGAGTTTTAGTCGAAGAACTTCAAGAAAAGTATCCAGATTATTTAAAAATTATTATCGATCCAATGGGGATATTTTGGACTATGGTAGAACCAAATGAAGAACAAGAAGAAGAACTTTGGGATTGGAATTTGTATGCTGAAGGATATCCAGTTAAACTAATAGTTCCCGGAGAAATAGAGGAAAGGTTTGATGAAGATGTTATAAGAGAGTTAGAAAATAGGGGAATAGAGTTTAAAAAACTTCTTTTAAATCCTTCTGATATCTCAGCAGAGGGGTGGTGTGATTTATTCAATTTAAATATAAACGAAATGATGGGAATAGCCTTGTATAGAGCAATTGATAATATTGAGAAAGATTTTTTCACAATAGACGATATTATTTATGAGGTTGAAAGAGATACAAAATCAAAGGAATCTACAAAAGAAGCATTAATAAATCGTCTAAACATGGCAAAAAAATGGGGAATTTTTTCAGATGAATACATCCCAATAGAAGATATTTTTGAAAGAAATGCAATAAATGTAATTGATTTAAGTGTTATTGAAAGCGGAAGATATGGACTGAGAGATTTAATAGTATCGATAATTGCAAAATATTTATTTAATCAACGATTGAAAGCAAGAAAAAAAGAAATGCTAAATTTACAATCAAAAATGCCAAAAGTTTGGTTATTTATTGATGAAGCCCATAATTTCATCCCTTCTGGGAAATCAACATTATCAAAAGAGATTCTAATAAGATGGGCAAAGGAGGGAAGACAACCAGGATTGAACTTAGTTATAGCTACTCAACAACCATCAGCAATAGATAATGAAGTTTTAAGCCAATGCGACATCATCTTTGCACATAAAGTAACAAATAGAGAGGATATAAATGCATTAAATAAGCTCAATCAAGAGTATATGGGAAAAGAGTTAAAAGTATATATTAAAGATCTAAATAAAGGAGAGTGTGTTTTTATTGATGATGAAAAAGAATTCTTAAAAATTATAAAAATAAGGCCAAGAAAAAGTAAACATGGAGGAGGAGAGAAGTAAAATATATCGGAATTTCTATGAAAAATGCTATTATGTATTATATATGGTGATTAATAATGAAATTCTTCAATAGAGAGAAAGAAATCAAAGAAATTTTATCAATCTTAGAGGGAGAGCCAAATTTAATTTATTTTATCTACGGCTCTATAAATTCTGGTAAAACTACATTAATAAAACATATCATAGAAAATAGACTAAATGATAATTACAAAGTTTTCTACATTAATTTCAGAACCTACTTAATATCAGAAAAGAGGGAGTTTATTGAAGCTATTTTCACCACTAAAAAAGATGATTTCTTTGAAAAAATAAAGGATAAATCAGAGGTTTTAAATTTGATAACCAAAGGAGCTAAGATTCTAACTGGTATTCCAATTCCTGAGATTGAATTTGATAAGTTATTTGAAGAGAAGATAAACGATGTTTTTCAGTATTTAAACAGTTTATTGTTAGCGGTTAAAAAGAGTGGGAAAAAGCCAATCCTAATATTAGATGAATTACAAATGATTAAAGATGTTGTGTTAAATGGGCAGAAATATTTATTAAAAGAGCTATTTCAATTTTTAGTATCTTTAACAAAGGAACAACATCTATGCCATGTTTTTTGTCTAAGTTCTGATAGCTTGTTTATTGAGTATGTTTATAACGCTGGAGAGTTAGAAGGAAGAGCTGATTATATTTTAGTGGATGATTTTGATAAACAAACTGCTTTAAAGTTTATTGATTTCTTAGCAAGGGAGAATAATATGGAACTTTCTGATGAGGATAAGGAATTAATCTACTCTTATGTTGGTGGAAAGCCAATTTTAATAATAAAGGTATTTGATAAGCTAAAAACAGAAAGAAAATTAAAAGATATTTTAGATACTATACTTAAAGAAGAAGCACAAAAATTAAGATACTTTTTAAAAGATCTGGACTATATAAAACCAAAAGTTAATATTGAAGATGAAGTTATTGAAATTAAAAAAGAAGACATAATTGAGGCGTTAAGATTGTTTAAAGATAACTATGAAATTAGCGATGATAAAATTCCAAAACCAGTTTATATTTATTTAATTAAAAGAAACATTTTATTCTTAGACCCTATTGAAGGGACTCTAAAACCGCAATCATTTTTAATCTGGAATGCGATAAAAAGGATTTTATAATCTTAGAATAACTGAGAGGCATTGCCGAGCAAAGCGAGGCAATGCATCGGGAGTATAACAATAGAGGGTTTCCCTCTATGCCTGCGAATGCTATAAAAAGAGTGCTATAATATATCAAAAACGGTTATGGAGGGATAACAATGAAGATAGAAATAAATGAAAACTTCTGTAAGGGATGTGATATATGTATTGTAGTATGTCCAAGAGGAGTGTTTGAGAAATCAAAAAAGTTGAATAAAAAAGGTGTCTATCCTCCAATCCCAGTGAATGCTGAAAAATGCACAAAATGCAACCTCTGTATATTACAATGTCCAGACCAAGCTATATCTATAGAGGAGTAATTAAATTTTTTAATACCCACTACACAAACTTTTTAATGGATAATAATAAATAAAACCATACTGAAGTTAATTATTTACTATACTACTTATACTACTTTTACATAAATTTTGGAAGAGATGGGAAAATGATTCAAATAACAGTAATTCAAATAGACAATTACGGACCTTGGACAGTTACACCAAATCCAAGGAGAGAGAGTGATTTACAAGCTCTGCAGAGCAGATTATATGCTGATTTAAATCTCATGTTTGGGGCTCATAAGGGATTGGTGTTTTATACAAGATTTGATAATTTAATAGCAATAACAAATGGTATTGATTTAATTACACACAAAAGAATTCAGGAGAGTATAAGGAATAGGTATCCATTTACAGTTAGTATGGTTATTGCCTCTGCTGAAACACCTTATGAAGCTCAAAAATTAGCTACTGAAACACTTCAAGAGTATGGAAGTGCCCAGGATGAGAATAGGAAAGAGGTTTTAGATGTTGCCAATGAGTTAGTTGTTGATGGATACGTTCAGATTGCCCACATTGATATAAACAACATTACAGGAACTCTTACAGATATAGTGAGTGCCTATGACACCTATCTAAATGTAAATAAAGTTAAATTAGCATTGATGGAAGAGCTTTTAAAACATAATGCTTTGTTGTTTTTTATAGGTGGAGATAACTTCATGTCTCCATCAAATGGAATGAATGAGGAAGATTTCTTGGATATTTTCAACAGAATCAATAAAAAGTATAAGATAGAGCTAAAAGCAGGAATTGGGATAGGAAGAACTGCTGAAGATGCCTCAAACTTAGCAGATATTGGATTAGAAAAAATTAGAGGAAAGTTGGTTGATAAGAATGTATGCACTTTAAAGCAGGATGACTTTTTAGAGCAAAATATAACAACTGGAAGATTATGTGGATTACAAAGGTGATTACATACTATGAACAAAAAAATAGAAGAATTAAATGAGTTAGATAAAAAAGTTGTCTTAGCTCCAATGGCAGGCATTACTGATGGGGATTTCTGCAAAAAATTTAAGGATTTGTTTGCCATTGTTACCATTGGTGGTTATAATTTAGATACTGCAACTTATAAAGCAAGTAGGGAGATAGAGAAAAGGGGAAGAAAGGAATTTTCTATAAATTTGGA
This sequence comes from Methanocaldococcus sp. FS406-22, assembly GCF_000025525.1. NCBI lineage: Archaea > Methanobacteriati > Methanobacteriota > Methanococci > Methanococcales > Methanocaldococcaceae > Methanocaldococcus > Methanocaldococcus sp. FS406-22. The sequence continues at coordinate 127,253 of NC_013887.1, forward strand.
GGAGTTCAACAACTATATAATTGAGCAAATAAAAAAGGCAAGAGAAAGCAATGCCTTAGTTTCAGTTAATGTTAGATTTGTTAATGTTGAAGAAGCTTATGATAAATTATTAACCATTGCCAAACATGCTGATGTCATTGAACTTAACTGCCATTGTAGGCAGAAGGAAATAACTTCATTAGGTATAGGGCAAGAGTTAATGAAAAATAAAAATCTTCTGAAAGAATTTTTGACTAAAATGAAAGAGTTAAATAAACCAATTTTTTTAAAAATAAGGTTAAATTACATCCCATTAAAAGAGTTAATAGATAATTTAAACTATGTGAGAGATTATTTTGATGGATTGCACGTTGATTGTTTTTATCCAGGAAAACCTTATGCTGATTTAAACTCATTAAAAACCTTAGCAGAAGAATTTAGTGATAAGGTAATAATTGGAAACAACTCAATCGATTCATTAGAAAAAGCTAAGGAAATGCTAAGATACTCTGATTTTGTATCTGTTGCAAGGACTGTTTTAAAAGGTAATGTTAAATGGATAAAAGAGCTAAATGAAAGAGACATTTAATTTTTATTTTTACTACCGAGTTTTTTAAATTCTTTGGCTAAGCACTCAAAAACCTCTTTATCTTCCACATTCTCAAATATCTTTATTATATCGTAAATTATCCTTTTACACAATGCCTTTGAAAAATCTTCTAAAACTTCCTCAACAGATTTATTTTTATTCTTTAATATCTTTTTCGCTTTTTCAACTTCCTTTTTTCTTACATTTTCAATATACTGCCCAAGTTCTTTTATTGCAGTCTCAAATTTCATTTTATCAAGAAGTTCTTTTAACTGCTCCATCTCCTCACAAATAATCATCTCAACCTTTGGAATTTCTCCTTTCCTCTTCTTTAAATTTTCCTCAGCAACTAACTTCAAATCATCGATTGTAAATAAAAAAATATCTGGCAACTCTCTAATATCATCAGTTGTATCTCTTGGATTGGCTATATCTATAATAATTGTCTTTCCAGCATTTTTTAATCGCTCTTTATTTAAAATTGGGTGTGGGGCCCCTGTTGCTGATATAACTATATCGGCATATCTTAAGGCTTCTTCCAATTTATCAAACTTTATAGCCATTCCACCAAGTTCTTTAGCCAATTTTTCAGCTTTTTCATAAGTTCTGTTTGCTACAATAATTGCTTTAATGTTCTTTTCTTTTAATGCCTTTATAACTAAATTTGCCATCTCTCCAGCTCCAATTAATAAGACATTTTTCCCTTCTAATCCAAAAATCTTCTCTGCCAATTCAACTGCCGCAGAGCCAATTGAAACTCCCCCCTCATTAATCTTTGTTTCAACTCTTGCCCTTTGTCCAGTATGTATTGCTTTTAAAATAATCTTCTCCAATTTCTTAGAAATTTTCCCTTTCTCTTTTGCTTTTAGATAGGCATTTTTTAACTGCCCAAGTATTTGGTTTTCTCCAACAATCATTGATTCCAAGCCAGAGGCAACTCTAAAAAGATGTTCTATTGCTTCATCTCCAAATAGAATATCAAACTTTTCTAAATCTATATTTTCAATTCCTTTAATCTCTTCTAAGCTATCTGCATCAAAGATTATCTCAACTCTGTTACATGTTTGTAATAATATGGCATTGTCAAATGTCTCATAAAATTTTTCTTCATCCATTCTAAGCTTTTCTAATTCAGAAACGTTGTATTTCTTATAATCAGCTTTTAGTATTATCATTCTCTCCCTTTAGTATATTTTTTAAATATTTTTTGGTTTCGCTTAAAAATATATGTCCTTTGTGAAGTAAATCTTCAGCTTCTTCTTTCTTTATTTCAATGGTTGCGTCATAATCAGCAGTTTGCCCTATAATCATACGCTTCGGTTATATATTCGAACAATTCGACACTTAACTCATTAGTTTTTATAAATTCTTTTGCAAACATTTTTAAAATTCCACTATGTTTTTTAGGGCTAATTTCTTTTGTTAATAATAAAGCCTTAGCACAATAAAACATTGAGTAATATATTCTTGAAACAGCAAAATCATAAAATTCGCATATTATAAAGATTTTCTGATGCTTTTATGGATTTTTCTGCTTTTTCTATCAATTTTTTAATCTCTTTTTTATATTTCAATTCCATAACTTTCAACCTCATCAATAAAAGATGTTCTTATAGTTTTTTTGTAAATTATTGGGCTAATTAAAATATCATATTTTAACGAATATCTTGAAGCAATTTTAATAATTTTTTCTTTTTCTTTAAGAGTAGGCATTTCTTTAACCAAAATTAAAATATCAACGTCACTCTCTTCATCATAATCTCCTCTTGCATAACTTCCAAATAAAATGACTCTATCCAATTTATCTTTTAAAATGGTTAATATATCCTTTTTAAACTCCTTTATAATTTCAATGATTTCCATTTTCCCACTTCTCTATTAATCTTTTTAATTCTTCTCTAAATTTCTTATCTTCAAAAATCTTTTTTAATATTTTTTCTCGGTCTCTCTGTTTAGGAATTGTCTCTTTTAAAAACTCTCTCATATATGCCATCATATTTATGTCAGTTGATTTTAGATAGTTTTCAACAAAAATTCTTATATGCTTAGCTATTAAAGGGCTTTTTCCTTTTGTGTATATGCTAAATATTACCTCATCAACTTCTGTATAGGCAGGGATGATAAAATTAACTCCTTCTGTCTTTGTTGAGGAATTTACAAATTTGTTTAACTCTTTAGCTAATCTAACTATCCTTTTATTAATTTTATCATTGATGGCCGTTACTATGAAATCATAGCCCATTATAATATTTTTTAACTCTTCATCGTCTAAGCTTTCAACATCAATTTCAATTAAATTTAGGTTTTTATTATTTTCTTTTAATTTTTTTATTTCTTCATCAAATTCCTTAGAGTAGATATCAACAATTCCCCCACTTTTTAATATTTTCTTAGCCCTTCTCTTTCCTACACTTCCACAACCAAATACTGCAACTTTTTTTCCTTCAAAAGATAACAAAACAGGAAGCAAATTAATCACCTATAATTTTTCCTTCTAAATACTTTTCATAAGCTTTAATTATTTTAACTTTCTTTGTTTTTCCAATAAATTTAGCTCCATCTTTAACAACAACCATTAATCCGCTATCTGGAAGATAGCCAATAGCATCTCTTTTATTTCTAAAGTGTCTTTCTGATATTATAACTTCTAAAACTTTTCCTACATATTTTTTCTTTATCTCTAAATTTATTTTATTGGCTGTTTCTCTAATTAGTAAAGAATGCTTGGTAATATTTGGCTTAAAATTTTGAAATGCAGACATCGGCAGAGGTCTAAATTTATAGACAGTTATTTTGTCAATATATGGTTTAATCTTATGCATAAAATTAACTGTGTTTTTTGCAGTATCTTTATTTTCTCCAGGTAATCCATAAATTAAATAGACCTGAGCTTTTAAATTATATTTTTTTGCTATTTTAACAGCTTTTAAGACATCATCTGGTGTTGCAGGTCTTCCTAATAATCTGCAATGCTCTTTATCCCCACTCTCACAACCAATATAGATTGGGGTTTTTAGATATTTGCTAAATATCTCTGCCACTCTTTCATCAAACAAATTTGCCTTTATATTCTCAATTAATATGTTTGCATTATATTTATCAGCCAAATCTTTGCAATTTGATAATAAAGATTCAATTGCTTCATAGTTTGGTTCTGGGAAGTTAGGATTTATTAATCTCTCCCCTCTTTCATAATCTAAAAAATCTGGGGCAGAAAGAACTATTCTTTTAACTCCTTCCTCTAATAAAGATTCAACTTCTTTTAATATATCTTCTTCATCTCTACTTCTTGCATATCCAAAGACAGAAGGGACGGAGCAGAAACCACAACCAGGATTTATATTTAAAGGGCATTTTAATGTTCCATTTTCACATAAGTTACATTTTTTGTTAGTGCATAGTAATAGGGGTCTTTTAAAATTGCTACAACCTCTAACAACCTCAACATAAACTCTCGCAGAGAAGTAATTTTTATAGTCTTTAATTTCTGTTGATGGAGTTATTAGCTTTAAATCAGTTAAAATCTCTCTCAAAGGGTTTATTTTTAATTCATCTTCATTATAATCCCAATATGTTGTTCCTTTAACATCTTCAGCATCAAAGTCCTTTTTTATCAATTCCCTTATTGTTATCTCCCCCTCTCCAACTATGCTTATATCTGCCTCTACTTTTTCTAAAAGGTTTATATCATTAGCTATTGGCCCTCCGACAATTATTTTACTGTTAGTTTTTAATCTAATTCTTTCAACTAATTTTTTAACACATTTAAAGTCAGAAGTCATTGCACTAATAAAAATTAGATTGTATTTTTTAGCATCTTTAATATCTAAATCTTCTACTGGTGTTATCTTAGCTTCAACTCCCTCATTCTGCAAAATACCTTTAACTGTTCTCGGCCCAGCTCCAATAACGTCCCTTGCTAAAATTCTTTTTCCATCACCAGAAGCTAAACAATCAATAATTAATGCTTTCATTTTCTCACTTATAAAAAATCTAAGATTTTTTAGAGATAACAATTCATAAATATTCTAACTAACAGAAAATATTATGTAGGCAATATTTAAAATGAAGGGGGAAATTTATGGAAATCATACATCTAAGTGAAATTGATTCAACAAACGACTATGCTAAAGAGTTAGCAAAAGAAGGAAAGAGAAACTTTGTTGTTTTAGCTGATAAACAAAATAATGGGAAAGGAAGATGGGGAAGAGTTTGGTATTCTGATGAAGGAGGGATGTATTTTTCAATAGTTTTAGATTCTAAACTATATAATCCAAAAGTTGTGAATCTATTAGTCCCTATTTGTATCATTGAGACATTAAAAAACTATGTAGATAAAGAGCTTGGGATAAAATTTCCAAATGATATAATGGTTAAGGTTGATGGTGGTTATAAAAAACTTGGAGGAATATTAGCTGAGCTAACTGATGATTATATGATTATAGGAATTGGAATAAATGTGAATAATCAAATAAGGAATGAGATTAGAGAGATAGCAATCTCTTTAAAAGAAATTGTTGGGAAAGAGCTTGATAAGGTAGAGATATTCAATGATTTCCTAAAGACATTTGAAAGTTACTTGGAAAAACTCAAAAATAAAGAGATAGATGATTATGAGATACTAAAAAAATATAAAAAATACTCAATAACCATTGGAAAGCAGGTAAAAATCTTTTTATCAAATAATGAAGTTATTACAGGAAAAGTTTATGATATTGACTTTGATGGTATTGTTTTGGGAACTGAAGAAGGTATTGAGAGAATCCCTTCTGGAATTTGCATCCATGTAAGATAAAAATTACATCAAATTAGGATGGTAACCATGAAAATAATAAAAACTGAATATGACAAAATTAAGCCCTACATTACCAAAGATGGCTCAATAATTAGAGAATTAATGCATCCAAACATTTATAAAAATGTAAAACAAAGTTTAGCGGAGGCAATAGTTCCTGTAGGTTCTAAAACTTTATTACATAAACATCACAAATCTGAAGAGATATATTATATCTTAGAGGGAAAGGGATTAATGACATTGGGTAATGAAAAATTTGAAGTTAAAAAAGGAGATGCCATATTAATTCCTCCTGAAACTCCCCATAAAATTGAAAATATTGGTAATGTCCCTTTAAAGATATTGTGTTGCAGTTTTCCACCATATTCTCATGAAGATACTGAAATATTAGAAAAATAATTTTTATTTTATTCTTATTCCAAAAGCAAATAAAAACATCCAAACAATCATCAATATTGCTATTAATACAGAAAGAATCATCAAACCTGGGGAATTTCCAAAGACTATAGGAATTGGCCCAATCATTATAATCCCAGAATATTCAACATTATTCTCCTCAGTTTCTTGTTTTTTATAATTTTCTTGAGAACTTGGCAGAATCATTCCTAAAGTTATCATAAAAAATCCAATAAACATCAAAATAATGCCTAAAAATATTAATATTGGCTTCATAACCATCCCTTTTAAAAAATAAATATTATTTTCCTAAAGGATAGTTAGGGGGTTCATTGGTAATAATGATGTCATGTGGATGGCTTTCAACGAAAGGGCTTCTCCCCTTTTCAAACCCCAAGGATATCTCCGAGCGAAGCGAGGAGGTATAAAGAAGTTACTTACCTAGTGGGTAATTAGGGGCTTCGTTAGTTATAATAATATCGTGTGGATGGCTTTCAACTTGTCCACTTGGTGTTATAATTACAAATCTTGCCTTTTCTTGCATTTCTTTTAGATTTTTAGCTCCGCAGTAGCCCATTGAAGCTCTTAAACCACCAATTAGCTGGAATATAACCTCACTAACAGCCCCTTTGTATGGGACAGCTCCTTCAACTCCTTCAGGTACTAATTTTACATGTTTCATATGACTTTTTGCTGATTGGAAGTATCTATCAGCTCCTGCTCCAACTCCTCCAGTCATAGCTCCTAATGAACCCATTCCTCTATACTGCTTATACTTCCTTCCATTGATAACCATTAATTGCCCAGGGGCTTCGTCAGTTCCAGCTAATAATGAACCGAGCATAACAGCATCTGCTCCAGCTGCTATAGCTTTAGCAATATCTCCACTGTATCTTATTCCCCCATCTGCTATAACAGGAACTCCACGTTCTTTAGCGACATCAGCCACTTCGGCAACGGCTGTTAATTGCGGAACTCCAACTCCGGCAACAACCCTTGTAGTACAAATTGAACCTGGCCCTATTCCAACCTTTAAAACATCTGCTCCTGCTTTAATTAAATCCTCCGCCGCTTCTTTAGTAGCTATATTCCCAACAATTAATTTTGTGTCAGTTCCCTCCAACATCTCTTTAAATTTCTTTACATTCTCAACAACCCTCATGTTATGAGCATGAGCACAATCAATGGCAATAGCATCGACCTCTGCCTCAATTAATGCCTTAGCCCTCTTAAAATCATGAGGACCGCAGGCAGCTGCAACTAACAATCTTCCTTTTTTATCCCTTGCAGCCTGTGGATACTTTCTCCTCTTTAAAATATCTCTTAATGTTATAATACCAATTAATTTATTTTCATCATCAACTATAGGCAATCTTTCTACTCTATTTGCATACATCAACTCTAAAGCTTCTTCTTCTTCAACATCTTCTTTAGCACAAACGACATCTTTAGTCATCACATCTTTAACCTTTTTTGTCTTGTCTTCAACGGCTTTAACATCTCTGTGTGTTATAATTCCAACTAATTTATCTTCATTATCAACAACTGGCAATCCGCTGATAGAGTATGTTTCCATAACATTTATTGCATCTCCAATAGTATCATCTGGAGATACCGTGATAACATCTTTAATAACTACTTCATCAGCTTTTTTAACTGCCTGAACTTGATGAACTTGCTCCTCTATGGACATGTTTCTGTGTATAACTCCCAAACCGCCTAATCTCGCTAAAGCAATGGCCATCTCTTTTTCTGTTACTGTATCCATTGCCGCAGAGATTATTGGAATATTTAACTTCAAACCTGCTAAATCTGTAGAAACATCAGTATCCTTTGGCTCAACCCATGAGGCATTTGGAACTAATAAAACATCATCAAAAGTATATGCCATCCTTGCCTCTGTTAATTTCTTTAAAAACAAAGTCTCACCTTATAACCTTTTTAACTATATTTAGAAGAGGGGTATTTATACTTTTTACATGATGCCCTTGAGTATATGATTATTTAAATAGTTTTTATGAAACTTACATTTTCAACAAAAATAAAAGTTAATATATAAATATCGATAATAAATATAAAAATAAGAAATAATTAAAAATTGATATTCTTGAAGATTAGGTGATTGGATGACAGATAAATCCTCAGAAATTGCAAGATTTTCAGGAAAAGGAATATTGCTCACACCAAAAACTTTAGAAAAACCATTATTAAAGTGGGAAAAACTGGAAATAATACTTTATAAAGATAAAATTGTATTTGAATTCGTAGATAAGACAATTGAGGTGGGGGTAGAAGATATTGAAGACGTGGGGGCAGAATTACCCAAAAAAGTTCTTGAGATTGCTAAATCTACATTGGAGGACATCACCTACCATTCATCAATAATCATCAAATCTAAAGAGTATGGTAGTGTAATGGTGGGGTTTGCTCCAGAGACATCAATCTATGGTAAAGCTCCAATAGACAATTTTTTAAGGAAATTGTTTTACATCTTATTGAATAAAAAAGAAGTAAAGATATTATACAATGCAGGGGAAGATAAAGATGCTAAATGGGAGGAGGGATTTTTAACATTTATTAAAAAACGTATTAAAGATGGATTGATATCAAAAATAGAATACAGGTTAGTAATAGAGGTATTGGTGAACGGTGACGCTAAAATATACGATATATTTAGTAATATAAAGGATGTTGAAATAGAGGAAAAAGATGTAAATGGAGAAATAGAACCTGTGTTAAAGATACAACAGTTAAAAGAAGGGAAGGATGTGATATCATACTTATACACTAAAGATAAAAGGGTGAGATTATTTATACTCAGATACCTGGTAATATTGTTAGATTATAAGCATGTTGGAATTTTGCGTTATCTTCAGGAAACGGTGGAATAGATGAAAATGGGGGTATCAACAAGCTTGTTTTTAGATACCGATAAAAACTTATCTGATGCCCTTGAGATTTTAGAGAAAAGAGTTAAATACGTTGAAATAGGATGTGACGGGAATCTAAACGTTATGTTAGATGGTAATGTTGAATTAGCTCAATCTTATGATTTAAACTATACCTTACACTGCCCTATAACAGATTTAAATTTATCTTCTTATAGGGAGAAGATAAGAAAGGTTAGTTTAGATTTTGTTAAAGATATTTTAGAGATAGCTACTAAAATTGATGCCAAATTAATAGTTTTACATCCAGGATACTGTGTCTTTAAATATGATTATGAAAAAGCATTGAATTCATTAATTAAGAGCTTAAAAGATTTAAACAATATCCAAGAAGAGTTTAGTATTCAGATAACTATTGAAAATATGCCCTCCTATGATATGTTTATGTTCAGAAAGCCAGATAAGGAGGTTATTGAGAACTTAGATGAGCTAAAAATAACCTTCGATATAGGACACTCTTTTTTAAATAACAATATTGAAGATTTTTTAAAAATCTCTGATATGATAGCTCATATCCATATTCATGACAATAATGGAGAGTTTGATGAACATCTATGCATTGGCAAGGGAAAAATTAACTTTAATAATTTTAAAAAAGATTTAAAAAAGATTAACGCCATAAAGATGATAGAGTTGCAGAACAAGAGCATCAATGATTTAGATTTATGCATAAATAATCTAAGAGAGCTTTTGAGGTAATAGCATGATAGAAAGAGTTTTAGAGATGGATGATTGGAAAGCCTACAAAATCCCTCACACAGTTGAGATTGAAGATGATGTTGAGAACACAAAAACCTTGGTAATAGAGTTTGAAAATAGGAGGAGGGTCTTATCAACAAGAGAAGGGTTTAAAGAGGTCAAATATGTAGGAAATCACTCAATTCCAGTTCCATTTTGGGATAAGGTTCATAACTATAAAGATTATGAAAGCCAAGTTTTAAATAAAATTGGCATTAAAAAAGAGGATATAGCTTTGTTATCAACTGGGGCAAATATGGACAACTTAGCTGTAGCAAAAGAGGAGTTTGATGAGTTTTATGTTGTTGCTTTAACAACTGCTGGAGCTAAGCATAATGCCATAAGGTTGGGAGATGAAGAGGCAGATTATATAGAGAAGGATTTCAAAACCTACAAGATAGTTGATGGAAAGATTGTGCCTAAGGAAGAGGTTGGAACAGTCAATATAATATTAATAACAAACGCTAATCTAACCGATGGAGCTATGGCAAGGGCAATAATAACCATTACAGAGGCAAAAACTAATGCCTTCCAAGAGTTAAATATAAGAAGCACAAAGCATCCAGAACTTCAAGCTACTGGGACTGGAACAGACAATATAGTTGTTGTTAAGGGATTCGGTAGAGGGGTTAATTACACTGGAGGACATACAAAGATTGGGGAGATGATAGCAAAGGCTGTTAAAAGAAGTGTTATCGAAGCTTTGATAAAACAAGATGAAATAAAAATATAAAATTTAAAAATTAAGCACCAAACTTCTCATTTCTTCCAGTTAAATCCAATAATATTTTCATTACATGCTCTCCTCTAATCCAATGCAAAGCCCCTTTAGCACATGCAAATTCATTAAACTCTGTAACGTCATCAACTCTGACACTCTTTCCCCAGATAACTATTGGAACTGGGTCTGCTGAGTGGTCTTTCATCTCTATTGGTGTTGAGTGGTCTCCAGTCAAAACAAAATAAACCTCATCTTTATTTATATGCTCAAACACATAGGCAAGCATTTCATCTATCTTCTCCAAAACCTCTTTTTTGAGCTCATAGTTACCATCATGGCTTGCCTCATCAGCACCTTTAACATTCACTAAGACAAAATCATATTCCTTTAAAGCTTCGACTAAAGCCTTTGCCTTACCCATGAAGTTTGTTTTTGGTGTTCCAGTAGCCCCTTCAACCTCTATAATATCTAAACCAATCATCTTAGCCATTCCCTTTATTAACCCAGTTCCGCAGATACAAGCCCCTTTCATCTTATACTTTTCATAAAACTTCTCTATCTTTGGAACTACTCCAGCACCTCTTGGCAATATTATATTAGCTGGAGGTAGACCTTTTTTCCTCCTCTCCTCATTTATTGGGTGGTTGTTTAATTTCTCATAGACTACTTTTAATAATTTATTTAAAATCTCAGCAGTTCTTTTTGCTTCTTCTGAATCATCTAAAGGTTTTATCTCACTAACTTTAACCCCCTCTTCATGTGGGTCTCCATCGCTAACTCTACATGATAGCCCTTCTCCTCTCAAAACTAAAACTCCTCTATATCCCTTTGAAGATTTAAAGATAACCTTAACTCCATCAATCTCCAAGCCGTCAATCTCTTTCTCCAACTCCTCAGCTTCTTCTGGGCTTATTCTTCCAGCTCTCCTATCTAAAACAACAAAGTTTTCATCAACAGTGGCAAAGTTACATCTAAACGCTATATCTCCCTCTTTCAAATCTAAGCCAACACCATAAGCTTCTAAAGGTCCTCTACCAGTATAAACCTCGTAAGGGTTGTAGCCTAAAATAGCCAAGTGAGCAGTATCGCTTCCTGGTCTCACTCCAATATCTATAGCATTCATTAAACCGCAAATCCCTTCTTTAGCAATTCTATCCATTGTTGGAGTTTTTGCCTCTTTTAGAGGAGTTAATCCCTCCTCGTTAGGCCTATCTCCCAATCCATCTATAATGAATATCACACACTTTCCCTTTCTCATCTTCCTCCCTCATGCAATTATAAATCCTCCAAAAGTATTATATTCTTTATCCTTTTTATCCTCTTCATTTTGACTATAAATACTTTCTGTTTTACTGCTATCGTCGTTTGCAACTATGATATTTGTCTTTATTAAACTTTCCTTTTTTGTCTCATCATTCTTTTCATATTGCTTTTGTTTGTCCTTCCATTTATCATTTTTATCAACATCTGCTTTACTCAACTCTTTCTTTATATAGTATTCAAAATCATATAAGATGTTTAGATAGCTCGCATACGCATCAAAAGGCGTGTCAAAGTGGCTGAAGTAGTTATGGACACTCATATCACTGAGCCCCTTAATGGATTGATAATAGAAATTATCACTTGTTTGTAAAACTTTGTACATCTTATATATTTCATCAAATTTATTAACTTTTTTTAGTTTCTCTGCGTTTTCTTTTATGAATTTTCCAATATCTTTTAACTTTTCAAATGATATTCTTTGCATCTTATTTCCCAGCCATGCACTTACATCTCTTTCAGTATCAGCCCACGAGATTGTGGCAAATTCATGCACATAAATCTCTCCTCTTGGCTCTAATCTATCAACAACCTCACTGACATTAACAACCTCCAAATGCTCATGCTTGGCTATCTCTATAGGAAGATATCTTAAAAATTCAAATATTCCAGTTTCTTCCCAATGATGCTCTCCAAATGTCTCATAATCCATATAGATGTTTATAACCTCTCCAGGGGTTGAAGCTAACCACATAGCATATTTATCAGCCATCAATGGATACTGGTCCCAATCTCTCGCTGAAAATCTAAAACCAATATCGTCACTCAATCTATAATTTCTTAGCATAATTTTCATACCATCTGGAGATTGGTAGAGGTAGTTTGGAGACCTCCAACCTAAAATTTTCTCAATACCTTCTGTAAATATCGCCTTAAATCCTAAATCTTTTGCTATCTTTGCTATTCTGTTGTTGTATATTAGCTCAGTATTTCTAAACACCTTAGCTTTAAAGCCAAATATTTCTTTATACATCTTCCTATGCAACTCAATATCCTCAATAAATTCCTCTTCAGTTTCAAATAGACTTGTTAATGAGTGATGATACGTCTCACCAATCAACTCAACATTTCCAGTTTTTACCAAATCTTTGAATAAATCTAACACGTAATCATTAAACTCCAATGCCTGCTCTATAAAAACCCCAGTAATTGAGTAATTAACTTTAAAATCATATTCATCGATAAGCTCTAATATCAATTCATTCGTAGGAATGTAGCATTTATTAGCCACTTTATTAAAAACCTCTTTATTTAATTTTGTGTCTACATACTTCTCCCAAAGAGAGGCTCCATTTTGGTTTATCTCCTTATTTAGTCTATGTGGTTGATGCACTTCAAAATTAAACGTTATTAGCATGCTATCATCTCAAAAATTTTTAATTTATGGTATTATGACATTATCATTTTCATACACATAGATGAGAAACATTGCATTGCTCCAACCTAAAGGGATGGCGGACATTGGAACCCCTAACTCTTTATGTATCTGTTCTGGAAACAACCCATTAAAGCTGTATTTCATCACCCAGTTAAACAACCTCTTGGATTTTTGTAGATAAATATCTGCCCTGTTATCTTCTTTTTCTTTTAAAACATTATATAACCTTCTATAATACAAAGACAGCCATAATGTAGTTATAATCCATGGATTTCCTCCAAAGTAAATATCTTCTGGATATCTTCCAATCCCTCCAACCTTATATTTGAAAGCTTTTTCAATTGCTTCAGCTGTTTTTATCATCCTTTCATCATCAACATCAATTAAATTGAAAGGATAACTTAAACCTAATATGCTTGTATCTATAGTTTTATCTAAAGGATTTATTGATTTAGCAAACCTTTCCTCATCTTCTAAATAAAATCTCTTTGGAACTTCATGTTTTAAAAATTCTATGGTTTTTCCCCAATCTTTAACTTTATCCCTCTTATTTACTGCCTTACTCATGCTATACGCACATTTTAATCCAGCGTAAATAGCTCCCATTGTATAAGCAAAAACTCCAAACTTTTCCTCCCATAAATCAAAGCAGGGAGTGAAGTTTAAAGCTACCAACCTTAAATAGTTGGCAGCTTTCTCTATCATATTCCAGTATCTTTCAACAAACGTCCTATCCCCACTCAATCTATAATGCACATCCATTGCCCATAATATAGAACCAATCTGGTCAATCTGTATTGCTGTCAATCGTGGCTTTCCATTAACGTAGTAGTTTTGTAGCCATGAACCATCTGCATTCTGAATCTTTGACATGAATTCAAAGAATCTATCTGGAATATTCCTTATACCAAATAAATCTAAGGCAACTGATATATATGCCCCATCCCTTCCCCACACATATCTGTAATCGGGATGTAAAGATGGAGCAGCTATAATCCCCCCTTCCTTATCACATAGCATTAAAAGTGTCATTAAAGCCCTTTTGGTTATAGAGTATATCTCTCTATTTTGCCTAAGTTCAGGATGTATAAATCTCTTTATATCTCCAATAATGTTTTTCCAATAATTCATTGAGAGATTTTTAATGTTTTCACTGTTGTTCATTATAATTCTTAGTTGTTCAGTTATTATTGAAAAATCCCCATCAAATCTTTGTGGAAGTATGTAGATGTTGAATGCTAAACTTCTTTTTTCATCAATTTTAATATTCCATGATATGGCACTGTCAGTTAATAGTCCAGAACTCTCTTTATGCTCTTTTAATATTCCATTTTCTATGTCTATATAAGCACTTGTTTTGCTGTATCTATTTCCACACTGAAATGAATCTATTTTTTTATCACTTCCAATACAGAAAATATATTTCCCATTGTACTTAACAATACATCCATCTTCTAAGAATTTAACGGTATTTGTTATTGGATTTTCACCAATCCTCAAATTTTCGTAAAAAAAGAGCTTGAAATTTAATTTTTTATCGAGTTTATTTTTTATATATACTCTTCTTATAAGAACGTTGTGAGAAATCGGCACAAAATCTTTAATAGTTAATATAATTTTATCATCTTCTAAGATAGTTTTGAATATGTTCGTTTCCTCAATGTATTTTTGAGAGATGTCCCAATCCTCATCCCAATGCCACTTTACTTTTTTGTCATAAACTGCTAATGCAGAGTCAAAGAAATGAGTTTCATAACCAACTTGGGGATAAAAAAGATATTCAATCTCCCCATAATCTCCAATTTTGGCTAATAAACTATTGTTCCCAACGATTCCGCCCATATAAATCACACATGAAGTGCTTTATAACAATCTATTTATTGCATTCCAGATTAAAAAGCTTTGAGGTTTTAAAGTTCCTTTTTGTGGATTTAAGAATAAAACATTATTCCTAATTAAAAACTCTCTAATTTTTTTATTTATTGCAGTATCTTCAACTTCGTAATTATCTTTAAATAATTTTAATGCTTTAACAACTTTTTTATAAAGCTCTTCATCTTCCTCTTTAACATCTTCCAAAAAATACTTTAACTTCTGAGTTTCATCCCTAAGCATTGAATTTAAAATCTCTTTTAACTCTCTATATCTCATCTCATCAATCACATTGTAGATGTATAACGGCTTCCCCCCTACATAGTTATAGATAAGTTCTTTATCTTCATCAGAGAGTTTTTTATTTAAGATTTCTTTAGATAGGAAATCTATAAACTTTAAGGTAGTTTCTTTATCAAAATCATCAACTAAAATGTATTTAGCCCTCCCCTCCAACTCTCCAGCATTATAAACATACTCAATAAATAAGCTATCAGAGCTTAAGCAGAAAACATGGCATAGATGTTGTTCTTTAGTTAGAGATACTAAGAATTGAAATAGTTCTTTTAATAAATATTTCTGCCCATTTAACACAACGTCTTTAATCATCTGCAGTTCATCAAATATTAAAATTGGCTTTTTCCCACTCTTTTTAACCGCTAACAATAAACTGTTTAAGTATTGGAAGGCATCGTTTATCTTCTCCTCAAATAGTTTACCAAATTCAATTTCAGGAATTGGAATACCAGTTAAAATCTTAGCTCCTTTAGTTATTAAGTTCAAAACCTCTGATTTATCCTTTATTTTTTCAAAGAAATCATCTTTTTTAGTGGTGAAAATAGCTTCAATAAACTCCCTCTTTTCTGATATTAAGTAGGTTCTGAAATTAATGTAGAAAACTTTGTAATTATCATTTAGTCTATTTTCTATGATATGTTTTATTAATGTAGTTTTACCAGAATTTATAGAGCCGTAGATAAAATAAATTAAATTTGGCTCTCCCTCTAAGATTGATAAAATTTCTTTGATTTCTTTTTCTCTATTAAAGAATTTCATTTAACCACCAAAAATAGTTAAATTTATTTCAGCTTAATTACCCACTTTTTGTCATCTTTTAGTACAAATATCTTATCTTCCCTTGCTAACCATCCTATAGCCATCTTTACAACATTTGAGTTATAACCCTCTTTTCTTAAGATTTTCTCTATCTGAGAGAGGGATTTTTCTCCTCCCTCTAATAGATGATATATTTTTCCAGCAGTTTCTCCTATTTTTCCCCACATGTCTTCCATATTATCCCTCCAAAAATCTAATAATTATGGTATTCAGATATTAAAATTCTTTTTATTTTATATTATCTTTAAAGCAAACTTAAAAAACAATACCTATCGTCCCATCATTTCCATAGCTATTTTATAGACATTTACTGTCTCTTTAGCTATATTATCCCAACTATATTTTTCATACACATCCTTTTTAGCATTATTGACTATATATTCCTTAAATCCCCAATCCGATAAAACCCTATCCACACCCCAGGCAATTGAATCAGGATTTTTTGGATAGACCCAAACTCCATTGACCTCATGCTGTATAATTTCCATCAATCCTCCAACTGAGCTAACAACAACCGGTGTGCCAGCAGCCATAGCTTCTAATGCTACTATGCCGAAAGGTTCATAAACTGATGGAATTACAACAATATCTGCAGATTTATAGAGTTTTTTTAACATATCTCCATTAACAAATCCTAAAAACACTACCTTATGTCTAACACCAAGCTGATAGCATAAATCTTCCAAATAACTTCTCATATCCCCAGAACCCGCAATAACTAATTTTGCATTATGCCTTTCGAGGATTTTTGGCATTGCTCTTATTAAATACTCAACCCCTTTTTGATATGTCAATCTTCCAACATATAGTATCATCTTTTCATCATCTTGAACTCCTATACTCCTCCTAAAGTTTGTCTTCTCTTCCCAGCTTAAATTAATATCAAACTCCCATGGGTTTATTCCATTGTAGATAACTTTAACTTTATCTTCTGGGGTATTGAATATAGAGCAGATTTCTTCCTTTAAAGATTTACTTACGGTTATTACTTGGCAGGATTCATAAGTTGAGAGATACTCCATTGTATGTATAGCTCTTGAGTCATCTGAATACAACCCCCCGCACCTTCCAATCTCCGTGCTGTGTATTGATTGAATATACGGCATTCTGCAGATATGTTTTAAATTAGCCCCAACAAAGTGTGTCATCCAATCATGGCAATGGATAACGTCATATTTATCAATCCCTAAAATCCCCAACTTTTTTTCCATTTCTTCAGCCATAAATGTAGCCCAGGTTAAAAAATGTGGATGAGTTATTGGCTTAACCCTATAAACATTCACCCCACTTATATTTTCATACTCAGGTAAGTCGTAACCAACGGTTATAACATCTACTTCATGCCCATTCCTAACTAATCCCTCAGCTAACCCTTTACAATGAATTGCCAGACCTCCAACAATCCTTGGGGGGTATTCCCAAGTTATCATAGCAATTTTCATAGTCTCATCATATAATATCTTGTACGTTGTAGTAAGGTTTAAATAATCAATAAGATATTTTAAATTATATAATAGGTAATATAAAAATATTGTGATAAGTATAAAACATAAAATGTGGTAATCATGAAAATAGCCATTCTTGCTCCAACAATAACTCCTATTGTCTCCTATGGAGGATTGGGGGATGTAATGAGAGATTTGCCAAAATTTTTAAAGAAAGGTAATGAAGTAGTTGTTCTAACTTTAAACCATTATAACAGGTATTTTAACATCCCTTATGAAGTTATTAAGAAAATAACTGTAATCTATAAGGGGGCTAAAATTACATTTGATGTTTTGAGAACAAAACATCCGACGACAGGGGTTGATTTAATTGTATTTAGTAATGAAAGTGTCAATAACTTAAACGTTTGGGATCCTATTAAATATGAGATTTTTGCAGATTTGGTTGTTACTTATTTGGATGATGTTAAAGATATTGATGTAGTGTCTGGACATGATTGGATGTGTGGTTTGGCTATAGCTAAATGTAATGATATCTTAGATTTACCAACAACTTTAACTATACACAACGAAGCTTTTAAGGGAGGGGTAGTTGAGTATAAAGGGGAAGTTATGACATTTTTAGAGTTAGGGATTAAACATGCAGATGCTGTTAATACTGTAAGTCCCACACATGCTGAGGAGATAAAGAACTGCCCTTATATAAAAAAATATTTAGATAACAAGCCATTTTGTGGGATTTTGAATGGGATAGATATCGATGAATATGACCCCATGAAAATAATAGAGAGGATGTTTAATCTCTCAAATAACAAACTCGACCCGAGAAATTATGGTTATATATCTCCTTACTCAGCTGAGGATGCTTATGATATAAAGCCAAAGATAAAATATTCATGGTTTTATAGAGAAGGGATATATGAGTATGTAGAAGATTGGAATAAGATTGATAAAGAAATATGGGCTACTGATGTAGAGGTTTATGGTGGAATAAATGGAGGTATAGAAACTCCATTGATTGGTTTTGTTGGAAGGGCAACACATCAAAAAGGTTTTAACACTATGTTTGAGGCCATTCCTGAGTTGTTAGAAAAACATGATATAAGATTTGTATTTTTAACAAAGGGAGATAGGGATATTGAAGAGAGACTAAAAAATCTTGCAAATGAATATGACGGAAAAATCTTGGCGTTGATAGGCTATAGCCTTCCACTTTCGTCTTTGGTATTTGCTGGGAGTGATTGGATAATTATGCCATCATACTGGGAGCCGTGTGGTTTGGTGCAGATGGAAGCTATGGCATATTGTACTCCAGTTATAGCTACAGAAACTGGAGGGTTGAAAGATACCATAATTCCTCTCCATCCAAATCCTTATGAGCACCCAAATTTTGACAAAGCAACGGGTGTTTTATTTAAAGTTCCAGATAAAGCGGGATTTATGTGGGGGGTTGAACATGCACTAAATTGGACATTCTATAAACTCAATGAGATATGTATGTTTATGCAATACATAAGATACAAATGCCCTAAGCATCCTTACGATGAAAATGCCCCTCTCTCTATGATGATGAAAAACTGCTACTACCATGTGCTTAGAAACTTAAGCTGGCAAAACTCTCCATCTATAAGAAAATATAAAGGCTTATTTGGTGGAGCAATTTATAAGCATTTTTTATAAGTTTTACTAAAAAGTTTTGGGGGGAAATATGCTGAGTTATGATTACAAAAATGCGTTAGAAGTTGGAGAAATAAGCTTTGAAGATATCAGTAGAGTAGATTTTACTAATGCATATTCAAAGTTAATGGAGAAATTGGACAATGGAGTTGTAGGATTTAGAGAGGCTATATATGATGAGAGTTTAGATAAATATGAATCACTTAATGGATACAAAAATGTTGTAGTTGTGGGAATGGGAGGTTCTATATTGGGAACAATGGCTATTTACTATGCAATTTCACCATTTAATAATAATGCCTATTTTATAGATAACAGCGACCCTGAAAAAACCCTCTCAATACTAAAAAAAGTTGATTTAAACGAATCTATAATTTATATTATTAGTAAATCTGGAAACACTTTGGAAACTTTGGTTAATTACTATTTAATTAAAAAAAGGATTGAAAAGCTAAATTCATTTAAAGGAAAAGTTGTTTTTATCACCAACGGTGGAAAATTAAAGAGAGAAGCAGATAAAAATAATTATGATACATTTTCAATCCCTGAAAATGTCCCTGGAAGGTTTTCAGTCTTTACTGCTGTTGGATTAGCCCCTCTATGTTCCTTAGGAATTGATATATCAAAAATACTGAAAGGAGCAAGGGAAATGGATAAAATCTGCCAAAATGAAGATATTCTAAAAAATCCTGCACTTTTGAATGGTGTTATACACTATCTGTATGATAAGAGAGGGAAGGATATTTCAGTTATTATGAGCTATGTTGAAAGCTTGAGATATTTTGGAGGTTGGTATAAACAACTTATTGGAGAAAGTTTAGGAAAAAATGGAAATGGGATAACTCCACTATTATCAATTGGAGCTAAAGACCAGCACTCTTTATTACAGTTGTATATGGATGGAAAGAAAGACAAGATTATAACGTTTATAGTCGCTAAAAAATATAGGTTGGATGAGGAAATAGAATTTGAAGACATAAACGATGAGAAAATCTCTTGCAAATATTCAGATATTATTAAACATCAGCAAAAAGCCACAGAAATAGCTTTAACAAACAATGGAGTCCCAAATGTTAGAATAACCCTTGATGAAATAAACGAAATGGCTATGGGAGCTTTGCTATATATGTATGAGATGCAAGTTGGTTTTATGGGGGAGCTTTATAATATAAATGCCTACAATCAGCCAGCAGTTGAAGAAGAGAAAAAAATTTGTTGGAGATTAATCAAACAGCCATAATTATAATTTTTTATTTATTGAGTGTGATAATATGGAAATAAAAAAATTCATTGAGACAATAAAAGAAGCTAAGCTTTTTACAGCATATAACACAAACGTAGATGCAATAAAATATTTAACAGATAATGATGTCCAAAAATTAGTGGATGAATTTAATCATGAAGATATCATAAAAAGGATGGAAGAATATCCGAGAATTATTGAGGAGCCTTTAGATTTCGTTGCAAGATTGGTGCATAGTATAAAGACGGGAAAACCGGCGGAGGTTCCAGTAAAGGATGATAAAAAGTTACATGAGTGGTTTGATAAAATTAAATATGATGAGGAGAGAATGGGGGGACAGGCAGGGATTGTTTCTAATTTAATGGCTACCCTACAGATAGATAAAATAATCGTCTATACTCCATTTTTATCAAAGAAACAGGCAGAGATGTTTGTTGATTATGACAACCTGCTTTATCCTTTGGTTGAAAATGGAAATCTTGTATTAAAAAAGGTTAGAGAAGCATACAGAGATGACCCAATAAAGATAAACAGGATATTTGAGTTTAAAAAGGGGCTAAAGTTTAAGTTGAATGGAGAGGAAATAGTAGCTAAGCAATCTACAAGGTTTATTGTTGCATCAAGACCTGAAGCTTTGAGGATTGAAGTAAGAGATGACGTCAGGCAGTTTTTACCAGAGATTGGAGAGAGTGTGGATTGTGCATTTCTATCTGGCTATCAGGCAATTAAAGAGCTATATAAAGATGGAAAAACAGCAAAATATTACTTTGAGAGGGCTAAAGAAGATATAAAATTATTAAAAAAGAATAAAAACATCAAAACTCACTTAGAGTTTGCATCTATATCAAATGTAGAGATTAGGAAGATGGTTGTTGATTATATTTTGAGTAGTGTGGAGAGCGTTGGAATGGATGAGACAGAGATAGCCAATGTCTTGCATATCTTGGGCTATGATGATTTAAGCAAAAAGATTTTAAAAGATAGTTTAGTTGAAGATGTGATTGAAGGAGCTAAAATTTTACTGAATAAGTTTAAAAACTTGGAGGTTGTCCAAATCCATACTATCTATTATATATTATTTGTTTGTAGGGCTGATAATCCACTATCTAAGGAAGAGCTTGAGGAATGTTTGGAATTTTCTACAATATTGGCATCAACAAAGGCAAAACTTGGGAACATAAAGGTAATAGATGACTTATATGAAGGTTTAAAAATTCCTCACAACAAGTATGGTGATTTATTAAAAGAGATTGCAGATAAGTTTAACGATGATAATTATAAAATAGCCTTATCTCCTTCGAGGTATGTTGAAAAACCAAAATCTACAGTTGGTTTGGGAGACACAATATCAAGTGGGGCGTTTGTTTATTATGTATCTTTATTAAATAAAAAGATAAGGGAAAGCTAAATTAATTTTATTTCTTTAGTGTTTTGACTCCTTTTTTAGTTCCAACTAAAACTTTATCTACTCTTGTAAATATTCCATTTTCAACAACTCCGGGGATGTTATTTATTTCTTTTTCAAGCTCTATGGCATCATCTATATTCATAAACACATCTATAATCATGTTGCCGTTATCCGTTATAACTGGCCCTCTTTTTCTATCTCCTAATCTAATTACTGCCTCTCCACCCATGTTTGATAACGCCCTCATCACAACCCTATAGGCTGAAGGAATAACCTCTACTGGAATTGGGAATTTCTCTCCCAACTTTTTAACTAATTTGCTCTCATCAACTAAAACAACAAACTCATCTGCGTTGTAATCAACTATTTTTTCTTGAGTATGGCATCCTCCGCCTCCTTTTATTAAAAATAGGGTTTTTTCTTCAACTTCATCAGCTCCATCAAATGCAATATCAACATCATACTCATCCAAGGTAACTAAGGGGATTTCATACTGCATGGCTAACATTTTAGCTTCGAATGATGTAGGGATTCCAAAGACTGTTAGCTCTTCCTCTTTAATCCTATTCCCAAGCTCTCTTATAAATAAAGCCGCTGTTGAGCCAGTTCCTAATCCAACAACCATTCCATCTTTAACTAACTTCACGGCTTCCTTAGCTACTTTTAGCTTTAAATCTTCATTTGACACCCTATCCCTCTTCCATGGCTTTGTGGTTTGTTATTGAAATATTAAGAGTGTTATAAAAAGTTTTTGTAATTTATAAATTTGAGAATATAAATTAAAGTAAGCAAAAAGAAATAATCCATATCTTAAAGAGCATGATTATAAAACTACAAAATCTTTTCATCCTCCAAAGAGTTCAGGATTTTTTAATCTAAATTGTAATAATTTTTAATACTGGTCGAAAAATTTTCTCGGGATTTTCTCTCTTTTGGTATTACTAATTTAAATAGTTTGTTGTATATTTAGATGTGTGAGTATTACTGAGTTTAAGAATAAAAATAGCTTTTTACTTTTGATTTTAATGGTTTAAAAAGAGAATAAAACCTCTAAGAGGTCTGATTTTAACCAGAAGTTCCAATAGTAACTCCAGACGGTAACGTTTCCATCCTCCAAGAGGTCTGATTTTAACATGTATAATAGTAGTAATGATGCATTTAGATGCATGTTTCCATCCTCCAAGAGGTCTGATTTTAACAAATCATAAAGAATGTAAAAGCTGAAGTGAAAAAACTCAAGTTTCCATCCTCCAAGAGGTCTGATTTTAACCTAAAGAAATTTTATACTTTGCTGTTTATGATGAAAAGTTTCCATCCTCCAAGAGGTCTGATTTTAACACATCTGTTATACCACTTACATACTTTAGAACATCTTTGTTTCCATCCTCCAAGAGGTCTGATTTTAACCTTAATGGAACAATATATGCAACATTTGTTCCAGCCATTTGGTTTCCATCCTCCAAGAGGTCTGATTTTAACCAGATTTATCATTCGAAACACCAACAATCAAACAATTTTAGTTTCCATCCTCCAAGAGGTCTGATTTTAACAAGAACCCAAAAGGACGGACGCACCAATATTAAAGGTTTCCATCCTCCAAGAGGTCTGATTTTAACTTGCATGATAAGCTCTATTGGGTTTTGATTGTTGTGTTTCCATCCTCCAAGAGGTCTGATTTTAACAGTAGGTATGATGAACCATCATTAAACACGTTGTGGAGGTTTCCATCCTCCAAGAGGTCTGATTTTAACATGCTATAAAATTTCTGATTATCCCTATTCGTTGCTGTTTCCATCCTCCAAGAGGTCTGATTTTAACGTTAAGGTTGTCAGAAGTTGTTGAAGCGGTTGATGCAGGTTTCCATCCTCCAAGAGGTCTGATTTTAACAGGGCAATCATCGACAATATAATTTTAATCACTCTTCTAATATTTAAGCTTTTCGGAGGTATATTTTTCTAAGGGCAAATAACTACCTTTATTTATAAACCCAACGCTATATAAGCTTTTCCATCATCAATAAAATAGAGCATTTTTATCTTTCTAAATTTGAAAATTTAACTTATTAGTTAGAGAAATCCCATTTAGCTAAATATCCAATCTTAATTTCTAAAAATCTAAATAATTCAATAAATCTAAACATTCCAAATAATTAAATCAACAAACCCTTAGAAATTAAATTTAAATCCTCTAAATCCTTAAATACTAATTAATCATTAACCTTATCAAATTCTAAACACATTCAACGAGACAAACATAACAACATATATCCCTAAATAACACAAATAATAAATTTGTAAAGTTATTTAAGCTTTTTGAACAGGACTTTTAAGCGTATATATACATCATTAATTTTTTGGTGATGCAAAATGTTTATTGGTATTGATGACACAGACAGCCCAAATAAATACTGCACTACCTATATAGCAACGTTATTAATAGAGGAGTTAAAAGGCAATGGATATAGCGTAGATATGCCAAAACTCATTAGAATGAATCCAATGGTTAAATATAAAACAAGAGGTAATGGAGGAGTAGCAATACATGTATTAGATGAGCTGTATTCAAAAGATAAGGAAGAGATTAAAAATATAACAATTAGTTTAGTTGAAAAATATACTGATTTTGAATGTGAAAACACAAATCCAGGTATTGTATTTTTGGATGAAACAAAATATAAAGAAAATAGGGAAAAGCTCAACTACTACTATAAAAAAGTTCTCTATGATATTGTTAGCATTGATTATGCTGAAAAATTCATTTTAAAGGTTGGAGGGGAGTTTATAAAGTATAAATTGGGCAGAGGGATAATTGGAGCTTTAGGGGCTATATCATCAACTCCACCTTATACCTACGAGCTTTTAGCTTACAGAAAGAAGGAGATGTGGGGAAAGAAGAGAGAAATTGATGAAAATAGTGTTATAAAAATGGATAAAGAAACATTCCCTTATACATTTGACAACTATGATTATGAAAACAATAAGGTTTTAATAACACCAAATACTCCATGTCCTGTTTTATTTGGAATTAGAGGAATTGATGCTGAAATTTTAATAAAGGCTATGAACATGATTGAAGGAGAAAAACCGGAAAGGTTTATGATTTTTAAAACAAATCACGGCACAGATGTGCATTTGAGAATGATGAATATTAAAGATATTTATCCAAATACTGGAGTTATTGTTTATGGTAAAGTTATAGAAGAGCCAAGAGACATAGAAGGAGGGCATGTAATATTCAGATTATCAGATGGAACTGGAGAAATCGACTGTGTAGCTTACGAGCCAACAAAAGGATTTAGAGACATTATAAGAAAGCTTATAGTTGGGGATTATATAGCTGTCTATGGAACTGTTAGAGAAGAGCCATTAGGAATAAATATTGAAAAGATAAAAATCTTAAGGTTAGAGAAAAAGTTTGTTAAGGATAAGAGATGCCCATACTGTGGAGGAACATTGAAAGCAAAGGGTAAAAAAGCTGGTTACAAATGCAAAAAATGTAAAAAATCTATTGCTTATGATGAAATTAGAAAGATAGAAGTTGAGAGAGATTTGAAACCCGGATTTTATGAAGTGCCAGGTTCTGCAAGAAGGCATTTAAGTAAGCCAATACAGTTGATTGATTTAATTTAAAACTTTTAAGAGGTTTTTAACATGGATATAGCATATACATTAGCAAGTTATAGAATTTGCTCACCAGAAGAGACCTTCGAAAAAATACAGGAGGCATTAAAAAAGATAGAAACAATAGAGATTAAGAATATACAGCATTTAGATAAAGTAAATATCCCTGTTTATTATTTAAAGAGGAGAGTTGTTATAGATGGGAAGGAAGGGATTGCCATACACTATGGAAAGGGAGCAACTGAAATTCAAGCAAAGGTCTCTGCATGCATGGAGGCAATAGAGAGATTTTCAGCAGGTTATGATAAAAATAAAGTTAAAGAAAAGGCAGACAACCCAATAAACATTGAGGATTTAATACTGCCTCAATATGCTGACAAAAACGTTAAGGAATGGGTTGAAGGTATTGATATTATTAATAATGAAGTTGTTGATATCCCAGCAGATGCTGTTTTTTATCCAACATCTGGAAAGCTGTTTAGAGGAAACACCAACGGCTTAGCAAGTGGAAACAACTTGGATGAAGCTATTTTGCACGCCACTTTGGAAGTTATAGAGAGGGATGCGTGGAGCTTAGCAGATTTAGCAAGAAAAATCCCGAGAAGAATAAATCCAGAGGATGCAAAAAATCCATTAATTCATGAGTTGATTGAAAAGTATGAAAAAGCTGGAGTTGAGATAATCTTGAAAGATTTAACATCAGAGTTTGAGATTCCAGTTGTTGCTGCTGTTAGTGATGATTCAAGCAAAAACCCATTGATGCTGTGTGTTGGTGTTGGCTGCCATTTGCATCCAGAGATAGCTATCTTAAGGGCTTTAACTGAAGTAGCCCAAAGTAGAGCCTCCCAATTACATGGATTTAGGAGAGATGCTAAGTTGAGAGAAGAATTTACTTCAAAAATCCCTTATGAGATATTAAAAAGAATACATAGAAAGTGGTTTGAGTATGAGGAGGAGATATCTATATCTGATATGCCAAACAACGCAAGTTATGATTTAAAAAAGGATTTGGAGTTTATTAAAGACAAGATTTCAGAGTTTGGCTTTGATAAATTGATATATGTGGATTTAAATAGGGTTGGAGTTGATGCAGTTAGAGTTATAATTCCAAAAATGGAAGTTTATACTATAGATAGAGACAGATTATCAAAAAATGCCTTTGAGAGAGTTAAGAAATTGTATTATTAAATTTTTTCTTAATGAGAGAAGTGCTTCAATTCAAAAACATTGAGTTTTTTGTTTTTTTCATTAAGAAAATCTTCTAATATCTTTCTCTCTTTTAGTAATCCAACAGCATCGGCTCTACACTGCCTACAAGCTCTAAATTGTGGGATGTATTTTTCACACTCTTCCCTAACCTTTTTTAGCTCTTCACATGTTGGAGGTCTTAGATTGCTCATCTTATACAATGGGATTAAAGGAATGATGTTTTGCATATAAACAAAGTCCTTTAACTCTTTAGCAATATCAACAACATGGTTCATATTTATCTCTGGGATTAGGACAGTATTTACTTTTATTATTAAGTCCTCATCATAAGCCTTCTTTATCCCATCTATCTGGTTCTCTATCAATATCTTAGCCCCTTCAATGCCGTAATGGACTTTTTTGTCATAATAAACCCACTCAACTATATCCTTCAAAATCTCTGGGTCTATGGCGTTTACTGTTACAGTTACAGTCTTTACGTTCAAATCAGCCAATTTTTTGTAGTATTTATTTAACAACAAACCATTTGTAGAGAGGCATTTTATAAGGTTTGGAAACTTCTCATCAATGATTTTTAAGGTTTCAAATGTCTCCTTATTAAATAAACTATCTCCAGGCCCAGCTATTCCAACAACTTTAATGTTTGGCATATCTTTTAATACTCTGTTTAAATAGCTCTCAACATCCTCTGGTTTTAAGACAGATAAAGCTACTCCTGGTCTATGCTCACATGCCTCTTTACCCAAACTCCTTCTACAGAACTTGCATGCAATATTACATTTTGGAGCTACTGGTAAATGGACTCTTCCGACTTTATCATGAATCTTTTCATTAAAGCACGGATGAACCTTTGTTATATGGGCAAATTTTGACATCTTCTTTTTATCCATAGTATCACATTATTCTGTTTAGATTTAATCTATTTTATAATATTAGTTTATATTTAAAACTTTCTTTGAAGCTAAATCAAATTTAAATGTTCTATAATTGGATGGGAGATTGTGTATAATCCAATCAATATAATTATTCCTCCACTTATTAAAGGAAGTTTTGATACCTTTTTATTTCCAATGTATTTTTTAATTAATTCCTTACTTTCAACAAAAGCTACTGCTAAACCAGTTAATGAAATTGCCAATCCAATGCTGAATATTGCAACATAAACTAAACCATCAAATAAATTTCCTGATGCTATTGACAATAACAAAACTGCCAACGCCGCTGGACATGGAACTAAACCAGCCGATAATCCTAAAGCAATAATTCCCTTTTTTGTATCTACTTTATGCTCATGTGGATGGAGATAATTTTTAACTATCCAAATCCCCACAGCAATTAGAATTAATCCTCCAACAACACTCATCATGTCATGAACAACATTTACATTTAAACTTTCTAATAAATAAATTGATAAAATTCCTAATAAGAATATTACTGCTGTGTGAGATATCGTTATAGTTACCCCTAATAAAATAGCATCTTTTAAATCAGCTTTTGTTCCTAAGATATAGGCTGCTACAACACTCTTTCCATGTCCTGGTTCTAACGCATGCAACATTCCGAGTATGAATGCTGTGATTGTGTATATTAGCTCCACGAAAATCACCATAATAACTACTTTTTATATATCTGCTAATCTAGTAATACTTAGTATTATCTAAGATGCCTTACTATTTAAATAGTTTATTACTAAAAAAGAAAAATTAATCAATACTAAAAATGTCTTTAATTAAAAGTAATAATAAAAAATAATAAAAAACTAAAAAATTCGTTAAAAATAATACAATTAAAGCTTATTTTACCACTAATAAAACACCGTTAAATTTATATAAGATAAAGAATACTGTAAAATTGTTAAGTTTCCTTTAATTTTATTTTGGGGTGATAGCTTGCACATAATGGAAGGATATCTTCCCCCAATGTGGTGTGCATTTTGGTGGATTGTCTCCGGGGTTGTAATGGCTTATGGAGTAATTAAACTAAAAAAACTGCTTGAAGAAAGTCCAGAAATGAAGCCATTGGTTGCAATATCTGGGGCATACATGTTTATCTTAAGTTCTTTAAAGATGCCATCAGTTACAGGAAGTTGTTCTCACCCATGTGGTAATGCTTTAGGGGCAGTGTTATTTGGTGTTCCTATAACTGCTGTCTTAGGGGCTATAGTTCTATTGTTCCAAGCGTTATTCTTAGCCCATGGAGGTTTAACAACACTTGGAGCAAATGATTTTTCAATGGCAATTGTTGGACCTACTGCTGCAGTTATCGCATATAGGTTATGTATAAAAGCAGGCTTAAACTCTTCAATTGCAATATTCTTTGCGGCATTGTTTGGAGATTGGCTAACTTACGTTACAACCGCTATTCAATTAGCAATTGCATTCCCAATACCTTCATTCACAGCAGCATTTACTAAATTTATTGTAATTTATGCATACACTCAAGTCCCATTAGCAATTGCAGAAGGTTTATTAACAGTTATAATTTGGGATTACATTAAGAAACTAAGACCTGACTTGTTGTTAAAGTTGGGAGTAGTTCCAGAAGAAGAGTTAAGACCATATTTAAGCCCCTCTCCCGCAGGAGGTGAGTAAATGGAAACAAAACATATAATCTTATTAGGTTTAGTTGCCTTAATTATTGCCTTACCTTTAATAATGTATGCAGGTAAAGGTGAAGAAGAAGGGTATTTTGAAGGTTCTGATGATATAGGTACTGAGACAATAGAAGAGACAGGATATCATCCATGGTTTCATCCAATATGGGAGCCACCAAGTGGAGAAATTGAAAGTTTATTATTTGCCTTACAGGCAGCAATTGGAGCAATAATTATTGGGTACTATGTTGGATATTATAAGGCAAAAAGAGAAATAACTGCTTAAATCTTTTAATCTTTTTTAGCATCTTAAATTTTAATTTTAAAATTTTTAAGGTGAATTTTATGAAGCACAACACCGTTGATAATATTGCTTTTAGTAATAAGTTGAGACATGTAAATCCAAAATTAAAGGTTATATTTTCACTATCCCTACTTTTAATCTCTGTTTTTTCACAGTCAGCAATAGTCCCATTGTTGATATTTTTTATAATCTCTCTCATACTGTTATTTAAGGCAAAAATTCCTAAGAAAATTTATGCCGTGTTTATAGGAGTTCCATTAGGGTTTGGAATATTGAATTTAATAATGTTTGCCTTTTTATTTGGAACAGTTGAGTGGTTTAAAATAAACATCTTTGGATTTGGAATTCCTGTATATAAGGACGGGATTGATTTGGGATTTTTGTTATTGGGAAGAATGCTTGGGGGAGTTAGTAGTATGTTGTTTTTGGCTTTTACAACACCAATGGTTGAGTTATTTTACATATTTAGAGAGTTGAAGATGCCTGATGTCGTTGTTGATATGATGATGCTAATATACAGGTATATTTTTGTTTTATATGAGGAGTATGAAACAATGAAATTTGCCCAAGAGTCAAGATTGGGCACTTCAAACTTAAAATCAGCCTATAATTCACTTGGGGCTTTAGCCGCTCATTTATTTATCAGGGCATGGGAAAAAGGAGAAAAACTAAATATTACAATGATGTCAAGATGTTATGATGGAAAATTAAGATTATTGCATGAGATAGAAAACCCATCAATCAAATATATCTTATTTATTGCAGTATTTGATATATTTTTAATAATATTGGCATATTTAACAAAGGATTTCAATATAACCTCATATATAAAAATTTAAGGTGAAACAAATGTATATGATTGAAACAAGAGATTTATATTTTAGATATCCTGATGGAACAGAGGTTTTGAAAGGCATAAATCTTAAAGTAAAAAAAGGAGAGATGGTCTCTATACTTGGTCCTAACGGAGCAGGAAAATCAACTCTATTTCTACATTTTAATGGAATTTTAAAACCATGGAAGGGGGAGGTTTTAATAAAAGGAAAACCAATAAAATATGATAAGAAAGGCTTAATAGAAGTTAGAAAGACCGTTGGTTTAGTTTTTCAGAATCCTGATGACCAAATATTTGCCCCCACAGTTAAAGAAGATGTAGCTTTTGGACCTTTAAATCTTGGCTTGCCTAAGGATGAAGTTGAGAGAAGAGTTAGAGAGGCATTAAAGGCAGTAGGAATGGAAGGATTTGAAAACAAACCTCCTCACCATTTGAGCGGAGGACAGAAAAAGAGGGTAGCAATTGCTGGCATCTTGGCAATGCAACCAGAGGTTATTGTCTTAGATGAACCAACATCTGGTTTAGACCCTGTTGGAGCATCAAAGATAATGAAACTTTTATACGATTTGAATAAAAAAGGAATGACTATAATAATTTCAACGCATGACGTTGATTTAGTTCCTGTGTATGCTGATAAGGTTTATGTTATGTATGACGGGAAAATTCTAAAAGAAGGAACACCAAAAGAAGTTTTCAGTGATGTTGAGACAATAAGAAAGGCAAATTTGAGATTGCCGAGAGTTGCTCACTTAATTGAGATTTTGAATAAAAAGGATAACATCCCTATTGAGTGGGGCTTTACTATTGGAGAAGTTAGAAGGAATTTAGCTGAATATTTAAAAGAGAAACGTTAATTTATCATCTTACATTTAAAAATTTTTACATTCTCCTTGTTTAGCATCTTTATTAATTCTTTTTCTTTCTCTTCATTAACTAAGATTATTACACAACCCCCTCCTCCAGCTCCAGTTAATTTTGCTCCAAAACCAAATCTATTTCCAATATCAACAACCCTATCAATTTTAGGGGTGGAGATATTTAGCTTTTTTAACAATTCATGGTTTTTAGTCATTAATTTTCCAAATTCTTCTTTGCTATTTACTTTTAGAGCTTTATCAATAATTTTATCAATCTCTTTAAATATCTCATCTTTATTTTCAATTTTGGCAACTTCATTAACTAATTCTGCAGTTTTTTTCTTCCTTTCCTCAACATAAACAATTAAAAATTTACAGCTTTTTAAAAATTCTTCAAAATTTCCTTTTATTTTTTTGGGTTTGTTGTTTTTTATCTCTAAGATACCTCTGTAGGTTATTGTTGAGGTATCTGTAATACTCGCCTTTCCTTGGATTTCTTTCTCCACTGTATAGCCAAGTTTTGCAATCTCATTATCTTTGAGCTCTTTATCATAAAATTCACTAACAGCCCTTATAGTTCCAATTGTTATTGAGGCAGAGCTACCCAAACCACAACTTATTGGAATTTTTGAGCTAATATTTATCTCAAATCCGGTTTTTGGTTCTATATTAATATAATTTAGTGTGTTTTTTATTGCACAAAGGCAGTATTTGAAATCACCAAAGTTATTTGGGTTGATATTTTTTATATCCTCTAAATTCAACCTTAAGCTTTTGTTCAAGTCATTTAAATTCAAAATTATTTCATTTCTATCTATTTCTCTAATTTCTATGGTTGATGTCAAATCAATAGCCATAGATATAGCCCTATAACCATAAACAACTGCATGCTCTCCAAATAGTATAACCTTTGATGGTGTTTCAATTATCATATTAAGCCCCTATTTCAATAACTCATGTTTTAAAATAAACTTATCAATATAGTCTAACAATTTCGGTAAATCTTTTATTAAATCTTTAACCCCTCAAGAATGTTATTAATTTTTTCAATTCAGAGTCAGGATTTTCCCACACTATCAAATCATCCCAAATAGTGTGGTCATCCTCAGGAACGCCCTCTTCTTCAATTTTTTCTTTCAATTTTTTAAACTACCATATTTTATTTCAAATGTTTTAATCATAGCTTCCAATATCTTCTTACGATGATTGAGATATTCTATTAATGAGTTTATTGTAGCAGTGGGAATGGTAGTGTTCAGGATAATCACCTTAATTTTATATATTCATTAAATGCCTCTCTTGTAGTTCCTACAACAACTCTCTTATATTTTTCTCCATTTTTATTAATAACTTCTTCTAACTTCCCTCTTGCTACAATTTCCTCTCCATTAAAGCACTGTCCAGCGTAAGTGTGAGTAAATGAAACAACCTCTTTTATATTCTCATCATCATAGCACTCAATTTTATAAACTGCAGGATTATCAAAGGCAAAATCATCGTTTAAAACCCTTCCCTCTATTTTTATGAAACCTAAGTTTTTGTATCTTTTATCTCCATATTTCTCATCTATTTCTTCCCATTCTCTTGTGAATAATAAGTCAAACATCGTGTTATCTACAATTCCTCTGTTATATTTTCTCCTCTCATAAAATACAAACTCTTCATAGGTTAAAGTTCCATCTTTAATCCTCTTTTTATAGGCTATCTTCCAAAAATTGTCTGACAGAGGTTTTAACTTATTATCTTCAAATGCCTGTTTTAATGCTTCTCTTCCTTTTTTATGCATATCTTTTCCATAAATTACAAAATCAATATCTGAATTTTTGCTATTCAATTTTAATAAGAGAGAGCCACTAACTCCCATACTTTTAATTGGAACCCCATAATCCTCCAAGATTAAAGCCAATTTTCTACACTTCTCTTCTAATTCATTTAAATTATTTTCCTCATTAATAATCTCTTTTAATCTATCTTTTGGTCTTAGTATCCTTTTAACATCTTCTTTTGGGATAGCATGCATTAGAACATTGTTTATTTCATCATAGAATAAATATTTATTGAATTTCTCTTTTAAAAATTTGTAAGCTTTATGAGTTTCAGCCATTTTTACATATCTTTTTCCGTTAATCTCTCTAATGTTATTCCCTTCTATCTCAAAATCTACAAACTCATAAGGAACATATCTTAAAAATGCAAAAACTCTATCTTCTGGATGACAATAAGTATTTACAGCAAAATACAATCCTTCAACTGTTTCTATAAAATCCCTTATCCTCACCTTCATGATACCACATTTGCTTTTATCTTTTCAATTCTTTTTGTAACCAATTCAGTATATAACTTTCTCAATAACTCAATATCCAAATTAATCTCCCCATTTTCAACTGTGAATGGGATAATATACTCTTTAATTTCTCTATGAGATAGTTTTGGGTCTTTTATTACATAATCTTTAAATGAGGCATTGCTTATAACTAAAGCACCAAAGTTTTTGATGTATTCAATTATAAGGCTATAAGCTTCATCTTCTGAATCACTAATTTTGATGTTACATTCGTTAGCTAAAAATCTGCAGATATCTTTTCCTCTGATTTTATAGTATGTTGCCTTATCTATCACTGTAATAATATTCTTAAATCCAGCATTTTTAATCTTTTTGATTAGGCTTTCTACAGAGTTTGGTGAGAGGTTATGCATATTATTTAAAACGCTTATGGCATCTATGATAACGATTCTTCTTGATGGTTTTGGTGGATAAATTCTTCTAAATATTTTTTCCTCTTTAAGATATTCTCCAAGATAAGAGATAATCTCGCTATTTTCTAAATATTCTTCTAAATCATCTACTGTTGTGAATCTTGTGGAATACCATGAAGGTGATGAAATATTGGCAAGCTTATTTAACATATCTTTTTTTATTTTCATCAACCTTTCTTTTTCTTTTAGTTTGTTGTATAAATCTTTTAATGTTATTTCTCCATCAAGCTCCATATCCATCAAAACTTTCAATAAATATCCCTCTTCGAAAGTTTCCAATCCAAAGTTTTCACAAATCCTCTTTAGCTGCATGTATTCTTCAAGTTCCTTTTTGCTACCAACTCCTATAGCTTTTGCTATTCTATACTCTTCTGCATCTTTAAACCCCTTACTTAGTGCATCGTTGTATTCATAAGCATCCTTAAATCCTCTTTCTAAGGCATCTTTATATTCATTAGCATCTCCAAAACCTGCCTTTAATGCATTAAATAGCTCGTCAAAATCACTGAAACCCTTTTCTATTGCAAAATAGTAGAGTTCAGCATCATTTGAAAAGGTCTCTTCCTCTAAAATTCCATAAAAGAGGTATTCTATGCAATATTTATCATCTACTTTTCTTGCAATACCTTCTTTTACAAGTTTTTCAAGCCCACCAATAAATCCAAGTTCTTTAGCTTTTTTATACTCCTCTATAGATTTAAATCCGGATGACTTGTATTTTTTATATTCTTCAATGTCTCCAAGCTCCAAGTATTCATAATACTCCTCAGCACTCAGCCCTAAAGATTTTGCATTAATCAAGTCAAATAATGTTTTAAATCCATCAGAAGGGATGTAAAATATAACTCCATTATCTACAAAGAAAAATATTTGCTCAATATTATCTACATATCTACAAATTACCTGCTTTCCAAGAACTCTAATCGCTTCAAGAAATTCTTCCACACTTTTGACTTTAACTCTTGGTAAATCCTCAATTTCCTCCACATCTACATATTTTATTAGATTTGCCCTTATTTTTAAAATATTAATCTCTTTATTTCCCATAATATCCCAATAAATTTTGTTAATTTGCTTTTTTGTTACTTTTTATTAATTATCTTATCAATTATCGCATTTTTCATAACTTCTATATTTGGCTCTACACCAGTCCATATTTTAAACGCAACTGCTCCTTGATATATCAACATACCCAGCCCATTTATTGTTTTTGCATTAACTTTTTTCGCCTCTTTCAATAAAACTGTTTCTAACGGATTATAGATTAAATCCATAACCACCATATCTTCTCTCAACTTCTCTGCTTTAACTATTGGTTCAACATCAACATTCGGATACATTCCAATTGGTGTTGCATTAATTATTATATCAATTCCATCTAAATCTATATCTAACCCACTAAATTTAACTTCTTCACCAAATTTCTTATTTAATTTTTCAGAAATTTCTTTTGCTAATGCTTCTGCTTTTTCAACTGTTCTATTGGCTATTATAACATTGTTATCTTTTGCTAATTCAAATGCCACAGCCCTTGCAGCCCCTCCAGCCCCAAATATAACTATATTTTTATCTTTAACTTTTCCAATTTCTTCCTCTAAAGCCATTCTCGCCCCAATACCATCTGTGTTGTAGCCAATTGCCTTCCCATCCTCTATTTTTATTGTATTCACAGCTCCTATTAGTTGAGCATCTTTATCTATCTCATCTAAATACTTCATAATCTCTATTTTGTGTGGAATAGTTACATTAAATCCAACTATTCCAAGAGCCTTAGCCCCATCTATCACATACTTTAAATTTTCTGGCAAGACATCAAAGGCAACATAAACATAATTTAATCCTTTATCTTTAAAAGCAGCATTGTGCATAATTGGTGAGAAAGAATGCTCTACAGGATGCCCAATTAATCCAATAACTTTGGTTTTCGCATCTATCATGCTATCACGTAATTTAGTTTTATTTACAAAGAAAAAGAACAAAAATAAAATAAAATTTCAAAAACACTCAAATTATTTTATTTTTTAATTAACTTAACAACTTCAGCTATCTTTTTACCCAAGTTTCTTGCTGTTTCTAATCCAATGTCATCATTTTTACAATCTCCTGGACTTTTTCCTACACCAGTTCCTCCATAATGGGCAGTTGGGTCATTATCTCCAACAACTATCATTGAATGTATTAAGAAAAAGTTGTGTATCTGTTGAATTGTTGTTTCCTGCCCACCATTTCTACTTGCTCCAACTGCTATAGCCCCACCAACTTTATTTCTTAATTGAAAGCCTATTCTTAGAGGCCTTGACCTATCCATCAGCATCTTTAACTGAGCTGAGACTCCTCCGAAGTAAACTGGTGAGCCGAGAATAATTCCATCGGCTTCTTTCATCTTTTCCAATATCTCATCAACATCGTCAATTATTTGGCAGCTTCCTGTCTCTTTGCACATATTACATCCAATACATGGATTTAATTCCTTATCAGCCAATGATATAAATTCTGTTTCAATTCCTTCCTCAGCAATAGCATTTAAAGCCTCTCTAACTAATAAGGTTGTATTTCCCTCTGGTCTTGGACTACCACTTATTCCTATAACTTTCATACTTCCCACCTCATAGCGATATTATTATCAATTTACTTTTATTAAAATAGCTTTAATAATTTTTCTCATTTCTGCTTTCTCTAAAATAGTTAAGCCATTTTTTAACATTCTGATACCAATCATCCAACAACTCTTCAATAATATCGCTCACTTTATCTAACTCTACGGCGTTGTATATATATTTATACCCAACTTTTTCTGTTACTTTTTTTCTACTAACTAAACCACAATTCATTAGGCTTCTCAAAGCCTTCTGCACTGTAGTTCTGTCTCTATTAACTCTTTCAGCTATCTCCAACACACTTCCTTCTCCATTCTCCAAAAGGTCAAAATAAACTCTTATTTCAATCTCCTGCAATCCTAAAATACACCTCATTAAATCTTCGATGGTAAATTTTTTTAGCCTGTTTATGATAAAATCCTTCATAGTATCACAACAATATAGTTATTATTCTTTATCAGCCAATATCTTTACATAAAACTCTCTTCTTCTCGGTCCATCAAATTCAGCAAAAAATATCCCTTGCCATGTTCCTAATAGCGGTTTTCCATCTTTAATAATAACGGTTTGAGAGCATCCAATCAAAGAGCTTTTTATATGGGCGTCTGAATTTCCCTCTAAGTGTGTAAAATTCCAATTTTTTGGGATTAAATGAGAAAGAAAGTTTATTATATCATGCTTCACTGATGGATCGGCGTTTTCATTTATAGTAACTCCAGCAGTTGTGTGAGGGACATAGATAACGGCTATCCCATCTTTAACCTTTGATTCAGAGATTGCTGAAACTATTTGAGGAGTTATATCCACCAACTCTTCTCTTTTATTTGTTTTTATTTGATATCTGAATAACATTTTATCACCATTTGATATAAATAAGGCAATTTTTTATGTTTATAAGATTTTCTTTAAAGAAAGTATGGCTACATCTTTACTAAAATTTTAAATATGATTGTAATTTGAATATTAAATTTAAGGCTATTATAGTTTTTGCAGATATCTTGAATAAGTAGACACTTATGAACGCCATCCAAAGGAGCGTTCAAATTTTCCTTTCTTAATTTTAATAAGTTTTGCAAAAAACTTTTATAGTTTAAAGCAAATATGGAGGGAGATTATGGATATCAAACATAAAATACCAATTTTATTATTAGTTTTATATATTATTCTTGGAGTGTTTATGCAATATAACGGGATTTCGGAGTTTAAATCTCTGCCGTCTCCAATATACGGTGGAGATTATTACTATCAGATGGGGGTTATTTGGCATATTAGGGAAGGAGGAAATCCATTAGAGAGTTCTTCAATGCTTGGAGGAATGCCTGGTTATCTCCCATTGTATGCATATATATGTGCTAAGTTTTGTGATTTATTTAATTTAGATACAATGGAGGGAATGTTTTATTTCTCAATAGTGTTATTTATTGTAGCGAGTGTTATATGGTTCTATCTATTTAGAGTCTTATTTAAAGATGATTGGATAGCTTTAATTGGAGTAGTTTTAGCAAATGGAGTAAGTGCATATCCTATACTAAAATACACAAACTTTACCCATCAAATTATGCTACCGTTATTTATCCTTACTCTATATTTGGCATTTAAAGAAAGAAAAATAATTTATTATGCATTATTAGGATTTATTTATGGATTATTAACATTATCTCACATGGTTGCATTTGTTGGGGCAACTTTAATAATCTTAACCTTTGTTATTTATGAGATTTATAAAAATAAAAATAGAATACTGGATTATCTAAAAGACAATATCAAAAATTGGGGAGTTTTTGGAGCAATTGCATTACCCATATTAATGCTCTATTGGTATAAGCCAATATTTATTTATCATTTGCATAGACCTTATGATAGATTACATATGGATATTATTGACTTTGGGAGATTAGATGTGCAAATAAACTTTTTATTTAATACGATAAAAACATATTTGTTTAATTTTAGCTCAATTGGAGGATTGATTAATTCTATATTAGTGTGGATTGGTTTGTATGCATTTTATACATCAAAAGAAGATACATTAAAAGAATTCATAAAAATATTTGGAATTGGTGCAATATTTGCAACATTTTGCTATTTCATAACTGAGCCATTATTGAAGATAAACTTTATTCCAACTTACATGCATTGGTTCTATTTGTGGGTAACTGCGATAATTGTTGGATTGTATGGATTAAACTACATAAAAGAAAATCTTAACTTAAACGAATTAAATAAAAAAGTTGTAGTATTTGGTTTATTATTCATTATATTATTTGCAAACTCCAGTTATGCATTTGTTAATTATGTAAATAATGATAGATGGGCAAATGTTGGAAAATACCCAATGCCTGAAATGTATGTT
Source organism: Methanocaldococcus sp. FS406-22 (assembly GCF_000025525.1). Classification (NCBI taxonomy): domain Archaea; kingdom Methanobacteriati; phylum Methanobacteriota; class Methanococci; order Methanococcales; family Methanocaldococcaceae; genus Methanocaldococcus; species Methanocaldococcus sp. FS406-22. The sequence goes on from NC_013887.1 coordinate 166,003, forward strand.
TCTTTACAAAATTATCTATTAAAAAATACAAATGTAAATGATGTAATCCTATCTACAAAGGAGTTAAGCTTTGTAATAAATGCAATTAGCGGAAGGAAGGTTATGGTTAATAGATGGGCCCAACAAAATGACCCATATATGAATTTGCCTCAAAGAGATATGGATGCAGCAGTAATATTATATGGAAATGATACAAAGAAAAAATTAGAGTTGATAAAAAAATACCACATAACATATCTGTATTGGGACTATAATTGGATAAATTCAGAGTTCCAATTTGATAATAATGGTAGAATAGTTGGGATTTATGACCCTTTAATGACTTATGATACAAAAGAAAACAGAAAGTATTTGGATAAATATGGCGTGAAATATATCCCAATGTATTTCTGGATTGACCCATCAGCAAGAAATAACTACATTAGAAAATACCACCTCCTTATAATCTCTCCACAAAACTATTACAACTTTACAAATCCTTGGAAGCCTGATTTAAATAAATATTTGGTTGAAGTTTGGAATTATACTTATAATGGACATAAAATAGCTGTGCTATATAAAATCAAGGTGGATTAAATGGGTTCAGACATAAAGAGGGTGTCTATCATAATTCCAGCATACAATGAAGAAAAAACTATAGAAAAAATTTTAAAAAAGGTTTTAGATGTAAAATTACCATTAGAAAAAGAAATCATCGTTGTGAATGATGGTTCAACTGATAGAACGAAAGAAATTGTCGAACAATTCATAAAAAATCATCCTAACGAAAACATTATACTCATAAATAAAAAAATGGGGGAAAGGGGAGTGCATTAAAATTAGGGATTAGACATTCAACAGGGGATATAATAATCATTCAAGATGCGGATTTGGAATATGACCCAAATGACTATCCAAACCTAATAAAACCAATATTAGAAGGAAATGCTAAAGTTGTTTATGGTTCAAGATTAAGAAAAATGGGGAATAAATTTTCACATTTATCATTTTTAATTGGGGGATTGGTAATAACATTAGTTACAAACTTGCTTTATTTTACATTTTTAACTGATGAACCTACATGTTATAAAGTATTTCATAAAGAATTAAAAGATATTTTGATAAATGCTGAAGGAGATAAATTTGATTGGGAGCCGGAAATTACTGCAAAGATTTTGAGGAAGGGCTATAAGATTTATGAAGTGCCGATAAGCTACTATCCAAGAACTTTAAAAGAAGGTAAAAAAATACGATGGAGAGATGGAGTTGATGCAATTTTAACCCTTTTAAAATGGCGATTTAAAAAATTTTAGAATATATCTTATTTTATTTCTATAATTGTGATGTTATTTTTGCTATATATCTTTTCAAAGTAACTATTATTTTCGAAGAATTTATAATTTATTTTAAGATTTTTTGAGATGAAAACATAGCTTATATTATTGGTTTTGCAAAAATGAATAAATTTATTGTAGTTGTTATGCCAAGTATAGTTGATTATTTCATTTGCTGTAACATTATTGAATTTATTATAATTTCCCCAACAAAAAACACATTTATTATTTGTAAATATTGGGAGGAATTGCCCACTATCCTGTCCAAAATTTAAAAATAATTCGTTAGATATGTTGTTTTTATTTATAAAATTGAATGCATCTATTTCATCACTTCCTACTAAATAAAATTTCCAATAGAATTTTGGATGAGTGGAATATATTGTGTAAGCATTATAACCTAACAAAATGATGATACCAGCAATAATTAAAAATTTCTTTTTTGTAGAGGTTGTTCTTTCTGTTATATAATACAAACCACAACCATAAAATACAGGCATTAAGATTTGAAAATTATAGAGCCATCTTATAGAATTGTATAACGCACTGAAAAATGGTATTTTAAATCCTATAAGCTGGTTATTTAGTAACCAAAGTATCATAAGCAAAATATAAAACACAAAATACCCTTTTCTATTTTTTATTAAGAAAATTGTCCCAATGATGAACAATATTATATAGATAGATGAAACTAAAAGATACTTTATAAAAAGGAAAAATGAAATTTGATGATTAGATAATAAAGCTATGGCTATATTAGTAGAAGTGCATGTCCCTACACCACAAAATATTGAAATAATCACAATATATACTTTGTAAAGATTTATATTATTGACAACATAGGAAGTATTAGAGTAGGATATTACATCATTGATAAGCTTGAAGTGTATAATTACAAGAGAGCAAAGTATTGAGATGGAAAAAAATTTAATGTAGTTAAGCATGTCTCTGTATTCTTTATAAATAATGTCCCAGAATATTAATGAAGCTAGGAATAAAATTAACATTAAAAATGGAAATGTATGTGTAAATATTAAGCTAAATACTCCAAAACTGAAGAAATAAAGGTAAATATTATTTTTTGTGCTTTTGTATCTCAACAAAAAGGCAATCAATATCAAAAATATGCAATATCCTAATGCATTTGGATATATCGTTCTTAACAATATTCTATAAAACTCATAGTTTAATGGAACAAATAAAGCAGTATAAACCCCAATCCCCTCTTTTATACATTCTCCAATATAATAATGGGAGAGAACAAACAACATTATTATAAAAATTTCTATAAAGTATATTGTAGTAGGTATATCCTTAACATCAGATGCTAAAAAATAGGCAAAAGAGTGAAATCCTGATGGATAGTGCCAATATCTGATATATTCTTGATTTTTATAGAATATGGAATCTTCTATCATTATAGCTTTAACTTTGAACATATGGAATTGGGAATCCCACATCTCACATGGATATTTTGGAAATATGGCATAACCTATGAATAATGAACATAATAGAGTAAATATTAAAATTAGAGACTTTATTAAATTTAAGTTTAAGTTGAAGAATAACTTTATACTTAGATTGCCTTTCAATATTAACAGTATAATTATTAAAAGTAACGGGAGAATATATAATATTTTATACATTGGAATACTTAAAAATGATAATAAATACGATGTTCCAATTATATAAAAAATAGATACGAATGGAGTTGTGATAATTTTTTCTTCATCTTTTAGTGGATTTATTAGGTAGATTAAAAACAAAACTATTACAAATAAAAGTATGTCCATTTAACTCACCAGTTATTTAACGATTCACATACTTTATAATATTTATAATTAAAATCTTGTTTATATATTTATATACTAACCTATGTTAAAGTTAAAAAATAAATAAGATATAAAATAACCTGAAAGTGATTATAGTAACTAAAAGTATAATAAAAAGTGAAACAATGCTAAACCTTCCATATTTAATTTTGGGCATAATCTGCGGAACTATAACTGGTTTATTTCCAGGCATTCATCCAAATAACATTGTTGCTTTATCATTCTTAATTCTGCCTTATTTTGGAATTAACAATTATGTTCCATTTTTAATTGGTTTAGTTATTGCCCACTATTTCATAAATTTTATCCCATCTGCTTTTTTAGGAGTTCCAGATGATGAAACTGCTGTCTCCGCTCTTCCTATGCATAAATTAACTTTAAACGGAAATGGTTATGAAGGAATAGTTTTAGCAGGATTTGGGAGTTATTTGGGAGTTGTTTTTTCAATAATTATATCTCTATTTTTAATATCAATTTTGCATTTCAATGTTAAAGCATTTTACTGCTCGATTAAAATATTTATTCCTCTTATTTTAATTGCTTTTGTTATATATCAAATTTTTACAGCAAAATCAATCTGGGAGGTTTTAGTTATATTTCTATCAGGAATTTTTGGAATTGCCGTATTATATTGCAGTGAGGCATTTAATATAACCTTAACAGCCATATTTACGGGGATGTTTGGGATTCCTCTACTTATAAATAATTTAAAAATATACAAAATAAAAAGTCAGATAATAACCATCCCAGAATTTGAGTTAAAGTTTTTAAAGTCATCCTTTTTTGCATCTGTGGCTGGATTTTTTAGAATATTTTTACCAGGAATAAGTGGGAGCCAGTTAAATTATATTTTAAGTAAGATTTTAAATGAGAAGGATTTAAAGAACTTTATAGTGTCTCAGGGAAGTATCATCTTATCTAACGAAGTTTTTTCAATTCTATCGGTGATTTTTATCGGAGTTGGAAGAAGTGGAGTTGCGAGGGCAATACAACTTTTAAATGCCAATATTGATATAAACACAGCAATATTTTCTATTTTGGTGTCTTCCACAATATCCTTGATTATCTTGTTAAAGTTATCAAAGTATCTTTTAATTTTTATAAGAAAAGTTAATTTTAAATTCTTATCGTTGTTTTTTATTATGTTCTGCTCACTTGTGGTAGTTATTGGGAGCTACAACACTTATTTAATCCACCATATTGCTGTTTATATAACTTCAATATGCATAGGGCTTTTGGCATTAAAAAGTAACTCCAATTTATCAAATATGATGAACGTTTTAATATTTCCGACGATACTGTATTTTTTAGGGAGATAGGATGGATTTAAAAGGGCAAATTTTAAATAAAAGGACAATAGTTTCTTTTATCCTTTCATTGGGAATAATTCTATATATCTTTTCAAAGATAGATTTGGATAAATTAATATTAATCTTAAAAAACACGAACATTTTTTATTATTTTTTTGCAGTAGCAATGTTTTATCTTTCAATCTTAATTAAAAGCTACCGTTGGAGAATCTTTTTAAAAAATACTGACATTGATTTAAAATTAAAAGATGCATTTGTAATATATTATCTTTCAATGTTCGTAAATTCATTAGTTCCAGCGAAGTTAGGGGACATTTATAGAGGGTATTTATTAAAAAAGAAAACAAATAAATCAATATCATTGGGAGTTGGGACGGTTTTTATTGAAAGAATTTTTGATTTAGTAGCAATGATTAGTTTGTTATTTATCTCTGCTTACTTATCATTTAAGTCAGATATTCCAAAGGAAATTCTTTATTCAATTAAATGGGGAACTATCATCATATTGTTTTTAATCATTTTAATTTTTGGTTTTTTATTAGTTAATAGCAAGATAAATTTAAAAAATAATAAAATAGAGAGAATTTTAATGAATTTTGAAAAAGGTTTAAGGGCTGTTAAACTTAACACCCTTCCTCTCTTAATAATTTTGTCATTTGTTGGATGGTTTATTGAAGGGCTAACTATTTATTTTATATTTTTAGCATTAAATCTAAATTTAGAAATCTTATTTGGAGTATTCTCTGATTTGGCATCTTCATTATTAACAGCAATTCCAATAACTCCTTCTGGATTGGGAATTGTAGAATATGCGTTAATTTATATATTGAAACTAAAAAATATAGATTATAGTGGAGCTTTTGCAGTCCTTATTTTATATCGTTTAATATCATATTTCTCAATTGTTTTGTTTGGGGCGATAATGTTTTATATCGTTGAGGGAAATATTCTAAGAGAATCTAAAAATGGATAATCTTAAATTAAATTACGTTTTCAAAAACACAATATAAAACATAAATACCTAATTATCACCATTCACTATTTAGGATAAAACAATAAAAATGTTATTGCTGACCCCCTCTCCGAGCTGAAGCTCGAGCTTTCATAGCAACAAAAAATGGTGATAGTAAATGAAACTTACCTTTGATTTAGATGGAAAGATAATATTTAGTAAAGAGTTAAGTGAAGAGGCAAAAAAGGTTGTAGAGGAGATTTTAAAAAATGCAGATAGCATATTTTTAAGAGGAGTTCCAAAGGGAAAAGAAGATGAGGCATCAAAAATAAAAAGCTATGAGTTTGAAGGGAACACTTTAAAATTAAAGATTGTCTCTGGGACTTACACAAGAGCCCATGAAGGTTTAATTAGATTAAGAAAGCCATTAGCTGAAAAATTAGGAAGAAACTTTAGAATTGGAGTTAGAGGAATTGAAATAGATAATTATGTAATAACAATTGAAACAGATGAAGATAAAGCTAAAAAATTAGAAGGCATTAAAGTTCCAGAGTGCGAGGCAAAGGTTGAAGGAAACAAAATTATATTGACATTTAAAGACATTGGAGAAAGCGAGCTAAAAAGAAACATTATTGATAGAGCAATAAAGTTTGTAAAAACAGAGTTAGAAAAAGAAGAAGAGGATTTGACATTTAAAGTTTGTAAGATTCCACCAGGAACAATAGTTAGTGAATATAAGGCAAAGAGAAAAATAACCTTTGACAAAGATCCAACAGATGTAGCTGAAAAACTTGGATGGGTTAAAAAATTCCCTGGAAGAGGGCAGTGGTTTTATGCTCCACCAATAACAGCATTATTTAGGGTTTTAGAGGAGTTGATAGTTGAAGAAGTTGTTAAAAAAATTGGATTTCAGGAATGTTTATTCCCAAAACTTATCCCATTGGAAATTATGTATAAGATGAGATACTTAGAAGGTTTGCCAGAGGGAATGTATTATGTGTGCCCACCAAAGAGAGAGCCAGAGCTTTTTAAAGAGTTTGTAAATGAGATGATGATTAAGAAAGAGATTCCAATTGAAAAATTAAAAACTCTACTTAGAGACCCAGGTTATGTGTTAGCCCCAGCTCAATGTGAGCCGTTCTATCAATTCTTTGAAGGGGAGGTTATAGATGTTGATAAACCAATAATGTTCTTTGATAGAAGTGGATGGACATACAGATGGGAGGGAGGAGGAGCGAGAGGTTTAGATAGAGTTAATGAATTTTTAAGGGTGGAGTGTGTTTGGATTGGAAGTCCAGAGTTTGTTGAAGAGACAAGAGATAAAACATTAAAATATGCTGAAAAATTAGCTGAAAAGCTTGATTTAGAATATTGGGTTGAGGTTGGGGATGACCCATTCTATTTAGAGGGAAGAAAGAAAGAGGATAGAGGAATAGAGTTCCCAGATGTGCCAAAGTATGAGATGAGGTTGTGGCTACCACACATAAAGGATGAGAGAAAGGGAGTTGCTGTTACATCAGCAAATGTCCATGGAACACACTTCGTTGAAGGATTTAGAATTAAGGACTATAAGGGTAGGAAGGTTTGGACTGGATGCACTGGATATGGAATAACAAGATGGGTTGTTGGATATTTAGCTCAATATGGTTTTGATTTTGATGACTGGCATCCAATAATAAAGAAAAAGATTGAAAAGCTTCCAGAAGTTCCTCAATTGATAACTTGGCCCAAGAAGGATTAACTAAAGGTGATATGAATGATTGTTATCTTAGACAACGGAGGGCAGTATGTTCATAGAATATACAGGAGCTTAAAATATATTGGAGTTAGCTCAAAAATAATTCCAAACACTACTCCATTGGAAGAGATTGAAGGTAATGAAGAGATTAAAGGTATTATATTAAGTGGAGGGCCAGATATTGAAAAGGCAAAAAATTGCATAGATATTGCCTTAAATGCCAAGCTACCAATATTGGGGATTTGTTTAGGGCATCAACTTATTGCTTTGGCTTATGGTGGAGAGGTTGGAAGAGCTGAAGCTGAAGAATACGCATTAACAAAGGTTTATGTTGATAAAGAGAATGATTTATTCAAAAATGTTCCAAAAGAGTTTAATGCATGGGCTTCACATAAAGATGAGGTTAAAAAAGTCCCAGAGGGCTTTGAAATTTTAGCTCACTCAGATATTTGCAGAGTTGAGGCGATGAAGCACAAAACAAAACCAATCTATGGGGTTCAGTTCCATCCAGAGGTTGCTCACACAGAATATGGAAGTGAGATTTTAAAAAACTTCTGCAAGGTTTGCGGTTACAAATTTGAATAGAAATTTCGCAGAAATATAATAATAATGTTGTTATTGGATATTGATACCTTTAGACATATAATTCTATAAATTTTAATATATAAACTGTGGGAAGTTATTTGGAAAATAAAAGAATAAAGCATTTATATAAGTTGATGGCAAATCTGCTATTATAAAAATTTTAAATTTTTTGGTGAAATTATGTCATTATTACTAATTGTTGTTGGTTTAATTATTATATTGATTGTTTTAGGTATTGTGATTTATGCTATCTCAATATACAACAGATTTCAAACATTAAAAAATGGGGCTGAAGCAACATTGGGGCAGATAAGGGTTGCTTTAAAAAAGAGATTAGACATGATTAATCAACTTGTTGAGGCAGTTAAAAGCTATGCAAGCTTTGAAAAGGAAACCTTAACAAAAATAACTGAGTTGAGAAGTAGTGTTCTAAAAGCCAATACTGCTGAGGATATACAAAATATTGACAGAGAGTCAAGGAATATCTTAGGAAATATCTTAGTTGCTGTTGAAAACTATCCAGAGTTAAAAACCTCTGAGACAGTTAAAGAGCTAATGGATGCAATAAAAGAGATAGAGGATGAGATTGCAAGGCATAGGTACACTTACAACAACATAGTTCAAGAATTTAACACTAAAATAGACACCTTCCCTTCAAACATTATTGCCAGTATGTTTGGATTTGGAAAGATGGATTACCTACAGTTTGAAGAGGAGATATACGAAAGGCCTAAGATTAACTTTTAAATTAATTTTAGGGGATTTTTATGAGAGAAGAGAAGAAAATTATTATTTTTTGTATCTTTGTTTTTGTTGTTGGAGTTGTTGGAGCTTTTTTAGTTACATCATCTAATGGAGTGAACTATACCAATATTGACATTAAAAACTATAAGGCAAATTTGTATATTGAAAAAAATTTAACATTAGAGGAGAGCTATACTTATGAAATCTTGGAAAATAAAAGATATAGAATGTTATATAGAGATTGGAAAGTCCCATTAGTTTATAATAGCAAGTTAGATGTGCCTTATGTGGAGGTTTTAAATCTCTCTGCTTCATCAAAAGATATGATAGGATATGTTGTAGATTATAAGGGAGATATTTTTGTTTTTAGTAATAATACTTGGATAAAAAAGAGTGTAAAAAATCTTGTATATGAATATGGGATAATAAATGAAGTTGGATTTTATAATCCTTATAGATATGATGCTGGAATTTATACAACAAAATACAAATTCATTATATATCCACCAATTGAAACAGATAATAAGGTTTATCATATAAATTTAAAGCTTGCAGATGAGCATCTCCCTTATAAAAACGTTGAAATTAATATAATAGATAGAAATAGTAGCATACTAAACCTATTTGTCTATCCATCAACATTCAAAGTTCATAAAACAGATATTGGATATGTTATTGAGGGAAGTAGCCCAGAGGATGAACCAATTGAAGTTGAAATGCTTTTAAAACCAAATAGCGTTAATGGATTTGTTAAATATATGGAAAATGTTGAAGAAAAGACAATATCTGCCTATAAAAGATATATCCTTATAAACTACATTATAACAGCCCTAAAATATCTATTAATAGCTACAATCTTATTGTTTCCACTGATTGCCTACCTTATCTATCTAAGATTTGGGAAAGAAAAATCTTATATAGTCCCAGAGTATCTAAGCTATGTTCCAAACAAAAATAGAAAGCCATGGATTGTTAATCTTATATTTAACGGAGAAGTTGGGAAATTTGATAAAAATGGATTTTATGCCACTTTGTTAGATTTACACAATAGAGGATACATAAAAATAATAAAAGATGGTGAAGACATAAAAATAAAAATCTTAAAGAGAGATGATAATTTAGATATTTATGAAAAAGAGGTTATGAACTTTTTAATTAGACATTCTAAAAATGGTGAATTTAATCCAAAAGACCTTGAAAATGCTGTTTCTCATTGGACTGATGAATATGAAATTAAAAGATTATGGAATGAGATTAATGGAATTATGAACAATCCTCTGTTTTCCTCAACATTAACAAAAAGATTCTTAGAAACTAAAGGGAAGGATATACTCTGGATATCTTTGGTAATCTTCATAACATTGACATTAATTTTGTTTGGAATATCGATGAATTACTCTAATTATTACCCAACACTTAAGGATGTATTCTATCTCTCAATCATTTTGGTTATACAAAACATAATATTGATATTAACTCCAAAATCTCTATTTGGAAGATGGAAAGATGATTATTATAAAGAAAAACTTGAATGGGAGGCATTTAAAAACTTTTTATCTGATTTAGCAATGATTAAAAAATACTCTCCAGAGGATATATCAATTTGGAAGGAATGGCTTATTTATGGAACTGCCTTAGGAGTTGGAGATAAGGTTGTTGAGGCGATGAAATCATTAAATATAAATATTCCAGAGGTTGATATTGCCCCAGCAGTTTATATTGCATACAATTCAATGTATTCCCATATAAATAACGCTTACAGTTCTGTTGTGGCAAGCTCCTCTATGAGTTCTGGTGGAGGATTTGGAGCAGGAGGAGGTTTTGGTGGCGGTGGAGGAGGAGCAAGGTAAAACAAGAACAAGAGGAGAAATAATGAATAACGATAGAAAAGTTATAATTGTTGGAGCAGGGCCAGGAGACCCAGAGTTGATAACAATCAAAGGAAAAAAAACTATAGAAGATGCTGACGTCATAATATATGCTGGCTCTTTAGTTAATGAAAAGCTCTTAGAATACAGCAAAAAGAACGCTGAAATCTACAACAGTGCAAACATGAACTTAGAGGAGATAGTTGAGGTTATGGTTAAGGCAGTTAATGAAGGAAAAAAGGTTGTTAGGCTTCATACTGGAGACCCTTCTATCTACGGGGCTATAAAGGAGCAGATTGATGAATTGGCAAAGCATAATATAGATGTTGAGATAATTCCAGGAGTTAGTTCTTTATTTGCGGCAACTGCCTCATTGAAGGTTGAGTTAACTCTTCCAGATGTCTCACAGACGGTTATTATCACAAGACCAGAGGGAAGAACTCCAATGCCAGAAAAAGAAAAGCTTAGAGATTTAGCTAACCATCAATCAACAATGGCTATTTTTTTAGGCGTTTCAATGATTGATAAAGTTGTTAAAGAGCTAATTGAGGGAGGTTATAAAGAAGATACTCCAGTGGCTGTTGTATATCATGCCTCATGGTATGATGAGAAAATTATTAGAGGAACTTTGAAGGATATAGCTGAAAAGGTTAAAAAAGAAGGAATTAAAAAAACTGCCCTAATTATTGTTGGAGAGGTTTTAAATCCGAAGTACTATGCATATTCAAAGCTTTATGATAAGGATTTTGAACATGGATATAGGAAAAAGGAATAATTATTTACTCTTTCTCTCCTCAATCTTCTCAAGTAATATCTTTAAATCTGTTTTTTTGGTTATATCAGTTTCTTTTTCCAATAGCTCTTTAGCTTTCTGCTCAAGTTCCTCTAAGCTTTCAACATTTTCAAATAACTCTCTAATAAACTCTATATTTGCCATATAAGGCAGAACATCATACATTAACAACTCAATCTCTTTTCTTTGGTTCATATCTATCCCTTATGGCAATCTCTCTAACTATGTGTGTTATCTGCCTCTCCAAGGCGTCAATCTTAGCATACAATCTATAAATTAAATAGAATAGAACAACTATCGATATATACATAAGTGCATCAACTCCCCTTCCAACACCCAAAAATTCTGCAACATATCCAAAAAATTCTGGGAATATTAAAAATATCACAACTAAACTCCAAATAAAAATCCAAAACAATCCTTCATTAAAGCTTATACTTCTCCTCTTTAATTGCAACACAACTCTTGACAATGCAAATAATGCAAATATAACCCCAACTATTTGGATTAATTCCATAAGTTTTTCCTCCAAAAATTTTTATAAGCATAGGGCTTTGCCCTTATTCCTATGAAACTTTTAGAAAAAGTTTCATCAAAAATTTATATAAATTTACTAATAGAAATTATCATTTTGGTTCGATTTTTTGCTATATCACTAGCACCTCCGAGCATAACGAGGAAGGGTAAATTAACAAATTGTTATTAAGTTATTAATTTGTTATTTTGAAGGACACATAATATTTCTCTCCAAAATTTTTATAAACTTCTTAATTTATTATTACTCTACAAGAGTCATATATATTTTTGGTTAGGGATTGTTATGAGGCATCTAATTTCAATGAAAGATATTGGAAAAGAGGAAATTTTAGAGATTTTAGAAGAGGCTAAGAGGATGGAGGAGTTTTTAAATACAAAGAGGCCTTTGAAGTTATTAGAAGGGAAGATATTAGCAACTGTTTTTTATGAGCCATCAACAAGGACACGATTGAGTTTTGAAACAGCCATGAAAAGATTGGGTGGGGATGTTATAACAATGACTGATTTAAAAAGCTCTTCTGTTGCAAAGGGAGAGAGTTTGATAGACACGATTAGAGTTATAAGTGGCTATGCCGATATAATTGTTCTAAGACATCCATCTGAAGGAGCGGCAAGATTGGCTTCTGAATATTCTCAAGTTCCAATTATAAACGCTGGAGATGGAAGTAATCAACATCCTACACAAACTCTTTTGGATTTATACACAATAATGAGAGAGATTGGCAGAATAGACGGGATAAAGATAGCGTTTGTTGGAGATTTGAAGTATGGAAGAACTGTTCATTCTTTGGTTTATGCCCTCTCTTTATTTGATAACGTTGAGATGTATTTTATATCTCCGAAAGAGTTGAAGATGCCAAGAGATATAATTGAAGATTTAAAAGCTAAAAACATAAAATTCTATGAAAAGGAAAGCTTAGATGATTTAGATGAGGATGTTGATGTCTTATATGTAACAAGAATTCAAAAGGAGAGATTTCCAGACCCTAATGAGTATGAAAAGGTTAAAGGTAGCTATAAGATAAAGAGAGAGTATGTTGAAGGAAAGAAATTTATAATTATGCATCCACTACCAAGGGTTGATGAGATTGACTATGACGTTGATGATTTGCCTCAAGCAAAGTATTTCAAGCAGAGTTTTTATGGAATTCCTGTAAGAATGGCTATTTTAAAGAAGTTAATTGAGGATAATGAAAGGTGAATAATTTTGAAAGATATAAAATATGTTGATGCCCACTGCCATATAGAGGATAAGGCATTCAATAAAAACAGAGATGAAGTGATTGAGAGAGCTAAAAAAGAGAACGTTATAATAGTAACAAGTGGAGCAAGCTTAGGAGGTTGTTTAAGAGCTTTAGAGCTTAGAAAGAAATATGGGATATATTTAACCCTCGGCTATCATCCTTCAAGAGTTAAAGCAGATGATAAGGTTGTGAATAAGGTTTATAATCTAATTAGAGATAATAAGGATGAGATTTTGGCTGTTGGAGAGATTGGAATGGATATTAAAGATGAAAACTATGAGAGGCAAGAGATGATATTTAAAAAGTTTTTATCATTAGCAGAGGAGCTTAACAAACCAATTGTAGTTCATGCAAGGGGCTTTGAGAGGAAGATATTTGATATAGCCAAAAATAAGGCTAACATCATGTTCCACTGCTACAGTGGAGATGTAGAGTTAGCTAAAGAGATTGGGAGAGAAGGGCATTTAATATCTATCTCAACACTTGTGTGCTTTTCAGAGCATCATAAAAAATTGGTTGAGAGCTTAGATTTAGAGTATTTAACAACAGAGACCGACAGTCCTTATCTATCTCCAATCAAAGGAGCTAAGAATGAGCCAAGAAACGTTAAATTAGTTGTTGAAGAGATAGCTAAAATTAAAGAGATGGACATTGAAGAGGTAGCAAATATTATTTACAAAAATACATGTAAATTCTTTAAGAGGAGATTGTGATGTATTATCTAAACCCTATTGGAGTTGTAGAGCAGAATAACGATTATACAGTCCTAAATATATTTGATGAGTTTTTAGATGGGTTGGATGGTTTAAAAGAGGGAGATTATATCATTGTCTTAGTCTGGTTCCATAAAAATGATAGTGAAGAAAGAAGAAAGATTTTGAAGGTTCATCCAAGAGGAGATATAAACAACCCACTAAAAGGAGTTTTTGCTACCCGTTCTCCTTATAGGCCAAATCCTATTGGAAAATACACAGTAAAAACCCATAAAATTGATAAAAATAAGATTTTCATTGATAAAATTGATGCTTATGATAAAACACCAATAATTGATATAAAAATATTTTCAGAAGAGTTGGATTGCCCAACAAGATGATTATTTTCTTTTTCTATTTCACTTTGCCCAATCTTATATTTACAATACGTAATGTATAAATATAGGTTTATATAAAAATAACAATTGTTATTTTTTTATAGATTTAAAAGAAAGGGAAATTATGTTTGATATGGATATATTTGGTAACAGCAAAAGTAAAAAAGGCCCAAAGACAGCACGAGGAATGATAAATAAGATGCTAACTGGAGACGGTAGAAAAAAGCCTACCTTAGAAAGAATACTTGGTCTTGAAGAACCAAAAAAGAAAAAGAAGAAAAGCTCTTCTAAGAAGAAAAAGAAATAAATGCCACCGAATTATTTTCTATTTTTTGGGTGGGAGTGTGTTAGGAAAGCATCATCTAAGCATCACTACTGGATTTTTTATACCCATATTGGTTTTTGGAGTTTATGAACTTCTTAATGGTTCTGTTGAATATTTTTATTATAGTATTTGTATCCTACTCTTTGCATCTATTGGCTCTCTCCTTCCAGATGCAGATTCTGAAGGAAAAGCAACGTTATATTATAGATATAGGTTGATATACTACCCAATGGCTTTAATTCATGAAATAATAATATTGTTATTTAACAATCAGAAGATAAAAGAAAAACTGAAAATAGGTTATACTATCGAAAAAAGACATAGAGGAATACTTCACACACCAATAGGAGCATTTTTATCATCACTTTTATTAACAGCGATATTTTTTATTGCTTATGTGTCTATAGCTATTTATTTAAACATTAATGTAGATTTGCTAATTATATTGTCAGTGTTTTTAGGGTTATTTTTTGGTCAAATAATGCATTTAATTGAGGATTCATTTACAGTTTCGGGCATAAATTGGCTATTTCCGTTTGGAAACAAAACAATAAATGGAAAAATATACACTTTTGAAAAAGTAAAAGGGAAGGTTGATATTAGGCCAGATTTGTATGCTTGGTTTTATCAGCTTAGTGGGGTTATATTATTGGTAATTGTATTGTTTTATAGCAACTATTTGCCTTCAAGCATGATATTTGAAATTATAGGACTTGGTATAGTTATAAATCTTATGGCTTTAATTGGGATGTATTTTATATCAAATACTAACATGAATCTATGGCTTGTAGATAAAAGAACATGGAGAAAAATACAAAAAAACAAGTAATAAATTAATAAAAAATTTTGAAAGAGCAAGCAAATCAAGAAGAAAAGGGTTTTAGATTTATTTTCTATCTCCATAATATATCTTTAAAGCCTCTTCCAAGCTTTTTCCTTCAATGGTTATTGCATATATTGCATTGCACATCCTTACAGCATCATCTAATGGTTTTTGGTGGATATTTCTTCCAGTTGCATTTCCTCTTGCTCCACTGATATTAATTTGCTCCCAAATCTGTTTTAAAAATTTCTCTGGTTCTATGCTCTTTCCTCCAGCACATAAAACTCCAGTTCTTCCAGCGGCTAAAACCGCCTCTTTAAATCTCTCTGCTGGGTTATCACACTTTGGGTAATTAACCTTAACAAAATCTGCTCCTAAGCATGCAGCAACTCCAGCAGCTCCAGCTATTATGTGAGGGTCTTTTTCATCTTTAACATTTTTACCTCTTGGATAGCTCCAGATTATTGCAATTAAGCCATGTTTATGAGCCTCTAAAATAACCCTCGAAGCCTCCTCAAACATGATATGCTCATACTCACTTCCGGGGTATATGGTATAACCAACACCCAATATGTTCAATCCAGAGTTTTCTTTAAGCTCAACAACATCTTTAACTGTAACTAAAGCCCTACTTATAGGGTCTCTTGTTTTAACCAGATGAGTTTTTGAATTAATCTTCACAATATAAGGAACTTTTTTATAATCCATTCCATACCTTGCTATTAAACCGAGTTGTGTAGCAAATCCGCAGATTTTCCCTTTACTTGCTATATTAAATAGATGCTCTGGAGATGCGTCCTCTTTAGCAATCCCCTCCCCAAAGAAATCATCATTTAAATGCTCAATCCTCTGGTCTCCAGCAAATATCATAACATTTCCAGTTCTCTTTGTTAGCTCTAAGTAGTTTTTGATATACTCCTCTTTCATATCCTCTGGAACAGTTAATGGCACTTTCACATCTTTCTTTTTAAGCCTTTTTACCATAAAAATCCCCACAATAAATATATGAAACCAATTACAAAAATAGTTTATGTAAGAAGAGATATTAATAATTTCCTATTTGGTGGGAGTATGGAGCTATTTAGTATTTTAAGAGAAAAAATCAAAGAAAAAGAGGTTATAACACCAAAAGAGATGGCAATTATTGATGATAATGCTGAGTTTTTGGGAGTTCAAAAAATATTGTTAATGGAGAATGCTGGAAAGGCAGTTTATGAAGAGATTAAGGATATTGATGCTGAAGAATATATCATCTTCTGCGGAACGGGAAATAACGGGGGAGATGGGTTTGTTGTTGCAAGACATCTTGGAAAAGGGGAAGTTGTATTGATAGGAAAGGAGACAGAAATAAAAACCTACGAGGCAAGAGAAAACTTTAAAATACTAAAAAATCTGTCAGAGTTTGGAAACATAAAGATTAGAGAGATTAGAAGAGCTGAAGAAGTTGAAGACATATTTGAGAGATTAAAGGATAAAAAAGCCATCATCATAGATGCGATGATTGGAACTGGTGTTAAAGGGGAGTTAAGAGAGCCATTCAAAACTATAGTTGATAAAATCAATGAGTTAAAGAAGATAAACAAAGAAATCTTTGTTGTAAGTGTAGATGTTGAAACTGGAGATTTAAAAAGCGATATAACCATAACCTTCCACAAGAGAAAGACAATAAATAAAGATAACGCCATTGTAAAAGAGATTGGCATCCCAAAGGAAGCAGAATACATAGTTGGTTGGGGAGACTTAAAAGCATTAAAAAAGAGAGACAGCAACAGCCATAAAGGGCAGAATGGAAAAGTTTTGATTATTGGAGGGAGCAGAGATTTTTATGGAGCTCCTATATTGGCTGGTTTAGCAGCTTTAAAAATAGCTGATTTGGTTGGAATCTTGTCAGTTGATAAGGTTATAAATAAGCTAAATCATCCAGAATTTATTTTGTATAAGGTTGAAGGAGATTATCTAAGCTCCCAGCATGTTGATTATGCCTTAGATATAGCTAAAAAATACGATGTTGTCGTTTTAGGAAATGGTTTATCAGCTAATAACAGAACTAAGGCATTTGTAAACGAATTTTTATCAAAATATAAAGGAAAGGTTGTAATTGATGCCGATGCCATTAAAGTTATTGACTATCATGGCTTTGAATTCTCTGAAAATTATATCTTCACCCCACATAAAAGAGAGTTTGAATATATGAATATTGATCTAGATAATATTGAGAAGATAAAATCAACAATCGTGTTAAAAGGAAGATACGACATAATCTTCAATGCCAACAATCTAAAAATAAACAAAACTGGAAATGCTGGTTTAACAAAGGGAGGAACTGGAGATGTATTAGCTGGTTTAATTGGAGCTTTGTTTGCTGTTAATGAGGCATTTTTATCAGCATGCTGTGGAGCTTTTATAAATGGCTATGCTGGAGATTTGTTGCTTAAAGAGAAGGGCTATTGCTACACCCCATTAGATTTGATTGAGAAAATCCCGAATGTTTTAAAAATCTTTGAATGAAACTTTTAGTAAAAGTTAAACAAAAACTCAAATGAGTTTTTGTAGCCCGAAGCTAACGCTTCGGTTAAATAAAAACTCTTCGAGTTTTTATAGCCAGAAAGCTTCGCTTTCTGTTGAACAAATCCTAACGGATTTGTAGCCCGAAGCTAATGCTTCGGTTTCATCAAAACGTGTCCATTTAACCAATTATCAAAGTTTTAATTGTTATAAGGAGATTCTAAATATTCTTTAATAGATAGTATTCCTCTGATAATTGGTTATAAGTTGCTCCTTAACAGGGGCAATTAATGTCTATTCAGGAAAATAAACAGTAATTAGGAGGGATTATGAAGGCAGATTTACACATACACACAAAATATTCGGGCATTGGAAAATTTTGGAAACTTAAATTTCCAGATTCTGTAGAGGAGCCAAGAAATATCTTAAAGGTTGCTAAGAAAAGAGGTATTGATATTATAGCTATAACTGACCATAATACCATTAAGGGAGGGATTGAAACAAAGAAATTAGAAAAAGAGTTTGGAGTTGAAGTTATTATAGGTAGTGAAATTATGACAACTGAGGGAGAAATTATAGGATTATTTTTAAATGAGGATATACCTAAAGGCTTAACTCCAGAGGAAACTATAGAACTAATTAAAGAACAAGGTGGCTTAGCTGTAGCTCCTCATCCTTACAGCCCAATATGTAAAGCTTTAGGGGATAGGATATTTGATTTGGATTTGGATGGAGTTGAGGTTTTTAATGCCTATCACAGAGATGGGATAGTTAATAACATAGCCTTGAATAAGGTTATAAAAAATTATCACAAAAAGCCGTTTGCATTTATTGGAAGTAGTGATGCCCATATAGCAAGAATGGTTGGAAACGCCTATACACTATTTGAGGGTAATTCTGCCGATGATTTATATAAGGCAATAATAAAAAAGAGAACATCATTTAATGGGAAACCAACACCTTTATATCAAGCGATACTATGGAGTTATAACGTTGTTTATGAATCAGAGAAGAAATTAATAAAATCTTTAATCTTTAAGATAGATGATAACACCATAAACTCAATAAAATTTTATAAAAAGATTTTAGGTATTTTTGGTGGGTTTATTTATATATTCACTCCTTTACCAATACTTTCAGGATTTTTAGGAAATTACTACCTTAAAAAGAAAGCAAAGGAAAAAATGAAAGAAGTCTAAGTTTGAGAACATGATGGCTTTACAGATATTTATAAAAATACTTCCATTAATGTTTTTTGGGATTCTTTTGGCAAATCTCATGTATCATCTAAATATTTTATACAAACTTCAAAAATACATAAAAAATAACTACTTCCCTATAATTGCAGTGTTCTTTGTTAGCTCAACATCAGGTAGCTTTTTATTAAAAAATTTACTGAAAAATAATGAAATCTCTGAAAATGATATTATCCCTCTATACTTCTTAGGAATGTTTATCTTTGGAATCCATATAATTTTGTTTTATGCTATACCTATGGCTGTGAGCTTAGGTTGGTATGTTGGAGGCATCTATATCTTAATAAAATTTTTGGTAACTCTCAATTATTTAATTATAAGTGTTTTGATGCTTAAAAGAAGAGGATGTAATATAAGAAATATCGAATTCAAATCTAAATCTGGAGGGTTATATAAAGCTATAAAAGAAACATTTAAGCAGTATTTTAGAGTTTTAGCATCATTTGTTCCTTCTGTTTTGATAATAACTTATCTTATTGAGCATGGTTTATTGGATGTTGTTGAAAATTTTGCTGGCTCTCTATTGAATACTTTAAACCTATCTCCCACAATCTTAGTTATAGTGCTTACTGGGTTAGCTACAATCTCTGGGGCTATAGGTATTGCATCTGGGCTTTTGGATGAAAATATTCTATCTCCAAATGAGATTATATTATCTCTAATTATTGCAGAGTTTTTGAATAGGATAGTTCTTTATTTGAGAAAGTATCTTCCAATACAGTTGTCAATTTTTGGTAAATTTGGGATAAAATTAGCAACTCTACATTTAATTGTTTATGAGATATCTCTTTTAGTTGTAATTGTTATCTGGTATTTCTTCTTCATCCTTTAAGGAATTTTTTCAGGGGCATAAAGATGCCCACTTTAATATATAATACTGCGTTTATAAACCACCATATCAATTTTTTTGATAACTAAATATCCATTAGATTTCTTTGCAAAAAATTTTTTATAAGTAGAAATTTTAAATAAAGCATGATATTTTGCATAGACCATATTAAAAAATCTAAAATGGTGAGGAGATGAGAATCTCTCCATTAATAGCTGGGCTGATAGGAGGTTTCATAGCAGCAATGTTGCAGGCACTGTTTAAGGTTTTCCCACCACCAGCTTATGGTATCTGTATAGCATGCCACACAAGAGATTTGGTGAATTGGATTGTTAATCACTTATTTGGCACTTCATTAGGAATGGCTCCAGTTTCAAAGGCATTTCCAGTTTTAACTGTTGTTGGTATTTTTATTGGAGCTTTGATAGCTGCATTTATGCATAAGGAGTTTAAGATAAAGCAAACTCACAATCCTGCTGTTGGTTTTGTTTTAGGGATTTTGGTTATAAACTTTGCCCTGTTAATGGGGGGCTGTCCAGTTAGAGAGACTTTAAGAACAGCCTATGGGGATATTATAGCGTTTATAAGCTTAATAGCAATGTTTGTTGGTGTAGTTGTAGCAAGTGAGGTCTATCTAAAAAGAAACCTCTAAAAAATTCTAAGGTGATTTTATGGATTATCTTCCAGTGATTGGGACATTCATATTTGGGATAATTTTGGGCTATTTGTTCCAGAGAGCAAGAATGTGTTTCATTGGAGGGATGAGAGATTTTTATCTAATAAGAGATACCTGGCTAATTAAGGGTTTGTTTGGATTCTTTGCTGGAGCTTTAATTGGATTTATAATATTCTCCGCAATTGGTAATATTTCCCTATTTCCATGGCTCGCTGTTAAGGGGGTTTTACCAATTCCAGGAGACCCCTTAGGAGCAAGTGGAACTTTAATGGGACATTTAATATTGGCAATTATTGGTGGGTTTGGAGTTGGATTCTTCTCAGTAGTTCAAGGAGGTTGCCCTCTAAGAAACTATGTCATGGCTGCCGAAGGAAACAAAACAGCTATAGCCTATTTATTCGGTTTGGCTGTTGGAGCAGTTATCTTCCATAAGTTTGTAGCCCCAATGGTTAAGACGATAATGACCTAAATCTTTTTAATAATTTTTATTTTTGGAGGGATAGCATGAGGAAATTTCTGGGAATATTTATTGGAATTTTGGTTGTTCTATGTCTATGCGGTTGTATAAACAGCAATAAAGAGACTGTAAAGGAAGAAAAGATAACCTTGGCTGGAGGAACTGCTTTAGTTCCAATTATGGAAGAGGCAGGAAAGGAGTTTATGAAAAAGCATCCAAACGTTAAAGTTATTGTCTCTGGAGGCGGCTCTGGATTTGGAATTAAGCAGGTTGGAGAGGGTTATGTTGATATTGGTATGGCTGGGAGGGACTTAAAGCCAGAGGAGAAGGAGAAGTATCCAAATCTAAAAGTCTATAGAATTGGTTATGATGGAGTAGCTATTGTTGTAAATCCAAAGAATCCAATTGATGGTCTAACAAAGGAACAGGTTAAAAAGATATTTGCTGGAGAGATAACAAATTGGAAAGAAGTTGGAGGAAAGGATGCTCCAATAAACATTTACACAAGAGACCCAGAGAGTGGAACAAGGGATACATTTTGGAGATTGGTATTAGATAAGGGAAATATAACCAAAAAAGCCATAGTTGTTGCTTCTAATGGAGAGATGAAAGCAAAGATAGCTATGGATGAAAATGGTATTGGTTATTTATCCGTGGGATATGTTGATAAATCAGTTAAGGCTATAAAGCTGGATGGAATTGCCCCTACTCAAGAGAATGTTATGAAAGGCATTTATAAGGTATATAGACCTCTAAATCTAATAACAAATGGAGAACCAAAGGGAGTTGTTAAGGAGTTTATTGACTTTGTTTTAAGTGATGAAGGACAGAAGATTGTTGAAGAGAAAGGGTTTATCCCAGTGAAATAAATGAGGGGAACCAATGAAATCATTTATAAAGTTATTTTTACTAATTTTTTGGTGAATTTATGAGAAAAATTAAAGAAATTATTATAGAGCAAGTTATGAAGATATTTGCAATATTTTCAAGTATTGTAGTTCTTGGAATCATCTTTCTCTTATTGGTTAATGGACTACCTATTTTTAATTATGTAAGTCCTATAAACTTCATTTTTGGAATGAATTGGAATCCAGATACTGGAGATTTTGGAATATTCCCAATGATTATTGGAAGCTTTTGCATAACTATTTTGGCATTGTTATTTGCCGTTCCATTGGGAGTTGGATGTGCAATATATTTAGCTGAAATCGCTTCTGAAAAGGTTAGAAATGTTCTAAAACCAGTAGTTGAAATATTAACAGCTATCCCGTCAGTAGTTTATGGTTTTGTAGGAATGGTTTTGTTAGTTCCTTGGATTAGAGAAATACTCAATGTAAATCCAGGATATAGTTGGTTTGCCGCATCTGTAATATTATCGATTATGATTTTGCCAACAATCACATCGATATCTGAAGATGCCATAAGAAATGTCCCTCAAAGCATAAAAAAAGCCAGTTTTTCATTAGGAGCTACACATTGGCAGACAATAAAATATGTCATCCTTCCACATTCTTTCAGAGGGATTTTGGCGGGAATTTTCTTAGCCATGGGTAGAGCTGTAGGAGAAACGATGGCTGTTTTAATGGTTGCAGGAAACTGCCCACTAATTCCAAAATCCATATTCGACCCCGTAAGACCTTTAACCTCTCACATAATTCTAAACATAAAAGAAGCTTCTGTTGGTAGTCCAGTTTATTATGCTATGTTTGCATGTGGAATAATTCTCCTTTTCATAATCGTTGTACTAAATATCTGTATTAGGATGATTGAGAAATAGTGATACTTATGGTTAATCCAAAATTAGAGGAAAAGTGAGTTTAGTGTTAATTTTAGATATTTGTTTATATAATCGGCGCCACTTTATCATTCTGACTTTAAGAAACTCCCCAACGTAGCCTTGTTGGGACTCCTGTCTTCCTGCTATATTGTCCATATTTGGCTACGTTGGGAGAACCTCGTTAAAACTGTTTAACTGTTCATAGACGATTATGGACATTGGATATTTTTATATTCAAAATTTTTATATATTGCTTTATGTAATATTTTAAATTTGTAGGATGATGCCTCTGATGAGGGTGATACTGAGGATCTAGGGGAGGCAGACTTTTTAGATTTAAACTTGTAGGGGGTTGAGATTCTTTCGGGAGCAAAGCGACGAGAACTTAAAAACCGTTAGATTTTTATGTCCATGTCCATGATAAAGGGGCAAAGACTAATGACCTGCTCCCAATGAACCCAGAGGGGATGAGATTGATGACGCCCAAGTCCAACTAGATGTATAATATATAAAGGGGACTGTATCGACGCACTTGTTAGAGTTTTAAAATGGGATATGCGATATTCCAAATGGTACATCGAAATGGAAATTGATGGGGCTATTAAGTTATATCCCCAACTTGGTAGAAAAAGCCTGTGATTATGTGACAGCCCCAAAAAGAAAGTTATTGGTACAGTAGGGTCACAAAGGGCACATATTACTATGACATAACCCTTAGATAACATCCGCCAGGTGAGAAGCAGATGTCCAGACTGGTAGCTCTTTTTATAATTCCCTTGCTCTTTTTCTGGGCCCCATCGGCCTTCGCTTCCGCCGATTCAGGATACAGAATCATCGGGGCATATCCTCTCAACGAAGAGGTGGCGTTCGTAGTCATGAACGAGTCTTCAAACGTTCTGTACTTGGTGTTCTATAATGGAAGCTCTTTCAGGGCTGAAAAGCTGAATATTTCTGAGGAATACCACATAGTCCACTGGAACGGAAACAGTTGGCTGCTACAGAAGGGAGAAAGGGGAACTGTTGGGCTTTACATCTACAATGGCACTCTCGAACATGTTAAAACGTTCAAGAATGGTAGCCTCTGTACCGACAACGACCTCCAAATCAGATGGAACGGAAAGGAGTACCTGATAACCTTCCTTGGAAAGGGCCGTGAAGACCTATCAACCGGGGAGTGCATATTTAGGTTCAAAAATTACCTACTGTCTGGTGACAGGCTAATTCCCCTAAATGCAACGGGATCAGGGATGTGGGTTCCGGGACTCAACGCTTGGCTGGTTGGGGAATCCCTTGTTGACGAGAACGGGAGGGTGATTGGAAAGTACAACTTCAGCAAAACGGGTGTATACTCGGTAGGTCTGGCGGTTGATGGTAACAAGACCTTGGTTGTGGTATCTTCGGATGGAGGCTGGATTAGAGTGTTTGCCCTTGAGAACTCTTCGCTGATCTTGGTGTATTCCAAGAAGCTCGGAAAATGGGAACTGGGAAATGATCCACGGCCTCCGAACATATGGACTGGAAAGCCTATACTGATTGGATACGAGTCTGGCGACACTCTAGTTCCTACCCTCTGGCTCTTCAACGGCACCGACTTCATGAAGATTAAAACCGAGTTCAAAACTTCTACTTCTCTTGATCCGATTTTCTGCTCCGACCAGGGATACATCCTTGCCAGCACTCCTGTTAACGTCACGAAAAGGGGAGGTTTACTCCACCTTGAGCTGTATACGTTTAAGGACTCTTCACTTTCCAAAGTGAGTTCGCTTGAAGTCAAATGGGGATATGTCAGAGTAATAAATGCGGCAGAGTTCTGGGGATTCCCGGTCCCGGAAATTGAACGGGGAGAGATCCTTGTAGTTTCAAATGGGGACTATATTTTCCTGTTCAATTCCAGTCACGCGGTGAATCTTCTTTCCGGTATGGTCTTCAAGCTTCCAGAACCCCTTCATGATGGGAGATACTGGGTGGCACCTTACTGTGGTGGATGGATTGTCTTCAATGAAGAGAAAGTGTATTTCTTTAAAAATGGTAGATTTAGGGATATAACTCAAGAAATGCTTTCAGCGCTGCATGGAAAGAAGAACAGGGTTTCTTTGACAGCAGTCATTTTGGGGGGCCTTGTTCTCGTGGCAGTCGTTCTGATAGTTGCTCTGAGAAAGCGAGGCTAATATAAGGAGTGGGATTATGAAGGGGGCGAGAGGTAATTTTTTAAAGTTTTCACAGGACTTTTTATTGCTTTCATGATCTTGCTGGTTTTACATGCGGGAAGAGTTGCAGGAACAAGGGTAAGTCTTCTTCTGGAATATGCTCCAATAACTGATGTTGATAGTCACATAATCACATAAAAGAGTATTTAAAGGAACATCCAGATTTAATCCAAGTTCTATAAGGATTTATCTTTATCATTATTATATTCCTGTAGATAAAGTTTATGATGTCAAGGCATTGATTGAAAATAATGATATATGAGTTATTCTCTAAAAATATGGGTTAAACCAGAGCCAAAGATTAATAACATGGAAAGAATAAAATATCTGTATTAGGATGATTGAGAAATAGTGATACTTATGGTTAATCCAAAATTAGAGGAAAAAATTGCATTTGCTTTATTGAAATCTTGTGGGTTAGTGGTAGTGTTAATTTTATTTACTATAGTTGGATATTTGTTTATAAACGGTATTGGTGTCATAAACATTACATTTTTCTTTGGAAATGCAAATCCCATAGATGTTATTCTTGGTAAAGAGGTAGCTTATGATGGAATTTGGTATGCAATATTAGGAACTCTGGCTTTAGTTACATTAGCAGTTTTATTTTCCATACCCTTTGGAATTTTAGGGGCAATTTATCTTCATGAATATGCTGAAGATAGCAAGGTTGTAAAAATTATAAGATTCTCTATTGATTGCTTAGCTGGGATTCCCTCAATTGTTTTTGGTTTGTTTGGATTTTCAATTGCAGTTGCTACAAAACTTGGACCATGTCTGTTAATTGGAGGATTAACTTTATCCTTTATAATACTACCTACCATAATGAGAACTACAGAAGAGGGCTTAAAAACAGTTCCACAAGAATTAAAAGAGGGATGTTTTGCATTAGGGCTACAAAATGGCAAACAATAAGGCATGTTGTGCTACCAATGGCTTTTCCCCAAATAATAACTGGAGTTATTTTAGGCATTGGTAGAAGTGCCGAAGAAACAGCGGCTATTGTGTTTACCGCGGCAACAGCGTTTTCATATTCTATTGGCTTATTTGACCAAATAGAAGCACTACCTTATAAATTATATATCTTAGCAACCGAATATTCTTCTCAGAAAGAATTGCAGATGGCTTATGGAGTAGCATTGGTTTTAATTACCATGATGTTTATTATATTTGGGACCGCAAGTTATCTTAGGAAAAGATACACAATAAAATACTAAAATCTAAAGTTATTAACTCTTTTAATAACTCCTGAGTAATTAAATTTTTTTCCAAATAACTTTATATACTACCATTTTAAGAAAAACCAGTGATTTTATGTAACTTAAATTATTAAAAATACTATAATTATAATTCAATATATATTATTAAATCATTAGTGAGATTATGAAAGGGAAAAAGATAGCTATTGTTGCCCACTGCATATTAAACCAAAATAGTGTTGTTAATGGGTTGGAGAGGGCTGAAGGGGCTTTTAATGAAGTTGTTGAGATTCTTTTAAAGCATAACTATGCGATAATCCAACTTCCATGTCCAGAGCTGATTTATTCGGAGTATAATAGAGAAGGAAAAACAAAGGAAGAGTATGATACAAAAGAATACAGAGAGCTTTGCAAAGAACTTTTAAAACCAATAATTAAATATCTTGAAGAGTATAAAAAATATAACTTTAAATTCATTCTAATTGGGATAGAGAACTCTCCAACTTGTGATATTTTCAAAAATAGGGGAATTTTAATGGAAGAATTATTAAACGAGGTTGAAAAATTAGATATTGATATTAAGATGATAGAATATCCAAAAGAGGAAGGGAATTACAAAGCATTTATAAAAAATTTGAAGAAGATGATAAAATGATTTTGGGAATAGATATTGGCTCAACAACAACAAAAATGGTTTTAATGGAAGATAACAGGATATTTTGGTATAGGATAGAAGATGTTGGGGTGGTTATTGAAGAGGATATCTTATCAAAGATGATTAAAGAGATTGAGCAAAAATATCCAATAGATAAAATCATAGCCACTGGATATGGAAGGCATAAGATTAGCTTTGCAGATAAGGTAGTTCCAGAAGTCATTGCCTTAGGAAAGGGAGCAAACTATTTCTTTAACGATGCAGATGGTGTTATTGATATAGGAGGACAAGACACAAAGGTCTTAAAGATTGATAAAAATGGTAAAGTTGTAGATTTCATCCTATCAGATAAATGTGCGGCTGGAACTGGAAAGTTTTTAGAGAAGGCATTGGACATCTTAAAAATTGATAGAGATGAGATAAATAAGTATAAATCAGATAATGTTGCCAAGATATCCTCAATGTGTGCCGTCTTTGCTGAAAGTGAGATAATAAGCTTACTATCTAAAAAAGTCCCAAAGGAAGAGATTTTGATGGGAGTTTATGAAAGTATAATAAATAGGGTTATCCCAATGATAAATAGGCTTAAAATACAAAACATGGTGTTTAGTGGTGGAGTTGCTAAAAATAAGGTTTTAGTTGAAATGTTTGAGAAAAAATTAAGTAAAAAGCTTTTGATTCCAGAAGAACCACAGATTGTTTGCTGTGTTGGAGCTATATTAGTATAATTTTTATTTTTCACTCATAAATAAGGGTGGAAGTTTATCATCAACTCCCGGAATATAGCCAAAAGTATCTCTAACTTTTAATTGCATTCTGTGGAAGATATAAGCTAGGGGGATGTCCATTGGGCATGCATCCTCACATTGCCCACAGTTTATACAACTCTGTCCGATATGACTTAACCTAACCCCTTGGAATATTAATGGATTTGGTGGGATTTTGCCTTTCTCGTCAATATAATCTTTTTCTAACCTACATTCAACACAGAAGCAGAGTGGGCAGTTATCTCTACAACCGTAGCATTTTATGCATCGGTTCCAATACTTCTCCCATTCTTCTAAACTTGGATACTCTGCCTCTAAGTGCTTCTTCTGGAATTTTTTAGCTAGTTTTATCATTATATTTTCAATCTTTTCTCTAATTTGTATAGCCTTCTCTGAGGGTTGTTTGATTTTGATATATCCCTCTTTTTCGGCATCTTCAACAAGCTTTCTCCCCTTCTCTGAACAAATCTCAACAAAAGTCCAGCCCTTCTCAGCCCCCCAGTTCCCACAGGCTAAATCAGCCATTCTCGGAACCATTACCTCACATCTCTGACAATTCTTCCTCCTACCAAAGCCTTTTTCCTCCAACTCATCTATTTTGATAGCTTTATGCTCCCCACTCTTTAATTCGATAATAAACTTCCCCTTATCAATCTCCTCCTTAACAACATCTAATGGATTGACTTCATAAAATAGTTCAATCATTTTCATAGCCGTAATCGGGCTAATAGTCCCCCCACAATTCAAACCAATCATATAAACGTTATCTAAGTTAATCTGGTTTAACTTAGCTAACTCCCTAATTGCCATTGCATCACACGGTTTTGTTGGAACGGCTATTTTTTTATCAGCTAAGTATTTTGCTATCAACTTTCCAAAGTTTACAGGAGCACAGTGTAAAGACCCAGCAGTTTCTATTAACTCATCAGAATTCGTTATAAACACTGGAATACCATCATAAACGTCCTCACCCCTCTTCAAAGCTAAAACACCATCAACAAGCTTTTTATCTAATAAGTATTTAAATAAAGCAGTAACAGCCCCACCACACTCAGCCTTCTTCAAAATCTCATTATCAGTAGCTTGAATTAGAGCATATTTCATGATATCACCTTAATAACTTCTTTTTGGATATCTTCTAATGAATTAAAGCCTAAATCAATCCCAAGCTTTTCAGCTAAGTTTTTGATTATCATCCAATCGTCCATCGCCTCTCCGGGAGGATTAACTGCCTTATTTATCTTCTGCACTCTTTTATCTGTATTTGTGAATGTTCCTTCTTTCTCAGCCCAGCATGTTGAAGGTAAAACAACATCAGCTAATTCAGCAGTTTCAGTCCTTATAATATCTTGAACAACTAAAAACTCAGCATTTTTTAATGCATCTTTATCAATTAAAGCTGGATTCTCTCCCATTATGTATAAGAACTTTGAGTTTTTCAATAACTCAAAATATTCATCCTTATTCAAAGCAGGGATGCCAATAAGTGTTGCTCCAACTGTATTGCAATGCTTAGCTATAGGCAAAACCTTGGCAGTTTTAGCTAATTCATCAACGTTTATTGGAGCATTAATTATAACTATGGTGTTTTCATCAACATTACCTAAATCAATATTTGAATAATCATCAACCTTCACAAACTCATCAGCATTTAATTTTAGGATTTCTTTTTCTTCTGTATTAAAAATTGTTACCTTAGCTCCTTTATCCTTTGCCCTAATAACCTTTCTTCCAATTAATGCATGCTCAGAAAAGACATCACCAATAATTATAATGTTTTTTGCATCCTCTATGTGATCAATACTTGTAGAGATTTCAGCATAATTAACCTTTGGAGAGTTGCAGATACAATGCCCAATCTTAGCTTTTAAGCTATCAGCCAACTTTTTTAATGCATAGTTATCTTCATTTGTGCATCTTCCAGAGGCAATAAAGGTTATATCATCACCATTATAGCTCTCTATCTTTTCTACAATAAAACTTAGTGCTTCATCCCAAGTAACCTCAACAAACTTTCCATTCTTTTTAATCAATGGCTTTTTTAACCTCTTTTCATGATATATAATCTCATAACACTTCTTTCCATTTATGCAGTTCTTACCCTCATTTATTGGATGTCTCTTGTATGGATATGTGCCAACAACTTTGCTATCTTTAACTATCAAATCTATTCCGCACCCAACACTACAACCCGGGCAAATAGTATGAACAACTCTCACGTTATCACCTTAAATATTCATGCTTTAACAATGATATTAAAAAATCCTGCCATTTTTAAATTGCCTATATTTCATGTATTTCCTGCTCTAATCCATATTCTAACTCTAAGGTTTGATGTTTGGACTCTTTTCCTGTCTTTACTACTTTCAACTTTTGATGCTTATTTTCATATTAATACCAATTATGATATTACCTAAATGTTAATATCATCTTTCATTTTTGTATATAAAATTTACTACTTAATTCAAATTATTGTTATTATAGTAAGATAAAATTTTAAAAAGTATTACCAAATAGGTAAAAAATATAGTGGTAAGTATTAAATTACAAAAACTCTTTAACCTTGCTGATAATTCTCTTTAAAATCTCTCTATCTGGCAACACTCCCTCTGGTGGGTCTATAACCTTCTTCAACTGAATTGGAATTCCATCCATCCTATAGGCAGTCCCCTCTGCCTCTACACCAGCAATTGCTGGGGGAATTATAATGTTTGCCAACTCTGCCGTTGGTGTGTCGTGTGGGTCTATGCAAATTAATGGAATTTCTGCCATTCTTTCAACTGCCTTCTGTGGGAAGTGAGCTCCAGGGTCTGAGGCTATGTTTAGCATGGCATCTGCCTCCTTTCTCATCAACAAATCTGTTACACTCGTATCTCCTGGATTGAATCTTGGATATCCTCTTGAGAAATCTACACACAATGGAAAACCAGTAACCCACGTGCATACCTGGTTAAAGCCATTAACGTTGTAATGCCCTCTCATTGGGATTAGAGTGAATTTAGTATAGGCGTTTAAATCAATAACTAAACAAATGGCGTTATCTATATTCCTATGTTTACTTCCAGATTGAGTAACCCCCATACCAAAGAATAAACATCCAAATTGAGCGTTTTTGCAAATCTCTACTGCCTCATAGATTAAATCAACTGGAACTCCTGCAACTTTATCTACTTGCAATTCAAAGCCTTTTAATACAGCCCTCATTGCACTAATTAACTCATAATCCTTATGAGGCTCAACCTGCAAATGCACGTCTGCCAACTTTGCAGTATCAGTCTCCCTTGGGTCAACGACAATTAAAGTCCTATCCTCTCTACCCCTCTCTCTGAAAAATCCTCTCGCAAATACTGAGTATCTACTCATATGCCTTGGGTGAGCGTGCATTGGATTTGAACCCCAATAAATGATTACATCAGCTCTGTTTTTAACCTCCCCCAATGTGCAGATTGGATAACCAACATCTTGCAATGCCCAAACACTCGGTCCATGGCAAACTTCTGCGGTGTTGCTAACAACTCCTCTAACTAACTCAGCTAACTCTATGCCATAGACATGTGCATGACATTCAGTTGCAGAAAAGCCATAGATTAAAGGCAAATCTGCCTCAACTAATATTCTTGCAGTCTCTTCAATGGCAGTGTCAATATCAACCTTTTTAAAATCATCCTTCTTGTTTTCTCTCATTAATGGCTCTCTCCATCTAACTGCCCCTTCGAAGTGCATAAACTTGGCATGTCCTATTCTACATGCATTTCTTGTTCCTATAATATGCCCCTCATTATCCACAATAACCACAACATCATCACACAATGTTCCACAGAATGGGCAAACTACATTTTTTATCTCTCTCATGCTATCACCCTATAAAAAAATAATTTAGGCAGGGTCTCTGAATGCTCCTTCAATTTGTTTATATAGTTGAATTGTTTTGAAGTGGTTCTGCTCCAATGCTCCACTTGGACATCCAGCGGCACATGTTCCGCATCCTTTGCATAACGCGGCAATAACTTCACAAACCAATCTACCATCTTTCTCGACTAATCTTGGAGCTCCATATGGGCATTGTTTTACACAAACTCCACAACCTCCACAGATTTCTTCATTTACTGTTGCTACAATTGGCTCAACCTCAACCTCTCCTTTGGCTAATGGAATAGCAGCCCTTGCAGCAGCTGCAGAACCTTGAGCTACTGATGCTGGAATATCTTTAGGCCCTTGACAGGCTCCAGCTAAATAAACTCCATCTGTTGCTGTATCAACAGGTCTCAATTTTGGATGAGCTTCCATGAAGAATTGGTCTGGTGTTCTTGAAATTCCCAAAATTCTTTGAATTTCATCAGCTGATTTTGTTGGCACCATTCCAACTGATAAAACAACTAAATCATACTCCTTCTCAATAATCTCTCCTAATAACGTGTCTTCTGCTCTAATGATTAGGTTCTTGGTTTTTGGGTCTTCTAAGATTTGGGCTGGTCTTCCTCTTATGAAGTTAATGCCATACTGCTTTGCACTTCTTTCGTAAAATTCTTCATATCCCTTGCTGAATGCCCTAATATCCATGTAGTAGATATCTATCTCTGTATCTGGAGATTTTTCTTTGATTAACTGGGAGTTTTTCATTGCATACATACAGCACACATTGGAACAGTATTTATTTCCAACTTTAGCATCCCTTGAACCAACACATTGAATAAATGCAATTCTTTTTGGTTTTTTGCCATCGCTTAGCCTAATAACCTTTCCTCCTGTTGGGCCAGAGGCGTTAATCATCCTCTCTAACTCAAGGGCAGTTATAACGTTGTCATAAATTCCATAGCCATATTCTTCTCTAACTGTTGGGTCAAATGGGTC
The DNA here is from genome assembly GCF_000025525.1 of Methanocaldococcus sp. FS406-22. Taxonomy (NCBI): domain Archaea; kingdom Methanobacteriati; phylum Methanobacteriota; class Methanococci; order Methanococcales; family Methanocaldococcaceae; genus Methanocaldococcus; species Methanocaldococcus sp. FS406-22. The sequence goes on from NC_013887.1 coordinate 198,336, forward strand.
ATAACCAATGGCACAAATTATTGTTCCAACCTCAACCTCAATGAACTCTGGTTTTTGATTGAAATCTATAGCTTTGGGGCCACAAACCTTGGCACATAAGCCACATTCTATGCAATGCTCTTTATCAATTGTATATTTTGATGGAACTGCCTGTGGGAATGGTTTATAGATAGCTTTTCTCATCCCTAAGCCCATATCAAACTCATTTGGTACTTCTATTGGGCAGACTTCAGCACATTGCCCACAACCTGTGCATTTTGTTTCATCAACATATCTTGGCTTTTTCATGATCTTGACTTTAAAATTCCCAATGTATCCTTGGACATCTACAACCTCTGAATATGCATAGAGCTTTACGTTTGGATGCTTTGCAACATCAACCATCTTTGGAGCTAATATACAGATAGAACAGTCATTAGTTGGGAAAGTTTTATCTAATTGAGCCATCCTTCCTCCAACAGAAGGAGATTTTTCAACCAATATTGTCTCAAATCCCATATCTGCTAAATCTAAAGCAGCTTGAATTCCAGCAACCCCTCCTCCAATAACCAAAGCCCTCTTTGTAACTCCAACTTTGATAAACTCTAATGGCTCTAACAACCTTGCCTTTGCAACAGCCATTCTAACCAAATCTTTTGCCTTTTCTGTAGCTTTCTCTGGTTCATGCATGTGAACCCATGAACAATGCTCCCTTATGTTTGCAAACTCAAATAAGAATGGATTTAATCCAGCTTCAGCAACACATCTTCTAAATGTTGGTTCATGCAATCTTGGAGAGCAAGCTGCAACAACAACTCTGTTTAGGTTGTATTCTTTAATATCCTTCTTAATCATCTCTTGCCCCGGGTCGGCACACATATACTTGTAGTCCCTTGCAACAACAACGTTTTTTAATGTTTTAGCAAATTCTGCCACTGCTTTGCAATCAACAACTCCTCCAATATTTACCCCACAATGGCACACATAAACACCAATTCTTGGCTCTTCCATATTACCACCCTCGATATGGCAATTAGATTTTCTAATAGGTTAAGGAATAATATTATAACGATACATTTTAATACACAAAATTTACTTCAATGCTAAAACCTTCTTCTCTTTCTCAGCTACACTTAAGCAGAGTAAGCACATTACGCAGTAGCCTTTTAGTGGTAGTTTGCCTCTTGATAGTCTTAAAGTCTTCATTGGGCAGACTTCTACACATTTTCCGCATTTGTCACATAAGTATGGGCTGAATTCGATTCTGTTATACTCTTTACCGTTATGTTCTATCTTACCTAATTTTAAAGCTCCGGTTGGGCAGGCTACAGTACAAGCTCCGCAGACGATGCACATTCTGACTTCTTTTTTATCCTCATCGACTACTATTGCCTCAGTTGGGCAGACTGAGGCACATTTTTTCAAAACCTCATAGTCCTCTTCTACGATGACTAAACCTTCATCGGTTATTGGGTGTGGTGAGCTTAACTTAACCTCTAACTCTAATGCATTGACTGGGCAGGTGTTTACACAGAGTTTACAAGCTGGACATGATTTTGGTGGGATGACAATCATATTTTCTTTATCAACCTTAATCATATTCCCTGGACAGACTTCGACACACTTTAGACAGTAGATACACTTCTCTGCATTGACTTCGAACTTCTTAACCTCCTTCCTCCTCTTCTTAGGTATCTTACCAGCTACGAATATGGCATTCCATGGACATGTTTGAGCACAAATACTACAGTAAATACACTTACTCTTATCAATAACTGCCTTCCCATCCTCTAAGGTTATTGCACTTACAGGACACTCAGGAACACAAATTCCACAACCAACACAAGCCTCTGTAACTACAATCGGTTCCTTCGGAGCCTTAACCTCCCTCTTAGGCTTATCAATAACTCCAGGCAAGGAGATGATTTCAATCGGACAAACTTCAATACATTTTTGGCAAAGGACACAATGTCCTTTTGAGTAAGGGAAGTCATCATCAACCTTCTTTATCCCAATAGGACAAGCCTCAGCACAGTTACCGCATTTCTCACACTTATGAGCCAAATAACTAACCCTCTTCAACTTCTTTCCGTTGATTTCTATTTCTTCCTCAACCAAAGCCCCAGTCGGACAAGCCTTAACACACTCCATACACAAGTTACACACGTTAAAATTATCTATATCTATTGCTTTGGTTGGACACTCCGCCTGACACGCATAACACACCAAACAAGCATCCCTCTGAATTGTTATCCCATTCATGGCTATCCCATTATTTTCTTTGATAATCTATTTCCTTGAAAGATTTCTAAGGTTAAATGACCTTCATTACCAATTATGTGAGTTGCACATGATAGGCATGGGTCGTAGGCTCTGATAACCATCTCCATGTAGTTTAAAACTTGAGGAGTTGCATCTTCTGGAGATTTTATGTATTTTTCAGCAACTTTTCTAACTCCAATGTCCATAGCTGGGTTGTTTTGCACTGTTGCAACAATCAAATTAGCTTCGGTTATTATTCCATCTTCATCTGTTTTGAAGTGATGAATTAAAGTTCCTCTCGGAGCTTCAACACATCCAACTCCTTCTCCCACAATATCTTCTGGCTCTGCTCTAATATCAGTATCAACAATCTTATCGTTCTCTAAAAGCTCTTTTACCTTTTCAGCACTTGATAAAAGCTCTATCAACCTTGCATAGTGGAAGAGCATTGGGTAGTGGCATGGTTTTCCAAATTCTTTAATAAATTCTTCATAATACTTCTGTGCCAATGGTGTTGCCATCTTATCAGCAACATTTAATCTCGAGAGAGTATTTACCCTATAAATTCCTTCTTCAGGGCCTTTATCTTTAAGATATGGGAATTTCAAATAAGAGTAGGGCTTAACACCCTCAGCTATATAGTTTAAATACTCTGATGGCTCAAATTCATACTCAACTTTTCCTTTTGGATTTATTACTCTTAATGTTCCATCATAGAGTTCATGAACTCCATCATTTACCATTCCTAAATGATATGACTCAAAGTAGCCAATATCTAACAAATCATTCTCTTTTAAGTTTTCAAGGAGTTTTTTACCAATTTCAATAGATTTTTCTGACAACTCTATAGCTCTTTCAGATAGTTTTAATAACTCATCTCTTTCCTCTTCTTTCAACGGCTTTGACTGCCCCCCAACAACTGCCGTAACTGGATGTATTGCCCTTCCTCCAACAACTTTAACAATTGTCTGCCCTATCTTCCTCAACTCTATAGCCTCTTTAACAATCTCTGGATGTTCTTTAGCTATGCCTAAGATATTTCTTCTTAAAACATCATCTGTTGTTGGAAACATTAAATCTGGAGCAGCTAAGAAGTAAAAGTGTAAAGCATGGCTGTGGATTGTTGCTCCTTGATGCATTAAATTTCTTAAAAGCTCTGCTGTTTCTGGGATTTTTACTCCAAACACTTCATCAACAGCCTTAGCACTTGCTAAATGGTGGGCTACTTGGCAGATACCGCAGATTCTTGGTGTGTAGATTGGAGCATCCTCTATATACCTTCCTTCTAAAAATTTTTCAAACCCTCTAACCTCAACAACATGAAAATGAACCTTATCCAAATTTCCATTTTCATCAAAGGATATGGTTATTTTTCCATGCCCTTCAACCCTTGTAACCGGCTCAACTGATAATTTTACCATTTTACCACCTAAGTTATCTTAATTTTCCTGGAATTAAGGCACTTGGAAGGGTAAATTTATAAAAACTTCCAATCTTATCTTTTATTGATTTAGGTAGGGCAGTTGGGTCTGTTTCTTTATCTTTGTCTATTCCAAAGTCAGAGCATAGGGCGGAAATCATCTTAGCCCCTTGGTCTATAACCGCATCTGTCGGCCCATTACAGCCACTACATGGCACGCCAGCTCTTGGGCAGAGTGCTCCACAGCCAGCCCTTGTTACTATACCGAGACAGAGATAGCCCTGCTCTAAGAGACATCTTTCTGGGTCTGGTTTCCCTTCAAATTTTCTTTTTATTTTACCTATAGAGATTCCATTAGTGCTTTTCTTCCTTGGACATTCATCACATAGGTTTTTCTTTGGCAATTCTGGTTTTTTTCCTTCTAATAGTGCTTTTAACACTTTAGCTATCATCTCTGGATTTGGTGGGCATCCTGGGATGAAGTAATCGACATCAATAATCTCAGAGAGTGGTTTAACCCTTGAAGTTAATGGAGGAACTTCTTCACTTGGAATAATGCCCTCATCATTCTTTGTTGATAGAGTTGTCTTATAAACTTTCTCTAAAATCTCTTCTTTTGAGTATAAGTTTCCTAAGCCAGGGACTCCTCCAAAAGTGGCACACGTTCCAAAAGCAATAACTATTTTGGCTTTATTTCTCATTTCTTTAGCTATTTCTTCATTTTCTTTATTCCTAATTCCACCTTCAATTAATGCAATGTCTATTTCATCAGGAATCTCCTTAACATCCATTAATACAGGGCAATGGATAAGTTCAACATTCTCCAACAAGTTTAAAAGCTCTTCATGCAAATCTAACAAGCTTATATGGCATCCAGAACAGCAACACAACCAAGTAGTTGCTATTACCATTAAATCACCTTATTCTTTTAATTTTTCATTTAGTTTTAATGGACCTAATGCTTTTATTGTGTTATAGAACTCTATCATTGTCTTTTGGAATTTTTCTCCTTCAGATGCAGAAATCCACTCAAATCTAAATCTCTCTGGCTCAATGCCAAATTCTGGAAGCAATTGCTTTAAAAAGATAGCCCTTCTTTGCCATTTGTAGTTTCCAGAATCATAGTGGCAGTCTCCCAAGTGGCAGCCTCCAACAAAAACCCCATCTGCTCCCTCTCTAAACGCCTTTAAAATTAGGGATGGCTCAATTCTTCCAGAACACATAACTCTAATTATTCTTATGCTTGGAGGATACTGCATCCTTCCAACTCCTGCTGTATCTGCTCCTCCGTAAGTGCACCAGTTGCAACAAAAACCAATGATCTTTGGCTCCCATTCCATCCTCTCACCTATTAGAAAATCTAATATGCATATTGCTTTATCTGATATTTGGTTGGCACAACCAATATTTAAAGCATGCTATTAAACTCAAATAGAAAATTTTATAAAGGATATTAGAAAATTCTATATCATAGATTTAAATATATAGTATTAGTTTTTTTAATATCTATTAGGTAATTAGAAATTCTACAGATAAGGTTATTAACTCCAAAATACATTTTTTAAAGAGAAATAATGGTAAATATTGAAAATATATTAGAAAACCTAATAACTAAATGGCTATTAAGTTTGGTGATATGATGCAATTAAAGGCAATTGAGAAGTTGATGCAAAAGTTTGCAAGTAGAAAAGAACAACTCTACAAGCAAAAAGAAGAAGGCAAAAAAGTCTTTGGAATGTTCTGTGCCTATGTTCCGATAGAGATTATCTTAGCTGCAGATGCAATTCCAGTTGGTTTGTGTGGAGGGAAGAATGATACAATCCCAATAGCAGAGGAGGATTTACCAAGAAACCTCTGCCCCTTAATAAAATCATCCTATGGATTTAAGAAGGCAAAAACTTGTCCATACTTTGAGGCATCAGATATAGTTATTGGAGAAACCACCTGCGAAGGAAAGAAGAAGATGTTTGAGTTGATGGAGAGATTAGTACCTATGCATATTATGCATCTCCCTCATATGAAAGATGATGCCTCCCTAAACATATGGATTAATGAAGTTAAGAAACTAAAGGAATTGGTTGAAAAAGAAACTGGAAATAAAATAACAGAAGAGAAATTAAAAGAGACAGTTGATAAGGTAAATAAAGTTAGAGAGTTGTTTTATAAACTCTATGAGTTGAGGAAGAATAAACCAACTCCAATTAGAGGTTTAGATGTTTTAAAGCTCTTCCAATTTGCTTATTTATTGGATATTGATGATACTATAGAGATTTTGGAGGATTTAATTAAAGAGTTGGAGGAGAGAGTTAAAAAAGGAGAAGGTTATGAAGGTAAAAGAATTTTAATAACTGGCTGTCCAATGGTTGCTGGAAATAACAAGATTGTTGAGCTTATTGAAGAGGTTGGAGGAGTTGTTGTTGGTGAAGAGAGTTGTACAGGAACAAGGTTCTTTGAAAACTATGTTGAGGGCTACAGCATAGAAGATATAGCAAAAAGATACTTCAAAATCCCTTGTGCATGCAGATTTAAAAATGATGAGAGAATTGAGAATATAAAAAGATTGGTTAAGGAATTGGATGTTGATGGAGTTGTTTATTACACTCTGCAATATTGCCACACATTCAACATAGAGGGGGCTAAGGTAGAGGAAGCATTAAAAGAGGAAGGTATTCCAGTTATAAGAATTGAAACTGATTACTCTGAAAGTGATAGGGAGCAGTTAAAAACAAGGTTGGAGGCATTTATTGAGATGATTTAGATTTATTCCTTTTTTTAATTATTAGAAAATCTAATATGCACTTTTATATATTTTAATCTCCTACTATTTTTTGTGGGAGCATGATAGGCATCTGCATGCGTTCTAAGGAGGGATTTATGTTTAACAACAAGTTAATAGATTGGGGCTTGCACTATAACCCAAAAATTGTAAAAGATAACAACATTATCGGCTATCATGCTCCAATTTTGGATTTAGATAAAAAAGAGAGTATTCCAATTTTAAAAAACATAATTAAAGAGATTAGAGGAAAGAGCTATTTAACAATTCACTTACACAATGGAAAAAACAGAGAGATTGATAAAGAGGCATTAATTGAAAATCTATCGATTGTCAATGAATTTGCTCAAGAAAATAGCATAAAATTATGCATAGAGAATTTAAGGCAAGGATTTTCATCAAATCCAAATAATATAATTGAGATAGCGGATGAAATCAACTGCTTTATAACGTTTGATATTGGGCATATTCCTTATGATAAGAGAGTAGAGTTCTTAGAAATCTGCTCAGACAGAATTTATAACTCCCACGTTTATGAGATTGAAAAAGATGGAAGGCATTTACCACCAAAAAATCTCAACAATTTAAAGCCAATACTGGATAGACTCTTAGATGTTAAATGTGAGATGTTTTTAATTGAACTAATGGAGATTAAAGAAATTTTAGCTACTGAAAGAATGTTGAGAGATTATTTAGAAAAATATTGGTGATGGGCTATGATATTTAACCAAAATATCCCAAATTTCATTGATTTTAAGAAGTCATTTAAAGAACTAACCTTATCTGATGAAACATTTAAAATAATTGAAGAACGTGGAATAAAGCTAAATGAGATTGCTATTGGTGAGTTTTCGGGTAGAGATAGCGTAGCGGCAATAATCAAAGCTATGGAAGAAGGTATCGATTTTGTTTTGCCAGTTGTTGCATTTACTGGGACTGATTATGGAAATATAGCAATTTTTTACAAAAACTGGGAAATAACAAACAGAAGAATCAAAGAAATTGATAAAGATAAAGTTTTACTGCCTTTGCATTTCATGTTTGAGCCAAAGCTTTGGAATGCGTTAAATGGGAGATGGGTAGTTTTATTATTCAAAAGATATGGTTATTACAGCCCATGTATTGGATGCCATGCATATTTGAGGATAATTAGAATTCCATTAGCAAGGCATTTAGGAAATAAGATAATCAGTGGAGAGAGGCTCTATCACAACGGAGATTTTAAAATTGACCAAATAGAGGAGGTTTTAAATGTTTATAGCAAAATCTGCAGAGATTTTGATGTTGAGCTAATTTTGCCTATAAGATACATAAAAGAGGGTAAGAAAATCAAGGAAATTATAGGAGAAGAGTGGGAGCAGGGAGAAAAACAATTTTCATGCGTCTTTAGTGGAAATTATAGGGATAAAGATGGAAAGGTAATTTTTGAAAAAATAGGAATTTTAAAGCTGTTAAATGAATTTATCTACCCAGCTTCAATTGAAATTTTAAAAGAAGGCTATAAGGGAAACTTCAACTATCTAAATATTGTTAAAAGAATCATTTAGTGATAGAATGAGAGCTATTTTAATCCTATTGGATGGTTTAGGAGATAGAGGTTCTGAAATCTTAGATAATAAAACTCCATTACAATTTGCAAACACTCCAAATTTAGATAGATTAGCTGAAAATGGAATGTGCGGCTTAATGACAACATATAAAGAAGGCATTCCTCTGGGGACGGAAGTAGCTCACTTTCTACTTTGGGGCTATTCCTTAGAAGAATTTCCGGGAAGAGGGGTTATTGAGGCTTTAGGAGAGGATGTTGAGATTGAGGAAAATGCCGTTTATCTGAGAGCATCATTGGGTTTTGTTAAAAAGGATGAAAATGGATTTTTGGTAATAGATAGAAGAACTAAGGATATTAGCAGAGATGAAATTGAAAAATTAATAAGTGATTTCCCTACTTTTGTAGATGGATATGAGTTTGAGCTTATCTATTCTTACGATGTTCATTTTATATTAAAAATTAAAGAGAAAAATGGCTGGATTTCAGATAAAATCTCTGATTCAGACCCATTCTATAAAAATAGACATGTTATGAAAGTTCAAGCAGTAAAAGAGCTTTGTAAAAGTGAGGTAGAGTATAACAAAGCAAAAGACACTGCAAGGGCTTTAAATAAATATCTTTTAAGTGTATACAAAATCCTACAAAATCATAAAATAAACAGAAAGAGAAGAAAGTTGGAGAAGATGCCAGCTAACTTTTTATTGACAAAATGGGCTTCAAGATATAAAAAAGTAGAAAGCTTTAAAGAAAGATGGGGAATGAACGCTGTTATCTTAGCAGAAAGCTCACTATTTAGAGGATTAGCCAAATTCTTAGGCATGGATTTTATAAAGATTGAGAGCTTTGAGGAAGGAATAAATTTAATTTCGGAGTTGGATTATGATTTCATCCATTTACATACGAAAGCTCCAGATGAAGCCGCACACACTAAAAATCCATTAAATAAGGTTAGAGTTATTGAAAAAATTGATAAACTTATAGGCAATTTAAGGCTAAGGGATGATGACTTATTAATAATAACTGCAGACCACTCAACACCCTCTGTTGGAGATTTAATCCATTCTGGTGAGAGTGTTCCAATCCTATTTTACGGCAAAAATGTTAGAACTGATAATGTTAGAGAGTTTAATGAAATTGCTTGCTCAAATGGGCATTTGAAGATAAGAGGAGATGAACTAATGCCTCTAATTTTAAACTACACTGATAGAGCTTTATTATATGGATTGAGAGCTGGAAATAGGTTAAGGCGTTACATTCCAAAAGATGATGACATAGAACTATTGGAGGGATAGTTTGATAGGAAAACTAAAAAATTTATTTAAATTAAAAAAAGAAACAAAAAAAGAAAAAGAAAGCTTGGAGGGAAAAGGACTAATAATATTTGAAAATACAAAGGATGCCATGAAGGCTGAAAATATATTAAAAGGCAAATATAAGATTAAGGTTGTTGCTCCACCGGCAGAGATTAGAGAGGGCTGTGATTTGGCAATAGAGTATGAGTTAATAGATGAATTTGGGATTAAAAGAGAATTGGAAATTAATGGAATAAAGCCTTTAAAATTTATCTCTTTAAGTGATTATTCTTTAAAACCATTGGAGTTGATAAAGGTTAAAGAAGTAGATGGCTTTATCTTAGTTAGATGTGGAAATATGAAGATAACCATTGATAAAGAGGGAAATATCGTTAATATCTCTGGTGGTGGCTGTCCAGACGTGCCTTATTTAGCATTAAAATTAAAGGGAAAGAATATTAAAGAGATTAAAGAGGAAGAAACTCCAAAAAATTTGGGTTTTACTTTGTGTGCATACACATTACATAAAGCTTATGAAAAGGCAAAAGAGTTGGTTAATGAATAAGTTAAAGGGATTATTATGATTATAGCAGGAACTATGCCAATAAAAGGATTGGATTTGGTTATTGGAAAAGCTACACTAAAAGGGGATAAAATAATAATAAATAACAAAGAGTTTCCAGTGTCCATGGGAACAGGGGCTTTAATAGGGGCAGTTTTAAAAACATTAGAGTATTTTGGTGAAAAAGATGTTAAGATAATAACTGCTGGAGATATTGGAGAAGGAGATGGAAGCTTAAAGATATATAACGCATTGAAGGAGATTGACGATGACTTACTTATAATACATTATATAAAACCAAAGATTTCAAAAATTAAGGAAATTGATTTCTCACCAAAGATTATTGCAGATGCTGGAGGCATGTATGCGGCAAAAGCAGCAAATATAGGGGATAAATTTTACCTATTTCTTCCAGATGTTGGTGAATTGGCATTTTTAGCAGATGAGAAAGCTACACATCCTGCCTATGTGAGAGGATTTATATCTGAGATAGACGATAAAGAAGTACCAAAACTTATTGAAAGAGCTTATAAACTAAAAATGCCTAAATATATGGTTGTTAAAGGGGAAACTGACTATATTGTTAAAGAGGGAGAGATAACTAATACTATAAAAGAACCAAAAATAGAAGCAATGGAGTGTATTGGAGGGACTGGAGATACTTTAACAGGGATAATATCATCTTTAATAAGTGTTGGTTTTAATGCTGAAGAAGCTATGAGTTTAGGGTGTAAAATAAATAGAAAACTTGGAGAAGTAGCTAATGCTAAGCCAAATACACAGGTTATAGAGATTATTAGCACTATCCCAAAAGCTTTAGAGATGACATTGAAACAAATAAAACAATAAGGTATTTATATAATAATCTTCACAAACTTTAATGATGTAAAATGAGAAATATCAAAGGTCGAGAACATGAAGATATCCGTTTATGGAGCGGGGAATCAAAATCTATATATAAATCAATTAAATCTGCCAGAGAAGTTTGGTGGAACTCCTCCTTATGGCGGTTCAAGAATGGCTATTGAGTTTGCACAAGCTGGGCACGATGTTATTTTAGCAGAGCCAAATAAAGATATAATGAGCGATGATTTATGGAAGAAAGTTGAAGAAGCTGGAGTTAAAGTAGTTAGTGATGATATTGAGGCAGCAAAACATGGAGAAATTCATGTATTATTCACACCATTTGGTAAAGCAACGTTTAGGATAGCAAAAACAATTATTGAACATGTCCCAGAGAATGCAGTGATATGTAACACTTGTACTGTTTCACCTGTAGTTCTATATTATTCCTTGGAACCAATTCTAAGGACAAAGAGAAAAGATGTTGGAATTTCGTCAATGCATCCAGCAGCTGTCCCAGGAACTCCACAACATGGGCATTATGTTATCGGTGGGAAAACAACTGATGGAAAAGAATTGGCTAATGAGGAGCAGATAAAAAAAGTTGTAGAACTTGCTAAAAGTGCGGGAAAAGAAGCTTATATTGTTCCTGCTGATGTCTCTTCAGTTGTTGCTGATATGGGAAGTTTAGTTACTGCAGTTGCTTTATCAGGAGTTTTAGATTACTACACAGTTGGGAGAAAAATCATAAATGCTCCTAAGAAGATGATTGAACAGCAAGTTATTATGACTCTGCAAACAATGGCCTCTCTTGTAGAGACATCTGGGGTTGAAGGATTGGTTAAAGCATTGAATCCAGAGTTATTAATAAGAAGTGCTTCATCAATGAAGTTATTAGATAAGCAGAAAGATTTAGATGCTGCTTTAGAAATCCTCAAAAACTTAGACGAAACTTTGAAAAAAGAAGTAGAAAAAGCAGAAATAAAGCCTACAACACTTGTAGCAGCCCAGTCATTAGTTAAAGAGATAAAGACTTTAATAGGAGGGGCTGCTGCTGAAGGGGCAATAAAAAGAAGTGCAAGAAAATTGTTCGAGCATTAATATGGGACTTTTGCAGTTAATTGTATTTTATTATACATTTTTAGGGGAGATTCATGAAAAAAGACGAGATTAAGGTTGTAGTAGTTGGTTCAAGTGATGTGGGGAAAACAACATTGATGGAAAATATGATTGGCAAAATTGGAAAAGTTGAATATAAAGGGATTACAACAGCTATTGACTATGGTTCATTAACAATAAACGATAAGAAAATTCATTTCTTTGGAACACCTGGGCAAAAAAGATTTGAGTTTATGAGAGAATTGGCATTAAAAGGGACGAATTTGGCTTTAGTGGTGTTGGATGCATCAAAAGGAGTAACTAAAGAAGATGAAGAAATAGTAAAATTGTTAGAATCTAAAAAAATCCCGTATGGGATTTTTATAAATAAAACGGATGTTGGAGATATTGATACATCTGAAGTTTATAACTTCTGCAATCCAAAATTCGTTGTTAAAGGTTGTGCAACAAAAAAAGATGGGCTTGATAAGCTTATAAATGAAATTATAGTTTTTTGCAGGTCATGTTAAAATTAAGAAGGAAAATCTGAATACTTTAAAATAGGATAAAATAGGAGATGACCCTATATATATTATTTAATTCCAAGATATTTTAGCAAAAAACTATATATCTCATACCTCAAAAAATTTAAAAAATTATATATAGCAAAAATGCATAATCTACATAAGCCAGAGCATAAGGGTGAAAATATGATTGATAGGGTTTTGTTGGAGTTGAATAAGACTGAGGGTATTAAGGGTTCTATGGTTGTTGGTAAGGATGGTTTGGTTATTGCCTCTCAGTTGCCTGGGAATGTTGATGCTGAGTTAGTTGGGGCTATGGCTTCAGCAGCATTTGGGGCTGCTGAAAGAACAGCAGCAGAGATTGGCATGGGGGCTTTAGAACAAACAATGATTGAAGGAGAACATGGTAAAACCCTAATGGTCGATGCAGGAGAAGGAATCTTAGTAGTCTTAACAGATGCAAAGGTTAACTTAGGATTAATCAGAATAACAATGAAAAGAGCCGCAGAAAAAATAAAAGCAATGTTATCATAATATAGATTGTAATGTCACAATGATTTCATTGATGACTTCTTTGTTTAATTCAGAGACATCAATTTTCTTTGTTTCAAATACAATTCCATTTTTTAAAATCCTCTCGTAGTTCGGGCAGATTGTTGTTATTGATTTTTTGTTGTCTAATTTTATTAAACTGTTGATTTTTTTAGAGGCATTTTTTGGATTATCACATTCGATAAATACTGATATTCCTTCATATTCTTTGAAATAGGCATTTTCAATTTCATTTTTAATTATTTTATTTGCCATAACATATTTTTTATATACTTTTTTGGCATTTAATAACTCTTCTTTTAAAAGACCAAAATAATTTACTGTTTTATATGTTTTAGATAAGATTTTAATATCATTTAAAGCATTGCCGAGTTTTTCTTCAGTTTCTTTACTTATCCCTAAGAAACCACCATATTCACAGTTCAATATCTTTGGGCTTCCTGTGGAACAAACAACAATATCTCCATATCCACAATCTCCCCCAATTTTTCCTGAAATATCCTCAATAAATAAAACCTCCCTCTCCTCACATAATTTTTTTATTTCTTTTAATGGCTGTGGAGCTAAATATCCAGCTAAAGATGTTAAAATAAATGATGAGTTTCTTCCTAAATATTTATCTAATTTTTCCACGTCAATAATTCCCAAATTTGTCTCTACCATATTAGTTTTTAGATTTAATACTTTAGGAAACTTTAAAAATCCCTGCCAACCTCCCATATCTGGGATTAAAATCTCATTGCTATAAATTTTTGCTATCCACATTGATAAAAACACTGCGGAACTTCCAGAAGGGAGGAAAGTTATTTTATAATCCCTATTTAATAAATCGTTAATTATTATTTCAACCTCTTCTTTACTCCCCTCTTTATTCATTAATCCATATATATTTGGTCGTCTATGCCTAAGAATCATTTTATATTACCTCCACTTTTCTGTTAAAGGTGGTTCAGATTACCGCCACTAAAATAAAGTAATCATAATGATATAAATTTGCATAATCGAATAGCTCCCGAGATACCTCACTTCCGAACTCCACAAAATTAGAACTAAGAATATTGATAGAGTAAATTTTAATAAAAATTAAGTTTAAAAAAGAGTTAATATATATTTTCCCCTCCCCAATTGTAGTTTAAATTTTTAGTAAAAATTTAAAAAATTATAAGAAGTTTGAAATTAAATAACAGCCTCTTCTGGATAAGCTGGCATCTTGTGCTCTGCCAAGTCCAATCCCATTTTCTCTTCTTCTTCACTAACTCTTAATCCACCGAGGAGTATTCCTACAATCTTAGTAAGTATGAATCCTAAACCAGTTCCGTAGATGAAGCAGAATATTGAAGCAATTATCTGGTCTATTAAACTTACATCACCAGTTCCTCCCAACGCAGTCATTCCAAAGATTCCTGCCCCTATAGCTCCAACAACTCCTGCAGTTCCATGAACTGGAACGACACCACAGACATCATCTATACCTAATCTTTCTATAAGTCTATATACTATTGGAACCTGTAATCCTGCTGCCAATCCAATTAATAATCCACCAATTGGACTTACAATGTCTGTTCCTGAACAGATTGCAACTAAACCTGCAACAATTCCGTTAGCTGTAAAGAGGACATCCTTTCTTGAAGCAATTAAAGCTCCAATTCCTCCTCCAGCCATTGCTAATGTTGTGGTTGCACAAACAAGTCCTGATATATCTCCTAAAGCCAATGAACTTCCTACGTTAAATCCATACCAACCAATAGCCAATGCAAACGCCCCAAACACAGCCATTGGGATATTGTGCCCCAATATAGGAACTGGCCTACCATCGACAAATCTTCCAATTCTTGGACCTAATGCTAAGATTGCCCCTAAAGCCAAGAATCCTCCTAAACCGTGAACAACTAAACTTCCAGCATAATCATGCCATGGAACAATGCTTGCTCCCCAAGGACCTAAATACACAAATAACGGATACAAGAACGCTGTAATAATCAATGATATCAATACATAAGCACCAAACTTAATTCTCTCCGCAACCCCTCCAGAGACGATTGTTGCTGCAGTAGCACAGAAGACAAGACCAAAGAACCAGTTAGCTAACTCTAAACCATTATCAACTAAGAAAGGTGATGCTGAAAATATCTTACTCCACCAATTAATGAAGTCAGCTGGGTCTATTGAAGTACATAAAATTCCACCAATTAAAAGCCAAGAAACACAACCAATCAACCAATCAACCATGTTTTTCATCATAACATTGTTAACGTTTTTCTTCCTAACTTGCCCACCTTCTAACATTGCAAAGCCCCACTGCATCATAAAGACCAAAACTCCCATCACAACAAGGAAATAAACATCCGAAGCGTTTGCAATTTTTACTAAAGCTTGCACTATGTTAGTGATTCCATCGGTATTTATTCCAACTGAGTGCATTGATGCAATTGTTGCATTTACCAAAGTTTGATTTATCAAATCAGCGGTAGCCATGTTTTTCACCTCACAATTTTATTTCCCTAATTTAGAGCACATCTCTTCCTTCTTCTTTTGTTCTTACTCTTACGACTCTTTCTACTGGTATGACGAAGATTTTTCCGTCTCCTGGGTTTCCTGTTCTTGCATTCTCACAGATAATGTCAATAACATTATCAACATCCTCCTCTCTAACAACCAACTCAATCTTAACTTTTGGAATTAAATCAACAATATACTCTCTTCCCCTATACCTCTCAACTATTCCTCCCTGAACTCCCCTACCCTTAACTTCACTAACAGTCATTCCAACATACCCAGCATCAGAAAGAGCTTTTTTAACAATCTCCAATTTCTCAGGCCTTATGATTGCCTCAACCTTTCTCATTTTTTTCATCCTCCATATACCATACTTGGAAACGGAAATCTTGTTCTTAGGGAAAAGGAAATTACATTCCTAACTACTCTAAAAAATTGTATAAAAACTTTTCGGTAATCTATAAAATAAAATATAAAAATGTAAAATAGATGAATATAGGATTTTCATAATTTTATATATTCTTTAGAAATAAGCAATAAAAGCGCAAATTCACAAATAGATTATATTTTTAATTTTAGGGCTGAATGGATGAGAGTCTCCGCCCTAAAGAGCGGTGCTTTCTTAGCGACGATTAATGGTAAATACTTAATATTTTATGAGGTTACGAAAAGTTTATATCCTACGCTGAAATTTAATTATAATAATTATAGTATATATTAACGAAATTCATAAAATAAGGGGACTAAAATCGCACACTATTAAAATTGGGGGAGGGGGCAGGTATGGAAATGAACAATGAAAGCATTTTATGGGATGAATATTTCAATGCACTTGAAAATAAGAACTACGAAAAAGCTCTTTATTTAATAGATAAAATCTTAGAGATTAGAAAAGCTCCAGACATCTATGTAAGAAAAGCAAAAATATTAAGAACAATGGGAAAAAATGACGAAGCATTAGAGTATTTTGATAAAGCATTAAAAATAAAGCCAAAATATATCTTAGCAAATTTCTTAAAAGGAGCTTTATTGGTAAGTTTAGGTAGATTGGAAGAAGCAAAAGAGATATTTTTAAAATTATATAGATTAAAAAAATCTGATTTATCTGTTAAATATGCAATCGCCTTTATACTAAAAAAACTTGGGGAATACGACTCTGCATTAAAAATCCTTGATGAAGTATTAAAAAAGTATCCACAATCAGCTATTGCTTGGGCTGAGAAAGGAGAGATATTATATAAAGAAGGAAAACTTAAAAAATCTTTAGAATGCTTTGATAACGCTCTAAAAATAAATCCTAATGACTGTCAATCCCTACAATACAAAGGAGAGATATTATTTAAACTTGGAAGGTATGGGGAGGCATTAAAATGCTTTAAAAAGGTTTTTGAAAGAAATGATAAAGATATACGTGCGTTAATGTATATAATACAGATTTTAATTTACCTTGGAAGATTGAGTCAGGCTTTGGAATATACAAAAAAAGCTTTAAAATTGAACCCAGATGATCCATTACTATATTTATATAAAGGAATTATCTTAAACAAACTTGGAAAGTACAAAGATGCAATAAAATATTTTGACAAAGTATTGGAGATTAACCCAAATTTCCCAGAAGCTTGGAATGGAAAAGCTGTAGCTCTCGAAAAACTTGGAAAAATCAATGAAGCTATAGAGTGCTACAATAGAGCACTTGATATCTATGAATAAATTCTTATATTTTAATTTAGGTTTAACATTACCGTAAATTATATATATATGGAAGTAGGAAACTTACTTCCAGAATTATTCAATCAAATTGCATCGGGGGATGGAAATGAACGTCGAACAAGCAATAGAATATGTAAAGAAGAACAATGTTAAGTTCATAAGATTCCAGTTCGTAGATATCTTAGGATTCCCAAAAAATGTTGCATACCCTGTAAAGTCAGGAGAAAAAGGAATTGAGGAATTAAGAGAAATATTTGAAAATGGAGTATGGTTTGACGGTTCATCAATTACAGGTTTCGTTGGTATTGAAGAATCAGATATGTTATTAAAACCAGACTTATCAACACTCTCTGTTTTACCATGGAGACCAGAAGAGAAAAGTGTTGCAAGAGTTATCTGTGATGTTTATAAGGATGAAAAGACACCATTCGAAGGAGACCCAAGAAGCAGATTAAAAGCTATTTTAGAAGAATTAAAGAAGGAAATGAATGGAGAATACTTTGTTGGACCAGAGCCAGAGTTTTTCTTGTTGAAAAGAGACCCACACGACCCACACAAGTGGGTTCCAGTTGATGATGGAGGATACTTTGATGTTGAGCCATTAGATGATGCTCCAGACATTAGAAGAGACATCGTCTTAGCTTTAGAAAACCTCGGTTTCCATGTTGAGGCATCCCACCACGAAGTTGCTCCAGGACAGCATGAGGTTGATTTCAAATTCGACAATGCTTTAAAAACAGCTGACAGTGTTATAACATTCAAGATGACAATTAAAAACATTGCTAAGAAGCACGGTTTAAGAGCTACATTCATGCCAAAACCATTCTTTGGAATGAACGGAAACGGAATGCACTGCCACCAGAGTGTTTGGTTTAACGGAGAGCCATCATTCTACGATCCAAATGGACCTTACAACGGATTAAGTGAAATATGTTTAAGCTACATTGCTGGAATTTTAGAACACGCTAAGGCATTAGTTGCTATAACAAACCCAACAGTCAACTCATACAAGAGGTTAGTCCCTGGTTACGAGGCTCCAGTTAACATTGCATGGGCTAACAAAAACAGAAGTGCTATTATCAGAGTCCCAGCTGCAAGAGGTAAAGCAACAAGAATCGAGTTCAGAGCTCCAGACCCAACATGCAACCCATACTTGGCATTTGCTTGTATGTTAGCAGCTGGATTAGATGGAATTAAAAGAAAACTAACAGCTCCAGAACCAGTTGAGAGAAACATCTTCAGAATGTCAGAAGAAGAGAAAAAGCAGTTAGGAATTGAGTCAGTTCCTGCAAACTTAGCTGCTGCATTGGATGAGTTAGAGTGTGATGAGGTCTTGCAAAAGGCATTAGGTAAGCACATCTACGAAAACTACATGGAGATTAAGAGAGCAGAGTGGGATGATTTCAGAACAGCTGTTACTGACTGGGAGACAGGCAAATACTTAATCTACTAAGTTCCTAACTCTCTTTATTTTTTTATTTTCAGTAAATTCCAAAGATTCCAATTATTCAATGTAAATTGTTTATAAACGATAAAAATTGAAGAGGACGATACTATGAAAGCGATAACTGTTTTAAGTGGGGGATTAGATTCTACAGTAGCTACATTGATAGCTAAGGATTTGGGTTATGAGGTTACAGCAATAACATTTAACTATGGACAGAGAGCGGCTAAGAGAGAGATTAACTCAGCAAAAAAGATTTGTGAGATATTAGGGATTGAGCATATCGTTGTAGATTTGCCATTTGTTAAGCAGTTTGGAAAAAGCTCTTTAGTAACTGAAAAAGAAATCCCTACATTAAAAATGGAGGAATTAGATAGTGAGAAAGCATTTGAGACTATGAAAGCAGTATGGGTTCCAGCAAGGAATGTAATAATGTTTGGTATAGCAAGTGGCTTTGCTGAAGCGTTAGATGCAGAAAAGATATTTATCGGGATAAATAAAGAGGAGGGTGTTACTTTCCCAGACAACACAATAGAGTTCGTTGAGGCATTTAATAAGGTTTTAGAGTATGGAACATTAAATAAAGTTAAAATAGAAGCTCCTCTATATGATAAAACAAAGGAGGAGATTGTTAAATTGGGAGCTGAGTTAGAGAAGAAGCTTGGTGTCGAAGTTTTGAAGTATAGTTACTCATGCTATAGAGATAATGGAGAGGACTTTTTACATTGTGGAAAGTGTGAAAGCTGTATGAGAAGGAAGAGGGCATTTTTAATGGCTGGAGTTGAAGATAAGACAAAGTATATTGAATAATTAGTTATTACAAGTTAATTTTTTTGTTAATTAATTTGTGGTATCATGACAAATAACTGGCTAAATTCTTTATACAAATATTGGCTTAAAGGATGTGAATTTTACAATAAGGGGGATTATGATAAAGCTATAGAGTATTTTAACTTAGTAAATAAGATTTTTAAAGAGAATACCATAGAATATGATTATTATGAGCTTAGAGAAGATGCATATAAAGAGATTTTAAACAACAACATTGAGGAAGGGATTAAAAAGTTTGTGTGGTTTGTTGAGGGAATTTTAGCAGATAGGGATTATTATGATTTAAGTGGAGAGTTATTGACAATTGCATCAATATTTGCAAAGATTGGGAGATTAGATATTGTCAGATGTTTTTTAAATAGAGGAGCGGAGTGGATTTATAATGACGATATTAAAAATGCTAATCCAGAGGAGGTTTTAAAAAGTATTTTAACTGATGCATTTAGTGATGATGAAAGGGAAGAAATATTAAATAAAGAACCAAATTTAAAAAAGCCATTTGAGGATATAACATATTACTTCAATTTAGATTTCTTTGATTTTATGATGAGCTTTTTTATAGGGGCAGGAAATTGGAAGAGATTTTTGAAGGTCTATGAGGAATTTAAAAATAAAATTAAAAACTGCCAAATATCAGAAGAAACTGCCAATAAAATTATTGAAAGATTTGATGAACCAAGAAGTGATTTATTGGCTATTGCCCATTTATTAAAAGGGAACTATGAAAAATGTCTTTATTGTATTGAATTGTTTAAAAAGTCCTTTAATTTGGATGAATTTGATGAAATTTACAAAGAAGAAATTAATTTCATTGAAAATATTGCAAATAACTTAAAAAATGGAGTTATTAAAAAAGAAGAATGGTTAAATAGGTTAAATGAGATTTATGCAGATATTTTAAACCAGCCACTACCAAAAACTTATAAAGAGGCTTATCACAATCATTTTTTAGATGAGATATTAATGTATTGCATTTTAAAGGAATTTATTGAAAAATTATAGTTAGTCCTTCTTAACTCTCTTTCTTTTCAATTCAGCAAGCTTTTTAACAGCATCTAAATCAACGTTCTCATCATAGGTTATATAACCATTATAAACAGCCCTCTTAAAGAATCCTTCTCCCCACTTGTTTCTTATTAAGACAGTTGAATAGCCCTTTTCAGTCCCTACGTTACCAACTGAAATATCTGACGTTAAGCCAGTGAAATCACCACAAACCTTACAACCATTTCTCATTGCAAATTCAACATCCTTAAGCTTATATTCCACAGTGTTTCCATTAATTAGGGTTATCTTTAACTTACTAGCCTCAATATCCATCTTTTTAACTTCCCATGGTTCTATACCATCCTCACTTAATTTTTTAATCATCTTGCTGTAATCATAGGTTTCAAAACAGAACAGGGCAATTTTTAATCTTATTGCCTCTCTAAATGGTTTTAATAGGTCGTTATCTGATGATAATATCTGATATATGGCATTTATAACACATGGAGTTCCAACAACAGCTAATTTTCTTAGCTTTTTCTCCATAACAGCAGTTTTTAAAGCCTTTAATATAGGCCCTTTCCATAAGTATTTGCTACCAGCTGATTTTAAAACATCCTCTTTTGATAATGCCAAATAAGATTCTGGCTCTAAAGTCCATTTATCATCAATCATTACAATAGCCCCATCTATCAACCCTTCATCAAATGCATTTGCCAATATAGCTGTTACAACCCCACCATTTTGGGCATTCTTTATCTCTATTGATGCCTTAGCTCTAACAGCTTTTAATATATTCCCTAATCCCTTTGGTTTAGGAACAGCAGATTTTTTTATCCTTGGACAGGCATCATAGCAAGCTCCGCAAGGGACATCATAAACTACTGTCTTACAAAACTCAGCTGAGATTGGATGCTCCACGATATCTGCTGGGACTATAATACAAGAGCATTCATCGCACTCAAACTTTACCGGACTTTCCTCTCTAAAGTATAGGTTGTTTACTGGACAAACTGCAACACAAGCTCCACAACCACTACATCTATTTGTATCCCAAACTTCCTCTTTTAGATTCTTGTAAGATTTCATTAATCTCACCTAAGACTTATTTTAAGTGTTTCTTCTCAGATAATTTTAAAAAATTAAAAATTGATAAAAATTTGTATTAAATTACATCAGGTCAGGAGTATAGAGTTTTCCGAACGGTCTCTTTGATATTGGAGCAATCTTTGTCCATTTTGAGTTCAACAACTTGTTTTTAACATCCTCCGGCAGATTAAACCACTTGCAGAATTCTTCAATGTGTGGCTTTATCTTCTCTAAATCTTCTTCAGTAAATTCTTTTATATCTGCAGCAACTCCTAATTGGTCTTTATCTATCTCCCCTCTGATATAAATAGCCCCTCCATGGATTCCAGTTCCTATCATTCTGCCTTTAACCTTTCCTAAGTCATTACCCTCTTCATCAATGTTTAAAACAATTATAATACCTCCCGCCATATACTCTCCTAAAAAATCCTTTGCTCTTCCTCCAATTACAAGGACTGGGACTTTATCTTTATAAGCTTTCATGTGAATTCCACTTCTATAACCAACATCCCCTCTAACAAAAACCTTTCCTCCTCTCATTGAATGAGCGGTTACATCTCCACTACTTCCATAGATAACTATTGTCCCATCATCCATAGTGTTTCCTGGGGCAAATTCGGCATTTCCATGGACTATTATTGTAGGGCCGCTCATGAACATTCCTAAATCTCCACCAGGAATGCCGTAAATCTCTATAGTTAAATCCTTCTTCTGCAATCCATTCCCAATAAATCTCTGTCCTAAAACATTTTTTAAGATAATTTTTTTAACATCTGGATTTTCTTTTAAAATTTGATGAATTTTTTCATTTAGCTCTTTATAGTGCATATCCTTTGCATCTATAACAACCTCTTCCATGCCTTTCACCTTTAAAAATTAAAAATTATTCTCCAGCAGCCTTTATTCCTAAGACTCTTAACTCAACTTCATTTAATCCAACTCCCCTCAATCTATCTCTGTTTCCTCTTAAGCTTTCAATTGAGTTAATTCCAGCAGCTCCTAAGAGTTCTTTAATCTCATGTGTCCATGCTTTTATTAGGTTAGCTACCCTCCTTGCCCCAACTTCTGGGTCTAATCTTTTAACTAACTCTGGTCTTTGGGTAGCTATACCCCAAGCACACAATCCAGTGTAGCATCTTCCACAAACTCTACAGCCAAGAGCAACCATTGCTGCAGTTCCAATATATACAGCATCTGCCCCTAAAGCTATAGCCTTAAATACATCAGCCGCACATCTAATTCCTCCACTTGCTATAATGCTTATCTCATTTCTCAATCCTTCCTCTCTCAATCTTTGGTCTACAGCTGCAATAGCCATTTCTATTGGAATTCCAACGTGGTCTCTAAACACTTTTGGAGCTGCTCCAGTTCCTCCCTTGTATCCATCAATAACAACCGCATCTGCATCACTTGTTGCAATTCCTACTGCAATAGCTGGAGCATTATGCACTGCTGCAATTTTAACAAACACTGGCTTTTTCCATCTTGTAGCCTCTTTCAAACTTCTAACTAATTGAGCTAAGTCCTCAATTGAGTAAATGTCATGATGAGGAGCTGGTGAGATAGCATCACTTCCCTCAGGAATCATTCTTGTTGCTGATATCTCTGCTGTAACTTTCTCTCCAGGTAAATGCCCACCAATTCCAGGCTTAGCCCCTTGTCCTATCTTAATCTCTATTGCAGCCCCTTTCATCAAATACTCTTCATTAACTCCAAATCTTCCACTTGCAACTTGAGTGATTATATGGTCAGCATATGGGTAGAGAGCCTTTGGCAATCCTCCTTCTCCAGTTCCCATGAATGTTCCACATTCTTTTACTGCCTTAGCAAATGATAAATGGGCATTTAAAGATAAAGCTCCATAAGACATGTGGGCAATCATTATTGGTGTATCCAACTTCAAGTTTGGAGCAATCTTTGTTTTTAACTTAGCTTTTTTAATCTTCTTACCATCAATCTCTTCTTCAACAAATTCAAACTCTAACTGTTTTGGCTTTTTACCTATATAGGTTCTTAATTCCATTGGCTCTCTCAATGGGTCGATAGATGGGTTTGTAACTTGACATGCATCTAAAACAATCTTATCAAAATAGATTGGATGTTCTTTAGCATTACCCATCCCACTTAGTAAAATACAGCCGGTTTTTGCTTGATTGTAGATATCAACCCTTGCATCAATATCCCATAATGGGTGGGTTCTCCAAGATATTGCATTTTCTTTGATTGTAATGGCATCCCTTGGACACATTACAACACATCTGTGGCAAGCTCCACATCTGTTTGAGTAGCTGATTATTCTATCTCCTTCTCTTCTATGAACTCCCCATGAACATTCTACTGTGCATCTCTCGCATAGCATGCATCTGTTTGGGTCTACCTCAACCTTATACTTTGGTGGAACATAGCTGGGAATCATGATTTCACTTCCTCAGTTTTTTGTTTTATTTACTTCCAAGGTCTTGCTATAACTGGAACTCCAGCATCAGGCATCCAAACTCTGTCTAAGTCAGGACAGATTCTTCTTATAGCAGATTCCTCACTTGAAACAAATATCATATCATCCTTTTCAGCAGCAATTAATGGTCTCAACTTAATCCTATCTGTTAGACCGAACATGGTTGTTTCTTTTTCAATATCTCCATTCATAAAGATTAAACCTTGAGGGGTTCCAACTGCAATAGCAAATGGCCCATTGAGCATAGCTCCTCCATAGGTTAATCTTATTGCAGTATGCAATTCTCTCTCTTCTTCTGGCATCTTATCTATTTCATCCCAGAATCTTGGAGCTAAGGCAGACAATGCATATTCAACAGGGATTTTGTGCTTCCTCATTAGCAAATCCAATATATAGGCAACTACTTCAGTATCAGTTAATAATCTACACTTATAACCAAACATCTCTACAAACCTTTTATTTGTTCCATAGCTTGTTATCTCTCCATTATGCACTACACTCCAATTTAATAAATTGAATGGGTGAGCTCCTCCCCACCATGCTCTTGTGTTTGTTGGGTATCTTGCATGAGCTAGCCACATATAGCCCTCATATTTATCTATTCTATAAAACTCAGCAACTTCATTTGGCCATCCAACGGCTTTAAAAACACCCAAATCTTTTCCACTTGATATAACAAAAGCTCCATCAATCTTGTCATTTATTTCCATAACTATATCTACAACAACATCTTCCTCTCTATCGGCAAATTTTTCATCAACTTCATAGAAGTATCTCCAAGGTATTTGTGTTTTTTCTATAATTCCATCTTCTGTTGGTATTTCCTCATCTTTAACTATAGTTCCATACTGCTCTAAAACATTCTCAACTTCTACCTTTATCTTTTCAAACTTTGGTGTGTTGTCAATTAAAATATGGAAGGCATAACAATCTTTATACTTTGTTGGATATATTCCATAACCAACATAACCAGAACCCTTTCCGTTTCCTCTCTCTTTTAGGCTATCTAATGCTAAAGCTATCTTATCCCCTTTTATCATTCTTTTTTTTCTACTCATAAAACCGATAATTCCACACATAAACAACCCTCCGTAGAGATATAAAAGAGATAGTTTTCTGGGTTTTCTAAATATTGGTTGAAGTTATATTTAAATAATTATGGTTTGAGACTTATGTTTTGGAATATTGTAATAGTTGAATATTATGTAGTTTTGAAAATAGAACTAAAGTATAAAGTATGGTGTTTTCAAAAGTAATTAAAATTTTAATGGAATTTTAATATAAACCTAATTTATGGGCTTATAAATACCTTGTTTCTTCATTTAAGTTTTGAAAAATACTATATAAAAATACTACGGTGTCCCAAAATTTTGTTATTGTATATTGACAACCAAAATTAATGTATAAACTGCAAATTAAATCTCTGGTGTTGGGGGCAAAGTTCTTTTATGCTCATTCTTTTTAATTAAATCAAATACATACTCAATAGTTTCCAATGGAATGTTTGTCTCTTTATGAATCTCCTCTGGAGTTTTACCCTTCTCATAAAGCTTTAATATCTCATCCAATGTCTCATATTTGATACCAAGCTCTCCTTCATCTGTCTGCCCTTCCCATAATCCAGCTGATGGTGGTTTTTCAATAATCTCTTTAGGAACCCCTAAATATTTAGCAAGCTCTCTAACCTCTGTTTTAAACAAATTACCTATAGGTCTTATATCGCATGCAATATCTCCATGTTTTGTCCCATACCCAACATAAATCTCTGATTTATTGGAAGTTCCAGCCACTAATAGGTTGTATTTATTTGCAAAGTAGTAGAGGAGGCACATTCTAATCCTTGCCTTTAAATTTCCGTCAGCCATCTTGTCAAACTCTTTTGTAGGAACATAGCCACCAGCACCAAAGGCTTTTAGAATATCTGTTATATCTGATATGATATATTTTATTCCTAAATTTTCTGCAACCATCTTTGCATGCTCAATATCCCTTGGATTTGTGTGCTTTTCTGGCATTATTAAGCCGAGAACTTTATCTTTCCCAAGGGCTTTAACGCATAGGTAAGCAGTGACAGAAGAATCAATCCCCCCACTTAATCCAACAACAACACCGTTAGCTTTTGCTTCTTCAACATTCTCTTTGATAAATTTTGTAATCTTATTAACAATCTCTTCCATACTCTCACCTCATAATATTAGGAAATATCTTTCCTTTTTTGATATATAAAAATAGCCATTAATGTATTGCAATATAATAGATCCATATATTTAAAATAGTTAGAGTAACTTGATATTAAATAAAAAATAAAAAGATTTACTCTTCACCAGTGAATAAAGGAGGCATTCTGTTGTCGATTCCTGGAATATAGCCAAAAGTATCTCTAACTTTTAATTGCATTCTGTGGAAGATATAAGCTAGGGGGATGTCCATTGGGCATGCATCCTCACATTGCCCACAGTTTATACAACTCTGTCCGATATGACTTAACCTAACCCCTTGGAATATTAATGGATTTGGTGGGATTTTGCCTTTCTCGTCAATATAATCTTTTTCTAACCTACATTCAACACAGAAGCAGAGTGGGCAGTTATCTCTACAACCGTAGCATTTTATGCATCGGTTCCAATACTTCTCCCATTCTTCTAAACTTGGATACTCTGCCTCTAAGTGCTTCTTCTGGAATTTTTTAGCTAGTTTTATCATTATATTTTCAATCTTTTCTCTAATTTGTATAGCCTTCTCTGAGGGTTGTTTGATTTTGATATATCCCTCTTTTTCGGCATCTTCAACAAGCTTTCTCCCCTTCTCTGAACAAATCTCAACAAAAGTCCAGCCCTTCTCAGCCCCCCAGTTCCCACAGGCTAAATCAGCCATTCTCGGAACCATTACCTCACATCTCTGACAATTCTTCCTCCTACCAAAGCCTTTTTCCTCCAACTCATCTATTTTGATAGCTTTATGCTCCCCACTCTTTAATTCGATAATAAACTTCCCCTTATCAATCTCCTCCTTAACAACATCTAATGGATTGACTTCATAAAATAGTTCAATCATTTTCATAGCCGTAATCGGGCTAATAGTCCCCCCACAATTCAAACCAATCATATAAACGTTATCTAAGTTAATCTGGTTTAACTTAGCTAACTCCCTAATTGCCATTGCATCACACGGTTTTGTTGGAACGGCTATTTTTTTATCAGCTAAGTATTTTGCTATCAACTTTCCAAAGTTTACAGGAGCACAGTGTAAAGACCCAGCAGTTTCTATTAACTCATCAGAATTCGTTATAAACACTGGAATACCATCATAAACGTCCTCACCCCTCTTCAAAGCTAAAACACCATCAACAAGCTTTTTATCTAATAAGTATTTAAATAAAGCAGTAACAGCCCCACCACACTCAGCCTTCTTCAAAATCTTACTATCCGTAGATTGGATTAAAGCGTATTTCATAATATCACCTAAAATTTTAGAATTTTATTTAGGCAGTATGCTTTATAGGATGTTTAGCAGAGGATATTTCGCCAATCTTTACTTTTTCAATCTTTACAGCACACACTTTAAATTCTGGAATCTTACAGTATGGGTCAAGGGCTGTGTTTGTTAGCATATTTGCTGCAGTTTCAGCGAAGTGGAATGGCATAAATACCACACCTTCTTTAATATCTTCAGTGATTCTTGCTTTTACAACAACCTCTCCCCTTCTTGAAGCTACTCTAACAAACTCCCCATTTCTAATGCCTAATTTTTTAGCATCCTCTGGATTTATCTCAACAAATCCTTCATTTATCTCTTTTATTATGTGCTTACATCTTCTTGTCATCGTTCCAGTGTGATAGTGGAATATTATCCTCCCAGTGGTTAAGATGAATGGATATTCTTTATCTGGTAATTCTGCTGGCTCTTCATACTCAATTGGAGTTATTTTCCCTAAACCATCTGGTGTTGCAAACCTCTTAACATGCAGTATTGGAGTTCCTGGATGATTTCCATCTGGGCAAGGCCATTGTATTCCATCGACTCCTAATCTATCATAGCTAATGCCAGTATATTGTGGAGTTATCTTCCTAATCTCCTCAAATATATCTCTTGGCGAGTTGTAGTTAAATTTATCTCCATATTCTATTTTTTCAGCTAATTTCTTAATTATCAGCCAATCTTCTAAGGCCTCTCCTGGTGGATTAACTGCTTTTCTTATTAATTGAACTCTTCTCTCAGTGTTTGTAAACGTTCCATCCTTCTCTGCCCAACATGCTGCTGGTAAGACTACATCAGCCAATTGAGCAGTTTCAGTTAGGAAGATATCTTGAACTACCAAAAAGTCCAATGATTTCAAAGCATGTTCAACATGCCTAATATCTGGGTCTGAGACCATTGGATTCTCTCCCATTATGTAGAGGCATTTTATATCCTTTCCAGCCTTTTCAATCATTTCTGGAATTGATAAACCAATTTCATGATTTAATTCAACTCTCCAAGCTTCTTCAAATTTTTCATAAGCAACATTTACCTTTTGATATCCTGGGAATACATCTGGTAGGGCTCCCATATCACAAGCTCCTTGGACATTATTCTGCCCTCTCAATGGATTAACCCCAGTTCCTCTCTTTCCTATATTTCCAGTAATTAATGCTAAGTTACAGCAAGATTTAACGCTATCCACTCCATGAGTAAATTGTGTAACTCCCATACAGTATAGTATAGAGGCTCTATCTGCACTTCCATACATCCTCGCTGCCTCTACAATCAACTCTTTATCAACTTTGCAAATCTTTGAAACATACTCTGCAGTGTATTTTTCAACAACCTTCTTTAGCTCTTCAAATCCTTTTGTTCTCTTTTTTATAAACTCCTCGTCAATTAGCCCTTCTTTTATAATCACATGCATCATTGCATTTATTAAAGCTACATTAGTCCCTGGAACTATCTGGAGATGTAAATCAGCTTGCTTAGCAGTCATCGTCTTTCTTGGGTCTATAACAATAATCTTAGCTCCCTTCTCTTTAGCTCTAATAACTCTTCTTGCAATCAATGGGTGTTGTTCAAATGTATTAGAGCCAATTATTAGTATGCAGTCAGCTTCTTCAATATCTTCAATTGAATTTGTCATGGCACCGGACCCAAAGGCCTCCCCTAAACCTATAACAGTTGCTGAGTGTCAAAGCCTTGCACAGTGGTCTATGTTGTTTGTTTTTATAACAACCCTTGCGAATTTTTGTAGGATGTAGTTGTCTTCATTTGTGCATCTTGCTGATGAGAAGAAGCCAATCTCCTCTGGAGCATATTCTTTCAATCTCTCTGCAATTAATGATAATGCCTCATCCCATGTAGCTTCGACAAACTCTCCATTCTTCTTAATCAGTGGTTTTTTTAACCTATCCTCTCTGTGTATAAACTCATAGCAGTAATTCCCCTTAATACAGAGTTTCCCCTCATTTACAGGATGTCTTTTGAATGGATAAACTCCAACAACCTTTCCATCCTTTACAACTAAGTTGATACCGCAACCCGTCCCACAGTATGGGCAGATTGTATGGACAATCTTAAATTCGCTCATCATCTCACCTTTTCGCTATGATGCAATCTTTTGGGCAGAAACTGTAACTTGTGGGAAATCCTTAAGGTCGATATCCCTATCCCTCGTTAGATTTACCATATTTATTAGAATCTGAGCCATGTTATCTAAGATACACTGCGAGATATCATCTGAGATTGTGGTAATGCCATTTTCAAACTCTATAGTACCTTCAACGGTAAATGATATGGGAAATTCATTATCAGTTTTTAGTTTGCAGGTGTAGTTTAGTGAGTTGTCATCTATCCTCTTATATTCAATGCTCCAAGATAGATTTAACTCTAATTTCATATTTTTTGGGTTTTCCTTTGGTCTTTCAAATTTTAGCCTTTCAATGGTTATTTTTATATTCATAATTATCACTGCTCTTAGTTGGGAGGCCTTTGGGTCTTTTTTCGCCACCTGCTCCCTAAATAAGGGTTCGCAGAATGGCGGGTGCCATATGTTGAAATTTTAAGTATAAAGTTAAACAGGTTGATAATATAAAGTGATATTCAATAAACCGTCCGTCATTTTTTGAATAGTGGATTATATCTGAATTGTAAGTAAAAAATTTAGGTAATATCAATTTTAGTATCAGCCCATAAGGGCCTCATCCAAATAGCTTAATTTAGCTTTTTGACACCTATTCCATAAATTTTTGGTTTCCAGAGTTTTGGAATACCTATGAATCCAAAGAATTTGTAATGTTTTGTTACGACTCCATAAACTTCGACCCTATCTCCTATTTTAACATTATCTGGGGGAGGAACAATCAGATTTACATATATGCTACCGGTGTCATCTTTAACCAATATTGTTGGTTTTGGAGATATTCCATAGATAATTTTTTCAATAGTTCCCATTATCTTAACTCTCTCATTTAATCTATCTTTGGTTATTTCTCCAATTTTTAGTAGAGGAGCTTCTTTTTGATAAATTGGAATCAAAGTTTTTGAAAGATTTTTATTTATTATTGAGATTTTGTATGGAATATACACCAATCCCAAGAGAAATGGAATTGAAAGAACTGCTATCCAAAAGTTTTTTGAGATTAGGGTTGCAAATACTACCATCCCTCCCCAAAAGATT
The DNA here is from genome assembly GCF_000025525.1 of Methanocaldococcus sp. FS406-22. Lineage (NCBI taxonomy): Archaea > Methanobacteriati > Methanobacteriota > Methanococci > Methanococcales > Methanocaldococcaceae > Methanocaldococcus > Methanocaldococcus sp. FS406-22. Next base: position 228,851 of record NC_013887.1, read on the forward strand.
AAAGATATTGTTGCTGAGGGCATAGATCTTGCAAACTTAACTAACTCCTTTATTTTAGACATCTTTACCATAGGCATACCAATACACCATTGCCACGAATATCACTGCCCCAATGATATTTCCAATTGTAGCTGGAAGTTCGTTCCAAAGCCACCAATCGACTGCAGTTACCTTAGCACCCAACAACATTCCTGCTGGGATGAAATACATGTTCGCCACACAGTGTTCAAACCCTGAAGCAACGAATGTCATGATTGGGAACCAAATCATGAAGAACTTTCCAATAACGCTCGATGCCGCGAATGAACCCATGACTGCAAGATTAACGAGCCAGTTACAGCCAATACCTTTGATTAGACATGAAAGCCAACCCATAGCCCCTCCAGATATGTATGGGAGGACTTTTACCTCGGCAATCTTAATTGCCGTCTGTCCAAATGAATTAACGACCCACTCTCCATTTTTAAATGTTCTTAGAGGCCCATAAGCCATGATTAGTGCGTATATTAGAGAGCCAACCAAGTTTCCAATATACACCCAGAACCAGACCTTTAGCAGTTGAGCAAATGTTGCTTTTCTTTTCAATATTGCCAATGGCAGTAGCATCATATCTCCAGTAACAAGCTCCATTCCAGTTAAGATAATTAGAATCAGTCCAACTGGGAAGACAGCTCCTCCAATGAGCTTTGCCACTCCAACACCCAAAGTTTGAGCCACTCCAGTTGAACAGACAGTGCATAACCCAGCTCCCATTGCAATATAGGCTCCTCCCATTATCCCTCTAACAAACAACTGATTCCATGGGAGATTCGCCTTGTATTCTCCAGCATTCGCCGCCATTTCAACAGATTTAGCTGGTGGATTGAACATTGCCATTACCTCCAATGATATTATTGTTTTGTTGGTTGTGGTCTTGTGGGGTTCTAATCTCACATATGTAATTTGTCATTATAAATAATTAACGATTTATCCTAAACAAAAAAGAATAAATATCAAATTACCATGGAAGAGAAAGCTTATCTATTGAGATTAACATAAATGCAATGAAAGTAACCAAAAATAATTACAAAAAGTGACAAAAAAATAAATATATTAATCTTTATAGATTAATATACTGCCCACTGGCTCTTGATAATCTCGAATCCACTTCCATAGCCTATAAGTTTTATCTTCCCCTCTTCAACAACTGAAACAATCCTAAATCCCAATATTCCATCTAAATTTTTTGCTTTAACTTTTTCTTTCATTTTAGCTATAAGTTCTTCAACGTTTGTTCCTTCAATAGCTTCAAAAATAACATCTTTTAGGCATATCTCTATTCCTGGGATTTCGTGTGTTGTTGTTATGATTATTTCTTTGCTCATACTAACACCCCTTTGTGAGGTTCGAACCCCACAAGACCACAAATATAATATTAAATTTGGTGATATATATAATTTGTTATTCCATAGGGAGGAGTATGTGGAAAGCACTTCCTTTTCCTAATTCACTCTCAACCCATATTTTTCCTCCGTGGGCTTCAATAATGCTCTTACATATTGCCAATCCTAAACCAGCACCATCTCTCTTTATCTTTGGGAAATTCACTTGATAGAATTTGTCAAATATCCTCTCCAAGTCTTTCTTGGGAATTCCAGGGCCGTAGTCTTTTATAATTATATGGGCATAGTTTTTATCTCTAAAAGCATGTATCTCAATAACTCCCTTTACTGGAGAGAACTTTATGGCATTCTCAATTAGATTTATTAAAACTTGGATAATTCTATCCTTATCAACCTTTGCAGTTAAATTATCTTCAATATCACATTTCACTTCAATGTTTTTCTCCTTTGTTAATGGTTGTAAGGAGTTTAAGACCTCATTTATCATGTCTTTAACCTTTATATCTTTGATGTCAAATTTTATAGCTCCACTCTCTATCTTCGAGAGGTCGAGCATGTTGTCAATTAATCTTTTCAACCTATCAATGTTATTTTTTGCTATCTCAAGACACCTTCTCTGATTTTCATTTAGCTCTCCCATTAAGCCATCTAAGACGAGTTCTACATATCCCTTTATTGAGGTTAGAGGAGTTCTTAGCTCGTGAGACACTATTGAGATAATCTCAGACTTCAACCTATCAACTTCCTTTAGCTTTTCATAGGATTCCTCAAGCTCTTTTGCATGCTTCTTAAGAGCTTCATGAGATTTCCTTACATCCTCAGCCATTTTGTTAAATGCCTTGGCAAGCTCTCCAATCTCGTCATTGCTATTCACATTCACATAGATATTATAATCTCCAGAGCTAATCTTCTCCGCAGCACTCTTTAGCTTTTTTATTGGGCTTATTATGGTTTCACTCAAAACAAAAGAGACAATCAACGCCAAAAGTATGCTTAAAAATCCAATGAGAATTGTGTGGGATTTAATGTTTTGCTGTAACTCTATGAATGGCTGTTCTGGCGTTCCTACGAATAGCATTCCAATAATCTCTCCATCTGAGTTGTATATTGGCTTGTATGAAGTTAGGTACCACTTATCCACAACAAATGCCCTTCCTTGATAAATCTCTCCCTGCCTAACTACCTTGTTATAAACCTCCTTAGATACAAGAGTCCCTACAGCCCTTGTCCCATTTTCGTTTTTTACATTTGTAGATACTCTAATACCATCTAAAAATATGGTAACAACGTCTCCAGAATGTTTGCTAATCTCATCTACAAGCTTATAGTCTTTATTTAACACATCACAAACTAATATCCCACCTATAACGTTGCCGTTTTCATCAAGTATGGGTTTTGCAGACACCAAACCCAAAGCCCGGGTTTCAATGGTTTTATTAACCTCTATTGAATGCTCAGTAATGGTTATTGGAATAACGGTTTTGTTAAATAAATTTTCGTTTTTTAGGGTAGTTTCATCAATAATTTCAATGCTATTTATCTCTCCCCCAGATAGAACTTTTTTAATTATATGTTTAAGGTCTATATACCCAGTTTTATTGTTGTTTGAGCTTGCCAATACTTTACCATCTTTATCAAATATTATCACAAAGTCAGAGTTTGTCGTGTTTTTCAAATTCAATGCAATGGTTTTTAAATCACTTAAGTTTTTGCTTTTGATTGATAAAGCAATGTTATCAGATACCAACTCCAAAGATTTGGATAAAAAATTTAATCTTTGATTTAAAATGTACTCTGCAATTTGAAGATCGGTGTTTATCTTCTTTTGAGCCTCTTCATCCATAGTTTGTATGGTATTTTCTACAGAAACAGCTCCCAAGATTGCTACTGGGATAATTGAGATTATAATGGATAGTATTAATAATTTTCCTCTAAGTTTGAGCTTTTTCACCATATCTATCACTTAATAATATAGTTAATTTCTCTTATCAACTCCTCCCTTGAAAACGGCTTTGCAATGTAGCTTTCAACGCCCATCTCCTTAGCTTTCTCAATGTCGCTCACTTGTGTATATGCAGTTAATACAATAACTGGGATGTCTTTCCATTTATCATTATTTTTAATTATCTCTAAAAACTCCCAACCGTTCATATTTGGCATCTTAATGTCTAATATTATTAAAGATATATCGTCATTGTCTTCCAATGCCTTAATCCCTTCCTCTCCATCCTTAGTCAATATCGTTGAATGTCCCTCCATGTCTAAGATTATTTTAATGAGATTTAATATATCCTCTTCGTCCTCAACAACCAGAATTTTCGCCATATTCATCCCACCGTAAGACTTAATAATAATTAAGTTTAAACCTAATCTACACATCTAATCTAATACTTTTATACCAATAAATGTTTTTAATATTTTCCATGTGAGTGGTTAATATGAGGTTTATAGAGTTTGGGTGGGGGTATTCTAATGACGACAATCCATTAAAATCTGGGGCATATGCGGTTACAGAGGCGTTAAAAAATATTGAAAATACCAAATATATAAATTTAGCGTTTTTATTTTCATCTCCAGATTATGAGCCGGAGGAAGTTTTAAATGGCGTTAAGCTAATATTGGGCAACAATATTCCCATTGTTGGAGGGAGTGCAAGATACTCAATAATTAACGATGAACTACATAGTGGAGTGTCTGTTGGTATCATATCATCCAAGTATATAGATATTGGGATTGGTGTAGGTTTAGGAGTGTCTATAAACCCAGAGGAGTGCGGAAAAAAGGCTATAGAAACGGCTATAAAAGATTTGGGTATGGCTCCGAAGTTAGTTATGGTGTTCATGGACTGTTGTAACTTTGAAGAGGAGGTTTTGGATGGCATTATTAAAAAGCTTGGGATGAGCGTCCCTATATTTGGGGGGGTAACAAGCGATAACTTTGAGTTTAATAGGGCTTATCAATACTGCAATGATGTCTATGTTGATAGCGTTGTCTGCGTTGCATTTGGTGGAGATATCGTTCCAAAGATAACTGTGGGTAGGTTTAGTGAAAATGAGTTAAAGAGTAAGAGGATGAAGGGGCGAGTTACTGAAGCTAATAAGCGATATGTGAGCAAAATAAACAACATAAATGCCTTAGATTACTACATATCTGTTTTTAACTATGAAAAGTTAGATGAGATAGCAAAGGATAGAGAGTTTTATTTTACACATCAATTTGGAATTTTAGATTTTAACAATAAAAAGATACACATAAAAGGGCCGGTGGCAATAAAGAATAATGTGCTGGTCTTTGGTTCTAATATACGTGAAGGAGTTGAGTTGATTGACTATGAAATAGATAAAGACAAAATAAAGCATATTTTTGAAGAGATTAGCAAAAATATATTAGAGACTCCCCCTTTCTATCCACATGCATTTAGCTTTTTAGCATTACCAGTTTATTTGGCTGAGATTGGAAAAGATAAGGTAAATGAATGGTTAAAAATCTTGGGAGATTTATACCCTCTATTTGGATTTTCCTCTTATGGAGAGATAGTGTTTAGTGAATATAACAATTACACTATTGCCCTATGCTCAATTCTCCCAGATTTGGCTAATATCTGTATAAAAGAAGGTATCTCCATGATTACTAAGTATCCAGCTACAAAAGAGACTATAAAGAAGATTTATGAAATGGGAGGGTCTGTGAAAATAGAAGAACTTGCTGAAAACTTGGGAATACATAGGAGAACTGCCTATGATAGAGTAGAACCATTATTAAAATATGGATTTGCAAAAAAAGATGGGGCTAAGGTAGAGTTGACAGAGTTAGGAAAGCTGCTGTTAAAGAAATTTATTTTAAAGTTTTAAATTTACTTTTTTCTTTATCGCTTTCATGAGTCGATATATTTAAACATTTTTAACTCTTCTCATTTTGTAAAATGCAGCAAAATGTATTTAATCTTAATCTATTGTCAAAATAAAATATTATTGAGGTGTCTATGAGCTTGGAGCATATATTTTATTGATAGTGGCAATAGTAGGGGGATTTTGTTCTTTAGGCTAACCTACAAAATATTGAGATATTTGGCAGTTAATACAATCGTTGGTTTAATTTTGGTAGGGATTTTTAAACCTTCTTGGAGTGGCGCATATTGACTTAAATTTAATAAAGTTGCTAATCATAGCAGTTGGGTATTATTGGAGTTTTTATATTGATTTTGCTTTAAATCTTGTAAGACTTTTAACTATTTTACAACACATAAATTCAAAAATATAAATTAATTGATTATAGAAAAGTTTTTATAGAACTTCATAAACATAAAGAAAGTGAGAACTTTAAGTAATAAAAAATGAATATAAATTAGCAATATTTGAACAAAATGTAGGAGGGGAAATTAATGGACTTTGCCTTAGTTCTTGGAATTCTTTCGGCAATGGGATTTTTAGTATTTTTAGGGATTGGAGGCCATATCCTTTTAGGGTATGAGATAATAAGAAAGATTAGCAAAGCTTATGAAAAAGGGGAAGATGTAAAAGAACTTGAAAGTAAAATAATAAATAAGAGTCACTTAACAAATACATTAGAGAAAATAACAACATTCACACTGACATCAATATTCCTCTTCGAGATGGAAAAGTACAGATATGTGATTGATGTAGGATACATGGTTTTGTTCCTGGTAACTTTAACATTATACTTAGTACCAAATCTCAGCCTACTTGTATGGGCTACGTTCTTTGGAGTAACAATTTTTATGATAATGTTGTGGATTTGGAGATTTATGGCTTTGAAAGAATTCAACAAGGCATTTATTGAAGAGCTTAAATGAGACTTTGCAGTTATATATTAAATTTGGAACTTTGACGCTAAAAGGCGTTATTGTGTCCAATAAAAATTTATTCCCACGAAAGTCCTATTAAATAGAAGAACTTTCACAGACAAAAATCTTAAAGGAATAGCAGATTGAATGCACTTATAACTCTAAATAAAGAATCTTTGAAGCTAAAAGCTTCAATTATTTAATAAAATGTTACTTCTGTATTTTCTGTATTCGACCTGTTAATTGATGCCTAAGGGCATATCTAAGTCATAAAGTAAATATATAAACTGAGAAAATCCAAATAATAAAACAATAAAATATCCAATATAAAATTGAAATGAGGTGATATATTGTTCTTAAAAAAGAGACATTTAGAAATATTAAAGAAGATGAAAGAGACAGAGATGCAGAATGAGATAGAGAAAGCACTACCAGAAGAGTTTAAAACAAGAGCTTTAGAGCTGTTTATCTTAGGATTTGCTGAATTAAAAGAGAATAAGATAATATTCACTGAAGCTGGTAAAAGATTGATGGAGATTGTTGATAAAATTGATTTAGAGAAAATCCCAGATGTGTTTGTTGATTCTGAGATTATAAAAATTATGGAGTTGTTGGAGGAAACTGGAAATGTTCCAGAAGAATGGATGACAATATTAAAAGAGAGATTCTTAGCAGATGAAAATGGATTAACAGATATTGGAAAAGAGATTTTAAAGATATACAGAGAGACACATCCAGTAGTTTATCTAACTCCAGAGATATTGGCATTTATAAAGGACATGCCAAAGATTGGAGTCTATGATGAGCTAATAACCTACAAAAACACCAAAAAATATGGAGACAATATAATCAACGCACTCCAAGCTATGAGATTGCTTTTAATTTCACCAAAAACAGAAAGTGGAAAGGCATTTGCTACAACAAAAGCGTTAAACTATGTTTTAAAAGTAGCTTCATTAGTTCCAAACTTGAGTAGGGCATTGATATTAAGAAAGGAGGACTTTGAGATTTTAGAGAAAGGAGAAACTACTGAAGAGATGACAGAAAGCGGTTTCTATGCTGAAGGAAAAGTTACTGAATTAGGGCAAGCAATGATGGACACATACAAAGAGATGGGTAAAGTTGAGGAAAAAACCCTCCCTATCTACATATTAGATGATGAAATTAAGGTTTTAAAAGCTATTGAAGAAATAAAAGAAAAGTATGAAACAAACCCAGAGATTCTGCCAACCTATGATGAAATTAAAAAGAGAACTAATATTGATGATTTAGGAGCTGTATTACACACACTTGAATCAAAAGAGTTGATAAAGAGGGAGGTTGTTAAAAATAAAGATACATACTGGATGACAGAGTTTGGAGAAAAGGTTAAAGAGTTTGGAGAAGTATCAACGGATGGAATGAAGGCTATAACTTATCCAGAAAGTGGAGACGTTCCAATAGCTGAATGGGTAGTTAAGGGTAAAGAGGAGGGAACTGTAAAGAGAGGAATGACAGAGAAAGGTAAATACCTCATAAAGTTATCAAAAACAATTAAAAGAAAGCCATACTTAACAAAATATGATATTTCCACATTAATTAAAACTCCAAGAAAGAAATACATCCACAGAGATGAGTTAGTTAAGTTAATCCAAAGTCATGTTGGTGGAGATGAGAAAGAAATTATTAAAGCTTTAGGTGAGGCAGAATCAAAAGGATTCATTAAAGAGTTGCAGAACAAGATGATTAAATTAACAGATTTGGGGGAGGATGTTAAAACAGCTATAGAGATGGCAAAGATTCAAGAGCTATTAGCAACAAAGTTTGCTGTAACCCCAACAACATTCAACATATTAAAAACAATCTACGACCATAAAGAAGAGTTTGATAAAGTCTGGAAAGAGAAAAGTGAGGGTAAAGAACATAAAGAAAACGAAATTGTATTGTTGGCTAAATATCTATCCTTAACTCCAGAAGAAATTAAAAAGAACTTGGTTATATTAAAGAATGTTGGATTTATAGGGAAGAAAGGATTAACAGACGCTGGAGTTAAGTTGGTAGAAGCGTATATAACCTTTTATAAATAATAAAATAACTAAAATAACAAGGTATTTATACCACCTCTAAATCACTATATTATTTAGAGTAATTAGATAGTTTTTAGGATATTAGGATATATCGTTTTTTATCATTCTTTTATTTTTATTTTTTATATTATTTTATTGGGGGTGGGAAGGATGAATGTAGGTTTTGATGAAATATATAGTGAAGTTATTGAAAATATGCGCCACTTTGCTTCTGAGGAGAAGGATTTTTCTAAACTAACGCAATATAAGGATATACTAAGCAAAACTATAGATGATGTTGTTAAGGAAGTGTTCGATGATATCTTCTCATACGAAAAAACAAAAACATTATTTGATGAGAGTAAAAGAAATGAACTTGAAGATGAATTCAAGAAGTGGATAAAAAGTTTCTTTGAAATATCCAACAGTGATGATTTAAACGAGTTTTATAAAGAAATCGTAAGAAGGGGTATTAAATATGTTGAAAAGGATTTTCTACCAGAATATTTAACAGCAATAATTATTAAAATTGAAGATAGATTGAAAAATAAATTAAAGGAAGAACTAAAAGAAGATTCTCAAGAAATTATCGACATTTTGGATGACTTGTTGAAGAGAGTTATACTATTAAATGTTGCTGCATATATGAACTTTGAGAGTAAGGTCTTAGACTATATTGGAATTAATCAAAACCTAAAAAAGAACACAGTTAAATTAGGAATAAAAAAGATGGGCTTATAACTTTTTCTTCTTTTTGATAAGATTTTCTAAGTATTTTAAATTTTCTTCAGTTCCAAATGCATATATTATATCCCCAGCTTTAATGATAAGTTCTGGACTTGGATTTATATAAAACTCATTGCCCCTCTTTATCCCCAAGATAGTAGCCCCAGTCCTTCCCCTTATGTTTGCATCTTTTAAACTTTTATACTCAAGCTCAGACCCCTTTTCAACAACAAATTTTTTTAAATCTACATCCTCCTTATATTCATCCTTTGCTATTTTTATAAAGGTGGTAATAAAATCCAAAATTCCAGGCCTAACGGAGACCTCAGCCATTCTTAATCCACCAATTAAGTATGGGGAAACAACCCTATCAGCTCCAGCAATTTTTAATTTTTTTATTGCATCTTTTTCATCCGCCTTAGCGGTAATTAAAATATTTGGATTTAGTTCTCTCGCTGTTAAAGTTAAAAACACATTATCCGCATCAGAAGGAAGCGTAGCAATTAAACCCTTTGCCTTATCAATTTTTGCTTTCTTTAATACCTCATCCTTCTTAGCATCCCCTACAATGTATAAAAACTTATCCGGATATTTTTCGTACTCTTCCTTTAGAACTTCTTCATTAATATCTATAGCAATAAATGGGATATCTTCCTCAATAAATTTTTCACCTACAACCCTCCCTAATCTTCCATAACCACAAATAATATAATGGTCTTTTAAGTTTTTAATTTTATTTTTCATCTTTTTCAGCCTCACAAATTCTTCAAACTTCCCTTCAACAATAAACTCCGCTATTAAGCTAAATAGATACATCACTATACCAACACCAATACATAGATAAACTACAGTTAATGCCCTCCCCAAAAATGTTTTTGGAGTAAAATCTCCATATCCAGTTGTTGTTATTGTAACAACACTAAAATATAAGGCGGTGAAATAATCAACTCCCTCAATTATGCTTATCAAATAGGCATAAGTTAAAATTAATGTAATTGAAAGGACTGCAACAATAACCAACTTTTTTGATGTTTCCATAGTTTCACATAGGGCAGTCAGTATTATTATAAAAATTATATTATAAAATTTTAATTATTCAACCTATTTAGGATTTTCTATTTTTTCTTTTAATTCTTTAACTTTTTCAGCATACCTCTTATTAAATATCCTTGCTATCCTCTCTATAGCGTCTAAGAGATTCAATAACTGTTCTAAGTAGTAGTAAATATCCCCAGAGTATGTTTGTATCTTAAACTCCTCATATAAAGTCTTTGATATCTGTCCAGGAGTTTTTCCTGAAATTCTTAGATTAATAATCATCTCTAAAATTTTCTCCTCAACTTCAACCCCCTCAAATTCCATAATAATTAAAGTCAAATCCTCTTTTAATTTTTTGTCTCTAATTTTTTCCATTCCCTCCTTAATAACCTCTAAAGCATCAAAGAACCTTGAAGGAACATTTATATTCAAAATTTTTGAAAGCTTTATTTTTAAATTGTTTGAAAGATAGACGTTTTCAAAAGGCATAATTTCAGTGATTAATTTAATGAGTTCTTTGTTCTCAATAATTCCCTCCTTAATTTTTTCGGCAATCTTTGGATATAAGAATGAGATAGCAACTGCACTTCCATAATTTGTTAGTTTTATTTCATTCTGGGGTTTTATCATTCCATAATTCTCTAAATTACCTAAAATTTTGTTTAAAGAAAAAGCCCTTCCAATATATGGGACTCTATCTATATCCTGCCTTTTATTTATTCCAGCTGAAATTGTGGCTAATATCTGCTCCTCCTCCTCATCTTCACTATACTCAACTCTAACATCTTCAGGAACTGCATTCAATAGTTTAAAGGCAATCTCATCCTCGGTATTTTCCATCTTTGCATGATACTTTTTCCCAATCTCTACTAAAAGATAAACTTTCCCAATTTCATGCATTCCCTTTCTTCCAGCTCTTCCACACATCTGCTGGAATTCTGCTGGATTTAACCAGTCACCGCCCATAGCTAAGCTCTCTAAGATAACTGTTGAAGCAGGAAAATCAACACCAGCAGATAAAGCGGCAGTTGTAACAATACATTGGATTTTTTGATTTGCAAAATCATCCTCAACTTTCCTTCTTCTTATATACTCCATTCCTCCATGGTAAAACTCTGCTTTAATTCCCTTTGCTTTCAAAGATTTAGCTAAATGCTCAGCTCTCTTTCTTGAATATGTGAAGATTAAGCACTGCCCTCTATATCCAAATTTTGAAATGTTCTGCCATTCTCTTTTAACAATTTCTTTAATGATATTTAATTTAGCAAAGTCATTCTTGCAGAAAATTATATGTCTTTCTAATGGGACAGGTCTTCCATTGTATAAAACTAATTTAGCTCCCAATTGTTTAGCTAATTCCTTTGGATTTCCAATTGTCGCTGATAAATATATTTTTTGAGTATCTTTAAATAAAAATCTTAATCTACCAATTAAACCATCCAATCTTGCCCCTCTTTCCTCTAAATTTAAAGAGTGGATTTCATCAATAACTACCGTTCCAATATCCTTTAATCTTTTAGTTCTAATTAAATAATCAATTCCCTCGTAAGTTCCAACTATGATATCTGCGTCTAATGATGTTTCAACATCAACTTTTTTTCCAATCCTCCCTAATCCAACTCTTAGACTAACTTTAAAACCTAATTTTTCATATCTTTCTTTAAATTCTAAGTATTTTTGATTTGCTAAAGCAACTAAAGGAACTAAAAATAGAAACTTCTTCCCAGTTTCAACTAAATTTTTAATACCTGCTAACTCTCCAATTAACGTCTTTCCAGATGAGGTTGCTGAAACAATTAGTAAATCCTCTCCTTTTAACAAACCTGCCTTAACTGATAGTGTTTGAACAGGTAAAAGCTCATTAATGCCTCTACTCTTTATTATCTCTTTAAGTTCTTTTGGAATATCTAATTCATCTATTTTGTAATTTTCAATCTTATCTTCTTCACTACCTGTTATAATATCATATCTTGTTAATTCCGGTTTATCTAATGGATTTTTTATTCTTAATAAAGAGAGAACTTTATCAACATCTTTAAATCTTCTCAAAAATTTCTCTATAAATTCTTCACTAATTTTTACTTCCTCTTTAATTTCATTAACTCCACAACTTATGCAGATTTCCAAATTTCCATACTTACATCTATTATTTCTTGTTAATCTTTTGTAAATGTTTTTTAATAAGCAAAAGGGACAAAGCTCTATGTATTCAAACTTTAAATTGTATGATTTTAAAATCTCCTCTATATCTCCCTCATTTTCTTTTAATATATATATTTTGTCAGATTTTAACAACTCCAAAACCTTAGAGGGCTGAATTAACTTATCCCCTACTCTACATCTATATAATTTGTATTTATCTCCAACTTTTTTGTAATTTGCAAATATCTTTTGGTTATTTTTAATCTCTATTCCATCCTCTATTTTTCCATCTACTTTAACAATTTCAATTTCATCCTTTTTCTTTTTTGGCTTCCTAACTATAAGCATTATAAACCACCATCCAAATTAAGGTTATGAGTAAAAGAAGTTATAAATAATTATGAGTTTATAATAAATATAATAAATTTAGTAAAATCTTTGGGGATAAAATGATATCTATAAAATCCAATAAAGGGCAGATATCTCTTGAGTTTTCTTTATTGGTCATGGTTGTTGTCTTATCAGCCATAATTGTTTCTTATTACTTAATAAAAACAGCTATCGAAACCAGAGATGCAAATATGGAAGTTATAAATGAAAGTTATACTACCGCTAAAAACGCTCTAAGTAATGTAACATAATATATCTATATAACTTAAAACTTTTTATAAGGGAAAAGTATGTTGCTGATAGGGATTACAGGAATGCCGGGGGCTGGAAAAAGTTCTATTTATGAGGTTGCTAAAAAATACAATCTGCCAGTAGTTTCCATGGGAGATGTTGTTAGATATGAAACAAAAAAAAGAGGTTTTGAATTAACTCCTGAAAATGTTGGAAATACTGCTATAAAGCTGAGGGAGGAATTTGGAAATGAGGCAATTGCAGTTGCATGTCTAAAATATATTGAGGAAAATTTAAAAGATAAAGAAATAGTCATTGTTGAGGGCATAAGGAGCTTATATGAAGTCAACTATTTTAGAAAACACAAACCATTGGTTTTAATAGCCATCCATTCCTCTCCATTAACAAGATTTGAGAGATTGAAAAAAAGAGGAAGAGAGGATGATTCAGCAAGCTGGGAAATATTTGTGGAAAGGGATTTGAGAGAGTTAGGATTTAGTATTGGACATGCTATTGCATTAGCTGATTTTGTAGTGGTTAATGAAAAAAGCTTTGAAGATTGTTTAAATCAGTTAGATAATATTTTGAAGGAAATTTTAAGTAATTTGGAAAAATATAAAAAGTATAATTTTATTTATGAAACTTTAAGATAGATTCGTTTATATAATACACTACTCTATTTCCTTCTTCTCTGGCTTTCACAATTCCAAGATTCTCAAGCTTTTTTAAATTGTATCTTACAGTTTCAACATTTAAATTTAAATCTTTAGCAATCTTTCTTAAGTGTGCTGAATTCTTTGATAAATACTCAAATATGCTTTTTTGTGTTTCATTTTTTAAATATAACAATGGTAAATCCCTTACATCCATATTCGCAGGATAGTAGATTAATTTATTGCCTAATTTTTTGCTTTTAACTAAGTTGGCTTTTTCCAAGATTCTTAAATGCCATGTAAGTGTTGATACGGATTTATTTAAGTTTTTAGAGAGCTCTCTTAAATGGCATCCGGGATTATCTAAGATGTAGTTATAAATCTCCCTCCTTGTATCGTTTAAAAGAACTTTCTCCTCATCAAGAATATTTACACGAGAAAGGATAAATACTTTTACTGATGCTAACGCAGATATTAAATCTAAAAACTTCTTTTTTAGAGTTTCTTGGAAAGTTAGCATTAAAGATACAAGAGTTAGGATAACAGTAAAGAGTATGTAGGGTAGAGGATTTGATGTTCTCTTAACTATATGCACATAAATAAGATTGGCTAAAACTTCTTCATTTGGTTTAAAACCAACATATATCTTATTATTTATCTTTATTGCTGCTGGTTTTCCGTTTTTGTACCTCGCTATGACTTTTCCCTTTTCTGGCAATGTATATAATGCCTCAACCTCCGACTGCTTTAATTTGAGAGGGTCGTTTGTCCAGATAACTGTCTCATTGCCATAAATTCTTTTTGAACCGTTTATTGGAGCAAAAATAATTGCCATTTTGTCTGTATTTACATCTTTCTTAGTGATAATCAGATTATAGGTTTCATTATCTATTTTAAATCCTAATTTTTTAATTAGAGGAGCTATATCATTATCAACTTTTATATATGGAGGGATAATTACAAACTCCTTTTTTTCTCCAACATAGAAACAAGGAATGCCATTCTCATAAGAAAGATAAACAGTGTCTGTATAGAGATATTGGCTAATATTTTCTAAGCTGACATTAATACCATAAACATGAACAAAATAAAATAAAATTAAAGTTATAAGCAATAAGGTAGCCTTTTTCATAGTTTCACTAATCTATAGCTATAGGTGGAAGATGAATAATTAAATAAAGCCCTATGAACAGAAAAATCAGTGAAATGAACAATAATAACAATCCAACACTTATATCTACTTCAAACACTCCAGTAAATACAAACACTGAAATTTCAGACATTATTATAGATGTAGATACCAAAAATGAACCAATGAGTATCCTCTTTCTTCGTATTTCTCTAATTTTTTTTAATTTTATTAATATTTCTTTATCTTCCTCTACCATATACTTCACCTCTTCTCTTTAAAAAGATATGCTTCAAGTCCTATTTTAATTGCCAGTCTCCATGCTTTTTTATTACTTAAAAATACTCTACCTCCATATCTAACACCCAATACAATAGCTTTTGCTGAATTTAGAGGGATGTCGTAAATTTCATGCAAATCTCTCGCAAGTTCCTTCTCTGCATCAGTGAGTTTAATGATAGTTATGCCTCCAGGCAATATCTTCCCCAATTTACAACCTTCTGGAATATACACTGTGCTATTTAACATCTTAAGTTCTTCTATAGTGAAAACTCCTTTATCAGCTATATCTGGACGTCTTCTAAATATTGGGGGCACTAACATTAAAGTTAGTGAAGTAGTTGTAATGGTGGCTACTGTAGCAGCAACCACTTTTTTTATTTTTTCCTCATCTTTTTCTTTAATTATTACAGGATACTTTCTTTCTTCCTGCTGTTCATATCCCTCATTTTTAAAAGATTCTTTCTTATTCTTTGATTGTGGAGTCTCTTCTCTCTCTTCTTCCTGTTTTTGTATTTGTTCTGTAATTTTAGATGATTTTTCTTTTCCTGTTTTTTCATTCCATTTTTCTTTCTTTTCTCCTTTTTTATTTTCTTTTTCTTCTTCGTTTTTTTCAACATAAGGTATGTTAAAACTCAGCCCATCCACTTTTCCTATACCGATAATATACGAATTTCCTACCTTAAGTGCAGGCTTTATTTTTATGTTTTCATAAATATCCCTCCATGCATAAAATCTAAGATAAAAAATAGGAACATCATCTGAAATAAGCTTAAATGACTGTGTGATATTTTCATTAGGACTTAAAGTGTAGGAATAATTCCCAAAATTAATTTTTTTATTATTTATGACAGCCCAATAGCTAACATTTACATTTAAAGGGACAGTCTTATCGTTTTTAATAATATATGTAGCTGTCCATTCAATTGAACCATTATCTAAAATTCTATTTGACTTGATTATAGAAAATGGTATAGGTAAGGAATATCTTATTTTAACTGTTGCAGGAACATCAAAACTTACATTACTTTCTCCAAAATATAAAGTATCCGAATTCAGTGTTTTTGACAGAGTTATTATTTTATAAGAGTTAGCTGGAACCAAAATTGACGTATTTTTTATACTAAACCCATTTGGGAAAGAAACATTAAATAAAATGTTATAAGGGTAGTTGTTATTTATTTTATAATATACTTCCCAATCACTTTTACTAATCCTACTTGCAGATATAGTTATAGCTATTTTAAATTCTTGAGGAGGTAAATCAACAGTTATATTTTTTGGATATGGAAGATAAATAGTAGCGTTTTTATAGAATATATAAATACTGAAAGAATTCGTATTATTATAATCAACATAAAGTTTGGATATATCAACGGTCTGAGAGCCATTTGGATAAAATACAACCCCCCTGTACTCATAAATATTACCATAAGTCAAAGAAAAAAATGCAAAAAATATTATTATTAAAAATATTAAATATACCGACCTCATGCTCTCTATATAAGTTTTATTTGTTAAAGTATTTAAGATTTGTAGAACAATTTTTTGACAAATACAAACTTTTTATTTTGGGTCTATGCCTATAATAAGGCCTTCAATTGTCGTTGTATTAGTTGTTATTGAAATCTTTTTTACTTCATTTGCATTTATTATATTAAACTTGAACCAGTATGTGTTTCCATTTGTTCCATTTTCGTTATAATCTCCTGAAATGTTTATAACTCCAATATCATTTGGCTTATACCAATAAACATAAACATCTCTTGTTGTGTTGTACGACTTTATTGTTATATTGTAGCCGTTTGGAAGCATTGTTATACTTCCAGTTATATTGAAAAACTTTTTAATTAAGAGGTAGTTTCTCCCAAATTCAGAAGTTCCATAACCATTTATTGTAGCTGTTGCAGTTAATATAGAGTCATAATCAACACCTTTTCCAGAGACATTTAAGGTTCCATTGAAAAAGCCATTACTATCAGCTATTAAACTTCCTAAATAAATCCATCCTTCTCCATAGGTGTCGTCTAATGTTGTTCCGTCTGAAGAAATATTATTTCCTATTAAGTTGTCTCCACCAGTTGAATTTTTAACTAAGAAAATCTCAACTATTGCATTTGCAAAGTTTGAACTACCCGTTCCATTTCCAATGTATCCCCTAATTGTTAAGTTATCCCCAACTAATTCAGCATAAGTAATTATTGGATAATCAATACCATAATTTGCCTCATTTGGATTAATTAGACCATCATTTAATGTTACATTATCATCATTTAAGTCAATTCCCAACATGGAGTTGTTGTAAATTGAATTCTTAGATATTATTATGTTATGAGGAGCAGAATCATAAGTTGGAAGGGTTATTCCCTTTTCATTGTTGTATATTGTGTTATTAACTATATTGATGTCTTTACTTGCTGCTACTGAGATTCCATAGGCAGAATTATTTGCTATTATATTGTTGGTTATATTGAACTCTAAGTTAATCCAACTCTCATTTAATCCATAAATCTCAATTCCTCCAACTTTTCCACCATAACTTGGGTTTGGGCAGAGATTGTTGTTTATTATTTTGTTATTTTTAATTATTATGTAACCATCATCTTGGTTGTAGTTTCCATAAGCTCCAATAGTTATTCCTGCCGTTACATTTCCTGCCTCAACCGTTAAACCGTTGTATTGAATTGTGTTATTATCTATTGTTATATTCGTCCCAATCCATGCCCATGTTGCCCATCCATTTGGTTCTTGAATTAAAATTGCCTGAGCATCACTGTACTGCATAATATTGTTTTTAACTAAAACATTCTCTACTCTTCCTCCAATAAAGAGGGCGTTTCCAGCATTTGCCTCAATTCCATTGTTTGATAAATAGTTATTTTCAATTGTTACATTTCTCAAATAATTTCCATAATAATCTTCTACATCAATCCCATTTCCTCCATTGTTTGAACAGTTGTTGTTTTCTATAGTTACATTAGCAGTGTTGTAGCCAATAACTTTAATTCCTGCTCCTGCTGGGTCTCCTCCGATTAATCCATTATTGGTAATGTTGTTATTTAAAATCTCTATATCATTAACTCCAAATATTAAAATTCCATCTCTAAATGAAGCATTTATGAAATTGCCTGAAATATTTAAATTAGAGCTATCTCCTAATGAATAGACATATAAGCCATACTCTCCACTATTCAATATTTTTGAATCCAATATTGTTAAGTTATTTAATACTGAATTTGAAGGCACTTCAATATCTAAACTTTTATTTGTTGAGTTTTCAAATGAAGTGTTGTAGATGAAAACATTAGTGAGATTTCCGTATGATAAGAAAGAGTAATTGTTGTTATAAATTCTGTTATTTGTTATTGTTAAATTATCTCCATTAAATACTGCAATTCCATCGATTGAGTTATTGAATATTTCTGATGAGTTCATTAATATCTTAGAGGAATTAACTACTTCAACACCATAGTTGTTATAAAATATTCTCGACAAACTTATCTTATTGTTCCCAAAACCTTTAATATAAATTCCAATGCTGTTATTTGATACACTCAAATTATATGTTGTTATATTTGAATTCTCTACATAAATTCCTTCAAATCTATTATTAAATACTGTTGAATTTTCCACACTAATGGAGGAGTTATTCGAAAATATTCCAATAGAGTTGTTAATTATGGAAGTATTTAGTATTGATATGTTATTGGAATCTATTATGTAAATCCCTTCATATGCAGAGTTTTCAATTTTTGAGTTAATTATGCTTGCAATATTTCCATTTTTGTAGAAGTAAATTCCATGATTACACTCCTTTATACTTATATTTTCCATTGTTAAGTTTCCATAACCTCCAGCCCAATTTGCCCAATATACTCCAATACCATTGTGCATCTCTATCAATGAATCTTCAAATATTAACCATATCCTATTTAGCATTTCAATTCCATACGCATCTGAAGAATTTATATGTATATTAGTCATATAGGCTGGATACTCCTGCATATTCCAATTATAGTCGAGCAACTCAATACCTGCTTTTAGAATGTTTCCAAAGACACTAACATTCGTAATTTTTAAGTAGTTCAATCCACTTTCGTTTCCGAGGATTGCTACAGATACATTTTCAAAATTGATGTTTGATATCGTTGTATTATATGCTAAATTATTTATTACAGGATTTTTAGAAATTGCATCTAAATTTAGCAATTCATTCCCGTTTTTTGCGTATGTTGGTTTGATGTATTGTAGGTTTTTTGCTCCTCCTGTTCCTCCTGTGAATCCGAAGTATGCGGTGGTTCCAAGTATTTGTGTTATGTCTTTGTTCCAGGTTAATACTTGGCTTCCGTCAAAGTATACGGTTAATTGTTTTGTTGTGGCATTCCATACAATTTTAACTTTATGTTCTGTCCCATCCTCTACATTTCCTAAGTCGTAAGGGTTTGGGGTTAGGAATGTTATGTTGTTGTATGTGTGATTAACGATTCCATCAACGTCTATGGCAATGTGGTCGGTAGTTGCTGGGTAGTCAAAGTCATTAAGCCAAGTGTCTATCTCAACTGCCACACTCGGAGTTATTCCTGCATATCCTAAACCTCCTCCAGCCCCACCCCATTCACTTAACCCATTCGGTTGCAATGTGAAAGTTACACCATCCGCACCATCTGGATTATCCCCCAAATAAGCATAATACTCAATAACAAAATCCTCCGACAAATTAACCGGCTCATAATACCAAACACTACCCACCTGATTATAATCATCAGGAGTTATAATTAAAGTTAAATTTTCAGAGTTGTTTATGTATGAGTCCCCATTAGCAATCCACTGCGATCCAGATAACAATACATCTCCATCTACCTGTGTGCTTCCATTGATTACAGTTAAATTATCCACAATGCTGTTATTGTTTGTATATATTACGTAATATTTTCCATGTAGTTCTGTCTTTGGAATTTTAAAGTAGGCTTTATCTTCACCAACAATAGCATTAGCATTTTTTATAAACTGAGCGAAACTTCCTTGCCCTACAGGATTTGTGTTGGTTATGACGTCAAAGCTAAATCCAAAGGTTATATTCTCTCCATGATAGTTATTTAAATCAACTGTGCAGTAATGCTCATAATCTCCAGTATTCCAATCATCACTTTTGCCAGGATTTCTTCCACCAAACATTGAGACAATACTATAGGTTGGCTTTATTATGTAGGAATTCCCGTTTTTTGCGTATGTTGGTTTGATGTATTGTAGGTTTTTTGCTCCTCCTGTTCCTCCTGTGAATCCGAAGTATGCGGTGGTTCCAAGTATTTGTGTTATGTCTTTGTTCCAGGTTAATACTTGGCTTCCGTCAAAGTATACGGTTAATTGTTTTGTTGTGGCATTCCATACAATTTTAACTTTATGTTCTGTCCCATCCTCTACATTTCCTAAGTCGTAAGGGTTTGGGGTTAGGAATGTTATGTTGTTGTATGTGTGATTAACGATTCCATCAACGTCTATGGCAATGTGGTCGGTAGTTGCTGGGTAGTCAAAGTCATTAAGCCAAGTGTCTATCTCAACTGCCACACTCGGAGTTATTCCTGCATATCCCAAACCTCCTCCAGCCCCACCCCATTCACTTAACCCATTCGGTTGCAATGTGAAAGTTACACCATCCGCACCATCTGGATTATCCCCCAAATAAGCATAATACTCAATAACAAAATCCTCCGACAAATTAACCGGCTCATAATACCAAACACTACCCACCTGATTATAATCATCAGGAGTTAGTAGGAGTTTGTTTGTTGATACAGTTGCATTCCCATTTGCAATCCATTGTGATGTATTTATTGGAGCATATAATGTTTGATATGTTTCTTCTGCCCAAACATCATTTATGTTGTATCCTTGGTTATATCCTCTTGTTGGAGAAATAGTCTTTGAATTTACTGCTACAAAGTAAGTTTTTGATGTGTTATAGACCAAAAACTTGTAATATCCAAATACATCTGTTGTTGTAGAGTTTATCATTTTATCGTTTTTATCAAGAACACCGTTGTTGTTGCTATCTTCAAATAGAGAAACATTCACATCATAAACTCCTTTATCTGAACTGTCTTCAACCCCTAATGTTCCAAAATCCTCTTTAACATATCCTTGAATCTCATAACCCACACATAAAACATAATCTTTTTTATAGATAACTCCATTAGATTCTATTCCTGTTATTGTGATATTGTAGTTTCCAGAGACTGGAACTTTAAATGAGTAATTAAATAATTTCCAAAGTGATGGAGTGTTTGCATCGACCTCTTGCAGATTCATAGAATCATTAATATATAGGGTGCCGTTTGGATAATAAACAGCTATATTTGCCCCTTTTATGTCATAGCTTCCAATTGGGTCTGTAATGTTTACAAATACTGTAGCAGTGTCTCCAGGAATATAAACATCTTTGTCAGCGTATATATTCTGAACTTCTACGTAGGTTGTTGTATTTAGCGTTATGTTTGATACATAAGTGGAATCATGATAGATGTTTATTGAATTTGTTGATTGAAGGTTTTCCACTCTTAAAATTAAGTAGTAATCCTTTGGTATTGTAACTATTGAATTTAAAGGAATATTGAAAGTGTATGGACGTGTTGTGCTATATAGGTTTAAATCTTCTGTATCACTTCCTAAAGTAATTGAATTAACTCCATTAGTGGCTATTAGTGAAACTACTATTTTATGAGTTTCAAATCCTCCCAAAACATCTGGGTCGCTCATATACAGTAAGATGGATATATTACCAACAACAGTAAAGTCGTCTGCAAATCTTGGAATCTGTGTCCATGAAGCTAATGAATTTCCAGTAATTGTTGTATAATTATCTATCTCTGTAGGAATAGATGTGTTTAAAGTTCTTGAAGAATCTCCATGCAAGTAGAAAGTTTTTTGAACTGATGGAGGGAATGGTGTTGATGTTTGGAATGATGCAATATCATATATCGATGGATTATTTGTATTAACAAATTTCAAAGTTGTTAAATCAATCTCTCCTAATGGAGTTGTAGGTGGAATTACCTTTGAAACTGTTAAATTTAATTCTCCATGTGGTACATAAATATCTGGCAAATTATTTGCATTTAAATCATAGTTTGGACTTATATAGTCCCAAATTCCATCTCCATTGGTATCTTCAGCTATTAGAGTGGAGTTATTATATATGCATGTTGTCCAGCCCTTTGTTGAGTTTGTTATATTTATATCAAATCTTTCTCCAGAGCCAAAGTTATATAGAGTTATATTGTAGAATATTTCCTCACCAGCATTTCCAGTTTTTTCTTGATATTCTGGTTCTATTGAGAATGGAGAAATATAAATTATAATGCTTTTTTCATCATTTGATGTATTTTGGTCATTTGGAAGATTTGTTTTTATTGTTATATTGTAAGCTCCATAAGGCATGTTTGAGATATTTATTGGGAAAGATATGGTTTTTTCCTCTTCATAAGGGACTGATAGGTTTATTAGAGTTGAGTTTGTATAAGTGTAAGTCCCATTAATTTGAGTCACATTAATTGAAACATTTAAATTGTATGCATCTACCAACCCATACAAAGCTATTGTTGAATTTACATATATTATTGGTTGAAGATTTGGATTAAATACATCCCCATTATTTGGATAGTTTATAGTTTTAACCCCAGTATCGTATAATTGACTTAATCCCATGTTTATTTCATTCATCATGTCAGTAAAATTATATCCTAATCCCCAAATTATTGGAACTACCCAAATTTCTCCTGGTTTTAATGAGCTCTTAGTCCATGCTAATGCAACTCCCGCGTCCCCATTATATGACGAATAGTTATTTAAATTATCATATTTGATATCGTCCCACATACGCCAATAAGGATTAACATCATGCTCATAACTTGGAAGAATTGATTTAAAACCACCATATTGTATATCTCCCGACGGAGCGTCAGAGTCATACCCATATACAACATCGTTGGCATTGTTGTAATATGCATTGTCCTTCTGATAACTTCCTCTGAAATTCCAATCCATCCCCTGAAAGAACTTTAAATTTGTGTATGTTTTTGTTGTTGGGTTTTTTATGTAGTATATGGTAGCAAACCACTTATTATTTCCTCTAATGATTACTTTTTGAGTAATATTTAACTCATTGTTAGTCCATGGAGCATACATATTCGTTATAATCACGCTTTCTAAAACTCCATTTGGAACAGTATTTAAAGGAACGTCTGTTCTATTTATCTCAGATAAGTAAAACGATGCAGTTTCATAATAGTCTCCACCATTTCCATACTGCCTTGTTCGTATTCCGCTTGTATATTTTATTGCTATCTTAGAACCTGCATCGGCATCAATATTATTTGCATAATCGTAATCTCCAGTTCTCCCTGCATGGTCGTATGTTTCAATTGTTGATATGTTATCTCCTTCACTGTATGGAAATACAATTGCAGATATTTGCCCACATCCACCATTATCTTGCCCATCATAAGACAATTCAACAGCGATTGAATTATTTGGAGCTGGTGGAATTAAAGATATATCATATCCATAAATTGGGTCGTCATAGAAGTATAGTGTGTTGTTTTCAATATACCATCTTACTTCTCCAACAACTTCTCCAGTTAATCTGTTTATTGAAATATTATTTTTTATTATTCTACCATCATCTCCTACAATTTCTTTAACCCTATAACCTTTTGGAATCTTACAGCTAAATCTATACCAAATACCATCTAATTTGTTATTAACTTCAACCCTAATTTTATTATTACTTATTTTCTTTATAGTTTCAGTAGTTTTTATAACATCTACTGGTAGTCCATAATCTTTTAAAATTTCTTCATCTGCTTTAACCCTAATCTCTATTGTTGTATGGTTATTAATGTCCATTATTTTTGAAATGTAGTATTTCCCTTTTTTATATTCCTTTAAAATTTTTTCAACATCTTTTTTATTTCCTTCAATTTTAATAACTACCTCTTTATTAACGGGATCATAAGAAATTAATTTTTTTAGTTTTTCTTTATTTTTAAGTTTGATTTTTATTTTTTCTTCTGCATTTCCACATATTAAAACTATTTTTTTAATTTTTTCAGGTTTTGATATATTTAACTTATTAACCAAATAATCTAAAGGAATATCAAATGTTCCATTAATCAATGGAACATCAATCTCTTTTTTATTTGGATAAATAATGAGGGTTAAAAACTTTGGTTCTTTAACATAGTAAGAGACATTTCCAACGATAAATCTATTGTTTATCAATTTAGCGTTAATTTTATAATAATCAACAGCAAAAGTTTTTTTAATTCCATCAATTACAACTGAATAATTTCCTAATATAACATTCTTTTTTAGTTTTGTGGATAAAACATAAAACTTCCCTTTTTTATGAACTTTTAATCGTATTATTTTATTATCGGGAGTTATTATATATGCAGTATTTGGTTTAAAGTTTGTTTTTACAACTATTTTTTCTGATGGAAAATAAACATCTCTCGTTAATATTGTTTTGTTTGTTAGATTTTCATTTTCACAAGTATAGTTTAAAAATACTGTTTTATTCAATGTTTCATTTTTGAATTTTGCATAAATGATAATTGTTTTGTTTAAAATTAGAGGATAAACTAAATATTCATATTTTTTAATTTTTTTAGTTTTAACTTTTATATTGACATCTAAATATTTAGCATAAGGTTTTCCGTTTGTTTTAACAATCAGCTTAAAATTATCAAATGATACATTTAAATAGTGCAATTCCTTTTTTTTCGTTTCTTCATTTTCTTTTTCTGGTTTTGTGTAATTTAAAATAACTGTTTTATGCAATATTTTGTTACCATCAAATTTTGTGTAAATTTCCATTGGAGTGTTTAAGATTACTGGAGAAATCACATATTTGCTACTATCTATTTTAACAAATTTTAGAGGAGTTCCATTTGCAAACCCAAAAACCTTTCCGTTAGTTTCTACTATAACTTTATAACCATTAACAATAACATTTAAATAACACTCATTTTCTTCTTCATTAGTTACATTTGTTATATTTATCGTTACATTGTTGTCTTTTCCTACACTTTCATTCTTAGTTAAGTTATAGTTTAATGCGTCTATAGAAGAGGGTAGGCTTTTGTTGAATGCCACATCCATATTATTTGAATCTAAACTTTCATTTATTGTAGAAATATTTAATCCTAAACTTACATTTGAAACCAATAAAATAGCTAATACAAATATTGAAATATTCTTTAAATTGAATATCATAATAATCCCATCAATTTTTATATTTTGTCGTCTTACTTTGAAGAAATAATTTTATTCAACTGTCCAAAAGTAAAGTATGTATTGGAAGTATTTAAAATTTATAGAACAGGTCTTAGACAATTTTAGAGATACTTGGATTATTATCTATCCATTATTATCCTTATTTCCTTTATTTCTTCTTCTTAATTCCGTATATACGAAGATTATTACTAATACAGACAGTATACTTAACCAAAACAATACATATCCATAAGTTGGCAATTTTGGTAGTGGCAATATCGAAAACTCTGCCTTTACGATGAATAATGTATTTTTGGGGATTTGGAAACCATTTCCATCTGGTTCTTGATAGGTTAAATGATATGGAGAGATAAAGTTTATATTAAACTTCCTTATATTCAAATCACACCCAACTGGAATTGAGACAGTTTTAAATAAAATTCCATTATCAACAATGTCTGCGTCATATTCAATTATCAAAGTTATATTTTTTCCACTATCTATTGGATCCCATATTTGATACTCAATAACTGAATACGTATCTTTATAAGAGACACTTACATTCATAGGATATTTTTGATGTCCAATTATATAATACCCTTTTAAATTCTCAATCTTTATTGGTTTTTTTTCTCCTGTAAATGGTATTGGGATAAATAGTATTTTTTTTGGCTCTTCTTTCTGTAATCTTAATTCTCCAATTCCTGGAACAAGAGGATACTTAACGAGATTTTGAATGGTTATGATATTTGTTATATGTGCAGGATTTTTTGTTAAATCAACGGTCATATTGTAGTTTGTTATTTCCTCAACATCCGCAAAAGTTGGAGTTATAAGAGCTAAAAAAACAAAGAATAATGCAAATCTCTTCATCATCATTATCCCCCAAACTTTATTTATTGTTTTCTTACTTTTTATATTCTTTTTATTAATATACCTAACCCAAAGATAACATTTATCAGTATTAAAAATGTCTCAAAGTTATTCTCTATGGTTCCGCTTACTGTGGTTATTTTTGGTGAGGTTGTTGGTAGTAGTGAGTTTGTAGGGTCGATACCGACGATGAATGCGTCACTTGGGTAGAATTCTCCTGTTCCGTTTAGTTTGTAGTGTATAACTACTGTTTCATTTGCTGATATTTCACTCCAGTCTGTGTAACTACCATCACCATCTGCTCCAGGATATATTGCATGTAACGCCCACCACATGCTCAAATTATACCTTGGATTTGTTGTAATCGTATGACTACCACTAGCAATCAACATACTTGATTGATTAACCCACTCATCTGAAACAGTAAAGTTCTTTGGCACCAAATCATAAACGTACACATACTCAGGAGTCTTCTCACTACCAATATTCTCAACAACTATGTAAATATCATAAGTCCCATCATCATTCGGAACAATATGCTTAGTCACCTTAACCAAATAACTACCCACAACATAAATTTCCTCAATAACGATGTATGAATTTCCTATTTGGCTTGTCTCATTTAGGAGAATATAGTCTTTTTTTGATACTGTAAATGTACAATTTGCCCAAACGATAGGAACTCCGCTAAATGTGAAGTTGTAGGTTTTAGAGTTCCACACTCCTCCAGGAGGTATATCAATATTTGGAGTTACAGTATAATTACTTCCATCTATCCAGATAGATTCGTTGAACGGATTCCAACAAAACTCATAAGCAGATTTATTCACAGCCCATATATTAAGGTTCGTTAAATTGAAGGAATATGATTTTGCATTATTTTTGAAAGTTGCATTTTCTTTCCAAATATTTATCTCTCCAGTTGTTCCATGAGATGTTGAAATAGCACAACATCCGGATGCATAAACGCCTTTTATAGATGTGTTTGTATTAGTTCCATTGTAGTTAAATAATATCTTGGCAAATCCATATTTTGCTAATATGTTGTCTCTTTCACTATAGGAGTAACTTCCCAATACATTAAATACTAAAGTAGCTTTGTCATTGCTCCAATTTAAAGTGATATTTGACCAATTTATCGCGTTTAGATTTGATGTATTATAATCTTTTTTAAAATAATCCCCATCAAACAACACTGCCACTCCTTCACTTGGATTTGCTGATGTTATTTCAAGATATGTCCAGTTTTTATCCCCATAAAAGTCAAAGTTTTTAGAATTCACTTCTAAGTCATCAACATAATAAACATAACCTCCATGAACAACAACTCTGTCAAATTTTGTGTAGGTATTGTCAGTTGTTGATACAGTTGCTCCTAATGAGCCGTTTTTATAGTAAGTTGAGAATGTTAGTGTCCCATTTGAATAAATATGAAACTCGAAATAATACCATTCATCTTCTGGAGGATTCCATGGAACTTCAATACTAATTTCTTGAGGATTTCCACCAGTTCTTCTATCGATTGATATATAGTTGTTATAGTGATCTACCCTAAACGAATATCCATTAAAGTTCTCGTCCTCTAAACCTATTCTATCTATCGGTCCCCCGCCCCAGTTGCTTGGTCTATATATCCATCCACTTATAACCACATCTCTACCAATTTCTTTTGGAAGTAGTTTAAATCCTCCATTAGGGTCATTATTTAAACTTGTTGAAACTCCATATTTTTCTAAAGAGTAATTTCCAGAATGGGAATAAGACGATGACCATTGAACTATTCCATTTCTATACTGCTCCCAGCCTGTCCAATTTTCAAAGTTATCATAAAACTGCCCATTACTCAGATATTTTATAACCTTAACATTTACATTCTCCCCATTAGGAACAAGATTTTTATTTAAATAGACTGTCAAATTTATAGTCCATTCCGACATTTTATTTGCAGGTATTTTTGTAGCGTCATAGGTTTCATTTACCAATATTGGAAGAGTTTGGGATGCATCGATATCAAACTCATATTCAACATAACTATTATTTGGAAGTATTGGGATGTGTATGTATGTTAAACCACTTGGTAATCCAGTATATGCAGGAGCGGAGTCTTTAATGAAAACTCCTTTTGGGGTTCCATTATAAACTAATCTCAAACCACTCGCATTATTTTTTATATCCACTGCCACCCACACATCATTTAATGTATCTTCCTCATAAGGGGCGGTATTTTCAATAACTATATGTCCTGTTAAACCAGAGGAATAGTCTGTTTTTCCCGTCCCGTCTACAATAGCAGTTGCGTTGTATTCTTCAATATATCTTACTCTTAGTGGAGGGTATAAATCTGAAATCCTCAAATCATCAACATAGTAATCCTGCCCTCCGTGAACAACAACTCTGTCAAATTTTGTGTAGGTATTGTCAGTTGTTGATACTGTTGCTCCCAATGAACCGTTTTCATAATAAACCTCTAACTTCAACGTTCCATTTGAATAAAGATAAAATTTAAAATGATACCATTCATTTTCTGGAGGATTCCAGGTGGCTGTTGCTAATGTGCTACTTGCAATTCCTCCTACTCTCGTTTCTATGGCTATTATGTTATAGTCATGCTCTATTCTTATAGAGTATCCATTGAAATTTTCATCCTCAATCCCTATCCTATCCCATTTACCACTTACATAAGGTGTAGGCCTATAAATCCAACCTTCAACCACAATATTTCTCCCAATTTCTTTCCCAATTAATTTATATCCTCCATTTGGGTCATCATTTAAAAATTTTCTAAGAGAATATGTCCCAGAGTAAGAATAATTAGAGGATTGTTCTACTGCCCCATTACTATAGTTGTACCACCCACTCCAATTTTCAAAATCGTCGTAGAATATTGTTTTTAATCCAGAAACGCAGTTTAACATTAATAAGGGAACTGTTAAAATTAATGTAATCAATACAATACTTGAATTTACAAATCTTAACCTCACATCTGGCATACACTACACCACCCAAAAGTACCTAACACAAATAAAATAATATGTCTAATCCCAAAGGCAAATTAATTTAACAAAATCCGATAAAATAAGTGAATATCCGCAGAAAGCGTAAATTTATAAAGAATTAAAAATTAGGAAAAAGGGGTTTAGTCTTACATTGCCCTTCGTATTATAATTCCTAATCCAGCTAACACGGTTATTAATGCAAGAATTGGTTCCGAATTATTCTCTATGGTTCCGCTTACTGTGGTTATTTTTGGTGAGGTTGTTGGTAGTAGTGAGTTTGTAGGGTCGATACCGACGATGAATGCGTCACTTGGGTAGAATTCTCCTGTTCCGTTTAGTTTGTAGTGTATAACTACTGTTTCATTTGCTGATATTTCACTCCAGTCTGTGTAACTACCATCACCATCTGCTCCAGGATATATTGCATGTAACGCCCACCACATGCTCAAATTATACCTTGGATTTGTTGTAATCGTATGACTACCACTAGCAATCAACATACTTGATTGATTAACCCACTCATCTGAAACAGTAAAGTTCTTTGGCACCAAATCATAAACGTACACATACTCAGGAGTCTTCTCACTACCAATATTCTCAACAACTATGTAAATATCATAAGTCCCATCATCATTCGGAACAATATGCTTAGTCACCTTAACCAAATAACTACCCACAACATAAATCTCTTCCACAACTATGTAGGAACTTCCATACTTTGTTGAGTATTCATGAACGCTCCTATTTATTAAAGTTATGTTAGTATCTGCAACTTTAAATGTGCAGTTTGCCCAAACTACTGGGACTCCATTAAATGTGAAGTTGAATTTCTCTGAATTCCAAATGTCTCCTGGTGCTAACAGCTTATTTGGTGACAGTGCATTTTTTGAACCAGGGATTATTAATGTTGTATTAAATGGATCTACTATTGCTGGATTACTTCCATTTACTGCCCAAATAGTTACATTGGTTAAGTTAAAGTAGTAACTTTCTGCATTGTTTTTAACTGATGCATTTTCATACCATATTTCATACTTACCGCTTGATACATTTAAGAATGGCCCTTCTTTGGTTGCACTTGGTGCTGCATATCCTGCCGCATAAACTCCTTCAATCTCTGTTCCAGACATTGTTCCATTGAATTCAAAGAAAATAACTGCAAAACCATATTTCATCAATGTTCCAGTTCTGTTTGCGTAAGTGTTATTTCCTGTTATGTCGATTGTAATACTTGCATTTTGAGTACTGTTTAATACAACCCCTGTCCAATTTAACGAATCATTTGCAGTTCCTGCAAAATAAGGCCCATTCCAAAGTTCTGTTGAACCTTGATTAGGAATAGCATCTGTTATATTTAAGAAGTTCCAAGTATCACTTCCATAGTTATTTATGTCGTTACTTAGATACTTTGTCATACTAACGGAAACTGCTGTATCTGCTGATGGTAGTGCTGAGACATTCCTACTTATGTTCATATAGACACTCCAGTTTGCTAACTTTCTTGAGGGGATTTTTGTATCACTATAGGTTTCATTTATTAGTAATGGAACACCTGTTATAGCAGGATTTATTCCGAATGATACAATAACGTAAGTCCCGTTTGGAAGTATTGGGATGTGTATGTATGTTAAACCACTTGGTAATCCAGTATATGCAGGAGCAGTATTTTCAATAAAAACACCTTTTGGAGTAGTATTTTTTATAACCTTCAATCCTGTAATGTTGTTTACCACTTTAACAGCAACCCAGACATCTTGTAAAGTGTCGTTTACATCCTTTCCTGTGTTGTTAATTATAATATATCCAGTTATATTGTTTATTTTAGCTGATATTGTTCCTTCACCTGTGGCGTTACCTGTTATATTATACTTTTCATAATATGTTACATACAACGGCCCATTGTTTCCATAACCAAATAGAGTTCCCAAAAATGCTAAGGTTATTAACAAGGTTATCATAAATATTAACTTTCTCATAACCTCACCTCATACACCCCGTGTGAAATAGAGGAACATTTCTAAGTAGGTAAATAATGTAGTCCCTTCTGTCTGTATAAATAATTTATGGAACATTTTTTGGACATTTTTAATTTTTCAAAAATTTAGAAAAAGAACAAAAACTCCAAGATTTCCCAATATGGAGATAATAACAACCAATATATAAACGTTCCGATATTAGAATTACAAATACCCTGAATTAAAATATTTTAATTGGTTATGGTAATAAGCTAATCTAATAGCATATTGATTCCTTCCATTACTGCATCTACGGAGGCTCTTATTATATCAGCGTCTGATTTTCTAACTTCAACAATTTCAGTTCCTTTTCTTAATTTAACCACAACCTCTATTAATGCATCAGTTCCACTCCCAATTGCTTCAACCCTGTACTCTACCAGCCTGATATCTGCAACCCCACTTATTGCTTTTCTCACCGCATTTATTGCTGCATCTACAGGTCCTACTCCATAAGCGGTTTCTATAAGGGTAATATCCTCTCCTTTATAATGAAGTTTAACAGATGCGATTGGAGTTATTTTATTTCCTGAAACTACGGTTAATTCATCTAACTTAATCTTTTCTTCAACTACTCTTCCAGTAACTTCTCTGACTATAGCCAATAAATCAGCATCTGAAATGTATTTACCTAAATCTCCAAATTCTTTGACTCTTTCATATATTATATTCAATTGGTCTTCGCTGACCTCTATACCCATTAAATCAAGTTTGTATTTTAAAGCTTTCCTACCAGAATGTTTTCCTAATATTATTCTTCTTCTATTTCCAACCATTTCTGGTTTAATTGGTTCATAGGTTTCAGTATTTTTTATTAAACCATCGACATGTATCCCTGCTTCATGAGCAAAGGCATTATCTCCAACAATTGCCTTATTTGGGGGAACAGGAATTTTCATTAATCTTGAAACAATCCTTGAAACCTCATATAATTTTTCCATCTTTATCTTAGTGTCATAGCCATAGAGTATTTTTAAGGCAGTAGCAACCTCTTCTAATGAAGCATTTCCTGCCCTTTCACCAATACCATTAACTGTTACATGACACTGAACAGCTCCACCTAAAACAGCTGAGCATGTATTTGCTGTAGCCATTCCAAAGTCGTTGTGACAGTGAACTGATACTGGCAAATTAACATTTTCAGTTATTTTTTTAAATAATTCCTGGCTTTTTTGTGGGGTTAAAACTCCTACAGTGTCACAGACACAAACTCTATCTGCTCCAACCTTTTCTCCCTCATTAAACAATTTTATTAAGAAATTTACATCACTTCTTGTTGCATCCTCCGCTGACAATTCCACAATCAATCCATGTTCTTTAGCATATTCGACTGCCTTTAAAGCGGTTTCTAAAACCTCGTCTGCTGTTTTTCTTAATTTATATTTCATATGTATTGGAGATGTTGGCACTACTAAATGAACACTATCTACATCACACTCTAAAGCTGCATCTATATCTATTGGTAAAGCCCTAACGAATGAGCAAATTTCAGCATTTAACCCCTCTTTTGTTATTAATTTTATTCCTTCCCTCTCTCCTTTTGAGGTTATAGCTGAACCTGCTTCTATAACATCAACTCCTAACTCATCCAACTTTCTTGCTATCTCTAACTTATCATTTGGTGTCAAAGAAACTCCAGGTGTTTGTTCTCCATCTCTTAATGTTGTATCAAATATTCTCACCATCATAACAATCCCTCATAAAAATAATTTGGTAGATAGGTTAGTTGATTTAATGAATTTAATACTAAATAAAAACTGTTTCAAATATTAGCTACAATATATTTAAAATTTTAGGTGAAATATCTAAAAACTAAAATTCTGAAAAATAGATTAGTTTTTAACAACCTTTCCAGTAATCGACCTCCTTCCATAATCAACAATTTCAACATCTACAAATTCTCCAATTTTTAAATTTTTATCAACAATTCCTACTAAAATTGGATAGCTCCCAAACTGCCTTCCAAAATATAAGTTATCCCTCTCCTTAACCTCAATAAATACATCTTTTAGTATAGTTCCTTTTGGCACAACCCTCTTAAGCATTTTGTTATCTATCTCTTCCCTAACCTTCTCTTTAAACCATAAAAATAGCTTCTTTCTCTTTTCTGCCTTTTTTATATCCTTTAGAGTTATATCAGTCCCAAAGAATGGAACTACCTGCCTTATGTTAATCCTTCTAATCATAAAACCTCTATCATAAATCTCCTTTAAATACTCAAAATTTATAGCAAATGTTTCTTTTCTCTCCCCTTTCAATCCAAACAATAGATTTATACCGGGCAATAAATATGGCAATCCTGTTTCTCCTCTTTGTCCTCCAATTTCATTTAAAATTTCCACAGCTTTTAAGACATCTTCTGGTGTTGTTAATAAGTTATTAGCTTTAATTACTTTTTCATCAAAACTTTCAACACCAAAAGCTGCAACATTCCCACTTGTGCAATATTTAACCAATATTTTAGCAACCTCTCTGCTTTCATTCTCATGCCTTGCTATCACTGCAGGATTGGCATTGTCTATATGTAAAACCTTTGGATTTGAAACATTCCTAATACCTTTAAATAGCTTTTCAATTGCCTCAACATTTGGTTTTGGAACCTCTTCCTTTTCTGAATCAATTGATTTATATGATAACATGCATGGTTGTCTTCCAATTCTAAAGTATTTTATTCCCTCATCATACAATGCCTTAATTTCATCAACTATATCTCTCTCATCCCTAAATGTTGGCAGTCCAAACCTCCTTGGCTCTGTGCAGAAAGAACAACCCCCACTTAAAGCCCTTGAGCATCCCCTATAAGTTTCAATCTCAGCTATTATGTATGGATAGTTTGGATGCTTTTTCACAACCTTAGCCCCTCTAATAGCATACTCTCTCAACTCTTCATAAGTTCTATATCTGTTAAAATCAACCTTCTCTAAGCTCCTCTCTCTTAACAAATCATTTAAAACTGCCTCTAAATCACCTTCAGCAACAACATCAAAAAAAGCTTTATATTTGCTCTCATCCTCTATTCTTCCTCCAATCATTGAAGAACCGTATTTTGTAGCTGAAGGCCCTCCTAAAATTTTTAAACCATCGTAGTTATATAGTATAGAGACAAACTCCTTTAATGTAGCCGGATTTGCATTTAAATACTTCCCTGGTGTGTGAAATCCGCAGATACAGATTATAGCATCGTATTTATCTAAGTTAAAGCTCCCTCTAACCTCTCTAAATTTGTCGATAGTTATATAATCCACTTTAACGTTATATTTATCTAAGACTCCATAGGCATATCTTGGATAAATGCCTATATATGGAGGAACTCCTAAACCAGCTGGCTCATCAGTGTAGCCGTCTAATATCAAAGCCCTTTCTATCATAACAAACCCCTGATGATGAAGATTGGCTTTGCTGACAAGTTATGATGAACCGTATGAGCACTGAAGGGGTTATTTTTCTTCAAACAAACTAAATATGTGTTTAGTCCAATTTATCCATAAATCAGTAGCTCTTTTACTTTTTTCATAGGTTTGCATAACTATGTAGTAGTTACCTACCTTTCTGTAATAACAGTAGCTAATTGATAAATTGGTATTTTGTGGAATGAATTCATAATATGTGTAGTTACCAAAAATATCTCTCTGAGGATATTTTTTAACTTCATTAAACGCATATGCATATGAAAAGTCAATTGGCTTTTTGCTAACTGCAAATGTTATGTTTTTATATTTTTTAATAACCTTTCCATCAAAATCCATCTCCTCATTATATGGGAGATTCAAAAACATCTTGTCTATATCAACTGACTTTGAAAAATCATATCTTTTTGTAGTTTTTATGGTATTGTTTGTTGTATTTTCATCATTTGTGATATTTAATTTATGAGATTTCTCTTCTAAATTTCCTACTGATTCATTGTTATAAGTTTTCATATTTTCTTTTTCAACGTCTGTAGAAATGTTTGATTTATACGCTTCCCTTTTTTCATTATTAAAACATCCACAAATTGATATAGCCAAAATTAAAGATAAAAAAATTACAGCCAATTTTTTCATAGCTAACCCCTTTTTCTCTCTTTATGTCCAATCTTCTTCCTTAGAATTTTTAAAAGTTCAGTATCTTTTTTAACCACATATTCTATTTGTGGTCTATATTTAAAAAGTCCCGGTGTCTCCCAATTAAATGTCTCTTCTCTTTTTCCTTTAAGATTTATCTGTATTGAATTTAAAGATACAAAAAACTCTATAACATCATTCCAACTATAGAATTCGTCGTCTATCTTTATCCCATCCTCTAAAATAACTAATTTCTTTGGTTTTAAGAAGAGATAGGCAAAGATTAAGATAATTAAAACATCCACAACTAGAATAACTGGCAATGGTAATTTAAAACTTTGAAGAAGGGTTGAGATATATAAAACAAAAAGAATGCTCGTAGAGAACATAAATGCTCCTACAACCTTGTAGGCGTTATAAACCTTCACAAATAACACCAAATAAAGATTTATTCCAAAACAGCCCTCTCTAACTCCTCTGGTCTATGCAATTCTCCTCCAATCTTATCAACTAAGATTATCTCATCAGCTTTTTTGCAAACCCTCTCAACCTCATAATAAATCTGTCCTAAGTTCATCTCTGGAACTATGACTTTCTTTGCCTTTAATTTTTTTAACAATTCATCTGGGAATGGATAAACTGTTATCAACCTTATGTATCCAACATCTAAGCCTTTTTCCATCAAATTTCTAACTGCATGCTTCACAGTCCTTGAAGGAGAACCATAGCAGATAAACATTATCTCAGCATCTATATTTTCTCCTTCCCATTTAATTATCTCGTCTTTATTCTTTCTAATTTTATTTACTATTCTTCTAACCAACTTATCATGTGTCTCTGGAGAGACATCTGGGTAACCTCTCTCATCATGAGTTAATCCAGTTATATGCACATTATAACCCTCACCAAACACTGGCATCTCTGGAATTAGCTTATCAAAAGGATATGGCTTTTTGCATGGTTTTTCATCTGGTTTTTTTCTATCAATTATCTCAATGTTGTCATGCAAAACAACCTTCTCCCTCATGTGTCCAACTATCTCATCAGCCATTACAAACACTGGAATTCTATATTTTTCAGCATAGTTGAATGCCATTATTGTGAAGTCATACATCTCTTGAACAGAGCTTGGAGATAAGGCTATAACCTCATAATCCCCATGGCTTCCCCATCTACACTGCATCATGTCTCCTTGGGAAGCCATGGTTGGTTGCCCTGTTGAAGGCCCCCCTCTTTGAATATCTACAATAACGCATGGTGTCTCTGTCATATAAGCAAAGCCGATATTCTCTTGCATTAAACTAAAACCCGGCCCTGAAGTAGCCGTCATTGCCTTTAAACCTCCCCAGCTTGCTCCAATAACTGCTGCTATACTCCCAATCTCATCTTCCATCTGTATATAGTAACCTCCAACCTTTGGCAGCTCTCTTGACATTGCCTCAGCTATCTCTGTAGAAGGAGTTATAGGATAGCCAGCAAAAAATCTACAACCAGCCTTTATAGCCCCTTTAGCACATGCCTGATTTCCTTGCATAAATTCTACTTTCATGAACTTTCCCTCCCAGGATTTTAGCTTTAGAAGAGCAAATCTTGATAAAGTTATTAAAGAGATTGAAAAAAGATAATTTAAAACTCTTTAACAGTAGCCATTTCTCTAACCTTCTTAATCTCATCAAACTCTGCCTTTTTAATCTTTGGCTCTACTCTAATTGGTTGAATTATATTTGTTAATCTTCCTCCAGGAGGAACCATTGGCAATGCCTCAGCTGGGTCTATAACAATATCTAAGAGATATGGCTCATTGCTCAATATTGCCTCTTTTAATTTTTCTTTAATCTCATCTGGGCTTGTTATTCTATCAGCTTTGACTCCATAACTTTTAGCTAATTTAACAAAGTCTGGACTCTCTCCTAAATGCACTTCACTCTGCCTCTGCCCATAATAGAGGTTTTGCCATTGATAAACCATTCCTAAGGTTCTGTTATCAAAGATACAAATAACCACTGGTATATCATACTCCCTAATTGTTGCCAACTCTTGGGAGTTCATCAAAAATCCTCCATCTCCTGTAATTGATATAACATTAGCATAGGGTTTAGCTACCTTAGCCCCAATTGCCGCTGGGAATCCAAAACCCATAGTTCCCAAACCACCAGAAGCTAAAAAGCTTCTTGGCATCTTTGTTTTAAAGAAGTGTGCCATCCACATCTGGTTTTGCCCAACATCTGTTGTTATAATTGTGTTTTTTAACATTGGATCAATCTCATTCAAAACTTCCATCAAATCCTTAACAAACCTCTGTGGCTTTATTGGCTTATCATCAAAGTCCATCATTGGGATAGATAGCTTTTTTAGTTCATAAATCCTCTCAATCCATGCATCTTTATTTTTAATTTCCAATGCTATTAATGCAGCTAACAAATCT
The DNA here is from genome assembly GCF_000025525.1 of Methanocaldococcus sp. FS406-22. Lineage (NCBI taxonomy): Archaea > Methanobacteriati > Methanobacteriota > Methanococci > Methanococcales > Methanocaldococcaceae > Methanocaldococcus > Methanocaldococcus sp. FS406-22. The sequence goes on from NC_013887.1 coordinate 266,294, forward strand.
CTCAAAACATTCTTTGCATCTCCAACTATTGGAATATCCGCCCTAACATTTTTACCTATCTCAGCTGGATCTATATCTATATGTATAATCTTAGCCTCTGGGGCAAAGTATCTAATATCTCCAGTAACCCTATCCGAAAATCTACAACCAATAGCTATTAAAACATCACACTCTGTAACTGCGTAGTTAGCTGCTTTAGTTCCATGCATTCCAACCATTCCTAATGAGAGAGGATGGTCTTCTGGGAAACAGCCTTTACCCATTAAGGTTGTACAAACTGGGATTTTAACAAACTCAGCTAACCTCAACAGCTCTTCTGAAGCTCCACTAATTATGACTCCTCCACCAGCTAGGATAACTGGTTTTTCAGCTTCAGCTATTAATTTAGCTGCCTTTTTTATTTGCAAAGGGTGTCCTACTGTTTTTGGTTTGTAACCTGGCAAATCAACCTTTGCTGGGATTGGATGTTTCTCAATATCAATTTCTCCATCTTGCACATCCTTTGGAATATCTATATGAACCGGTCCAGGTCTCCCAGTTGTAGCAATTTCAAAAGCTGCTCTAAATGTTTCTGGAATCTCTTCTGGCTTCTTTAGTTGGAAGTTGTGTTTTGTTATTGGCATAAATAAGCCAAGAGCATCAATCTCCTGAAATGCATCGTTTCCAATTAACTTGGTAGGAACCTGCCCTGTTAAGGCAATAACTGGAGATGAATCTGCATAGGCAGTTGCTATTCCAGTAACTAAGTTTGTTGCTCCCGGTCCAGATGTAGAGACGCAAACTCCTGCCTCTCCACTTGCTCTCGCAAATCCATCTGCTGCATGTGCTGCTGCCTGTTCATGCCTTGTCAATATGTGGATTAAATCGCTATCATACAATGCATCATAAAATGGGAGCATTGCCCCTCCTGGATAACCAAATATGATCTTAACTCCCTCAGCTTCTAATGCTTTTATAATTGCTTCAGCACCCTTCATCTCATCACCAAAAAATGTTAAAGGTAAAGTAATGATAAAATTGAAATCATATATAAATTTTTATGACTGAGGATTGATATTTAAAAAACTTTTAAAAAATTTTGATATAAAAAAGTATTTGCTATTAATTAATCCTCAAAACTAATAAACTAAAAATAAAAATAGGACAGAAAATTATTATTCTGACTCAGCTGGTTGGACATCGCATATCTTTATTGTAAATGTTAGTTCTTTTCCAGCAAGTTCGTGGTTAAAGTCTAAAGTTACTGTATCGTCTGTAACCTTTATTATCTTTGCAGGGATTCCGCTGGCTAAGATTAGCATCCCTTCCTGTGGCTCAAAGTCAGCATCAGCAAACATTTCTTTAGGAATTTCCTGGATTAATCTTTCATCTCTAAGTCCATAACCTTTTTCAGGTGGAATTGTTACAGTTTTTTCTTCACCAACTTCCATGCCTATAACTGCCTCTTCAAAACCTTCAATTAATTCGCCATTACCTACAATAAAGCCAATAGGTTCATATTCTCTTTCAGGGTAATATATTTTATTTTCTTTAGCTACTTCTTCTATTGATGTGTCAATAACTTTTCCATCTACGACTAAAATGTAATCTACTTTGACATAGTCACCTTTTTTAATCAAGTCAATCAACTCCTAAACCTTTTCAAATACTTTTTGTGAAGGGTATATAAATAGTTTTTTGTTATTATTTGTTTTATGAACAAACTATATTTTGGGGATTTTCATGGAAAAACTAAAAGCTTATTTAGAACTTATTAGAGCTAAAAACTGCATAACTGCATCTATTGGAGGAATTATAGGTTATTTAATCTCATCAAACTTTGAGATTGATATTTTAAAATGTATTTTAGTATTTTTTGTTGTATTTTTTGTTTGTGCCTATGGAAATGTAATAAACGATATCTTTGATATTGAGATAGATAAGATAAATAAACCATTTAGGCCTTTACCTTCTGGAAAGATTAAATTGGAAGAGGCAAAAACATTTTCAGCCATATTATTAATTTTGGGCTTAGCTCTCTCAATATTTATAAATATATATGCGTTAATTATAGCTGTGGTTAATGCCGTCCTCCTCTACCTATATGCAAAAAAATACAAACGATATAAACCAGTTGGGAATTTTATTATTGGTTATTTAACTGGCTCTGTATTTCTATTTGGTGGAGTTGCTGGAAAAAATGTTATGCCAGTTGTTATTTTGTTTTTATGCTCTTTACTTTCAATTTGGGGCAGGGAAATAGTTAAAGATTTTGAAGATATTGAGGGGGATAAAAAAGAGGGAGTTGTTTCACTACCAATAACATATGGTAAAAAAGCCTTATATTTTGCCATATTTTTGGCAATTTTGGCAGTTGTATTGAGTCCTTTACCATATATACTAAAAATATTTGAAATATACTATCTAATCTTGATAGTAATTTGCGATATCTTATTTATCTATGCTATGGCTTTATTATTAAAGAACCCAAATAAAGAAACTGCATCAAAGGTTTCAAAATTTTTAAAAACCATAATGAACATTGTTCTTTTAGCATTCATTGTTGGGGCTATAAAACTATAAAAATATCAACGAGAATAAAAATAGAAACAAACTCTAAAACTTTGGTGAAAAGATGTTTCCAGGTAAAGTAAATCCAAGAATGTTGAAGAAAATGCAAAAGATGATGAAAGATTTTGGAATGGAAACTGAAGATTTGAACCCAAAAAAAGTAATATTCGTATTTGAAGATGAGGAGTGGGTATTTGAAGAACCAAAAGTTCAAGTTATGGACATATTAGGAGTTAAAACCTACTCAATAACAGGAAAGCCAAAGAAGATTAAAAAAGAAAAAGAAGAAGAGGAAGTTAAAGTTGAAATAACTGAAGAGGATGTTGAGTTAGTAGCTAATCAGTGTAACGTTTCAAAAGAAATGGCAAGAAAGGCATTAGAGGAATGTAATGGAGATATCGCCGAGGCAATATTAAAATTAGAAGAAGAAAAAGAAGGAAATTAAATTGAAATGTAAATACCCCTATCCCTTAGCTTTTTTAAGCATTTTTCACAATACTTCCAGTCCTTTAAATCCACATCAATAATAGAGTTTGAAAAACTCATCACACATTCCCTATTTTCACAGTGCATTAATCCCAAAACATGCCCTATTTCATGCATAGCTTCTTTTAAAGCTCTAATTTTTAAGATATCTTTATTTGGTGGCAATCCATAAAATTCAGGTCTCAATCTTGTTAAAGATATTAATGCCCTTCTACCAAACAACTCTGCTTCACCAAATACAAAATTTAAATTATCAGCGTAAATATCAACATCTACAACTCCTAAAATGACATCACATACATTTGGAAGTGATTTTAATATTAATGTAGAGTTAAACTGCTGTCTAATGGAATCATAAGCATAAATAGGAATGTCTATTTTGGGAAGTATTTCACAAATTCCAAAGATGTCTTGAAGTTTTTTCTTTAAAAAATTTAAAATCTCAATATCAACATCTCCAACCGGTTGAATACAAATTCTCATAATCATCACACAATAATACCAATAGCATCATAAAAATAGGACTATTGTTACAATACACCATATATTTTAAATAATTTTGCTAAATTTTCAGCTTCTAAAACATCAATAGGTAAAGAAAATCTTTCTTTATATTTATTAATTGCATTTCTAAGATTTAATGAACATTTTTTAGCTGTTAAAAAAATAACAGCACAATCTTTATAGTGTATAAAAGGTTTCGTTATTTGGTAGATATAATTTTCTGATACTGTTCTGCTCCTTATTTCTCTTCCAGATTTTATTGGAAAACATACATATAGGGATTTATTGTTAATTTTTATTTCTATTTCAAAATCTGAAATTTCAGCACTTGTGTGGGGTTTTTCAGATTCAGTATCTAATTTTTGTTTTACATATTCCGGAATTTTATCACTCATTTTGATTATTTTTGATAAGGATTTTCTAATTTCAGAATCATCCATATTCTGTAATCTCCTCAGATCTTCATCTGAAACATTTATTTTATAAAATTCTTGTTGATATTTAGGGAATAGTATATTATACACATTTTCAAAATCAATTTTCTCAAATTCTATAGGAAAATCAAAATTTAACTTACCATTATATTTATCTGAGAGATAATATGCCAAAACCAAGACTACTTGAGGTAATTCTTGTTTTGGTATTTCTATACGTTTTTGCTCTGATTCTAAAAGTTTTTCTAAGAATAATCTAAATGCTTGGTTAAAAAGTTCTTTATCGAGATCGTATAGATTTATACACATCCAACAAAGATGTTTAAATTTAGCTTTTGAGAATAGTGTTGGTAAATAATCTCTTATTCTTAGTATAGCAGATTGAATAGAGTGATTTCGTGAAACAAACTGTTTATTTGATTCTAAGTTGTATAATATGTAAGTAAGCAATGATGGATATTTATAAAAATACTCAATATTGTGTTTATTAATAAAATCTGAAAGAATAGCGGATATTTTTTTACATAGATTAATTGATTTTTGTCTATATATTCCCCTATTTGTTTGTATATATAGGTTGAGAATCTTATTGGCTGTGCATAAATTATACAGAGCTAAATTCCATAAATATTTTAATTTTTTATTTTTAAGTACTAATTTATCACATTCAATCATATCATCAATTCTTTCAAAAAAATTATTAGATAAAGAATCATCTAAATACTCATAATAATCATATAGTCTTGAATATAGGATTTTTACTCCCATAATTTCCATATCGTAAATGGCTGAATTAATTTGATATTGAAGTTTATAGTAGTTCCTCCTTTTGTAGGATATTAAGGACTGATACAAATATCCAAAGAAATGTCTATAAGTAGTTTCTATTAATTCCTCATGTATCTCAGCAAATACTCGGTGAAGGGTTATATAATCTATTACGTCTATTTTGCTATCGTATATTTTTAAAATTTTAAAAATAACAAAAGCCGTATTTGCAGAATATCTTTTTTCAATTTTAAAGGTCTTTAACTTTAACTTGGATATCATTTTGCGTGTATCCTCAATTAATAGATTGTATAATCTCTGATTTTGAGCCACGTCTTTTGGAACCATTCATCATCCCCTATATACAGAACTTCACATTTCTTTAAAAAAGATTTGAAAGTTTTATTATTAACTAATTTTTCATATTCACTTTTTGATATCCATATTACATCAAAACGTTTATCTGTCAAGTTACAAAATTTATTGAGTAAATAATCTCTTTTTAAAGTTGATACACTTTTCTTTTTTTCATCATCTAAAACTATAATAAGATCTATATCTGAGTATATTTTCCATTTATTTACTTTAGTCTTAGTCACAGTCGAGCCATATATAAACACCACATAAGGGCTAAACAAATATCTTAACATATTTATATCAATAATATGTTTGTAGTTTTCCATTCCCATATATAATGTATATTTACATAATCCCCTAAAAATGTTTTTATTACCATAACATACATAATAAATATAACCAATGCCTAAATATCTGCCTATCAACAAGTTGTGGTGATAGTATGGTAAAGCTAAATGAAGATATGGTTAAATCCTTAGAAAACGAAGTAGTATTTATAGCTACAGCATCAAAGGATGGTATTCCAAATGTAGCAGCTATGAGGGCAGTTAAAGTTTTAGATGCTGAGAAAGGAATTGTTTTGATAGCAGATAACTTCATGAATAAAACCTTAAAAAATATCTTAGAAAATCCAAGAGTTGCTTTAACAACTGCAAACTGCAGAGATATGCCTTATCAATATAAAGGAACTGCTGAATACTACACAGAGGGTGAGTATCTAAAAATAGCTGAAGAAGTTGATAAAGCATTAAAGCCAGAGTTGAAACCAAAAGGAGCTGTTGTTATAAAAATAACTGAAATCTACAACTTAAAATCTGGACCCGATGCTGGGAAGTTAATAGCCAAGGATAAATAAATAGTTAAATTAACTTATTTCAACTTCTACCTCTTTTCATTCTTTATATGGGGGGTAATTTTATATCACATGGAGATAGATAAGTTTATATGCCCTCTTTTATTATTATTTAGTGATTATTATTTTTACTCAAATGAGGTAAAATAGGTGAGACTATGACTGAGTGTGATGGAAATTGCAATAACTGCCCATCAAAAAATACCTGTCCAGATACAAAAAAACTCTTAGCCCAGCAAGATGCAAAAATTAGAGAAAATATGGCTAAGATAAAGCATAAAATAGTTATTTTGAGTGGTAAGGGAGGAGTTGGGAAATCAACAGTAACTGTTAATTTAGCTGCTGCTCTAAATTTAATGGGTAAAAAGGTTGGAGTTTTAGATGCTGATATTCACGGCCCAAACATCCCAAAGATGCTTGGGGTTGAGAATGTTCAACCAATGGCAGGTCCTGCAGGAATATTCCCAATAATTACAAAGGATGGAATAAAAACCATGTCAATTGGTTATCTTTTGCCAGATGACAAAACCCCTGTTATTTGGAGGGGGCCGAGAGTTAGTGGAGCTATTAGGCAATTTTTGGCAGATGTTGTTTGGGGAGAACTTGATTATTTATTGATAGACACCCCTCCAGGAACAGGAGATGAACAATTAACAATCATGCAATCAATTCCAGATATTGATGGAGCTATAGTTGTAACAACACCAGAAGAAGTTTCCGTCTTAGATGTTAAAAAATCCATCATGATGGCTAAAATGCTAAATATCCCAATTATTGGAATCATTGAAAATATGAGCGGCTTTGTTTGCCCATACTGTAATAAGGTTGTGGATATATTTGGTAGAGGTGGAGGGGAGAAAGCTGCCAAAGAGCTTGGAGTTGAGTTTTTAGGAAGAATTCCATTAGATATTAAAGCAAGAGAGGCAAGTGATAAAGGAATTCCAATGGTTTTACTCGATTGTAAAGCAAGTGAAGAGTTTAAGAAAATAGTTGAAAGGATTGTTGAAAAGGTTGAAGGTAAAAAAGAATAAAACTAATTTATTTGATGTATTCCAAGCATTCTGGAAAATATTTTTTAATATAATCCCTGTCTCTATCAATATAAACATGCATGCTAATAGAATGATGCACATATTCCTTTAATTTTGTATTTGTTTTTTCTGCCACCAATTCTCCTAAACTTATTAATCCAAGTGCATTTGCCACAAAGGCAATGAGTGCATCGTTGCTTCTAAAAACTACCGTCATATATAAATTATCGTCTCGAATTAAAAATTGTAGGAGTTGCAAACAGGGGACAGAACCTCTTTCATCCCTACTAATGTCAATATCAATCTTTGGATTCCATGTAATTGCTACAGCCCTCCTACTATTTTTTTGTTGATTTAATTTTTCAATAATATAATTTATTTGGTTGATTTTTTCATTGGCATAAGGATATTTGAACAATCTTTCGTGATAATCATAACTGAATGTATTATTTGAACCATAAAGTAAATTTTTAGTGTATTCTTCAACTGCCATTTTTCCAAGAGGGTATTTTTCTGGAACTTTTTTTAACTTTGGGTTTGTAATTTGTATAATTGTATTTCTAATTTCTTTAGTTCTCTCTCCAAACTCTGTCTCAACTATATCTCCATCTTTTAAAATCTTTGGAATTAACTCATCAAATGCAGAAGCCACTGATGGTTTTTTTATACATAGCATAATCCTACCTCTATGTATTTTGGGTTATAAAAATAAAAGAGGTATTGTTATATAAAAGTGGTATCTAATTTAAAAAAATTTTCTTAATAAAGTAAAAAACTTAAATATCCTCCATTTCGGTTATAATATAATTCCCTTCCTTCCCTTCAAAACCTCTAACTAAGAATGTTTTTCCATTTAATTTTAAGCAGATTTCTCTAATTGTGTCATCAATTCCATATTCTTCAAGCATATCTAAAATTCCTGGCATAAATTGCTCTAATGTTGCTGGTGGAATATAACATCTTTTTGAAGACGTTCCAAAGTGTATCTTTCCAAACACCTTAATTTTTACATCTACATCTTCTGGGTCTATTTCCCCACAATTTCTGCAGATATAAACTAAACCTCTTGGTTTAATCTTAGTATCAACAATTCCCCTACATATTTTGCAGTAATAATTTACAAATATTGTTGATTGAGAAACTTCTAATATAGCTGGTACTTTTACATCTAAAACTTCTCCTCTGTTGTATAACTGCTCTTTAGGTATTTCTGGAATTTCCTTTGGATATTTCACTCCCTTAATAACTTTTTCAACTATTCTGACACTCTTTTCTTCTGTTATTCTACCAAATATCTCATAACATTTTCCCTTTTCCAATGGAATTGTTGTTATAAAATTGGCTACTCCATCCTTATCAACCATAGTTCCAATGTAGAATATAGCCCCTTCTTCACTCTCCTTCTTTCTAATATCTACAATCTTAACTTTTGTTAAAATTTGAGAATTTGGTAATAAAGAGGATATCTTTCCCAATACCATAAAACATCACCTACAAATTTTTAATTTTATTCTTCTTCTGTTTCTTCATCTTCTTTCTCCTCTTCTATCAACTCAGGAGCTACTCTCGGCAAAACAACTTCATCTATAAACTTTTTATGGACAATATATTCCTTTGGCTGGACAATCACTGGCATATCATTTAAAGTTAGGGATATTGCCTTCCTTAGCTCTCCTTCTTCAGTTCTAAATTCAACAGCCCCAAATCTCACAAATCCTCTAATAAACATCCCTGTAAATACCTCTGGATTTGCTTTAATTCCAAACAATCTTAATCTTCCCCATCCATATCCATCAAATATCCTAAATATGGTGTAATCTTTACCTGTGGAAGTTCTTTTATGCTGAACTCCTACAACAATTCCAACTATTATCCCTCTCTGGATAGGAACTCCATTAATATCTAAGTAAGTTATTCTCTCGTCATCTTCATCAATTCTTTTTAAATATTTTGCCCTACATAAAGATAGTGGAATTGGAACGGCAGTTCTCATTTCTTGCCCTTTGACAACCTTTAAATCATCTAAATTACCAACGAACCTCACATCTTTTTTTGGATACGGTTCATATCTTCCTAATATACTCTCATAATCATCTGCTTTAATTTGCAAATAGATTTCCTCTAATTCTTCAACACCTTCATCAGTATAAACTGTTGAATACCTTACAATCTCTACTTTGTCATCTTCAATTTTTATTCCGTATTTAACCATAGTCATCACCCGTAATAATTGGTAATAATAATCTATGTAATTATATGACTATACGAATTTTTATATATGCTCATATATATACCTTTCGGTTAACTCAGCAAAACATACAAAAACAGAAAATTTCATAATTCTAATAAAAAGATTCAAAAATAGCCTTAATAGGACTTTTTCAAGAATAAATGTTTTATTGCACATTGACATCCTTTGAATGTCCAAATTCCTTAACAACAAAAATATAGCTGCGAAAGTCCTATTTATAATGTCTTTCAAAACTCTTTGGAATAGCTAAGGCATAGATGAACGTCTTCCTTTGGAAGGCGTTCAAACTTTCCTCAATCAATTTTATTAATTTTGAAAGACACTATAATATTAGATTTTCTTTTCCCATATTTTTATAGCATTGGCAGGACATACATCTGCACATCTTCCACATAATATACACTTATCTTTATTAATCTTAACCTTATCCCCCTCTTGCTCGATGGCGTTGATAGGACATTCTTCAACACAGACGAAACAGCCAACACATAGATTTTTATCAACTTCAATATCTCTGGTTTTTATCACTTCTCCAAGCTCTCTCTCAACCTTTATACATTTTTTTGGGCAGACCTCAGCACAGGCACCACAACCCATACATAAATCTAAATTAACCTCAATGCTTTTTCTTCTAACTACCTTTATAGCATTTGTCGGACAGAATCTTGCACAAATTCCACATTTTATACATGTATTTTCATCAAGCTCATATCTTTTTAATCTAATCTTTCTATGTGGAATGGATTTTTCTTTTATGGTATAATGGACTTCACTATCTTCAATCTCCGCTCTTCCTTCTATAACATATATTGCTCCAACTGGGCAAGTTTGAGCACAAATCTCACATTTAACACATTTATCTTCAATTATCTTTGCAGATTTTTTAACCTTTGCTTTTTCAATTGCATCTACTGGACATTCTTTGTAGCAAAGATTACATCTTATACACTTGGTTTCGTTGATATATAGCAATTTATAAGTTATAGGGGTTATTTTTTTGGCTACTTCATTGATATACCTCTTATCCCCATCTATCTTTGATAATATCTCATCCAATGACTTTTTTATTTCAATCAATGTAATCACCTTAATATTATGGCATTCAATGGACATAGTTCCTCGCATCTTCCACAGAGCTCACACTTATTTATATCAATTCTTATTTTGCTTCCATATTCTTCAATGGCATTAAATGGACAATTCCTTAAACAAACTAAGCAAGAGGCACATCTCTCACTTATATACTCAATGAATTCATACTTGTCCACTTCAATAATCCTTGCATCTTCATTAATTTCACATCTTAATCTTATTATTACAATTGCGTTCGTTGGGCAAACTTTTTTGCATCTTCCACAAAATACACATTTTTCTTTGTCAATAACTATAAATAAACCATCTTTGCTATAAGTTATTGCATCAACTGGACAAATCTCAATGCATTTTCCACAGCTAATGCATTTGTCCTCTTTAACAATAATTTCCCTTTTATTTAAAATAATATTAAATTTTGGGAGTAATTGAATATTTTTATCAGCCAAATTAAAATGTTTAGCTATTATTTCCTTTATCATACAACTCCCTCTTCATTTCCTTTATTCTTTTGTTTTCCTCATAAACTCTCTTCTTTAACTCTTCTTTTAACTTTTTGAGGGATAGTTTTTCGATTTCTTCCTTAACCTTTCCGTACTTCTCAGTATATAAGATTAAATCTGCTTCAATACTTTCGATTATCTTATCTTCTATTATTCTAACTTTAACTGCCTCTTCTGCCTCTTCTGGCTTGACTATTTTTATAGCCTCAACAGGACACTCCCTTGCACATGCTCCTCCTCTAACACATAATTCAGGAACAATATATGGCAATTTTGTCTCTTTACTGATTTTAATAGCTCCTGCTCCACAAACCTTATAGCAGATTCTACAACCAATACATAAATCTTCATCAATAACATAGCAAATATCCTTCCTCTTTGAGATTATAGGTTTATAAATCCTTATTGCTGTGGTTGGGCAGAGTTCTATGCATAGACCGCATTTCACACATTTAACAACTTTCTTCTCCTTCAAATCAATCTCTCCTACACATACATCTTTACAGATTCCACAACTTATACATAAACCATTAACAATATGTGGAATTTCCTCAATAGCATTTTCCTTAATTTCTAATTTTCCGATAGTTTTCTTGTTTTTAATTTCAAAAGCTTTATCTATTTTTTCTTTCAAAGTTTTTTCGTCAAATATAATTATGGCGTTTTCAATTGGGCAGGCCTTAACACATTCTTTACATGAGATACACAAAGCCATATTTATTACATACTTCCCCTCTTTACGCTCAATTACATTGATTGGGCAAGCTCTTTCACAGTTTCCACATCTAACACACACTTCCTCATCAATTATAAGATTATGATATTTAGGTTTATCAAAAAATAGTCCTTCTGTTTCAATTCTATGCTTATCCATCTCCAAAACTCCGGTTGGACAAACCTCAACACAGTTGGCACAAGCTATACATGAACCCTCATCAAACACTGGGAGATTTTTGTTATACTCCTCACTATATACCATCTCAACTGCAAAGGCTGGACAACTCTCTTTACATGCCTCACAAGATATACATTTCTCAGGAAATTTAACAATTGGAGGGATTTTTCTATATCTCTCTGGAGGGATGTAGGAACTTTTATCTGATTTTGCATCAATAAATCTCTTAATCCACTTTTTCCTTGCAAATTCATAAAGATACCAAAGTGATGATGCCATAAGAATCACCTTATATTAATTTAAGAGGCATCACCGAGCGTAGCGAGGTGATGCATCCCGGGTATACCAATAGGACGAAGTCCTATGGTCTATAAAGATACCATAATGAGGAAGCCATAAGAATCACCTTAATTAAAATATATTGCATTAGGTAATTTTAAAATTTAAGATTAATATTAATTGGAATCTCTTTGCCATCTTTTATTGCAACTATACATCTCTCTGTGCATGAAACACATGGGTCGATACTTGTATAGGCAGAGATTGCATCAGCTACTGTTGGACAGGTCTTTAACATATATTTATATGCTTCTAAGTTCATAACAGTAGGAGTTCTAATCATTATCCTCTTTATTATCCCTCCATCAGTAATTTCCATCCTGTATGTTACCTCCCCCCTTGGAGCTTCATTTCTCCATTCTCCTTTTCCACCTTTAATCTCTGCCTTGACCCTTATATCTCCAGAGCATTCCTCATATAGCTCCAAAGCTTTTCTAATTAATCTAACGCTCTCAATAACCTCCTCATGCCTTACCATCATCCTTGCAAAGTTATCTCCTTCCTCCCTCCACACTGGCTTAAATTTTAGCTCTTGATATGTTGAATGCCTCAATCTCCAATCACTCTCTGGCAATCCAGAACCTCTACAAACCGGCCCTACAGCTCTTGTTCTCATAACTTCATGATATGGTAAAATACCAATTCCTTTACTCCTTAAAGCAATTAACGGCCCTGTTTCAAAAACCTCTATGATATTTTTTAGCTCTTCCTCAAAGATGTCAAGTTTTTTATAGATTTCATTCATCATTTCTCTATTTATATCTCTCCTAACTCCTCCAATAACATTATAACCCATGTTAACCCTATTTCCAGTAATCATCTCCATCAAATCCATAATTATTTCCCTAACATTCAAAAGCCACATAGCAAGTGTTTCATGTTCAATAGATAGATTATAAACAGCTGAAGCAATTAAATGGCTATGTATTCTTTCCAACTCACAGGTAACTACCCTTAAATACTTTGCTTTATCAGGAATCTCTATCTTTGATATATGCTCAATGCATTCAGCAAACGTCATCGTATGAACATAAGAGCAGATGCCACAAACCCTCTCAGCTAAATAAATTCCCTTATGGCAGTGTTTCCCTTCCATAATCTTCTCTATACCTCTGTGCACATAACCCATTTCAATTTCAGCATCAACTGGTCTTTCTCCATCTAAGACAAGTTTAATCCTTAACGGTTCTTTTAATACTGGATGAATTGGCCCTATAGGAATTGTTGCCATATTTTCACTCATCTCTATTTTTTAGTTTTTTCTCTCTCATTGCTATTGCCTTAGGAGCAACTTTTAATATTGTCTCGATAATCTCAGAAGGTCTTGGAGGACAGCCAGGAATCTTTGCATCCACAGGAATTACTTTATCAACTCCTCCAACTACATGCCCCTCCTTAAAAATCCCTCCACTTAATGCACAGGCTCCAACAGCAACAACTATCTTTGGCTCTGGTGTCTTCTCATAAATCTCCTTCAATCTCTCTGCCCATTGTAAAGTTACAGGCCCTGTAATTAGCAAAACATCTGCCTCTCTTGGATTGTTATGCACATAGATTCCATACTGCTCTATATCATATCTTGGAGCTAAGCAGGCGACTATCTCAATATCGCATCCATTACAACCACCAGTGTTAATAACACAAACATGTATTGACCTTTTTCTAAGGAATTCCTTTACCATAGCTACTCCTCCTTTAACAATTTGATAATCATCTGCCTGCCCTCTTCTAAAGCCTCTTTATATGGTTTTTTATACAACAAATGGCTTTCAACAACCTTCTTTCTAATTAAATCTGCCTCTTCCTTTTTTATCAATCCAAAAAAATCACTGAGCCAGCACAACCCTAAATCAATATCCACCTTTCTCCCTAAACAACCCATCTTTGCCTGCTCTGCATAGGCATGAAGTTCATAGCAGGAAGCAAAATCCAACTTTTTGGCAAATATCTCAATAACTTCATCGACATCAATCTTTAATGCCTTGGCTATTGGGATGAATACGTCATCCATTAAAAATCTGTTATCTTTTAGAACATTCATTTTCTGTTTTAATGAATTTTCAACATATTTTTTGTCAATATCAACGATTTCAGCCATAATTACCACCTCAATAGAAGATAAAGCAGTAAAGCTATAATTAGCCCAACAATAAACTCAACTCTTCCATATCCTGGCCTCATTCCTAAAGGAAATCCAATTAATAAGCAGCCAAGCATATAGAGTGGGGAGTTAATTAAAACCCCACCAATTATCGATAAAGTTAAGGCAATCTTGTCAATCTTCCTTTCTACATAAGGGGAAGAGTATTTTCTATAGCTATATTCCAACCCAATAAAGTTTCCAATAATAAACAATATTATAGCCAAATTTAGCTCAAATAATCCCATGATTTCACCATTTACACAGGAATGTAGAGTTTATATAATGTGTATGCAAAGAAAGCTAAAACTAAGAGCATAAATAGAACCTCAATATCTTCCATTTTATGGGCTATTTTTTTGTTTATGATTGAGATTGCCGTTATTAGGATTAAGCCAAATACTAAAACTATTGGGATAACATTAACCTGTAGTAAACTAACCAATATACAGTAAATCACCGCTATAATGCATGCAATTGTAAAGAAATAAACATAACCTTTCATTTTATCCCTCACATTAATAATCTGTATAGAACATCACACAATACGAGCCCAGCAATTGTCATTTGAAGCATAACTGAGTGGTGAGGAGCTAATAATGGTGTTAATCCATTTACAAATGCTAAAATCACTGTCATCACAACCATTACAGCCAGTGTTAATATAGGGCTGTTTATTACGAAAGGGCCGATAAATATGGCTATAAACAGCCAGAGTAATACAAAGTATGCTATTGCCTCAGCAATGTAGATTATTGATGCCAATAAACCATAATGCTCTGTCATGTATCCACTAACTATATCTTTACCCTTAACTATTCCAAATGGACTGTTTGGAGCTTTTGAAACAAGCAATATGAAGAATGCAAACGCACAGATTGGCATTTTAAACAGCAAACTTCCATTTATTTCCTGATAGTTCAATATGTCTGAAATTAGAACTGAGTGTGTTGTTAAATAGATGGCAGCAACAACTGCAAATAAAGGAACTTCTGCAGCTGCTGAGAAGACACTCCTAACCCCTCCTATCTTTCCATAAGGAGAACCAGATGACAAACCACAACCATGCTCCACTATTTTTTGCAATACATAGATTCCTATGATTATGAGGAGAGATGATTTGAAATCAATGGCTATAATTAATGCAGCTAACCAAATAGCAACATCCAACAAAGCCACAAATATATAAAGAGGATTTCCAGCAGTTATTGGAAAAGTTATCTCCTTTACATAGAATTTTAAGGTATGTAATAGATACTGAATTATTGGAGGGCCTGGTCTTCCTTGAATTCTTGCCATTATCTTTCTATGCAATCCAAGTAATAAAGAGCCAACAAGAAATGCATGGATTGTTAGGTTTATAACTCCGATTAGTGAAGTGTCCATATCCTCACCCAGATTTTATTTCTTGTTTAATTTACACCTCCGAGTGTAAGCGAGGAGGTGTTAGTTTTGATGAAACTTTCTTAAAGTTTCATTGATAGCGTTTTATAACTCCGATTAGTGAAGTGTCCATAAGCATCACCTTAATGTCTTAATATCCTCTAAACGGCAATTTTCCAGCATCTTTTCTTCTTGTTTTTGGAATTACAAATGCTCCAATTCCATACAGCAAAGAAGGAACTGCAATAACATACAGTATATAGCAAATTAATCCATTAAGCATAATTATCCCAACAACACACAATAGGCCTATAATTAGCAAATACAATCCATACTTTCTCTCTTCATCCATTATCTTCACCTTAAATTGTCAATAAAATTTCAACAGTCCTTACGATCAACAACAGTGAGGAGAGGTGTATCATCAATATATACGGTGACCCAGGAGCTCTAAACATCTCCGCCTTTGCAGCATAGAAAGGTGCTATTCCAGTCTCTCCAGCCATTCCAGCGGCAAATATGATTTTTTCAAATAATAATGAGGCCTGAGTTTTTGGTAGTTCAAATATTGATAATGTCCCTGTTTTAGCTAATATCATCCCTGCAGACCCAAACAATGGGAGAGTGGCAATCATCGCTATAAGCCCATACTGATATGCAGCATTTAACACCCATTCCCTCTTAACCGCTGAAACAATCCCTATATTTGCAATTCCAACTAAAGTTAAGAACAAAGCATAATCAAACAAATCATAGGTAAGCATTGCACCAGCAGTAGCTATCCCACAAACAATAGCCATCATTCTTCTAATTTTTAATTCTTTTAGAGTAACAAGTTCCAATTTATCTTCAACTTTAAATTTTTGAGCCTCTAACTGCTTTTCTGGCTTTGTTAAATAAACTATGATTGTAAATATTACTGCAGTGATAAACCCAATAATAGAAAATTCTGAAAAGCTAAATACAATGTCTCCAAATGGAACTTTCCCAAATAAGAATCCAGATATTGTTTCAATCATCTTACCTCACCTATATATCCAATAAGTCCTAATTTAGAGCCAACTTTTATAACTAAACCTAAACCAGCCATCAATAAACACAATAACCACTTGTCTGGAAATATAAAGAAACCTAAAAATCCAAACACCCACAAAGCCCATGCAACTCCTGACAACCCAGATATTCCTTCCCACATTGCCTTTAGCTCTTCTGAAATCTCCGCACCAATAACTCTCTGAGATAATGCATAAAACAACAATCCAGTTGCTATAACCGCCCCTCCTGTAAATCCACTTAATATGGCTCCATAAACAATTAAAACTACTGCTAAAAACTTAGGTGAGGTTTTTAAAATTTCCATCTCAATGTTATACTTTAATTCTCCTGTATGCAGTGGGAGTTTAAACTCCTCAAACAACTTATAACTCCTTGGCTTGGGTCTTTTTGATTTTAAATACTTCCTTGTTATTAAAACCTCTGAAACTGCTAAAAGCTCTGCTAAGCTAACAACTAAACCTGGTAAAATTAACGCCTCAGCCAAATCTGTTCCAACACCTGCTATAATTATGAGCATAGCACACTCAATAACATCAGTTAATATTAGAGCATGTAAATCATTCTTTTGAAATCCAATAGCCAATAACGACAAAATTCCAACAGCAAATCCAACCAATATCGTTGGATGATAGAGGGAATAAACAAAGCTATCCATCTTCTCACCTAATCCTTGTTAAAGAACATCCAGCTAAATATCATAAACGATATTAGTAGTATAGAGCTTTCAAGGACTGTATCCATTCCTCTTGTATAATAAAGGATTTCATCTAATATCCCTCCAGGCGTTGAAACAATTGTTGTTCCAAAGTAATAGGTTTTATCTTTAATCCATTCAGCTATTGGTGTTAGATAGGCAGTTATCTTTCCAAGATTTGGTGCATATTGAGGATATTGAGCTTTTAATTCTGCCGGTTCTTTTAATGGAATTCCTCCCCTATCATAAGGTGCTAATGGTGTTTTTAACGTTTGAGAATGAGGAATTGGCTTTGGATACAGTTGATTGGGATTTAAATAATGAGGAGTCAATACTCCAAATATAAAGACTAAGGCTAAGAATACAGAGAATATTCTTGGAACAATTTCTGGCTTTGATAGGTAGTTCCATATTTTCCCCAATTGTTTCATTTTCCCCCTCAACTAATCATTTTCTTTATATTCAGCATCTAATATCACTGCTCTAACTAAAATTAAACTTAAAACTGCATTAACAGCAATAAATGTCATCAGTGCAAGAGCTTCATCATAAGTTAAAAATACCAATGCTACGCCTACTGCAGGAACTTCTACATTTAACATCCTAATTAGAGGATTATCAACCTTCGGTCCTACAACAGTCCCAAGAGCCCCAATAATCAATAATGCATAGCCAATATAGAGGATATACTCAACGAACTCCATAGATATTCACCACATATTCTTTATTTGGACAATATTGGTAGATTTCTGCCGTATCTTTTCTTCTTCTTTACTGTTGTTAGATATTTTAAATATCCAAGCAATAAGATTATTGTGCAGATTGGCTCGCAGAGTGATGAAACTATAGCTATATCTAAATAGTAACAAGAAACAATCAACCCAATCATTCCAATTTCTAATACTGAAAGCATAATAATTTTGTTTATTGGGTTTGTATGTAATATAACTCCAATTCCTCCCAATATACAGCATATTCCTGATATTAATGGTAAAATATCCATAAATAACCCTCCTCTTAATTACTCAAGGTGTTTTGTCTGCTCTATTGTGTAGGCAATTGCATTGGATGATAAAGTTGAGCATATAAAGTATGTTATAGCCGCTATTCCTCCCATCGGTGAATCTACATATAAAGCGATTAATGCAGAGATGCAGAAGCTTAAACAGCAAAGATACAGCAATTTTCTTGCTCTACTTCTTTCTAGGAATATTCTTGCTGTCATCAACAATGCTATAAGTCCAATAATTATCTCCACTGTATCCATCATTCCCCTCTATTCATCTTTTTAGCTATTTTTCCAAGCAATTTTGAAGCCCATTTATGTTCAAGCCCTTGAATTGTGAATATTGCCAAAACCATCCCACCAATAAAATATTTCGCCTCAATTATTGGATTTAGGATATAGATTATAGCAGTTATAGTTAAAGCTCCAATAGTTCCAGCATATCCAGGGTCTGCACATAAACGATTTCCTATCCAAACCAATAAAGCTGCTATAAACCCTCCTTCAATCCCCATTAGGTAGTTCATAATTGAAGCTAAGAGTGTTCCTGCCGAAGCGTCTGGAGAGCACACAATATTTCCCATAAAGTATCCTCCATTTAAATTTCCACCAATATCTCTAATCTTCTCTCCTATTGTCTTAGCTCCCAAAACACCTGGCTTTTCTGGAAGTCCAAAGTAGGTATCAATAAGGACGAAGTTAAGCCAGCATATAATTCCAGCAGTGATAATTTTTACAATCTCAGCAATCTCCATTACGGCTCACCAAATAACTTATCAGCATATTTTGATAATAAAGCCCCAAACAGCCCAGCAAAGAAAGCTAAGCTTATATAGTCTCCAAATAAGTTTCTAAATATTGCTTCAATACCCAAAGCTAAGATTGGTGTTGGAAATATAACCGATGTCTCAAAGCTAAACCTTATAGGCTTTTCTCTTGGAAGTATTGGAAGTTTTAAGATTAATGCAACAATTATTGATGTTACTAAAGCTACTATATACAGTATAGCAATATTCATCATTTCACCAGCAGTGAATTATGATGCAATCTTTGTTTGTTGAATAAATTGGAGGAACTTCATCTTTTGGAAACACCTGAATAATAACTTTCTTTCCAGTTTTTTTCATAAATTTTTTTTCTAATCTCCTGATATCCGAACAATCTAATAATATTTCAACATATTTATTGTCAAGGTGTTTTCCTATTACTTTTATTTTCCCTCTTGATAATTCTATCCTTTCAATGTCCATAACTTCTAATCTATTTTTCATCTCATTTAGTAAATTTTCTTTACTTATGATTAACACAGGGTAGTTTTCGATTAACCTAAGATACCTTTTATCATCTTTTTCAATAATTTCAGATACAAATTCTGCAAAGCTATCTTCAAACTTTAAAAGGGATAAAGCATCTAAAAGCTCAATTATTGGGTTTTCAACATTATTTGAGGAAAAGCATTTTAATAAACCAAGAGTTACTGCAGTTGCTATAAGTTTAGTTGCTGGTCTCTTTCCCTTTTCCAACATACTGAGATGAGATTGGCTAATACCGCTCTCTTTAGCTAATTTTGATTGTGTGATTTTCAATTTCTCCCTAAATGCTTGAATATATTGGGGATTTAATAGTATTGCCCTTTCGATGATCTCTAATTTTTTATACATGTTCTCACGAATGCTTTATGGTGTAGGAAAATATATTCCGCCATTTTTCATAATCAATCATTATATTATCGCCATGGAATAACATTATCCTCTGGGAAATATATAAAAGTTATCTACAAAAAATAAGAAGAAAAGTTTATATAGTATGTTGATTAAAAGTTCCCATAGGTGATAAAATGGAAAGCGTGCAAAGATTGGACTGCCCAGTATGTGGAGGAAAAGGCACTTTTGTAATAACTTCCCATCAAATAGACATCCCTTACTTTGGCCCTGTATTAGAAACAACGATGATTTGTGAGAAATGCAATTTTAGGAGAAGTGATGTTTTTCCATTAGAAGTTAGAGAGCCAAAAAAGTATATATTGAAAATTAAGAGTGAGAGAGATTTAAACAAAAGAGTTGTTAGAAGTTCTTCTGCCTATATTCAAATTCCAGAACTTGGAGTTGAGATTAAACCTGGTCCATTAGCTGAGGGATTTGTTAGCAACGTTGAAGGAGTTTTAAATAGAGTAGATAACATATTACAAACTTTAATTAGATGGGCTGAGACAGAGGAACAAAAAAAGAAAGCTGAAGAACTTAGAGAGAGAATAAAGAAATTAAAAGAAGGTAAGGATGAAGCAACCTTAATATTAATCGACCCGTTAGGACATAGTGCTATTATTGGAGATGGTGTTGAAGAAGAAACATTAAGTGAGGAAGAAGTTGAAAAATTAAAAGAAGGCATTGTTATTGTGGATTTAGATAAAGATAAAGAGAAAGAAAAAGAATAAGAAATAGTGGCTCAGTTCGGGTAAGTATCATCACAAATCAGCTAACCCTCTTTTCATCATTGCCATTTTATATATTATGCCTTAATTGTTTTATCTTTTTTTATGGTAGTATTTATACTTTAAATAATGTTATTTTTAAATATTTAGATAAACACTTAGTTATGAATAAATTCTAAAATTTTCATAATTTTTAACACCGAAAAGTAGATATACCAGTAAATGTAATTTTACAAATTGTAAAATTTCTTGGAGGTGAGGCAATATGTGCACCCCAATATCAGTAACTGCAATGGGGGCTTTACCAACCCTCAGCATGATGGTCCCATATGTTTTAGGGGCTGTTGCATTAATGTTAGCAGCAGCATGGAGCTTCGTAAGTGCAAAAGTTGAAAGCATTGCTAAAACTACAGCTACAGTAACTGAATAAATTTAATTTCCCTCTGTTCTTTAAAGTTCTTATGACCTTTTTAGGAGGTGAGAACTATGTGTGCTCCAGTATCTGCAACTACAAGTGTTGGGGCATCATTAATATCCCAGGCATTAATGATTGGAGAAGTTATAGGATTTGCAGGAATTATTGGAGTTTTACTCTTTGTCTTTAAAGATACAATTAATGCAGTAATAAGCAGGTCATAATATAAAAACCTTAGGTTACTTCTCTTATATTTTTTTATAATTTTTACAATGTTAAGGGGAATAACCATGCTGTCTATATTATCTTCAATGATAAAACCTAAAATTCTGCAGGTAGAAACAACTAACGATTGTAATAGTAATTGTAAGATATGTATGAGGAGATTTTGGAAAAGAGGCGTAGGTTATATGAGCTATGACGACTTTACCAAATTGCCAATTCAAGAATTTGATGAAGTTGCCTTACATGGATGGGGGGAGTGTTTTTTACATCCTGATTTGTTTAAAATGGTCAAATATGTCAAACAACACAATGTCAAAGCAAGTTTATGTACAAATGGGAAATTATTAGGAGAGAGGTTGGAAGAAGTATTGAGTAGTGGATTGGATGAGATAGCATTTGGGATATACACTCTAGATGGAAAAGATGACATTATAAACAACATACAAGCGTTGATTGAAGAGAGAAATAACCGGAATATTAATTTGGCAATATTTTTTGATATAACCGTATTCAAAGAAAATTTAAATGAAATAAAAGATATTGTAGAAAAAGCTATTGAACTAGGTGTTGATGGTGTTGTCTTCCACAGACTATTTGACATATACAACGTTGATGAAGGAGTCAAATACGATTTGACTCCTAAAGAAGAAAAAGAGTTTTTTAGCTTAATAAAAAATAAATATTCTAAGCAAATTCCTTTGTATTTCCCTCTAAAACATACAACACCTTGTAGGGTTTTGTTAAAATGTATGTTTGTAAGATATGATGGATTACAGTCTCCATGTGTATATCTAAGTGATGATGTGCTTGGAGATGCAAGAAATGCATCATACAAAGAAATGCTAAAAAGGCATATATATTTTATAAAAGGGGTGAAAAAAAATGCCATCTGCAGAAAATGTATATGGTAAGTTATACAATGACCTAACAAAATTTGCAATAGTTTATTTTTTAGCTTTAATAGGCTACTTTAGTAGTTTATTCTCAGTCGAAAGTTTATGGTATAATTTATTTCACATAAGAGCTCCTTTCTTAGGTATGGTTTTGTTTGGAGGATTTTATTATATCATTTGGATAGTAATCGCAAAAGAGGTATGTGGGAAGTATTATGGTGTCATGGTTGCTACACTAATAGCATGTTTTGCTTTACTGGCAAGTCCATGGTTTGGAGTATCAAATCCACCATGGTTTGGAGTAGTAGGGTTAATATCATTTATCATAATGGGGTATTTAACGGAAAGATTTAATGGGGCAGTAGGTCTACCAGCGGCAGTAATAATAAACTGGACAGTATTTTGGGCTTTTAATCCAGATGTATTTGCTGCAAGATATAGCATTTCTGCGTTAGTTATTACATTTATTTTATCAATAATCTCTGGATTTATAGGGGACTATATTGGAAAATATCTTGGAAAAGTTTTAAAAAACTATATTAACTTTAAAAACATCCCTTCATCTAATTTAGACCAATAATTGGGTGATAAAATGAATAAAACAACTAAGATAATACTAGGTATATTATGTATAATAGGTGCTGTAGGGTTAGTAGTGTATGGTTACCAAACATACAAGGCAGAATATTTAGCAGCAAAATATACTAATGAAGGAATTCCAATATTGAGAGAAGCAATAGCTGATGGAAATATGTCTGCTTACAAATTGGCAGATCATTATTTCGACTTGGCTATAAAAGCAGATCCTTACTACCCATGGGCATGGTATAACAAAGCAAATGTTTATGCGAATACAGACCACTTTTATCATTATGACAAATATCCAAATGAAACTTATATTCAAGCGGGATTAGCAGACGAACAAAAAAACTATGATATGGCGATGAAATGCGTCCATAGATTTATGGAACTAGATCCAAAAGATGCACCATTAGGCTATCAATTAATAGGAGCTGCAAACTACCTCTACTATGATACTTATAATGATAAAGTAAAGTATGTTTTACCTCCAGATTTTGAGGCATTAAAAGGAATTGATGAGATATATAAAGTTTCTGGAAAAGGAGGAACTGCATCATTATTAGCAAACATTGCTAGAACATACTTATCAATGGGAGAATTTAACGACTCCTATAAATATTATGTATACTCACAAATTACAGACCCTAAAGAAAATCCAATGGCAAAGTATGCAATTCCTGAAGGTCCAGCATTTGAGCACTTAGTATGGTCAGCGATAATTCTTGCAGAGTTGCACGATCCAAAAGTTAATTATGCATTAGCAAACAAATACTGCCACATGTTCGTTGATAATTACGGACCTAAATTAGGGTGGACTATGGATTTAGGTTACATGCCTACAGCAGTTTCAGCATATCAATTAGGAAAATATGATGAAGTTCTAAAATGTTGTAATTTAATCATAAATAAATACTCAAATCCAAAATCAGATGACTTAGATGATTACTCACCATACTACGGAGAGGCTAACAGATACATTGCAATGGTTGATATGAAAAAAGGAGATTTAGAAGATGCTATAAAACACTTAAAAGAAAATATTAGATTTTCTTCAATGATGGTTCCTCCTGCCGATGACTATCCAGCTGACATTCCAGTAGGGTATTATGAACGAGGATTAGCATACTACTTCCTAGGCAAATACACTGGAAACAAATCATACTACGAACTGGCTTTAAAAGACTTTAAATATTTAGTAGATAATCCAAATGTTTCAAATAGAAGTATAGCTCACGAAAACTATTATTTCCTTGGAACAGTTATGACTGGCTGCACATATGCTAAATTAGGAGATTATAACAATGCTCAAAAATACCTAAAAATGGCATTAGATGAACTATCTACAAATGAACAACTAATAGGATACAACAAATACTTTAGAAAAGATACTGAAATGTTATACAATGAAATGAAAAACAAAGATTTCAAAGGAATAGATGCATTCCCATGGCTGTGGGAAATTGAACACTAAAAAAATTTTATTTTTATTTTATTATTTTTTATTCTCTAGTCGTAGTTTTTATCTGCACATAGAAACGATTATTTTGTAGATAGTGCTTTTTATTTTAACATACAAATATGAAATTTATATAAATGGGAGATTTTAACACTTCTAAAATCTCTTGTGGCTGCGATACCTTAGAATAGTTACATAACTATACTAAAATAAAATTATATTAAATCGTAGATATTAATTCATAACGATTCATTAATAATATGACGAAAATTATAAAGAGATTCCTAATTTTTTGTAATATTGACTGAGGTGAATAAAATGAAAAACTTGGAAAAAAATATTGATAATGAACTGGAAGAGCTCGTAAAATTTCATGGACACCTTTGTTTTGGGTTAGCCTTGGGATACAGAGTTGGAAAAGTTGTAAGACAGTATTTTAGTCGAGCTGAAGATGAGGAATTGGTAGCTATTGTTGAAAATGATTCATGTAGTATAGATGCAATACAATATATGTTAGGATGTACATTTGGAAAAGGAAATTTAATATATAAAGATTATGGAAAGCACGTATATATTTTTTATTCAAGAATTCAGAAAAAAGCTATTAAGATTTCAGTTCAAGGAACTCTACTTGAGTATATTGAAAATATGGTTAATACATTTGAGGAATATAAAGAAAAGCTAAAAAAAGAAAATGACGAGAATGAAACCATAAAAGAAAAACTGAAGGACTTTGCAAAAAAATTGAACAACCAGATAATTGAGAAAGTATTAACATCTTCTGATGATGAATTATTTAACATAAGTTGGATTGATATTAAACCTCCAAAAAGAGCTAAGATTTATCGTTTAGTAAAATGTGAAGTGTGTGGAGAATATTTTATAGAAACAAAAGGAAGATTAATAAACAAAAAAATTGTATGCAAAGAATGCTTTGAAAAATTACTAAATCAAGAGGATGAAGATTAAAATTACCCAATACGCATATATAAAAGGAGAATTGTTAGCAAAACTTTATGGGTTAATCTAAGAATTTATATGAATTTATATAAAAATACTAATATTTGGAAATCACTAAATCTTGCAAATTAAACATAAGGTTAAGTATCCCCTATTTTCCTAAAGGTTTTTATTCTATGATGTGCCAAATATTATTATTAAAAATTTATGAACAAAATTATGTACGGTGAAAACTTGTACAAAAAAATAGTTATTCCAACTGATGGCTCAGATGTTTCACTTGAAGCTGCAAAGCATGCAGTCAATATAGCTAAGGAGTTTGACGCAGAGGTTTATGCAATATACGTTGTTGATGTCTCCCCATTTGTTGGTTTACCAGCAGAGGGCACTTGGGAAATGATAAGTGAGCTACTAAAAGAGGAGGGGCATGAGGCATTAAAAAAGGTTAAAAAATTGGCAGAGGAGTGGGGAGTTAAAATTCACACAGAAATGTTAGAAGGAGTCCCTGCAAAAGAAATTGTTGAATTTGCCGAAAAGAAAAAGGCAGATTTGATTGTCATGGGAACTACTGGAAAGACAGGATTAGAAAGGATATTATTGGGAAGTGTTGCAGAGAGAGTTATTAAAAATGCCCACTGTCCAGTTTTGGTAGTTAAGAAGCCAAAGAAAGAAGAATAAATTACAATAAATCCTTAAAGTATTTTAAAAGTGATGGTTTTTTAGTGATTATTCTTTTAACAAATTTTTTCAAATCAATACCATCTAAACTCTCTCCTAAAGCTTCTGCTAAAGCATCTAACTCATCATCACTCATCTTCTCTAAAATTTTTCTATATTTTAGATGATTCATTAAATATTCATAATGCTTCTCTTTCCATCTTCTTTCATATTCTTTTAGGGTTTCTTCACTCCAATCATTTAATTTTATAGCTTTACTTGCTACTTCTCCAGCTATTAATCCACAATCCATAGCTAAATAAATTCCTCCACCAGTTAATGGGCTTATCTGACCAGCAGCATCTCCAACAACTAAAACTCCATCAGTATAGGTTTTTTCTATAGGTCCAGAAACAGGAGCCCCTCCAACTTTAAATTCTATTGGTGTTGCATCCTTTAACCTATCTTTAGCTAAGCCATTTTCTATAAATTCCTCCAAGTAATCAATTGCCTTCTTTTTCTTGTCTCTAACTCCTAAACCTACATTTGCTGTCTCTCCTTTAGGGAATATCCAAACATAACCACCTGGAGCTACTTCATTACCAAAATAGAATTCCATCATATTTTTATCCAACAATTCAACATTTGTCATTTCATATTCTGCACAGGAACAAATCTCTAATGGTTTTTTCTTTGCCTTTAAACCAGCATATTCAGCTATGTTGCTCTCAACACCATCAGCAGCTATAACAACCTTAGTCTTTATAACATATTCTTCTCCCAAAAATTCAACTATAACATTCCAATAATCTCCATCCCTCTCTAAACCAATAGCTGTTGTTTTCACTGCTACTTTAGCTCCTGCTTTAGCTGCTCTGATAGCCAAATACTTGTCAAAAATTTTTCTCTCAACTATATATCCTTGAGCTTTATCTTGAGTTACTGTAACTTTTTTTCCAGATGGGGAGAAGAGAATTCCCCCCTTAATAATGTTTCTAACAAACTCTGGTTTAGGTTTTATTCCAAATTCCTCTATTGAAGGAATTGCCTCAGCACACCTAACTGGCTCCCCAATCTCTTGAGATTTTTCAATCAACAGTGTTTTAGTCCCATTTTTTGCTGATGCATAACTTGCCATACTTCCTCCAGGACCTGCTCCTACAACAACAACATCATATATATCATTTAACTCTCTCATCATTCCCCCTCTAATGCATTTAATGGACATACTATTGTACATAATTTGCAGTTACTGCATTTTTCTTCATCAATAACTATAATATGTTCTATCAAATTGATAGCCAGTTTTTCACAAACTCCAACGCACGCTCCACAATAACCACATTTTTTGTAGTTTATTTTTACCATAATTTCCCCCAATCTATGTTGTTAATCAAACTAAAACATTATTGGTCGCTTGTTGAGTGACTAAAGAGTAACTATTGGTATTTATTATATATTACTTATGCCAAAATATATTTAATGTTGCAGTCTTAGAGTTTTAAGTTCTATAATTAATATTTTTTTGGTGGAGTGCATGGTATTAAAAATAAAAGATAATATTTACTGTATGAGCTTCATAGAATGGAAAGCTAAAGAATATAGAAGCTTAGATATTAACAAAGGGACTACATATAATTCATATCTCATCTCAGATAAAAATAATAATGTTTTGATTGATACTGTTAGGATGAAATCGTTTGATGAACTATTGAGTAATTTGAAAAATATTGTTAATCTGAAATTAGACTATATCATCTCAAGTCATATTAGCTTAGACCACAATGAGTGTATAGGAAAGCTTGTTGAACTCATAGGAGCAAAGGTTATAACTACAAAAATTGGAAAATATTATTTAGATGCTCAATTTGATACAGAAAATTGGGAGTTTGTCATTGTGAAGAATGGAGATGAGATAAATATTGGAAACAGAACATTAAAATTTATAACTGACAGTAAATTTGGGCATATGCTAACATACTGTGTAGAAGATAAAATTCTATTTTCAAATGATTTATTTGGGCAGCATGTGGTTTATAAAGAAAAAATAGATATTGATGTTGGACATAAAATCATGCCTGAAGCTAAAGAATATTTTGCCAACATTTTACTACCTTATAGAAAAAGTATCCTAAAAATTTTAAATATCTTGAAGGATTTGGACTTAGAATATATATGCCCCTCACACGGTGTTATTTGGCATAGAATGGTTGACGAGATTTTAACAAAATACCGCATATGGAGTTCTGATTCATGTAAAAATGTCGCAGTTATTGTCTATGCGACTATATACTACTCAACAGAAAAGATAGCTCGGGCTCTTGGAGAGGGGTTAGTTGAGGGAGGGGTTGATGTAATATACCATAGATTAGACACATCCCCGCTGAATATTATAGTTAGGGATATTTTAGATGCAAAGTATGTGTTAATTGGTTCTCCAACGATAAATATGAATGTACATCCGAAGATTGGAATGTTACTAACCTATATAGAAGGATTAAAGCCAAGTAATAAAAAAATTGGTGTAGCTTTTGGTTCCTATGGATGGAAAGAATGTGCAACTAAAAGAATAATTGATGTTTTTAAAAAATTAGGATTTAAAATTGTTGATGATGAGATATTGACATTTAGGTTTCCTCCAAAAGAAAATGACATTAAAAAAATTAAAGAATTTGGTAGAAAGTTAGCAAAAATTGATGTATAATCAAAAGATATACTCTTTAATCATCCTCTTAACATTTTCAACCATTAATTTGATATCATTAGAAGGAGAGACTAAATATTTTTCATCTAAAGTATCTAATATATCCTCAGCTTTAATGTAACCTTCTAAAAATGCTGGTGGGGCATACTTTAAACCTACTCCATAACCTCCCTCCAAAACTGCTGCAATACTATATTTACTTAGCTTAGCCCCTACAAATCTATAAAAAGTTTCAGTTAAATCCATGCTTGCAAGACCATCATTTATAAAGGCATCAAATCCTGCAGAAACTAAAACAACATCTGGTTTAAAGTAATCCAATATTGGTTCAACAACTTCATTCCAAGCAAATATATAATCGAAATCTGTCGAATGTGATGGGAAAGGAAGGTTTATTTTAGTACCCTCTGCCTTTTCTCCACCAATATCAAATACATCTCCTGTTCCAGGATAGATACCTTTTTGATGGAAATCTATATGGATAACGTTTTCATCATTCCAAAAGATTTCTTGAGTCCCGTTTCCATGATGAACATCAAAATCAATTATTATAACTCTTTTTAAATACTTTTTAGCCAATCCTGCAGCCCCTGCTATATTATTAAAGATACAAAATCCGTTTGACATTGCTCCTAAAGCTTTTCCAGAGATTCCTGCATGATGCCCAGGTGGTCTTGTTAAAGCAAAATATAAATCTTTCTCTTTTAATGCTAATTTTACAGCTTCTTTTGCCAATTTAAAGGCAGTTAATGCAGCATCTAAAGTTCCATGGGATATGTATGTATCGCCATCATAATAATTAAATGAATCATTACAAAGCTTTACTATTGAATTTACATACTCTTTGCTGTGAATTTCCAAAACTTCATCAATAGAAGATTTTCCTTCGATTAAAATTATGTCATTAAATCCTCTCAATTTTAAGCTATTTAAAATAGTCTCAACTCTCTCTGGATTTTCAACATGATAAAATTTTGGTTTATGTTTTAGAACATCTGGATTGTATAAAATTTTTGGCATTATAGACACCTAAAAAATTTGGCTGATTTAGTTATTAGTTAAAATATATTTTACTAAAAAAGGGAATTTATAATTTTCTTTAAGATATTATCACAATTTATAATTTCTCTGCAAACTCATAACCCTTACTAAAAGCCAGTAAGTTTTTCTCTTCAGTTCCCTTTGGAACACTGTCTAAAATTGCCTTTTCCATACTCTCCTTTGAGACGATATTTGTTAATCTTGTTAAAGCTCCTAACATAACTATATTTGCAACAATAGGCAATTTTATTTCCTCTGAGGCAATTCTTGTGAATGGGATTTTATACATCGTTACATCAACCTCTGGCATTTTATCTGTTGAGACCAAATCTTCATCAACCAACAAAACTCCACCTTCTTTAATATCATCCTTGTACTTATCATAAGCCTGCTGTGATAAACAAACCAATATATCTGGCTTTATAACCTTTGGGAAATCTATTGGCTCATCACTAATAACAACCTCTGATTTACTCGCCCCCCCTCTTGCCTCTGGCCCATAAGACTGTGTTTGAACTGCCTCTTTATTATCATATAAAGCAGCAGCTCTTCCCAATATAACCCCGGCTAAGATTATCCCTTGTCCTCCAAAACCAGATAATCTTACCTCCTTTCTCATTTTAACCCTCCTTTATTCATTCTTTAATCTCTCAATTAATTTATGCAATTCTTCAACAAACTCTGGTTTTTCTATATCCAAAAACTCACCAACAACAATCTTTCCATTCAATTCCTCCTCACTCATATTCTTAGCTTTATTTATGTGGATTGAGTTTTCTTTTAAGAATTTAATCATATCAGCTGGCTTTCTTGAGATGTTAAACCTTCCATAGTACGTTGGACATTGAGAGACAACCTCAATAAATGCAAAGCCCTTCTTCTGAATACCTTTTTTAATTGACTTAACGAGCTGAATAGGGTGAGCTGTTGTCCATCTTGCTACATAACTTGCCCCTGCTGCAATTGCCATTTTACACAAATCCATAGCATTCTCTATACTACCATAAGGTGCTGTTGTTGCCTTTTTACCATAAGGTGTTGTTGGTGAAACCTGCCCCCCAGTCATTCCATAGATGTTGTTGTTTATACAGATGACAGTTAAGTCAATATTCCTCCTACAGCCATGGATAAAGTGATTTCCGCCTATAGCCGCTAAGTCCCCATCTCCAGTGAATACAACAACATGTTTGTCTGGTCTTGCTATCTTAATTCCTGTTGCAAATGCTATTGGTCTTCCGTGGGTTGTGTGTAAGGAATCACAATATAGATAGCCAGGAACTCTTGAAGAACAGCCTATCCCTGAAACAGCTATATAGTCCTCTGGCTTTATATTTAGCTCATCAATTGCCTTCAAAAAGCAATTCATAACAATTCCATTTCCACATCCAGAACAGAAGATGTGTGGTAATCTATCTTGCCTCATATACTTTAATGCAGGATGCAAACTACCACCTCAAATAATTTTGTAATTTTTAGACTTATTTTCTCATTACAACAGCGTGGCTAAGCTCAAAGATTGCTCCAGACAGCTCATTACCAATATCTTGAATGTCAGCTAAACTTAATTCAATCTCGTCTCTTTGGATGGATAAAGCAACTGGTAAATACTTATAGGCAATTTCAAACATTTCAAATGGTTTGCATAACAAATCAACAGCTATTAAGCCATTGAAACTTTCATTTTCATTGAAGTTTTTAGTTATAATCTTATTAATTATAATCTCATCCCTATCCAAAGAAATGAGCAGGTTTTTAATAACTTCTTCTTCATTTTTTCCAATTCCTTCAAACACTGCTTTAACTCTTATAAATCCTTCTTCTTCAAAATCAACTATTTCATCTTCATCATATTTACCTTTTTTATATTCTTCAACATCTATATCTTTTTTCTCTTTCACATATACATTGAATCCAATCTTATAAGTATTAACAAATGATTTAAATACACTTATAACTAAAGCTAAAACTTCATTTATTTCATTAGCTTTGAGTTTTAATTTTTCTGGTTTTATAACTTCAATATCTGCCCCATATTTTAAACAGAAGTTTATATAGTCCTTAAAGTTATCAAAATTTATCTCAAATTCCCCAATTTTTGTATAAAACTTTAAATTTCCTTCTTCTTCTATATCTTCATCTACATATCTAAGTTTAGCATTATATTTTTCTTTCAACTCATTAGCTAAGTTTTCAAATTCTTTTTCAACAATTTCTTTAGAATTTCCTTTAACTTCCTCTAATGCATGTATTTTTATCATTTTATCACCAAAAAAGTAAAAATGAGGTTAATAAAATTTTATTCAAACAGTGAATATCTTCTTATAACAAAGTCCTTTCCGAGTGTTGCTAAGAAAGCCCCTAACTTTGGTCCGTATTTTTTACCTAAGAGTATCATATACGATGCTTGAAATGCCTCTCTCGGATTTAAGCCAAGTTCTTTTGCTGTTTGATAAATCAACTCATGCAAGTTTAAAGCATCAAATTCAGTTGTTTTTAATTTTTCAGCAAAGTATTTAATCCATTCTTTTTGCTTATCCTTCAATTTTTCGTATATCTCTTTTGCCTCATTTTCATCAATTATAACCAACTTTTCCCCATATTTTAAAGCCCAGTTTCTTGCCATTAATAACCTATCCTTTAATTTTTTCATGCTGAACTCATCAATATCTTCAATGCTGTAATTATTTCTTCTTAATATTTCAAATACTCTTTCCATATCTACATCCTTCTTTTCTTCATCATAAGTTAGCTGAGCAATGATTGAGCAGAATCTGTATGGTATAACAAACGGCTTGCTTTCAGGAATTTTTGGTGTTGATAACTCATAAATCCTTATCTTTTCCTCTTCTTCTTCACTTAATTCATCTTTATCTTTATTGTTAAAGTAGAAATCCTCTAATCTATCATACTCATCCACTAAGTCAGGAATTTTCTTTAAATCAAAGTCTATATGTTTAGTTGGCTTACTCCTCAACAATAAGAATCTTAAAATCTCTGGATGAGCTATATGAGTCCAATCTTTTACAGCAAACACAACACCTTTTGAAGAACTCATCGGAATTGCTTTATCTCCAACTTTTAATTGAATCCATTCATAAACAACCTTTTTTGGTGGTTCATAATTATAAACTTCTCTTGCAATTAAAACTCCTGTATCGTAAGAACCCCCAGCTGCTGCGTGGTCTTTACCCATTGGCTCAATAGTTACATTAAATATACTCCACCTTGCCGGCCAATCAACTCTCCATGGGAGTTTTGCTCTTCCTTTATAGGGTTTTACCTCCCCTTGATATCCACACATCTCACATCTATAAGTTACTTCCTCCTTCTCACTATCATACGCTATAACCTTTGTTTTTAATTTTCCACAGTTTTCACAAACTATGTTTATTGGCCACCAGTCATCTGGTAGTGGGGAAGCTCTAAATTTATTCAAAATCTCCATAATTTTTTCTCTATTGTCTAAGGCAATCTTTATCTTTTCATCATAAAGCCCTTTTTTGTAATTTTCATCAGCTCTATAGGTAGTTAGCTCAACGCCTAAATCATCTAAACTTTCCAAATATGGATTTAAAAAGTGTTCAGCATAGCTCTCACAACAACCTTCTGGACATGGGATTTCACTTAATGGCATTCCTATATATTGCTCAAACTCTTTTGGTAAAAACGGATAGAGCTTTCTTAATGGGTCGTAGGTATCTGCTATAAAAATTAACTCTGCCTCAACACCTTTATTTATTAATCCCTTATAGATTGCATCTGCTGTCAGTGTTTCCCTTGCATTTCCTACATGGATATGTCCAGATGGTGTTATTCCACTCGCAACGATATATTTATCTGCTTTTCTCTCTTCAATCAATTTTTCAGCTATTACATCAGCCCAATGCATAATTTCCCTCAAAATTTTTGTTTTCTCTATTTTATTGTTAATTTAGAATATAAAAAATCAAAAAATCTAAATCTCTTTAAGAGTTACATAATAATTTGCTAAAATAATAACTACCAAAATAATATAAATAACTTAGTTTTTTAGATAAAAAAGCTAATTATAGTCAATCATCAAAATTTTTTATAGTTAATAATGCATTTATAAAGCCCTTTTTGGGCTTTATATGTCCTTAATAAGCATTATTTATTTGATGATTGACTAATAAAACCTCAACACAACCCTTTTCTCTCCATTACTATGAACTAACTCTAACAAATCATCCAATATTTTCTCAATTTCAACCTCTATAATTCCATATTTTTCATGAACCAACCTTATAAGTCCATCGTTATAATGCATTAATCTACCTTCAACATGAACTCTTCCAAAATATATCTCAACATACTCATCAACATCTATATTGTTAAGGTATTCAATAACCTTTTTTGGGTTTTTTACATCAATGATTTCCTCCATAATATCACTATTTTTATTTTTTTATTTGTCTGTCTGAGCTAATTTTCTAAGCCGTTCAACGCCTTTTATTTCTTTAATAACATCAACAACTGCTTTAGGGACTAAATGCTCCCATTTCTCTCCATTTAACATTCTTCTCCTAATTTCAGTTCCAGAGTATTCTTTCCTGTTAAACATCTCTGGCTTTTTTACCTCATATCCTCTCTCCTCAAACAAAACTCTAACTAACGGGTTTCCACTATACACAATATCAAATGGGGGAGTTAAGGACTCAACATAAGAAACCCAAATAGAGTTGAATTCAATATCTTTTATAGGGATTGGATAGTAGGTTAAATCGTAATCTTTAAGTGACTGAGTAATCATTAAGATTCTCTCACCAGCTGTGAATGGATTTTCTAAGGTATGGCTTTTTTGAGCACTCCCTATCCCAATAATTATTTCATCAACCTCCTCAGCTATCTTTTTTATCACTTCTAAATGTCCTTTGTGGAATGGCTGAAACCTACCAATTATAAACCCTCTCAATGTATCACCAAAAAATAGTAAAGATTTGGATTATTAAAATATATAATGATAAAATAGTCACAAAAAATTAAAAATTTAAAAGGATTTATTCCTTCTCTAAGTATGATTTTCTTATATAGTCCAATATAACCTTCTGCTCAGTTCTTGCTACAACTCTTCTTATTGTCTCTACAGCATCAATGTTTGCTGAAACACTGTCTATTCCCCACTCAACTAACTTCTCAACAATATGTGGCCTACTTCCAGCTTGCCCACAAATTGATGTTTTTATACCATACTTTTTACATGTCTTAATTACATGCTCAACCAATTTTAACACTGCAGGGTGGTCTTCCTTATAATACTTTGAAACCAACTCATTATTTCTATCTATTGCTATTGTGTATTGTGTTAAATCATTTGTCCCCAAGCTAACAAAGTTTATTCCTTCTTTTATGAAGTCTTCAATAATTAAAGCTGCTGCTGGTGTTTCAACCATAATACCAAATGGAATATCTTTACCCAACTCTAAACCAACTTCTCTTGCAATTTCTTTAACCTTTCTAACTTCATCTGGATGAGTTACAAGAGGAATCATAATTTCTATATTTTTATAGCCCTCCTCTCTCAATCTCTTAATTGCTTTTAACTCGCATTTTAAGATATCAACTTCATCTAAGCCCCTTCTAATTCCTCTCCAACCAAGCATTGGGTTGTGTTCTATTGGTTCGTTTTCTCCCCCTTCTAAGCCTCTAAACTCATCTGTTGGAGCATCTAATGTTCTATAAGTTACAGGTCTTGGATAGAATGCATCTGCTACCTTTCTAATTCCTTCCATTAATGCCTCTATTAACGCCTCTTCTCCCTCTTCCTCTAAAATCTTTCTTGGGTGTTTACCTAATCCTAATATCATGTGTTCCGCTCTTAATAACCCAACTCCATCTGCTCCTGTTGCTGCTGCTCTCTCAGCAACTTCTGGCATACTGACATTAACTTTAACTTCTGTAGCTGTTATTATTGGAGCTTGCTGGATAACTGCTGTTACCTCTGGCTTCTTCTCTTCAACTTTTTTAATCTCACCTTCATATACAATTCCCTTCTCTCCATCAACTGTAACAATCATTCCATCCTTTAAAATCTCCGTAGCTTTCTTTGTTCCAACAACACAAGGAGTTCCAAGCTCTCTTGAAACAATTGCCGCGTGGCAGGTCAATCCACCTTCATCCGTTACAATAGCGGCTGCTTTTTTCATTGCTGGGACCATATCTGGCGTTGTCATCTCTGTTACTAATATGTCTCCCTCTTTAACCTTGTCTATCTCACTAACATCGCGAATTATCTTAACAGTTCCAGTAGCTATTCCTGGAGATGCCCCAATACCTTTTAATAATATCTTTGCCTCAATTTCCTCCTCTTTTACCTTCTTCTCTTTTTTACCTTTTTTCAATGTTGTAATTGGTCTTGCTTGGAGCATGTAGAATTTGCCTTTCTCATAAGCCCATTCAACATCCATTGGTTTTCCATAGTGTTTTTCTATATTTAAACCAACTTTAGTAAGCTCTTTAATCTCCTCATCTGATAAAACCTGCTTCTCTTTCATATCCTCTGGAACTTCAACAACCTTAGTTTCTCCCTTCTCATCTTTAACGAACATCGTCTCTTTTCTTGCTATATACTTATCAACAATCTCTAAGGTCTTCTTATTAACTATGTAAGTGTCTGGAGAGACAGAACCGCTAACGACTCCTTCTCCCAATCCCCACGCTGCCTCAATAACTAACTCATCGTAGTTTTCAGTTATTGGATTTACTGTGAACATCACTCCAGCCTTTTCAGCATTAACTAACTTTTGAACGACTGCTGCTAAAGCAACCTTGAAGTGGTCAAACCCTTGCTGTTCTCTATAGAAAATAGCCCTTGGTGTAAATAAGGATGAAAAGCATTTTTGCACATATTTAACTACATTCTCAGCTCCTTTTATATTTAGGTAAGTGTCTTGCTGTCCAGCAAAACTTGCCCCAGGCAAATCTTCAGCAGTTGCAGAACTTCTAACTGCAACAGTTACCTCATCCTCACCGCACATCTCTGATAATTTGTTGTATGCCTCAATAATAGCCAATCTCAAATCTTCTGGCATCTCTGCCTCTTCAATTAACTTTCTGATTTTCTTTGATGCCTCTGTTAAAGCATCTGTATCATTGACATCCAAACCGCTTAAAATCTCTTTTATTTTGTCCATTAATCCAGTTTCTCTTATAAAGTGCCTGTATGCCTCAGCAGTTACTACAAAAGCTGGTGGAACTGGTAATCCAGCGTTCCACATCTCTCCTAATGAAGCCCCTTTACCTCCAGCAATATCAACATCTTCATTTGAAAGCTCATCCAACCATGCGATAAATTTCATTGTTATCCCCTTTTCTGTTTTGGATAATTAACAATATATAGGGAATTATATAAACTTTTTATTTTTTAGATAAATTTGAATATTTGGATATATAATAGTAGCAAAACAGTACAATTAGTTTTGATTATAAAAAATATTATTAAAAGTAGAAAATTTCCAAATTAAAAAAATTAAAAAAAGAGTTTTGTAATTATAATTTAAGCAATTCTTTTCCTTGCTCAATAACAATTCTACATGGAACTGGCAATTTCATTGCTGCTCTTCTTAACGCCTCCTTAGCAGCTGGGAACTTGTCTGGGTTTACCCAAACTGTCATAATTGCCTGTCCTTCTTTAACTCTCGCAGCTGTTCCAATTGGTTTTCCAAATGCTAATCTCATCCCATCTGAAATTCTATCTGCCCCAGCTCCAGTAGCCATCTTGTGCTCTCTTAATATTTGGTGAGGGTATGTTCTAATTTGGAACTTGTAACCCATTCTACCGCACATCTTTGTTAAGTACTTGTTTGCAGCAACTCTTGCAGCCTCTAATGCGTTGTGTCTTATTTGGATTGGTCTTGTAGCTACTAAATTAACTTTAACTGGGAATTCTGCTGATAAATTCCCCATAATAAAATGGACTACTTTTGGCTGAGGAACCCCTTTAACATACTCTTTTCTTGTGTATGGTGGCTTATCAACATCTCTGTAACATCTGTTTGGTCTTAAGGAAGCCATTATCATCACCCAATCTTAATTGTGGCTGTTTCATATAGATAAAGATAATGTCTTAGTGTGTTTGCAATTCCTAACATATATTAAAAATTTATCTTGTTGCTAATATTCCCAACTTACTATTTAAAGCTTACTGTTATTTTTATTGCTCTGAAAAAATGAACTTTATGACCTGCTTAGCAACTTCTAGAATTTTCTTTGTGGTTATATATGAGACTGCTTCATCATGATACTCAACACTCACATATTCTTCAACAATCTTAGCTCCTTTTTTTGCCAACTGCAAAGCAATAAAATGCTCAACTGCATAACCATCTCCAAAATTTATATCCTTTAAAAATTCCGCTTTTATTATTCTAAATCCACATTGAACATCTCTAAAGAAGTAAAACCTTTTCGAGTATATAAACACTGCTAACGATGTAAGAACTGAAGCAAAGAAATTAGAAAACTGCCTGTGTAATGGGATATGCTTATATTTCCTAACACCAAAAACAGCATCTGCATTAGTATCTCTTAATTTTTTTAATAATTTTGGGATATCCATTGGCTTGTGTTGGTAGTCACCATCAATATATATGATATATTTGTATTTATTTAAAGATAGAGCAAATTTTGTCCCCTTCTCTATTGCTTTTGCCTTTCCTTCATTTTTTTCATTTCTTATTAAATATACTTTAATCTCAGAATTTTTTGCAAATTCCTCAACAACTTTTGAAGTATTGTCTTTAGAACCATCATCCACTACTACAGCATCAATCCCCAACTTTTCTAAATCTTTTAAAACCTTTAAAATGTTTTTCTCCTCATTGAATGCTGGGACTATCGCAATCATAGGTAATCACAATATAAAGGATATGTTATTGTTATATTTTTAAAATTTTTCATTGTTAGTAAGCAAAATTAATTTTAATAAGGTTTGAAAAGCACTATAAAATAGGATTAATAATGATTTGCCTTAGATTTTAATGATATACATTACGATAAATCCAAACACTATACCAATTATCAACCCAAGAATTCCATACGTCAGCCAATTACTAGTATTTTGTGTATTTCCAACAGTTTGTGTTGTTGATGTACCATTAGATTTTTGTGTTACTTTTTCTTGGGATGTTGTTGTGCTAGTATTTTTAATATTTTCTGTT
Source organism: Methanocaldococcus sp. FS406-22 (assembly GCF_000025525.1). Lineage (NCBI taxonomy): Archaea > Methanobacteriati > Methanobacteriota > Methanococci > Methanococcales > Methanocaldococcaceae > Methanocaldococcus > Methanocaldococcus sp. FS406-22. The sequence continues at coordinate 305,176 of NC_013887.1, forward strand.
TTATTTGTTTCATTTAAGGTGATATTGGTCTCATTTATAGAGATGTTTGTAGTATTTACCGTAGTTATGTTTGTAGTTATATTTTTAAATGTCTTAGTAATATTTTCTGAAGTCGTTGTATTTTCAAGCTTTATTTCCGATATATTTTCAGTTTCATTTTTTATATTATTCGGATATGTAACTTCGGGGAGTGTCAATATGATAATGTTGAATAAAAATTCTTTATTTACATCTATACCATCAACAAAATATTTCATTTGAACTTTAATTGTGTGATTTCCAGGCTTTACGGCTTTACCTTCAAATATATGAAATACTTTGGCATCTTCTGCGACTCCTGCATAGTGTAAGGTAGAGTTTTCAAACTCTACAGCATCTGAAAAAACTGTAACATTAAAGTCTTCAACGGCATATGGTGCTCTCCATTGGAATATAACGTATACTGAGCTATTTACCAAACATTTTTCTGGGGTTATTATAATATCAGGATTGGTGGCATAGTTTGTTGCAAATAAGAAAAATATTAATGGAAGTAGCAAAAAAAACTTTTTCATTTTATCCACCGAGCTTTAGTTTTCTTATTCTTTCATTTAGTTTCTCAACCTCCTCTTTTGTTAGTCTTGTGGCCCTTTTAACTTCTTCTAATTCCTTTTGTAACATGATTACCTTAATACCCAATATTATGTTGAGAATTATGCTAATAGCCACAATCACATACAAAATCATCTTTATCTCCTCCCAAACAATCCTTTAATAAACCTTGATATGAAGGATTCTTTCTTCTTCTTAAGTTGTGCCTCATATTTAACCCCAACCAACTTAGCGGCAATCTCCATAATTGCCTGAGCAGCTGGTGAGTCAGGATACATGATAACAAGAGGAGTCCCAAACGCAGCTGCTTTTCTAACATGAGGGTCTTCTGGAACAACACCTATAACAGGAACCTCTAAGATGGTTTCTATGGCCTTAACTCCCAACTCTGTACTTTCATTAGAAACCCTATTAACAATAGCCCCAATAATGTCAGTTCCCAATCTTTTTGTTATAGCGATAATTTTTAATGCATCTGATATTGAGGATATCTCAGGATTTACAACAACAATTAAACCATCTGCTGATGATATTGCTATCAGTGTCTCTTTTCCAATACCTGCTGGACAGTCAATAATTAAAATCTCAACTAAATCATGTATTGCCTTTAAAACTTCTTCAAGTTTTTCTGGCTTAGCCCTTCTAAATTTTTCTAATGAAACTCCAGCCGGGATAACCAAAACTCCTTCAGGTCCCTCGTAAATTGCATCCTTTATATCTGCTTTGCCAGCTAACACATCGTTCAAAGTTATTGGCTTTCCTTCTAATCCCATTATAAGCTCTAAATTAGCCATTGCTATATCAGCATCTAAAACAGCTACTTTTTTCCCAAATTTTGCAAGAGCCACGGCAAGATTTGCAGCTATTGTTGTCTTTCCAGTTCCCCCTTTTCCAGATGCTATTGCGATAGCTATTGCCATTAATGTCACCATTCAAAAATGTTTCATATTAATTATATGACATCAAGATTATAAAGTTTTAGGTTAAATAAATTACTCTTTGGTTTAGTTATTTATTTATTTGTGAATTATGATGTAATTGGTCGTTAGTTTCTCATTAGTGCCTTTTATTTTCATGTCTCCATTCTCAATGACTACTATATCCCCATCCTTAAAGTTACCTTCTACCTCTACAACTTTAAATACCTTTGGATTTGGGTCTATCTTATCGATAGCTATGTAATTATCATATAAATGAAGCTTTCCATCTTTAATAACCCCAATCTCTCCATTTTTTACGATTTTATTAACTATGCTCATAACCTTTCCAAAATCTATAAGCTGCTTTCTCAACTGTTCCCTATATTTAAATAAACTCTCAATATCTTTTTTAATAACTTCCTCAAAATCCTTTTCATATTTATTCACACTATAAATGTCATATTCTTTACTTATTGTAGGATGCCACTTTAATTTCTCAAAAATTTCTTTTATTGCATCTTCTATTTGTTGTAGAGGCATCATTGGGAATAGCTTTGCAGTTCTTTTTAATTCTTCTTCGGCTTTCTTTTTTAAAAACCTATTTCCAAGAACTACAACTCCAAAACCTTCCTTTATCATTTGATTGGTAACAGTATCGTTTAGTATGTCTATTATAGCACATTTTCCTTTTGTTGCATAAACCCTTCTTCTCCTTGCGTCAATCCCTAAGCTTCTAACTTCCCCAACCACTACTGAATCAGAAATCTTCCTAACTTTTTCCCTGTCATCTTCGATTATAATTTTAATATTGAGTTCTCTGGCTAAGTTATACAATTCATCTTCCGAGGTTATCTCTCCGCTGTATAATTTTTCTTCCAAGATTTTTCTTTTTTGTTCTTCACCTCTAAAAAATATCTGCCTCCTATCTCCTCCAATTACAGCTCCATTTTTACCATAGTAGCAGATAATCAAGCTCATTCTTTCACCTACTTAGACTAATAATATTAGTATTATTATTATCGTTAATCTTATATATTAGTTATTAAATAGTAATATTAATAACCTCAAAAATAAACGGGGGAGAGTATGACAGAAATGGATAGGATAAGCATATCACTACCTTCAAAGCTCTTGAGAGAGTTTGATGAGATAATTGCTGAAAGAGGATATGCAAGTAGAAGTGAAGCAATAAGAGATGCCATTAGAGATTATATAATAAAACACAAATGGATTCACAGCTTGGAAGGGGAGAGAGCTGGAAGTATTAGCGTAATTTATAATCATCACGCTTCAGATGTTATGGAAAAGATAACTGAAATTCAGCATAACTATACAGACATCATTGTAGCAACACTCCATTTACACTTAGACCACGACCACTGCTTAGAAACAATATTGGTTAGAGGAGATGCTAAGAGAATTAGAGAGCTAACAGATAGATTAACTGCCTTAAAAGGAGTTAAACAAGTTAAATTAAGTGTTATGGTTCCAGGAGGACAGATTCCAGAATAATTTTTATAACAAAAGTTTTTTCTCATCCCCCAATGGGACTATATTTTTATTTTCAACTTCAATGTATGCCTCCCATATTTTTTTACATTCACATTCAACATTTAAAATATCAATATCCTGCATTAAAGTGAATCTCTCCAACTTTTCTTTAATCAATTTGTTGCATTTGCAATTGTATAGGTTATGAGCCCCTCTCTCACTACCAACACCAGAAGTATCGCACATAATTAAAGCTTTAGGATTGCTTTTTTTAACTTCTCTCAATATCTCAATTACACTCCACAAGAATGGTGGCCTATATTGATTCTTATTAAAAAAGAACTCCATCACACTTCCTTTATGGACTGTAGCTGGGCAGAAAGATATTCTTGAGCAGCCCAACTCTATACATTTATTTGCTGAGTATATGGCATCCTCAATTGCCTCTTTTTCAGTTATAAATAAAGGTTTTATCAACAAATAAGCTTTTATTCCAACGTTGTAGTTTTTAGATAACTCTATCACTCTGATTATTTGTTCATTTGTTATTCCTTTGTTAATTGCCTTTTCTCTAATTTCTTCATTAAAACTTTCTATTCCTACTCCAATTTCAACATTAACATCTAAATACTTTCTAATCTCATTTAATTTATCTTCATCGATAAATTCAGGTCTTGATTCAATAGCCACTTCTTTTAAATTATCAAATTCACTTAATTTTTTGAAAATATAATCTCTTGCCTCTTTTGGCACTTCCCTATCATCTAAGAAACTTCCAGAAGTGAAGATTTTAACACTAAAATCTTTGAGATTGTTTATTTTTTCTTTATACTTTTCAATTGCATAATTAAACTGATTTATTATATTTTCAGCAGTTATTTTTTCAGGGGAAGAGTCCATTAAATAGGAACACATCAAACAACCTCCTTCTTTTGCATAATAACAGCCCTCTGTCCTTAAAATTATTGTAAGGGATTTCCCTATGCTAAAATCTCTATATATATCATCTTGAATCCACACAGCGATGGGTTTATCCTTATCTCTGGGTTTTCTCTTTTTTAAATGCTTCTCTCTCAATTTCTTTAGAAATTCTTTATAATCATAATTAACAATTTGGTTCATTTTATCAACTCTTTTATGTTATTTTAATATCTAGGATTTTAGCTACTTTATGGCTCATTATTCAAAAATAATTCTATACAAGTCCTGTTTCAATTTTTCAATTCCATAATTTTCTACAAAATCTGCCATTCTACCTTTACCAAACTTTGCATATAAACTTATCAATTCATCAATAACCAATAAAACATCATCCTCAGTTTTTAAATCTATTAGGTGTTTTCCCTCTTTATATATTCTCCCTCCTTTTCCTCCAACGAATATACTGATAACTCTTTCAGCTTCAAAAGCATCACATAATCCAATACATTTCCCTTCTCCAGTGCATGTATCTTTTATTATTTTATTTTCCCAATCTATAGCATCTAAATCACAAAAATCTTTACATTTTCCACAATCCGAGCATTTCTCTTTGTTTATAGTTATTTTGTATCTATAGCATATTCCAATATCACAAAATCTATGAAATGTGCATGAATTTGGGCAACCACTAACATTTATCTTTACCTTTCTTGGAACCCAAACACCTTCAAACTCCTCATGAATCCTCCTTGCCAAAGAAACTGAATCTCCGATAGCATTGTAACACTCTAAGCCAATGCAGGATACAACTTGCCTTACCCTATTTCCAGTTGAACCTAAGCTTAAATTAACACTATTTAAAATTTTTTCAACATCTTCCAAATATTCTGGAGATATCTTAAATTCAATGCCTTGTCTTGTTGTTATATGAGCTCTATTATCACCAAAATTTTCAATAACATAGGCTATTGCCTTTAACTGCTCAGCATTTATAAATCCAGGTTTTAAAGAAATTCTTAATGTATAGTTATCTTTTTTCATTATAACGCCATATTTTAAGTCTATATTGCAGTGCATCCTTTTCACCAAAAAATTATAAAGTTAAATTTTTAATGTAATTAACTAACTCATTTACATCATCAAAACAAATTGGATAATTAATTTTTGGCCTTTCAACAACTATAACCTTAGCTCCAGCTTCTAAAGCTCCATAAACTTTTTCTTTAAATCCTCCACTCTCCCCACTATCTTTGGTTATTATGGCATCGCATCCATAACCCTTAATTAAATATTTGTTAAGCTCCTTGGAAAAAGTCCCATACATAGCTACAATATTTTTTTGTGGCAAAATCTTTAAAGCCTCATTTACAGAGATTGGCAGAACTCTTGCTATAACCTTATCTTTCCCAACGATATCAACAACTGTCTTTAAATTCTTAATTCCTGCCATGTGAAATACTTTATTTGCTTTTTTAGCCAATCTTGCAGCTTCAATAAAATCTTTAACATATATAACATTTGGGTGGTTTATCTTTTCCTCTTTTCTCTCAAATCTTACATATTTTATATCAAGCTCTTTACAAACATCAATAGCATTTTTGCTTGCATTTATTGCAAAAGGATGGGTGGCATCGACTAAGATATCTATATTGTATTTTTCTATAACATCTTTCAGCTCATTTTTATCTAAAGGCTTTGCTATCACCTCATCAGCAAACTCCTCTCCTAATTTTCCACCGTAATCAGTTGTAGAAGTGTATAAAATAAAGACATCTCCTAAATTCTTTAACTTTTTACCAATTTCAACGCTATCTTTAGTTCCTCCCATTAACAATAGCTTCATAACTTCACCATAAATATTTTATTTCTCAATATCATTATCTTTTATTGAGATATTTATTTTATAGGTGAAAGTTATGAGTGTTGTTGAATACTTAAAAAAACTCTCAAAACTACATGGAATATCTGGGAGAGAGGATAGTGTTAGAGAGTTTATGAAAAAAGAGTTGGAAAAATATTGTGATTCTGTAGAGATTGATAATTTTGGAAATTTAATTGCAAAAAGAGGAAATAGTGGAAAGAAAATTATGATAGCTGCCCATATGGATGAGATTGGTTTGATGGTTAAATATATAGATGACAATGGCTTCTTAAAATTCACAAAAATTGGGGGAATTTATGATCCAACAATATTAAACCAAAAGGTTGTAGTTCATGGGAGCAAAGGGGATTTAATTGGTGTTCTTGGTTCAAAACCACCGCACAGAATGAAAGAAGAGGAAAAAACCAAAATAATCAAATATGAAGATATGTTTATAGATATTGGAGCTGAGAGTAGAGAAGAAGCTATAGAGATGGGAGTTAATATAGGAACATGGGTTTCTTTCTTAAGTGAGGTTTATGAGTTAGGGAAGTATAGATTAACTGGAAAGGCATTTGATGATAGGGTTGGATGTGCTGTTCTCTTAGAAATTATGAAGAGGTTATCTGAAGAGGATATCGATTGCCAAGTTTATGCAGTGGGAACTGTTCAAGAAGAAGTTGGATTAAAAGGGGCAAGAGTTTCTGCCTTTAAAATAAATCCAGATGTTGCTATTGCGTTGGATGTAACTATTGCTGGAGACCATCCAGGAATTAAAAAAGAAGACGCTCCAGTTGATTTAGGTAAAGGGCCTGTAGTTGGGATAGTAGATGCATCTGGTAGAGGACTAATAGCTCACCCAAAAGTTTTAGAGATGATTAAAGCTGTTTCTGAAAAGTATAAAATAAATGTCCAGTGGGAAGTTGGAGAAGGGGGGACAACTGATGCAACAGCTATCCATTTAACAAGAGAAGGAATTCCTACTGGTGTTATTTCAGTCCCAGCAAGATACATACACACACCAGTAGAAGTTATAGATAAAAGAGATTTGGAAAAGACTGTTGAATTAGTTTATAATTGTATAAAAGAGGTTAATGGTTTCTTCTAAATATTTTTATTTTGTATTATATAAGGTCGTAAGGATTTTTAACTCTTTTATAACATTTTTATATAGCAGTTTTATAATATCCTCCATAAAAATAATGCCTTCTAATTTTCCAAGAATTTTTTCAGGATATTTTGTATTGATTACTGGAAGTTGGTCTAATTTCTTATCAAATTCTATCATTTTTTCGAAGGCAGTAATTATATCCTCGTCAGCTGTTGTATAAGGAGGATTTTTTAGCATAACCTCCCCCACATTAAGATATGGATGGCTCATCATATATTTTCTAATTTCTCTTAGTGTAATAAATCCAATCATTACTCCCCTATCATCAACTACAGGCATTCCACTAATGTTGTATTTAATCATTTCGTCAAATATCTCCCCTATTGTTTTTTCGGGCGTTGTTGTAATTACATCACCAGATACCATTACATCTTTCACTCTAACTTTTTGTAGCTCTTTATATTTATTGAGGGTTCTTACTAAGTGTAGTTTCACGAATTTTGACATAATATCTACCTACTTTGATTGCCACCCCTTAGATTATAATTTATTTAATGTGGTAAAGACAGTAACAATAATATTTTTGTTATTATGACTTAAATAAGTTAGTGCAATATAAGCCACTTTAAATTTTTAAAGTTACAAAATAGTAAAAATATATAAAAATATATTGAAATATTTTAGAAACTTAATGAATAACAGATTATTCCACAAACAGTCCAAGCCATTAAACCTTTATTGTAAATAGAGATTTCCTCAATATCTCCAAAAACTTTTTCTTTATCGATATTTAACTTCCCATATGGAAAGCCCCCTATTATAAAGGTATCATACCCCTTTAAATGATTTGGATGTGTCAATTTTCCTGTCTTAGTCATTAGAGCTATTTTTTTAGCATTTATTTCATTTAATAAATCCTCCAATGTTTTTTCTTCCATTTTTATTAAATGGTTTCCCTCTCCTTTTAAAACCTTCTCCATAACTCCCAAAAATCTAAAGTAATTCCTCGGTAACCTTGTCTCAGGATTTATTTTTAAAACCTTATCATCGTATGTGTGGATATATATATTTAGCTTTTTTTCATGATTTATTGGACTGTCTAATATATTTAAAAGTGATATGTGGATGATATCTGGCCTACCTCTCATCTCTCTATCTTTTAGCTTTTCCATTGCTCTATAGTGGTAGTTAGAATCTAAAATATCATATTTATAGACTCTGGACTTTTTTATTTTATCTTTTATCTCTTCTGGGATTAACTCAAGAGCTGATTTTGCTAAAATTATATTATACGACATTTTTCCTTCCTCACATGTTTTCTTTAGTTGCATCTAATACAGTATAGCTAATTTTTGCATTATCAAGCTTTTTAATAACTTTTTCAGCCATCTTTCCAGTTATTAAGGCAACAACATTACATCCTCTATTGCATGCATTTACAATAGCTTCAGGCACGGCAAATCTTATATCTGGCTTAAGCCCTAACTTATGTGCAACAACATAAGCAACAGTTCCCATAGTAGCAATCACATAGTCATCTAAATTATTAAGATTATTTTTTATTAAATCAAAGTCCACAGCTCTCGAACCACCAACAACTTCAGGTGGGATTCTAAACACTATTACTTTTCCTTTAGGCACATCAATAATTCCTTTAATTTCACATATTGCTATATCTTCTCCCCTCTTTCCCCCATATAATGCCTTTGCTTTTGCTTCCCCTTTTGGTTCTTTTGATGCATATAGCAAACCATTTTTCATAAATAGATATACTGTTTCTCCATCTTTAATGTCCTCTTCTGCAATAGCAGGCCATATATCTTTGTATCTATAGACAGCAGTGTTTATTTCATCTAAATACTCTCTAAACTCTGATATCCAGTTTTTTAACTTTCTTAAACCTTTTTCAGTTACTACATACTCCCCTCTACCCCTTGATTTCACATAACCCTCTTTAACCAGGTTTCTTATATGCTCTGAAACTGCCTGAACTGTTATTCCTAAATTCTCAGCTATCTCTTTCTGTTTTATATGTGGTTGCTTTCTTATGATTTCAGATAAAACTTGAAATTCAGTTATATTTCTTTTTTTCATTGTGACCCCTCAAAAAGTTTTAATTACCTGTAAGAATAAATATTATCCTTAATGGTATTTAAATGTTAAAGATAACTTTAATTGGTGATATCATGGAAATATTGATAGTTAATGATGATGGAATTTACTCACCTTCATTGATAGCATTATACAACGCTTTAAAAGAGAGATTTGAAGATGCAGAGATAACGATAGTGGCTCCAACAAATCAGCAGAGTGGAATTGGTAGGGCTATAAGTTTATTTGAACCACTGAGGATGACTAAGGTTAAGTTAGCAAAAGATATTATTGGCTACGCTGTTTCTGGAACACCGACTGACTGTGTAATATTGGGAATATATCAAATATTAAAAAAAGTTCCAGATTTGGTTATTTCAGGGATAAACATTGGGGAAAACCTTGGGACTGAAATAATGACTTCTGGAACTTTGGGGGCTGCATTTGAAGCAGCTCATCATGGGGCTAAATCTATTGCATCCTCATTACAAATAACTTCAGACCACTTAAAATTTAGAGAGTTAGAGATACCAATAAATTTTGAAATTCCTGCAAAAATAACTGCAAAAATTGCTGAAAAATATTTGGATTATGACATGCCATGTGATGTCTTAAATATAAACATCCCAGAAAATGCAACCTTAGAAACTCCTATAGAAATAACAAGATTAGCAAGAAAGATGTACACAACACATGTTGAGGAAAGAGTAGATCCAAGGGGGAGGAGTTATTACTGGATTGACGGCTACCCAATATTTGAGGAGGAAGAAGATACAGATGTCTATGTTCTGAGAAAGAAGGGACATATCTCAGTAACTCCTTTAACCTTAGATACAACTATTAAGAATTTAGATGAGTTTAAAAACAAATATGGGAAAATCCTCTGTGAGAAATAGGAATTGTTTAAAGTTAGTATAATCCACTTTTTCTAAGTTTTTGTAGTTTTTCTTGAATAGCTTTTTCTAATTTTGTTAATTCCCCTGTATTGTGAAAATCGGTAATTTTTAAAGTTTTTGGATTAATGTATGTCCAAGCTCCTGCATAGACAATAATATCGTATTTAAGAGGTTTATATCCCCTTTTTTCCATTTCTTTATAGACATTCTTAAAATCTATGCAATCTATTAAATCTAGTCCAAATTCATCATATTCAATAAGTTTTCCCATTAATTTTTCTGATCTTTTTAGTTCTTCCCATTTTATACTTTTTACTATTGCCTCTGCCAAATCGTTTATAAATTTTTCTTCTGTAACATCATCTGGAGCTATAAACTCAAAATCATAAAAATCCTCATAAGAAGAGAACTCTACTCTAACAATCTTCATTAAAAAACCCTTTTTGTATTGTTTAATTAAGAAATATAGAACGAAATAAATAATACTTAAAATTTGTGTTATTATAATTTTTTGATAATTTTAATCTAACCATATTTAAAATCATTAAAATAATTAAAATTAAAAATCTAAAAGAATAAGACCCTATTTCAAAAATAAAAGGTTTTTCTCTGTATATTCTATTAATTAAAAGTTTTAATATTAATTAACTTTAAATATTGTAATTACAAATAGATATAGGGTTTTGAACAGTAGAAAGGGTGGTTTTATTGACTTGCACCATTATTGTTGGAGGACAATGGGGAGATGAAGGTAAAGGGAAAATAATAAGCTATATTTGTGATAAAGACAAGCCATCAATTATTGCAAGAGGAGGAGTAGGACCAAATGCTGGACATACTGTAAATATTGGAGGAAAATCTTATGGAATTAGAATGATACCTACAGGATTCCCATACAAAGAGGCAAAGTTAGCTATAGGAGCAGGTGTTTTAGTAGACCCAGAAGTTTTGTTAAAAGAGGTGGAGATGCTTAAAGACTTTAATGTTAGAGAGAGACTGATTGTAGATTACAGATGTGGAATTATTGAAGAAAAACACAAAATTATGGATAAAAAAGATGAGCACTTAGCTAAAGAGATTGGAACTACTGGAAGTGGCTGTGGCCCTGCAAATGTTGATAGAGTGTTGAGGATTTTAAAACAGGCAAAGGATATTGAAGAGTTAAAAGAATTTTTAGGAGACGTCTCTGAAGAAGTCAATAATGCGTTGGATAGAGAAGAAAATGTTTTAATTGAAGGAACACAAGGAACTTTGCTCTCTTTATATTATGGAACATATCCTTATGTAACATCCAAGGATACAACCGCTTCATCATTTGCTGCTGATGTTGGTATCGGCCCTACAAAAGTTGATGAAGTTATAGTAGTCTTTAAAAGCTTCCCTACAAGAGTAGGAGCTGGGCCATTTCCAACTGAAATGTCGTTAGAAGAGGCAGAGAGTCTAGGAATTGTTGAGTATGGAACAGTTACCGGAAGAAGGAGAAGAGTTGGTTATTTTGACTTTGAATTAGCAAGAAAAGCTTGTAGGTTGAATGGAGCAACACAGATAGCTTTAACTGGTTTGGATAAATATGATAAAGAGTGTTATGGAGTAACCGAATACAGCAAATTAACTGAAAAGGCCAAAGAATTTATAAATAAGATTGAAGAAGCTACAGGAGTTCCAGTAACTATAATCTCTACAGGCCCAGAAATGCATCAAACAATTGATTTAAGAAGTGAGAAATTATAAAAATTCCAAAGAATTTTAATTAAAAAACTTTTTATTTATTTTTTTAGATTCTCCTTAACTTCTTTAGCAATAGCTCTACTTAATATCGGAGGAACACTCTCTGCCGAACCTTTAATAAAGGTTCATCAAAACTAACACCTCCTCGCTTACGCTCGGAGGTGTAAATTCTTATAATCTCTCTTTAACTTCTTTAGCTATAATTTTACTTAATATCGGAGGAACGCTTTCTCCAATTTGATTATATTGAGCATCCCTTCCTCCAAAAAACACAAAATCATCTGGATAACTCATTAATCTTGCCTGTTCTCTTACAGTTAATAACCTATCCTCATAAGGATGAATAAACCTACTTCTTCCTTTAACAGTTGGAGCTAACTTATGGGGATGAAGCCTATACCAATTAAACATCAACTTTTTCTTTCCTCTGTATCTATATAACGCCTCTTCCCATTTTAATTTTGATATCATTTCTACTTTTTCCTTAGAAAGTTTTTTGATTTCATGATTCTTAGCATCTTTTGGAATGTCTTTTAAAGCTTCTTCTACAACAACAATTTTATCAGCTTTCTTTGGTTTTAATTTTATATTTGAAATAAACATCCTCGCTCTTTTTGATGGATTTCCGTAGTCTTCAGCCCTCAATATATTGAAATAAACCTTATGTCCTATGTCTCCAAATAGTTTTTTTAACTCATCCTTAATTTCTTTAATTTGTGGAACATTTTCCATAACAAATATTAAATCATCATTTTTTTGTGTAAAGTAATTGACATAATCTATATAATATAGAACTAACCTACCAACTTTGTCTTTATATAACCTGTCTAATGGATTATCTTTAATTAGTTTATTTGCCTTTGTAAATGGCTCACATGGAGGAGAGCCGATAATGACATCAACTTTCTCATTTTTTATAAATTCATCAAATGCTTTTGGCGGAATCCTCTTTATATCATCCATCCACACTGGAGCTTTGATATTGTATAAATAAGTTTTAACAACTGGCTTAAAGTTCTCTATAGCTCCTAAAATTTTAAAGTTTTCATCTAAAAAACCTTTTGAAAATCCTCCACAGCCGGAGAATAAATCAATGACATTCATACTCTCACCGAAACTTTTAGAAAAAGTTAAACAAAAACTCTTCGAGTTTTTGTAGCCCGAAGCTAACGCTTCGGTTAAATAAAAACTCTTCGAGTTTTTATAGCCAGAAAGCTTTGCTTTCTGTTGAACAAATCCTAACGGATTTGTAGCCCGAAGCTAATGCTTCGGTTTCATCAAAACTAATGAACAAACTCCCAATGATTTTTATTAAACACTTCATACCCATATACCCACCAAAAGAAAAGAAAATAGATTATATTGCTAAAACAAATTTATTTATTTTTAATGAATTCAATAACTTTCTTTTTAATTTCCTCCACATCTCCTTCATATTTTCCTTGAGCTAAATGCTCTCTTCCTCCTCCTTTGGCAATATATCTTATAAGTTCAGCCATATTTATATCAACACTTTCTCCTCTTTTACATAGTATATTGTCCTTATCATTTAATAATACAACTATAGCATTTTCATTAGCTAAGTTATCAGCTATGTTCAACATCTCTTTTGGATTAGCCTCAACTTTCTCAACTAAAACTTTGTAATTTCCAATTGTCTCAAATTTATTCATTAATTCAAATTTCTTGAGTTCTCCTATCTTTTTCTCCAACTCCTCTATCTTCTTTCTCTGCTCTTTCCACTCTTCAAAGAATCTCTTTATAACTTTTGGTAGTTCTTCAGTAGGACATCTCAATATCTCTGCACTCTCCTCTAAAGTATCTTCCATTTCCTGCACTGCTTTTAAAGCACTTAAACCACTTGAGTAAATTAATCTCTCAACACCATCTTGCACTCTTTCAGTTTTAATAATCTTTATAAATCCAACCTCTCCAGTGTTTTGGCAGTGTGTCCCTCCACAAGCTTCAACATCAACTATATTCCCATTTTCGTCCTCAATAATAACTATCCTTAAGATATTGCCTGGAACAACCCCTCCTTGATATATTCTAAATCCAAACTTCTCCTCTGCTTCATTTCTATCCATAAATACACTTTTTACATTGTAGTTATTTAAAACAATTTCATTAGCTACTCTTTCAATCTCTTTCAGCTCTTCTCTGCTTATTCTCTTATAGTGAGTTATATCCAATCTTGCTTTATCTACATCAACATCTGAACCTGCCTGCCAAACGTGTTTTCCTAAAACTTTTTGAGCTGCAGCATTTATTATGTGTGTTGCTGTGTGGTTTCTCATTAAACTTAGCCTTCTATCCCAATCAATAACTCCTTTAACAGTGTCTCCTTCTTTTAGCTCATTATCTAAGTTCTCTATTTTGTGATATACAATATCATTTTCTTTTTGCACATCAATAACTCTAAACTTCTTATCTCCTTTTATTATATATCCTGTATCTGCCTTTTGCCCTCCTCCTTCTGGATAGAATGCAGTTTTATCTAAAATTACATAATCATTAACAACCTTTAAGATTTTTGCCTCAAACTCCTTCATCTTTGGATACTTATAGAATAATAGCTCTGTTTTTTCAACATCAACTTCTGGCAACTTAACTTTCTCTTTAACCTCTTCTTTATTCTCATGTCTTTCAGCAACTATTGTGTAAAAGTTATCTGGAATGCTGATATCTTTCCCTAAGGATTTAGCAACATCCTTAACTATTTCTGGTGGCAATCCATGGCTGTCGTACAACTCAATTAAATTATCTAAATCAATAGATTTTTTGCTCTTTAACAATCTTTCAACAATTCCTTTACCTCTTTCAATTGTCTGTCTATATTTATTTGTCTCAATTTCTAAGATTTCCATAATGTAATCTTCCATATCCAATAATTCTGGATATAAATCTCTCATCTCATTTAACTGCATTGCAACAATCTCAGTTATTGGTATTGAGAGATTTAGCCTATCCATATGCCTTAATGTCTTTCTTATCAGCATTCTAACTAAATAACCATCTTTAACGTTTGATGGAACTATTCCATCCCCCAACATGAAAGCTAAAGCCCTTGTGTGGTCAGCTATTGCATAGATATCTTCATAAGGCGATATTAGCTTGTCCAACTCATCAACTGGGATATTTACTTTCTTAGCTACCTCCTCTCTAAGCTTTCTCAAATCTCCAACATCCTTAACATCCATCAAACCAGCAACTTCAGTTATTTTAGCCAATATCTCTTTATCTATATCTTCAACTCCAGCATCATCCTTCAATTTATTGACGATATTTTTAAATATGGCATCGTATATTGTTGGTTCTCCAGTTGAAGCCCAAACAAATCTCTCAATTCCATATCCAGTATCAACTATTTTTAATGGAATCTCTTTGTAGCTATCTCCAACTTTCTCATACTGCATAAAAACAAGAGTTGCTAACTCAACACCGTGTGTTATTACCTCATAGCAAGGCCCTGCATTACCTCCTCCTTCCCACCAACTCTCAATAAATGTAATTGATTTCTCATCTATCCCTAATTTTTTAAAGAAGTTGAAGCAAAGCTCAACTGTTTCATCTTGCCAGTATTTGAAATCATCTTCTCTGTTAAAAGCATGATGCCCTCCCATTGTAAAGCATGTTAAATGCCTTCCAGTCCTTCCAACATTATCAATGTCATTTAATCTAATACATGGTTGAGCTATAACTAAAGGGTTAGCCTTTGGCTTAACTATCCCTTTAGTAACCCATGGTTGAAATACTGCTATAGAGGCGATTGTTAATAAAATGTCATCTCTCCATCTTCTTGCAGTTACTGGGGCTCTTTTTATTGGTTCATGTCCATGTTCTTTAAAGAAGTTTATGAATTCATTAACCATCTCTTTGTATGTATATGGCTTTTTTGTTATTGGTTTTCCAATGAATGAGTAGATATCGCATGGAGCATCTCCACATGTTTCTCTTTCAGGGTCTAAAGTCCAAAAGTATTGCCCACACTTTTTGCACTGCTTTCTTACAAATCCTAATTCATCAAATAATTTTACTTTATAATTGTGTTCCATCCCATCACCTTGATGATTTTTAATATTAAGTTAGCAATAATCTCGAGGTTATATTTAAATATTAATTTTCATAAGGAAGAAGATAAAAATGCTTATATATGAGTTTGTTGATAATTTTGATTAAGGTGTTTTTAGTGTCTGCTATATTGTTGGAAGTTTGTCTCGTTGAATGAACTTGGAATTTGATAAAGGTAATCATTAGTTGGTATTTGTTAATTTAGAGGATTTAAATTTAATTTCTAAGGATTTGTTGGTTTGATTATTTGAAATATTTATGTCTATTAAATTATTTGGATTTTTAAAAATTAAGGTTAAATAATTAGGTAAATAAAATTTCTCCAACCAATAAGTTAAATTTTTAAATTTAGAAAGATAAAAATACTCAATTTTGTTAAAAAAGAAAGATTTAAATATTAGTAGGTTTATAAATGAAGACAGTTATTTACCCTTAGAAAAATACACCACCAAAAAGTATAAATATAAGAAGAACAATAAAAAATAGGTTGTTGATGACTGCCCTGTTAAAATAAGACCGATTCGGTATGGAAACTATGTTAGAGATGCCATATAACAATATGACACGTTAAAATAAGACCGATTCGGTATGGAAACCCGTATCTACATAATTAGCCCTTGGTATTGTTGAGTTAAAATAAGACCGATTCGGTATGGAAACGTTTTTTCTCTCAAGTGCTCAACAATCTCTCTAGTTAAAATAAGACCGATTCGGTATGGAAACAAACTTCCACCACATCCATTAATGAAATAAAACCCAAGGTTAAAATAAGACCGATTCGGTATGGAAACAATGTAAATGTTTATTTAGATGAGGATTATGTTGGAAGTTAAAATAAGACCGATTCGGTATGGAAACAGTAGTTCATAGCAAAAATGACACTACTGCGGAGAGTTAAAATAAGACCGATTCGGTATGGAAACTTGGGGCAGGCGGGATAATAGGCGGTGTCGACGATAGGTTAAAATAAGACCGATTCGGTATGGAAACAACATTGAGAGTAATAGTTCCAGCTAACGCCCAAACAATCGTTAAAATAAGACCGATTCGGTATGGAAACAATTTCTATTTAATCTCTTTCCTGTATAACCATAATCAATTAGTTAAAATAAGACCGATTCGGTATGGAAACTTATTGCCCCACAAACTGGACATTTAAACTCTTCTGCCGTTAAAATCAGACCGATTCGGTATGGAAACAATTCAACGCCGACAACCCAGAACTTATACTTTAATTTTCTAGTTAAAATCAGACTGATTCGGTATGGAAACAAAATTCTTCAAAATTATTAAATTTCTTTTTCTCCATAGTTAAAATCAGACTGATTCGGTATGGAAACGTGGCTTCGGTGGCTACCAAATTGTCAGTATGAAGGAGGTTAAAATCAGACCGGTTCGGTATGGAAACTTCAAATCTTTATCCATATCGAGAATAAATACTTCTGTTAAAATCAGACCGATTCGGTATGGAAACATGATACTGAACACATCTTACTACATCGAGTTAAAATAAGACCGTTCCGGTATGAAACTAATGCTCTTTTAAAAAATATTATTTTTTATTAAAACTACTTAATATTTTTAATAAAAATAGATTTTTATATTTAAATAAATATACATTTGGTATCTAACCCTCAAATTAATAAGCAATAAAAAGGTTTAATGTGCAATATACTATAATGTGAAACTATGAAAGTGAGAGAGCTAAAAAAGAGGGAAATCGACTTAGTAAAAGAGGAGTTGAGTAAATATGCTAACGAAGATTTTGTTAAAGAGTTTGAATATGAAAATTTAGTAATCTTAGAGGGAAAGTGGCTTACCGTTTGTTATACAAATAAACAAACAATAAGGAATTTGAATAAGTTTCAGGATATATTTTCAGTTGGCAATGTATTTGGTGAAATTAAGAGAAAGTTTCGTTTGTCTTTAGAGGGCTTTACATTAATATCTCCAAATATAATAAACAACTATGCCATTATAAATGAAAAGGGGGAAATGTTATTTTTGTATGGGAGGGATATATTTAAAGAATCAATTATAGAAGTTAAAGGCTCTGGAAGAATTGCTGTTTTTAATAAAAATAGGGAATTTTTAGGAATTGGATTTTGGGACAACAAAATGATTAAAAATATAAAGGATAAGGGATGGTATTTGAGGGAAGGTGGCTAATCGATATTTAAATATGACTTTAATCATGAATAAGTGTTCTATTGATTATAGATATATAAAATGCGAAAGTCCTATTAAAGCTAACTACTAAATTTTTATATTGCTAAAAATTAAATTTAATATTAATTACACTCTTGGAATTTTAATAGGTGGAAACAATGAAAGCAAAAGAATTAGCTCAAAAAATTTTATTAGATATTTACAGAAACTTAGATGAATTTTCTAAAGACATAATTAGGGGAGATTTAGCAGATATTGAATTTAAAGGATTTTATCTAAAAGGAAAAAATGGAGAAAAGGCATATGTTAGAAATTTAGAGGATTTTGAGAACTTAGAAGATTTTGATGTGGAGATGAGAAAATATAGACTAAAAAGTATAAATTTAAAAAACTTAGATGATGGCTTGATGATAATTAATTTATCTTCGAGAGCAAGTAAAGAGTATAAGTTTGAGGCAAATGAATACTCAATAATCTACCCGTCAAACAACACAACCGTAGAGTTTAAAGAGAGAGTATTGAAGTGGATGGAGTTAGAGGATGATGAATTAGATGAAAAAATTATAGAGTTCGATACAAAGATGAATGAGATTCTTGAAGAGTTATTGGAAGAGATTGAAATAGATAAAGAAATTTCCGTCTATATTGATGTATTTATGGATGTAAATAAAATAGAAAACTTTGTAGAAAAGGATGATGAGAGGATAATAATTTGGATTCATCCAGTGTTTTTGTTCTCAAATGATGATGTATTGAGGGGACTTTTAGCTTATGAACTATCAAGATTTAAAAGTAAATTCTTAGAAGTGGGTTATAAGGATATAATAAAATACTGCAAGGAATTGAAAAAACTAACCAACAAAAAACCAAAAGTCCTTGAAAAAATTAAAGATATAGCAAATAGATATGGTGATACTGACTCTTTGAACTTGATAGATGAGATTGAGAATGAATAATTTGAATAACTAAGGCACTGATGAATCCCTTTTTAAGAAGGCATTCAACTATTTCTTATTATTTTAATAAGTTTTGAAAAACACTAAATTAAGTTTCTGATTCTTTATCTTTTAAAAATTCCTTTATAGCAGTTTTTTTAAGGCTTTCCTTTAACTCATCTAGGCCAATACCTTTATCGGCTGAGATTTTTAATATTTCACTTATTCCAAGTTCTTTTAATCTTTCTTCAATCGCTTTAATCCTTTCTTCATCTACTAAATCAATTTTATTTATAGCTACAACAATAGGAACTTTGAACAACTCTTTTATCTCTTTCAATAGATTTATCTGTTCTTCTATAGTATATCCACAAAATTCACTGGCATCTATTACAAATAAAATCAAATTAGCTAAATAGTTTAAAGCCAAAATTGCCTGCAACTCAATATCGTTCCTTTCATATAGAGGTCTATCCAACAATCCAGGAGTATCTACCATTTGAATCTCTTCCATATATCCAACATTTATTCCTTTAGTTGTGAAAGGATAGCTGTTTATCTCAACATCAGCTCCAGTGAGTTTTTTCAATAATGTTGATTTACCAACGTTTGGATAACCTGCTATAACTACTGTTGGTAAATCCTTAAATGTTGGTAAATCTTTTAACTTTTCTCTTGCTACAGCAACAAATGCCATCTCTGGATGAATCTGCTCTAATATAGATTTAACTCTACCAACAAACTCCTTCCTTAATTTTCCCGCCTGTTGGGGAGTTTTAGCTGCCCTAATTTTTCTTGCATATTCATTTCCCAATTTTCTAACCAATTCAGAAGCCCATTTAAATGCCCCCATTGATTTTTTGAAATCATCTATCCCTACTAAAACCTCAACCATCTCCTGATAAAATTTAGGTAGCTTTCTTACTGGAGGGGTCTTATCTATAACCTTTTGTAGGTTATCAGCAACAACCGAGGCAATAGTTCTTACTTTATGTTCTTCTACGAACCTTGCCTTCAATAACCAAGGTAATTCTTTCTTTCTCATCTCACTTGCAACTTTTTCTCCTCTTCTTAAAGCTTTAGCCATCAATTCATCAGGCATTAATATAGTTGGCATTTTTTTGAATGGATTAGCTTCTCTACTCATAAATCATCACCAAAAAAGTTTTTAATCATAGGATAAGATTAATGATAAAAGTAAGATAAAATAAATCTAAAAATAATTTTGATTTTTTATTTATTTAAAATTTTCACCACTCCTGTATTTCCATCAACAACAATTCTATCTCCTGTCTTTATTTTCTCAATATCTATTTTATCAACTAATGGAATCCCTCCTAAAATAGCTCCAGTAGCAACTATTGGCTCACATTCTTTATTAACTATTCCCTTTAAAATCCCTTTCTTTGCTAAACCATATATCACATAAGAACCTACAGTGCTACCTTTACCATAAGGAAAGACAAAGATTTTCCCTTTTAAAGATTGTCCATATAAATCGCTATCTTTATCTATAATGTTGCCTTCTTCATCAACTCCTCCCAAAAAAGAGAATGGTTTTTTTGAGACAATTGCTATTCCTTCAATAAGTCCTTTTGAAATACTCCTTCCTTTTAATTCCATAATAATCCCTCAATTTCAAAAAATTTACACCTCCGAGCGTAGCGAGGAGGTGTTAGGGGATATACCAATAAGGGGTTTCCCCTTATGGTTTGGAATCCTTCTTCCTTTTAGTTCCATAATAATCCCTTTAGATTTCATTCAAAAACAACCTCATTTAAGAACTTCTCACAGTAATAGCATCTAATTTTTAATGGGTTTTTACTTTCAATCTTAAATCTTCCTCTAATTTTTTCTTTATTTGTTATGCAGTTTGGATTTGTGCATTTTAATATTCCCTCAATTTCATCTGGAATTTGTGGTTTAAGTTTTTCAACAACTTTCCCATTCCTAATGATGTTAATGGTTACATCTGGAGAGATTAAAGATATTTTATCAACATCCTCTTTTTTTAATTCAATGCCTTCAATTTTTAAAATATCCTTCTTTCCTTTCTTTTTTGATTGGACATTTATAGCTATCATTACAGATGTCTCTTTTGGGACATTTAAAACCTTAAAAACCATTAATGCCTTTCCGGCATCTATATGGTCAATTACAGTTCCATTTGTAATTTTCTTTACTTTCAACTCCTCCATAAGAATCCCTTATAAATTAAAAATTAAGTGATAAACTTTAAAAGAACATTTAAGAAAAATTAAGAATTTATTCCTCTTTCTTAAACTCTTCTGGATTAAACTCCTCTGGAAACTGTCCCTTAACTATTCTACCAGTGTATTTTGGGTGGTGTTTTTCATAATCAGCTTCTAACTGTCTTAATACTGATTCTAATGACTCTTTCAATATGTCAATAAACTCCCATCTCTCATGCTCTGAAACATAGGCAATGTCTTCCCCTTCAGCTTCTAATTTGTTTGGTAATGATGCCTTTGGTCTTCCTTCTCCAACATACAGCTTATTTGGTGTTTTAACGTATGTTGTTATTCTGTAATATGGAACTCCTCCTTTATCTCTATCTTTTTTGATTGTTATTTTTATCCAGTGTATTCTTCCTGCGTGTTTAACCATCTTCTTAACTTCTGTTGCAATAATTCTCTCAGCGAGGTCTTTAAATTCAGGGTCTAACATGCCATGTAATTCAATTTCAATCATTGCCCCTTTCTTCAAATCAGCGATATATTTAATGATATCCAATCTTGTAACAATTCCTCTCAATGATTTTCCTTTAACTACTGGGACTCCTCTAATGTCATACTCTTGCATAACTCTTGCAGCATCTGCAGCACTTGCATCAACATCAACTGTTATTAATGGGGTGTTCATAATTAATCTAACTGGCTGACCCATTCTTGGAACTTTCTCCCCCTTAAATTCACCAACAGTCATTTTCTTCTTTGGTTTAAAGACTTTTTTCAATATATCTACTTCAGTAACCATTCCAACTGGGTTTCCTTCATCATCTACAACAACCAATCTACCGATATTGTTATCTCTCATTAAAGCTCTCGCTTTACCAATTGAGTCATTTTCGTTGATGGTTATAACGTTCCTTGTCATTATCTTTGTAACTTTTGTATCTTTCATTATTATTGACTTTGATGCTCTTGCCATTATGTCATAGTCAGTTATGATTCCAACCATTTTTCCTACACTATTAACTATTGGAGCCGCTCTCTGCCCACTATCCAACATCTCACACACAGCATCTAAGAATGGAGTATCTTCGTGTATGCAGTGTGCTTTATACATTAATGACCTAACTTCTTCATGTGTCGATGATGCCAACAATAAATCTCTCATGCTTATTAAGTAGTATTCTTCCTTACCATCTTTTTTCTCAACAACTATTAAATGATGGAATCCGTTTTCTTCCATTATACCTAATGCCTTTGAAACTGGTGTGTCAGGTGTTACTGTAACAACATCCTTAGTCATTATCTCTTTTACTGGTTCATTTAACATTAATCTCACCTTTTAACAGAAATTTTTGATGGTTAATATTATATCACATTTAATATTTAAAGTTTAACTGGAGAATGTGGAATTTAACTTTTATGTTTGCATATATTTAAATTTTAAATATTTAAATCTTCAAAAATAGTTAATCATTAACACTTCTTATGAAAATAAAAAGATTATCATAAATTTTTATATATAAATTATTGGAATTATTTTGATAAAAGAAAAAAGAAAAGTTAGGGGATTTATAATCTATCTTTTAATACAATCTTGACATCAACTTGTTTATATGCTCCTTGGTCAGAAACGACTTTTACAGGTATATTTACAGTGGTAACTCCACTTGTTTCCTCTTGGAAGCCCATACTTGAACCAAAGAAGAAATATATATCTTTTGATACTCTTTCTCTAGAGTGTAGTGTTCCAACATCCCATTCTGAAGTATAGAATTTAGCATCGATTGGTGTGATGTATTTATTGAATGCAAATCCTGTATTCCATCCTATGAATTTTGTAGCAGTTAGGGTATCACCACTGTAAGAACCGTTGACTGCACATGCATAGTAGAAATTGTTAAATCCTCCTGCATATAACCTCATAGATTGTCTATGTGTTGAGTCTCCCCATTGACTTACATCAGTTACCGATAAATCTTTACTATCATTAACTGCTGCAACTTTTGTAACTGAGTTTGGTGCGAGTATGTAATAAACGCTTGTATAGTTGTTTCCGTCATCACCGACCCATGTAGCATCTGGATATATTCCAGTTCTATTTAAAATACCTTTAAATGGTGTTCCATCATTTGTACATAGTAAGTATGCATCATAAGATTGTCCATTGTAATTTAAAGTTATTTTCTTTAAAGTTAACCCAGCAACTTCATTAGTTCCATCACTTTCTATTTTGACATTAGTTAATGCAGAGTCGTAGTAATTTTCTAAGGATATTGGAACTGGAACTATAATTCTTTCATCATATAAAGTTCCCCAACTACTATCTTTTGCTAAAGCGTTTAGTTTATATTTTGAAGCGTCAGAGGAATTATATAAAACGCCGTAGTAGTAATATTGTAAGACATCACCTAAATCCAAATCTCCTTCAACATCAATCTCTTTTGGAACTGCAACACCTATTGCTCCAGCATCGTATGCCATTGTTGTTGTAGTCCCCTCTAATGCTGATTCGGTCTTCTGCTGGCTGTTGTTAAATAATCCGCTACCCCATGCATAAAATACTGCTCCGACTACGATTGTAACTCCTAACACGATTAATAAAGCTAATATTGGAGATATTGCTTTTTTATTCTTTAACCAATCTATCATTCTCTCACCTCTCTCTTTCCCTCGAGTATCCCATTACGGGAGACCGTCATCGGGAGTAAAGATTATTTTATATGTTATTAAATTTTCTTTAATGTAGGTTGTTATGTATATACGAACTTCGTCTATATAAAATTTTCTATATGATTCATAAAGAAAACTTTAAATATGAAAATAAAACTTAAAATGTGAAATTTTATGAATAAATATATAATTTCTCATAAATTTTATTATTTTATTTTTGGAAAATAGATTTATATTAAAAATTTAGATTTATAAATATATATGGCAAATAAAAAAGAAGAAAAAGTTAAAGAATTTATTCATCATCATAGACAGTGAATTTAACTTTAACTTCTTTGGTTACTCCTTCGTTTGATACAACTTTTAATGGAACTTCAAAGGTCACATATCCATCGTTTGTGGTTCCTTTGTAGTTTGGCAAGTATAAGCTGTTAAAGAACAAGTATGTTTTTACGGTTTTTTCTGAGTTCTTTGGTAATGTTCCTACATCATATTCTGGGTTGTTGAATAATTTATCCAAGCATGTTGAAGAACTGCAGAACCACTGTGCAACCAATGTTCCAGGACCAAATCCTGGTTTTAACTCTTCTCCAGTAGCTGTGTATAACTTAACATTACTACAGTATGTTCCATAGTACGGCCATCCAGCTTCTACGAGTGGAGCAACTCCGGTTGTTGTATTAACTGAGTCCCAGTCAGATGAAGATATTGCTCCTGTTGTAGAGGATAACTTCCCATAAGTGTCTCTTGTCTGGTTCCATGCAATTGCATATCCAGTTGGGACTTCAAACATTCCTGATGAATTTACATACCCAACGAATAGAGTTCCATTTTTCATTAATAATTGATAATTATCATTAAGGTGTAGCCAGAACGCATAGAACTTTGCACTTATACTTTCAAAAGCATCTGTGTATGTCCCTCCCATATCGACTATTTGTGGAATTCCTCCAATAACTTTAACTCCTGTTAATTCATAACCTTCTGTATCAATTGTTACTGGAATTTCAACAATAAATCTTTCATCGTAGAATACTGTACCATATGTTGAGTTGTAACATCCATTACTTGTAGATGGTTTTGCAATCTTTCCATTACCACTTGGATAACCCAACCAAGAATCACTATCGTCCGCATCTTGGTATCTTATTTTGTCAATGCATGTTGCTGCAACTCTAATGGCCCCGGTATCATAGAACATGTTTGTTGTAGTCCCCTCTAATGCTGATTCGGTCTTCTGCTGGCTGTTGTTAAATAATCCGCTACCCCATGCATAAAATACTGCTCCGACTACGATTGTAACTCCTAACACGATTAATAAAGCTAATATTGGAGATATTGCTTTTTTATTCTTTAACCAATCTATCATTCTCTCACCTCTCTCTTTCCCTCGAGTATCCCATTACGGGAGACCGTCATCGGGAGTAATAACTTTATATGATTTTTATTAATTTATGTAGGTTGTTATGTATATCATATTACTTGTGCCATATATTATGCTAAAATGATATATAAATCTTACGATTTTTTTTAAAATATTATTATTTGATATTAATATTTTGACAAATAATAATAAAAGATATTTTGAAAGTTATTAAAATTTTCTTTAAAAATAGTTAGTTAATAAATATTTGTTTGAACAGTTTTAAACTCCTATAACAATCTCTTTATTGCATTCGCAACCATAGGCTTTGCTTAATTGGTGTGCTCAATAATTAGTTAAAAGTTTTATACTACACCAAATGTATAACAATTTCTATGAAAATCTAAATTCCGATAAAAAGGTGGTAGAATGAGAAGAATTATTTTAATGTTTCTTCTGTTTTTAATATTGACAAATACCTCCGCCTTTGAAAAAACCTACGACATAGACCATGTTAGCTATTACACATTAGCATCTGCTAAATTCCAAAAATTTGTAAAAAATGCAGAAATCATAACTCCATTAAATGCAGATAACAAAACAACAATAACAAAAGACACAATATTAGTAGGTACCCCAAACGACAATCCCTTAATAAAAAAATACATTTGGGCCTTTAAAATAAAAGTAAATGAAACCTTCCCAGGAAAAAATAAAGGAGTTATTGAAAAACAGATAATAAATGGACATACAGTTATTTTACTGGCTGGTTCAGACATACAGGGAACTTACGCATCTATAATAACATTTGCAAATCTAAATGACATTCCAGAAAAACCAATTATATGTGAAACGTCAAATGAAGTTAAAACCTACAGCATATCTCTTAATAGCGAATATTTCAGAGAGTTTGTTGAAGAAGAGATATTAACTCCAGAAGAAATTGAAAAAGTTAAATCCCTATCTAATAAATTAAGAGGAAAAGATAAAAAATCCACTATTGAAAATATAGCAAAATGGGTGGCAAATAATATACATTACGATTATAATAAGCTCCAAAAAATAGAACAGAACAAATATAAAAGTTGGAAAGATATATATAATACACCATTAAAGACTGTAAGCACAAAGAAAGGAGTTTGCTTAGATTATGCCACACTGACTTCTGCTCTATTGCTAAATAATAATATAACACCTTATATACTGGATGTTGCCCTTTATAATCCTTCATCATTAAAAATCTCATCATATCATACATCAGTGGCTGTAAAGATAAATAACACATACTTTGTCATAGACCAACAACCAAATCTTATCCCAATAAATGAATATGTAACAACTACATTTATGAGAAATCAAAAAATTGCCAGTATTGTAATGTTTAAAGTTGTAAAGGAGAGGGATAGCATAAAATTAATAAAAGAAAAGGAAATACCAACTGTTGCAATATATGAAGATTTAATAAAACTCTTAGAAATGAGATTTAACAACTAACTCAATTATTTTAAAAATTGCTGGGAAAGGATATATCATATATAAAACATAAGAAAAACTTATAAAAACCAAAAAAGGGATTTGTGGAGTAACCCAAACTTTTCCTTTGTATATTTTTTTATCTTCTTTTTCTTCATTTATATTAGGAATTAACGAAAAGTTTTCATCAT
This sequence comes from Methanocaldococcus sp. FS406-22, assembly GCF_000025525.1. Lineage (NCBI taxonomy): Archaea > Methanobacteriati > Methanobacteriota > Methanococci > Methanococcales > Methanocaldococcaceae > Methanocaldococcus > Methanocaldococcus sp. FS406-22. The sequence goes on from NC_013887.1 coordinate 331,853, forward strand.
CTCCCATAATGCTCTCAAATTTTTTAACGTCATCTATATCTTTTTTTAATGCTATAAACAATAATGGCAAATTTTTTAACTTTAATCCTTTGTAGCTTTTGTTTTTTATATTTATTAATAGGATAGCCAAGCAGTAGGGAATAACAAACAGTATTGCATTTAAAAAAATAACGAATGTAAAAAACATTCCTTTTAAATATCCCAATCCCATTAAAAATTTACAATCTCCACCGCCCATAAAGTTGAGATAGTATAAAAAAATCCCAATTAAATAAAATATCAAAAAAGATAATGCAAAGTATGATTTAAACAAAATAAATGACAATAAAAATAAAAATATCCCAACATAAACTAACTTATTAAACTTTTCATATCTAACAGATATGGTAATAAATAAAATAGCAAGAATCTCAATAAAAATGGTTAATAAACTTTTATTATATAGAAAATGAACTAAAACCCCTACCCAAAGCATGGATATCCATAAAAAATCGCTGACTTCCCTTTTTTTCCAATCCTCAACTGCTCCATATATCGAACAAATCAATCCATATATATAAGCTAAATCCATACTTTCACCGATTAGCCAATATTCCAGCTTTGATATTCAAAAGAATTATTTAAAGATGAATAAAACATTCTTGGAGTTATTATAGAAATATCAGCTAAAACAAATCCTTTTGAAGAAATTCCTTTTTGTGGATTAAAAATTGTTATATTATGATTGAATTCCTTAGAATGTAAAGAGACATAAAGCATTGATGAATTACCATAAATAACATTGAAATAGTTATTTTTGCAGGATTCATTAAGAATAAAGTAAGAAGTATCGGTAAAATTGTTTATACTCTCATTAAGATTATAATTAAAAACTACATCTGAATAGTTGTTTAACAACTCAATATTAATTGGGGGAATTGTATCATTAAAAATAAAGCTACTGCTACTGTTAATTATTACAGTATAGTTTTTTTGAGAACTTTTAACATATAGTATTCCAGAAAAACTCCCATTTATTGATATATTTATATAGGTCTTATTCAAATAACTGTTAAAGTAGCCACTCGTATTTATAAAAGATACATTTTCTGCCAATGAGTTATTAAAAGTATTTTTTGCCATGATAAATATAGCAAAATCTCCCTCTTTTGATACATTTAAAATATAATAATATAACAATTTCCAGCAATTGGTGTTGTTATAAATGGTCTCATTAAGTATTAAATTTCCAAATCTATCATAAATGAATACCTTAGCATAATCTCCACCACTGATATTAAAACTTCCAGCAACTGAACTATTTTCAGAGATATTTAACGAGAGATTTTTGCTGAATGTGGGATTTGATACATTTAAACTTCCGTTAAACGATTCACCAAATCCATGATTTGAGATATTATATGAGAAATTTCCATTATATAAAGAAAAATTGAATGTCAGATTTTTTGCCTCGTATTTTATGTTGGAATATACTATCTTTTTATAATTAATTTCAATACCTTCATCTTTATAGTTATTTTTTAGCATCTCTAACTTTTCACTTAAATTTGAGTTTGAATTTAAAGAACATACTAAACAACTTTCTATTGAGTTTTTAACATCCTTCATTTTAAATACTGCTAAATAAGAGTTGTCAGAAACTTGAGAGCTAAAACCAAGTAAGAAAAACAATATTAACCCAATAGATAAAATAACTCCACCAATGATAAAAAACTGTCCTTTTTTATTCATCTCCACCATAGTATCAACCTTAACTTATAGAAATTTACTGAGGTGTTATTTTCAAATATAAAATTTCTCTCAACAATAACCCCACTCTTTGCATCAGAATACATTAACTTCCCATTTTTATAAATCTCAAAACCATAACCAATGTTGCTTGGTAACTCTATTTTTTTGTAGAGAGAGGAGATATTTTCAAAATCTCCCTCTTCAATATATGCAGAGTATAACGCATTATATCCAATAAATTTTAGAGAGAGGTTGTAGTCAAAATTCTGAGATGCTACCAAATAGGAAAAAATAAATATAACCATAATACTTGCAACTGTTGCCTCTATGATTCTAATAAATCCTTTATTGTTAAATATCATCTTCCCACATCCAGCATTCCGTAGTATTTAACTGATATATTCTCATTTTTATCAACTATACAGAATGGAACTTCAAACAACTTATTACAATTAATTGTCTGAAACTCTCTATATTCAATAGAGTAATTTTTTGGATAAATTATCTTAATATCCTCATACTCCCCCCTTTTATATTCTGCAGAGACATTATAATTCCCAACGATTTTCAAGAACTCATAATTTTTTGTTACAATGAATTCATCCTTGGGTGGGGAGTATGCAATAATATATGAACCGTTTAAGCTTTCAAGATATCTTACTAATTCTCTACTTTCAGATGTATTTTTAAGCACAAATCCCTCGATAATATAGCTTATTTTATTAACTTTAAAGTTAAAAATTAGATCTCCCTTTACAGGAGAAAAATTATATTTTAAATCGTTATAATACATCAAAAACTCTTTTCTTGCGTCTTCAACATCATAAACGCCACTATATAAATTAACAACTTCAGCTACAACATAGGCAGATACAATTAAAAATATAACTGTTGCAAGCAAATAATCTAATTCCATTTTTATCCCCCAATATAGAGCTTGAACAGCAAATATCCAACAATTAACATTACCAATATATGCTTTATTCCAGCAATAACTGACCTTTCAGTTAATATCCCCAAAGATGCTCCAGAGAATATGGAATATATCAAAATCCCCTGAAACAAATAGTTCTTATAAAACTCAATACCTAAACCTTGAACATTTTTTAGTAAAGTTGGTAGAAGAGAATGAATCATAATATAGGACGTTCCAAGGTATAGGAAAAATGAGAGATAGATAACAACCACATATATAAACTGCCTTGCACTTATTTCCCTCTTCATTTCACTCAATCTATATGCATGAACTGTTACTGAAGTTAAGATATCCTTTATATCTCCACCTGAAACAGCACACTCTTTTAATATAGATGCAATTCTTTTGGCAATGAGAGACCTCTCTGTTCTTTCTAAATCAGCAAATACCTCATTTACAGGTCTTCCCCAAGACATCTGAATAGCCATTTTTTTAATAATTTTTGTTAAAGGACCGTAATTTGTTCTTGCACAAACCTGCATCGCCCTAATTATATCCATTCCACTTCTCACAGCCATGGTTAAATCATTTAAAAATATGGGGTAGTATCTTTCCTTTTGATTTTCAATGATAAAACGCCAATAACTTGTTAAAATAAATGGGAGAATAAGAAACAAAATTCCAAACATTAAGAAGTCAGTTCTATGGAGTGTAAAGATTGACTTACCAATAAAAAATAGGAGAAAGAAAATCATAGATAGCATCCAAAAAAATAAGGTAATAAAATGAATTGGCTTCCATTTAAATTTCATTTTTATGCCTTCTATTTCTGGTTCATCAAATTCTTTCAAGACATCCAACAAAGATATGTTTAACTTAAAATCTTTTGGTAGTATCCCATAAACCAATCCCATATATATTATTGATGCTATTGGTACCCACAGATAAAACGTTAGTGGAAGTAACCTTGGGTCTCCAAAAAACGACATTGTTTGCAAGATTGCACTAATCGATGAAGCTACAGGAACTGTCATAACTACAAATAGAGGAATCATACCACACGCTATCACATAAAACTCAGATAGTATTTCAACTTTTTCAATAGCTTCCAACAACTCTAACTTTCTCTCTTCCATCAATCTCTCGTATATTTCATAAAAAATGGTTTTCATCTCTGCTCCAACTATTAATGAGGCTACTATGTTATAATAAACTGCTGACAATTTTTTGCTTGGTGTTATCCTTGCCCTTCTTAAAAACGTTGTTATAATATCGTAATTAAATACTTTCGTATCTTTAACTATTTCTTTTGCCTCTTTGCTCATTCCTCCGTAGATATCTTCTTTTGACAGAGAACTAAATATTTCAACTACAGGAATATTTGCTGAAGATAAGGCAGAAATAAAGGCAAATGCATATGGTAGATTTTCATCTATACTCTTGGCTTTTTCTTCAGCTAAGATATATGGATATAGAACTCCAAGAAAAATGGTAACAAAAACTCCACCAAGAAGTGCAAATATTGCGTAAAATATATTGAACAATATTAGAAAAAGGATAAACATTATAAAACCTACAATAATAGAAGTTAAAAACACCACAGGCAAATATGTAGATGATACTGCATTTATTCCCGCCTTTAACAAGATTTCATCAAATTTTTCATCCTCTATCTTAAAAATTTTTATAGCCAATTTATAGTATTTTAGTTTTAAATTGGCAAAAAAACCCAAATTTAATCACCTTTGTGATATTTTTTATACTCACATATCTTTTTAACAAATTCTTCAAAATTTGGTCTTGTTTCACATAAATTCCTCAAAAACTCTGCCCTATTATAAAGCTCATTAATAATTTCTTTTTCTGAAATTCCAATGAATTCAGCTATTCTTCTTAATAGATAACTTTTTCCAGAAAATTCAAATGTATCTTCTTCAGGATTCCACCAAAAAACGTCATGTAATATAATATCATCAATTTTTGGGTCGTATTCAACAATTTCTGTTATACTTTTAGTTCTTCTAACAAATTTTCCTTTATAAATTAGTCTAACTTGCATACATATGGCATTTAGTTGTTCAAGCATAATCTTTGGGATATTCATCGGCTCTGCGTTCAACCTTCTTATAACCGCCTCTGGAGATTTAGCATGTATCGTTGATAACGCTAAATGTCCTGTGGTTATTGCTTGAAATAATATTTTTGCCTCTTCCCCCCTAACCTCTCCAACAATTAAATAATCGGGTCTCTGCCTTAACGCTGCTTTTAGCAAATCCATCATTGTTATTTCATACTCTTTCCCACCAAAACCTCCTCTTGTAGTTCCAGCAATCCAGTTTTCATGATATAACCTAATTTCTGGAGTATCTTCAATGGAAACAATTTTCATCTGTGGAGGGATAAAAAGGGAGAAAGCATTCAACAATGTAGTTTTTCCAGTAGCAACTTCTCCAGCAACCATAACTGAATTTTTATATTCAATAAGTAACCAAAGATATGCAAGCATCTCTGGAGAAATACTGCCATATCTTATTAAATCTGTTGGTAGTATAGGAGTGTGGGTAAATTTCCTTATTGTAAATGTCGAACCGTATCTTGATATGTCCTTTCCAAGAGTTACATTTAATCTGCTACCATCAGGAAGAGAACCATCAACTATTGGATTAGCTAAAGTTAAAGATTTTCCACATCTTTGAGCCAAGGATATACAAAATGAATCCAACTCTTCATCAGTTTCAAATTTTATATTCGTCTTTAAATGCTCATATTTTCTGTGAAATACATATACTGGTTTTCCAACTCCAGTACAACTAATATCTTCTAAGTTTTTGTCTTTCATAAGAACATCTATCTTCCCATATCCAATGAGATATTTAACTAAATAGTAAATTAGCTTATGTCTTGTTACCTCATCCAATGTTAATTTTAAATCATCGAAGATTTCATTAATCCTTTCTTTTAAATACTCTTCTAACTTTTCTTTTTCTATCTCTTCAACTGGGATGTCTAATAATACTTGCACGACTTTTCTTAATTTTAGAAATAATTCTATTTCTTCTTTGGTTAAAATTGGTTCAATAACAATATATTTTTTTAATTTTTCCACCCTATCATAACCAATTACAACATCAGCCATACCAATTGTCATTTTTTCATAGATTTCAAGGTTTTTAATTTCTTCATAAACTTCTTTTAGTAGGTTTATATAATTCTCATCTCCCTTTTCATCTTTTTTTGCATCTTTTTCCAACTTAAAAATTCTTTTGATATTATTGATATTAAAATCAATCTTTATGTTTTTCTCTGAACCCTTACTAACTAATTTTTTTAGAGCTTTTATTTCCATAATTATCACTTTACATAAATCATGTAGGTGTTATTAACTTTTTCACATGAGATTTTGGAAATTTCAGAAAGCTTATTTTTTGCAAATTGGATGTTGTTGCTAAACTTATGAACATAGGTTTTATTTTGGAAAATTATGGTAAATGAATTATTTTCAAATACAACCTTACAATTTAGCTTTATTTTTTTGTATAGCGTTATATTTCCCTCATTTGCCAAAACTACTGCATTCATGACTTCTGAGGATATTTCCCTATCTACTTTATTGATATACCTATACTCCCCAACTTCAGCTAGCTCATAATAAATTGTAGAGGCAAATAGAATAACTAAAACTGAAACTCCCATGAGAAGGATAGCTTTTACAACAATATGCATATTTATCCCATTAATATATCATAGACATAAACTTTTGAGCGATTAACGTAGTAGTATCTTATGTTGTTGGAGTAGTTTATTGTTACATTTCCTCCAAAATCATAAATCGATGAATTTATATATTTTATATAATAAACATCTGAATATGGGGCTGAAATGTTATAAATAAAGATATATAATGTCCCTCTTTCAAGATAAACATCATAATCAATTCCTTCAATAGTAGTTACCTTAAATGATACATAATCTGTTCCATTGGAGATTTTAACACTCTGTTCTTTTAAAATAATCTTAGTTTCATCAAATGTTCTTTCTGAATTTACTCCACTACATATCACGTCATTTATTAAGTTTTTTATAATTTCAATGTTCTTTTCCTCTTTTTCTTTTGAAACATGACTTAAAGTTGTGTCTATTATATTATTTCCCCATTCATACGCAATAATGGAGAATGCAAAAAGAGTTGTTATAACTAAAATAGTGGATATGTAGGTGTTCATCTTCTTCCCCTTCTACTTAAATAGATAGCTAATCCTATCATTCCAAAGCCAATGATAATTCCAATAAAACACAGCAAATATCCAGTTATAGGCTTTGTGGAGTTTTCAGAGTTTTCTTCTCCCAATACTATTACATCGTTAAGTGTTGAATCATAAAGTTTTACATACAAATATGGTTCTTCTAAGTAGGCAGTTTTATTTGAGATAAAAACATTATATCTTTTTTTAAATGTAAATGTCCCTTTTGGATTTTTGATAATGTAGGAGGTTTCATTTTCATTAATTGATGTGACGTTCATAATAGAGTATCCACAAAACTTAGATGCATTAAAGAATTTTGTATAGTAAATATTACAAATTGAAGAAATATCATCCAAATAAATCAAACTTATGACTTTTTTATCTGTTTTATTATACTCCAAGATATATTTTCCATTTGTCTCAGCCAACTTATCTTCTGCCATTATAGCTATTTTTACATCAGATGGCGGGATTCTCATTCTGATTGGTCCTCCAAGGGAGCCTATATAATCTTCAAGTTGTGGAATTGTTATGTTTATTGTATTATTGACTTTTTCAAGAGTAAAGTTGTAGTAAAATACAACAGAATTTGAGGAATTGCTGTATAACAGATTAGAGTAGTTGTATCCATATATTTTCTCATACAAAATGATTCCAGCAGATTTTACATAATAAGGGTTGTTTGTTCCATTTATTATGTCTTTAACATAGGCAGTATTGTTTTTTACTGTAATATACAGTATTTCGTTGTAGTTTATACTTTCATAAGGGACACTTACACTTGAAGTGTTCTTATAGGTTGTATTTGAGATATCTGAAATATTCTCGGCATAAATAAAAGATAATCCAAAAACACATAAAATTAATAAACCAATTATCTTTTTCATAGTCTTCCCTCCTATTAGCTAATTTCAAATGTTATTTTTTTCTCAACATCTCCATACTTCGTTGAAGCAACAATCTTAAATATTATTGTATTTGGAACTTTTGTATTATTTATTAGGATGTAGTAGCTTATACTTTTCTTAGAATCTCCTTTCAGTAAAAAACTCTTTGTTGGGCAGTTTAAATCAATTAAATCGAGTAAATTTGAGGTGTTTAGTGCATTTCCGTTAGATGCAGCAGCATAATATAACTTTCCATTTTCATCATAAAATTTCATTGAAGAGTAATATGTTGTTCCATTAAAATAAACATAATATCCACTATAATTGTAAGGATTTCCATCCCTATCCAATAACAGGCTGTTATTGTTCTCATCTATATTTACTGATGCCCATGAAACATTTGGAGTTAGGCAATATATTCTTGTATTCACAATTAAATCGTCTTTAATATTATTAATGAACTCTAATCTTATCGTTTCTATAAACCTTTCTTCCGGATTATTTGTTATCTGATTATCTCCATTTAAGTCAAGGTTTGTAAAATAGTAGGTATCAATCGTGGAAATTTCTATAGGCTTTATAACCTCTCCTATGGATGATGTTATTGTAGGGGTTATTTTTTCGGTTGCATCATTAAATACGTTGTTGCTCCATAGATAATACGCAGTGCCGATAACTATCGCTGTTCCTATTAATAACAACATAGTTATTATTAGAGACATTCCAGAGTTGTTCATATAACCACCATTAAGTTTATGTAGGTAGTTGTGTATATCTATTACAGGCAATATTTGTGATAAAATAAACTTTATGATATTTAAGATTATCCTTATCTATATTTTATAGAACAACTTTTGACATCATCCATAAAAACGTTTCACCATAATTTATGAATTATGTAATGACATTTCTATCGATATTAATAATAATATTTATACTTTTATTATGATATATACCTTTTCGTAGATTGGGTGTTAAAATATGAAACTTAAATTCATAATTTTATTATTTGCATTATGCTTAGCAATATTTACAGTAAACGGGTTGGAAATAAAGGATGTCGATTACTACGACAGTTCTCAATATTTGGTGATAACTGTAAGTAATCCAGATAACAATATAAATGCAAATATATCAATAATTGGGTATATAAATAACAAAATAGATACACAAATCTGCTTATATAATTACACTATTCCAAAAGAAAGTATCTATTTTATAAGTAAAAAAGTAATATTTAAAGAAAAAGGGATGCATATTATACAAATATTAATTAAAGATTCCAAAGGAAACGTATATGTTTTTTCTAAAAAAATTAACATAACTTGGGCATATAATAGTAAAGTCCCAGTATATCCTGAAGAAATTCCAACTCCTATAATTGAAATAGAAGGCATATCTTTTGGAATATCTCCTACATATAATGAGCTTCCATTCTATGACATAATGTATGTTACTGTAAGGAATAATGACATAATTCCACATTATGTAAATGTATATGTCAGTGGTAGTGTTATTGGAAAAGAGTATGCTGTTCAAAATGATAAAATAGTGGAAATCAATTATCAAAATAACTCAGCATTAATTTCATGGTCACCACATGTTTATGTTCCACCAAAATCTAAAGTGGTTGTTCCTCTTAAAGTAAATTTTGAGTATTCAGGAGAATACAAAATTATAGTTAAAGCTACTGATGAAAACAATAATCACATAGAAAAAACTATAGAAAATACATCTCCAGAGCTTGTAAGCCTTACAAATAATACGGATGTAAAAATTTATAAAATAAACATTCAAAATCCCTTAGATGTTTATGATATTGAATGTGAAAATGGTTATGAAGATTATTGTTACTCAAACTGGTTTGATATTAAAGTAAATAATACAGTTGATTACGATGTGTATGGAACGTTGCGAATATTCTTATGTGAAAAAGAAGGAAATTATTACAAGATTTTTGATAATGTTACGATATCAAAATATTTTCTTGGAAGAGGTCTTGGAGAAGGATACGTTATTCCAATTAAATTAGACACGTCAAAACTAAACCCTTATAATAAAAATTTTGTAGTATTTGTTTTGTATAATACAGGTGGATTCAAAAGCTATTTTTATAAAACATTTAAAAAACCTATAACAATCAATGGATTAGAAGTAAAAAACTATCCTAAGCATTACTATTTTGTTGATGAAAATATCTATTATGATGTCTATGTTAATATAACTAACAATTTAAGTAAACGTATATATGCGAATATCTCAATAACAGACATCTATAACAAAACATATTCTATGGAAGTAAAACTTAATAGAAGTTATAACATAGTTAAATTTAGAGGGTTAAAGATTAATGCAAAAGAGTTATCTCATAATGGAAAAATTAGACTGAAATTTATAATCACTGCTATTACTCCACCTTACGAAAAATATTACATAATAAAAAAGAATGAAACTCCAGAACTGTCTTTGATACCTACTCCTCCAGTCTGTGTTCAAGATAATTTAAATGATGAAATATTTGCTGGATACTATCAAAATATTTCATTTGTTCTTAAAAAACTTGTTGGAAAAACAGTTTATGCAAGGGTATATATAACAGTCCCCAAAGAAATAAAAAATTCAGCATTTTTTGATGAAAAATATTTAAAAATTGGAACAATGAAGGAGATTCCTGTAAATATAAAAACCATATTTTTAAAAGAGTATAATGGTCCAATATATATTCATGTAGATACAGAGGGAGGAGTTAGAGAGTGTGTTGTAACGAGAATTATTAAAGTAAGGCCAATAGTCTCTTGTTATGATGTATATTTAAATAATTATTCAGTCTATATAAAAATAAGGAATAGAACACAGGGTTTTGTTAGTAATGAACCTATTGTAGGATATCCTGTCAATGTTACAGTATATTTAAAGAGTGCTGTTCCAAATTTGAAGGGTATTGAGATATGGGCTGTTGCAATGGATAAAAATGGAAAATTAATAAACTGTAGTAAAAAAAAGAAAATTAACATTTATGGAACTTACAAAAAGGTCAATATTAGCGTTTTATTTAATGATTCATTAGAAGGTTATCTAATAATATACGCAAAGACGGGTGAAGTAGTTATCCCACTGTATTATGAGCCAATTTTAGTTACGTACCCTGTAAAATTTAACTTAAAATATAACGTTTCTTATCCGTGGGCAAAATTAATTCTATCTCATAACTATCCCGTTCCAATAAAGGTTACCGCCACAGTGGGGAAATTTTCAAAAAACATAACAATATATCCATTTAAAGAAGAAACAGTTCCATTTTATGTTGGAAAAAATAGGGATAACATAACAGTAAGTATTGAAGTGTTAAATAATATTTCAACAATAAAAAAGTTTAAAAAGACATTTTATTTTAGAAAATATGCGTTTATTAACATAAGTAATAATTCTGCAAATAATGAGACTATAATTAAAAACATAATCAAAACTCTTAATATCACAAATGCAAGTAAAAGTGAAAATAGTACAACACAAATTCAAAAGAATAAAACAAATAGAACTAAGAATACTATAACTCCTCCACCAAATATTGTAACAGAAAACACATCTCCTAAAAAATATAACATATCTAAAGAAGAGTGGGAATTATTCTGCAATATTACTGGAATCACCGCTCTTAAAGAGTTCATATTCACACTTAAAGGTTTATTATATTTAATATTAATTGGATTAATTATAATTGCGATAGTTTCTTTAATATACGAACCTACACGTTCAAAAATACTCTCTATCATTGCATTCATTCTCTACAAATTAAAGGGTACTCATGAAAAACATGAGAAACCAGAAACTATAAAATTACCAGAACCTCCAAGAGTTTATGTATTTGATGTAATTTATTTATTGGGAGACACTGTAAAGATGGAGATATACTCTGAAGTGGATGTTAGCAAGGATGTGTATATACTATCTCCAACAAATAAGAAATATAGAATAGAAATAATAAAAACTGAAAAGAATAAATACCTTGGGATATTTAAAATACCAGAAAACGAAGTTCCAGGACAATATTTCATTGTGTATAAGCCAGAAAATTTATCAATTGGTGGATTTTTGGTAGTTGATATTAAAAAGAATATGTAATTTATTATTCCAATTTTATTCTTTTACTTGCTCTTCTATCTGCCCAGCATTGAATACAAATTCCCACTGGTAGAGAAGCTGTGTGACAGCCAGCAACTTCAATAAAAACGTCTAAGGCAGTTATATCTCCACCTAAACCCATTGCCCCAATTCCTAAACTATTTATCTTCTCTAACAACTCTTTTTCAAGATTAGCTATTTCTTTATCTTTGTGTCTCTCTCCTATTTTTCTTAGCAGTGCTTTTTTAGCTAATTTTAATGCTACATCAGCAGTTCCACCAATGCCTATTCCAACAACTATTGGTGGGCATGGTTTTCCTCCAGCATTTGCTACAGTTTCTAAAACAAAATTTTTTATTCCCTCTATTCCATCAGATGGCTTTAACATTTTTAAAGCACTCATGTTCTCGCTACCCGCCCCTTTTGGGAAAGCAATTATTTCAATCTCCCTATCTAAGCTTTCATCAAACTCTATATTGATAAATGGGGCACCTAAACCAACATTTGTTTTAAAATTCTCCCTTGTTAAAGGATGAACTACATTGGGCCTTAAAGGAATCTCTTCTGTTGCTCTTTTTACACCTTCTTTTATTTCCTCAATGATTTTCATTATTTCAGAGGAATTTATATTCTTTCCAATTTTTAAAAATATTATCGGAACTCCAGTATCTTGACATAAAGGGACGTGTTTCTCTTCAGCTATTTCATTGTTTTCTATGATTGCCTTTAAAGTATTTTTTGATATCTCACTACTTTCTTTTTTATAACCTTCTTCTAATGCATTTTTTACATCTTTTGGTAAGTAGATAACTGCCTCTCTAAACAGTTCAACAACTACATCAGATATTTTCATTCTTTCACCAAATCATGTTTTTTATATTCTATTTTGAATTTTTCATAATAATATTTTATATCCTCTTCAATAACTCTTTTGGATAATCTAACAATGTTTTTTCCAACTCTTTTGTTGTCAATCCAGCCCCTAAACCAACTTTTTTTGCAAACTCAACATCAATTAAATCCTCTGGAGCGTGAGTATCTGTATTTATCAAAGTTTTTAATCCAAACTCTCTCGCAATATTGGCAACATGGCCGTTTGTTATATTATGCCCCCTTCTCGAGGTTATTTCAACGAATATATCATTCTCCTTCAAATTTTCAGCAGTTTCTTTATCAATAAAGCCGGGATGAGCTAAAATATCAACATCTTCAGATATTGATGCATAGTAATTAGTTTTTTCTTCAACCGGCTCAACTACTGTCTCTCCATGAACAACTACAATCTCAGCCCCTAAATCTTTAGCCTTTTTAGCCATCTTTGGGATTGACTTTGGTGGGATGTGAGTTAGCTCAACACCAACAATAACTATAATGTCATCCCAGTATTTTTTTAATTCCTCTTTAGCAATAGTGGTTTTTTCAATCAACTCTTTATAATTGCTGAAATCAGCATGGTCTGTTATGGCTATAGCTTTATGCTTTAAAACTCTTGCCCTTCTAACTAATTCAGCAGGAATTAACTCTCCATCACTAAAAATTGTATGTGTATGAAAATCAAATCTCAAAATATCACCCCATTAAATTATAAAAATCTCTAATCATCATTAAATCATCCTCTAAGCCTCTCCCCTTTGTAGTTAAGTAGTTTCCAACCATTAAACCATCTAAGGCCATTAAAGCATAGGATTGAAAGTCCCTTAGGTTATATATCCTTCCACCAGCTAATCTAATCTCTGCATAAGGTAGAATTATCTTATAAATTGCTATCGATTTTAAAGCATCTGAAATGCTTATTGGCTTAATTTCTCCATTTTTTATTTTTTGATAGGCCTTAGTTCCTTCAATTGGATGTAGAATGTTTATTGGAACACTATCAACTCCCAACTCTTTAAGTTCAAAAGCCATTTTTATTCTCTCCTCTGCACTCTCTCCAAGTCCAAATATTCCTCCACTGCAAACCTCTAAGCCAAGTTTTTTAGCCTCTTTAATAACCTTTACTTTATCATCATAGCTGTGGGTTGAGCAGATATTTTTAAAGTAGTTTTTTGATGTTTCTAAGTTATTGTGCAATCTTACATCTAATTTTTTTAGTTCTTTTAATTTTTCTCTATCCAACAATCCCAAGGAACAGCACACCTTTAAATTTGTCTCCTCCTTTATAAGCTCTATAGCTTCGACAATTTTAACGAATTCATCATCATTAATTTTTTTACCGCTCGTTACTATGCTGAATCTCTCAACTATGCCATCAAATGTTTTAGCATATTCTAAAATCTCATTTTTAGACTTTAATGGATATATTGGAATATTGCATTTGTTATGAATAGATTGAGAGCAGAAAATACAATCCTCTGGACATTTTCCACTTTTGGCATTTATTATAGCACACAATTTAATTTTGTTATTTATTTTATTTTTTATTTTAAAGGCCAAATACAGCAAATCTATGGTGTTGAAGTTGTTATATAGATAGATAGCATCATCAAAATCTATTTTGTTCTTTAGAGATTTTTCTAAAAAACTCTCAATATCTATCAAACTCTCACCTTTCATATCAATAAACAAGATTGCTTTTAAAAACTTATATGTTTTAGTTTTGATATTGTTTATGTGGTGATTGTTATGTATAGTATAAAGATGAGGGCATCGAAGAATGGAAAACACATCTCTGGAGCAGAGAGGATTGTGAATAAAGATGAGATTGAAGATGTTGCGAGGGAGTTAATTAAAAGGGCTTTAACTCATGAAAATGGGACTCCAGATTTTATAAATATAAAGATTGAAGAGATTAAGGAAGATATAGAGTATATCGACCACTTACCAATAAAAACAATTCATTGCAAAAACAAAGAAGAGGCAAGAGAAAAGGCAAGGGAAATATTGAGAAATGAAGGCATCCCAGATAAGGTTATAGATTATGCTTATGAAATTATTGATAAAGGAGGGATGAGGGGAGCTGCAATATTAAATTTAAAAGGAGAGAGGTTAGAGCCAGATAAAGAAAGAGGTGTTAGAGTTAAAAACATAGATACAACAAAAGAATTAAAGGAGAAGATTTTAAAAGAAAAATTAGGAACAGAGAGGACAGTTGATGCCATTGCTATAGCATCTAAGGTTATTCATTTGGGTGTTATAGCAGAGTTATGCACTTCAGATAACAAAAGCTACACAACTGGCTACGTTGCAACTAAAAGAGGATATTTCAGGATTACAAATTTAAAGAAAGAAGGGGAAAGTGGAGGAAGAGTATTTTTTGTTAAAAATGATGTAAATATAGAGGATTTAATAGATAAATTAGAAAACAAGCCATTCATTATAAAATAAAAAGGGATTTTTATGTTTAGGGAAAAATTAAGGAAAGAGATTGAAACCATAAAGAGTAATGGTTTATATAGATTTTTGAGAGAAAAAGGGAACAATATTTTAGATTTCTCTTCAAATGATTACCTATGCCTATCAAAGCATCCAGAAGTTATTGAGGCAGTTAAAGAAGGGTTAAAATATGGAGCTGGCTCAACTGGCTCAAGATTGACATCTGGAAATATAAACCATCAAAGATTGGAGGAGAAAATAGCTGAATTTAAAGAAACGGAGAGAGCTTTAGTTTATTCATCTGGCTATGCAACAAATGTTGGAGTTATTAGCTCTTTATGCAAAAAAGGAGATTTAATATTGAGTGATAAATTAAATCATGCATCAATTATTGATGGTTGTAGGTTAAGTAAAGCAGATGTTTTAATCTACAATCACTGTGATGTAGAGCATTTAATTAATTTAATAGAGGAGAGTTATAAGAAATACAACAACTTATTTATCATAACCGATGGTGTTTTCAGTATGGATGGAGATATAGCTCCTTTAAGAGATTTAAAGAAGATAGCGGATGAATTTAATGCAATTTTGATTGTTGATGACGCACACGGTACTGGAGTTTTGGGAGATGGAAAAGGGACATTAAAGCACTTTAATATAAAACCTTCTGATAATATCATCCAAATTGGAACTTTATCTAAGGCTATTGGTGGATTGGGAGGGTTTGTATGTGGGATTGAGGAGGTTATAGAGTATTTAATAAACACTTCGAGGAGTTTTATCTTTTCAACTGCTCTGCCTCCTCATGTTGTTGAAGGATGCATTAAGGCATTTGAAATTATTGAAAAGACTGATATAGTTAAAAGACTTCAAAAAAACATAAAAATAGCAAACGAAGTTTTTAAAAAATATGGATTTATCGGAGCGAACGAAGTGAGCGGAGAGCTACAAAAATTACTTCGTAATTTTTGTTCAATTAAGGAGGATAACTTAACTCCAATCTATCCATTTATTTTTAAAGAAAAAACTATGGAGATAGCAGAACATCTAATAAAAAATAACATTTTTTGTGTTGGGATTAGGTATCCAACAGTTCCTAAGGGCTTAGAGAGAATAAGAGTTAGTATAAATGTTGGACATAAAAAAGAGGATTTTGAATTGTTGTGTGAGAAGATTAGAGAGATTTATGATAGATATAGATAATTTAAATTATCATATACATTTGCACATATTCCGTTATGATTTCTTTTCCAGTGTTTTTATCAACTTTTTTATCAATTCTTTTTTGAAGGATTTTAAATCCATTCTCTTCATAAAATTTGATTAGTTTCTCATTGTTTAGTGTTTCTATTAAAATAACTCTTCCTCCAACAAGTTTATTTGCATTACATAATTATATTAAATTTTTAGAGCAAGAAAAAGTGTCTAATAAAGTTTTTACTTTTTCTTCATTATGTTCCTCCAATAATGTTTTTAGAGGAATTACAACTTCATTTTCTTTGCCCATTCAATTCCCTCTTTCAATAATCTCCTTGACTTTAATCTAATTTCCTCTGAAATTATTGGTTCTTTTGGTGGATTCTCTAAATCCTTTAAAAACCTTTCAGCAACTTCTTTATCTTTAATTATGCAAACTCCCTCCTCTAATAAGGTTGCCATGATTATCACCTAATTATTACTAAATTATTTTAACTCTTACCAATTTCAAAGATACTTATCAAAATCATTCAAATCAAACAACAAACAACCTTTAAAATCTTTATTCTCAACTCTCTTCCCAATAATAACATAGTATTTTTCATAATCATCTAATCCAACGAGTTTTGATTTTCTATCTAAATCTTTAAATATCTTTTTAACATCTTTATCTTTCAAATCTCTCCATTTTACCTCAACAAATAAGGCTTTTTTATCATTTTTATTTAAGGCAATTAAATCAATCTCCTCTCCTTTATGCCACCATCTTCCAATGCTTAAAAACTTAAATGGCAATTTACCAATTTTATTCAATTCAATTAAAAATTCTTTAGCAACATTTTCAAAGACAAATCCCAAATATTGATTATAATCAGCTTTTATCACATCAATTTCAAAGATTCCCTCTTCAATTGCAGACAAATTCGGGAAGATATATCTAAAATAAAATGCAATAAAATTATCTTTAATGTAATACCTCCCTTTCTTTGTCTTTGGGCTTTCGGTAATAGGGATTTCCCTCTCTATGAACTCCGTCTCAATTAGATTCTTTAAATATGGAGTTAAATCTGAATGTTTAAGCCCTAAATAATTCTTTATCTCTCCAAGTGTATGATTTCCAAAGGCAATTGCTTCAAGTATCTTTTTGTAAGTTGTAGGCTCTTCAAACTCATATCTCATCAAAAGATCAACCTCATATCTCAAAAAGCTATCAACTCTCTTAATCTCCTCATCTAAATAACTCCAAAATGGAAGCTTTATCTTTTCAAGATAGTATGGGATTCCATCAGCAAAACCATAAATCTCAACTAACTCCTCCCAAGTAGCTTTTGGGAAGAACTCTTTTAAATGCTTAAATTTTAAAGGTTTAATCTTCAAAACTCCAGTTTTTCTTCCATAGAGAGGGGATTTGTAGCTTAAAACCTTCTCTCCCATCATTGATATTGATGAACCAAGGATGATTAGCTTTGTCTTTGTGTCTTTCAAATGAACATCAATAATTCTTTGAAACAGAGATAAAATATTTGGATTTTCTTTAATTAAATTTGGAAACTCGTCTATAATAATGATTTTGTCCTTTAAAAAGTTAAAATATGCCTCCCAATCTTCTTTAGCATATTCAATTGTTGGAACTACCTTTAAAGCATATCTTTTGAAATGCTTTAAATTATCTCCCTCAACTGCTAAGTAATAGATATGTTCCCTATTTTCTACACTTTTTAATGCTAATTTTGTTTTTCCTATCCTTCTTCTACCATAAATAACTATGAATTCAAAGTTATTGCTATCCAATTTTTCATTTAATGCCTTTAGCTCCTTTTCCCTATTGACAAACATATCCATCCCATAATGATAATTATAATTATGATAATTGTGATTATCATTTTTATAATTTTGGTAAGTTATTTAAATAACAGATTAAAAATTTTGATGGGTGATAGGATGATATTTATAACTGGAACAGATACTGGTGTAGGGAAAACCTATGTTTCATCAATTTTAGCTGAAAATCTGAAAAAAATGGGCGTTAATGTTGGATATTTAAAGCCAGTTGAGACAGGGGGGAGAGAAGACACTCTAACTTTAAAAAATATCCTAAAAACTAACGATGACTTAGATTTAATGAATCCCATTAATTTAAAACTCCCATTATCTCCAAATATTGCGTTTGACGTTGAAAACTCTCCCTTAACTTTGGACGAGATAAAAGAGAAAATAAAAAATGCTTATAATATTTTAAAGGAAAAATATGATTTTTTGATTGTTGAAGGAGCTGGAGGGGTTTGTGTTCCAATAAAAGAGAACTTTTTAATGAGTGATTTGATTAAGTTTTTAGGATTAGATGCAGTTGTAGTTTCAAGACCTAATTTAGGAACTATAAACCACACACTACTAACTGTTGAACATTTAAGGAATAAGGGGATTAATGTTAGGGGGGTTATTATTAACTGCATAACTGATTTAAGTGAAGTTTTGTATTATGAAAAAACCTTTGAGACAATTGAAAAAGTTGGAAACATTGAGATAATTGGAATTGTTAAAAATAGGAATGATTTTGAAATTGATTTTGAAAAAATATTGGGGTGAATATTATGGAAAACATTGATAGAAATTTGCTTGAAAAATGGGATAAGGAGTATGTTTGGCATCCATACACACAGATGAAAGAGTATAGAGAATCAAAAAACTTGATTATAGAGAGAGGAGAAGGAAACTATTTAATTGACATTTATGGGAATAGATATTTAGATGCTGTTTCATCTATATGGTGTAATCTATTTGGACATAGTAGAAAGGAAATTATTGAAGCAATAAAAAATCAGGCTGATAAAATCTGCCACTCAACACTTTTAGGTTGTGGGAACGTCCCTTCTATATTATTGGCAAAAAAATTGGTAGATATAACTCCAAAGCATTTAACAAAGGTATTTTATTCAGAGGATGGAGCAGAGGCAGTTGAGATAGCTATTAAAATTGCTTATCAATATTATGTTTTGAGAGGAGATAAAGGGAGAACTAAGTTTATCTCAGTTAAAGAGGGCTACCATGGAGATACTATTGGAACAATGAGTGTTGGAGGTAGTGAGCTATTTCATGGAGTGTTTAAGCCCTTGTTGTTTAAGGGCTATCATGCAAATCCTCCATACTGCTATAGATGCAAATACCACAACTTTAAAGATACTGATGAGAGAAATGAGAAAGGCTGTGATATGAGATGCTTAGATGAGATGATTAATTTGATTGAAAAACATACTGATGAAGTATTTTGCGTTATCCTTGAAGGAGGAGTTATGGGCTCTGCTGGGATGATTCCATTTCCAGATGGGTATATTGAGGGAGTGGCAAAGGCATGTAAGGAGAATGATGTAATCTTTATCCTTGATGAGGTAGCAACTGGATTTGGTAGAACTGGGAAGATGTTCTTCTGCGATAATGAGGAGCTAAAAAAATTGGAAAAGCCAGACATCCTCTGCCTTGGGAAGGGATTGACTGGGGGGTATTTGCCATTAGCGGCAACTCTAACAACTGATGAGATATATAACCAATTCTTAGGAGAGTTTGGAGAAAGTAAGCAGTTATATCATGGGCATACATACACTGGAAACCAACTTCTATGCTCTGCTGCATTAGCAACATTGGAAATTTTTGAGAAAGAAAATGTGATAGAAAATATCCAGCCAAAAATAAAGCTTTTACATGAAGAATTAAGGAAGTTAAAGGAACTTGAGCATGTTGGAGATGTTAGAGGAAGGGGCTTTATGATTGGTATAGAGCTTGTAAAAGATAAAGAAACTAAAGAACCATATCCTTACGGTTATAAAGCTGGCTATAGGGTTGCTGAAAAATTACTTGAAAAAGGTATCTATATGAGACCAATTGGTAATGTTGTTATCTTAGTCCCACCATTGTCAATAACGGAGGAGGAGATTATTTATCTTTGTGATTCCTTATATGATGCTATAAAAGAGGCAGATTTATAAAATTTTTGTGAATTCTCTTTTTTAGTCTATAATGTTTTGAATATTATTTTAGACAAATCAGTAGAATTATTATTTGTTTTTATTTGTAAAACCGTAATATTTATTAACTATTATACTCGAAATTATTATTGCGTATATCCAATTACTACAGATTTGCAAATAAATGTGGTGAATAATATGGAAGAAAACTGGCATTACACAAACTCATTTTTAATAA
This sequence comes from Methanocaldococcus sp. FS406-22, assembly GCF_000025525.1. Lineage (NCBI taxonomy): Archaea > Methanobacteriati > Methanobacteriota > Methanococci > Methanococcales > Methanocaldococcaceae > Methanocaldococcus > Methanocaldococcus sp. FS406-22. The sequence goes on from NC_013887.1 coordinate 352,459, forward strand.
ACAAACATTTTATTGATATTGTTTCAAAAAATTGTGTAAGAATTGTGTGTAAAATTAATTATTTGGATAAAAAAGAAGATATTGAGAAATTACTCCATTCAATTGCTGCGACTCTTGGAGGAGTTTATATTGAAGATTATAACCCGTTAAAAAATGAATTTTCATTTTATATTTGGAAAAGGATATTAAACAAAAAAATAAAAGATTTAAAAAGTGAGGAGTTAGAAAAGAGAATGGAAGATTTGGGAATTAAGGATATAAAAAATAAAACATTATTAGATTATGTAACGAAAAAATATGAAAATGAAATCAATTTTAAGATTATTAATGAAGAGAAAGTAAATTGGAATGAATTAAATTATGAAATTAAAGAGAAGATAGTCTTAGGAGCAATTAAGGCTCATCCTGCAATAAGAAAATTAATAGAGTATAAAGAAGAAGAACTTTTAGAAGATATTGGACAAAAAATACTAACATATTTTACTATAACAGTTGAATCTGACGAAAATGAGAACTATTTTTTAGTAGTTATGCCAAAACATAGAATTATAAGTTCAGAAACTATTTATGAAATGCTAAAAAGTAATAAAATCGATATTAATAAATTGAAAAGAGATTTATTAGGGGGTAGTGTCTTTATCACTACATCAAGAAAAGGAGTAAGAAGAAAAAAAGTAAAAATTAAGAAAATTATAAGTCCTAAGGAAAGAGAATATCGGAAATATGTTGAGATTATAAATAATTACTATAAAGAAAAAGGCATACCTATCAAAGTAGGAGGGGAAGATATCCATTGCTATATACTCATTGGAGAAGAGAAAATAGATGTATACCACACTAAAAATGCCTTGTTGTACAAGGGAATTGATGAAAAAACTCAAAAGATTATTTTAGATAAAGGTAAATTTCTACATGAATTAGAAACAGCAAAACAAATTTTAAGTAAATATGGAAATCTTATTGACTTTGACGGAGAATTTTCAAATATTCTTACGAAAGATGGATATGTAATGACACAACTTTCCACAGTTCCAAAAATAAATATAAAATTAAGAACAAAAAACGGAATTAAAACATATAACTACTTAAAATTAATGTATTTATTTGACTGGATTTTTAATAAAACATTAAATGACAGAGAGATATTTCTTCCATTAGTAATTCCACCAATGCTGAAAGAAAAAGAAAAAATTGGTATTTATATATTCTACTCCAATATTTCAGATGTAGAGTTAAATTTCATAAAGGATATTTTTAGAAAATTGTCAATCTTACATAAATTAGATAAAAACATTCCAAAAATTGAAATAAAATTAGAAAAAGAAATAGATTTTGAGGATTATGCTAATTCTCGTGCAATAATAACTCAAACAGTTTTAAATAATTCAGAAGAAAAAGAACAACCATTTTTAATTTGTATCTCTCCAAAACTTCCAAATAATGAATTTGATGAATTAAAATCTCATCTTTTCTCCTATCAACAAACAACATTTCATCAATTCATGTATCCATTTAATTTGAAAAGATGTTTAAATGACGATGATTTTAAAAAACCATTTATTAATAGCATTTTATCCCAATTCTTTCACAAAATGGGGATGTATTTATTTTCTTTTAGTGAGGAGTTGGGGGATTATGATTTTATAATTGGGTATGATATTACCAAAGAAAAAGATGAAAATGATAAAATAAAAGGCATTGGTGGTTCTGCTATAATTTATAACAGTCATGGACATGTTATTACAACTGTAACTTTTGAAGATGTCCATACATCAAGTGAAATTGCAAGATATGAAAAATTGTTTGCAAAAGTCTATAGTGAATTGGTTCCACACTTAAACCTAAATAACAAAAGAAAAATTAAAATTCTCCTACTAAAAGATGGAAGAATATTCAAAAAGGAATTAGAAAAATTATCTCTAATATCAAAAAAGTATGGTTTTGAAATTATATACATTGATGTCAGAAAATCTACAAAATTAAGATTCTTTGATATTAAAAGTAAAAAAGCAGTTCCTGAAGGTAAAAATGCATATACTAAATTCGGGAGGGCATATTATGTCTCATCTCATTATTATAAAAGATTTTTAAAACAACCTATTAAAATTGTAGAAAAATACCGCATTGACGATGGAAGTTATAAGGGAGTAAAAATTGAAGAAAAAGATATAAAACAGCTAATACTGCTGACTAAAATTAATTTCTCCCAGCTTATGCCTGATAAAATGAAACTACCAGCTCCTGTACATTATGCTCATAAACATGTAAATGCAGTTAGAAGAGGATGGAAAGTAGATGACAAAACTATATTAAGAAATGGATGCCTACCGACAATTTAAAATTTTTAGGATTTATTCTTTAATAATCCTTCTTAGATTGATTGAAAGCAAAGAGCTAATCTTATTAATCTGCTCTTCAGAGATTTCAACCTTTTTCTGCAACAATTTTGACACATCAACCTCTATATATTCTTCACCAACATCTCTTGGATGAATTGGAGATATTTCATTAAACACAGAAAAAACTGGGCAGAAATCATGGCAATATAAACAGTAGATGCATTTCTCTGGATTTATCTTTGGTATTTTATCCTTAACGTAGTTTTCTGTTATTTTAACTGGTTCAATGGGAATCATCTCAATTGCCTTAGTTGGGCAAACATTAGCACATCCTTCACATCCAATGCATAATTCTTCAATAACAGTCTTTGGAATCTTAACTTTGCCAGATAATATTGCCTCCCTCATCTCTAAGCTTGTGTATCTCTCACTACCTAAGATAATTCTCTCTAAGTTCTCATATATCCCAGTTAAAAATATCTTTGCAAAGTTTTTCAACTCATCCAATTTAATCACCGCACTTTACTTTCCATTTCCTATGTAGATATATAGCTTTAGTTGGACAGATATTGTAGCAAGCTCCACAAAATTCACATCTCTCCTTATCAATAACTCCATAATCTATGCAGTTGTTTGGACAGACCTTGTTGCAGAGACCACACTTTATACAGAAGTCCATATCAGTTCTAATAAATGAGTTTTCTCTATCAACGATTTTTTTATAGCCAGTGGTGTTTGGAATCACATCCCTTGGGCAGTGGATAGCACACGTCTCACAAGCTATGCAATTATCAGTGAATAAAATCTCTTTGTTGCTTCTATCTATTATTATAGCATCTCTTGGACATACATTTGAACATGTTCCACATAATATACAGTTTTCATCCCTAATCTTTTCCAACTTAACTGTAGTTATTGATATTGCTTCTTCTGGACAGTTATTTATACAAATTCCGCACAATGAGCATCCACCAACAACTCTATCATCTTTAATCCTTCTAACATCGTTAGGGCAGATTTCTACACACTTCAAACATTTCCAGCAGATATCTGGGCTATAATATAGATGCCCTTCCTCAAACCTTAAAGCCCCACTTGGGCAGTGTTCAGCACAAAGCCCACAATTTATGCAATAGCTTGTTGGTTGGGACTTTTTATCTTCTTTAACCTTAACAACCTTAAAGTTTTTAACCTTTAAAGCATCATTTGGACAAACCTCTATACATTTTAAACAAAGAATGCACTTATTATAATCAACCTCTCCATCTTTAATGGCATCTTTTGGACAAATCTCTCCACACAAATTACAGGATGTGCATGCATCTATAGAATCTGGAATTATTGTTTCTCTTGGGCAGAGGTAAGAGCATCTTAAGCATCCAACGCAGTTATCCCTATCAATTTTTATGGATTTTCTTTCTACTTTTTCAACAGCCCTGCCTGATTTTTCTTCAACTCTAAACAATTTAACTTTCATAAGATTCTCTAAAACTTTTAAGTATCTCTCTGCCAATCCTTCTCTCTTTGTGTTTAACAATTCATAAGAGCTAACTCTTGCATTATAAGGGCAGACCTCAACACAGACACCACACATTGAGCAAATTCCCATTGGGAACTTTTTTCCATCTTTCTCTACGATTTTTATAATCCCAATTGGGCAGACATTGGCACAGATACCACAGCCATTACATCTCCTCCTATCTACATAGTAGCCTCCAAACTCATTTCTCTTAATTGCCTTGTTTGGGCAGTTTCTTGCACATTCTCCACAAGTTAGACAGCTAAAACTCTTATTATTTAATAAGAATATTGCATCTGTTGGGCAAGCTTCCATACACTTAGATGTTTGTGAGAAAGGGCAAGATTGACATTTCTCATCTACTCTACATTTATCTAATATGGTTATAATCATCTTCTCTCCCCTCAAAATCTAATTAACAAAATTTAAAAAGAATTAAGGCATCTTCCCTCCGAATAATCTATTGCCAACAATTATTCCAATCACTGCAGATAAATAAGAGCAAGATAATGGTAACAAATCATAGTATGGGAATGCTTTTAAGAAATAAGCAATAACTACAGTTAAAATCAAATATCCGACAATATTTCCTATCCTATGCCTATACTTAGCTCCTATTAACACTCCAAATAAAAATGCAAGGATTGATGGATAGTAAAGATAGTTATTTAATATTGCCTCTATCATCCTAATTCACCAAATTTTATTTTAACTCCTCCTCTGATTTGCTAATTTTTTCAATAATAACTTTTTCACAAGACAATAAGAAAGCAGCTGTTGATAACCCAGCTAAAACCTTTAATCCAACGACTATGTTTAGATACGGGATAATTCCAGCAGTAACAACATCCTTTGGAGCTGGAAAGATAGTGAATCCATTAATTTCAGTGAAGTTGAATAGATAATAACCCCCAATAACCATTCCAGCAACACCCAATAGCAGATAACCTAAAGCCCCTAATGCCTCTAACTTCTCCAAAAACTTATGTTCAAACCACAATGGACTATTAGAACCAAAGGCTATAACCGACAATATAAATGCAGCAGCAATTAAAGCCCCTCCTTGAAAACCTCCTCCAGGTGTTATATGCCCTCCTAATATAGTTATAATCCCCAAGGCAACCATTAAAACACTCATTGGAAATGCCAAAAATTTGATTATTGGTGTGTGTTCTCCCCATCTTTGGAGAGTAATATAGTCATCAGATTCTGGAGCATGAAATAATTCTTTTAAATAAGTGTTATCATACAATGACTTCCCAAACACAATCCAAGAGACCATAACAGCAACAACTAAAACCAAACACTCCCCTAAGGTATCATAAGCCCTCCAGTCAAATATAACAGCACATACATAGTTTGGAATTATATAATGCGTAAGATAAACCTCATTAACTCCAGGATTTACTTGCATGTTTGCTAAGCTATACAATATAGATGCACCAAATACAAAGAAAGATATGGCAACAGCCAAATCTCTTTTAGAGTTCATTTTACCACCTTGTTGTCATATAGATGCAGAATGCCATTGCCCCTAAGAATATAGAAAGCCAAAACAATTGGTAGTTTATAGCGTTTGAATTCTCTTCCTTAAACTTAAAAATTAATGGAGATACTGCCAAAGAAAATGCTAAGGCAGCTAAGCCAAACAAAGTCATCAAAGTTTTTCCATAAACCCTACCAATAATCAAAGCCCCAAATATAAACAACAGATAGAGAGAGAACTCTCCAGTAAATACTGCCCCAACTGTAATACCATCCCCATGTTCTTCTTTATCCAACTTTTTTTGAAAGTCATTATAATCCATAAAGCTCACCTAATTTATTTTAGGTAATAATTAACTCCTAACTCCTTTGCATAGTCCCAAAGATAGCTTGTTACAATATCTGGATAGATACCAATTATTATACATAAAGCGGTTAATACAAACAAGCTAAAGACAGCAAGTTTAGGAACTTCCTTGTTTTGATACTCTTCCAATGTTTTTTCATCTACTGGCTTTAAGTAAATTAGATAGAATGCCTTCATCATTGACACAAATGTTCCTATACTGACAATAATCATTATAATGGCTACTTCTGGCATATTTACTTGCATAGCCGCTTGGGCAAGCATCCACTTACTCTGAAATCCGTTAAATGGTGGAATTCCACTTATCGCAAGCTTTGCACATAACACCATAAATGCTACAGAGGGCATTAAAGGCAATAAACCTCCCAATTTATGCAGATTGCTTCCTCTCTTACAGCTTACAATATATGCCCCCAAAAACAAGGCAGATTTATATATAACGTGGTTTATAGCGTGGAAGATACCAGCAACAATTCCTAGTGGTGTTCCTAAGGCTAAACCAGTAGCTACATATCCCCCCTGACTTATAGCGTGATATGCCAGGAGCTTTTTATAATCACTCTGCAACAATGCCATTACAACCCCAAACACCATTGCTAAAACTCCCAAAGCAATTAAAACTGCATGAGCACTTGCAAAATAATCTAAGCCGTTAAATAGCTTTAGGATAATTAGCATCAAGCCAACTAACACAAACTTTGAGTATGTTTGTAGCATAGCGGAGATAAACCCCTTAGACCTTGCGTATAAATCAGCTTTAACGTTGTGGAAAGGAGGGAGACCAGCTCCATAGGCTAAACCAACAATTAATAATAGCAAACCTCCATAAATCATTGGATTGTCAGTTAATAGGTAGTTTTTCATGTCTGTAATGTTTAAAGTTCCAGTTGATGCCAATAAAAAGGCTATTCCCAATAGCATTAAAGCTGCTGCAACATTACCCATTATCATATATCTTAATCCTGCTTTGTAAGCCTCTTCAGTTCCAGATAAAAACACCAATCCAGCTTGAACAATTGAAACTATCTCAAAGAACACATACAAGTTAAAGATATCATCAGCTAAAACTATAGCTGCAATACTTGCAAATCCCATTAATGAGAGAGTAACAAACATATTATTTTTTAATTTCTCTCCCATTCCTGTGATTAAAACAAGAGAGGCAATTAAAGATAGAGTTACAATAACTGCCTGTTTTGCTGGGTTGTATAAATAGGCAATACCAGAAACCCATCCATCAACAACTCCATGCCCTCCAAAGTAGTAATACCCATACTGGCTGATAAATGGCAAAATAATCAAAATAATGGCTGTGATAAATGTTATATATTTCACAGCTTTCTCTTTTCCATGTAATAAATTCATGATTATTGCCATGATTAATGGAAACACAATTATCATTGGTAAGTAGTTCATCTTCTCCCTCCAATATTTTAGAGAAAGTTAAATTGGATTTTAATCTTCTCTTAGTATTACAGAGCTTTTGAGTGTTTTATATTTTTTATATAAGATTATAGAGACCCCAAGCATCACAGCGAGCATTGATGCCTCTATAACTATGTTTGTTAAAACTAACGCATGAGTTAGTGGATAGGCTGACTCCTTAGCAAAAACTTCTACAGAAACACCAGGAAGTTTTATTGGAATTGTTCCTCCATTGTAACCAATAGTTATTAGGGCTAAATTAACCCCACTACCTAAAATCTCCAAAGCAATAATTTTTTTCAAAACATTGTCAACAAAAAATACCCCATACAACCCAATGACCACTAAAAGTCCAGAAGTGATGAATGATGCCATCTGAAAATCCATTCTACCCACCAATAATTTATCATTATTATTAATGACAGATTGGGATTAAAGGTATATAAATATTATGGATTATGATTCATACTCTCCTATAACATAAACCTTTTATATTTGAACTTATCAAAATTTGCTAATACATATACCTCGTTTCATGAATATTTATGTTTATTTAACAACATTACTAAAATAAAAAGATCTGCTGATTTAGAAATCATAAAATTTTAACTCTACGGTGATGAAATTTGGAGATTTTCACCAATAATGAGGAAAAATACCTATTAATCACATCATGTTCTAAAGCTAAGAAAAAATTGGATAATGTCCCGGCTATAGAATTGTATGACGGCCCTGCTTTTAAGATTATTCGTAAGTATAAACCACCAAATGTCGATGTTTTGATACTTTCTGCTAAATATGGTCTTATTGATGAAAACACCATAATAAATTATTACGATATGGAGATGAGTAAAGAAAGAGCTATAGAACTAAAAAATGAAGTTTTTAAAAAGTTTTTTCAGTTGAAATTGGATGATTACGGAGAAATCTTCATTAATTTAGGGAAAATATACCACATTGCATTTGAAGATTGTTTAAATCATTTAGAAAATTCTACAAACGTTATTGTTGCTCAAGGAACTATCGGTATAAGACTGAAAACTCTAAAAGAATGGATAGTCAATATTGGGAGTGGTAGCAATGGATCTAAATGAATTTATGGAAATAATTCACCCAATGTTACCCAGTGGAGGATTAGATGAAAATCAAATGAATGTTGTTATCCATGGACAGGGTCCTTTATGGGTAATAGCAGGTCCAGGCTCGGGTAAGACAGAAACCCTAGTCATAAGAACATTAAAACTTATTTTTGTAGATAATGTGAACCCTAAGTCTATAGTCATAACTACTTTTACTGAAAAAGCTGCTAAAAATATAAAAGATAGAATTTCAAATTATGCATACTTAATTTATCAAAAGTATCCTGAACTTCAAAGAAATTTGGATGTTAATGATATATACATAGGAACTCTTCATAGCCTATGTAACCAAATAATGTTAGAATATAGATATCCAGGATATGAGAATTATAGACTTATGGACGATATTGAGCAATATCTCTTCGTCCATGAACATTCTGATGCCGTAAAGCATCATCATAAATATCAAGATATGTGGAACCATTTTAAATATCTTGAAAACAAGTGGAATAGATCTTTTAATTCTAGATGGGGTAGAACTCAAGTAGCTACGACTTTATTTAATAGAATTGTTGAATATTTAATTGATATAGAAGAATTAAAACAAAGTGATGAAAAGTGGGCAGTACAGTTAGCCGATGCGTATGAAAATTATGTCCAACTCTTAGAAATTCATCATAGATGTGATTTTTCACACTTACAGAAGAAATTTTTAGAATTTTTGAATACAAAACTCGGAGAATTATTTATTAAGGGTGATGGATCTCTAAGACATCCCGGAATATCACATGTATTAGTAGATGAATATCAAGACACAAATCCCATTCAAGAAGCCATATACTTTAAAATGGCGGAAAATACTCATAATCTTTGTGTTGTGGGGGATGATGATCAGGCGTTATATCGATTCAGAGGAGGGACTGTTGAGTGTATGGTTAATTTTGGAAATGCATGTCATCGTGAGTGGGGAATTACCTTAGAAAGAGTAAATACTGTTTTTCTCAACAATAATTACAGATCACATCGAGAAATTGTGAATTATTGCAATAAATTCATAACTTCATTTCCTGTTATGCAAAAAATCGGAGCAAGGGTAAAAGATAAACCAGAGTTAAATCCTAAAAGCGATATTTCTGGAAATTACCCTGCAGTTGCTTATATAACAGGAAGAACTATAGAAGAAACTGCGAATAATTTTGCAAATTTTGTAAGGTATCTTTTAGATGAAGGCGTAGTCAGCAAGCCTAGTGATTGTGCATTATTGATGAAAAGTGTAAGAGAAAACAGGAATTGGGCAGAACCATTTAAAAAAGCATTAAACAAAGTAGGAATTGAAGTATATAACCCGCGTTCAAGAAAATTTTTAGAGCAGGAAGAGGTTATGGCAGCATTAGGTGCATTTATAACTATTATCGATCCAAAACAAAATGCTTTAAGAAAAGTATGTAATGAAAACATACAAAGGTTGGTAAATAGATGGGTTGATACATATAGAAATGTAGCTTCAGAATCTCCTGAGTTACGAAAATATGTAGATTGTTCTATAAAATCTATTGCAAAAAGAAATTTGGGGGAGCGATTGAATATTAACATTTCTGAAATATTGTATAGAATATTAGCACATCCACCTTTTAGTGATTGGTTAGATGATCCAGAACGAAGTTATAGATTAGGAAAACTAACTCAATTATTTGAAAAGTATTCTTCGATACCTTATGATACCCCAGGTTCTACGAGGGGATTACTTAAAATGAGTAGTAAAAATAATGGAGAGATAAGTTTCCGATGGAGACAGAATTTTTACAATTCTTTTATAGGGTTACTTTCGACAGAAGGGCTTAATGATCCAGAGGATGAAGAAATTATATGTCCACCAGATAGACTGCCCATAATGACAATACATCAAGCAAAAGGTTTAGAATTTCCATTTGTTTTCGTTTATGGTCTCCGTTTAAAAGGTGATAAACCCAATGAATCAGCAATAATTGAAGAAGATCTCTACAAATACAGAAAAATTAAGTACTCCATAAATTTTACACCTTTAGAGAGAACTCAACAAGATTTGATAAGACTGTATTATGTAGCTTACTCCAGAGCAAAATATGCCTTAATTCATTTAGTTCCAAGAAACCATATGGGAAGTAAGGGATTTGGATTTATTGGAAACAACTTTAGTTTATTTAGTGCTATTGTGAAGAAAATTTAAGAGGTTTGATACAATGGAAAAATGGAGATCATATAAAGGAATAAAAATATCTGAAAAGCCTGTACAAAAATTAAAAGAAAAGTATAGTGCGACAGCAGATATTGTGTCATTTCAAATATGTCCACGACAGTATGGATTTTTTAAAATAAGAAAGTATCAGCCTGCACATATTGTCCAAATATGGTATGGGACAGTTATCCATCAAGTATTAGATAAACTCCACATGCATTATAAAGGACTTTTAGATCCCTCTACTGAAGGATCTATACCAACGGATCAAGATGTAGAACGATATTTTTTAGAAGTGGAGAATAGTTTGCTTGCCAGTAAGGGAATCCGTGCTATTACTGAAAATGTAAGGAATTCAGCTTTAAAAGTTTTACAGAGATTTAATAGACTTGAGGGCCCTACTTTATACCCGTTAGTTGAAGATACTGAATGTGAGTTTCAATCGGATAGAGGTAGTTATATATTAAGTGGAAGAGTTGATGTATTAAGAGACATTTCTACAATGGGAAAAGTGCCAAAAGGATATGATGCTAAAGAAATATGGGACTATAAAGGTACTCACTATCCAGATACTTCAACTAAGAGCGGTCGTGAAAAATTAAAAAGATATCGATTTCAAATGCTTGTATATGCGGAATTATATAAAGAAAAATATGGATTATATCCGTTAAAAGGAGTCATATACTTTATGAATGAGCTTCTTGATGCAAGCTCAGAACCTACAGTACGTCCCCCACAGGCAGTATATGAAATAGATTTTAGAGATCCAAGAAATTTAGATGACATAGAAGAGGCTATGGAGCTTTTCGATAAAACTGTAGAGGAAATAGAAGATAAAAAAAGAAAAGACGTCTGGGAACCTCCTAAAATTCCCCCTGACAAAGAAACATGTGATATTTGTGATCTTAGATGGAGTTGTCCATTAATGAAAAGTAAATATAGAATGAGGTATCCCTAATTAATTATAAGGAGGTATCAATGATGAAATTTTTTCTACCAGACTGGGAGGATAGAGTAGACCCGTGGTATGATTTTAAAAATGATAAATATTCTTCATCTCATAAAAAAAGTCCTTATGAAAATGATATTTATGCTCATCAACTTTTTGATGTTCCACCCTATGATGGTATTCTTGTTAGTTTAGGAGTTTTTAAATCAAAAATCACATTAAAAGATGACAAGAATCCAGAAATTAGAGGAAAAAACAATATAAAAGATTTTCTAAAAATTGATAATGGGAAAATTGAAGTTATGGGGGATTGCGGAGCTTTTACTTATGTACATGAAAAGAACCCCCCACCATTTTATAGTGTGGAAAGAGTAGCTAACCTATACGAACGATTAGGTTTTGATTATGGAGTTTCAGTAGATCATCTTGTGCTTGATTATGTAACTAAGAGAGTTAATGGAGAAAAAAAGAGAATAGAAATTTCCAAAAGAGAAAAAAATAGGCGAATAAAACTTACATTAAAAAATGCTGAAAAGTTCTTGAAACTACATAAACAAAACAAATTTAACTTTGAACCTATTGGAGTAGCCCAAGGATATGATATAGAAACCTATACAAAATCTGTAAAAAAGTTGGTTGATCTTGGATATGAGTATATAGCCTTAGGAAGTTTAGTAAGATACAAAACAGAAGAAATAGTAGGAATACTCGAAAGTATCGAACCCTACACAGAAAATGTAAAAATTCATCTTTTTGGAGTTTTAAGACCTGAAGCTATAAAAATTTTCAGAAAATTGGGTGTAACTAGTTTTGATAGTGCTTCTTATCTTAGAAAAGCATGGTTACGATCTGGAAGAAATTATTTAGCATATAATGGCATGTGGTATTCTGCAATTCGGGTGCCTTATTCTGACGATCCAAGATTAGTAAATAATGGAAAAGTTAATGGATATAGCATACCTGAATTAAAAAAGATGGAATCCAAAGCACTAAAATTATTATTTAAGTATGACCAAGGAGAAGCAACAATCACTGAAGTTTTAAATGCAGTTTTAAAGTATGACCAATTACTTTTACGAGATAGCGAAAACATGGACAAATTTGAAGAAAAATATATAAAAACTTTGGAAGATAAGCCTTGGAAACAATGCAATTGTAATGTTTGCAAGTCAATAGGGATAAATGTAATAATTTTTAGAGGAACAAATAGAAATAAAAGAAGAGGTTTTCACAATATATGGGTATTTAAAAATGTGCTTATGAATAAATTGTAATATCCGCTCGATATCAGAGTGTATTAATTTATTATTTCTTGTTAAACTCAATGTTTTTCATTAAAATATTATATTTAGACTACATCTCTAACAAAAATTTAAACATTACATCAATGTGCAAAAACTAAAATAACAAAAACACAAAATATAGATATTGTGTTTGTTTTATGATAGATAAAATTAAAAGAAAGGTGTTAGATATGAAATTTGGTATTTCATCCTTAGTTTTCCTACCAGAGAGCTTAACCTCTTCAATGGAGAAGATAGCTGAACACAACTTTGATGCATGGGAGATTGTTTGTGAGGGAACTCATTACCTATCTCCAAAGAACATAAAATACCTCATGGAATTGAGAGATAAATATGAAGTTGAGATTGTAGTCCATGCTCCATTTTCAGATTTAAATCCAGCATCAATGAATGAGAGAGTTAGAAGACTAACTATAGAATGTATTAGAGATGCCATAGAGGGAGCTTTTGAACTTGACTCAGAGATTGTTGTTGTGCATCCTGGCTATATCCCAGAACTTTGGAGTAACTATGTAAATGATATATTAGACAACAATTTCTCAACACTTTCTGAGATTGTAGAGATAGCTGAAGATTATGGAATAAAAATTGGTTTAGAGAACATGCCAAACTTTAGAGGGCTTTTAGGAATAACTCCAGAGTCTTTATTAGAGATTGTTAAAGACATAGATTCAAAGAATTTAGGGGTAACGTTTGATATTGGGCATGCAAACACTGCAGGAAATCCAGCTGAATTTGTTGAAAAACTGCAAAATATTGGAATTGGGATTATACATGTGCATGCACATGACAACAATGGCTATGATGATGAGCATTTGAAAATAGGGGAAGGGAATATTAACTTTATTGAAGTCCTTGAAAAGCTAAAAGAGATTGGATATGATGGAGTGATTACCATAGAAAATAAGAATGTTAGAGATGCTGTAAAGAGTAAAGAAATGTTAAAAGAGTATTTGGAAATTGTTAATGAGAAAGTAGCTGAAAAGAAAAAAATAGAGGAATAGATTTTATTAAAACCTTTATTTTTATTATTATTTATTTTGGTGGTTTTATGGTTAATATAGCATTTGGGCCCGTCCCATCAAGAAGATTGGGGAAGAGTTTGGGAATAAATAATATCCCATGCAAGTTCTGCAGTTATGATTGTATATACTGCCAAGTTGGAAGAACTATAAACAAAACCATAGAGAGGAGAGTATTTTATAATCCAGAAGATATTTTTAAATCCGTAAAAGAGAAAATAAACAAGTTATCTAATGAGAAAATAGATTATCTTACGTTTGTTGCAGATGGAGAACCAACATTAGATATAAATCTATCAAAAGACGTTGAAATGCTTAGAGATTTTGGCATTCCAATAGCAATAATTACAAACTCCTCATTAATTTGGAGAGAAGATGTTAGAGAGGATTTGTTAAACTTTGATTTAGTATCATTTAAGGTAGATTCTGCTGATGAAAAAATTTGGAGGGAAATAAATAGACCTCATGAAAATTTATCATTAGATAAAATCTTAGAAGGTATGATAGCTTTTAGAGATAACTATAAAGGAAAATTGATAACTGAGACAATGATTTTAGGAAATATTAACTATACAGAAGATTCAATAATTAAGACAGCAGAATTTTTAAAGGAGTTAAAGCCAGATAAGTGCTATCTAAATACTCCAATAAGGCCACCATCTGAAAAATATATAAAACCTCCTAAAATAGAAGTTATAACCAAAATATTATCCATCTTTAATGAAATTATTGGAAAAGATAAGGTTGAACTCTTAGGAAAATTTGAAGGAAATGACTTTGTATTTTCTGAAAATGTTGAGGAGGATATATTAGCTATAACTTCTGTTCATCCAATGAGGGAAGAAGTAATCAAGGAATTATTAAATAAAGCAAATATCAGCTTTGATATTATTGAAAAAATGGTAGATGAAGGAAAATTAATAAAATTGGAGTATAATGGGGAGATATTCTATATGAAAAAGATTGAGAGTAGAGATAATATCTGGTGAAACAATGTATCTAACTAAGGAAGAGGAAAAAATCTTAGATGGGGAGTATGGAGAGGTTTTGAGAAGATGTATGAATTTATTAGTTTCTTTAGGGGATATTTACGGAGCTGAAAAACTAATTCCTATAAAATCAGCTCAAATTTCTGGAGTTTCATATAAAACTATTAAAGATATTGGTTTAGAGTTTTTAGAGGACTTTGCTAAAGAAAATGTTAAAGTTAAGGTTTATTCAACTTTAAATCCTGCTGGAATGGATTTAGATATATGGAAAGAGCTTGGGATAGATGAGGAATTTGCCAAAAAGCAGTTGAGGATTATTGAAGCATTTAAAAAAATGGAAGTTGAGATTGGATGCACTTGCACACCATACTTAGTTGGAAATCTTCCAAAATTTGGAGAGCATATAAGTTGGGCTGAAAGCTCAGCTGTAAGTTTTGCAAATTCTGTTTTAGGAGCTAAGACAAATAGAGAAGGAGGACCTTCTGCCTTAGCAGCTGCAATTATTGGTAAAACACCATATTATGGCTATCATTTAGATGAAAATAGAAAAGCAACACATATTATTGAGTTAGACAGCCAATTAATATCAAACATCAATGATGTTGGAGAGAGTTTTTATGGGGCTTTAGGTTATTTAGTTGGAAAGATTGTAAAAAATGGAGTGCCATATTTTGAAAATCTATATAAATTAAATCCAAACAATGATAATTTAAAATCCTTAGGGGCTGCAATGGCGGCGAGTGGTGGAATAGCCCTATATCACGCAAAAAATTTGACAGCTGAATGCAGAGTTAAAGAAGTTATTGATGATAAAGTTGAAAAAATCTCTGTTGGAATTGAAGATATAAAGGAAGCTTATGAGAAATTAAATACAACAAATGAAGAACCAGATTTAATTTGTATTGGCTGCCCTCACTGCAGTTTAATGGAAATTAAAAAAATTGCTGAACTTTTAAAGGATAAAAAATTAAATGCAGATTTATGGGTTTGCTGCTCTTTGCATATAAAAGCTATAGCAGATAGAATGGGATATACAAAGATTATTGAAAAAGCTGGTGGGAAGGTAGTTAAAGACACCTGTATGGTTGTCTCACCAATAGAAGATTTAGGATATAAAAAAGTGGCAACAAACTCTGGAAAAGCTGCTGTTTATCTACCAAGCTTTTGTAAGAGTGAAGTAATTTTTGGAGATATTGAGGAATTGGTAAAAGGGAGATAATGCTAAATCCAATAATTTTATTTTTAGCTATTATTTTTGATAGAATCATTGGAGAGTTGCCAGAGAAAATTCATCCAACGGTTTGGATAGGGAAGTTGATAACTTTTTTAGAGAATACATTTAAATCTACAAATTGTAAAAATAAATATAGGGACTTTTTATTTGGCATCTTAACTACAACAATTACAATATCTATTGTAGGAATTGTAGCAATTTTCATTGAAAAATTTATTTTATCATTACCCTTTCCTTTAAACTATCTTATCTATGCTTTTTTGTTATCAACAACTATTGGATACAAATCATTATTTGAGTTCTGCAAAAAGCCAATTGAATATATAAAAAATGGAGATATAGATAAAGCAAGAGAGGCTGTTCAACATATTGTTAGCAGAGATGCATCAAAATTAGATGAAGAGCATATACTATCAGCAGCAGTAGAAAGTTTATCTGAAAATATAACCGACAGCATAATAGGGGCTTTATTCTATGCTGTTATTTTTGGATTGCCGGGAGCTTTTGTATATAGGGCAATAAATACATTAGATGCCATGATTGGCTATAAGAATGAGAAATATTTGTGGTATGGAAAGTTAGCTGCGAGATTGGATGATATTGCTAATTTTATTCCATCAAGAATAGCAGGGATTTTGCTAATAATTACTGCCCCATTTTATAAAGGAAGTATTAAAAAAGCCATATATGGATTTTTAAAGGAAGCTAATAAGGTTCCATCACCAAATTCTGGCTATACAATGGCTACATTGGCAAATGCTTTAAATATAACCTTGGAAAAGATTGGATATTATAAACTTGGTAGTGGAAAGATAGACGTTGAAAAATCTTTAAATGCATTTAAAGCAGTTGATTATGTGGTAATAATGTTTTTAATTATTTATACTTTAATTTGGTGGGCATTATGGTGAATAAAGCTTATTATACAGCAGAAGTTCCAGAGGATAGATTTGAGGCTTTGAGTTGTATTAGAGACTTAGTTAAACCTCTTAAAATTATATTACTTGGGGGAGTTGATAGTGGTAAAACAACATTAGCTACTTTTTTAGCAAATGAACTTTTAAACTTAGGATTTAGAGTTGCAATAATCGATAGTGATATTGGGCAGAAAAGCATATTACCCCCAGCAACTATAAGCTTAGCCTTTCCAGAGACAAATTTTAACAATTTGTATGAAATTAAGCCATATAAAAGTTATTTTGTTGGTTCGACAGCTCCAATTCAATTTTTTGGAGAAATGATTACTGGAACCAAGTTGCTTTGTGATTATGCTGAAGATAAAGCAGATGTTGTTATAGTTGATACAACTGGGCTAATATCTGGTTCTGGGGCTGATTTAAAGAGGATGAAAATAGAGATGATTAAGCCAGATGTTATAATAGCATTGCAAAAAAGAAATGAACTTAGGCAGATATTAAAGCCCTTTGAAAATAAAATTAGGGTTTTTTACTTAAAAGTTTATGAAAATGCGAAATCATTTAGTAGGGAAGAGAGAAAAGAAATTAGAGCAGAGAAATGGAAAGAGTACTTTAAAGACTCAAAAATTTATAGCATTGGATTTAATGATGTAATTATTAGTGGAACTAAGGTATTTCAAGGAGAGAAGATTTTAGAGGATGAGAAATATCTGTTAGAATCGATTTTTAAATGGAAAATACTCTATGGTAGTAAATGTGAAGGAAGATATACAATAGTGAAGAGAGATTTGGTAAATATGCCACGACAGATAGATAAAAACATTCTATATTACATTGAGCCAGAAAGATTTAACAATTTAATAGTTGGATTGATTGATGAGGAGGGATTTTGCATAGGATTAGGTATTTTAAAAGCTATCGATTTTGAGAATGAAACTTTAGAGATTTTAACTCCAATAAATGAAGATGAAATTAAAAATATTAAAGAAATAAGGTTTGGAAGGATAAAAGTTGATGAAAATGGGGAAGAACTTGGCTTATTAGATAGAGATTTGATATAAAGTGATACTATGCTAAAAGAGATATTAAACAAAATTTTTTGGCATCCTGATTATAAAAAAGAAGATTTTGAAGTCATCATATTGCATAGGGGGGCTGAAGAAAATAAAAAAGTTATCTCTTTAGACGATGTTGAGCTTAGAGGGAACTATTTAGTATATTTTGATACCTATATTCCTCTCCATAGAATCTTAGAGATTAGAAACAAAAAAACTGGAGAGATTTTATATAAAAAGAAGTAACAAACCTGAAATTATAGCTAAAACTCCTCCAAACAAAAATGTCATTTCTGGACTTATCTTCCACAAATAACCAGCTATCAGACTCGCAGGTAAGCTTGTTAATCCCACTACAGTATAAAACAGCCCTAAGGCAGTAGCTCTAATATCCTCTGACGATAAGTCAGAAACATAAGCTTTCTGATTTCCAGCAAATAATGCATAGGCAATTCCATATAAAGCAAACAACAATATTAAACTTTTTTGAGATATAAAGTAAGCAAATCCTAAAGAAGTAATTCCATAAACTATATATCCCATGGTTAGAACTCTTCTTCTTCCAATTTTATCTGATAAAATACCAAATGGAATTGAAAAGGTGGCATAAAAGATGTTGTATAAAATATAGAGTGCTATTGGGATTATAATGGCCATTTTCTCATCCACTATCATTAGAAATTCCTGAGCTCTCAAAATATAAAACATATAGCTAAAATTACTTAGGGTAAATATAGCTGAGATTAAAATAAATAGCTTCAACTCTTTTGATAGATTTTTAATTCCTACTCTAAATGTTATTTTATTATAAGAGGTTGTAGTTTTTTCCTTAACAAAATATAAAGGGATGAGAGTTAGAAATCCAATTATTGCAGCTATCAAAATTATTTGATTAAAAGTGTATTGGAAATATAAGATAAACAGTAATGAAAGGGTAGAGCCCAATATGGCCCCAGCAGTATCAAAAGCTCTCTGTATTCCAAAGCCTTTACCCAAAGTTTTAGGCATGCTTTCAGATATTATTGCATCCCTTGGAGCTGTCCTTATACCTTTCCCCATTCTCTCGAGGGAGGAAAATACAACCGCCCCTAACCAGCTTTTTGATAAACCTAAGAGTAGTTTGAACATTGAAGATGTTAAATAACCCAAAACAACAAAAATCTTCCTCTTTCTAACTTTATCTGAACAATAACCAATTAAAACCATCAAAATGTTTGAGATAAACTCTCTCAATCCACCAACTAAACCAATTGATAAACTTCCTCCACCAACACTTGTAATAAGCATAGGCAGAATTGGCATTATCATCTCGCTACTCATATCATTCAAAAAGCTCGTAAATCCTAATAAATATACATTTTTAGCCAATTTTCTGTTATTATTTTTTTGTAAATTTGATTCTGCCAATTTTCTCACCATAAAAAATAGAAATTATAGTGTTTTTCAAAACTTATTAAAGGTCATAAGGAATATTTGAACGCCTTCTTTTAAGAAGGCATTCATCAGTGCCTTAATTACTCTAAAATATTTTGAAAAACACTATAGTTATGTAGATGCCCTTCTTGCTAAGTATCCTCCTGCAAATCCTATTAATCCACCAATTACTGCAGAAATTATTACTCCGACATTATTTCCTTTAGTAGTTGCTGTCTCTTCGCTATTAACTTTCTCGTTAGTAACTATATTAATTTCACTAATATTTTCTTTGTTAGTTTTATTTAACACTTTCATCACATCTATATCCATTTGGGCGTAGTATGAGCTGTACTTATAATACATAATCTTTGATATGCTATCATTCAAACTGTCTGCATATTCATAATAGCCTAAAGCTGAAATTGGAGTTATTCCTAAGTTTTCAGCTAAATTTATTTTGTTTCTTGCATATTTTTTGAAATATTTAATGTCTCCGAATATAACTAATGGAATTTCTGCTTTTACACAGGTATCTATACTTTCAGCTATAGTTAATAAATAATCCCCCTGTTTATAAGCTTCCTTTGCAGATTCCAAGTCATTTTCAAGTCCATCAGTTGGTAGATTAGGAAAGATAGTCTCTACGTAAGTTGAAATTGTTTCAGCATTATCTAAATACTGTTGAGCTAATGGTTTTAATTTAGACTCATTTATTATCTCGCTATTATTATCGTTTTCTTTTAAAGAAACCCACCACACTGCACTATCTCCCCTCAACTTTGCAAAACTACCATATTTTATTGCCTCATCGTAATTTCCTAAATAGTACGATTTCCATGCATTATATAAGAGTTTTTTTGCCTCAACAATCCTTATTCTTCCTGCTAATATCTCTTCAAAGTTGTTAGTGGTTACTTTTTTTGAATAAACAATTTTTTCATCAGATTCAATTTCATCTTGAACGTTTGTTAAAAATGTGCTAATGTCTTCTTTTCCTGTTAAATACCCTATAGTATGTTGAATAGTTTCAAGTTTAATTAATGCATTAAATGCAGAACATGTTGCAGCATAATATTCACTTGTTATGTATTCATTGTTAGCTTTATCTAGTAGATTTTTTGAGGCATTTAGCTCATTTAATAACATAGTTTGATATTCATAATCAACATAATAGTTGTTGCTCAACTCCTTGGAGATATTCTCGTATTTTTCATTAGCCATTTTTAGGACATTCTCACTTAATTTTTTCATTATATTTTTATATTTTTCTTCAATCGAGATATTTTCTGGATATTCCTTTATAACGATTTTTTTGTTTGTAAAGTAAGGAATAGCCTCATAAATGCTTCCAACCTCTATAACCTTAACTCCAAGTTTTTTACCAAATTCTACTGCATCAACTTTCTTTCCATTTACTTCAACATACCTCTGCCCTTTTGGAATTAACATAATCGTGCAGTTTGCTTTCTTAGCGGCTTCAATTTTTTCCAATATTCCTCCCACGGGCCCTATACTACCATCTGGATTTATCATTCCAGTCATCATAACATGTTTATTTAAACTCCAATTCATCAACTCGCAGATAATTCCGATAGTCATTGTTCCTCCTGCTGATGGTCCCCCAACAACTGGCACATCACTCCTAACAGTAATATAGATGTTATATTTATTCATATCTTTTCCAGTAACTTCCCCAGCAACCTTTGCAGCGATTCTTGCAGAACCCTGCATGTCTAATTCAGTTAGAGGCATAGTATCCATAAATACATGCCCATCTCCTTTGGTAACATTAATTTGAATATTTATTGGAACACCCACGTATCCCTTATCCGTTAAAGATACTGCTGGAGCTTTTATAATTACAGCAAAAGTTGAATTTAAAAGAAATATGGCTAAAAGCAGTACCAGTATCTTCCTCATATTACCCCTCCAAATCTTCATAAAACTACATTGTCTCAGATATACTTAAAAATTATCCTCAAATAAATATATAAAAAATAACAGTAAAATGGTAGTGTGAATTATATGGAAAGGGAAAGCTGGAGTTCTAACTTGGGGTTTATATTAGCAAGTGTTGGTTCTGCAATAGGATTGGGGAATATTTGGAGATTTGGATATATGGTTTATACGAATGGTGGGGGAGCTTTTTTAATCCCTTATATAGTTGCTTTGCTGTGTGTTGGTATCCCATTAATGATTCTTGAATTTGCTATTGGGCACTATACAAAAAAATCTGCACCTTTAGCTTTGGAAAAATTACATAATGGGGCAGAGTGGGCAGGG
This sequence comes from Methanocaldococcus sp. FS406-22, assembly GCF_000025525.1. NCBI lineage: Archaea > Methanobacteriati > Methanobacteriota > Methanococci > Methanococcales > Methanocaldococcaceae > Methanocaldococcus > Methanocaldococcus sp. FS406-22. The sequence goes on from NC_013887.1 coordinate 374,057, forward strand.
TGGTTTGCGGTTATTTCAGGGTTCATTATAACAAGTTATTATGCTGTTATCATAGCTTGGTGTCTTTATTATTTGATAATTTTAGCCATCTATGGATATCCATCAGACCCTAATGCTTATTTTTTCCATAACATACTTCAAATATCATCTGGTGTGGAGGATATAGGCGGAGTCTCTTATGGAATTTTAATATCTACCTTAGCTGTTTGGGGAATTATTGCTTTAATTCTAAGTGCTGGAGTTAAAAATGGATTAGAGAAGGCAAATAAAATAATGATTCCTTTCCTTTTGTTTTTAGTAATTCTGTTAGTTTTGAATGCTTTAACCTTGCCAGGAGCTTTAACTGGAATTGAGTGGTATTTAACCCCGGATTTTTCAGCATTATTTGATTATAATGTGTGGTTAAGTGCATTCTCTCAAATTTTCTTTAGCCTATCTTTAGGATTTGGAATTTTAATTGCTTATGCAAGTTATCTACCCAAAAAAAGTGATTTAACAATAAACGCTGTTACAATATCTCTCTTAAATTGCGGTTTTTCATTTTTAGCTGGTTTTGCTGTGTTTGGAACACTTGGATATATGAGTTATACAAGTGGCATTCCATTAGATAAAGCTGTTTCAGAAGGGATTGGCTTGGCTTTTGTTACATTTCCAAAGGCACTGTCTTTATTACCATTTGCAAGTAGATTATTTGGAATAATATTCTTCTTAGCTTTAGTTTTTGCTGGAATATCCTCTGCTGTTTCTATCGTAGAGGCAAGCGTATCTGCAATTATGGATAAGTTCTCATTAAGTAGGAAAAAAGCTCTACTTGCTGTATTAACTTTGTTTGTTATACTCTCACCAATATTTACAACTGGAGCTGGGTTGTATTATTTGGATATCATTGACCATTTTGCTTCAGGTTATTTACTTCCAATAGCGGCAATTTTAGAGATTATAATAGCTATATGGCTATTTGGTGGAGATAAGCTCAGAGAACATATAAATAAACTTTCAGAGATGAAGTTGGGAGTTTGGTGGAAATACTTGGCTGGAGTTGTGTCTCCAATAATATTAACTGCTGTTGTATTATTAGATGCTTCTAATGTTTTAACATCTGGTTATGGAGACTATAAAACAACTTATGTAATGTTTGGGGCTTTAATCATTCCATTGGCATTTGTTGTAAGTGTTGTTCTTCAAAAAATGAAAACTGTTAAAGGTTGATAATTATGAATCTTGGAGCTATAGCAATGTTTATATTTGGTGCTGTAATTTTATGGGGTGGGGCAATTTACTTTTTATGGAGGTCAATTAAGAGCAAAAATAATAAAGAGGATATAGAGGAATAACTCATGTAGAAATTATTTATTTTTAGATTATTAATTTTTAAAACTTAGATTTTCTTATTTAGAGGATTTAAATTTAATTTCTAAGGGTTTGTTGATTTAATTATTTGGAATATTTATGTTTATTGAATCATTTAGATTTTTAAAAATTAAGATTAGATAATAAGTTAAATAAAATTTCTCTAATTAATAAGTTAAATCTTTAAATTTAAAAAGATAAGAATACTTAATTTAACTAAAAGAGAAAGATTTAAATATCAGTGGGTTTATAAATAAAGGTAGTTATTTACCCTTAGAAAAATATGGTGCCGAAAAGTATATATATTAGAAAAATAATAAAAAATTGATTGTGAATGATTGCCCTGTTAAAATCAGACCGAATCGGTATGGAAACAAAATTCATTAAATTTTCAATATCATCAACGATTTCAACACGTTAAAATCAGACCGAATCGGTATGGAAACACTATAATCTTAAACGTATTTGTGAATTTTATAGTAATGTTAAAATCAGACCGAATCGGTATGGAAACTAATACGGACCAAATTCTCCAAGAGATATAAAAACATGTTAAAATCAGACCGAATCGGTATGGAAACAACTTTTTCATGTGCATAAAATGCTAAAATCTTAGCAGTTAAAATCAGACCGAATCGGTATGGAAACTGGAAATCCATCAAAAAGAATTTTTGTGGTTCTATCCAGTTAAAATCAGACCGAATCGGTATGGAAACCATTAAATACGCCAGCTAATATTACCAATTCATCCTTAGACAAGTTAAAATCAGACCGAATCGGTATGGAAACAACCAATTGCTGTCTAAAAATGATATTAATGTATCGTTAAAATCAGACCGAATCGGTATGGAAACTTTCTTGTTGTATTCTCTCCCAAGCAATCCTCTTAAGTTAAAATAAGACCGATTCGGTATGGAAACGTTTCGGGGTCTTTGAAGTTACATGTATGTGGTGTAGTGTTAAAATAAGACCGATTCGGTATGGAAACTGGAACAAACCGTTTAAAACCTCTGCCTCTTCCTTTGTATGTTAAAATCAGACCGAATCGGTATGGAAACTATTAAGTCCATGACCTTCTAAATATATTATGTTATTTTTAGTTAAAATCAGACCGAATCGGTATGGAAACATTTCAATATCATCCATGTTTAGAATCAACTTTTTCTGGAATTCAGGTTAAAATAAGACCGATTCGGTATGGAAACAATAATTCTCCCGTTTTTCGTTTATTGTAGCACTCGTTAAAATCAGACCTCTTAGAGGTTTATTCTCTTTTTAAACCATTAAAATCAAAGTAAAAGAGATATTTTTATCTTCTACTTAGTAATACTCACACATCTAAATATACAACAAACTATTTAAGTTAGTAATACTGAAAAAGAAAAAATCCCGAGAAATTTTTCAACCAGTATTAAAAATTATTACAAATTTAGAAAAATAAAATATAAGCTAACTAAATCATCCCAAAGACCTCAAAATACTTTTTCTGCCTAACGACCATTACTGGGATGTTGTTTTCTATTAATTTCTCTTTAAGTTCTTTATCGTTTGTTGCTACAATGACATTTTTATTTTCTTTTGCATAATTTAAGATTGCCTCATCTGCATAATTAGCATTGTAATCAATTAATTTGTAGTTTTTTATCTTTGCAAGTGCTAAATTAACAGCCAATTTTTCTTTACCTTTTAAATCTCCACTTTTTAATAACCTCTCTAACTCTTCTTTTACAGGAGAAAGTATAATTATCTCAAACTTTGCATTTAAAGCCCTCTCTATCTCATAATCAAAGTTTATCTTATGCTTAAAGACGTAAATTAAAAAGTTGGTGTCTGGGACTATTTTGTATATATTTTATCACCTCATTCGTTTGTCTTAACTTTTGAAACTCCTCCCTCTTTCGTAACATTGATTATAGTATCTGCTACATCCTCAAGTTCTCTGTGGTGAGTTATAATTACCATCTGTGGAACGTTGTCAATCTTTTTAAAGATTTCAGCTAACTTAGCCCTTCTATTTTCATCTAAATAGACAGTTGGCTCATCTAATATAATGCACTCAACTCTATTTCCAACCAATGCATTTGCTATAGCCAACCTCAAAGATAGAGCTACAGCTATCTGCTCTCCTCCACTTAGATTGTCTATAGTTAAGATACCATTAGGGGAATGAACCTTCACATCAAAATCTTCAGTAAGTTCTACAAAGCTGTAGGGCAAATCAAACTCATTGAATGCCTCATTTAGATGTCTCTGTATTATTGGTATGTATTTCCTTCTTAAATATCTCTGGAATCCATCTTTACCAAAGAGTTTTCTAATTTTTGTCAAATACTCTACAAATCTTTCTAATTTAACTTTCTCTTTCTCTAACTCAGATAGGCTTTGCAATTTTTCTTTTATCTTCTCAATCTCTTCCTTTAAATACTCAATACTGTTTTCAACGACTTTAAGCTCTCTCTCGATAATATTAAGCTCTTCCTGCTTCTTTTTAAATTCCTCCTCAATCTCTCTATATTTATCCTCAGAGTAGTTGATTTCATCGAGTTTTTGTTTAATATAGCTGATTCTCTCCTCTATATCTTTGATGTTTTCATTAACTTTAACAATCATGTCATTTAAATAGCTTTTAATATCATCAACTCCATACTCCTTTCTAAGGTTGTTTAAAGTAACCTCTGCTGAATTACACTTCTTATAAATCTCTTCAAGCTCATATAGCTTAGCTTTATACTTATCAACTGCATCTTTTAAAGAGATATATTCCTTATACAACCCTAACTTTGAAAGCATCTTATTCTCAACTTCTTTAAATTTAAGCTCCTTACTTTTAAGCTGAGTAACTTTATCTTTTAAATTAATTATCTCCTTCTCTTCTTCCCTTAGTTTATTAATCTCTTCTATGCATTTATCTTTATCCCAGCCCTTAACTACATCTTCAAGCTCTTTAATTCTCTTTCTTATTTTATCTTCATCTGCATTCTTTAGATAATCAATTGCTGAGATATATTTGTTGTATTTATCTTCAATCTCATTTAATTGCTTTTTAATCTCATCTACTATTTCATTCACTGGCTTTCCATCAATTATATAGCTTTTAAGCTGGTTTTCAATATCTATTAGAGTATTTTCAAGCTCTTCCAACTTTGATTTTAAATTCTGCAGAGTTTTTAGTTTCTCATAGTATTTTGTCTCAAGTTCTCTTAATTCCTTCTCTCTTCTGATAATTTTATTTATCTCTATTATTTTTTTGTCAATCTCATTAATCTTTTTGTTTAGCTCTTCCAACTCTTTGTATTTGCTATTTAGTTGAGATTTGTGAGAGTTTATTAGCTCTTGCTTCTTAATGTCATCTATTGGAGTTTTACACAATGGACATCTACCTTCAACATCCTTAAGTTCATTTAAAACCTTCTTTATCCTATTAATTTCATTATTAATCTCTCCTATTTTTTGTTTTATATCCTCTTTCTGTTTCTGCAGAGTTTCAAGCTCTATCTTCTTTTTATCTATATCTTCTAAAGCTTTTTTAACCTCGTCAATATTTATTTTGCCCAACTCATCCTTTATATTTCTAATTTCAGATTTTAGGCTTTCAATATTGCTTTCAAGGGATTTTTTACTCTGTAATAGCTTTGCATAATTTAGCATCATTTTGTTGTATTTCTCTAAGGCTTCATCCAATTGCTTATACTTATCATAGTAAGCCCTAAGCTCATCAGCAGTTTTTTTGTATTTTTCAATCTCATTAAGCTTAGTATAGAGGTTATCAAGCTCTATTAAGTGGTCTTTTATCTTTTCCAAGTTTTTAATCTTGTTGTTTATCTCCTCTAACAGCTTATCCAACTCATTCACTCTATCTCTATACTTACTCTTTTCAATAGTTTCTTTTAAGGAATTGATGTCATTTTCAAGATTCTTTAGAGTGTTTGATAACTTTAGATATTCCTCATATATTGGAGACAACTCCCCCAATCTATCCTCAACTGTCTTAATCTTATCAGATAATGATTTATACTCCTCAAACTCCTCTCTATACCTATTTAAAGTATTTTCTGCCTCAATAACTGCATCTAAATCGTATTTTAGATTTTTAAGTTTGTTATTTTCTAATTCTAAGGCTTTTTTTCTCTCTTCAAGCTTTCCTATTAATTTTTCATAGAGGGATTTTTTATTATTCCATTCTTCAAAGGTTTTTTCAGCAATTTTAAACTCTTCTCTAACTTTATCCAACTTTTCTTTTAATATTTTTAGTTCTTTTTCTTTCTTCTCTAAATCAGATATCTTATTGTTTAATTCTTTCTCATACTCTTCTCTATTGCTTAGATATCCTTTAATTCCCTCTAACTGCCTTTTATATTCATCGATAACATCCTTCATCTTCTGATAGCATTTTTCAAAGTCATCTATTCCTAAGAGCTTACCAATAAGCTCCTTTCTTTCGTGTGGTGGGAGATTTAAAAGATTTGCTATCTCCCCTTGCTTTATATATATGGAGTTTAAAAACATATCCCTATCAACGCCTAAAATTTCATTTATTGCTTTATTAACTTCACTAATTGTTGTAGCATAGGGTTTTCCATTCTTATAGAGCTTAGCTGAACTTCTGCCATCGTATTCTCTGACAACCCTATATTTAACTCCATTAATTTTAAATTCAAGCTCAACAGACATGACTTTTTTACCTTTAGTTATAACCTCATCATAGCTTAACCCCATTCTTCTTAAAGCATCAGCTCCAAACAATGCAAAAAACACTGCCTCAAAGATAGATGACTTCCCACTACCATTCTCCCCAATAATAGCAATAATTCCCTCATCAAATGTAATTCTAGTATTTTCATGGCTTTTAAAGTTATTCATCTTTATTTCTTTTAGTATCATAACTCATCCCCTAAATTTAGTGTTATAATATTCATCCAAAATATCTTTCCAATTTTCATTATTAATAAGGGCTTTGTACAAACTTAAAACTAAATCTCCATCAATTCCCTGTTTATTTGCATAATCAACTAAAAGCTCTTTGATGTTTATTGATTCAATATCAACATCTGGTAAGTCTATAAATTCATCATCAACCACAACAGCCTTATTAATTAAAATTTTATCCTTTAAACTCTCAAACCATGGTTTAAATTCTCTCTTAATTTTTCCAAAAACAACTGGCTTATTTTTACATTTGCTGATGTTATCTATCGCTTCATTAAAAGATTTCTGGTCTCTAATATTTACCTCTACAAATTCCCTGCATTCAACATCAATTTTTTCAATATCGTTAATATCCAAATCATTCCCACTAAAATCAATTAAATAAAATCCTTTCCCTTCCTTTTTGTAATCCTCATATTCATCTCTATAAATAATCTCTGTTGAACCACTATATGCTAAAATTCCATCGTTAAATCTCTCTAAAATCCTTTTGTGAACATGTCCAAATGCATAGTAAGAAAACTTTGGTAAATCAAAATGTTCCAACTCATAGTCAAATGGCATATATGGGTTAACTCCCTGATGAAGCATTAATATCCTTTTTTTGTAGTTTTGGGACTCAACTTCAAATTTTTTTAATTTATCCAATAATTCTTCTCTTTTACTCTTTCTATGATAATAAGTTCCACAGATAAATATCTCTTCCCCATTTACGTTTATAACATCCTTCCCATCTAAAATTTTAACATAATCTTTTAATAAAGCTAATGGTGATTCCCTTCCCAATCTTTTAGGCATTTCATGGTTTCCTCCAATAATATAAACCTTTATATTTTTTTCATGTAACTTTTTAAACGCCTGCATAGCTAACCTAATAGCTTTTACTGGAGGCCTCAAATCATTAAATAAATCCCCACTATGCAAAACAACATCTGGCTTTATCTCTAAAATCTTTTTTATGCAGGATATAAATGAGTTATAAATGTCTTCTTCTCTCTCATCTAAGTTATATTGCCTATAGCCTAAGTGATTATCAGCTATATGAACAAACATCATACTATCCCTCATTTTCAAGTGTTATGAGATAATTAAATAATTATAAGCATAAAATTTAAATATGTTAAACCTACAGTTTTTATATCTGTGGTGATAGCATGAGAGTTATAGGCGTTATTGGTTATAAAGATTCTGGTAAAACAACCCTAATTGAAGAAATTCTAAAACATTCTGATAAAAAAATAGCCGTTATCAAGCACACAATAGAAGATGTGGAAGTAGATAGGGAAGGAAGTGATACATATAGATTCTCAAATGCTGGGGCTAAAATAACAGTTTTAGCAACCGACAATAAGACTGTATTCTTCACAGATAGAATGGACTTAGAAAATATTTTATCAATACTATCAGATTACGATATAGATTTTGTTATTATAGAAGGTTTTAAAGAGGCTTTAAAGAGGTTAAACATCCCTAAGATAGTTATGCTTAAAGATAAGGATGGAAGTGATTTAATTGATGAACATACAGCAATGATAATTGAAGATTACAACTACAACATTGATGATGTTTTAAAAGTTATTTATGAAAAAGCTATAATCCCCACAATGAATTTAAACTGTAAGCACTGCGGTTATAATTGTAAAACATTTGTCAAGGCAGTTGTTGAAGGTGAGGCTAAGTGGGATGACTGTGTATTAGCGAAAGGTATAAAAATAATTGTTGATGGTAAAATAATTCCTGCTGTTCCTTTTGTCTCCCAGATTGTAGGTAACACAATTAAGGCAATGATTGAGACATTGAAGGGTGTTGATAATCCAAAGATTATTAAGGTTGAGATTGACACCTCCAAGCTGAATAGGACTTTCACAGGAAAAAAATTTTCAGAGAAAAATTAGGAAAAATTAGTGTTTTTTAAAGTTATTAAGACTAATAAGGAATATTTAAACCTATCCATCAGTGCCTTAAGTATTCCAGAGGCCATAGGGGGCTATGCCCCTAATTGGCACAGGACTTTCACAGGAATAATTTTTCTATTGAATATTGATGTTATTGGCATCTAAATTCCTTATAATCTAAAAACTGTGGAAAGTCCTGTGGTATACCCACAAAAAGTTTTTTGATTAACCTTTTCTTAAAGGTTGTTCGGGGAAGCTTTTACTAAAAGGTTCTTTCAAAGTATTTTGAAAAACACTATTGATGTCCTTAGCATCAAAGTTCCAAAGTGCATATACACAATGCGAAACTCCTGTTGAAATGAACAAAACCAAAATATTTAAATACTAGTAATATATTATAGTAAAGTTGGTTACAATTTAAACATCAACATGAAAGAATATAAATCCAGCTATATACCCAAACATTTTAATAGTAATCAGTAAAAATATAAAAATAGGTAGGTGAGGGATAGCATGGAGAAGTACGAAAAAGCAGCAGAGATATTTAAAGCATTTGGAGACCCAACAAGATTAATGATTTTAAAGCTGTTATGCGATAATGGAAGTATGTGTGTCTGTAAAATAATAGATGAGTTGAAAAAGCCGCAGCCAACAATCTCACACCACTTAAACATTTTAAAGAAAGCAGGAATTGTTAGAGCAAGAAAAGAAGGGACATGGAACTTCTACTACATAGTTGATGACAGAGTTAAGGAGATTATCAAGTTAGTTGATGAATTATAAATCACCTCTCTTTTTTCACTATTTTATTAAATAATGATAAATGCAATTTATAATAAATACATTGAGTAAAATTATAAATGCTATTTTTGTTATTCTCTTATAGGGAATTTTTATTTTTATGAAATTCCAATATTATTGGTGATGCTATGGGAATTGAAGAGGAAATCAGAAAGACCATAGGGCTATCGCCCTATTGGTATACCCAGAGTGGGGCTTCACTACATTCAGCCCCACTTTATTTAAATAATGTGGGGATACCCAATAGGGACTTTGCCCTTATGGGGTGGAAATATGGGAATTGAAGAGGAAATTAGAAGGATAGAGGAGGAATTAAAAAGGACACCATATAACAAAGCTACACAGAAACACATTGGTAGGTTAAAAGCTAAGTTAGCTAAATTGAGGGAGCAGGCTCAAAGTAGAGGGGGAGGTGGAGGAGGAAAAGGTTATGCTGTAAAGAAAAGTGGAGATGCCACTGCAGCTTTTGTTGGATTTCCATCTGTTGGAAAATCCACTCTGCTAAATAAATTAACAAATGCTAAATCAGAAGTTGGAGCCTATGCATTCACCACCTTAACAATTGTTCCAGGAGTTATGGAACATAAAGGGGCTAAGATTCAGCTTTTAGATGCACCAGGTATTATTGTTGGTGCATCCTCAGGAAAAGGTAGAGGGACTGAGGTTTTATCTGCAGTAAGAAGTGCTGATTTGATTTTATTAACTGTAGATATTTACACCCTAGAACACCTTCCAGTTATTGAAAAAGAGCTCTACAATGTTGGGATTAGATTAGACCAAAGGCCACCAGATGTTAAAATTAAAGTTAAAGATAGAGGAGGGATTAATGTTAGCTCAACCGTTCCATTAACCCATATAGATGAAGATACAATTGAAGCAATATTGAATGAATATAGAATACACAACGCAGATGTTGTTATAAGGGAGGATATAACCTTAGAACAATTTATTGATGTTGTGGCAGGGAATAGAGTTTACATTCCATCTTTAGTGGTTGTAAATAAGATAGATTTAGCTGATGAAGAATATCTAAAATATATAAAACAAAAATTAGAGGAATTTGGTAAAGAGTATGTTTTAGTTTCTGGGAATAAAGGAATTAACTTGGATTTATTGAAAGATAAAATCTATGAAAAACTAGGATTTATAAAGATTTATTTAAAACCACAAGGGAAAAAGCCAGATTTTGATGAACCACTAATTATGAGAAGAGGAGCTACTGTAAAAGATGTTTGTGAAAAACTACATAAAGATTTCGTTAGAAATTTCAGATATGCTCAAGTTTGGGGAAAATCTGCAAAACATCCTGGGCAGAGAGTTGGATTAGACCATAAATTAGAGGATGAAGACATTTTAACAATTGTTATAAAGAGATAAATAAAAAAGATAAAGAGATGAAAGTATGGAGATTGAAGGATATGAAAAAATTATAGAAGCTGGAAAAATTGCATCTAAGGTTAGAGAGGAAGCAAAAAAGCTAATAAAGCCTGGAGTTAAGCTATTAGAAGTTGCTGAATTTGTTGAAAATAGAATTAGAGAGTTAGGAGGAGAGCCAGCTTTTCCATGCAACATATCAATTAATGAGATAGCTGCCCACTACACACCAAAATTAAATGATAACTTAGAGTTTAAAGAGGGAGATGTTGTTAAATTGGATTTGGGAGCTCATGTAGATGGCTATATTGCAGATACTGCCATCACAATAGATTTATCAAACTCCTATAAAGATTTGGTAAAGGCATCTGAAGATGCATTATACACAGTTATTAAAGAGATAAATCCACCAATGAATATTGGAGAGATGGGAAAGATTATTCAAGAGGTTATTGAGAGTTATGGCTACAAGCCAATATCTAACCTCTCTGGACATGTAATGCATAGATATGAGTTGCATACTGGTATTAGCATTCCAAATGTTTATGAAAGGACTAATCAGTATATAGATGTTGGAGATTTGGTAGCTATAGAGCCATTTGCAACAAACGGTTTTGGAATGGTTAAAGATGGGAAAATAGGAAACATATATAAGTTCTTAGCCAAAAGACCAATTAGGTTACCACAGGCAAAAAGAATTTTAGATGTTATAGCAAAAAATTATCCTTATCTACCATTTGCTGAGAGATGGGTTTTAAAAAGTGAGAGTGAGAGATTGGCTTTAAACTCATTAATTAGGGCTTCATGCATTTATGGCTATCCAGTATTAAAAGAGAGAGAAAACGGCATAGTTAGCCAATCGGAGCATACAATATTGATAACCGAAAATGGCATTGAGATAACAACAAAATAATCTTTTTGGGGATAGAATGATAATTAAAAAGATAAAAATGGATGTTTGTCCATTAGATGTTTATGAGCAAATTAGGGGAGAAAATACATTTTTGTTGGAATCAGCAGAGGGAGTTCCAAAGGTTGCAAGATACTCAATCTTAGGAAGAGCAGAGGGAAAATTAGCGTTTAAAGAAGGAAAGTTAAAAGTTGAAAGCTTTACAGAATTTGGAGATAAGGTTAAGGATTTAGAAGGGAAATATGAATGTCCCTTAGATGCTTTAAGAGAAGTTAGAAATGAATATCTTAAATATATTGATATATCCAACATTGAACCAATACCAAGATTTAAGGGAGGTTTGGTTGGATATTTAAGCTATGATATTATCAGATACTGGATAGACTTATCAAACATCAATCCAAAGCCAATAAATGATTTAAAATTCCCTGATGCAGAGTTCTTTATTGTTAAGGACTTTATTTCATTTGATTTGAAGGAAAAGGTTATTAATTTAATAGCAGAGGATGAAGAAGGTATTAGAGAACTTGAAAAAATTGTAGAAAAAGGAAAGACTAAGGATAGCAAAGAGAAAGAAGAAAAACCTATAAAACATAAAGAAGAATTAAAAATCAAATCTAACATGAGTAAGGAAGAGTTCATTGAGGCAGTAAAAAAGGCTAAGGAATACATCTTTGCTGGAGATATATTCCAAGTGGTTTTATCAAGAAGAATAGAGATTGATTTGGATAACTTAGACCATTTAGAGATTTATAAAAAGGTTAGGGAAATAAATCCTTCTCCATACATGTATTACTTAGATTTTGGTGATAGAAAGATTATTGGCTCATCACCAGAGATTTTAGTTAGAACTGACTATAAAGATGGGAAGAGATTGGTTATAACAAGACCTATAGCTGGAACAATAAGGAGAGGTAAGACAGAGGAAGAAGACAAAGAGTTAGAGAAAAAGCTGTTAAGTGACGAGAAAGAGAGAGCTGAACATGTTATGCTTGTAGATTTAGCAAGGAATGACATTGGAAAGATATCAAAATTTGGAACTGTAGAAGTTACAGATTTTATGATTATTGAGAAATACTCCCATGTTCAGCATATAGTAAGTAATGTTGTTGGGGAGTTAAAAGATAACTATGATTCATTCTTAGCTGTAAAAGCTACATTCCCAGCTGGAACTTTGAGTGGAGCCCCAAAAGTTAGAGCGATGGAGATTATTGAAGAGCTTGAAAAGACATGGAGAGGGCCTTATGGTGGGGGAGTTGGTTACTTTGGATGGGACGATTTAATGGATTTAGCAATAACAATTAGAACCTTTGTAATCTCAAAAGATAAGGGCTATATCCAAGTTGGTGCTGGAATAGTTGCTGATTCAATTCCAGAAAATGAGTGGGAAGAAACAGAAAGGAAAGGAATGGCTAATGTTAAGACGATTGAGAGTTTAGTTAAATTTAAATAATAAAAAATTAAATTTTTTATAAAGTTTGGTGATTTTATGGCAGCAGTGGTATATAGTAAATTGTATGAACTTATTAAAAATGTTAAGGATGAAAAAGAAGCTGAAGAAATTTGTAAGATTATTGAAGAATATTTTGCGAAAAAGTGTAAGGAAGAGGTTTCTAAAAATTTTGAGGAGCAGAAGCCAGTTTTTAAAGCTGAATTGAAGGATGAGTTAAAGGATGAGTTGGCTACTAAGAAGGATATTGCCCTTTTAGAGGAGAGAATGAATTCTATGGAGGAGAGGATTTTAAGGTATGTTGATGATAAGTTCCATTATTTGGATAAGAAAATAGATGAGAGCTTTTATAAATTGGATAAAAAAATGACTATTGGGTTTATAATTTTGATATTGCTTTATATTTTGACAAATCCTAATGCAATAGAATTAATAAGGGGTCTGTCCAATGTGAGCGTTGGTGAGTAAATGCCCCACATTGGACTTGGGCGTCATCAGCCTCTTAATAGAAACCTCTGCCCCTGTCGTGGGGACCCCAACTCCACCCACCAATTTGACAGTTAGTTGGCTGCTTTAATATTTTTAAAAGAGGTTTAGGAAAATTTAGAGTTAATTGGAGTGGCATTATAAACTATGCATAAAAATAATATATAAACATTTCGAAAACTCAATACTCCCATACACTCACAAATACTCACAAAAAACTAAACAGTTTAAAACAGCTATTATTTGGGATTAAATAGTGTCTTTCAAAACCAATAAAATTTATTAAGGAAGTTTTGAATGCCTTTCCAAGAAAGGCGTTCATTAATATATATAGTTAATCTAAGAATTTTTTGAAAGACACTATAAGCATACATAAAAAAGGAGGGGATAATCATAATTAAAAAACTAATTGAGGCATTAAGACAGGCACAAGATGAAGATTTTAAAATATTAAAAATTATAGAATTGTCAATGAGATATCATGAGTGGGTGCCATTAGATGAGATTGTTAGAAAGGCAAAGATGCCTGAAAAGGATGTGTTATATAGATTAAAGAGACTGAACAAATTTGGGTTTGTTGTAAGAAGCACTTATGGTTATGCTGTCTCAATGGGAGGCTATGATGCTTTAGCTGTAAATGCATTTGTTAAAAAAGGAATATTAAAAGCTATAGGCAATAAATTAGGTGTTGGTAAGGAAGGAGATGTTTATACTGTCTTGCTAAGTGATGGAAGAGAGGCAGTTTTAAAATTCCATAAGCATGGAAGAACATGCTTTACAAGAGGGAAGAGGTATAGAGGGTATTTAGCTGATAAACATCATATAAGCTGGCTCTATGTTTCAAGATTAACGGCTGAGAGAGAATTTGAGATTTTAAATGAGTTATTCCCAACAGTTAAAGTTCCTGAACCAATAGAGTGGAATAGACATGCCATAATTATGGGTAAAGTTGTTGGAGAAGAGTTGAAGAGATTAGATTTATCAGAATTTATGAGTAAAGAGGAAATTAAAGACTTATTCTGGAAAATTATTGAAGAGGTTAAAAAAGCTTATGAAATTGGATATATACATGGAGATTTGAGTGAATTTAACATTTTATTGGATGAGAATGGGGATTTTGTTATTATTGACTGGCCTCAGGCGGTTCCTAAATACCATCCAGACGCTGAATTCTACTTAAAGAGAGATATTTGGAATGTAATAAGATACTTCAAAAAGTATAAGATTGATAAGGAAGATGAAAGGATTGATGTTGATAAAATTTTCGCTTATATAACTGGAAAAGGACTTTCGCAGGATAAATACTCTATTGTATATTGACATCCTTTGGATGTCTAAATTCCAAAAATAAATCTAATATATAAAAATTGCGAAAGTCCTTTTGAAAAGAGCCAATTCATAAATTTAAAGAGACAGGGCTTGCAGAAGGGCAAGATTAGTCAATAAAGAGACTATAAAAAATTAAAAAATTTAAATAACAAAAACACAAAAACATATGAATTTTATGAGGGTGATTTTATGGCTATCGCCTATGCTAAGTTATATGAGTTGATATATAAAAATATTAAGGATGAAAAGAAGGCAGAAGAGTTATACAAAATTGTTGAAGAATTTATAAAAGAAAATGAACAAAGAATTGAAGATAAATTTAAGAACGAAAAAGTTATTATTAAAAATGAATTAAAAGATGAGTTAAAAAATGAGTTAGCTACAAAAGAAGATATCTTATTAACTAAAACAGAACTTAAAAATGAAATTGACTTAGTTAGAGAAGAAATGAAAGCAATGGAGGAGAGGATTTTAAGGTATGTTGATAATAAAATCTATGAAGTTAGAAACGATATTACTCAAATAAAAATATTGGTAATAATTACCTTACTTGCTGTAGTTATTTTAAATCCTTATGCTTATGAAATTGTAAAAACTTTAATTGGATTAAAATAAGTTTTGAGTGGAATCTATGGCTTTTGATAAAATTTGTGATGAAATTATATTGGATTATGAGGATGCAAAAGATTTCGCCTATATTTTAAAATTAAGTTATTTGAATGAGTTTGAGAAAATTAAAAATTTAAATTTAGATAAATTTGGCATTGTTGAGAAGGATGATTTATTATTCTATGGGAAGAACTATCCTCTATTTAAAAGCTTACTATTTTTTAATGAAATTCCTGTATTTAGGGAAGAAAAAGAGAGTATTTTATTTTTAAAGAATATTGAGTTATCTCCGAGAAATACTTTAAACTCATTAACTTACGATGAAAAAATAAGATTGGGGAATGAATTTCTAAAAAGATGTATAAATATTGTTCCTAAGGAATATATCAGCGATATTCCTCAGCTAATTTTTGGAAAGGAATATTATTTTAAAGGAGTTTGTTTAAAAGAATATGTCTCTGCCTTAAATGGACTTTATAAGATTGGTAAGAAGAATAAGGTTAAAAAATTAATAATCAATAGGGAATTGCCTGATGAGAAGGATGTTAAAAAGTATAAGAAAAAACTGGCAAAGAAAATAAGCTTATTTAAGAAAAAATTAGATAATTATGAAATAAATTACTTTAACTTAAAGTTTAATAACAAAAACTTTAAATGTCAATATATCTATGTTAGACAATCAATATGGGATAAGATTTTAAGTTTGTTTGGGGAAGAAATTGAACTAAAATATTATCCAACTTTGGTTAATGTTGCCTATTCCCATGAAAAAGTTGATTTCTTAAGGCCATTATTTATATTTGTGAATAAGGGAGACATTTCTGTTTATGCAAAAGTTCCCAAGCTTATTTATTTAAAAGATGGATTAACATTGAACCATTTGAATCTAAGAGGAAAGTGTATATATTTTGGTAATTGGGAAAAAGAGAGATTTTTGGAAATTATTGAAAAGGGAGTCTTATGAGAAAATATTTGATAATATTAGCTCTTATTTTATTTTTAAATAGTAGTTTTGGTTATTATTTGGGATATATTGAGGTAACCGAGAGCAATCCTGCTAAAACAATAACATTTAATATGAATAAAGTCGAAAATTATACTTACAAACTTAGTTTTGTTCATTATGGAAATATAAAAGAGAATATGCAGGTAAATATTTATTTAAATGAAAATTTGGTTTATACAATTGATGATTCCGATGATACATCTCCCGCATATAAGAAAAATATCTCTATAGATATAACAGATTATTTAAAAAATGGAGAAAATGTTTTAAAAGTTGAAGGTGTGAATTTAATTGGGAATGAAAGTTATAATCCATATTATGTTCTAAAAGATGTTTATATAAACGAGCCAACTAAGACACCAATAAGCTTTGAGTTGATGATTTATACTTTATTGATTATTAGTTATCTGATTTATATATTTAATGAGAATATTAAAAGAGAATAACAATGATTGTTATGAAAAATAAATTTTTGGTGATTTATAATGAAATTCTATAATAGAGACAAAGAATTGCATTATTTAAAGAATTATGTCCAATTAGAGCCAAACTCTATTTTATTCGTTTATGGTCCAAAATCATCTGGTAAATCTACAGTAATGAGGAGGGTTATTAAGGAGTTGGAAAATAGTGATATAATATTTTTCTATTACAATCTAAGAGAGCATGCAACATATAGTAAGGAGGAGTTTTTAGAGGTATTTTTTGAAAAGGACAGAATGAAGTATGTAAAGAATAATTTGATATTGGATTTGAAGGTTTTTAAAATAGGAATTGAAGAAAATTATGATTTTTCTAAGTTAAGCTTAAACGATGTTTTTAAAAAGATAAAATCAAGTATAAATGCTGTTATTGAAGATGGAAAGAGACCAGTTTTAATAATTGATGAACTGCAGAAGTTGAAGAATATTTATTTTAACGGAGATGGCAACGGAGATAAGTCCCTATTAAATGAATTATTTAATCTCTTCGTCTCTCTAACTAAAATGGAGCATTTGTGCCATGTTATTTGTATAACATCTGATACTTTATTCATTGATGAAATCTATAGGAATTCTACATTAAAAAATGCCTCTGAATACTATTTAATTGACTGGTTGAGGAAAGGGGCCATAAGAAATATTTTAAAAGAAGAAGATTTTAGTGAAGAAGAGATAAACTATTGTTTAAATTATTTATCATTACCTTATGAGATTTCTCAACTGATAAATAATAAAAAATTAGGTTTGTCTGTTGAACAAACTATAAAACAATGGATTAATGTTGAAAAAGATGGGCTAAAATACCTTATAGATACAACTGACTTAGATGAAGATAAAATTTATGGGGTTTTATCTAAGTTTAAGGACAAGATAAAAATCTCCTATCACAGAGAAGTTACAAAAGAAGAGATGAAGTATATAAAGTTTTTAATTGAGAATGAGATATTATTTTATGATGTAATAAATGGGATAATTAAGCCAACTTCGATAATTGAGTGGCATGCTATAAGAGAGATTATAGGACTTTTACAGGAATAGAATATTTTTAGCATTATAATAAAAATTTTTTGTAATGAATGTGTGCTGATAGACCGTGCTGAAGAATAAAGGTTATGATATAGATGATTATTCCTACCAATAATTAATTCTCCAAGGTGCGGAGTTTGTAGTTATTGTAGTTCTGAAAAATATGGAGATATTAAGATAAAAAGTTTCAAGATGTGAAACTATGAATAAAATTTCGATATTAAGAAGTGTTGATAAATATATTGGAAATTTAATAATATCACTTTTATCTATTTTTAAAACTAAAACACATAAGAATTTGACAGATAAAAAGCCAAAGAATGTTTTAATTATTAGATTATGGACTTTAGGGGAGAGTTTACTGACACTTCCAATGATTAAAAAATTAAAAGATGAGGGATATAATGTTTCTGTTTTAGTAACAAAGAGAAGTAAAGGGGTTTTTGAAAATGTTGACTTTGTTGATGAAATTATTGATTTTGAAAATTTTTGGGAAGTTTTAAAAAAATTTAAAAAATACGATGTTGTTATTGATACAGAGCCGTATCTTAATATATCTGCCATATTAGGCTGGTTTTTAGGTAGAGATGTTATTGGATTTAAAGGACTTTTTAGAGATAAGTTGTATGATTTCAAGATTGAATATAATGATAAGATTCATGCTGTTTATAATTTTTGTAATATGTTAAAACCTTTTGATATTGACTATAAACCAGAAAAACTGGTTCCTTTAAAATATACGGAAAAAGATAAAGAGAATGTTAATAAACTATTAAAAGAATATGACTTAGATGATAAAAAATTAATTGGCATTCATTGTGGAACTGCTGAAACAGCTCCATGGAGAAGTTGGAAAAAAGAGAAGTTTGCTAAATTGATAGAAAAATTAGTTGAAGATGGTTTTTATGTTGTTTTGACTGGAAGTATGGGGGATTATGAAATAAATGAGAAAATTTTAAATTTAGTTAATAATAAATATCGGGATAGAGTATTTAACTTTGCATGTAAAACTAATTTGAGAGAGTTTGCCTATTTATTGACTAAGTTTAAAGTGTTTGTTTCTAACGATACTGGGCCTATGCATTTAAGTGCTGCTATGGGGACTAAGACGATTGGTTTATTTGGGCCAAATTTACCAGAGAGATTTGCTCCATTTGGTAAAGGAAATATTGCCATTTATAAAGCGAGAAGTTTAGATTGCTCTCCTTGCATAAATGTTCATAAAGGTGAATTTAAAGAATGTAAATTGAATGGAAAGTGTATGGATTTAATTGAAGTAGAGGATGTTTATAATGTTATTGTAGATTTGGTGAAAAATTAATGGGTGATAGCATGAGTATTAGAAGCACTTTAGGATTAATAAATGAGCTATGGAGATATTCCAACTATAATATAGATTTCTTAATTAGAATAAGTATATTGGAATTATGGAATTGCTTAAAAGGAAGAACAAAATTAGATTTTTTTAAAAAATATGACTTTAAATTTAAAACAATGTTAAATAAAGAATTCTTGTTTAACACTCCTTATGGTAAGTTTATAGCAAGTTCAATAGATGGATGGTATGCTATGCAAAATAATTATGAAAAATATGTTCAAGAAGTTTTTAATGATAATTATCAAAAATATAAAATGAACAAAGATAAGATATTTTTGGATATTGGAGCAAATATTGGTAGATTTACTGTATTGAATGCTTTAAGAGGTTATAAAGTTTATGCATTTGAGCCGGCAGAGCCAATATTTAAACAACTTGAAAGAAATGTTAAATTAAACAATTTAAACAATGTCGTATTGATTCCTTATGCTTTATCTGATGAAGAAAACGAATTTGAGTTTGAATATTTTGAAGGTTTTGAGTGTAGTTCAAGAATTAGAGAAAAAAGAGATGAATTTTCAAAATATGCTAAAATTTTAAAAATAAAAACTAAGAGATTAGACGAAATTGTAAAAGAATATAATATAAACATTGACAAAATCAGATTAATAAAAATAGATGTAGAAGGACATGAATATGGTGTAATCAAAGGTGGTATTAAAACATTTAAAAAACTGAATAATGTAGATATAACTATGGAGATTTGGGATTCAAATCCAAATAAAGAAAAAACATTAAAGCTAATGAGGGAATTAGGGTTCAAATGCGAACAAATAAGCAAAGATGATTGGCACTTTTGGAAGTGATAAATATGAACAAAAAACTATTATATTTTTTATTAAAGTTGTCAATACTCATATCGAACATATCTTATAATATCCTATTTAAAAAAAGAAGGCTAAATATAGACTTAACTAAAACTCTAATTCTATTTAATAGAACAGATAGAATTGGAGATGCTATAGTTACCCTTCCATTTTTCTTAGCACTAAAAAATAAAGGTATAAAGTTTAAAGTTCTATGCTCTCCATATAATAAATGGGTTTTAGAACCATTTGTTGAGATTGAGGAGATTAAAGATTTTAAATTTAGCGATTTTGAGTTTTCGATTAAATCTTTGTTATTTAATATCTTATCTTCTATAGCAACATACTTAAAAAATCTTTTTATAGAAAAAAACAAAAATATAACTTTTGTTGATTTAAAAGGAGATTTTCATTTATCTGAAAGATTTAAAAATTACTATCAAATACATTTTAAGTCATTCTTACTAAATTTAAAATATTCCGACTATGTATTTAACGATTTTTATGTTTTTGGGAGCAAAATGCAATTAATAGAAAAATACTCTATGATTTTTGATAATTTAGAAGATATAGAAGAATTTCCTAAAGAATTAAAAGAGTATATTATTAACAACCATAATAAAGAAATTGATACGTTAATAAACTCATTAAAAGATTTTATTATAATTTTTGTAGGTAATAAAGAGTTTAGAAACTTAAATATAGAGCAGTGGAAGTATTTAATCGAAAATATTAATTATGAAGGAAAAATAGTAGTTATAGATGACCCATCTCAAAATTATCTAAAAAGATTAAAATCTATTATCAAAAAGGAAAATGTTATATTCTTAGAAAAGGTATATGATTTATGGTCTCTAATGTATTTAGCTATGCATTCAAAATTAGTTATAGGTGTTGATGGAGGAGGGTTTAATTTTTTACAACTTCCAACTAATGCATTTGAAATAATTCTTTACACTAACGAAAAAGTTTGGAGACCATTTTCAAAAAATGAGTATCAAATAATTAGAAAAGATAGAAAACATATTATTGAGAAATCAATAACTTCTCAGAATCTTAAGAAATATATTTATTATATAGATTGGGACTATAAAGTAGTTTATGAAATCTTACAGGAAAAAAATAATGATTTTGTGGATAAAATCAGAGTTGATTTAATAGTCGAAGAAATAAACAAAATTTTATTTGAAGTATAGACTAATTTTTAATCTTAAGGGAAGATACTATATTTTTTATTTCATTTATATTAATTATTTTCAACCCTAAAATTCCAATCAAATAAACTCCAAAATAAACAACCCCACCAACAATTAACTGTAAAACAACATTACTTATAATTTTCGTTACCAACATCAAAGGAATTAAACTAAAAATCCCAACTAAAACAGCCAAAATCCATTTTTTAATTAAAAATGAATAATTCAAAAATCTACTTAAATACCATGCCTGTAAAATCCACATAATTAAGTAACTGAAAATTGTAGTCAAAGAAGCTCCAACAATCCCAAACTTAGGAATCAGCAAAATATTAAACACCAAATTAAAAATAGCTCCACCATATAAAATCTTAGTTGATAAGTGTGGCTTTCCAATACCATTTAACACAGTAAATCCTATATTATTCAAAGTTAAAAATACAGTTCCCAAACTTAAAATCCTTATAGCAGGAGCAGCTGATAAATATTGAGGATTAAAAAACAAGTTTATAATAACCTCTGGAAAATATGCCATTAATATTGCCATTGGTAGGACTAAAACAAATGAATATAAACAAATTCTCTCAACCCCATAACCCAACGCCTCTTTATAACCCTTCTCCCATAACTCAGAACTCATTGGGAATAAAACAGCTCCAACAGCAGAGGCAAAATAACCTAAAATAGAGACGGTTGGCATAGCAACATTCCTATAATCAGCAACAGCATTTAAACCAGTAAAATAAGTTAAGCAAATCCCATCAACATACCCTAAAACTAAACTTCCAGCACTACCAATCATTAAAGGCAATCCATAAGAAAATAAATCTTTAACTAATTTTTTTGAAAATAAAAATCTCTCTTTAAAGAACTCTGAAAAAATCTTTTTAATAAATATGTATCCGTAAACCAAAATCATTAAAATTGGGGCTAATGTATAAGCATAAGTTGGAGTGAAAACACTATGCATTCCAAATATGTAAATAAACACTACTGATAGAACCAAAATTAAAAATATCCTAACAAAATTTATGGTTCCAAAATACTTCTGATTTTGAAAACCCTGTATAGAATTGGAAATAACATCCATAATACTCTGAAACCAATATCCAATACTCAAAATAATTAAAACATTAATAACCAAATCCAAATGCCCGGTAAATTGCCCCTGATTGTTTATATAAAATTCAGCAATAAATGGAGCCAATAAAATTATCAAAATCGTTATAATTAGAGAAACAGAACTTTGCAAAATTCCAACGCTAACTATGGCTGATTTAATCAAATCTTTCCTCCTCTCATGTAAAAATTTTGGAATATATCTAACTAAAGCAGCACTTAACCCTAAATCTTTAAAAATAGCAACCATACAACAAAAGTCTAAAACAGCATAAAATAAACCAACCTCCAACTTAGGAATTTCATTTGCATAGAGCATTCTAACTAAATATCCAATGGGTGCTGCTAAAATTAAAAGTAAAAAATTCCAACCAATGCCCTTTATTGCCCTCTCTTTATAACTCAACTTATTCACCATATTTTTTTATAACAATCTCTTTATAGCGTTCCAGACTAAAAAACTCTGTGGTTTTAAAATCCTTTTTTGTGAATTTAAAAATAAAATATTCTCCTTAATTAAAAATATCCTAATTTTCCTTTTTATCTTATTCTTTGGAACTTCATAGTTATCTTTAAACAATTTTAATACCTCTAAGACTTCATCATAATTCACGCTTTCATAATCCTCCTCAACCTTCTCTAATAATTCTTCTAAGTGATTTAACTCCTCCCCAAGTTTTGTTTCCAAAACCTCTTTCAAATCTTTACCAAGTTTTAACTTAACAATAACATCATAAATATCCTTTGCCTTTCCACCAACATAGTTATAAATTAGCTCTTTATCATCATTAGACAAATGTCTATTTAGTAAATCTCCTGATAGAAAATCAATAAACTTTAAAGCTGTATCTTTATCAAAATCATCAACTAAGATATAGTCAACTCTCCCTTTTAATTCAGCTTTCCCATAGATATACTCAATAAATAAGCTATCTGAGCTTAAACAAAAAACATGACATAAATGTTGTTCTTTAGTTAAAGAAACTAAGAATTGAAATAGTTCTTTTAATAAATACTTCTGCCCGTTAAGAACGACATCTTTAATCATTTGAAACTCATCAAAGATTAAAATTGGTTGTTTCCCACTCTTTTTAACTTCTAATAATAAGGTGTTTAAATACTGAAAAACATCGTTTATCTTCTCTTCAAATAACTTATCAAATTCAATCTCAGGAATTGGAATACCAGTTAAAATCTTAGCTCCTTTGGTTATTAAATTCAAAACCTCTGATTTGTCCTTAATCTTCTCAAAGAAGTCATCTTTTTTAGTAGTGAAGATAGCTTCAATGAATTCTTTTTTTTCTGAGATTAAATAAGTTCTAAAATTGATATAAAAAACCTTGTAATCGTCACTTATCCTATTTTCTATAATGTATTTTATTAAGGTTGTTTTTCCACTGTTTAAAGGACCATAAATAAAATAAATATTATTTGGCTCCCCTTCTAAGATTGATAGAATTTCTTTTATTTCTTTCTCCCTGTTAAAAAATTTCATAAATATCCACCATCATGTTTTTTATAAAATCTCAACACCTTCATTTAAAATCGTTGAGTAAAAACTACTATACCTTAATTTATTAAATTCATTTTCACTTTTAATTATAACATTAATTAGAATTCCGTATTCAACCATAATATCAACAATCAAAGTCTATAATATCATCTAATATAATGTCCGTTCCGACTCTCCACTACTTATGAAACATTTAGAACATTTGTATAATTTGTTGTATAATTTGTAGTGGAGAGTCTTCCCCTAATAAGGGGCTTTCGGGGGGAACGGGACTCCCCACATCCTTCGGTTTGTTAAATAATAGTTTAAACCCCCTAAGCATTATATTCAAACTACCAACAACATCTCTATCTAAAATACAACCACAATCCTCGCACTTTAAAACCCGATGCCCATTCGGGCTCATCTTACCCCCACATATCGGGCATCGGGAGGAAGTATAATGTGGATTCACAAAAATAACTTTAATCCCATTAAGTTTAGCCTTATACTTAATAACCTCTTGTAATCTCCTAAAACTCCACCTATGCAATCTACCATTCAACTTTTTAGAGTATTTAATCTTGTTTCTAATCTCTTTTAAATCCTCTAAGGCAATAACCCCATTAACACTCTTAGCAATTTCGATTATCTTATTAACAACCTTGTGATAAATGTCAGTAATCTTATTCCTTTCCCTATTACCATACTTTTCCAATAATTCTTTCTTCTTATCCTCATTTTCAACCTTCTTTTGGATTTTTCTTCTCTTAACATAATAAGAAGTCCTAACAGTCCTCTCATTAGTTATAATTTGTATTATACCGTTAGTTGTAGCGATAGTAACATTATTCTCATTCAAATCAACTCCTACAACACTCTCCCCTTCTTTAATCAAAACATTCTTTGAGAATACTACGTTTAGATAATAAGCATCTTTTCTTCTAACAATCCATGCTTGTCCAACCTTCCAGTCTTTAAACTTTTTATGATACTCTGAAACAAAAAGTTCTACTTCTACCCTCCCCTTCGGTGTTGAAATTCTTGCCAAACCATTATCTAAATCTAATCTAAACAAATGGTCGTCTAACATTATCACACTGCCCTTAAAATCTGGTTTTTTACTTGCCCTACCTTTTCTATGCCTCTTTCTCCAACTTTTAAATATTGAAGTGGTTATTTGACATGCAGTATAGAGGTAATGGGATGGGAGTTTTTGATATTTTTCTCTTAATTCTTTATACTTTTCAGATTTTAACCGTTTAAAACTTGTAATATTGTTTTCAAAGGCATAATTTAAGAGTTCATTAACTATTGTCTTATACGTGGAGAATAAACCAACTATTTCATTGGGAGTTTGTTTTATTTTAAATCTTGCAGTTAGTTTAATTGTTTCTAAGTATTCGTTTGACATTTTCAACAACCTTTCCATTGTTATCACAAATAATTACAATGTTCCAAAAGCATATAAACGTTTTGAACGTTTCATTTAAGGAAACAGCCCAAATTTCTTTTTTAAATTTTTCAAAAATAACTTAATGCCCTGTCATGCATATTAACCACTCTTTCTTATAATCTCAACACAATCATATAAACTTTTAGCAATAAAATCTGCTTCTGTTTCTTCATCCTCATAAAGAATCCTTATTGTCTTACAACCAACACTCTTTCCACAAATTATATCCCTTTCACTATCTCCAATCATCCAACTTTTTTTAAAGTCAATATTCCACTTTTCCTTTGCTTTTAAAAGCATACCGTTTCTTGGTTTTCTACAATTACAAGTCCCCTCCAAATGTGGGCAGTAAAAAATATCATCAATCTCAGGCAACAATTTAAGCATATAGTCATGAACAACTTTTAAATCTTCTTCTGTCATAACTCCTTTGGCAATTCCTTGCTGATTAGTTACAACTATCAACAAATAACCCATCTTTTTAAATTCGATTAACGCCTCCCTAACTTTAGGCAGTAGTTCAAACTCCTCTATTTTTTTAACATAGTTCCCAATTAGTCGTTTATTGATAACCCCATCCCTATCTAAAAAAATTGCCTTGTTCATAATATCATCCATATTTTAAATCTTAAAATGTTTTAAATAAAATTATTTTACTATCAACCCAATACTTTTTAACACTTCTGATATGAACAGGGAGATTATGATTATTGTTATATTGATATTATTTCTCACTAAACAACTCTTCCAAACTAACTGTTGCAGTTCCAACCTTTCCAACAACGATTGAACTTGCTTTATTTGCCAATTTAACTGCCTCAATTAAATCATAGCCCTTATCTAATGCATAACCCAAAACTGCAATAAACGTATCTCCTGCCCCTGAAACGTCATGAACTTCTTTAACCTTTGTTGGAATATGGAAGATTTCCCCATCGAGAGTTATTAAAGTAGCTCCTTTTTCACTCCTTGTTATAACAAAATTTGAATTATATTTATCAACTAACTCCAATCCAGCTTTTTCTAACTCCTCATCTTTATTCTCAATCTCTCTTCCTAAAATTTGGGAAGCCTCTTTTAAATTTGGTTTTATTAGATAAACATCTCTATAAAACTCTATGTTTTTTGGTTTTGGGTCAACTAAAATTTTTCCTTTAAATTCTTTTTTTATGCCTTCCATAAGTTCCTTTGTAATTAATCCCTTTGCATAATCAGAAATTATTAATATATTTGACTTCCCATTGAGATTCTTAATAACTTCTAAGATTTTACTACTTAGTTCATCATTTATTGGATAAATTTTTTCATAATCAACCCTAAGCAATTGCTGATTATAACCCATAGCGACAAATCTATGCTTCACTATCGTTGGTCTCCCATCAGAAACAAAACAATATTTAATATTATTCTCATTGCATAACTCTTCAATACATTTTCCAAATTCATCGTTATTAGAAATACTTATCAAAAATACATCATGGTTTAAAGAAGCTATATTGTTTGCGACATTTCCCGCTCCCCCTAAGGTGTATCTCTCCTCAACCACATTTAATATTGGAACAGGTGCTTCTGGATTTATCCTTTCAACCTTTCCATAAGTATATTTGTCAAGCATAACCTCTCCTAAAACAATTATCATATTCTCCCTCTACTAATATTTATTTAAATTTTTAATAATCTAATGACCATACCAATTTGTTAATTTACACCTCCGAGCGTAGCGAGGAGGTGTTAGAGAGTATAGCAATAGAGGGCATCCCTCTATGCTTATAAAACAATTATCATCTTCTCCCTCTATTTATATTTCTCTAAAACCCATTCTATTATTTTTGTTGTTGAAAATCCTTCAATTAATGGGATTATTTTTATTTCCCCACCATAACTTTTAACAATCTCTGCTTCTGGTAAATCCTCTTCTTTATAATCTCCACCTTTTACATGAATATCTGGTTTGATTATTTTTATAAGTTCTATGGGAGTTTCTTCATCAAAAGGAACTACAAAATCTACAGCCTTTAAGTTATCTAAAACATAAGCTCTCGAGTATAGAGGAATTATCGGTCTTTTATTTCCTTTTATCTTTTTTATGGATTTATCTGAATTTATTCCAACTATTAAAATATCCCCCAACTTTTTTGCCTTGTTTAAATACTCTACATGTCCCCTATGGATTATATCAAAACATCCGTTAGTAAAAACAATTTTTAGATTTTGGTTTTTTAACTCTCTTACGATGTCTTCTAATAATCTTCTATCCTCAATTATCATGTTCTCCCTTATTTATTAGAAATTTTGTTTTTTATTTAAATAACAATAATTTTCCAATGATTTCGGGAGCATAGATAGATAAAATTATAATTAATGCAATTATTATCATATCTCGTCTAAGCAGTTTAATTTCCTTCTCAATCTTTTCATCTAAATATTTAATATCTTCCTTTGTAGCTAATTCACTTCTTAATTCATCTTTCAACTCATTCTTGATAATAATTTTATTTTCTTTATTAAGTTCAATAATAATATCATAAATTTCTCTTGCTTCCTTCTCATCTTTAACCTTTTTAAGTATCAACTCATACA
Organism: Methanocaldococcus sp. FS406-22; assembly: GCF_000025525.1. Classification (NCBI taxonomy): domain Archaea; kingdom Methanobacteriati; phylum Methanobacteriota; class Methanococci; order Methanococcales; family Methanocaldococcaceae; genus Methanocaldococcus; species Methanocaldococcus sp. FS406-22. Next base: position 401,728 of record NC_013887.1, read on the forward strand.
ACTTAGCATAGGAAATTGCCATAATCTCCACCATAACTAACAATAAGGCATTTATGAACGCCTTCCTTACTAAATTTTATTAATTTCAAAAGACACTAAAACAATCTCTTCTCAACCTCTTCACATATTACATGATATATAGTTAGATGACATTCTTGGATTCTTGCTGTGTTATTGGAAGGAACTATCAATGCCAAATCAACAATATCCTTCAATTTTCCCCCATCCTTTCCTAACAATCCAATTGTATAAATGCCCATTTCTTTTGCTTTATTAACTGCCTTTATAACATTCTCTGAATTTCCACTTGTAGATATTCCAACTAAAACATCCCCTTCTTTTCCTAAAGCTTCAACTTGCCTTTCAAAAATCTTATCAAAACCATAATCATTTCCTATAGCTGTTAAAATTGACGTATCCGTTGTTAATGCAATTGCAGGCAGTCCTTTCCTTTCTAATTTAAACCTACCCACAATTTCAGCAGCAAAATGTTGAGAATCAGCAGCTGAACCACCATTTCCACAAATTAAAATTTTATTCCCATTTTTTAATGCATTGTATATAATATCAATGGCTTTTTTTAACTTTCCCTCATTTTCTTCAATAAATTTTAACTTTACATTTGCACTTTCTTCAAAATACTTTTTCATAATACCACCAAATTTTTATACCTCTGAAATAATAATTATAGATTGTTAATAATTTAAATTTAACTGAAAAATTTACTAAAGGGAGAAGATGATAAAGAAGGCAGTAATTCCAGTAGCTGGTTTTGGGACTCGACTGTTGCCAATAACGAAAGCACAACCAAAAGAAATGCTCCCAGTTGTGAATAAGCCAATAGTTCAGTATGTTGTTGAGGATTTAGTAGAAGCAGGAGTAAAAGATATTTTATTTGTAACTGGGAAGGGTAAGCAGGCGATAGAAAACCACTTTGACGTAAACTATGAGTTAGAATGCAAATTAGAAAAATCTGGAAAATATGAACTTTTGAAAATCATTAAAGAGATAGACAACTTAGGAAATATATTTTATGTAAGGCAGAAAGAGCAGAAAGGTTTAGGAGATGCTATTTTATACGGGGAGGAGTTTGTTGGGGAAGAATACTTTATAGCAATGGTTGGAGATACAATTTACTCTAAAAATATTGTAAAGGACTTAATAAAAGCCCATGAAAAGTATGGTTGTTCAGTTATCGCCTTAGAGAGGGTTCCAAAAGAAGACGTTTATAAGTATGGAGTAATTGATGGAGAAAAGATAGAGGAGGGGATTTATAGAATAAAAAACATGGTAGAGAAGCCAAAAGTAGAAGAAGCTCCTTCAAATTTAATTATAACAGGAGCTTATTTATTGTCACCAAAAATATTTGAAAAGATTAGAGAAACTCCACCAGGAAGAGGAGGGGAAATCCAAATTACAGATGCCATGAATTTATTGTTAAAGGAGGAAGAGATTATAGGAGTTGAGATTAACTGTAAGAGATATGATATTGGAGATGTTCTTGGATGGTTAAAGGCAAATGTAGAGATTGGAGCTGAAAAATTCCCTGAATTTAGAGAGTTTTTAAAGGAGTTTGTTAAAAATCTACTTTGAAAATTTTTAAGAGGCATTGCTTCCGCAAGGAAGCAATGCATCGGGGTATCACAGTAAGAATTCGAAGTATAGTGGTATAATGACCTAATGGAGCTTAATATACTATAATTTTTGATGAAACTTTTTCTAAAAGTTTCATAGGAATAGGGGACTTCCCCTATGCTTAGGGGAGTTTTTAAAGGAGTTTGTTAAAAACCTATAATACTTCCCTCAAATTTTAAAATACAATAAAGATAATATTTAATGTTTTTAATAACATATTTTTAATTTTTGGGATACTATGGATATAGCGATAATATTGGGGCTCTTAGTGGCTGTATTTTATGGTGTTGGAACGTTTTTTGCAAAAATCGTTTGTGAAAAAAACCCATTATTCCAATGGATAGTGGTAAACATAGTTGGAATTATACTATGTTTGATCATATTAATTAAATATAAGAATATAATTATAACCGAGCAAAAAATTCTTAGTTATGCCATAATATCAGCAATTTTAGTTGTTATTGGCTCTCTACTGTTATACTATGCATTATATAAAGGAAAAGCGAGTATTGTTGTGCCTTTATCGTCAATAGGCCCTGCAATAACAGTAGCTTTATCGATAATGTTTTTAAAAGAGAGCTTAACAATTTCCCAAATGATTGGCATAGTTTTTATAATTGTTGGGATTATACTTCTTTCAATATCTAACTGAAAGGATAAATAAAATTAAATCACTTTAGCTAATAAAGAGACGATATTCATAACATCTATTTCTTTATCCAATTTATTCTCTTCTTTAAACCTTTTTAAGCTATCTCTTATGTGATATTCACAGAATGGGCAAACTGTTATTACAGCATCTACATTGGCATTGTAAATCATCTTTGCCCTTCTTTTTCCTATTAAATTGGCGATATCTGGCTTTCCACTTCTAACTCCTCCTCCAGCTCCACAGCATCTTGCCTCTATATCAACAAATTCAAGTTCTGGAATTGATTTTAAAATCTCCCTTGGTTGCTCATAAATGCCTTGTCCTCTTCTCAAATGACATGGGTCGTGGTAAGTGACTCTCATCTTCAACGGCTTGTATTTTAAAAGCCCTACTTCAGTTAAAACCTCTGTTATATCTTTAACCTCAAACTCCCTCTCTTTATAATCGTTTTTTAACGTGCTTCCACATCCAGCACAGATGGTTACAACACAATCCACATCCAACTTGTTAAATATCTCTAAATTCTTCTTTTTTAACATTTCAGCAACATCTCTCTGCCCAGTTCTAAAGAATGGAGAACCACAGCAAACTTGATTTTTAGGGATAACAACTGATACACCATGAGCATTTAAAACCTTTATTGCATCCTTTCCTACATTCTGCAATCTAAAATCAACCAAACATCCAGTAAAGAAAGCTACTCTTAACTTTTCATTTTCAGCTGGGTAGAAATCATCAACTTGTTTTAATAAAGGCAAGTCCTCTTCAACGACACTTCTATTGTATTTTAAAACATTTTCCCTAACTTTTAAGTGGTTATCTATATAATAGCCCTTACTAAATGCTAATGCTCTTAATCTTTCTATAGCTTTATGTACAATATCAATCTCTTTTGGGCAGACCTCAACACACTTTGCACACGTTGTGCAGTTGTAGATATTTTCAAAGTATGCAGTTATTTCTCTGCTATCTTCATCCCTCTTATCAAACGCAAATCTTGCCAACTGTCTCATGAATGTTGGGCCGGGATAATCACTAACTTCCCTTGCTGGGCATACAGATAGGCAAGATAGACAGTCAATACAACCTCTAAGTTCTTTGTTCTCTTCAACATATTTTTGAGGGATGATTTCAAGCCCTTCTGGGTAGTTTTTCCTTATGAGATAGTTTCTTATGCCTAATAATTTTTTGTAGTATGATTCTCTATCAACAATTAAGTCTCTAATAACTTTAAATCCCTTCAATGGCTCAATTATCATTCCATCCTCTACCTTTGTTTCACATGCTAATCTTGGCTCTCCATTTATTGTTAAAGCACAAGAGCCACATTGCCCATTTCTACATGATGCCCTAAATAAGATGTTAGCTCCATAATTTTTGTTTATATATTCCAATGCTCCTAAGACAGTAATATTCTCTGGAACTTCATAGCTTTCGAAGTATTCTTTTTTTCCATCAAATCTCTTAACCTTTATTTTTATCATTATCCCATCCTCAATAGAGCTATTGCAATTATATATAGGGTTAAAAACAATAACCCCTGCCATCTGCCAATTTTTGAGTATTTTGCAAATAGATATAGCAGAAGACTCATAACTGTCAGCACACCCATTTGGATAGGTGCTGGAGGAAGATACATAAATAAGCTTCCAACTGCCAAAGCTCCACCAATATCTGCTATATTACTTCCAACAACATTTCCTAAGACCATTCCTCCAAGGTTTCTTTTTGCCGCCGCTAAAGAAACCATCAGCTCTGGAACAGACGTTCCAAATGCCACCAATGTGAAGCCAATAACCTTATCAGATATATTTAAGGCAGTAGCTATCTTTTTTGCCCCATCTACAAAAAGCTCCGCTCCAACTAAGACCCCAACTAAACCAATTATTAATAATACTAAAGAAAACACTATTGAATGACCGCTGTTTTTATTATTGTTTTCTTCTATCTCCCCTACACTTCCATTCTTTATAGTCCATCTTAAATAAAATGCAAAAAGTATTAGTAAAATTATTCCATCAATCCATGAAAATCCATCAATTCCAATAACTGCAGTAAATACAACAAACAAAAGATAGGCAAGAATATTTTTTTGCAGGTTTTTATCAACCACTATAGGGCTTATAATCGCACTTAGCCCAAGAACTAAACCAATATTGCAAATACATGAACCAATGGCATTTCCTATTGATATGCCGGGAGCATGCATGTAAGAGGCATAGGCAGAGGTTAATATCTCTGGTAAAGAAGTCCCTATAGCCATGACAGTAGCTCCAATGACAAAATTTGATACATTAAAGTGCCTTGCTATTCTTTCACTCCCTAAAACGAACCAATCACTCCCATAATACAGCAATATAAGCCCTAATAGAAAGTAACCAATCCCCAAAATCAGCATCATATTTATCTAACCTACTCTATTTCTTTTAATAGATAAACCCTATCTCCCTCTCTAACTAAGTGATTTAGCTTAACCCCAACTCTATCTCCTTTTTTGGCAATATTTACATCTTTATGGTTTATCTGCATTGATTTAACAACCTCTTCAACACAGCCAGTAGTTTTTCCCATTATTAATATTGTGTCTCCAATTTTTAAATCTCCCCATAGCTCAATCTCTGCCACACTAACCTTTTTGTAAAAATTAACAACTCTCCCAATTTCAATTTTCCTATACTTTGAGGCATTTCCTTCTATCTCATATTGGAAATCATGATTTTTATTTATATCTCTAAAGTAAAACCCAGTATCATAGCCTCTATTATAAACCTTCTGAAGCTCTTTTTTGAAGTATTCAAGCTTATCATAATAAGTGCCGTCTAAAACACTATCTATTGCCTCCCTATAAACTTTTGTGGTTCTCATTACATAGTCTGCATTCTTTGCTCTTCCCTCAATTTTAAATGAATCAAAAACCTCCATTAATGCTGGAATATGCTCTATCATACATAAATCTTTTGGTGATAGTAGATATTTTCCTTCACAAACTACTTCATAAGTACCGTCATGATGCTCATTAATCAACTTCCACTTCCTTCTACATGGTTGTAGGCAGTCCCCACAGTTTGCATGCCTTCCAAATAGATAGGAGCTTAAAAAGCATCTTCCACTTATAGCTACACATAAAGCACCATGAACAAAACCCTCTAACTCTAAATTAACTCCATCTTTTTTTAAATTCTCTCTAATCTCCCTTATTTGATTTAAAGTTAGCTCTCTTGATAGTATAACCCTTTTAGCAAACTTTGAATAGAACTTAGCTGTTAAGGAGTTTGTTATGTTGCATTGGACGCTTGCATGAACTCTCAATCCCAACTCATTAGCCAACTGCATAGTCCCTAAGTCGCTAACTATTACAGCATCAACCTCAGCAGAATTTGCAAAGTCTAAGATTTCCTCAACTTTCTTTAAATCATTCTCATATATAACTGTGTTTGTGCAGAGATAAACCTTTCTGTTGTTGTCGTGGGCATATTTAATACCCTCTATCAACTCCTCTCTTGTAAAGTTTTTTGCATTAGCTCTCATGTTTAGCTCTTTTAATCCGCAATAAACAGCATCTGCTCCATAATCAATAGCTGTTTTTAGGCATGTTAAATCATTTGCTGGAGATAACAACTCAACCATAAGCATCACTTAAAAATTTTTATTTTTGTAAATTTAAATAAATTTTAAATTGCACTTGAATAAAACCTTCGTTAAGAATAACACCAAAATAGTCCCAATGGATAATATATAATTTCTATATAAAAAAGATTACCTTATTGGAATAACAACTGGAATTCCCCTAACATTTTCAACATAGGCATCAACTCCATAAACAGCTTTAATATTCTCTGGACTTATAATCTCTTTTCCTCCCTCAGCATAGATAACTCCATCTTTTAGCATTATAAACTTATCAGAGTATCTTAAAGCCAAGTTTAAATCATGCATAACTACAATTGAAGCAATATTTTGAGATTTTGATATATCTCTAATAATTCTCATAACCTCCAACTGATTCTTTAAATCTAAATTATTTGTTGGTTCATCTAAAAGCAGTATTTGAGGTTCTTGCACCAATGCCCTTGCTATTATAACCTTTTGCAGTTCTCCCCCACTTAGTTCATTTGTATATCTTAAAGCATAGTCCTCCAAGTTTAAAAGTTTTAAAACTTTATGAGTTATCTCTATATCTTTATCAGATACTTCCCATTTTATGTGTGGCTTTCTTCCTAATAAAACAGCATCAAAGACAGTCATATAATTTCCTTCAGCTCTCTGTGGAACATAACCAACCTTTTTTGCTAATTCAAGGTTATCCAACTGTCTTATGTCAAAATTATCAATTAATATTGTTCCTCTCTTTGGCTTTAAAATTTTATTTATGCATTTTAAGAGTGTTGATTTCCCAGCTCCATTAACTCCTAAGATAGAGACAACCTCTCCCCTTTTAACCTCAAATTTTATGTTATTTAATACCTTTCTGCTTCTATAAGCAAATTCAACTCCATCGACAGAGAGAATCATTAAATCACCTTAAGCTAAGTTATGCAAGATATACAACAAAACTGCCAATATCTTTATAGCCATTTTTTCTGGTTTTACAACTTTAATATCTTCATGTAGTTTAATTTCTGCTGATAGGTCTTTTAAATACATTAGACATTTTAAACACTCTGCTTCTCCCTCAAACTCAAAAACTATCTTATTATTTTCAATTTTTTCTAGGCATTTATAGTCAATTATTGGCTTTTCTGGAATTTTAACCATAAATTTTTGGCACAGTTCTTTATAAAATGGAAGTGGAGTAAAAGGTAGAAATGAGAGATAACCATGTCTGCGGATATATCCCATTATGTCATGGTGGAGATATTTTCCTAATTTGTAATAGTCATCTTTATTATCCAAAGAAACCTCTAAAATTTTCTCTAAGAGTTCTTTGTTGTTCCTCAACAAAATATAGATCAATTTAAAGTAGTGAGCAAATATTAAATAATTTACATACTCTTCCCAACTCAACCTTTTTTCTGATTCAAATATAAAGGTTATTTTTGCAGTGTTTTCCAACATTTCACCCCAAATATTTGGCAAACTACCTTCATAATAAAAAATTTTTATAACTCTATTTTATACTCTTTTATACATCTTCAACAGCAAGTATAGAAACATCGGAGCCCCTAAGAAGGATGTTAATATCCCAACTGGCAAGACAATTGGAGCAATTATCGTTCTTGCAAATGTATCTGCTATTAACAATAAAACTGCCCCAAATAATGCAGAAATTGGGATTAAAAACCTATAATCTCCCCCAATGCAAATTCTAACAATATGTGGGCAAATCAATCCAACAAATCCAATTATTCCCAAGAATGCAACATTTACACTTGTTAATAATGAAGCTACAAGCATGCCAATCAGTCGTGTTTTTTCTGTATTAACTCCTAATGATTTAGCTGTCTCCTCTCCAGCCTCTAAGGCATTGTAATCCCATCTTTTGTAGATAAAGTATATCAAAGAGGGAATCATAACTGCAGTCATAATATAAATCTCTGTCCATATAGGTCTGCCTAAATCTCCAAAAGTCCAATAGACCATTGCCGCTAACTGCAAGTCATCTGCAAAGTATTGAATAAGCATAGTTCCAGCTGTAAATAATGAACTCATTGCCACTCCAGCTAAAATCATCGCCTCTGGTGTTAAACCTCTCAACTTGGCAAGTAGTAAGATTACAACAACCCCAATCAAAGCCCCTAAGAATGCAAAGATTGTTATCACATAAGGGTTGTTGATAAATATCCTTCCAGTGCTTTCTGCTCCTCCAAAACCAAACATGATTATGGCAAAACATGCACCAAACATTGCTCCATGAGAGATTCCCATTGTAAATGGGCTTGCTAATGGGTTTCTTAAGATGCACTGCATAACTGCCCCAGCTACAGCTAAAGAGATTCCAGCAATTATTGCGGCAAATATCCTTGGCAATCTTATATTCCAAATAACTAAGTTTATATTACTGCTCCCATAACCGAGTAGAGCATTTATAACCTCATTGACAGTTAGCTTATAATCTCCAACACATAGGGCATAGATTGCACTTAAAAATAAGGTTATAAGTAGTATAAATCCAAAAGCTATCTTTTTCTTTGTATATGCTTTATACTTTTGAGGAATATCCATAGTATCACATTTTAAATTTTTATTACCACCAGCTAAAAGATTGTTAATATCAGATATAAATATTACCCATCCATCAGAAATAATCCTAAAAATAAGATAATCTTACATAAAAAAGTAGATAAAAATTATTCAAACTCCAACTTTTTAAATCCACCAAATTTCTTTGCCATCTCTTTATAAACTGGTTTTCCTACTAAGAAGGTATAAATTTCATCTGCCTTTTCTTCTGGATTTATATCCTTAAATCTCTCTGGATATAAAACTTTTCCAATATAATAGGGGTTCTCCCAACGTGGTCAAATATAGACAATTATAGACGTTTAGGTAATTCTCATTAGATACTTTCCATTATAATCTACCTTATAGACCACGTTGGGATTGGGCGTCATCAGTTTCCCAAAGGAAACCTCCGCCCCTGTCGTGGTAACCCCAGAGCCACCCATCAACTCCTTAATCTTTCCTAAACCTCTTCTAAAAATATTAAAACAACCTACTAACTGACGATTAAAAGAGCTTAAACAATTATAGCAATACATAACCTGCCCTTCTTGGGACTCCATTCTACTCCCGCATACAGGACAGGTTGTCGAAGTATAGGCGGGATTAACCAAAATAACAATCGTCTTATAACTGAGTTTTTCAATTATACCATTCCAATTAACCCTATCCAACTTTCGATTAAAGGTCTTATGCTTATACATCCTCCTCTTATCCAAATCCTCAAAGACAAAGATAGCATTAGGAAACAATTGAGATAATTGGATAGTAAGCTTGTGTAAAAAGTCATTAACTCTATTTCTCCTCCTTTCGAATAATCTTTTTATCTTTCTTAAAGACCTTAAAGGACATTTTTTGAGCAGTTTTTTAAGAAAGTCGATTTTTCTATCATAAACCTCTTTAAGTCGGTGTAGTTCAGACAAATCTATTCTAATCCAACCTTTTATCGGGTGGTATAAGTCGAGAGATTTTAAGTTACTATCTACTCCAACAATTATTTCTTTGTCTGAATAATTTAAGTTATCTTTAAACGTTAAAAATGCTTCATTTTCCTTTAAAATGATTTCTCCAATTGTTAAGTCCTTAACCTTATCGAAAAACCATTCATCTTTAATGTTTAAGATTAAATATTCCTTTCTTGGTTTTATCGTTATTCTCACTTCCCCTTTTTCTTTATCGTATTTTATTAGAGTAGTTTTAACTCTAACGAACAATCTTTTAACTATCGGTTTTGTTTTAGTTCTATAACCTTTTTTATAATTCGAAGCCCAACTTTCTAAAATAGAGTACGCAGTTTTTATAACTCCATCGATGTAATGAGAAGCATAATTCCAATCTTTTAATAGCTTATTTCTCAAATCTCTTTTGAATTTGTTAGATTTTGGAATTTTTGGCTTTCTCTCTTTAGAATATTCGATGTTATTCCAAATTATGTCAATGGCTGTATTTAATTTGTTTCTACATTCGATTAAAAAAGTTTTAAGTAGATGATTATGTCTAACTTTGTAAGATAGAACGATTTGATAAGACAATTCTTGGCTGTTTTTTGATTTAGTTTTATTCGGCATGATAATCGTTTATTTGTTTTTTAATAAATTATTTATCACCAAATTATTTAAAAGTTTCTTTTAAATACTTTTGTTTATAAATGTCCATGTTTGTCTATGAATAATTAAACAGTTTCAAACGGCGTCTGCCAAAGCAGTCCCTACATTTGTCATGTAAAAGTTATATGGCAATAAACCATAAACGTTTCCAGTTTTGAATGCCTTTAATGAGTTATAGAAGTTTGGATTTTTGCTGTAATCATCTTTTATTAGTTTTAAACTAAATTCATCAATAAATATAACATCTGGATTCCATTCTAATAACTTCTCCCTATCAATCTGAACATATCCTACTTTTCCTAACTCATCTGCAATGTTCTTTGCATTAACAGCCATAAATGGTGGGTATTTACACTGAGTGCTCTCAATTCCATGTATTCCCTTAAATCCAATACCTCCAACATAGACAGTTGGCTTTTTATCATCTGGAATGTCCTTTGTTCTATTATTTAAATCTCTCTGGCAGTCTTTTATAAATTTGATAACCTCTTCAGCTCTATCCTCTTTACCCAGTATTTTTCCAGCAAGTTCTAATGATTTAAATAAATCTTCGTTGTTGAATGTTGCCAACTGCCCATAGCTTAAAACAACAACTGGAATGCCAGTCTTTTGTTGTAAGGCATCAACTTCATCCTTTGGCATGTATGTAACAAATATTACATCCGGCTTAACTTGAATTATAGCTTCTGGGTTTGGTTTTGGGCATGGCCCTCCTTGTCCTATTGTTGGCAAGTTAGCAAGCTCTGGATGTGCAATTCTATAAGGTCTTCCCCATGGAGTCCATTTCTTTTCAGCATCTTCAACTCCAACAACCTTATCTGTTGCGTTTAGATAAACTATTAACCTTAAACATCCTGGACCGCAACATACGATTCTATTAACTTCCTTAGGCACTTCAACTTCTCTACCGTATAAATCAACGACTTTTATAGTTTTAGAAGTCTCAGTAGTTGGAGTTTGCTTCTCTCCTGTATTATGTTCCATACATCCACACAGCCCCACAGCGACAATTAGAATTGTTAATAAACCTATTAGCTTTTTTAACATATTCTCACCATCTTAGGCTATATGATATGAACAAAAGTTTTTAATATTAAATATAAATCTTTCGGTAGTTTATCAAAAATAATATTAAAAATAGAATGAGGTTCATAAAATAATGTAAAATTAGAAAAAATTATTTAGCTAGAATTTCTACAATATGTTTAATTTCAGGAATTTCAACACTTAACTCCTCTCCTTTTAACCCACATCTCATAATCTCCTTATTGTTTGGGATAACTGCAATAACTTTATCCTTATTGATATTTTCAAGGATTAAGTCCTTTGTCTCATCATCTACCTTATTAACTATGAAATAAACTTTCTTGCCCAATTTCTCTCCAATCTCCTCAATCTTCTTAGACAATCTTATTGATTCATAAGTTGGGTCTACAATTGCTATGATGACATCACAACCCCCTTCAACACCCCTACCAAAATGCTCTATCCCGGCCTCTGTATCGACAATAACAACCTCTTTATCATTTAGCTTTAAAGATTTCAAAAATTCTCTTAGCAAAGCACCCATTGGGCATGCACAACCTTCTCCAAAATCATGGATTTTTCCGATTGCTAAGAGTTTGATGTTGTCTTTCTCTACCAAATACTCTTTTGGTAAAGAAGCTATAGATATCTCTCCCTCAAATAATTCAACTTCTTTGCCCTCCATTTTTTCTCTCAACTTCTTCATAAACTCCTTTCTTCCACCAAGATACTCTATAAAGTCCTTTGGTAAATCCATGCCTAACAACTTATGCAAACTTAAGTTTGACTCATCTCCATCGATAACTAAAACGTTATATCCCTTTTTAGCAAACTCTTTAGCAAGTAACGTTGTTACTGAGCTTTTTCCACAACCTCCCTTCCCACAGATAGAGATTTTCATAACAAATCCTCCTTAAAAATTTTATAAAAAAATAGTTATTCCTTTCCATATAAATCTTTCTCTAATAGATGCAAGAACGCACACGGGTCTGAGACGATTCCAACAGCTTGATGAGTTCCTCTATCCTGTAGTCTTGTTACAACATAGGGGTTCATGTCTATACATACAGTTTTAACTCTTGCTGGCAGAATGTTCCCAGTTGCTATACCATGTAGCATAGTAGCTAAAATTATGCACATATCTGCATTTTTAGCATGTTTCCTCATCTCATCTTGGGCAACCATAACATCAGTTATTGTATCTGGTAAAGGTCCATCATCCCTTAAAGAACCTCCAATAACATAAGGAACATTGTTTTTTACACATTCATATAAAACCCCTTTCTTTAAAATTCCTTTTTTAACAGCCTCTTTTATCCCTCCAGCTTTCCACATCTCATTTATTGCTACAAGGTGGCTTTTATATCCTCCTTTAACAATGTTGCAAGTATCGTCCATACCTAATGTTGTGCCAAATAACGCATACTCAATATCCATTGTTGCAAATCCATTTCCGCAGAAGAGGGCATCTACATAACCATCTCTAACAAATTTTTCTAATATTTTATGAGCCCTTGTATGTGCTATAGCTGTTCCAACAACCCAAACAATTTTACCATTATTTTTCTTTATTCTCTTAATTTCCTCTGCTATCATTTTTGAGTAGTAATCTAATGGCTTCTCCGGAGATACCTCACTCTGCATAAATCCAAAGATATCTTTTTCTCTACTCCTCTCTAATGGCACTACTCTAATCCCTTTATAACCAACAACAACCTCATCCCCTTCCTTAATCAAACCCATTCTCTTACATACTGGAACTTTCTCTCCATTTCTATTTTCAATAACTATAACACAGTCCATCTCTATATCCTCAACCTCTTTCCAAACACCATCTATCTTTACATAGGTTGGAAGGTTTGTTGTTCCATAGAAATCGTCTGGCAAAACTTTATCTCTTGGAGCTTTTTTTGTTTCAACATCATCAGTAGATACAACAGCTCCTAATTGTTGAATCTCTCTCAAAATGTTATCTAAATGCTCTCCGTCTTTACCTTTAACCAAGATTCTTGCATAACTCTTATCTTCATTTGTTTTACCAACTTCAAGCTTCTCTATCTCAAAATCTCCCCCCATTGATATTATTTTATCTAAAACTTTTGATAAAATGTTTGAATCTATTATATGTCCCTCCAATTCAACAACTTCAAAATTCATGCTATCCCTCCAATTAAAATCTTAAAAATAATTTAAAATAAAAATAGCACAAAAACAAAAAAACTAAAAATGAGATTATGCTGCTGGAATGATTAAATCTCTTTCTCCAGCTGGCTCAAACTCTCTTAATGCTCCTTTAGCTATGCATTTTCTCGGCCATTTGAAGTCAAATATTAAGTTGTCATCAGCAAACGCAACCTTAATTATTGGGTTTAGGCAGAACGCATCTCCCCTTGCTGCATGAGGAGCTTGAGCTATTCCAGCATACTCTGGCTGATGCCCAACGTTCATTGCATAGTTTGGATAGTTAGGCCCTCTGCACTCATGCAGCAATCCTTCATCACTTCTGATTGATAGTGAGTTAGCTGCTCCACACTGGTCTTGCAAGTCATAACCATAGAATCCTAACCTGCTGTGATACTCTTTATGTAAGATCTGGCTTAGATACCACCCATTAATTCCAGCGTTTGAGTTTCCTGTTGCAAATGCTACAGAACATCCAGCTGCAGCAGCTGTAACCCCTGCTCTTTGTGATCCACCAAAGTGGTCTTCTAATAAAGCTGGGTATTCATCATACTGCTCTAAACCATAGAGAGTTACTTCAGTTGCTATATCCTTAACAACATCCATACTTGGTTTAACTCCACATAAGCCATATTTCTTCTCAACATAGTCCAATCCATAGTAGACGAAGTCATCTAAGATGTCATCTGTGTAAGTTGCTGATGCGTATTGAGTGAACCCAACCCCTCCAGACATGTAACTACCTAACCAAACTTGATCGTAGAATGTTGCTGCAGCCCCTATAACCTCCAATGTTACCTGAGCTGGGTCATCACTAACTCTTGATGTTTGTATAATGTCAGCGAATATTCCAAATGGAACTCCTCCTGGCTCATTTGGCCCTCTTGCTCTTCTTGCCGGTAGTATCATACCCATCTGTATGACATCAGCGTGCTTTGCAGCGTAGGAGAAATCTGCTATAGCAGCCTCTCCAGCACATAATTTGTAAGCGGTGATGAAACTCATTCCAATCTGCATTGCACTCCATCTTGAAACAGTTCCTCCATCACAGCATCTAACAACAATTGTTGGAACTCTACTTACCTGATAAGTTCTATTTCCAATATATTTCTTAATTTGCTCTGCCTGCTCTTCTGGGAATTCCTTGTTTATGTCTATTAAGAATCTCTTATCAATTTCATCAGCTAACTCATCGTTTCCAGTGAATATCTTAGCATAACAGTCCCAAACTAAACCTGGATGGACTTCAACCATGTGCTCTTGGACAACTGCTCCTCCTGGGAGAGCATGGTTAATTGTTTCCATGTATTCGTTGATTGTCTCTGGAGTAACCTCTACCCCTAATCTCTTCTCTAAAACAGCATGAGCTGTATCCATTCCTACTATAACAGTCCTCTTAATATCATCAACCAATTGCTGTATTGCTGCATTGTTACAGAAGTGTAAGTCATCCCCTTCAACAAACACATCTGTTCCTGATATCTTATAGGTCATTAACTTCCTCTGCCCTAATGGAACCCCAATATCTGGATTGTAGAATGGTATTCCTCCTCTTTTCTCAATTAATTTTTGAGCAAATTCAACAAACTCCCTCTTTCTTGCAGACTGTCTCCATCCACCAAAGATGTAGAACTTAGTGTATTTTTCTTTTGGGTCTTCTTCAAACTTCTCCTTTAATGCCTTTAGGAAGAGCTTTTTTTCAACTTCCATTATTCTTCACCTAATCTCTTTTTCAAATCTTTTTTAAACACTTCTAAACCAAATCCTCCTTTTGTCCTTGCCTCATGAATTATTTGCACAACCTCTAAAGCTTCCTCATCCTCCCTCATTCCAATGTTATCTTTTCTGTAAATTGTTGTTATTTTTGCCAAATAATCATGTGGTAATGGCTCTCCAACATCTACTGGCTCGTCTAATGGCCTTCCAACCTGGTCTTTAACATACAAAACATGCCCTGTTTTTTCATCGTAGATGTATCTCTGCAAACCATCGAACATTAAACCGTTTTCATCCAATCTTAATGAATGCCCGTGAACAGTTGCCCCTCTAATACCACAAGTTGCCGGGTCAAAGAACTCTGTATCAATTAAGAAGTTTTTGGAGATTTTTTCTAAGTCAAGTTCTCTCATCTCAATAACTTGCCTTCCAGATAGTGTTCCAGTGTCAATTCCTCTAAATCTCCACATGTATGTTCTTGCTCTGTCATAAGGCTGAGCTGGGGCATTATACATTGAATCAGCAAACTGGATGTATCTAACTCTAACTCCCTCCTTAGCTCCTTGAATTGGCTCAACAATATCTTTAATTGGGTCTTCCTCAAAGTCCATCTCTTCCAATGGTGGGTGGACTGTTTTATAGCTCTCTCCTGGGTTTCTATGCCCCAATATCTTAACTATCTCATCATCTGGGATATCCCTCAACTTTTTTAACTCAACATTAGGGTTCATGTGCTTTCTTCTATTCTCAGCAATTAAGGTATTTCCAGGATAAAATTGTGGTTTGTATGCCATGCAATCACCGTTAGATAACTTTTTCTTTCTCTTTAACCTCTACAGCACCTTCAGCAACATACTTTAACGGCTCTCTTAGGTGGTCGATAGCACTATAGACAGTTCCAACCAGTGCTGAAGTCCTCTCAACTGAAAACATTTGAGTTCCAGCATCTAAACACATCGCAGCTGCAGCACATGGGATAGCAAATCCTTTTGAGTGTCTTGTAACAACGTGGTTTCCATGGAATGTTCCTGGCCCTCCTCCTCCGTAGATTGAGTGACTGAAGAATGAGAAACCAACTGCTGTTCCCTCTGCCCTTCCGAAATCAACACTTGGCAAACCAGTTTCATACTCCAAGATATCGTTGTAGTAGAGGACAGTTGAAGCAACCCCTTGAGCTGCCCTTGCTGCCCCAACATTAACAATAACTGCAGCAACTAAACCAGATGCGGCATAGGCATTCCATAAAGCCCAATCAACTGGTTCATAAACTGTAAAGCCGGAAGGTAATGTTTTCACTGGTCTTATGACTCCATCCTCTAAAGCTCTTTCAACAACTGAAGCAACTACAGTTCCAACTGTTCCATCCTTTCCATTCTTTTTAACAAGTTCAAATGTTAGATTGTTGGCGTTTAACCCCTGGAATGCTAATCCTAACAAGTGCAATCTCTCAAATGCTCCTAACGCATCTCCAGTTTCAAACATCGCTGTCTGCTCTAATATTGATGCTAAAGCAACAGCATTCAATGTCTTTTTCCTTGTAACTGCTACAATGTGGTTTGCCATAATATTTCTTAAACCATAACCTAACCCTTCTAACAAAACTGGTGGCCCTAACAAAGTAGCGATATTAGCTCCATGGAAATCAACTGTTTGTGGATATCTTCCCATAACTGCCGTTTTTACTACGGGAGCATCGAACATATCAACCTCAAAGGTATCGACGATTGCTTGAACAGTTGCTCCTCCTCCAATTAATGCTGATACTGTATAATCAGCAGCAACTCTCAACCTCTTTGATGGCAGTTGTAAAAGCAATTGCTTACCTCCGTTGATTAACTTAACAACTGTGTCATCATCTTCTTCAATTTGAACCATTTTTTTAATCTTTTCGGCAATGATTTCAGCGTTTTCAACTATTGGCAAATCCAGTTCTCTCCCTGGACAGAAACATGCCTTTCCTCCAACTGCTCCAGTCCTTAAAGCGTTTTCTATCCCAGCTAAGTTTATAGCAACACTCCTCTTAATGTCATTAACTATTCTCTCAATTGTTGGGTTTTTTAGCGGGCTTATCGCTTCTAAAGGTACATTTTCCTCCAACAACTTTCCTCTTTCGTCATACAAATCTATCTTATCTTCATAATGTAACATTACCAACACCAACCTTTTTGTTAATGTATTACTACAACTATAGAAAATGATAGTAATAGGTATATAAAATTTTCTATTTTCTCTTAAAAATTACCAAAAAATATGAGAATAATAATATTAGAATAATAAAATTAAAAAAAAATCTTTAAAATCTTTAAAAAAATTTTAAATTCCTCACAGAGGTGAGCCCAATATGCAATAGAACTTACGCAATTGAGCCTATATAAGGAAAATTTGATGCCTTTAGGCATCATCAATGCAATAAAATTATATATCTGCGTAAGTTCTATTGTGGGAGTGATTCCTATGGCATACTCCATATAACAAAATTCATCATATATAATATTTTCGGTTTAATTTTTAATATAAAGTTTTATCTTAAATTGGAATATTCATAACAACAATATTTAAATATTTCAATTAATTTTTAATAGCAATGTTTTTATAAAACATTTTTATTAATACTATTTCAAAAATAAATATTACGAGTGATATCATGGAACGGATTTCATTAACCATCGAGAAAAATCTATTAAAGGAAGTTGATGAAATTATAGATAAGGAAAGGATATCCCGTTCAGAATTTATAAGAAGAGCTTTAGAATATTATGTAAAAAAGTATGATTGGCTGAGTAGAATCGAGTCAAAGGTTGGTGAGATAACTGTCATATATAACTCAAAGGCGGTTAATGATATTGTCGAGTTGGAAAGCCAATATAGAGATATTGTAATAACATCACTTGAAATTCCATTTGAAAGGAAAATTATTAGAATGATTGCAATTAAAGGACAGAGGGATAGAATAATAGAATTTACGAATAAATTAAAGGGTATCAGTAATGTTGAATTGGCTCAACTAACTACAATCAGCATTGAGTGAAATCATGCACAAACTCGAAAAAATAAGGGAGGAGTTGAATTCTTATTTCTTAGAGAGGAGGGAGGAGATTGATATTGCTTTAACATCAATCTTAGCTAATGAGCATACTGTATTTTTGGGCAATCCGGGAGTTGCCAAATCACAATTAATTAGGGCTATAGCATCCCATATAAACGCTAATTACTTCGAAAAGCTTATTACAAGATTTACTACAGAGGATGAGTTATTCGGCCCTTTAAGCATTAAAGAGTTAAAGGATAATGATAGGTTTGTTAGGAAAACCTCTGGATACTTGCCAACAGCTGAAATTGCCTTCTTAGATGAGGTTTTTAAGGCAAATAGTTCAATATTAAATGCCTTATTATCAATAATCAATGAAAGGATTTATCATAATGGGGATAGGATTGAAAAAGTGCCTTTAATCAGCCTATTTGGTGCTTCAAACGAACTACCAGAAGAAAATGAGTTATTAGCATTCTAT
Organism: Methanocaldococcus sp. FS406-22; assembly: GCF_000025525.1. NCBI lineage: Archaea > Methanobacteriati > Methanobacteriota > Methanococci > Methanococcales > Methanocaldococcaceae > Methanocaldococcus > Methanocaldococcus sp. FS406-22. The sequence goes on from NC_013887.1 coordinate 420,213, forward strand.
GACAGATTCCTATTCAGAAAAGTCGTTAAAGGAATAAGAAGTTGTGAGAATTTGATAAAATTAATCAAATTGGAGGATGAGTATAAACCAAAAACAACAATAACTGTAAAGGAACTTAAAAAAATGCAAGAAGAAGCTAATGAAGTTGATATAGAGAATATTATTGGATATCTGGTTGATATAAAAAAGAGGTTATCTCAAAATCACATCTATATATCAGATAGGAGATTTAAAAAGTCAGTTAAAGCAATTAAGTGCTTTGCCTATCTGAATGGCAGAAAAGAGGCTGAGATTGAAGATTTAGAGATATTGAGGCATATATTCTGGGATGATGTAGATGATATATTGATTGTTTCGAAGGTAATATTCGATATAACCAACAAATATGCTGAACAGGTTTTAGATAAGGTAGAAATCATTAAAAATCTCAAAAATGAACTTAAATACATAGACATTAAGAAAATTGGAGAGTGTAAGAAAGATTATAACAAGTTAATTGAAATTCTCTGTAAGATGGCATATATAAGATTGGAGCTAAAGAAGATTAGGAATGAGGCATTAATAAACAAAAGAAAAACTGACTTTATTGATGAGGTAATTAAAGAGACAGATGAATTTAATAATTATGTTGAAGGGATTTTAAATGAATTGTGAAGAGTATAGAAAGAAATTAAAGTTAAATTACGGAAATAGGGAGAAATTAAAAGTTTTGAAGGAGTTATATCAAATGGAAGTTGATGAGATAACTAAGTTAAATATATTGGATGATGTTTTTGAGTTATTGACATCAACAAAGGAAAGAGGGTTTGAGGATATAATATCTACACACTATACATCTGACTCAAAGAATAAAGCCATTATATACTATTGCATAAAAATTATAGAAAAGGTTGGTGTTAAATATCCAAATTTAGTTTATATTTATATTCCCTATTTGATAAAACTCTTAGACAGTGAGTTTGAGTGCATTAGATTTGCAAGTGCTGAAGCTTTAGCAAATATTCCTTCAAAACTAACAATCTATGCCTATCCAAAACTTATAAGGAGATTGGATAATGAGGTTTATGCCAAAGTGTTGGTTAAGTTAATTATGAAATCAGACAATAAAGAGGCAATTTTATTAAAACTCTTTGAAAACTTCAATGAATATTCCCTTTGTGTAATAAAAGAGCTTTATAAATACGATAAAAAATTAGTTTATGAATTCATCCCATTAATTTTAAGAGATTTTGGAGATAGGGGCTTAATTATGATGCGAGAGATAAAGGCTGATTTATAAAGGCATTTTCTTCAATTCTAAATTGTTGGGCATAGCTAACCAACTTAGGGATGGATTTCATTAAATTCTCTACTATACTTACTGATATAAACTCTGGGATGTTATTATAATCTTTTTCAGTATTTATCTCTCCTTCAATGTTTGCTTCAAAGGAAAATTCACCATAGGCTTTGATATTGCATACGAAGTTGAATTTTTTTGTATCTAATTTTTTATACTCTATGTTCCAATCAACATTTAACTCTACCGTCTTATTCTTAGGTATTTTTATTGGGGGCTTTATAGATATACTTAAGAGACTAACTTCCATACTCTCACCGTGTAATACTTTTATACAAAATAGTATATATATTTTATGATTTATTTTGAATTCAGTATTATGGTGAAAGAATGATTAAGTATGATAAGTATGATAAGATGGTTTGGGAGAGATGTAAGGATAAAATTGCCTTCTATTTAAGTGAAAGAGAGACAGAGATGGTATTTTACCTCTTCTTTAAATATGAAATTGAGATTTTGGAAGAAAACGATTTAATTAAAAAGATTATTAGAGACAGGAGATTTAAAAACATAAAATCAATAACTACCTTAGATGAAAACTATTCATTAATAGCCACTGAATTTTTTTGTGAGAAGCTTAAGGAGTTAAAGGAAAAGAGCAGAGAAGAAGATATAAGTGAATTGTTGGATGAGCTTGAAAGCTACATGGAAAATATAACATCATCTTTTGGTTCTTATGGTTCTGGTGAGGGATATAAAAGCTACACAGACCCAAAGAGAAAGTTAGAGCTGACTGAAAAGCTATTAAAAAACAGTAAACTTAAAGAATTTATGAAAGTTTTAGGAAAGTTTAAAAGAATGGCTATAAAGAAGTATAGAACAAAGATTAAACACTTCTCTGGAGAGAAATATTCGATAAACTTAGGAAATAATCTGGTGAATTTGCTATCATCAGAGTACAAAAACTTTGCTGAAGAGATACTTTTTGTTGATTTATTGAGGAGATACAATGAAAATAAGCTTTTAAACTATAAGATATTGGAAAATGATGAGAACTGTGGAGATTTTGTTGTTTGTTTAGATTTAAGTGGTTCAATGAGAGGGAATAAAGAGGTTTGGGCTAAGGCAATAGCTCTCTGCCTAATGGATATCTCTTTAAAAAGAAATAAGAGATACATAGCAATATTATTTGATGATGGAGTTAGAGATATAAGAGTTTATGAGAAAAAGGTATCTTTTGATGAGATTTTGGAATTTGCCTCTATATTTTATGGTGGAGGAACAAACTTTGAAAAACCTTTGAGAGAGGCATTAAAGTTTAATGGAGATATTGTTTTTATAACAGATGGGGAGTGTGAAATTCCAATTGAATTTTTAGAGAAGATTAAAGAGGAAAAACAGAGAAGAAAAATAAAGATTTACTCTATCTGCATAAATACAAAACCAACACTTAGCTTAAAACAAATATCTGATATGGCAGTGACAATTTATGAGCTGACATCTAAAACAGCAGAAAAGATTTTTGATATATTAATTTAGTCCCTACTCGTAGCTTTTAACCTATTTTCATTTAACAATAAATCTAAGGCATCGTTTATATCCTTAACAACTATATCAGAGCTTAATATTGTTTTGCTCCAGGCTCCTTCATCTCCAATAACGCAGATGCCTAAATCAGCATTTTTTAATAATAGCTCATCATTATTTCCATTCCCTATAGCAATAATTTTTTTATCTGGGTTTAGTTTTTTTAACTCTTCTAAAATTTTTAACTTGGCTATCTTCTCACTGCCATATTTTTCTCTATCTACCTTCATACCTTTAACGTTTAAGTTTTTGGCAATATCGTTTAAAGTTCCAAAGGTATCTGCAGATAAGATATAAATCTCTGCCTTTTCCTTTAAAATAGCTAATCTCTCTTTAACTCCCTCTTTTATCTTCCCATCAGCTGCTATTGTTCCATTTAAATCTAAGAGAATAATCATAGTATCAGCCCAGCTTGTTTTTATTTGGATTAAAAAAAGAGATATAAAAATGTAGCTAATAGAATTTTTAATAGCTTAAGGGTTTTTATAAGCTCCTTCTCTTCTACTTACCTTTCTGATAACTACTGTCTTATCATCCCATAAAACGACATACTGAACCCTAAATTTTCCAATTCTAACTCTATAGACGTCATCACTACCTTTTAATCTTTTAATATCAAATTTTTCTTTAGGAATTGGATTTGTTTTTAGTGTTTCTATTAATTCCTTAAATTTTTCTAAATTTGATTTTGGTAAATCTTTTAAATCTTTTAATACTCTCTTGTGTATTTCAACGTTAAATTTCATAACAATCCCAATTCTTTCAAAGCCTCTTCTGCTGACACAGTCTCTTTTTTATCTAAAGATTTTTTAACATCTTCTATAATTTCCTCATAATCTTCCTCAAACTCCTCTTCTGGAATAGTTAATGCCTTCAATTTTAGTAACTTTATCTCCAATCTTTCAATCCTTTCAGAAAGGTCGTCTCTTAGTTTTTTTAGTTCATTTAGTTCAGTTTCCAATTGTGCTATTTCTTTATTTATGTTAAGCATAACACTTCACCAAAAATATCTTTTTTAGTAATAATATAAAAATTTATCTTTAATCCCTTGTTATCATCGTCCCAATGCCCTCCTCTGTAAATATCTCCAACAGTAAAGCATGAGGAATCTTCCCATTTATTATATGAACGCTTTTAACTCCATGCTCCAATGCATATAAAGCACTCTCTGCCTTTGGAATCATTCCTCCTTTTATTCTGCCGTCCTCTATCATCTCCTTTAATTCAGAGGCAGTTAATTTTCTATGCAATGTTTCTGGATTGTTTATATCATCCATAATTCCATCAACATCTGTTATTAAAATAAGCTTCTCTGCCTTTAAAGCTCCAGCTATGTCTCCAGCAACGGTATCGGCATTTAAGTTATAAGCCTCTCCCTTCTCATCCAAACCAATTGGTGAAACAACTGGGATATAGCCGTTATTTATCAAAATCTCCAATAATTCAGTATTAACCTCCACTGTCTCTCCAACTCTACCTAAATCAACTTCTATTTCCTCTCCTTTTTCAGTTTTTATCTTTTTTAATTTTTTCTTGGCTAAGATTATTCTTCCAGATTTTCCAGATAATCCAACCGCCTTTCCTCCAAACTTTGATAACTTAGAGACGATATCCCCATTAATTTTTCCAGCTAAAACCATTTCAACAATATCTAAGGTTTCTTCATCAGTAACTCTTAACCCATGGACAAATTCTGGCTTTTTGCCCATCTTTTCCATTGCTTTATTAATCTCTGGCCCTCCACCATGGACAACAACTGGGTTTATACCAACATATTTTAATAAAACAACATCTTGGGCAGTCCAATTCTTTGCCTTCTCGTCAATCATCGCATGCCCACCATACTTTATAACAAAAATCTTCCCATAAAATTTCTGTATAAATGGAAGAGCCTCCATTAAAATCTCTGCCTTCTCAATCATCTCTATCATACTCATCCCTATAAACTTTTTAAGTTTAAGAGTGGATAAAAGAATTATTTAAAATTTATCAAACAATAACTTTAAATAATAGAAGTCGTAAGTAAGGTAATTAATAAAAATTAAGATTTTAGATAAAACGAGATTTTTGGTGATTGGTGAGATAAGATGCCGAATTATCATGTGACTTTACAGGCAGCATATATTGTGAGAAATGTAGATGATGTAGAAGATGCTATAAGCGTCACTATATCCCAAATAGGGAAGATGTTGAATAAAGAAGGATTAAACTATGTAGATATAGACATTGGGCTAACTATCTGTCCAAAATGTGGAGAGTTAGTGGATTGCGTATTGGTTGTAGCAAGAACAGCTTTGGTTGGTGTTTTGCTGTCTATGAAGGTATTCAATGCTGAAAGCCCAGAGCATGCTATAAGAATAGCTAAAGCAACAATTGGAAAGGTTTTAAAAAATATCCCATTAGAGCCAGTTGATGTTGTAGAGTTAGAAAAGTAAATTAAATTATAATAAATCAAAAAATACTAAAAATTTGTTTTATTATTTTATCCTTTTTTAAATCCCAATCCAAAACCGATAAGAAAGGAAGTTCCAAAAGATAACGAATGGACGAGTCCAACAATCTTATCTCCAAAAACTAATAAGGAATTTTCAAGATTTCCAAGCAATGCTGAAAATGCCTCTTTATTTATTGTAATTACCCCTATTTTAGCCAAGTATAGGAGGGATAATATATAAATCCCTATTAAGAATGCCACTATCTTTATTGCCTTTTTTGCAGCCCATCCAACGACAAATCCAATAACAAATCCACTACCAATATCTGGAAGAAACTGTGAGAAATCCAAAATAATCACCCTACCTTATCTTAGCTTAAATTTCTTTAGTCTTTAGTATATAAAAGTTTCTAAGTGATAAATATGAAGACATATATAGGAAAGATACATCTAAAGTGGTGCAAAAATTGTAATATCCCATTATTGGGAAGAGTTTGTGAAGTTTGTGGTTCAAAAGCTGTTGATGTAAAGCTAACTCCACCTGGAGACCCAAGATTAGGGTTTAAGTATGACATAGATTTTATGAACGACATCTTAGAGGAAGAGTTTGGAGCTAAAAATGTTTTAAATGGGAAAATTATATTGCTAAATAAAATTCCGGGCAATGAGGAGGCTTATGAAGTTATAGTTGATGGAGAGGTTAAATATTTGTTATATTTTGATGAAGATAGAGAGAGATGGAAAATTAAGCTAAAGTTAAATGGGGCAAGGGATTTGATAGAAAAAGGAGCTTATAAAAAAATAATTAAAATAAAGGATGATGTTGTAGAGGTTTTAAAAAATAAAAAAGGTTCTATCTTAAGACCTGGAATTATAGAATTTACAGATGATATTGAGGAGAGAGATGATGTTATAATCGTTGATGAGAGTGGAAGAGTTGTAGGGGTTGGTTTGGCTGTTGTAAGCTCCAAAGATATAAAAAATATGGAGAAAGGAAAAGTCGTTAAGGTTAGATTCTTTATTAAGGACGATAAAGATGATTATAAAGCTGGAAAAGTTTATGATAGCTTAGAAGAGGCATTTGAGTTAATGGTTAAGGCTAATAAAGGAGTTATAGATGCATTTGAGAGAAATGCCATTGGATTCATAAAAAATACCTATGAAAAGTTAAAAAAGCCAGTCATGGTTGCATTCTCTGGAGGGAAGGACAGCTTAGCCACTCTAATTTTAACATTAAAAGCCTTAGGCAAGGATATAGATGTCGTATTCATAGATACTGGATTAGAATTTGAAGAGACATTAAAAAACGTTGAAGAGGTTGAGAAACACTATGGCATTAAGATAATAAGGCTGAAAGGAGAGGATTTCTGGGAGAAGGTTAAAGAGTATGGCATTCCAGCGAGAGATTATAGATGGTGTTCTGAAGTCTGCAAGTTAGAGCCATTGAAAAAATTTATAGAGGAACGTTATGAGAATGATGTCTTATCCTTTGTAGGGATTAGAAAGTATGAAAGTTTTAGCAGAGCAACTAAAAAAAGAATTCATAGAAACACTTACATTAGAAAGCAGATAAATGCCCTCCCTATATTTCACTGGAGCTCTCTTCATGTTTGGATATATTTATTGAGAGAGAAAGCTCCATATAACAAACTGTATGAGAAAGGATTTGATAGGATTGGATGTTTTATGTGCCCAGCAATGGAGATGGGAGAGATTTATAAGATAAAGAAAGAATTTCCAGAATTATGGGAAAAATGGGAGAATATTTTGAGGGAATATGCAAAAAAACACAATTTAGGAGAGGAATGGATAAAGAAAGGATTGTGGAGATGGAAGTATAAGGTTTAAACATCTTTCCCTCCATATAAGGAAATAACCATAAAATATTTCCCTACAAAGAAGGAAAGTTTAAAAGGGAGAGTATGAAGATTGGTGTTGTTATTCATGGTCCGGAGATTATAGATAGTGGTTATGCATTGAAGATTATAAACTTATTAAAAAGATTTGGAGAGGTTAAAGCTAAATTAGGAGGTACTATGGGAAGAGTAGCAGTTATAGACAACAATCTGCAAGATATTATAGATATATCTGAAAAGTTAATGCCCTCCCAATCATTAAAAAAATTGGCTGATAATGATGTTTTAATTCTAATGAACTATGGAAAGTCAAAGATTACTGGGCATACGTTTGGAAAGATTGTTGTTGAGAGAGCTAATTTAAACAAGCCAATAATTCAGATTGAGAGACCTGGAGAGGAGGATGGCACTATAATCATTTGGAATGATGATAATTCAGAAGTTGTTAAAGATATAGCAAACTATCTATCAAAAGAATTAAACTTAAAGATTGAGAGGTGTGTTAGCAATGGCTTAGAGGTTTGGGAAGAGAATGGAAGAGTTTTTAGAAAGGTTCATGGTGTTGATGTTGGTGAGGCAATTTTGGTTAATGGTATTGTTGTAGGAAGAGCTAAAAGCAGAGAGGTTATCTTAGTTGCTGAAAATGGAAAATTGATTGATATTATTGGTGGAGAGTTGAAAGAAGGAGGAGTTAAAAAATTAAAAAATGTTGATTTAAAAAAAGCTGTAATAAAAACTGGAGTTTTAAGAAGGCATCCAACAAATCCAAAAATTGAAAGTAGGGAGATTGATAAAGGCTATACCGTTATTGTAAATCATGCTGGAGAGGATGTTATTGAAATGATTAAAAATAAGGAAGTTGTAGCAGTTATAACAATTGGGGATGATACAACAACTATCTGTGGAGATATATTGGCAAGGTTTGGAATAAGGGTTATAGGCATTACGGATGGAGATAGGGACGATATATTAAAAAATCCAGTTATATTGAAGGGTTCAGTAGTTTTTTTAATTAAAAATATGCGCGATGATGATGCTGGAGAAATCTTAAAGAAAAATTTAAATCTTAATAAAAAATACGGCTATCAAGAGATTTTAGATGAAATTAAGAAAATATTTAATGATAACAACATTTGTTATGAAGAATTTGTTTATTGAGCTATTGGTGTTTTTTCAAAATACTTTAGAATATCTTAAGGCACTGATGAACGACTTCTTTTAAGAAGGCGTTCAAATATTCCTTATTAATTTTAATAACTCTTTGAAAAACACTATTTATCCTAAAATTCCTGAAGTTTTTAGTGAGATTATTAAATTCACAATGGTTAATGCCATCATAACATAGAGTAACATCTTGATTGAATTTATAGAGTTGATTATAGATTCCTGATTTTTTGATAAAGACTTAATGCTGTTACTTAAATTTTCAATCTTTTTGCTATGATGTCTTAAAGTGTCTTCCATAAGATTATATCTATTACTTATCTTGAGTGAAGACTCCTCCAATGAATGTTTTATGTCTCTCATTTCATTTTTAACAGCTATTATTGCGTTGTGTGTATTTTCAACAGATTTTTTCATATTTTCTGCAAAATCTAAATATTCCTTCAATTTTTTCTCTAATTCGTCTAATTCTGAAACAGATAAGTTTATTCTCTCATTTGTTATTCTTAACCCATAATGTATTTCAGTAATATAGTTGTTAATTTCAGAAATTAAGTTATTGAGTTTTGTTATAATCTCATCCAACACAACTTCTGTTTCTAAAACACTTGAAGAGCTTTTATCTAATTCTTCTATTAATTTATTCAGCCAGTCTGTCTGTTTGTCGTTCATCTCTATCACCTAAAACGCCCCCTCCCCAAATTCCCTATTACATAAACTTTTTCAATGTTTATTTAAAAAATCATCAATTTGTAGAAGGAGATTTTCTAATTTATCCTTTAATATTTTGGTTTTATCAATTAACTCGTCTAATTTTTTTCTATTATTCTCTAACATGTCGTATGCTATTTTAAATTCCTCTATAGCCTGAGTTGATGACGCTATATTTATAATCTTAAGTTTGTCTGTTATTTCTTTTAATGTAGGGATTGATGATGCACAATTCTCAATTTCATTTTTTAAGTTGTTAGATGTGTTTTCAATATTTTCAATAACCTTGATTAGATTTTCTAAAGGTTTAACAAATTTTTTAATAATTTCATTATTGGAAAATTTGCCACTTTCCCGGTTTTTTATAATTAATTGAAAGTTTTTTTCAATAATTTCTAATGTTTTATCGATGTTATCTAACATTTCCGCTAATTGTAATAATATATTGGAGATATTTTCATTCTCTTTTTTGAATTCTCTGGCACTCCTTAGTAGTGATTTTATAGAGTTATCCAATTTTATAAGAAGTTCATCATTTTTATTCTCCATTTGGAACACCTAAAATTTATTTTTCCATTAAATAATTCTATATGATGTTTATATATAGGATTTTCGCAGTTTATATATTAAATTTGGAATTTAGGGTACAAAGATTAATATACAATAAAATTTTATTCCTGCGAAAGTCCCATAATATTAGCAACCTTTCTGATTTTTGAGAAGGGAATAACTCCCTCTCTAATTGGTATTATTTTATCATCCTCTATTTTAATAATTGTAGAAGGCTTTGAATACTTACATTTGCCTATATCAACTACGTAATCAACGTTTTTTAATATTTCTTCATCTATCTCATTCACAGATGTGGGGCTTTCTTTTCCGGAAATATTTGCTGATGTGGTTGTTAATGGCACTATAGAAAGCTCCCTAATAATTGGCTCGTCTGGGATCCTTATGCCAACATAATCTTTAGCTACAATATCCGGAATAACCGGCTTTTTCTTTAAAATTATTGTTAAAGCTCCTGGTAAAAATTTATCAATAATTTTTTTAGCTAAGTCATTTACATAGGCATATTTTTCAATCTCACTCTTATCTTTAACACATATTGATAAAGGCTTGCTAAAATCTCTTCTTTTTATTTCATAAACTTTTTTTACAGCTTTCTCATCTAAAGCGTTTGCTGAAATACCGTATAATGTATCAGTCCCACAGATAATGATTTTCCCATTTAATATCTCTTCTTTTAAAAAATCCAAAACCTTTTTTCTCTCATTTTCATCAAGTTCATAGATTTTTATTATCTTGTCTTTTAATTCCATTGGACATCCCTTTAACTGTCGTAAAGTATTATAGCCCCATATCTACAAGCCTTTAAACACTCTCCACACTTCGTACAGTTCTCTTCATTTTTAACAACTACTCTATTATTTTCTATAGCAAAAACATTATTTTTGCAAGTTCTATAGCAAGATAGGCAATTTTTGCATTTGTTATAGTCAATTTCAATGATTTTGTTTGATTTTTCTCTAATATCTTTTTTGCCTTTAAATATGCTTAAAATTTTAGACAGCATGTTATCACCAAAATTAGCCGATAACGGCATGTTTTAAAGCATCTTTACAAATACACTTCCTCTCTCCAAAGTCATAGTTTATAAAGTTTTCAACAACCTTTAAAATTTTATCTTCCATCTCTTTTATCTTTTCAAGGACTTCATCAACAGTTAAGATATGTTTTGATATTCCACAGGCGTAGTTTGTTATGTTGCATAAAGATACATAACACATTTCCAATTCCCTTGCCAAAACAACCTCTGGATAGCCTGTCATTCCTACAACATCCCCCCAGTTTTTGTATATGGCTATTTCCCTTTTTGTTTCAAACCTCGGCCCTTCAGTGCAGACATAAACCCCCTCTCCATAGGCAAAGTTGTTTTTGTCCAATATGGATTTTAGAATCTCCCTCAACTCTGGACAGTAAGGCTCTGTCATGTCAATATGAACAACCTTCCCTTCATCATAAAATGTTTCTTCCCTCTTCTTTGTAAATTCTATGAAATCATTTGGAATGAAAAACATTCCAGGCTTTAAATGTTCCTTTAATGAACCAACTGAATTTATAGCCAAAATTCTCTCAACACCTAACTTTTTTAATGCATAGATATTGGCTCTATAGTTTATTTTATGTGGTGGAATATTATGCTTAACTCCATGCCTAAATAATAAAACTACCTCATTTTCCTTATCAATTATAACCTTTGCCTTTCCATATTTTGTATCAACAATCTCTTCTTTATCTCCTTTTAATATTTCGGCTATTCCAGTCCCTCCTATTATGCCAATCATGTTATCACCAAAATTAATTAATGTAGAGGTTTTGGTTTTTTAATTCTTACAATTTTTGATAATTTCATTGGTAGAACTTTAACAGTTTATTATTAATAAGCATTTGGATGCTACTTTCCTTAAAAAATTTTATTGTACTGATGATTCTTAATTAAGTTTAATAAGTTTGAAAACACTAAATTTAAAATAAAAAACCTCATTAGTCAACAATAAAAAATAAAACTCCTTTGTATCTATCTCTCTAAAAAATAAAGAATAATAAAAAATTAAGTTTATAGATATTTTAATCCCATATGAAACTCCTGCTAAAAAAGATGTGAAGCTATAATTATAACGCTTTTTCATCTTCTTCTTTTGTTCTTACTCTTACGACTCTTTCTACTGGTATGACGAAGATTTTTCCGTCTCCTGGGTTTCCTGTTCTTGCATTCTCACAGATAATGTCAATAACATTATCAACATCCTCCTCTCTAACAACCAACTCAATCTTAACTTTTGGAATTAAATCAACAATATACTCTCTTCCCCTATACCTCTCAACTATTCCTCCCTGAACTCCCCTACCCTTAACTTCACTAACAGTCATTCCAACATACCCAGCATCAGAAAGAGCTTTTTTAACAATCTCCAATTTCTCAGGCCTTATGATTGCCTCAACCTTTCTCATTTTTCCACCCCATTTCAAATTTTTTGATTAAATACTTAAATTTAATTTTTGACATTAATTATTTTTATTTTTATCTAAAAGGAACAAAGAAACCTAATTCCTAAAAAATGAGAAAGAAATTTCCTTCCTTAGTAAGTTATATATTTAAGCTTTTCCATTAGGGGAATTAGGAAGATGGGTAGTAGGTAGGACAATTCCTATAAAATTTGTGAGGTGAAAAATATGGAAGGCGTTGATGTGTTCTTTTTCATGTGGGCGGCATCGTTGATATTTTTCATGAAGGCAGGGTTTATTGCGTTAGAGATTGGACAGTTTAGAGCTAAAAATGTCTCTTATCATTGTGTTTTGAAATTGTTGGATTTGGCTGCAGTGTTTATTGCCTATTTGTTTATTGGTTATGGAATTTCTTATGGTTTGGAAAATATAGTTCCTTTACTAACAGGAACTTTTAATGCTTATTTAGGAGCTTGGTGGATGAAGATGGTTATGTTTGCTGCTGCAGCAGTGACAATTATAACAGGAGGAGTTGCTGAAAGAATAAAGATTTTACCTTACTTTATAGGAGCTTTAATTGTTGGAGGTATTTTATATCCAATTGTTGAACATCTGGTTTGGGGCGGAGGTTTTGCTGATTTATTAGGGATAACTTTCCACGACTATGCTGGAAGTGGAGCTGTTCATTTGTTTGGTGGTTTAGTTGGTTTAATGGCAGCATATGTCTTAGGTCCGAGAATCGATAAATATATAAATGGAAAGCCACAGGCAATTCCAGGGCATAATATTCCAATAGCTGTTTTAGGAGCTTTTATTTTGGCATTTGGATGGTATGGATTTAACATTGGAAGTGCTTCTGGCATATCTAACGGTGTTGAGTTGGCAAGTGTAGCCATCGCAACAACAATGGCTTTAGCTGGGGGTATTATAGGAGGGGCTTTAAGTTCAAGAAACGACCCTCTTTACACAGCTAACGGTATGTGTGCTGGTTTAGTTGCTGTTTGTAGTGGAGTTGATTTATTCACACCAATTGGGGCGTTTATAGTTGGTTTGTTAGCAGGAATTCAGCAGCCATTTACATATAAGTTTATTGAAGAGAAGTTAAAGATTGACGATGTCTGTGCTATAGGACCAGTTCATGCTATGAGTGGTTTGATTGGAGTTATATGTGCAGGAATTCCATTTTTATTGAAAAGTGATGCCGTTTCTAAAGTATCCCTTATGGGTCAAATAATTGGAGCTATTGTTATTGCTCTAATTGCAATAGTTGGAGGACTAATTATTTATAAAGGATTAGATTTAACAATTGGATTAAGAGTTAGTGAGGAGGCTGAAAAAACTGGTTTAGATACTGCAATATTACAAACAACTGCATACTCAGAAGAATAAACTTAATAATTTTTTATTATACATATTAACTTTTTAACTTTTTTTAATCGTCAATTATTTTCCTCGATAAAATATTTATATGATTTTTAGATTTTAGATATTCAGCCAAAAAAACATATTTTATATTGTGATAACATGGAGCTTATGGTGGCTATTGGTTATCTTGGACTAGCTTTAATCCTTGGTTCTTTAGTAGCAAAAATTGCTGAAAAGTTAAAAATTCCAGATATTCCTTTACTTCTGTTGTTAGGTTTAATTATAGGGCCTTTTTTGCAGATTATACCGTCAGAATCTGCAATGAAGATTTTTGAGTATGCTGGACCGATTGGTTTAATCTTCATCTTATTGGGAGGAGCATTTACAATGAGGATTTCTTTATTGAGAAGGGTTATTAAAACAGTCATAAGGTTAGATACAATAACATTCTTAATTACATTACTTGTTTCAGGTCTTGTTTTTAATATGGTTTTAAGTCTCCCTTATAACTCTCTCCAGTTGGTTATTTGTTTGGGGCGATAACGTCAGCAACAGACCCTGCCACATTAATCCCAGTATTCTCAAGAGTTAAAACTAACCCAGAGGTTGCTATAACGTTAGAGGCTGAGAGTATTTTTAACGACCCTTTAGGAATAGTATCTACAAGTGTTGTTTTGGGTTTGATTGGGTTATCTTCATCAACAAATCCAGTAATTGATTTAATTACACTTGCTGGTGGAGCTATAATAGTTGGTTTATTATTGGCTAAGGTTTATGAAAAGATAATTATACACTCTGAATTTCACGAGTATGTTGCTCCATTAGTTCTTGGAGGAGCTATGCTTCTTTTATATGTTGGAGACGATTTATTACCAAGTATTTGTGGCTATGGATTTAGTGGCTACATGGCTATCGCAATAATGGCATTATACTTAGGTGATAAGTTATTTAAAATGGCAGAAAAACATGAAAACTATGAATACGTTGTTAGATTCTGCGATGATTTATCCCTACTTGCGAGAATATTCATATTCGTATTCTTAGGAGCATGCATAAAACTGAGCATGTTAGAGAACTATTGGATACCCGGTTTATTAGTTGCTCTCGGTTCAATATTCTTAGCAAGACCACTTGGTGTTTTTATCGGGTTAATAGGTTCAAAACACTCACTTAAAGAAAAATTATATTTTGCCTTAGAGGGACCGAGAGGGGTTGTTCCAGCTGCTTTAGCAGTTACTGTAGGAATAGAGATTCTGAAAAATGCCAATAAAATTCCAATGTCGATAACAAAGTATATAGCTCCAGTAGATATTGCAGGAACTATAATAATCGGAACATTTATGACTATACTACTAAGCGTTATATTAGAAGCATCATGGGCAGGAATATTAGCCCTGAAATTATTAGGAGAGTATAAGAGAAAGCATGAAGAAGAGGTTCATCACTAATAGTGTTTTTCAAAAGTTATTAAAATTAATAAGGAATATTTGGATGCCTTCCTTTGGAAGGCATTCATCAGTGCCTTAGTTATTCCAAAGTATTTGAAAAACACTATAAAACTTTATTTATTTTTTGTGTGGTGAAATCGATGATTATTGAGGGAGAGATAGTTTCAGGACTTGGAGAGGGAAGATATTTTTTATCCCTTCCTCCTTACAAAGAAGCTTTTAAAAAGATTTTGGGTTTTGAACCCTTTGAAGGAACATTGAATTTGAAGTTAGATAAAGAATTTGACATATCTAAATTTGAATATATTGAAACAGAGGATTTTGAATTCAATGGGAGACGATTTTTTGGAGTTAAGGTTTTGCCAATAGAGATATTAATAAATAATAAGAAAATAGATGGAGCAATAGTTGTGCCGAAAAAAACATATCATAGTGGTAATATTATAGAGATAATTGCTCCAATAAAACTTAGGGAGCAGTTTAATTTAAAGGATGGAGACACTATAAAAATACTAATTAAGGGAGATAAGAATGAATAGTGTAGAAAAAGCTATAGAAGCATTAAGAAGAGGAGAAATAATTTTAGTTTATGACTCAGATGAGAGAGAGGGAGAAACAGATATGGTTGTTGCATCCCAATTTATAACTCCGGAGCATATAAGAAGAATGAGAAAGGATGCTGGAGGGTTAATTTGCACAGCCATTCATCCAGACATCTGCAATAAATTAGGCATTCCATTCATGGTTGATATTTTGGAATTTGCCTCTCAAAAATTTAAAGTTCTTAAGGAACTCTACCCTAACGACATTCCTTACGATGAGAAATCATCATTTTCAATTACAATAAACCATAGAAAGACATTTACTGGAATTACAGATAATGACAGGGCATTTACAATAAAAAAATTGGCTGAGTTAGTTAGAGAGGAGAGGTTTAATGACTTTGGAAAGGAGTTTAGAAGTCCAGGGCATGTGACGTTATTGAGGGCAGCGGAAGGTTTAGTTAAAAATAGGCAGGGACACACTGAGATGACTGTAGCTTTGGCAGAGATGGCTGGTTTGATACCAATAACAACCATCTGCGAGATGATGGGCGATGATGGAAATGCAATGAGCAAAACTGAAACAAAAAGATATGCTGAAAGGCATAACTTAGTTTATTTAAGTGGGGAAGAGATAATTAACTATTATTTGGAAAAATACCTAAGGGAGTAGTTTTTTATTTTTTTGCTGATTTTCATTTTTAGATTTGAATTTTTAGTGAGGGATGTAAATGGACAGGCATGTTATGGAGGCATTAGGAAAGGCAAGGGTTGTAGTTGAAAATGGCAGGGTTGTTGAGATTACAGAGCCAAAAATAAAGTATTGCCCATTATTTGCTAAACATAGAGGGATAAAGGAGATAACAAAGGAAAGCATAAAGGAGAATATAGAGTTTAGGATAAAGGATTTTGGATTATTTACAAAGAATAGGGTTGTTGAAGAAAGCAGATATATAGTCCCTTTTGGAGCTTCAGAGATTTTAATGAGTGCTTTAAAAAGAAAGATTATTGATGCTGCCGTTATAGTAGCTGACTGTGCTGGGACTGTTATTACTGCAAATCCAAACTTAGTTCAAGGTCTCTGCGGGAGGATTTCTGGTATTATAGAGACGTCTCCAATTTTAGAAGTAATAAAAAGGATTGAAAAAGCTGGAGGAATTGTTTTAGATAAAGATACTGCTAAAATAAACCAGTTTGAAGGAGTTAAAAAAGCCATAGAGTTGGGTTATAAGAAGATAGCAGTTACAGTAACAAATCTTGAAGACGCTAAAAGATGCAAATCGTTAGAAAATGATAATATAAAAATATTAACTTTTGGCGTTCATACAACTGGAATTGAAGAAAATGATGAGATAGCAGATTACTTTGATTTGATAACTGCCTGTGCTTCAAAATTTTTAAGAGAAGGATTGAAAGGAAGGATAAAGGCACAGATTGGAAAAACTATCCCAATATTTGCCTTATCTGATTTTGGAAAAGAGGTTTTGTTGGAGAGAGCTAAAGAGTTAGATAACATACTGATAACTATTGAAGATTTGCCAGCATTAAATGATAATCAGCCAAAACCACTGATTTAGAATAGGACTTCACAGAAACTATACATTTTTAATCTTTAAAACTATTATTTTTAACAAATAATTGTTATAATATAAAAAACAATAATTGACATATATTAGCGTTTTTAATAACATATTTATATTAAAAGTTAGGATTAAGTTTAATGGTGAAAACATGATTATCTTTGGATTATTTGGAAAAACAGGATGTGGAAAGACAGAAATATTAAATGAGCTAAAAAAACACCATCCTGTTATAGATATTGAAGAAATTGCGAGAACGAGAGGGAGTATTTTGGGAGATTTGTATCACTTAAGCATGAGAAGCCAGGAGGAGTTTGATTATCTAATAAATAAAGAGATTGAAAAAGCTAAACAAATTGGTTATGCAGTTGTTGAGTATGAAGGAAGAAAGATTGGTGGAGAGAAAAAGCTAAAAATTCCTGAATTATTAGCTGATATCAAAAATTACACCTATAAAATCTTAATTGACTGCCCTTATGAATGCCAAATAAACAGGTTAGTCTCTATCTACAAACCAAAGAATGAGAGGGAAAAAGAAATTTTGATAAACAAATTTTTAATATTAAAGAAGAGCTTTAAAAAGCCAGAGATGATTGAAGCCGTGGAAAAAATCATCGAACTTATAAAACAAGACAAATACTATGAAGCAGCAAAATTAATTGAAGAAAAACTTTATAGAGAGCATTATATGAGAAATGTGAAAAAGATAGAGCCTGATTTAGTTGTTTATAATGAAGATGTTAAAAAATCAGCTAAGATAATAGACGAATTTATTAAAGAAAAGCTTAAAGAGCATAATTTAATTTAAGAGGGAAAACATGGACGAGGAGATTTTATCTCGGCTAATAACTTTTACAGAGGATGTTGTTTTATGCATTGTTTTGAATGACGGAAGGAAGATGATAACAAACGGTAAAAAAATACTAGCTGGGAAAATTGAGGGAGATTTGGCTTCTTTCATATTAACTGCCTCTAAAGAATTTTTAAAAGACAAAAAAATTGGCGTAAAAAAATTTAAAGATTACGATATATACTTTGAAAGAATATCAATAGATAAGTTTTTAAAGTCTATTGGAGGGGAGTTCGTTAAAAATGCAATAACTGTTAATGAGTTATTAGAGTTAATAGAAAAAGAGGATGTTATTATAGTAGATACAAGAAGTCCAAGAGAATTTAAGGAGGAAACAATCCCTGGAGCTATAAATATTCCATTATTTTTAGATGAGGAACATGCATTAATTGGAAAAACTTATAAACAAGAAGGGAGAGAAAAAGCTATAGAAATAGCTACAGATATCGTTGAGAAAAGCTTAAAGAGAATCTTAAATGAAGCAAAAAAGCTTGATAGGGATAAGCTAATTGTTGTCTTCTGTGCAAGAGGAGGAATGAGAAGCCAAACAATGGCTTTAATTTTACAGCTATTAGGTTTTAAGGTTAAGAGATTAATAGGCGGATTTAAAGCATTTAAGCATGCAATAAACAAATAATTTTTTATAAAAGCTTTAAATGTCCAGTAATCTTATCTATCTTTTCATCTCTTTCTGGCCCTATAGCAACAGCTGTCAAAGTCCCTGGCTCTAATTGTGTATGTCCAGCATCCCTAATTATTGAGCATGGCAATCCCTCACTTCTTGCCTTGTTGTAAATATCTATCAACTCTTGCTCAGAATTTACTTTAACCACCACTTTCTTCTGCCCTTCTCTTAACCACTCTTCAACTACCTTTGGATTTTTCTTCTTTGCCTCTAAAAATGCTTCTATTACTGCATGCCCTCCTTGAGCTACCATCTTTCCCTTTCCCATACCTAAATCGTTCCTTATGACTATAACCATCTTCATAATCTCACAACTTTTCTATAATCTCTTTCCAATTACCAGACTTTTTAAAGTCTTTTTCAGTATATAAACCCTCTTTTATTAAAATTCCCCTTGCTGCTATCAATCCAGTTGCTGCAGCATTGACTATATCCCTTGTTAATCCTGCTCCATCTCCAGCTGCAAATACATCTTCTATATTGGTTTCTAAGTATTCATTTACCTCCAATTTCATGGCATAATATTTAATTTCTGGAGCATAAATTAAGGTGTTGGAACTAAAAACTCCTGGAATAATTTTATCAAGCTTTTCAAGACCTTCAATTATATCGGTAGTTATTCTGTGCGGAAGAACCATAGCGATATCTCCAGGAGTTACATCTTTTAGTGTTGGCTCTACAATGCTTCTCTTTATCCTACTCCAAGTGCTTCTCCTTCCTTTTAATAAATCTCCCAATCTCTGAAGTATTGGTTTATTTCCACCAATTGTTGTAGCTATTTGGGCTATGTTCCTACCATAACTTGTAGTATCTTCAACAGGTTCAGTTAGCTCTACTCTAACCAAAAATGCAAAGTTTGTATTGTTGCTCTTTATTTCCCTCATTGAAT
Source organism: Methanocaldococcus sp. FS406-22 (assembly GCF_000025525.1). Taxonomy (NCBI): domain Archaea; kingdom Methanobacteriati; phylum Methanobacteriota; class Methanococci; order Methanococcales; family Methanocaldococcaceae; genus Methanocaldococcus; species Methanocaldococcus sp. FS406-22. The sequence continues at coordinate 439,612 of NC_013887.1, forward strand.
GTCCATTAACTCCAATCAAGTTGTCATAAACCTCCTTAACAACAAATCCGTTTGGATTTGTGCAGAAAGTCCTGACAAAGTCATCGTAAGTATCAGTATATATGTGAAATTTTGGGTCATAGTTTATCTTAGTTATATGCTCCATAATTAGGGCGGGAACCTCTACTCTAACCCCAATATCTATAGGAGCATGAGTGGCTTTTAAATTAATTTTATCTATCATACTATGAAGCCATTCAGCTCCTCCTCTTCCTGGGGCTAAGATGATGTATCTTGTTTTTAATGTCTTTATTCCTTCTTTAGTTTTTACTGTAACCTCTCCTCTTTTAAATGAGATTACTTCAGAATTTATCATGAATTTAACTCCCTTACCATTAATTGTCGCTAAGAAAGCACCGCCCTTTAGGGCGGTGATGAATTAGGGGAGGTGGGTGGGACAAGCGTAATTTTTATATATTCGAAGTTAGAATCTAACGATTGTCCCCAGTCCACGTTATTATGGGTGGGATTCAGGCGAAATCAAAGATTTCGCTACCTGAAGCAGAAACTTCAGTCTCGAAAATCCCACCGCTGGGGACGTTAAGTTGGGAAAAGGTAGTCCCGAACCCCGAAAGGGGTAGGGATAGTGGGCTTGGCAACCCATGGAGGGTGAGGGTTTTAAACCCTCTGCTCTCCTAAAGAAACTCCGCCCTTTAGGGCGGAGAGTATGTCATTTTCTAAGTGTTGTTTTATATTTTTAATAACCCTTGGTGTATTGTCAGAACCTATATGCCTTTGAATTATTGGAATAAACTTTATACCAACTTGGGCAGCCTTTTTTTCAAGCTTTTTAACTTCTTCCTCATCTCCTTTATAAACCTCTCTTGGAGCACCAAACCTTAAAAATATTTTATCTACCTCATAAACTAACTGCCAGGCATAGTTTTCATCATTAACAAGTTCAGCTAAATTCCCCCCAATATCTGGCCTTAAGTTGAGAGTCCCATCACTTAGCCCTCCAGCTCCCCCAACTCCATACATGATATTACAAGTAGGGCATTTTAAACATTTTCCAGTTTTTAACATTGGACATTTTCTATCCTCTATATCCTTTCCCTTTTCAATGATTAAAATTTTTAATTTAGATTTTTCTGCCAACTCATAGGCTGCAAATAGTCCAGCAGGCCCTGCCCCCACAATGATTACATCATAATCCATGTTTGCACCATGATTAAATATTAATTAGTTTTGGTTTAAGATATTATAAAAAATAATATATAAAGCTTGGAGAGATATCTTATCCTAAAATATAGAGACCTCTCAACGTGAGAAATATGCAAGAAAAAGGAGTTAGTGAGAGAGAGATTTTTGAGGAGTTGAGAAAATATAGAGATTTAGATTTAAAGTATGAAGATGGAAAGATTTTTGGTTCAATGTGCTCAAATGTTCTCCCAATAACCAGAAAAATTGTGGATATGTTCTTAGAAACAAACTTGGGAGACCCAGGGTTGTTTAAAGGAACTAAATTATTGGAAGAGAAAGCTATAGCTTTATTAGGGGAGATGCTAAACAACAAAGATGCTTATGGGCATATTGTTAGTGGAGGAACTGAAGCAAACTTGATGGCTTTAAGATGCATAAAAAATATATGGAGAGAGAAAAGAAAAAAAGGATTATCAAAAAATGAGCATCCAAAGATTATTGTCCCAATAACTGCCCACTTTTCATTTGAAAAAGGAAGAGAGATGATGGATTTAGACTATATCTATGCCCCAATTAAAAAAGATTACACAATAGACGAAAAGTTCGTTAAAGATGCTGTAGAGGATTATGATATAGATGGTATTATTGGAATTGCTGGAACAACAGAGCTTGGGACTATTGATAATATAGAGGAGCTAAGTAGGATAGCAAAAGAATATGACATTTACATCCATGTAGATGCAGCATTTGGCGGTTTTGTAATCCCATTTTTAGATGATAAATACAAGAAAAAGGAGGTTAATTATAACTTTGACTTCTCTTTAGGAGTTGATTCTATAACCATAGACCCTCATAAAATGGGACATTGTCCAATACCAAGTGGAGGAATTTTGTTTAAAAATATAGACTATAAAAAATACTTAGAAGTAGATGCCCCCTACCTAACAGAAACAAAACAGGCGACAATCTTAGGGACAAGAGTTGGATTTGGAGGAGCTTGTACTTATGCAGTTTTAAGATATTTAGGTAGAGAAGGGCAGAAGAAGATTGTTAGTGAATGTATGGAAAACACCCTCTATTTATATAAAAAATTAAAAGAGAATGGGTTTAAGCCAGTTATTGAGCCTATATTAAATATTGTTGCAATTGAAGATGAGAATTATAAAGAAGTCTGCAAAAAACTTAGAGATAAAGGCATTTATGTTTCAGTTTGCAATTGCGTTGAGGCTTTGAGAATAGTTGTAATGCCACATATTAGGAAGGAGCATATAGATAATTTCATTGAAATATTGAAGACTATTAAGAAAGATTAATTGAAAAAATATTTATAATAACATTTAAGTATACCATTATAATATATTACAACTAATATTAAGTATTAAGTTTCAGTATGTTGGGAACCATCAACTTTATTATTTTGTAGCTTTATTTACATATATATCGGTTAATCCCAATATTAAATATATAAGAATATATTAAAAATAAGATGGGGGAGGGGCATGGAAGAAAATTGGAGGGAAATTACTATTAAAAATATTAGAGAGATTAATCAAAAAATAACAAGGTTGGAATGGCTCTTAAACTCATATAAAAACGATAGAGAGGCAGAGTATATAAATAAAAAGATAAATGAATTGAGAATTAAAAGAGATGAGTATATAAAATCCCTTAAAGAGTAAAAGCAGTTGAAATAAAATAATGAAAAAGGAAGAATACAAAATTATAGTGCCTTTTAAAGCATTTTGAATAAATAAGACATAAATGAATATCTTCCTTTTGGAGGCATTCAAATCTTCCTTTATAAATTTTATTAATTTTGAAAGACACTATAAATCTACCGTAATCTTTAAATATCTTTTTCAATATTTCTATGGGTAGGATATTTTTATCATCTTAACTATTTTGGAGGTGTTAATGATGGAAGAAAGAATATACACAATCCCATTGAGAGACGTTATAAACAAATCAGTTAGAACAAAGAGAGCTCCAAGAGCTATAAAGAAGATAAAACAGTTTTTAAAGAGACACATGAAGGCAGATATTGTTAAGATAGACAATGAATTAAACGAAAAGATTTGGGAGAGAGGAATTCAAAAACCACCAGCAAGAGTTAGAGTTAAGGCAGTTAAAGAAGGTAATGTTGTTATAGCTACACTTGCAGAATAAAAGGGATGACTATGATTATCAGAAAATACTTTTCAGGAATTCCCACAATTGGTGTATTAGCACTGACAACTGAAGACCTTACTTTATTACCAATTTTTCTTGACAAAAATGATGTTAATGAAGTATCTGAGGTTTTAGAAACAAAATGCCTCCAGACCAATATTGGAGGCAGTTCGTTAGTTGGCTCTTTATCAGCAGCAAATAAGTATGGGCTATTATTACCAAAAATAGTTGAAGATGAGGAATTAACTCAAATAAAAAACTTTTTAAGGGAGAATGACTTAGATTTAAATGTTGAGATTATAAAATCAAAAAACACGGCTTTGGGTAACTTAATATTAACAAATGATAAAGGAGCTTTGATATCTATAGAGTTAAAGGACTTTAAGAAAGATATTGAAGATATTTTAAATGTTGAGGTTGAAATTGGCACCATTGCTGAGCTCCCTACTGTTGGAAGCAATGCCGTTGTAACAAATAAGGGTTGTTTAACTCATCCTTTAGTTGAAGATGATGAGCTTGAATTTTTAAAAAGCTTATTTAAAGTGGAGTATATTGGCAAAGGAACAGCAAATAAAGGAACAACTTCCGTTGGTGCTTGCATTATAGCAAATTCTAAAGGGGCTATAGTTGGCGGAGACACTACTGGACCAGAGCTTTTAATGATTGAAGATGCCTTAGGGCTGATTTAAGAATCCATTTTTTAATTTTATGTTTGTCTCGTTGAATAAACTTGGAATTTGATAAAGGTAATCATTAGTTGGTATTTGTTAATTTAGAGGATTTAAATATCATTAGGTTTATATTATAGAGTAGTTATTTACCCTTAGAAAAATATAGTGCCGAAAAGTATAAATATCAGAAGAATAATAAAAAATAGATTGTGAATGATTGCCCTGTTAAAATAAGACCGATTCGGTATGGAAACCAAATAATTGGAAGCCTTACAAACCTATAATCAAATTCTATATCGTTAAAATAAGACCGATTCGGTATGGAAATGAATGTAATTTTGTATTAAATAAAACTCTTCTAAAACTCTAAAAAATAAATAAAATAAATATCATTATTTTTTATACCATTCATTAAATTTATTTTCTATAAACTCTCTTATTTTTGCAGGTTCTAAGCCATTAGCTATACTATAAACTGCTACTCCTCCAGCACCAACTCCTTCCTTCACAGAACCTTTGCAGTAATTTTTCAAACCTTCAATTTTTGCCTTCTCAAAATAAAACTTAGATGCCAATATTGGAACTTCTCCAATCTGCTCAACTATTCCCTTTAAATCCCCTTTTCTATCATTTAAAACAAATTCAGTTGTTCCTATGGCTATTAAGTTTTTATCTAAAACCTCTTTGTTAATCTCTTTTATAACTGCTAAGACAGCACTCATCTGTGTTCCTCCAGCTAAGATAACGGGTTTGTTTTTTTCAGCAAAGCTTATAGCTAAACCTGCAACAACTGGCATCATCTTATCTCCAACAGCATTTAAAACATCAAAAACAGATGAATTTTCATTTATATTTGCCTTTTTTAAACCCTCTCTAACAACCTTTATCTTTAACTCATGCGGGTTGTTTATAGAGCCGGAGCTAACCTTTCCCTCTGCGTCATATCCCAAGCCAAGTAAAACCCCTAAAGCAGTTGTAGTTCCACCAGGAACACTCTCTCCAACAATTAGCATCTCAGCATCCAAGTTTTTTCCTAAGAGATAGCCCTTCATATATAGCTCTTTTGAGTTGTTCATTGCCTTACCTTCTTCTATCTTTCCTGTTGGCTTTTCATCTACCTCTATAAAAGGTATCTTTGGCTTAACAAAAGCTCCAGCATCTATGTGTAAGTTTTTTATGTTTTTTAGCTCAACGCACGCCCTTGTTATGGTTGCTGGTGTTGGTGAGCCAGTGGCATCTATTGGTGGTGTCTTTAAAGTTAATGACTTTCCATAAAAAACAAGCTCGACATCTGCAGATGGTGTGTATTTAATAACATCTCTATGAACTCCAGATATTGGAATTGATAGAGTTGTCTCTATTGATGAGATTACACAAGTAAATAATGGGGTTTTTCCTTTAATTTTGTCTAAGAAGTTATTTTCATTTATTGTTATTATTCCCATAATATCCCTCGTTTGTTTATATGTTTAATCCTCTCCTCTTCAACTCTTCATAAACCTCTTTAGGAACTTTAGGTCTTTCCAATGCCTCCTCAGCTCTATCTTTAGACAACAATCCCAATCTAACAAGTGTAGCAACTCTATCAATCTCAAAGCTAAAACCATATTTGTCATAAAATCTCTCCAATGCTACACCAAGCACTAAGCAATTTGTCGTATATCCTCCTAAATTTGGTTTTTTCCAGGGTAAATCTTCTAACATTTTATATTTCTCCTCTTCTTTAAATTTATAGGGGGCTAATAACCTTATCATCTTTATGCCTTCCTTCATATCCCTTACTGCAGAGTGTCCAAACGGCAATTCATGCCCTGTAATTACATATTTCAAACCCAACATCTTAGCTATTCTCCAAACCTCCCTTAATATAAGCCTTGAACATCTTCTACAAGGACTTTCCCCTCTTTTTATCGCATCCTCAAACAAGTCTGTATAATCTCTATTTAAAATCATTAAATCAACATTGTAATGTTTAGTTACATTTAGGGCATTTTCTATTGCCTCCTTAGCCATATACTTATTATCAACCATAACACATAAAGGATTTAGTTTAAATTCCTCTCTCAATAATTTTAATGCTAAAACACTATCTTTTCCACCAGAAAATGCCAAGACACAGTGATATTTCCATCCCTCCTTTTTTAAATTATATAAAATTTCTTCAACCTCTTTCTTCATTTTTTCAAAGTTTGGAGGATATTTTAGCATTGTCAAACAATCTACACATATTGGCTTTCCTTCATAGTTAATTATCTTTTTTGTTTTTGATGTATGAACACAGATTGAACATCTCATTGTCTCACAGATAATATTTTATATAAGGGATGAAAATTTATCATGCGTTGGATATTAAATAAATGTAGGGGAGATGAATGTTTTATAGGTTGTTGTTTGCATCACTTTGGTATATACTACCAGCTTATGTGGCAAATGCATCAGCGTGTATATTTGGCGGAGGAACTCCAGTAGATTTAGGAAAAAATTTTATTGACGGAAGGAGATTAATAGGTAATGGAGTAACATATAGAGGTTGTATTTTTGGTATTATTTGTGGAACATTAGTTGGGTTAATCCAAGGAATTTTAGTGGATTTCAATATTTTTAACAGCTTAGATTTTTACGGCACTGTTTTAGACCATGTTATATTGGCCTTCTTTTTATCTACTGGGGCAATTGTTGGTGATGCAGTAGGTGGCTTTATAAAAAGGAGATTAAATATTGAGAGAGGTAAACCAGCCCCACTGTTAGACCAACTTGACTTTGTTATTGGAGCTTTAGCATTTGGCTACATTGTAGCTCCAATACCTTATGAAATGATAATAATAATCTGCCTATTTACAGTGTTCATCCATCTACTTGGAAATATAATCGCCTATAAATTAGGTATTAAGGATGTTTGGTGGTAGAGATGATAACAATAGATATTGAGCTAAAAGACAAGCCTGGAGAATTATTAAAAGTTTTAACTCCAATATCAAAGCATGGAGCTAATGTAATAAGTGTTATCCATTCAAGAGAGGAAAAAAGAGGAGGTAAAGTCCCTGTAAGGATTGTTATTGATGTTGAGGATAAGGAAAAATTAAAAAATATTTTGGAAGATTTAGAAAAGGAAGGGGCGATAATTAAAAAAATAGATGGGAAGGATAAAAAGGTTTATTTAGATGTTGTTGTTATTGGGCATGTTGTTGATACCAATGTGAGAGATACAATTGATAGGATAAATGAGATAGGGCTTGTTGAAGATTTGGATTTAATTATGCCACATCCAGATAAAGAATCATCAGCAATGATGAGAATTATTATTGATGAAGATAAGATAGAGGAGCTTTTTTATCTATTTGAGGAGTTAGAGAAGGAAAAGGGGCTATTATTTATCAAATCTATATTTTAAATAAAATTTTTGGTGAGAGAATGGACATAATTATCGTTGGATTTGGAGCGATAGGAAAGGGAGTTGCTAGGGTTTTATATGAGAAAAGAGAATATTTAAAGAAAAACTATGAAGAGTTTAGAGTTGTTGCTATAACAGATAGTTCTGGAGCAGCAATAGATGAAGATGGTTTAGATTTACTAAAAGCAATAGAAGTTAAAGAGAAGACAGGAAAAATTAAAAATTATCCAGAGAAAGGAAGAGAAGTTAGCTCTATAGATGTTATAAGAAATGTTGATGCGGATGTTGTTGTTGAAGTAACACCATCAAACTTAGAAACAGGAGAACCAGCTAAAACTCACATCTTAGAAAGTTTTAAAAATAAAAAACATGTTGTGACAGCTAATAAAGGGCCTTTAGCTTTATGTTATAGAGAGTTGATTGAGGAGGCAAAAAAGTATAATGTTATTTTTAGGCATGAGGCTTCAGTTGGAGGAGCTATGCCAATAATAAACTTGGCTAAGGAAACACTGGCAGGAAATGAAATTTTATCAATAAGAGGAATTTTAAATGGAACAACCAACTACATTCTAACAAAGATGGAGAAAGAGGGCTTAGATTTTGAAACTGCATTAAAAGAAGCCAAAGAATTAGGGATAGCTGAAACAGACCCAACTCAAGATATTGAGGGTTTAGACACTGCAGCAAAGATTGTTATCTTAGCAAACTCAATTATGGGAATGAATAAAACAATAAAAGATGTGAAAGTTAAGGGAATAAAGAGAATAACTCCAGAAGCTCTATTTTTAGCCAATAAGAGAGGATACACAATAAAATTAATTGGGCAGATTAAAGATGGATATTTGATTGTTGAGCCAATGCTTGTTCCAATAGACAGTCCGTTAAATGTTAAAGGAACTTTAAATGTCGCAATGTTTGAAACTGATTTGGCAAAAGAGGTTGTTGTTGTCGGAAGAGGGGCTGGGCCTATAGAAACTGCCTCAGCTATTTTAAGTGATTTAATACACATCTACCTCTCTACTAAAAAATAATTAAATTTTTTGATATTGTGTAATATTTATATATGAGTTTGTTGATATTTTTTGATTAAGGTGTTTTTAGGTGTTTATTATATTGTTATGTTTGTCTCGTTGAATAAACTCGGAATTTGATAAGGTTGTTAATTAGTTGGTATTTGCTTATTTAGAGGATTTAAATTTAATTTCTAAGGGTTTGTAACTTTGATTATTTGGAATATTCAGGTTTATTGAATTATTTAGATTTTTAAAATTTAAGATTAGATAGTAAGTCAAATAAAATTTCTCCAACCAATAAGTCAAATCTTCAAATTTAAAAAGATAAGAATACTCAATTTTATTAAAAGGGAAAGATTTAAATATCATTGGATTTATATTATGGAGTAGTTATTTACCCTTAGAAAAATATACTACCAAAAAGTATAAATATTAGAAGAATAATAAAAAATAGGTTGTTGATGATTGCCCTGTTAAAATCAGACCGATTCGGTATGGAAACCGAGATTTTAAGCCATATACAAGAATGTTTAAATTAAGTTAAAATCAGACCGATTCGGTATGGAAACCAAAAGAATTATTCAAACTGATAGATTGCCAAGTTAAAATCAGACCGATTCGGTATGGAAACTGTCAAATAATTTAGCGTATGGATTTACTCCACAGCCAGATGTTAAAATCAGACCGATTCGGTATGGAAACGATGGAAAGAAGATAGGAGGATATCCTATACACAAAAAGTTAAAATCAGACCGATTCGGTATGGAAACTTCTTTGTATGGGAGTGTGGTTGCTTCTAATAGTAGTTGTTAAAATCAGACCGATTCGGTATGGAAACGCCAATACCCACAATATTCCAAAAAATCCAATTATTGCTCGTTAAAATCAGACCGATTCGGTATGGAAACAAAGCTTCAGTAATGCTTTTATCAGTGATAGCGTCTTGTTAAAATCAGACCGATTCGGTATGGAAACGATATTTATATTATTTTTGTTTAGATAGGCTGCTAAGTTGGTTAAAATAAGACCTCTTAGAAGATGGAAAGTAAAATCAGACCTTTAAAAAATTTTATTACTCTATAATATTTATTAATTTAAATATATAAATTAACCTCCAAAAACTCCATGACAAACGGTATTACATTAATACTTAAAAAATTCCGTTTCTTAATAATAAATAGTAGTAATTTATATATCTCTAAATTTATGTACTATTTTTAACCATTATTTTTAGGTGAAATCAATGTATGCAGTTAGAGACATAAACCTTTGGAAAGAAGGAGAAAGAAAGATTGAATGGGCTAAACAACACATGCCAGTTTTAAATTTAATTAGGGAGAGATTTAAAGAAGAAAAGCCATTTAAAGGAATAACAATAGGAATGGCTTTACACTTAGAGGCAAAGACAGCTGTTTTGGCAGAAACATTGATGGAAGGAGGAGCAAAAATAGCTATAACTGGCTGTAATCCTTTATCTACACAGGATGATGTTGCTGCTGCTTGTGCAAAGAAGGGAATGCACGTCTATGCATGGAGGGGAGAGACGGTTGAAGAGTATTATGAAAATCTAAACAAAGTTTTAGACCATGAGCCAGATATTGTTATAGATGATGGTTGCGACTTAATATTTTTGTTGCATACAAAGAGAACTGAACTCTTGGATAATATAATGGGTGGCTGTGAAGAAACAACAACTGGGATTATTAGATTAAAAGCCATGGAAAAAGAAGGAGCTTTAAAATTCCCAGTTATGGATGTGAATGATGCATATACAAAGCATCTATTTGATAACAGGTATGGGACTGGACAGAGTGCATTAGATGGGATTCTGAGAGCAACTAACTTGCTAATTGCTGGAAAAACTGTTGTTGTAGCGGGCTATGGATGGTGTGGTAGAGGAGTTGCGATGAGAGCTAAGGGATTGGGTGCAGAGGTTGTTGTTACTGAAGTTAATCCAATCAGAGCTTTAGAGGCGAGAATGGATGGATTTAGGGTTATGAAGATGGAAAAAGCGGCTGAAATTGGAGACATATTTATAACAACAACTGGATGTAAGGATGTTATTAGAAAGGAGCATATATTGAAGATGAAAAATGGAGCTATTTTAGCAAATGCTGGACACTTTGACAATGAGATTAATAAAAAACACTTACAAGAGTTAGCTAAATCAGTAAGGGAAGTTAGGAATTGCGTAACTGAATACGATTTAGGAGATAAAAAGATATATCTGTTAGGGGAGGGGAGGTTGGTTAATTTAGCGTGTGCAGATGGGCATCCGTGTGAGGTTATGGACATGAGCTTTGCCAATCAAGCCTTAGCTGCTGAATATATCCTAAAAAATCATGATAAGTTAGAGCCAAGGGTTTATAACATCCCTTATGAGCAAGATTTAATGATTGCCTCCCTAAAGCTAAAGGCTATGGGCATTGAGATTGATGAATTAACTGAAGAGCAGAAGAAATACTTAGAAGATTGGAGAGAGGGAACTTAAATAGAACTTTCCACAGTTATATATGCACTTTTAAATTTTTGATATCTTTAAAGCCAAGATTATTCTTGTGAAAATTCTAATTATTTTTTTAAAAATTAGAGGGCAATGTCTTCAATAACATTTTCGGCTGTTAAACTCTCGATATTATTAAACTTTAATCCCATAACCTTCTCTTTTATTTCACCAGCATTAACATTACCAATAACTGCAAACACAAAATCATCTAAGTTGTATAAGACTATTTTATGCTTTTTTCCTTTAATCTCAATGTATTCAATTTCATCGTCGAATCTCTTATAAAGCATCTCTGAACTTCCCATAACAACGGCTATATGTCTCGATATTCTCTCTAAATCTTCTCCGTCGATATTTCCAACTTTAACAAAGGAGTCTTTTGAAACTATAACAAATCCTTCAACATTTTTTAAATCTTTTAATAGATGTGAAAGTGTTTCATTTACCTCATTTACTTTTTTGTTTTCTATTGCTATCATATTAACCACCTTTCCATACTTATTCATTTTTTTAGTAATTTTTTAGGATACTTATGTAATTTTTTATTCCTATTATGACTTTGTAGTGGTATAAATACATTTCCAATATGTTCATTGTTGTGACATAATCAAAAATATCAAATCTAATGTGACAGCAGCTCTAAACTCTTATTAGTTGCTATTCAATGCTTTCTCCAATAGGGGATTTCCACTGTTCATTATCTTTTCAATAATATCAAAATAATCATCTCTCTTAAAATGAACATTTCTAATCTTTTCTCCTCTCAATTCAGGACATGCTCTCAAAACTAAATCGTAAAGCTCAGTATCTTTTATACTTTCTAAGACCTTTTTTATTAATTCATCATTATCTTTATAGATATCTATAATTCTTCTTACCATAATAATTTTAATACCCAAAAACTTTGCCTTTGAGTTTATGATATTTAAGTCATTGATGATTTTTTCATACTTCTCCATCTTGTCACCTTTTTCATTTCTTCCAAAATTTGAGAAAATTTCAGCCCTTTTTTCATCTGGTTACAAATAGTGGAAATTTTGGTATAAATAAATTTTAGAACAGTTTTTAGATATTTTTATTAATCCAAATATACAAATTAAAGTAATAAAATAAAAATAAATAGTAAAAGAGCAGGTCACTAATTTGAAAATATTCCACTATCTATCTTCCCATAACCTCTCGAACTTTGACATTAAATTCCAAAACCAAAAAAGTTATGTTATATATCAATAATTTTTATTATTATAATTCACCCCTCCCCCTAAAATTTTAAATCCACTTTTTTAACATCTCTGCACTATTATTTTATAATTCCTCTAAAATATAATCTTTTTGTGTATTTTACTTTGTAGCAATTTATGTAGGTGAGGCTATTTGGTGTTTTTCAAAATACTTTGAATAGGACTTTCGCAGTTCATATATTTCATTCTTTAAAAATTTTAGTCCTACGAAAGTCCCTATTGTAACAACAGAAAATAGCAATCGCTATTTCGAAATTTATGAGAAAAATAAAAAAAGAAAATATAAAATTAAAGTTTAATTATTCAAACTCCAAATCCATCCCTTCCAATCTTCTCTTAAACTCCTCTAAAACAATATCCTCATACTTCTCTTCTGTTGTTGGATTTCCGTTTTCATCCTTAGCTACAAAGCATGCAGCCAATCTTAAGTAATGCCCAGCATCATCCCACGGAACTGTTGAAATTAATTTCTCTTTAATTAAGTATTGAGAAAAGTCCTCTGCTGTTTTAAATTCAATGCCATTGGCTTTTGTAGGAGATTTAACATACAAGTAGAAAGTTCCTCCAGGCATTTTTGCTTTAAAACCAACCTCATTTAATATTTTAACCATCTTTCTTAATCTTCTCTCATACTTTTGCCTAACTCTTTCAGTTATTTCTGGATGTTGTAAGCAGTAAATTCCAGCCTTTTGAATTGGAATGAACTGCCCACTATCAAAGTTATCTTTAACTGTTGCAAATGCCTTAATAATTAGCTCATTTCCAACTAAGAATGCCAATCTCCATCCAGTCATGTTAAATGCCTTTGAGAAGCTGTGGATTTCAACTCCAACCTCCTTAGCATCTTTAACTGATAAGAATGAGAGAGGCTTTCCATCATAAACCAACGCCCCATAGGCAGCATCTTGAACAACGATAACCTCATTCTCAAATGCAAAATCAACAACTTCTTTGTAAAACTTCTTTGTAGCTTGTGCCCCAGTTGGGTTGTTTGGATAATTCAAGTATAATATCTTTGCCCTCTTCTTAATATCCTCTGGAATGCTATCTAAATCTGGTAGGAAGTCATTCTCTTCTAACAATGGTAAATTATAAACCTCTCCTCCATACCATTTTGTGTGTGTTGCTGTAACTGGATAACCAGGAACTGTCATTAGGGTTACATCTCCGGGGTTTATAAATGCTGAAGTTATATAAGCTAAAGCTGGCTTTGAGCCTATTGAGTGTATAACCTCATTTACTGGGTCTATATCTTTAACTCCATAAACCTTTTCCATGTATGGAGGAACGGCATCTTTAAGCTCTTGAATTCCATTGTCAGCATAACCTCTATTTTCCCATTTTTTAGCCTCTTCGCACAAAACTTTTATAACCTCTGGGTCTGCCATTTCATCTGGCTCTCCAACACCCATATCTATTAATTCCATATCTGGATGTTTTTTCATAGCCTCTTGCTTTGCTCTCTTAATCTTCTCAAATTTGTAAATTACATCTTCCTTACCAAACTTCTTTCCCCCAATCCTTTCAGCAAATAAGTTTTGTATGTAGCTGTCCATTTTATCACCAATGGCATTTTTGTTTTAATGGTAGATGGGATTTAATAGATATAAAAATTTCGCTCATATTCTATATTAGAGTTTTTAATTTTATGTTCTTGGTTTTATATACTCTCTGTTGGAATTTTGTATTAGAAAATTTATAGAGAGTAATACTGATTTTTGATTTTAAGGTATTGATATTGGTTAATTATTGGGATTTTTGTTTATGGTTGTGTATTGAATTTATAAATTAGATACAGCCTTCTTAATCTTATAAAGGATTTAATAATCATGCAGTAAGAACATTGAGATAAAAATTAGAAAGGAATATATAGGAGTTTAGGCATATATTATAAGAGCAAAATGTTAGAGTTTGAATCGGCAGTCCATTAAAACAAGGATGGAAACTATTCTGCTTTTTTGATTTCTGGTTTTAGTTGTTTGTGTTTGAGTCGGTAGTCCATTAAAACAAGGATGGAAACTTTTTCAGTTGAGGGTTGTATACTCTTACCTCATGTTTGACTCCTTAGTCCATTAAAACAAGGATTTAAATAAAATAAAAATCACTTAGCAAGTGTAAACCTCACATCATCATCCCCAACATCAAACAATCCCAACCTAACACCCGCATCAATCCATCCATAGGCATAATTTAATGAGGCAAAGGCAGTTACATAATCCCCTCTCTCTTTAAATGCCTTAGCATCTTCAAAATAGCTCTCTATCATCAATAAAAAATCCTTAGCAACATCATACAATAAACTTCTCTTTGGTGGCATGCCTTTTTTAATAATCTTTATTGCCTCCTCTGTTCTTTTAAAATAATTATTTAGCTTCTCTTCAGTTATTTCTTTATTCAACTCTATCACCACCAAAAAATTTTCTTAAACAAATCAAATTTGTAAATTTCCAGCCCCTCAATTTATAAAACTCCAATGCCTTTATGTTGTCTTTATCTGCCAATAGAGATAACCTCAAAAAACCATTTTCTTTGCAGTATCTCTCAGCCTCCAATAAAAGCTTTGTTCCAATGCCTCTGCCTCTAAACTTTTCATTAACAATCAAATCCTCTAAGAGCCCAACCTTTCCTCCTTCAGCAGTAGATATTAACATCTGAATGGAACACATCCCAATAACTCTCCCATTATATCTTGCAACAAATATTACTGCGTCTTCCCTATCTAATAAAAGCTCTAATCCTTTTCTTTGCTTTTCATAGTTTGGGATAAAGTCCTTCTCAATCTCAAATAACTGCTTCAATAGATTAATCATATCCTCAATATCCTCCTTTTTAGCAGTATCTATAGTTATCATAAACATCACCATGGTTATTCATCCTTTTCATAGATAAATATATCTTCAATCTTAACTCCAAAAAACTTTGCTATCTTAAATGCTAATTTTAAAGATGGGTCATATTTGCCTTTCTCTATGGCAATGATTGTTTGCCTACTAACTCCTAACTTTTTTGCTAAATCTTCTTGAGTTAAGTTATACATAGCTCTATAAATCTTTAGTTTATTCTTCATTATTTCACTATAAAAACTTTTTAAATGTGTAGAACTCAATTATAAACATATTTGCTGCAATAACAAGTATTATTGCCCTAATGAAATCAACTGCTTTGATGCAAAATTCTTTTGAAGGAAATATCAACAAAAATAAATAAACGGTAAGCAATAACCCAAGAATAGATATTAAGGTTAAAAATCCAGATTTTTGTTTGAGATTTTCAACAAATTCATCAAAAACTTCAAAGATTAGTTTATACTTTGGAAATAAAACTCCCATAATAATTAAAAGAATTAATGCAGATATTCCAGTTGTAATATCTAAAAATGTTCTGCTATAAACAATGCCAAGGAATATTAAAATCCCTTCAATAAATCCAATACTAATTGCTAATAAATTCTCATATAACCTTTCATTTATATCTTTTTTATCAACAAACAACCAAATTACAAATATTACCAACAAGAAAGCTAAAGCCATTTTAAAATTTTTAATAAATATGGATAAAAGCAAAACTGCTAAAAAATCAAATGCTAAGATAAATTTTATTTTGGTTTTTAAGTTCATAGTTTCACCTAACTAAACTTTTTGGTGTAGTATGTAGTAAAAATCATAAATGGCAGTGTTATGACACTAATAATCCCTGCAAAGAAGTTAATTAAAGCTATTTTGATATCATAATTCCCCAAATAACAAACTACACACCAAAATATAGTTATTGATAAAATAAAAGACATGATTGTTTTATAAGCACTCTTTTCATATATTACTACCTTTCTTTCATCAATATCAGTATCCTCTCTCGTCTCTTTAAATATGAGGGGAATAATCCCAATACACATAAAAATTAAACCAATAAACAAAAATCCGATATCTATCTGTTGACTATAATAAAAGGTAAAGTATAAGATTACTCCTCCAACTAATCCACAGCTAAGAATTAAAGATATCTCT
Organism: Methanocaldococcus sp. FS406-22; assembly: GCF_000025525.1. Classification (NCBI taxonomy): domain Archaea; kingdom Methanobacteriati; phylum Methanobacteriota; class Methanococci; order Methanococcales; family Methanocaldococcaceae; genus Methanocaldococcus; species Methanocaldococcus sp. FS406-22. The sequence goes on from NC_013887.1 coordinate 455,789, forward strand.
TTCCAATCTCCAAATAATGGATAGATATTTTGCATTTCCTTAGCAAAGAATACAACTATAGCTAAAAATAATATGATTATTGCTAAAACTCTTAAATTAAACAGTGCTAAGAAATAATACAAAACCACCCATAAAACTCCAATGAGAAATCCAATAAATGCCTTATTCATCCCTCTCCCCTGTATAATATTTTCTAAAATCTAAAATCTAAAACATAATGTTGTTATGTTAATGTTCCTTTACATTATGTTAAGTATGTTTAACATTTCTGTATATAAAATTTTCCATAAAAAGATTTAAATACTTACAATATATAAAAATCACAATAAATAAACAACTAAAAGTGATAAAATGACTTTAAAACAAAAATCAGTTTTGACTTTCATAATAATCTTAATGATAATTTTGATTTTGCTTATTACAATAGACATTTTAGCGAATAAAATAATAATTAAAATAGATGGACATTATTATGATGGTTTAGGGCAAGGTTTGGCTATGAGAGATGCAATCCTCCTATGCCCTTCATTTAATGAAATAAATATTTCAGTTGGAGAAATCTACGAAATTCCATTAAACGGAAGTTATGAAATAACCATTCATGATAACAACTCAACCATAAAGCTGTTTAAAAATCAAAGTGGCTATTATATTGAAGGAGTCAAAAAAGGAACTGCCAATATTTCATTTTCAAAAACCACTGAAAAGGAAGTGGTGTCTATTTTCTACATAGTCAATGTGAATTAATTTTTGTGACTTTTTGATTTTTAATTCAACTTTTTGATTATTATGCCTAAACTATTTTCGTCAATTGACTAAATCTCCAAAACTTTATATATTACCTTAACAATTCTTAATGATTGATAATGACAATTTGTAACATAAGAGGGATAATAATGATAGAAATTAGATTCCATGGAAGAGGAGGACAAGGTGCTGTTACCGCCGCTCAAATATTAGCTAAAGCTGCTTTTTATGATGGAAAGTTCTGCCAAGCATTTCCGTTCTTTGGTGTTGAGAGAAGAGGAGCTCCAGTTATGGCATTCACAAGAATAGATGACAAAAAAATCACATTAAGATGCCAAATTTATGAGCCAGATTATGTTGTTGTTCAAGATGCTACTCTTTTAGAGAGTGTTAATGTTGTTGAGGGGTTAAAGAAAGATGGGGCAGTTATAATTAACACTGTTAAGGATGATTTGGATTTAGGTTACAAAACATACACAATTGACGCTACAGGAATAGCCTTAGATGTTTTAGGAGTTCCTATTGTAAATACTGCAATGGTTGGAGCTTTTGCTGGAGTTACAGGGATTGTTAGCATAGAATCAGTTAAAAAAGCTATTTTAGACACATTTAAAGGAAAATTAGGAGAGAAAAACGCTAAGGCAGCTGAAGTTGCTTATAATGAGATGTTAAAGAAGTATAAAAAGTAAATCCAATGGGGTGGATTGAATGGTTACAATTGCCGCAATAATATATGAGCCAGGAAATTCAATAAAAAACAAAACAGGAAGCTGGAGAACATTTAGACCAATCTTAGACAATGAAAAATGTGTAAAATGTGAAAACTGCTATATATTCTGTCCAGAAGGGGCTATTCAAGAGGATGAAAATGGAAACTTTAAGATAAACTACGATTACTGTAAAGGATGCTTAATCTGCATGAACGAATGTCCAGTAAATGCAATAACAAAGGTTAGAGAAGAGAAATAAAAGGTGGAAACATGTGTGAAGTTAAAGTTATTACAGGAACTTCAGCAGCTGCTGAAGCGGCTAAATTAGCTGATGTTGATGTTGTTGCGGCTTATCCAATCACACCACAAACGACATGTGTTGAGAAGTTAGCTGAGTTTGTAGCTAACGGGGAGTTAGATGCTGAATATATAAAAGTTGAGAGTGAGCATTCAGCAATGTCTGCCTGTATTGGAGCAGCTGCAACTGGAGCAAGGACATTTACGGCAACTGCCTCTCAAGGTCTGGCTTTGATGCATGAAATGCTCTTTATTGCCTCTGGAATGAGATTGCCAATAGTCATGATGGTTGCTAACAGGGCTTTATCAGCTCCTATAAATATATGGAACGACCACCAAGATTCAATAGCAGAGAGAGACACTGGATGGATTCAGATATATGTTGAAGACAACCAAGAGACTCTTGACAGCATTATACAAGCCTATAAGATTGCTGAAAATGAAGATGTTTTATTACCAGTTATGGTTTGTTTAGATGGGTTTATCTTAACCCACACAGTAGAGCCAGTAACAATCCCAAAAGCAGAGAGAGTTAGAGAGTTTTTAGGAGTTTATGAACCAAAACACGCATACTTAGATCCAGATAGACCAATAACTCAAGGACCTGTTGGAGTTCCAGATTGTTACATGGAGACAAGAAAGCAGATAGAAGAAGCTATGGAAAGAGCTAAGAAAGTAATTAAAGATGTTAATGAGGAATTTGCAGAGTGGTTTAAGAGGAAGTATGGAAATGGTTTAGTTGAAGCATACAACTTAGAGAATGCAGACACTGTATTGGTAGCAATAGGTTCTGTCTGTGGAACAATAAAATACGTTATTGATGAGCTTAAAAAAGAAGGGAAAGAAGTTGGATTGTTAAGAATAAGGACATTTAGACCATTTCCAAAAAAGGATGTTAAAGAGTTATTAAAAGATGCCAACAATATAGCTGTATTGGATAAAAACATTTCATTAGGTGTTAATAAGGGAGCTTTAGGTATTGAAATGGCATCAATTTTAAAGAATAAGAAGGTTTGCAACTACATTGTTGGATTGGGAGGAAGAGATGTTAAAATAGAGGATATTAAAGCAATAATTAACCATGTTGAGAAGTCAGAGGATGACGCAACTTTATGGGTAGGATTAAAGGAATAAAAAATAAATTTTTAATTGGGTGATTGTAATGCAATTTCCAAGAGAAGAATTATTTGCTCCAGGGCATAGAGGATGTGCTGGTTGTGGAGCGGCAATTGTAGCAAGATTGCTTTTAAAGGCGGCTGGAAAAAACACCATTATATCAAACGCTACTGGATGTTTAGAGGTTATGACAACACCATATCCAGAGACATCATGGAGAGTTCCTTGGATTCATACTGCCTTTGAAAATGCAGCGGCAACAGCAAGTGGTATTGAGGCGGCTATAAAAGCATTAAAGAGAAAGAGAGGTAAATATGCTGATAAAAAAATAAATGTCATTGCAATTGGAGGAGATGGAGGAACAGCAGATATTGGTTTTCAGGCATTAAGTGGGGCTATGGAAAGAGGGCATAATATACTATATGTTATGTATGACAACGAGGCATACATGAACACCGGAATACAGAGAAGTTCATCAACACCTTTCATGGCTGCTACAACAACATCTCCAGCTGGTTCAAAAATTAGAGGGGAAGATAGACCTAAAAAAGATATGACAATGATAATGGCGGCTCATGGAATTCCTTACGTTGCTACTGCATGCATTTCATATCCAGAAGACTTTATGAGAAAGGTTAAAAAGGCATTGAGCATTGAAGGTCCTAAATTTATACAAGTTTTACAGCCTTGTACAACAGGTTGGGGATATCCACCAGAAAAAACAATAGAAATTGGAAGATTGGCAGTTGAAACAGGAGTTTTCCCACTCTATGAGATTGAAAATGGGGATTTCAGAATTACCTACAAACCAGCTAAGAGGAAACCCGTTAGAGAGTATCTAAAGATGCAGAAAAGGTATAGACACTTAACTGATGAAGATATTGAAAGAATTCAGAGATATATCGACGAAAAGTGTAAGTTATTGGGGCTTTAAATTAAAAATTCCCTTTTTTATTTGGATTATAAAATAATAATTTTTTGTGGTGATTAGGATGAAAAAAATAATAATGACAAACTTTAACTGTGACAACTGTGGGGATTGTGTTAAGGCATGCATGGAAAAGAATAAAGTTGGAAGAATAGCCATAATGGAGAAGGATGGAAAATATATTCCAATTATATGTCAGCACTGTGCTTCAGCCCCTTGCAAGGAGGTTTGTCCAGTTTCAGCAATTGAGCATAAAGATGGTTATGTGTATTTGAATGAAGAAATCTGTATAGGTTGTGGTTTGTGTGCCTTAGCATGTCCATTTGGAGCTATAATAATGGAAGACAAAGCTTATAAGTGTATTTTATGCAATGGGGATGAACCAGCATGTGTTAAAGCTTGCTCAAAGAGATGCTTAGAGCTTGTTGATGTAAATGACTTAATATTTGCTAAGAGAGATAAATCTTTGGATTTATTTAGTAAGATGACTCTTCCAACACAAAAAACAGATAACAGTTTAATTTCAAAAATAACCATAAATGCTAAGGTTCAACCTTAATTATTAATAATTATTTTTTGGTGAAATAATGGTAGTAGTTAATGTTGGCTCCTGTATTGGATGTAGAAGATGTGAGAGAAGTTGTCCAGTAAATGGAATAACTTTTAATGAGTTCCCAATAAAATGCATGCATTGCGATAAAAATCCCTGTCTATATGCATGTCCAGAGAATGCAATAGAGAGGATTAATGATAAAGTGGTTGTTATAAAGGATAAATGTATCGGCTGTGGTTTGTGTGCCTTAGCATGTCCATTTGGAGCTATAAGAATTGATGGAGTAGCAATAAAGTGTAATGGATGTTATAAAAGAGATGTTGAAATTTGCAAAGAAGTATGTCCAACTGGAGCTATAAATAACCTTGAAGAAATATTGAGTAATAAGTTGTGTAATACTCTTGATAAGTTCAGTAAGTTGTATGCCATATATGGAGGATTTAAAGGAGCTGCTAAGTGATATCATTAGTATGACTGTATTATGATTATTTTTCTTATTTTTATGATAACTTTTGGATTTTGTTTTTCGAGGTTTATTTTATTCAACATAATTGCCAGTTTCCATTCGAAAATCTTCCAAAAAGTATATAAATCCAAACTGTACTTAAAATAACTTGTTTTCAATTTAATATCAATAGATGCTTATTAATGAATTCAAATTAATGTTAAAAGTGTGATAAAAGTGATGTAAATGGAATGTGAAGACATGATAAAAACCCTTGAAATCCTAAAGAATGTAATTAAAGCAATTGAATTTTCTGATAAAGGTGAATTTGAAAATGCAATCAAATGTTTGGATGAAGTGTTATCTTTAGACCCAAAAAACACATTAGTTTTATATGTAAAAGGGATTATTTTAAAGATTATGGGAGATATGGACAAATCAATGGAACAATTTGAAAAAATAGATAATAATAAAGAGAAATCTCCACTTTCTTGGACGAATTTAATATGTTTAAATTTTGTTAAGGGAGATTATGAAAAGACATTGAAATACATTGATAAACTCTCAAAAATCTCCTCAAAATGTTATCTTTCCCCATTTCATAAAGCATTAATATTTATTGAGTTGGGAAAGTATGAAGAGGTATTAAAGTATTTTGATGAATTATTAAAAGTAAATGATAAGTTGTCCTCAATATGGAGACAAAAAGCTATTTTATTGGGAGATTTGGGAAGATTAAACGAAGCTCTTGAATGTTTAGATAGAGTTATTGAGATTAATAAAAATGACACATACGCATGGTATTTAAAAGGAAAGATGCTGAAAAAATTGGGAAATTACAAAGAAGCACTCAAATGCCTGTACACTGCTATAGGATTAAATAAGGACTGGATTCATACTTACAAAGATATTGGATATCTTGAGTTATTGTCAGGAAATTATGATGAAGCATTAAAATATTTAAGTAAATATTTACAAAAGTTTCCTGAAGATATTGAAGCGAAATTCTATAAGGCATTAGTTTATGAGCATTTAAACAAACTTGACGATGCCTTAAAAATTTATGATGAAATTATTTCAAAATTGAAGGACAATAACTTTATATTTAAAAGCTCGTTAATAAATAAAGCGAGAATCCTCGAAAAACTTGGAAAAATTGAAGAAGCAGTGGAGACCTATAATAAAGCTCTTGATAATAACATCTAAATAAAAAATAAAAAATAGTTTATCTTCCCCAGAATATGTTGTTGGTTAATTTTTGCATTAATTCCATGTATCTTAATAATGCTTCTTTTTCATCGTTTCTTAGTCTATCCATGTATTTATGGTAGAGTTCTCTAACATGGCTTTCTGGAACAGCCACATACATACAATCTCCTTCATCAACATGCCTTTTTAAAGTTATCCTACCATCTATAGCTATCGAAACTGCCTTCCCTGCCTTTGCTTCTTTAACATTCTCCCCTCTATCCTTTATCTCTCTAACATAACCTAACTGCATTCCATCCTCTCTCATTAGTGGAGCTCCAACTCTCAAAGTTCCACAGAGAACTTCAACTCCACAAATTGCAGGGTCTTTCTGTCTAAATATACAATCTGGTAAAATTCTAACAATTGCTGGTTTGATGAGTTTTTCAAACTCACCATATTTAATTCTCTCTTCCTCTTTCTTAACCCACTCTGTGAAGTCTTCAACTAACTTATAGATAATGTTATCTACAAATACTTTTATGTCATATTTCTCTATTTCTTTCTGAGCTTCTGGTAAAATTTTTACGTTAAAGGCAACTATCGCTCCATGTAATGGATTACTCTGCTTGTATGATGCAACTTCAATAACATCCTTCTTGGTTACATCTCCAACCTCTGCCTTCTTAATCTTAACTCCCGCCTTTCTTAACTCATTAGCTAAAGCTTCCAAAGAGCCGAGAGTATCTGCTTTTATTAAAATTCCTTCATCATCAACCTCTATCTTTGCCTCTTCAACTTCTTTCATAACCTCTTCTTTTGCTTCCTCTATCTTATCTTTTGGAACAATCCTTATTGGACATCCGGCTATAACTTTATCCAAATCTGGGGCGGCTATCTTAACCCCTGCAGCAGCTGTAACTTCATTTACTGGCTTAAACTTATCTCTTGGGTCTCTCATCTCATCCAATGGCTTTGGTTTTAATAAAGCTTTAACTCTTGTAACTAAAACATCATCAGGCAATCCCACAACTAAATAATCTCCCCTTCTTGCAATTCCATCATAAATTATGGCATCTATCGTTGTTCCTAATCCTTTCTCTTCCTTAACTTCCAATATTGTTCCCTTTGCATATCCTTCAACATTAAGCTTTAATCTATCCTCTAAAAACTTTTGGGCTAAACCTGCAACCATCATCAATAAATCAGGAATTCCTTCTCCAGTAACTGCTGAGACAGGGATGATACAGACAGTTTTTGTTACATCTTGAACTCTTGAATACAAGTCAGCATCAAAACCAAGCTCATTTAATGGTTTTATTATGTTTTCATACAACCTTATTTCAAATTCAGTTAAAGCATTTGGGTGTTGAGCCTTTTCATTAAAGTTTAAGATAAACGGCCCTTCCTTAGAATTCCATCCAGGGATTAAGTCAATTTTATTTGCTGCCACAACAAATGGGGTTTTACATTGCCTTAATATATTAACTGCCTCAACTGTTTGTGGCTTAAAGCCCTCGTTTATATCAACAACTAATATGGCTATATCAGCCAAAGCTCCTCCTCTTTTTCTTAAAGATGTGAATGCCTCATGCCCAGGGGTGTCTATAACTAACAGCCCAGGAATTTTTAACTCTGCTTTTAACATCTTTAATAAATCTCCACATAACCTCTTTATAACATCTATTGGAATCTCACTCGCCCCTATGTGTTGGGTAATTCCACCAGCTTCTCTTTTAGCAACTCTTGTTTTTCTAATCTTATCTAAAAGTGTTGTGTTATGCACAATTATACCATTTGCTATGAAGTTGTGTGTTTCTGTTGTTAAATCATAGACGTAGCCATCATAATCAATAACTTCAATATCTTCAACTTCAACAAATGCAATATTTTGTATTAATGATTTTATATATTCTATGTCTTCTTCTCCAAAGTCCTGGTTTTTCCAAATATTTAATGCTTCTTTACCCAGTTCAGTTAATTTTCCATCTTTTATTAATCCATCACTTTCAAATGCTTTTAAATAATTAACATCTTTTTCTTTTCCTTCTAATACCTTTATTTTTTTATCTAAGTTATTTGGTTTTAACGAGTTCAAAAACTTTTCAACAATCTCATAAGAAGGAATCTCTTCTCCATTCTCATATTTTGAGTAATATGAGATATTTACCTCATTTTTAGTCATTCCAAACAGGATTCTCAATCTTTTCATATCTTTATTTATTGGATATTTTTCACTTTTTTTACTCTTTTCAATGATTTTGTTTAAATTTTCTTCTTTATATTTTATTGAAAGTCCTATGTTTTTGAAGTTTTTTAAGTTTCTTTTACCTACGATATTTAATTGATAGTATTTCTTTTTAACTCCATTGTAAGATTTTTTAATCTCATAGATTTTTGATGTTATTTCAAATCTTAATAAAAGAACGGAAAGTCCTTCAATAAATTCCTTTGATGCACTTACTATTTCAATTCTGTTTTGTCTTAAATTCACATGCCCATCGGCATCAAAATAACCTCTGATAAACTCTGCAACGAGTTCTTTTGGAGCAACGTATAATATTTGTGGTATTTTTATGTTATAAGATTTTTTTTCACTTGGATAATCAAATAAGACTTTAATAAGATTAATTAATGCATTTTTCCCATTTTTAAATATTATTTCATAAGAACTTTTTCTTTTTATTCTCTCAACTTCAATTCCTAAGCTATTCAATGATTTTAATTTGTTAAATACCTCCTCATCGTTATTTGCTATTTTATCTTTACAACCGTCTCCAAACATAACTCCTGCAAGGTAAAACAAACTTTTCCATTCATCTAATGATTTTGGAAGTTTTATGTAATGCTTAGGTTTTCCACATCTGTGAATTCTCGGAGAAAAGGCAATTTTTTCAATATTTAGGTTATATTCTATAACATCTTCACTTCTGAAAACATTTTTCTCTTTTTTGTAGCTCTTTGCTGAAGGTAATTCAATATTTTCCAAATCACTTTCATCAACTTTTGCAATTAATTCACTATTTAATATCTTTGAATTTATAAATTCAATGAATTTCTCAAAGTTATCATTTCCATAAACTTTCCTTGGTATTGCAATGTAGGTTCCTTTTTTGATATTTTCTGCTTTTACCCACCCATTATTGGTTAAGAATGGATGTTCTGGAGTTGTAGTTATTGAATGCCAATTCTTTAATTTTATTTTTATCATCTTTCCTTTATGCTTTAATCTCCATACGTAAGGGGCATTTATTAACTCAATCTCTCCATTTTTATTTAAGCTACAAACTTTTATATCCAACTTTCTTATTTCTTTTAACTCATCTTCCTCAATAACTTCATTTCCTTTTTTAAATAACTCCTCAATCTTAACTTCTCCATGCTCAGTTAAAACCTTCTCATAAGGCATTAAGCACTTTCCATGGTCCACGTGTCCTAAAACACAAACTATTGGACATCTGAGATTCTGATTTCTATTATCCTTCTTAGTGTTTTTTTTAGCCATAATAATCCCTCTTAATGTGTTTTAATCACAATATATTAATAAATTTATAAATTCAAGTTGTCAGTATTATATTATGTTAGTGAAATTACTACTTCCTTTGATGTTTAACTTATATATATTTTATTTGCAAATTATTTAGCAAATAGAATTCTTATAATATAGTGATAGTTATGGAATTTAAAAATAAGAAATGTGAAATTTGTGGTGAAAAAGCAGAGATTTTTTTATTTGGGAGATTTTTATGCAAAAATGAAAAATGTATAGAGAAAGCTAAAAAGTTGAGCATGGCAAGGCATAAGTTGAGAGTAGTTGCTGTTGGATCTACAAATCCAGTGAAGACAGAGGCAGTTAGAGAAGGTTTTGAGAAAGTTTTAGGGGCTGTTGAAGTAGTTGGAGTTGATGTAAATAGCAACGTCTCGTCTCACCCTATTGGATTAGAAGAAACTTATTTAGGGGCGTTAAATAGGGCTAAAAATGCATTTGAAAAAGTTCAATGTTCTTATGGTGTTGGAATAGAGGCAGGATTAATAAAAGTGGGGGAACATTATATAGATGTCCATGTATGTGTAGTTTTTGATGGAATTAGGGAGACGGTTGGTTTATCTCAAGGTTTTGAATACCCAAAAATTGTAGCTGAAAAAGTTTTGGAAGGAATTGAAGGAGGAAAAATAGCTGAAAAAATTTCTGGTATTAAAGATATTGGGAAAAATATTGGTTTAATTGGTTACCTAACAGATAATAATATAACAAGAAAAGATTTATGTAGAGAGAGTGTAATAATGGCTTTAATTCCAAGGATGATGAAAAATGCCCATCTATATTAAAGGGGTGGAATCATTAACCTAAAAATCAGTAAAAAAGATGTTGTTGAATGGATAATATTCTTGGCTGTCTTGTTTTTAATTTGGAGCCATGTAAATGTTGTTGTCTCTGACAGTATGTATCCCATTATGAAGAGGGGAGATTTAGTTATAGTAGAGAATGCTGGCTTTGAATTTAATCCAAACGATGTTGATGTTGGAGACATAGTTGTTTATAAAGCTCACTGGCCTTATTATCAATATTTGCTTTCTGAGGCAGATTATAAGCTTAACTTAAACCCTTACAAAACTTTATGCATATTTAACGAAGGAGATTTTAAAGATATATCGATAAAAGTTTTGGGTGAGATAGAGACAGATAACGGTGATTATAAAATATTAGAGGCAGATATTCCAAAAAGTCCAACAAAACCAGTAATCCATAGAGTTATTGATAAGGTTGGGTTTAACAATAAAACTTACTTTATAATAAAAGGAGATAACAATCCAATCCATGACCCAGAACTTGTTTCAGTCAACCAAATAAAGCAGAGAGTTATAGTTATAGATGGACATCCTTTAGTAATTCCTTATGTCGGTTATTTATCAATATGGGTAAAAGAATATTGGTATCTAGTAGTTTTATTTATTCTGCTCTATTATACATACAATTATCTTAAAGGAGGGAGAAAATGAAAAAAATACTGTTAATTATTGGGATAATTGCACTAATAACTTCAGTGTCTATGTGTTTAAACAATAAGTATAATAGCTTAAATAACTTAAATTTAAAAAAAGAAATTGTGATTGAAGTTAATGGAACTCCAGTAGAAATCCCATTAAGAGCAACCATTGGTGAAGCAAAGGAAGTAAAGTTGGTAAATACAACAGATAAAGAGATTTATGATTATTACCACTCAAAGATATTAATTTACATCTATGGAAATATGAGTCTAAAGCCAGATGAAGGTGGGGTCTCAATAGTTGATTTAATAACGAAATTAGAATGGTTTAATCAATTTTACCCACATAATATAATTGTTGAGCTAAATAGAACAAACTCCACAGTAAATATAAAAGCCATTTTTGCAAATGGACAGACATCAATAACTAAGCTTAAGATAAACCAGAGTAAATATTTAATGCATAACAACAAAACGATGGTTATAGAGATTATAAAAACTCAAAATAATGCAACAATAACAAAAATAAATAATACATTTATAATTGAAGGAAATTCATTAAAAGAGATGGATAAAGCAGAGACGAGGTTTATTATTGCTCTGTTTAAAGGTGGTATAAATTAAATAGAAAGTGGGGTTGAACGAAGGAAGCCCCGCTCGTTTTGGTGAAGCTTTTACTAAAAGGTTCAAGTAGAGATAAGATTTGTTATTGCTCTATTTAAAGGGAGCATAAATTAAAACTCATAAAATATCCTTTTTTTGTGGTGTTTTTTATGTTGATTATCGATGTCAATCATGGAGCTTTAACGTTGGCTGAGGAGTATTTAAATTTGGGCTATGATGTTGATGTATGGGATATTTATCAAAAAATAAAAAAATCAGAAGATTTTAAAGTTAAATATCAAAGATTAAAAGAGAAATTTGAAAATAAGTTAAATCTATTTTTTGAACAACCAAATTTTGAAAAATATGATAGAATTATAGCTCCAATTCACTGCCCAATAGATGTTAATTTTATCCCATTTACAGATGCTGTGTCTGAAATATTAAAGGAGAAATTTGGAGATATCTACAAAAAAATAATAAATATTACTGGAGTTAAGGGAAAGACAACAACAACATCTTTAATAAATCACATTTTGAAAGATAAATATTCGACATATCTGCATAATTCAAACTCTGGTTCTATAGCTCCACCAACTATTTTAAAGATTTTGGATAACTTAGACATTGATAAATATGACTTTTTTATATTTGAAACATCTTTGGGATTAGTTAAATGCAAATATGGGGCTATAACAAATGTATTAGAAAATTATAAAACAGCTGGTGGAAGGAGGGATGCATTAACTGCAAAATTCAGCTCATTAAAAAATGCTGAGATGGCTTTTATAAATAGGAGAGATATTAAAAGATATAACTTAAATATAAGCCATAAATGCCTAAATGTTGTTAATGTTGATAGAGCAAAGATTTTGAATGAATATCCTCTAAAATTTGAATACTTTGATGAGATATTTGAGTTCAGTAAGAACATCTTTGGATTACATTTTGTAGAAAACTCATTATTTGCCATAGAGGTTTGTAAAAATTTGGTTGATATGGATGAGATAAAAGAGAGATTAAAAACATTTACTATAAAAAATAGAATGGAAATTAAGGAGATAGATGGAAAGGTTTTAGTTAAAAATATCAACCCTGGTTTAGATGTAAAAGCTATTTCCTATGCTATAAAAGATTTTTTAGAAGTATTTGGTGGAGATATCTATATTGGCGGGGATTTTGGAGTTGTTTGTGAAGAAATTGATGTAAAAAAGCTGGCTGAAATATTAAAAAACTTTAATTGTCAATACATATTTGTTGGAGAGATTGGTAGAGAACTTTTAAATTATTTAAATGGAGAATATATTGATAGATTTAATGAAAATAAAATAAAGAAGAATTCTTTAGTTATCCTTAGAGAAAAAATTGGTTAATTTAACTATTCTAAGATTTTTACTTTCAAACCAAACTTTTCAAACAATTTAAAATCGTTATCGTAGGTTAATAAAAGCACGTTGTTTGATATACATATTGAGGCTATTAATAAATCCTTTACTGGTGGAATTTTTCCTTCTTTTTTTAGTTTTTTAAATATACTACCAGCAATCTTTGCAGATTTGTTATCAAAATTTAATTTTGGTAGATTATCAATCATTATCATTTCATTTTCTTTTAGATTCCCACAATGTAGTTCAAAGACAGTTATAGACGTTATTTTGCAATTGTAATCACAAATTTGATATAGGGTTTGGAACAGTTTCTTAGTTTTTGTAGCATACCATAACATATAAATACTTAGTCGTAGCATTATTTTTATATTATGGTCGATGAGGAGGCTCTGCCTTCGAGACTAATGTAATTGTATTCAATTTGATAAAAAGTTTTACGGGGCTGTCTCCGTTCAGCCCGAAGTCCAATGAGTCTATAGTTGAGGGAACGGTGTTCCCGATGAAGCTATAGGTTGAGGACAACCCGTTTCCATAGCTTATCGGTTTGTATAATAAATTATTAAATGCTATGATAAGCTATGGAAATGGGAAACGGTATCTTTATTTCCTCTAAATATCTCTATTATTACACTTGTATCAATGACTGCATCCATTTTTCAACCTCTTTAAGTTCTTTCTTAAGTTTTTCTATCTCCTCCTCACTCCTTGAACCAAATGCAATCATAAACACATCTAAGTTTTTTCTCTTCCTCTCCTCCAACAACTCCCTTATGAATTCTGAAACCGATTTATTACCTTTCAATTTTAATAATTCTTTATAAACATCATCATCTATAGATATAGTTGCCATTTTATCACCATATTAAAATTTAATTATTTTATTCTTCAAAAATCTTTGGATTAATTTTTCTATTCTCATTTTGCAATAACGCCACTCTACTATCTTCACTATCATCAATTAATTTGTATGAGCTGTTTTCATCTAACATCTTAGCTAATTTTAGGATTTCATCATGTTGTAACATATCTTCTTTTTTCAATCTTTTTTGAGAATAGCCAACATGCATATAAGATTTTAGCTCAATGAAATGGACATTAGCTCTTTCATAAAGCTCTACAAACTTTAAGATATCATCATTACATCCCCTAATTAAAGTAGTTCTTATGCATGTCCTCTTCTTCTCTTTTAAAATGTCTAAGGTATTTAAGATACTATCCCAATACTCTTTCTTTCCTCCACATATTCTTCTATAGCTATCCAAATCATAGGCATCTAATGAGATATACAGTTGAGTTGGCTCTATTTTTTCAATAACCTCTGTTAAGATACCATTTGAGACAACAAATGTTGTAAATCCATTCTTATGGAAGATTTTTATTAACTCATCCAAATATGGGTATAAAGTTGGTTCTCCAGATAGAGATATAGCCACATGCTTTGGCTCTAATGCCTCTTTAAATTTTTTTTCTCCAACTCTATCTAACACTCCAGCATAACCCATAATTATTCTTCTATGCATAGCTAAAATTTTCTCATATACAACCTCTGGCTCTTCCCATTCTGGTTCTTTAATTTCTTTTATGTTTATGCCTATATCTCTTGGCAAGACTCTCCAGCAGAATATACAATTTTGCTGACACCAAATAACTGATGGTGTGCATTGGATACATCTATGTGTCTCAATACCATAAAATTTTGATTTATAGCAATTTTTATCTTCTAACATCTTTTTTCTAACCCATCCACATAGCTTAACTGCTGTGTGATTGTCTATTTGATATCTCTGCTTCCTCAAAATCTTGTAAATTTCTTCTGGAATCATAATCCCACTTTAAAAATTTTATTTAAAAATGATTATTTATGTTAATTTAATTCTTTTTAATAGCTTCCATGAACCTATATTTCAAAACAACAGGCGGAATTTCTATATTAGGACATTTTTCGTTATATGGGATTGCCTTAGCAATAATGACTTTACATTTCTCTTCATTTAAAGCCTTTTTAAACTCTTTTTCAAATTCTTCTAAGCTTTCTGTTGTTATTGCATCTAATCCACAGCCCTTAGCTATTTCCTCCAAGTTTGTATTTTTGCTGGTATGGGTTTTTTGATTACCTGTAGAACCATAAGCAGAATTATCTATTATAACCAATATATAATTTTTTGGATTCATATAACCAATTGTTGATAAAGAGCCGAGGTTCATCAATATAGAACCATCACCATCTATAACTATAACCTTATCTTCACAATTTAAAGCTAATCCTAAACCAATTGAAGAAGCTAATCCCATTGAACCGAGCATATAAAAGTTTCTTTCTCTATCTTTTACATAATACAGCTCTTTAGAAGGAATTCCAATATTGCTAACTATTATTTCTTTCTCTCCAATGTTTTCAACGATTTTTTTGATTATCTCTATTCTCTTTGGATACATGGTATCATCTCTTTTTACTCTTCTAAGTCATACTCCCAATATAGTGCATCAAACAACAAAGCTACTGGATATGAGATTTTATACATATAAGAGGAGGCATATTTTATTAATTTATAAGCTTCTTCTGGTGTTTTTGGTTTATAAGTTGGGATTTCACAAACATCTAACAATTTTTCAATCCATCTTCCCATAGGTATTTGGGCAGGTATTTGCTCTTTCAAATCCCCCCTATGGCTAATTATTAATAATGTAGGGATTTGGAAGGTTTTGTATAATGAGGCAATGGCATTTATTGAATTTCCAATACCTGAATTTTGCAGTAATATTGCTGTTTTCTTTCCCGCTAAATACGCTCCAGCACATATTCCAAATGCTTCTTCCTCTCTTGTTGTTGGTATGTGAGTCAGATTTTTATCTTCATCAATCAATTTTAGCAAATTTTTTAAGTTTGCACATGGAACAGAGCATATAAAATCTATATTAGCTTCTTTTAAAGCATTGTAGATTGCTAAGCTACCTCTCATCCTATCCCTCTATATTTTTACTATTTGGAAATAAATCACAAAACATATATATCATAATCTAATATCAATTTTTATAATTTTACACTGGTTTTATATTATGAGAAAATTTTTGTATAAGAAATTTCCTATAAGAAATAAGGTGATTATATGAGAGCATTTGAATTCTTATATGAGGATTTCCAAAGAGGTTTAACGGTTGTGTTAGATAAAGGTTTGCCACCAAAATTTGTTGAAGATTACTTAAAAGTTTGTGGTGATTATATAGATTTTGTAAAGTTTGGTTGGGGAACTTCTGCAGTTATTAATAGGGATGTTATTAAAGAGAAAATTAACTACTATAAAGATTGGGATATTAAAGTCTATCCAGGGGGGACATTATTTGAATATGCTTATGCTAAAGGTAAATTTGATGAATTTTTAAATGAATGTGAAAAACTTGGATTTGAAGCTGTTGAAATTTCAGATGGTTCTTCAGATATAAGCTTAGAGGAAAGGAAAAAAGCCATAGAGAAGGCAAAAGATAATGGATTTATTGTATTAACTGAAGTTGGCAAAAAACTACCAGAAAAGGATAAACAACTAACCATAGAGGATAGAATCAATTTAATAAACTTTGATTTAGATGCTGGGGCAGATTACGTTATTATTGAGGGTAGAGAGAGTGGTAAAGGTATAGGGCTGTTTGACAGAGAAGGAAAGGTAAAGGAGGATGAATTAGATATCTTATCTAAAAATGTTGATATAAATAAAGTTATATTTGAAGCTCCGCAGAAGAGCCAGCAAGTAGCATTTATACTAAAATTTGGCAGTTCAGTTAATTTGGCAAATATTGCCTTCGATGAGGTTATAAGCTTAGAGACGTTGAGGAGAGGGCTTAGAGGAGACACATTTGGAAAGGTTTAGTCAATAATCTCTATTCCTCTCTCAACTATTCTAAATCTTACTTTCTCCTCTCCAGCATGTAGATGTTTTTCTAATATGGCTAATCTATCTCCATTGAGTTTTTCCAATCTAACAATACACTTACTCCAATACTCTAACAACCTTCCTCCAGATGCTTCAAAGCCATTAACTGTTTCCCTAACTTGATTGGTTATTATAACAGCTAAGTTATTTGTTTTAGCTAACTTTAATAAGGTTCTTACTTGATTACCGAGCATTTTATTGAGCATGATGTTTTTATTTGCCTCATCACTTAACTCTAATCTATATAAAGATGTTATGTTATCAACCACAATTAAACTTGCGTTATTGGCAATTAATGGAAGCTCTTTTTGTATAATTTTGTCTTGCTCATAAAAATCAAAGACATTATATATAATCATACTTTCTAAAACTTTTTGGTAATTATCTGGAGCAATCTGTTTAATTCTCTCTATTGATAATCCGCCTTCAGTATCTATATAAATTACTTTTCCAAAATCAATGGCATTTATTGAGTTTATAATACATATATTTGTCTTCCCTACTCCTGGTAGGCCATAAATTTGAGTTATTATCCCTTTTTCAACATTTCCTCGTAAAATTTCTCTAAGCATATAAACCCCTAAATCTTATTTATTTATCTCTTCTAAAATCATCTCTATGGCTTTATCTACAGCTTTAGCAACTTCTTCAGACAATCCTGGCTTTATATCTGGCATTGTAAATTCTTTACCTTGGCAACCAATAACCACAACTTCTACTCCATTATCATGTAAATCTTTAAGGAATGGAGCTAATGGGACATTATGGGCATCAAAGGAATATTTTTTAATGTTTGGCAATTCATCAACATCTATCTTTTTTATTGTTCCAGGCTCTAAACCAAAATCAATGGCATCAACAACGATAATCTTCTTAATGTCTTCGTCAACTAAGGTCATTAGATAGTAAGCTCCACTAGCCCCAGCATCAATAACCTCAACATTATCTGGTAGTTCCATTTTTTCTAATTTGCTGATAACTTCACACCCAAAACCATCATCTCCAAACAACAGATTTCCACAACCAACAATTAGTATATCTTTTTTCTTCATTTTATCACTTGTTTAACATTTCTTTATATTTTTTAGCTGCTTCTTTTGGATTTTCTGATTGATATATTGCCCTTCCAACAATAACGTAATCGTTATCATCCAGAATATTTATTATGTCTTCGACCTTCCCTCCCTGAGCGCCAACTCCTGGGGTTATTATTGGTAATCCAGCAATATTTTTAATTTCTTTAAGCCTTTCAGGCCTTGTTGATGGAGCTACAATAGCATCAACTTTAAGCTTTTTAGCCATCTCTGCTAATTTATCGGCTATTGGTTGTAGAAATTGAATAGCTCCAGGGTGGCTCATTTCAGTAACCATTATTACTTTTTTGTTTAGCTTTTTAGCAACATCTTGCACAGCTTTAACAGAATCCTCTCCAACAAAACCATGAACTATTATTCCATCAGCATATTTTAGTGTTATTTTTGCTATCTTCTCGTTTGTTGCTGGGATATCTGCAACCTTAAAATCACATATAACTTCTTTATTGCAAAGTTTTTTTATATCTCCTATAATTTCTATTCCAGAAGATAAAACTAACGGGTATCCAACTTTTATGGCATCAACGTAATCCTTAACATCTTCAGCTATCTTTAAAGCTTCTTCTTTATCCAAAACATCGAGAGCCAACATTAACTTTGGCATCCTATCCCCGCAATTTTTTGCGTTATAGTTTGGATAAAATTTATATAAAAAAGTTGAGTATCTTATATCAACATAACTATAATGAATTTTAAGAATACTTTACCTTTTCGAGGTGAATATTTTGATAAAGGAAATCGAACTTTTAAAGAAAATAAGGGAATTTCTTATCTTAAATTTAGAGATTAAAAAGCTTATGCAAGAATTAGATGTAGATAAAGACATCTATGAAGCTTATGAAGAAGTAACAAAAATTGTTAGAGAACCAAATATTAAACTTTATAGACAGTATTATGATGCTATAAAAGAGATGTTTTATGAAGAATATGGAAAGAAGAGAAAAGATATTCCTTGGTTTCCAAAAATTGATTATAGTAAATGTAAAAATTGTAAAAAATGTATCTCTTTTTGTCCAAGAGGAGTTTATGATGTAGAAAATGGCAGGGTTGTTGTTAAATATCCATATAGTTGTATAGTTAATTGTAATGCCTGCTCTATAATGTGCTGTGAAAATAAAGCTATAACTTTTCCAGATGAAAAAATATCTTAATATCTTAATTTTTAATTTCATAGGAGGCAGATTTTTAGTCTAAATTTGTAATAATTTTTAATACTGGTTGGAAAATTTTCTCGGGATTTTTTCTTTTTCAGTATTACTAACTTAAATAGTTTGTTATATATTCAGATATATAAGTATTACTAAGTTTAAGAATAAAAATAGGTTTTTACTTTTGGTTTAATCCTTAAAAGAGAATGAAACATCTAAGATGTCTGATTTTAACTTTTATGCAGTAGTATATGGCAAGGCAAACAAGTGTAGTTTCTATCCTCCAAGAGGTCTGATTTTAACACTTATAGGAAGTATCATAGCAGCACAAGCCTTTCCGGGGTTTCCATCCTCTAAGAGGTCTGATTTTAACTATGATATTAGGTTAAATACAATCGAACCTACGGATTTAATGTTTCCATACCGAATCGGTCTTATTTTAACAGCATGTTAGGGAGACTGTAGATTCTGAAAAACTAAAGTTTCCATACCGAATCGGTCTGATTTTAACTCATGCTATTAAGTGTTTCTGCAAGAGCCTCAACGGTTTCCATACCGAATCGGTCTGATTTTAACGGAAGAGAATGACATAATTTATGAAAAGGTTGTTGAGGAGGAGGTTTCCATACCGAATCGGTCTGATTTTAACTTAAAGAACTTGACAAAATCAGAAGTCGTCATCTCATCGTTTCCATACCGAATCGGTCTGATTTTAACAGCAGAAAATTAAAGAATTGGAAGAAAGAGAAGCTTTAGTTTCCATACCGAATCGGTCTGATTTTAACTAGACAGTAAAGGAAATACAAAAATGTTTAAAAGCTTGTTTCCATACCGAATCGGTCTGATTTTAACATGCTAGATATTGACGTGCGATATGATAGATTTTTGTTTCCATACCGAATCGGTCTGATTTTAACGGAGGTTTTTCAACTGCAAATCTATATTGTTCTCCCCTGTATGTTTCCATACCGAATCGGTCTGATTTTAACAAAACTAACAACCTGCTCCTTATCCTTCACCAAATAATAAAAGTTTCCATACCGAATCGGTCTGATTTTAACTAAGTCATTCGGAGAGTTACAGAAAGCTCTAAATATCCAATCGTTTCCATACCGAATCGGTCTGATTTTAACGAGGGGGCAACAACATACATCTGGAAAACAACAGTAGATTCGGTTTCCATACCGAATCGGTCTGATTTTAACCTTATGAGCGTATGTTCGATTTTTCCAACTTTGCAACACTGTTTCCATACCGAATCGGTCTGATTTTAACTAGGATTAGAAGCGTTGGGGCTATTATTGGGGGATTCTTGTTTCCATACCGAATCGGTCTGATTTTAACAAAACCCCAATTGATTTTTTATCAATGGGAATGGGGGACTTCGTTTCCATACCGAATCGGTCTGATTTTAACAGGGCAATCATTCACAAATTATTTTTTATTATTCTTCTTATATTTAAGCTTTTCGGAGTCATATTTTTCTAAGTATAAATAACTGTGTTTATTTATAAACCTTCTGATATTTAAATCTTTCCCTTTTAACGAAATTAATTATTCTTATCTTTCTAAATTTGAAAATTTAACTTATTAGTTAGAGAAATCTCATTTAACTTACTATTCAATCTTAACTTTTAAAAATCTAAATAATTTAATAAACATAAATATTCCAAATAATTAAATCAATAAACCCTTAGAAATTAAATTTAAATCCTCTAAATTGATAAATACTATCTAATTAACAACCTCATCAAATTCCAAGCCTATTCAACAAGACAAACCCAACACCACAATAAAACAAATAAAAACATCAACAATAAAAATATAAAGAAAATCTAATATAAATACGTTGCTGTTATTCAATTTTAACTGCATGGGCACATTTTTCGGCCAATTCTCTCGCTTTTTCTACAGAATCGGCATAAGCTAAAGCAACACCCATTCTCCTACCAACTTTTGCATTTGGCTTACCAAACAATCTCAACTTAGTGTTTGGCACTTTTAAAGCTTCCTCTATATGGTATTTTGGAGCATATTTATTTATCTCTGCCTTTATTACATGGCTTGCCCCTGGATGAATAAGTTTTGTTGATACTGGCAACCCTAAAATAGCTCTAACATGAATCTCGAACTCACTCATCTCTTGGGTTATCATTGTAACCATTCCTGTATCGTGAGGTCTTGGTGAAACCTCGCTAAATATAACCTCATCCCCTTTAACAAACAACTCAACACCAAAGATTCCATATCCTCCTAATGCATCTGTAACCTTCTTAGCTATATCTTGAGCTTTCTTTTTCAACTCATCTGACATGTCATGAGGTTGCCAGCTTTCGTGGTAGTCACCATCTATTTGTATATGCCCTATTGGCTCACAAAACTTAGTCCCTTCAGCAGTTCTTGCAGTTAATAAAGTTATCTCATAATCAAAGTTTATAAACTCTTCAACAATAACTCTATTTCCTATTCCCCTTGCTCCTTCTTTAGCTATCTTCCATGCTTTTTCAATATCTTCTTCACTTCTAACTACACTCTGCCCCTTTCCAGATGATGACATGATTGGCTTAACTACACAAGGCAAACCAAGTTTTTCAACAGCATCTCTCAACTCTTCTAAAGAATCTGCAAAAGCATATTTAGCAGTTCTTAATCCCAATTTTTCAGCAGCTAATCTTCTTATTAACTCCCTATTCATGGTTATTTTTGTAGCTTCAGCTGTTGGGACAACGTTATATCCTTCTTTTTCAGCATCTATTAATGCATCTGTATTTATTGCTTCAATTTCAGGAACAATATAATCTGGTTCTTCTCTCTCAATAATTGCCATCAATGCATCATAATCTTTCATATCAATAACATAGCTTTTGTGAGCTACTTGCATAGCTGGGGCGTTTTGATACCTATCAACAGCTATACACTCAATCCCCAATCTTTGAGCTTCAATAACAACCTCTTTTCCTAACTCACCACTCCCTAACAATAAAAATTTCACACTTCCCTTTAAGAGAGGTGTCCCAATTGCCATAAATTCCACCAAAAAATTTTTAGCATCAAATTTTATTTTATATCTTTAGCTTTTAAAGGAATCCTTAATATAGTTTTTGTTAATTATCCCTTATGAGGATAAATCTTTTTAGGGATTGGCATGGAAGAAAACACTGCTTTGGTAGTTTATTATACAAAACTACACAAAAACAGTTTCAATGCATTGATTGGGGCTTTGGAAGTGGATGAATATTTTGATAACTTCCCAATATATTTTGCTAATAAAAAAGACATTTTTAACTTAGAGGGTATTTTAAAAAAGCATGATAAGGTTGTTATTGCCATATCTTTCTTTACAACTGAACTCTGGAAGACTTATGATTTAATTAATGAACTGAAATCTAAATATCAAAATTATAGAGACAAAATTATCTACTTAGCTGGGGGACCTCATCCAACAGGAGACCCAAAGGGAACATTAAAGTTAGGATTTGATGTTGTTTGTATAGGAGAGGGAGAAGAGACATTTCCAGAACTTATTAAAGCAGTTAATGAAAATGAAGATTATAAAAAAGTTAAAGGAATAGCATATTTAGATGATAACAAATTTATTTACACTGGAAAAAGAAAACATGTTGATTTAAATAAATATCCGCCATTTCCTGTAAAGCATAATAAATTTGGACATATAGAGATAACAAGAGGTTGCCCTTATGGCTGCTATTTCTGTCAAACACCAAGAATATTTGGAAAGAATGTAAGGCATAGAAGTATTGAAAATATCTGTAAATACGTTGAAATAATGGCTGAAAGAAATTTGAAAGACATTAGGTTTATAACACCAAATGCCTTTGGCTATGGTTCTAAAGATGGAAAAACATTAAATATTGATAAGGTTGAAAAGTTGTTGGAAAATATTAGAGAAATTTTAGGTAATAATGGGAGAATATTTTTTGGAACATTCCCTTCAGAAGTTAGGCCAGAGCATGTTAATGATGAAACTGTTGATTTAATTTTAAAATATGCTGATAACAAAAGTTTAGTTGTTGGAGCTCAATCTGGTAGCCAAAGAATATTGGATTTATGCCATAGAGGGCATACAGTTGAAGATATATATAACGCAGTAACTACTGCAATAAAAAAAGGTATTAGTGTTAGTTTAGATTTTATTTTTGGGCTTCCAGGAGAGACTGAAGAAGATGTAGAAAAGACGATAAAGGTTATGAAAGATTTAATAAAGATGGGTGCTAAAATACATGCTCATACTTTTATGCCATTGCCACAAACACCTTTTGCAAAGGCAAATCCTGGGGTAGTTAATAAAAAAATAATAAGAGCTATGAGACATGAGATTCCTAAAGGTATATTCTATGGAACATGGCACAATCAGCAAATATTGGCCGAAAAAATATCAAAATATTTGCAGACTGGGGAGTTATAAAAATCAAAATGGTAGATATTATGAGAATTGGTATTGTTGGAGCTGGATTGGGAGGTTTATTGGCTGGAGCTTTGTTATCCAAGAATCATGAGGTTGTTGTATTTGAAAAACTTCCATTTTTGGGAGGGAGATTTACAAACTTAGAGTATGAGGGATTTCAACTAACAACAGGAGCTTTACATATGATACCACATGGAAATGATGGTTATTTAGCTCAAGCATTAAGAAAGGCAGGAGCTAATGTAAAAATTGTAAATTCAGAACCAGATGGGACATTTTTAGTTAATGGAAAAGAGTATCTATATAGAGAGCTATTTTCACTCTTAGGATTTAAAGAGAAAGCAAAAGCAATTGCCTTAGCTACAAAATTAAAGTTAGGGAAGGTTGATAAAAATATCTCATTTGGAGAGTTTTTGGAGGATGTTGATTTAGCTCTAAAAGTAGGAAATGCATTTACTGGATGGGCTTTGAGTCTAACAGCTTACGAAACACCAATGAGTGAAATTATAGAGATAGCTAAAAACTACCACAAATTTGGAGGACCAGGAATCCCTATAGGAGGGTGTAAGGCAGTTATTGATGAGCTTTCAAGAATTATCAAAAACAACAATGGAAGAATTATTAAAGAATATGAGGTTAAAAGCATTGAGATTGATGAAAAAGCTTATATTGATGACTATGAATTTGATGTGGTTGTAAGCAACATCTCTCCCGTTGAAACACAAAAACTCTGCAACATTAAATTTTTAAAATCAAAACCAAAGCCATCTAAAGGAATAAAGATAAGCATAGCCACAAAAGAGGGGATTATAAAGCATAGTGGTGTTTTATTTACACCAGAATGTGAGAGAATAAACGGATTAAACCAGGTAACTAATGTAGATAAATCCTTAGCCCCTGAAGGATGGCATTTAGTCATGACTCACCAAACACAACTAACCAACAATATAAAAAAGGAAATTGATTTAGGATTAGAAGATATTGAGAATCTCTTTAAAGGAAAAGATTATAGAATATTGCATATTCAATCGTATAGGGATGACTGGCCTGTAAATCATGCCTCAAATGGAACTGATATTGACAATATTGTTAATGATAAGCTTTATTTGGTTGGAGATGGAGCCAAAGGAAGAGGTGGAATTGAAGTTGAAGGTATAGCTATGGGAGTTTTAAAGGTTGTTAATTATATAGCCTAAATTTTTATTCCTTTTTATATCAAACATTTCTTTATGATTATATCTTATTATATAAGCCATATTGACATTTAATCCCAACTTTATAGTTTTGTTTTATTAGACATAATTTGAACACGTATGACTATTTTTAACTATTAAATTACCAAAAACCGAAACTTTAAATACTTTGGATTGATTAAAAACGATTAAACACATACTTCCAAAAAAGGTGAATCGAATGAAGGTAATCACCAGAATCTACATCTATGACAATCGAGTAAAAAACATAACCTCCTTTATCATACAATTAGCACACTTTCGAAACATGTTAATAATTCTAATCCACAAGTTAAAAGAGCAATTAGGATATTATCCAAATAACGAGGCATTACTGTATTCGTTATTAGCTGAGAAACTAAACTTAAAAAGAACAAAGGACAAAAACAAAATTGAAAAACTAAACAAGTTGTTAGAAATTATAAAATCCGATAACTTTTTATCCGAATTATTAAACAGTATGAAAAAACTAAAAAACGAATTAAACAACAATCCTGCCCTTCAATCGATTATAAGGCAGGTTTGCAAGGATTTCAAATCTTATCGAAAAGCTTATGAAGAATACTTAGCAAACTCAAATAAATTCACTGGAAAACCGAAACCTCCAAAAGCCAAAAAACTAAAAAATATCGATAAATTTACTATCGAATTAAACAAAATGAGTTTTAAGGTAAATAATAAAATCTTACACGTTAAACTTCATAAGAACAAGCAAATTCGAATAAAACTACCAGAGTTTATTAAAAAACCAAGCAGTATTCGAATCACATACTACTTAGGATTTGCTTATGTTGATATAGTTCATGATAAGTACATCGGAGAGTTAAAGCCATTAAGTAATTATAAAGCTGGAATCGATTTAGGAGTTGAGAATTTTGCAACAATCGTTTCTACTAACGATAATATCCCATCTATTGTAATAAAATCCTCTCATCTTAAAGCATTCAACCAATGGTATAATAAACTATTAGCAAAACTTAGGAGTCGAATTGATAAGGTTAAAAACTTATTAAAAGAAAATTCAGAGGATAAGAATCTATTATCGGAATTAGAAGTTTTAACAAGGAGGATTAGAAAATTACATTTATATCGAAAGAAGTGGATGGAAAACGTGGCTCATCAAGTATCGAAGGCTATTGCTCTCTATCTGCATAAAACAGGGCATGATAAGGTTTTTATCGGTAAGAATATTTTAGAGGCTAAGAATGGCAGTAATTTGAGTAAAAGAGTCAATCAAAATTTTGTCCAAATACCGTTTAGGTTGTTTATCGATAAGTTGGCTTATAAGCTTAAATGGTTTGGAATTAAATTGGTAGAAGTGGATGAGAGCTTTACCTCTAAGTCAAGTTGTGTTTCTGATGATATTATCGAAATACAAAAAAGTAAAGGAAAAGTCTCCATGTCGGGAGACAGAATATGTAGAGGATTATATTTTGATAAAGTTATAAATCTAATATTTCATGCAGACGTTAATGGAGCTTTCAATATTTTGAGAGTCGGTTTAAAGAGGAAGAGGTTGTTTAAGAAAATCGATAGGATTGCTAAGGTTAAACTCTGTCGTCCTAAGACTGTTAGGTTGTTTGAGTTTTGTAGGGTTGTGTTAGGCAACCTCTGCCCCCCAAATTGGGCGGTGGAGGTTGGTCTGTCCCGTTAAGGGAGCGGGTGCCGATGAGACGACAATTCAGACCTATGTCGAATGTAATCGTTTGAAACGTCTAGTATAGTCTGAATAGGTTTCGAGGCACCTAAATAGTTTAAATACAGCAAATGAATAAATAGAACAACCACTAAATAAATATAATAAGATTAAAAGCAAAATCATAACTATTTTCTTTAAAATTTCTCTTTATAATTTAAAGAAATTGACTATAAAACACGATTTCTTTGTATGGGGATGTCAATATGGAATTGAGAGATGAAGATTTAATTTTAGAAGAAGTTAGGGATTATTTAACTGCCTATCTAAGAAATATTCATCAAGAGGATATTATATTAGACAGTGAAAGGGTTGTAGTGGATTTAAATCAGCTTTATAACTCTGGACTAATGGAATTTGTAGAATTTTTGATAAACAAGCCGCAAAAGGGAATTGATTTTATAAAAGAGTGCTATAATGAAGCATACTATACATTGAGGAATGAATACCCAACAAATGTAATAATTGCAGTAAAAAACCTTCCAGAAATTTTTAAAACCACAAAAAAAGGGAGAATTTTTACAATAGAAGACATTAAAAGTGATACTTTAGGGAGATTGATAGAGTTTGAGGGAATTATTGCTAAGGCATCAAAAATAAAGCCAATGTTAAAAAAAGCTTATTATATTTGCCCAAAATGTGGAAGAGAAGTTGTTAAAGAAATTGACATATTTATTACCAATCCTGAAAAAGCCCTTTGTGAATGTGGAGCTGAATTAAATTTAATTGATGATAAATGCAGTTATACAGATTTTCAAGAGATTAAAGTTCAGCAACCACCAGATTTAATGGAAAATCCTGACGACCCGCCAAAGTATATTACAACATTCTTAGAAAACAGCCCTGGAATATATGCTGGGAGGGTAAAGATAACTGGCATTCCAATAAGAGTTAAAAAGAGCAAAAAACTGCCAATTTATGACATTTATGTTAAGGCAATAAACTGTGAAGTTTTGGATGGGGAAGTGAAGATTGATTTAACAAATTCAGATATTGAAAAGATTAAAAAAATAGCTAAGAGAAAAGATGTTGTTGATTTATTGGCAGATAGATTAATTCCAGAGATTAAAGGGCATTCAGCAATAAAAAAGGCAGTTTTCTTGCAGCAAATAAAGGGGGTTAAAAAACCAGGAAAAAGGGCTGATATTCATATATTATTAATTACAGACCCTGGGATTGGGAAGACAGTTATTTTAAGAAAGATTGCAGAGATTCCAGGTAATTTATATGGTTCTGTAACCACTGCCACAGGAGTTGGTTTAACTGCTGCAGTTGTTAGAGAAAAGACAGAGATTGGTGAAGATACTTGGGTTATTAAGCCAGGTTTGTTAGTTAAAGCCCATAAAGGAACTGCATGTATAGATGAGCTAACTGTTAATAAAGAACTGCAGAGCTATGTTTTAGAGGCAATGGAGAGCCAGACAATCCATATTAGTAAAGGAGGAATTAATGCTAAATTGCCAGCTGAATGTGCAATTTTAGCCGCTTGCAATCCAAGATGGGGAAGATTTAATCCAGATGTTTCTGTAGCAGAGCAGATAAATATCCCGGCACCTTTATTAAGTAGGTTTGATTTAATATTCCCAATTAGGGATGTTTCTGATAAAGATAGGGACAAAGATATAGCCGAATACATTGTAGATTTGCATAGGGCTTATTTAGATGAGGAGATAAATAAAAAGATTGGATTAGATTACCTTGAGGTTGATGGAGTTAAAATAGATAAGGAGTTTATAATAAAATACATCTACTACGCAAGACAGCAGAAGCCAATAATTAGTGATAGGGCAAAGGAGTTGTTCGTCAATTATTATGTAGAGATGAGAAAAAAGCATCAGATAACTGCAAGGCAGTTAGAGGCTGCTATAAGAATAGCTGAAGCTCATGCAAAGGCAAAGCTAAAAGATGTTGTTGATGAAGAGGATGCTAAAGAGGCAATAAATATAATCACTGAATGCTTAAAAGAAATTGCCTATGACCCAGAGACGGGAATATTTGACGTTGATAAGATATTAGGAGTGTCTAAGAAGGAGAGGGATAAGCTAACAACTGTTTATGAGATAATTAAAGAGCTGTCTGAAAAATCTGAACTTGTTGAACATGAAGATATTGTTGAAATGGCTAAACAAAAGGGTATTAAAGAGGATGAGTTAGAGAATATTATTAAGAAGTTGGTTAAGTATGGGGATATAGATGAGCCAAAACCAGGGAGATATAGATTATTATGATTAGTTTTTTAATTGTTGATTATTAAATGGGATGTGGTATCATGCTGTTAAAAAACTGTAGGATAGTGAAAGATAACAAAATCATTGAGGGAGATATTTTAATCAATGATAATGGAGTTATTGAGAAAATAGCCAAAGATATTAAAGTAGATGATGAAACAATAGATATAAGAGGCTATTTAGTTATTCCGGGAGTTATTGACGCACATGTTCATTTTAGATGGGGAGAGGAAGAGAAGGAAGATTTTTTAAGTGGGAGTTTGGCTGGGATAAATGGAGGAGTGTGCTTTGCCATAGACATGCCAAATAATAAGCCCCCTATAGCAACTAAACAGCTTTTTTATAAAAAACTTAAAGACTGCAAGAGATACAGCAAAATAAACGTGTTTTTAAACTTTGGTGTTACAGAGAAAAACTATTTTGAGATTATAGAGGAGGCAAAGGCATATAAGATATTCATGGTTAAATCCGTTGGAGATTTGTTTATAGAGGATTATTCAAAATTAAAAGACATTTTAAACCAAAATAAAGTTTTTTGTATCCATGCTGAACATAAGGATATAATAAATGAAAATTTAAAAAAATACTCCTTAAATAGCTGGACAGACCACTGCAAAATTAGGGACAAAAAATCAGAGGTTGAAGCAGTTAAAGAAGTTATAAAAAATCTAAGAATTATTGATAAATATAATGATAAAAAGCCTCACATACACTTTTGCCATATCTCAACCAAAGAGGCATTATATTTAATAAAAAAAGCAAAAAAAGATCTAAAAAATATCAGAATTACTGTTGAAGCTACTCCTCACCACATCTATTTAAACAAAGACATGGCTGAAGAACTAAAGGGCTTTGGCAAGTTTAATCCTCCATTGAGAGATAAAGATGACAACATAGCTTTAATTAAAGGTATTATAAATAGAGATGTTGATATTATAGCCTCTGACCATGCTCCTCATCTGTTGGAGGACAAGCTTAAAGATGTTAAAAACTGCCCTTCTGGAATTCCGGGAATTGAGACTATTGTCCCTCTAACTCTAAATTTGGTTAATAAAAAGTTAATAACTTTATTTGATGCAATAAGGGTTTTATCACAAAATCCAGCCAAAATATTTGATATAAACAACAAAATTGAAGAAGACAATTTGGCAAACCTAACCATTATTGATTTAAAAAAAGAAGGAAAAATTAATGTTGAATTATTCAAATCAAAGGCAAAGTTCAGCCCGTTTGATAAATGGGAAGTTAAGGGCTTCCCAATCTATACGGTTGTTAATGGAAAGGTTTATGAAGCTTATGGGTTTTATTATTAACCATATTTAAAAATAGAAAAATATATAAAAATTAAAAGATAAAATTTTAATGTTAAATGTTATAAAGAAGAAAATTTTTGGTGAAAGATATGGTAAGTTTTGACCAGGAAAAAATGTTAAAACCAGCTATAATTGGGGGAATTATTAACATAGTTCTTGATGTTGTATGCTGTTTGGGGATTATAGTAGGTGGAGCTATTGCAGCCCATCTTTATGTTAATGCAGGGGGAGTTTGTGATTATGAAAATTGTGGATTAGTTGGAGCAATCTCAGGAGTAATTGGAGGATTCTTTGGGAGTATACTAAATTATCTATTAATGGCACAACTTATGGTAATGTTTGGAGGATATCATCCTTATGGTATGGGAACCTCTTTAATTATCTCAATGATTTCGGGTATAATCTTTGGAGCAATATTAGGAGCAGTAGGGGGAGTAATATATGTTGTTATAAAAAATAGATAAGTGATGCTATGAAAAAATATTATGTACTTATTCTTGTCTCTTTTCTCATTTTCTATTTAGGAATTTTTTTGGCCCCTTATTTTGCATTTTTAGGAGAACATTCAAATTTTTGGAAGTTAATTTCAATATGTTTTTATTCTATATACTCCCCCATATGTCATCAAATGCCACAAAGAAGCTTTTTTATTTTTGGACATAAGATGGCAGTTTGTGCGAGATGTTTTGGAATTTATACAGGCTTTTTAATTGGAATGCTTATTTACCCATTTTTCAAAAAATTAGATGATTTTAAAATCCCCAACAGATGGTATTTAATAATTTCATCAATTCCTATGGCAGTTGATGGAACTACCCAACTAATTGGGTTAAGAGAAAGTTTTAATGAGTTGAGATTTATAACTGGATTTATTGTTGGTTTTACTATAACTTTTTATATTTTACCGATATTCTTTAAGCTTCTATCCAAATATAAAATCAAACATGCCAATATAAAAATTTACAAATAATAGAAAATTATATATATAAGTTTTGCATTAGTTTAGGAGCTTCACGCTAGCATCTTTAGGTTTTAACTTCCATATCCAATATAAAACTGCAAAAGCTCTAAAGATAGGAGGTGATTTCAATGGAGGGTGTTAAAATTAAAGAAATTAAGAGAATAGATGTGTTATCTCTTGCAGTATTTGGTGGAGTATTTAACACACTTTTGGTAGTTATATGGTGGTTATTATTGATGCTAATACTTAGTCCGCTCTTAGCTTATTCTGGAAGTAATGTTGCTGTAGGTTTTTTAGGTTGGGGAATCCTTGGTCTTATAATATATTCCATTGTTGGTTTTGTATTTGGTTTTATAGGAGGGGCAATTACTGCTATTATCTATAATATTGTAGCATCAATAGTAGGTGGCATAAAAATAGTGTTAAAGTAATTTTGCTATTTTTAATAATTTTCAATTAATTATGTTATTAATAAATTATAAAATTTAAATAGAGTGGAATTTATGAACTACGACCAAAAAATAATAGAAAGGGGGAAATTATATTACAGAAACAATTTGGTGAAATACTGTATAAAATACAAAAATTTTTTGTTTGGGGAGGTTATAGGTTCAGAGACATACAAAGTTAAAGTTGATTTAGATGATAACTATTTTGGTTTATGCACCTGTCCATACAAATACAACTGCAAACACGCCTATGCCCTAATTGAAGCGTATAAAAACAACAACTACATAGATGCTGAAAAAATTTTTAAAGAAATAGAAAATAAACCCAAAGAAGAAATTTTAGAAGTTTTAAAAAATCTAATCATTAAATATTATCTATGGGATGAGTTTTTAGATACAAATAGTTTGTTAAACAAAGCTATTGGGTTAATAAAACTAATTCCATTAGAAAAAAAGAATATCCACACATTTAAATCATTTTTAAGGAATCAGTTTGTTAAAAATGCTGATGATGAGGAATTAATAAAAATTATTGATGAAATGATAAAGGCAGATTTGGATTTTAATAATTCTGATATTATAGAAGCATTAACAATAATATTAGACGAAATCTTCAAAAGAGAAAATAAAGGAATCATAAAAAAGCTTATAAATTTATATAGGAAGTATAAAAAAGAGTTATGGATTGTTGGAGATTATTTAATTATACATTACGATAATTACTTTGATTATGAGGGTTAGAGATAGAGATGTTGTGGAGCTTCCCTTCTATTACTTACAATCTTCTTTAAAGCCCATTCTAAATCTTCTTTACTAATATAATCTCTATCTTCTAATATAGCCTTATGTAGTGCTGGCTTTAAGAATTTCTCTTTAATATCTCTACCACTAAATCCTTTTGTTTTTTCAACGAATTCTTTTAAATTAGCTTTAACAGGAATTGGCATCTTTTTAGCATACAATTCCATAATCTTTAATCTCTCTTCATCATTTGGTAATTTGAACTCAATCTCTTCTTCAAATCTACTTCTAATTGCCGGGTCTAACATGGCTGGGTTATTTGTAGCCGCTATAGTTACAACTCCTTCATTTTCTTTAATTCCATCTAATTCAGTTAGTAGAGCATTAACTACTTCAGAAACATCTCCTCTCAATGATTGGTACTCTCTACTAAGTCCTATTGCATCTAACTCATCAATAAACACAATACATGGAGCATTTTCTGAAGCTCTTTGATAGAGTTCTCTAATCATTTTAGAGGCATCTCCAACATGCTCTCCAATAAGTTCTGGAGCTTTCACTAATATGAATGATGAGTTAGTCTCTGTAGCTAAAGCTCTCGCCATCAATGTCTTTCCAGTTCCTGGAGGTCCATAGAACAATACATTCTTTGGAGCCCACTCTCCAAAGAGCTTTGGATTTTCTAAATACTTCATGATAATCCTACATTTCTTCTTAGCCTCTTCCTGCCCAATAATCTCGCTGAACTTAGCTTTTTTAAACTGTGTTCTAAGGATTTTTTTAGGAGTTTGTAATTTAAATACTGTCTCGCTTGTAATCATACCTCCTTCTTTTGGGTAAGTTGAAATAACCTTGAAAGCATAATCTGGAAGGATTGAGTTATCAAATAAGTAATCTCCCTCTTTAACAATCTCGCCAATCCACTGGTCTCTCGCATAGATGTTGAATAATATAGGGTCATCAGTAGAAACTTTAACATTCTCGCTACTAACCCTAATTGGGAATCCCGCAGGCTCTAATACAACATACTTTAATGATGGTAATGTATCATCATAAGTTTTAATCTTTGAAAAAGATTTTATTTTTATTGGATTAAATCCAATTTTACTCATAATCTCTCACCAATTTAAATGATGATAGTAAGTAGTAAGGCAACTATATTTATATTCATGAAGTGATATTAATAATTTACTTTACCAAAAATGTAGGGGGATGGAATGACATCGATGGATATGCTTTTCTTCTTATTCATATTCCTATTGTTTATTTATCCAGAGATGATGTTGAGATATAGGATAATGAGAAGGTTGAGATGTATAAGGGAGATAGAGAGAGAAAGAGGAACGAGAGTTATAGCTATGATACATAGGCAAGAAGCATTAACATTCTTAGGAATACCGATATATAAATTTATCACTATTGAAGATAGTGAAGAGATTTTAAGAGCTATTAGATTAACACCAGAAGATATGCCTATTGATTTAATCATCCATACACCTGGAGGTTTAGCTTTAGCGAGTGAGCAGATAGCTTTAGCTTTAAAAGAACATAAAGCTAAAACAACAGTTATAATCCCACATTATGCTATGAGTGGAGGTAGTTTAATAGCCTTAGCGGCTGATGAAATAATTATGGATAAAAATGCTGTTATGGGGCCAGTAGACCCTCAAATTGGGCAGTATCCTGCCGCATCTATCTTAGAAGCATACTATAGAAAAGGAGAGAAGGTAGACGATGAGACATTAATATTGGTTGATATATCAAAAAAGGCAATTAAACAGATGGAAGAGTTTGTTTATGAGTTGTTGAAAGATAAATATGGGGATGAAAAAGCTAAAGAAATTGCAAAAAAACTAACTTCAGGAACATGGACACATGACTATCCTTTAACAGTTAATAAATTGAAAGAGCTTGGCATTGAAGTTAATACAAACGTTCCAAGAAAAGTTTATGAGCTGTTAGAGCTTTATCCACAACCAATGGGTGCAAAGCCATCTGTCTATTACATCCCTATCCCATATAGCAAAAAAGAAAGTGAAAAAAATGCAAAATAAGAAAATTAAAAAAGTTAGAGTTGGGGAATTAGAATTTGATGTTGTATTAGCAGATAATTTTATTAAAAGAGCTTTTGGTTTAATGCTTAGGGATATTGGAGATAAAGCTATGCTATTCCTATACAAAAGAAGAAAAATAGCTATGCACACATTCTTTATGCTTTATCCTATTGATGTAATTTTTATTGATAAAGATGTGGTTGTTGAAGCTGTAAGATTAAAACCATGGAAAACCTACAAATGCAAAAATTACTCAACGGCAATGCTTGAATTTAAGTGTAGAGATGTTGAGCTAAATAAGCTTATTGGGAAAAAAGTAGAATTTATGAGAGGATAATTATGGATTATTTAAAAATCTTAGAGGATTTAGTAAAAATCAGAACTGACAATAGAATTGGTGTTAAAAAGGCATTTAAATATTTATCTAATCTTTTTAATAACTTAGGAATAAAGAATACTACCATTGAGAATTGTTTTGT
This sequence comes from Methanocaldococcus sp. FS406-22, assembly GCF_000025525.1. Lineage (NCBI taxonomy): Archaea > Methanobacteriati > Methanobacteriota > Methanococci > Methanococcales > Methanocaldococcaceae > Methanocaldococcus > Methanocaldococcus sp. FS406-22. The sequence goes on from NC_013887.1 coordinate 490,499, forward strand.
AGCTTATAAAGAAAAAGAAAACTTTGATTTGATATTAAATTCACATATAGACACTGTAAAAGTCCAATCAAATTTTAAAAAGGATGATAACAATTTTTATGGAACTGGAGTTATAGATGCCAAAGGGAATGTAGTTTTAATGATTCATGCTTTTTTAAATAGTAATAATTCTTTGTTGGTTATATCTCCAGATGAAGAAACAGAATCAAATGGAATCTATAATTTTTGTCAATATTTGAGGAATAAAAATAAAATTAAGAAAGATATTAAATGCATAGTTGGAGAGCCAACAGATTTGAAAGTTTGTATTGGACATAAGGGGAGGTTTGAGTATATTGTTGAGGCATTTGGTAAAGCGAGGCATGCTTCATCTCAAGGCCTAAATCCAATAGAAATCTTAAGCAGAGTTATCTTAGATTTAAGACAAATGCCTTTGGAAAAGATTAAAGTTGATAAAATCTACAGTTCTTCAATAACTCCAACCATAATAAAAGGCGGAATTCAAAGTAATATAATTCCTGACTATGCTTATGTCTTATTTGATGTTAGGAGTGTTGAGAAGGATATAATAAAAAAGATAGACAATTTTTTATCTCAAAAACATTACTCAAAGCATATAAAAAGTGGATTAAATCCAGGAAGACATTATGCTGATTTCTACATGCTTGAAAATAAAGAGTTGATAGATAAGTTGTCTAAACACTTTAAAATATCCTTTTTCAATGCCACCTGTGAAGCATATTACTTCAACAAATTTTTAAAGGCAGATACTGTTATTTATGGCGTTGGAAGATTAGAGCTTGCCCATTCTAAAGAAGAGTATTTAAATTTAAATGATTTTGACAAAGGAATTAAAGAAGTAGAGAAGCTTGCAGAATTGATGTTAAGTTAAATTTCTAAATTTGTAATTCTAATTCCTGTTCCTTTTGACTTATATTTTATATTTAATCCAATTAATAATGGTGTTATTGCCTCAATAATTCTTGATTTTTCTAAATTACCACAATCAATTGCCCTAACTCCATCTATTTGATTAGCTAAATCAATAACAACTTTCTTTGCCTCCTCATCATTTCCACAAACTAAGATATCACAATCAACTGGATTATCTAAATCTTCCAAAACAGCATGACAAACATTTTGAAATGCACTAACTACCTTACTCTCTTTTAATACATTTTGAACCATTTCAGCAACTGAGCCATCTGGAGGAAACAACAACCTTGTTGGTTTATCTCCAATAGCTGTTGCTAAAGGAACACCAATAGAAACTACTATCTTCCCCTTTAAATCTTCTTTCAATTGTTTTATTGTTGATAGAGTGTATTCATAAGGTATTGAAAGGATAACGACATCTCCTTCTTTTGCTGCCTCTTTATTTTCTAAGCCAATGATATCTGCCTCAATTCCTCTCTGATTTAATATTTCTTTAGCTTTTTTAGCGGCTTCTTCTGCTTTTTCTTTCTTTCTTGAACCTATGATTATCTTATTATTTTTAGCCAATCTTAAAGCTAAACCAAATCCTTGGTCTCCAGTTCCTCCCAATATCGCTATTTTCATTTTTTCACCTCTACAATTTCTTTTTTTATATCATAAACCATGAAATCTTCACTGATAATAATCTTAAAGCTCTCATTATACTGTTTAACGTTCATTTTATATAAGTTGAAATACTCCTCCTTATCATACCTTGCTGAGATATGAGTCAAAATTAAAATTTTTACATCTGCCAATTTTGCTATATTGACAGCATCTCCTATTGTAGAGTGCATATTCTCTTTGGCAATATCTTTGGAAAAATCATCAAATGTCGCTTCATGAATTAAGACATCACATCCCAACTCTTTCAAATATTTTCCAAAATCTTCTAATGGAATGGTATCTCCGCTGTAAGCTAAACAAAATCCTTTTTTTGGAGGTAACAAAACGTCTTCTGGCTTTACAATTTCTCCATAAATATTTTTAACAGCCTCTCCATTTTTTAGTTTTTTTAAATCCGGCCCTATCTTAACTCCAAGCTTTTTAGCTTTCTCAATATCTAAACGTGGTTTTTTTATCTCTTTAAATATGTATGCATAAGAAGGAATGCCGTGTTCAGTTGGATAGGCAATTATCTCATAATTTTCTTCATTATAAACAGTTATTGGCTCTTTTGCATAAATTTCATAGACTTTTATTGGAAATTCTATATAATGAGCTCCAAGCTTTAATGAGTTCTCTATAACTTCCTTTGTTCCTTCAGGGCCGAAGATTTTAAGCTCTTTCTCTCTTCCAAAAAATCCCATACTCTGTAAAAGTCCTGGAATGCCTAGTATATGGTCTCCATGTAGATGAGTTATAAATATATGGTTAATTTTCATTGGTGATACTTCAGTAAAAAGCATCTGCCTTTGAATATTTTCACCACAATCAAATAAAAAAACCTCTCCTCCAAATTTAAATGCTATCCCTATATGATTCCTATTTTTTGATGGAACTGCCGCCCCAGTTCCTAAGAATATCAGTTTCATAATAATCATCACTTATTCTTCATTTTCTAAATATTCTTTAACAACATCTTCAAATTCCAATTCTTCAACCCATTTTTTCATATTGTTGCACCACTCTTCCATGGTCTTTTTTATAATCTTTTTGGTTTCTTCAAATGGAATTGCTTCATAAACGTAATAATATCCTCCATCTTTTATATTTACTTGCTTTCTCTTAACTAAACCTGCATTCATTAAATTTTGGACAGACCTTTGAACCGTACTTCTATCCCTATTAATTCTCTCAGCAATGTCGTTTATTTTTGATGGGCCGTTTTTTAAAATATCGAAATAAACTTTAACATCAGAAACCTTTATACCAAAAACACATGCCATTAAGCTATCAAACGTCCAAGTTGTGCATGGAGTCTTTAATAAAAGTTTGCTCATATTACCACCAATCATAATTGTGACACTAACATTAACTATACTATATTCATATTTAAAATTATTCGTTAATATTGTCCATAATATTATTCATGAGAATTTTCACAATTTTCTCTCCACTCTTCCCATCTCCAAATGGATTTTTCCAATTTCTCTTTTTATTGAGCATTATTTCAACTGCTTTAATTAATTTTTCTTTATTATCACCAACTAAAATATTTGCTCCAACTTCAACTGTTTCTGGTCTTTCAGTATTGTCTCTCAAAGTTATGCATGGGATTTTTAAAATACATGCTTCTTCTTGAACCCCACCACTGTCTGTTAAAATTATCTTAGCATTCTTCTCCAACATTAAAAATTCCAAATAGCCAACTGGTTCAATAATTTTTATTTTTTTATTGCTCTTTAATTTACCAAATAGATTAAACTCTTCCAATCTTTTCTTAGTTCTCGGATGGATTGGGAAAATAATAGTTTTATTATAAATTTCAGTTATTTTTGCTATCCCTTCCACTATGTTCTTTAATCTTTCTTTATTATCAACATTTTCAGCCCTGTGTAGGGTTAATAGAAAATAGTCATTATCAACAATATTATTAAAAAAAGCTTTAATGTTTTCATTTTTTTCAGCAATCTTTAAATTTTGTAAGGTAGCATCGACAATAGTATTTCCAACAACAAAAATCTTATTTTCTTCAATTCCTTCTTTCAGTAAATTATTCTTAGCTATTTCAGTTGGAGCAAAGAGATAACTGCTTATATGGTCAGTTAAAACCCTATTTATCTCCTCCGGCATGTTCCTGTCAAAACTTCTTAAACCAGCTTCAACATGGGCTATATCTATCTTTAATTTAGAGGCAGTTAAAGCTCCAGCTAAGACAGTGTTTGTATCTCCCTGAACTATAACAACATCTGGCTTTTCATTTAAAAGGACTCTCTCTATCTCTATTAACATCCTTCCCGTCTGCTCTCCATGAGTCCCAGAACCAATATTTAGATTATATTTTGGTTTCGGTAAATTCAGCTCCTCAAAGAATATTTTATCCATGTTTTCAGAGTAGTGCTGATTAGTGTGGATGATATGCCAATCTATGTTAGTTTTTTCTAAAATCCTAATTATTGGAGAGAGCTTTATAATCTCTGGCCTCGTCCCTAAGATTATTGAAAGCTTCATGTTATCCCTCATATTCTGCTGTTAAAACCTCCCTAATCTTCTTAGCCCTCTCTTTTCCAACACCCTCAACCTTCATTAACTCTTCCTCTTTTGCTGTAAATACTCTTTCAACAGTTTTAAAGTGCTTTAACAGCCTTTCAGCTAACGCTCCACCAACATCTGGCAGACTTTCAACAATGAATTTCTGCTGTTCCTTTAAAGACATAGTAGTTTTTCCATATCTTACCATAACAGCCCTTTTTTCTTTTAATTGCTCTTTCTCTGCAATCTTTATTAACAAATCTGCTGTTTCTTCAGCATTTTTTGTAAATATTATTGGGATACCAAAATCCAATATTATTGATAAAATAGCTCCTCTAAGAGCATTTTCATGAATTCTACCAAAGTTATCTCCTTCAACTATCAATAATGGCTTTTCAACCTTTCTGAGGTTTTTTAGCTGGCTAAATAATCTTTTATCAATTATTGAATTTACAAAATCCTCGGCTGTTTTTCTCTCAACAACAACTCTATCACTCAAAACATAATCTCCAACTTCTAAGGTTTTTAGCTCAATGTTTGCATAGTTATGTAAAAGCTTAGCCATATTTTTTTCTCTAACATCTACAATAATTTTTATTGGTTTTTTTGGGACTTTTATATCTTGCTTTATTTTATCTTCCTCTGATTTAGATTTTTCCTTAACTTCAATCTGTTTAATAAAATCTAATATTGTTACTGGTTTTTTGGCTTTTTCTTCCTCTTTTTTAATTTCTTCTTTTGTTGCAGTTTTGAAAATTGGGTGGGTATCTTCAATATCTGCTTCTTTTATTTCTTTTATCTCTTTTTTTGTTTCTTCTTCTCTCTCTTCTTCAAATTTTTTCTGTAACCTCTTATTTAACAAATAACACATATTTTTTAATAATCTCTTCATCTCTTTCTCTCTGTATAAAGCACTTCTATAGTATGCTTCATCAGCCGTTCCCTTAGCTATTAAAACATAAACTTTTCCTCCTTCTCCTCTCATTGCCCTACCTCTTCTCTGAATAAATCTAATCTCTGAAGGAACCGGCTCATAGAATATAATGTAATTTACCGTTGGAATATCAATCCCTTCTTCAGAGACACTTGTTGATACCAAAACACTTCCCTCTTTTTTAAATTTCTCTATCGCTTCTATCTGCTCTTTTTGACTCATCCCCTTTCCTTCTTTATTTGCCTGCCCTATAAATCTTATTGCCTTAATCCCATTCTGGGTTAAGAGATTAACTATCTTCTCTACAGTATCTCTATATTGGGCAAAGATAATAATTCTTTCATCTTCATTTTTTTGTAAAATACCTTTAACTATATCAACAACCTTGTCTAATTTTGGATGCTCAACATTAGATTTCATTAATAAATTAACCGCCTCTCTAACTTTTTCATCATTAACAATAGATTTAGCTGATTTTGTTCTCTGCATGGATAATTTATTTATATAGTTTAGAAATACACTCTTTCCCTGACTTTCTAAAAGTTCTTTAGCATGCATCAACTTTAAAGCCTCTGAGCAAACTCTTATAAGCTCATACTTCACTTCCTCATCATAAGAAAATAGTTTATTATTTAATTCAATAAGTTCTGTTTTTGTTGTATTTGAGATAGAGTCTATAACTCCAGCATCTTTCAATATCTTTAATCTCTCCTTTAAAGCTTCATTTATCAATTTTAACGCTCTTTTAAATTCATCTGGTAAATCAATTCTAATTGGAGTTAATTTCACTTTAGCAATATATGGCTTTACATCCTCATCATCTTCAGTTCTAACTTCAACATGCTCAATCCCTAAGTTTTCACATATTTCCATTACTCTATCAATATCAGAACCTGGAGAGGCGGTTAATCCTAAAACATGGCACTTATCTTTAAATTTTTTTGCTACAAAGGCATAGGCATGGTCTCCTGTTGTGTGGTGAGCTTCATCAGCTATCAATAAAACAAACTCATCAATGTTTATTCTTCCAGCTATAATATCGTTTTCTATGACTTGGGGAGTAGCTATGAAGATTTTCCCTTTTTTATATAATTCAACTCTTTTTTTTGGCTGAATTTTTCCAGTTAGGGCAATTATTTTATCCTCATCAATGTTTAAAACCTCTTTTAGTCTGTTATAATGCTGCTCAACTAAGGGTCTTGAAGGGGCTAAGATTAAAATTTTCCCATCTTTTTTTGTTAAAATTCCTGCTATAACCAATATAGCTATAGCTGTCTTCCCTAAACCTGTTGATAAAACACATAATGTCTTTTTCTTTAAGGCATTTGCTGCTATAATCTGCTGATACAATCTTGCCTCCAAAGTTTTTGATTTTATTAATGGATGCTCAATAAACATAATCATCCATCTCTTTAAATTGTTGTGTTTTTATAGTGTCTTTTAAAATTAAAAAATTTATTATTTATTAATATTAGATTATAAAAAATAAAAATAAATTAATAATTTTTAAATTTCTTCAAATTCTTCAAACTCTTGACGTCTCTTTCTTTTTCTAATATATAAGATAAGTATTATAACAACAATTACTCCCCCAATTATATATATTGGTCTTAATGATTCTTGTTTTTCTACTTTTTCAACATGTATATTGAATGTCTCTGTAGTGTTATATTGGTTGTGGTAATCATCAAAGTATGTAACAGTTACCTTAATTGGAATATCTCCAAAATCATTTATTTCAAAAACTGACGTGTCATAATCATCTTCATCCAAATCTCCAATATACTTAGTATAATTTTTCCCATTCACAGTTAAAGTCATTACACAATGTCTAATCTTTGTAGTCCCTCTATTTGCAATTCCAATGGTTATCTCTACATAATCTCCTTTATTTTTTACATCATCTAAATAAATGTATGGCTGATTTTCATAAATTTTCTTCACAACTCTTATATTTAAAGGAATTGTTAAATTATACTGTCTACCATCTTCTCCAATCCAAAATAATTTTGCATTAATTGAATATATTCCATTTTCAATCTCTGGAACTGCATATATTTTTATAGGGATGATATATTGATTATTTGACTTTAAACATCCAATAAAAACTGAACCTCCCCCTAAGATATTGATTTTATCATTTCCAATTAAATATAAGTTTAAATATTTTGCATTTCCCGTTCCTACATTCTTTACATCCAATTTTACAGTTTTAGTTTTTCCTGGAATTATTGATGTATCGTTTATTTTCAATTGAAAGCTCGCTATTCCATAAACAGGTAGGTAATAGACCTTAGTAACTTCGTAGTGGTTTATGATTTCTTTGCCATTTTTATTTTCAACTTCATCATAACTAACTTTTACATCTATTCTATAATCTCTTGATGGGGCATTCTCATCAACGTGTAGTTTGAAATATGCAATATCTGATTCTCCAGGGTTTAAATGGCTAATTTTTGCTTTTCCCTTAACTGGATTAACTTGCTTTAACTCAAATGGGTAATGAGGAGATACCTCAACAACTACATTCCTTACCTCATTATCATAATTATCATTGGTTATTTTAATCCACAAATTTACATCATCCCCCGGATGAATAATATTCGGCTGATACTGAGGATTATCTATTTGAATGGCAGAGATGGAAGACAGCAAAATAAATCCAATTAAAATCATTAAAAATTTTTTAAACATATTATCCCCCAAAAGTTAATTTATATATAGAAGTTAAGATTATATTTATATATAAAGCTTTAGATGTTTTTGGGGAAGTCTATGAAAGTTGAGGATATTATTACATTTGCATTTAAAAACATGAAGCAAAAAAGAACTCAGAGCTTATTGACGATTGTTGGTATTGTGATAGGTGTTTTAGCAATAGTTAGCTTAATCTCTTTAGGATATGGTGTTCAAAACTACATACATGAGGAGATGATGAAAATAGGTTCTAATAAAATAACAATTCTCCCTATGAAACAATTTGGTGTTCCCCCCTCTCATTATTTCACAAAAAAAGAAGTTAAAGCTATTAAAAAGGTTAAAGGTGTCGATACAGTTATGTATGGTTGGTATGGAGGGTGTGAAATAGAATACAACGGAGAGAAAAAGTTTGTATCTTATTATTATGCAATCCCATCAAAATTAAGGGAAGTTTATAAAGATAGTGGTTACGATATTGAAAAAGGTAGGTGGTTAGAGGATAACGATAAATATGCATGTGTCATTGGTTATGGAACAGCTCATAACCTATTTAATAGAGAGATAAAGGTAGGAGATGTAATAAAAATTAAGGATAAAAAATTTAGGGTTGTTGGAATATTGAAGCAGGTAGGAAATCAGCAGGATGATAATTCAATTATTTTAAACATAGATGTTGGAGAAAAATTATTTGGAAATGAGGGAGAGTATAACTTCATTTCTGTAACTGTGAAAGAGGGGGAGGATATAGAAAAAGTTTCAGAGGAAATTAAAAAAGCTTTAAAAAAATCTTTTGGAGATGAAGAGTTTTCTGTTTTAACTGCTGAGCAGTTAGCAGAAACTGTTAGTTCAGTCCTTGGAGTTATAACCATATTCGTTGTTGGGGTTGCCGCTATATCTTTATTAGTTGGAGCTGTTGGTATCTCAAACACTATGCACATGAGCATCTTGGAGAGGAGAAAAGACATTGGGATATTAAAAGCATTGGGGGCGGAGACAACTGATATTTTGGCAATATTTGTTGTTGAGTCTGGATTTTTAGGTTTATTTGGGGGTGTTGTTGGTTTAGTTTTAGGGGTTTTATTAGCAGAGATTATTGAAGCATTAGCTCACAAAATGGGTTATTTAATGGTTAATGCTTGGATTTCTTATGAGTTGATTGTTGGTGTTTTGATATTTTCCTTTTTAGTTGGTGTTATAAGTGGATATTTCCCAGCGAGAAGTGGGGCTAAATTAGACCCAATAGAGACATTGAGAGGGGAATAAATTGATAGAAGCTAAAAACATCTGGAAAATCTATGGTAGAGGAGAAGCAAAAACTATAGCTTTAAAAAATATTAATTTGGAGATTGAAGAAGGGGAATTTCTTATGATTATGGGGCCGAGTGGTTGTGGAAAATCTACTCTATTAAATATTTTGGCTCTCTTAGATACTCCAACAAAGGGAGAAGTTTATTATAAAGGGAGAAGAACGAGCTCAATGAGTGAAAATGAAAGAGCTATTTTTAGGAGAAAGGTTAGTGGATTTATCTTTCAGCAATTCCACTTAATAAAAACACTAACTGCCTTAGAAAATGTGGAATTGCCAATGATGTTGGATGAGAAAGATAAAAGTTATAGGAGGAAGAGGGCAAAAAAGCTTTTGGAGATGGTTGGTTTGGGAGATAGATTAAATCATTATCCTTATCAATTAAGTGGAGGACAACAACAAAGAGTGGCTATAGCAAGAGCTTTAGCAAACAACCCAAAGATAATATTTGCTGACGAGCCAACAGGGAATTTAGATAGTAAAAGTGGAATAGCTGTTATGAATATTTTAAAGGAACTGAATGAAAAAGGAATAACTATAGTTATGGTTACACATGAGCAGGAATTGACAAAATATGCCTCAAAGATTGTTAAGTTGAGAGATGGGGAGATAGTTGAGATTGTTGAAAAATAATAATATTTAATAATATAAATTAAATATGGGAACTACAAAGGAAACCTTTATATATAAGTTTCGCAAAGGTATGTTTTGTTAAGATTAAAAAATGAAAGAGGTGTAAAAAATGGCTGAGATGATAATTCCATACCCACAGCTTAAAAAGATAATGAACACAACCTGTGAAATCGATTTGTATAAAACAGAAGCTGAAGACATGATGGATGTTGTTGAAAAGAAATTAGCAGATTTGTTTGAGGTGGCATACAAAAATGCAAAAGAAGAAAATGCCAAAATCATAAAGATGAGACACATCCCATTAACAAAAGGATTTTTAAACTCAATGGAGTTGTTTAGAAGCGTTATTGAAGAGGAAAATATAGTAGCTGAAACAATTAAAAAGTATGTTATGAAAAAAATACCTGGAGATTTACCTTTGGATGACATAGTTGTTGATAATCTTCCACTAATAACAGGAACAATATTTATTGTAGTTGGTAGAGTAATTAAAGCATTACACGAAGATATTGAAAGAATAAGAAAAGAGCATATCGAAGAAGCTAAGAAAGTATTGGACTACACATTATAAATCCATGTTATTTTTTATTTTCTTATTTTAGCTCATCTAATCTATTTGCCCATCTCATTAAAATTTCTCTTGCTCTTTTAAGTTTAGAGTTGCTATAATCCAGTAAAAATTTTAAGTAATCATTATCAACAAATATCTCCCCATCCTCACCTATTGGAGCATCTACCTTATAAGTTGTTAAAATCTCAACAATAACTCTTTTTTCTGAAACTGATTTTATAGAAGAAGCTTTTAAACCAGAGTGTATAGCAAGTTCAAGCATCTTTTTTGCTGAGCTAATGTCTTTACATGCAATATGTAGTATAGGAGAGTTCATAACAAAAACTATATAACCCTCTTTTCTATTTTTTAGTGCATCAAACATCTCCTCATAAGTCGCATAGTGATGCCACTTTCCAAGCCATCTCGAGTATAGCTTTGGATTCTTATCTTTAGGAATTTCCATTATTCCAACTCTGCCAATACAGCTCGAAGTTGTATAATAATTATCAATTTCATTGATTTTGTTTAGTATTGGAATTATCTCCTCATCTACTAAACCTTCTCTTATAGCAAGTTCTAAATTCATTAGAGTCCTTTTTTTATCCTCTAAAAACCCCATTATTTCCCTCAATTACGTTATATTTATAAATATAACTGTGCAAATTTATGCCACTATTGTTTTTCATACATTCTATTAGTAAATCTAAAATTACATGTTTTATATATAATAAGTTTAATTATGTATAATTGTGGCTAAAATACCACACAAACATACACAACAATACACAGGTGATAATATGGCAGAGTTCGTTCCAGCAGAAACCATGGAAGTTGTTAAGAAAAATTGCCCAGAGTTCTATGAAGCAGTAGCAAATCTACAAAAAGAAGTTTTTAGTGGGAAAAAGTTAGATGAAAAAATGCAAAGATTAGTTTTATTGGCAGTTGTTGCAACTTTGGGAGACGAAAAAGCAGTTAAAAGACAGACAAAAAAATTATTAGAAATGGGGGCTACAATTGAAGAGATTCAAGACGTTATGAAAGTTGTTTATATCGGAGCAGGTATGCCAAGATTCATAAAAGCAGTTGAGGCAATCTTAGAAGTTGCTGGAGACCAGTGCTAAATCTTTAAGGGCTATTTATCCATTCTATTTTTTATTATTTTGTTTTTATGGATATTTATATATTTAAATTAAAGAATATAATTTTAACTATAGCAAAAAGTTTTTAAACCCCTAATAAATCAAAATGAACATAAAAATAAATTATAATTATTAAGATTTCTAATTAAATATTCATTTCTAATTAAATATTCATTTGTTGGTGTTATTATGATACCGATGATATATAAAGAAATGTGTCCTAACTGTAACGGAGAAATAACAAGTGAAAGGTTAGCTATTGGAGTTTGTGAAAAATGTTTAAAAGAAAAAAATGTTTTTGAAAAGCTAAAATTATGTGAAAAACTTAGAGAAGAGAAAACTTTAAAGGAATTAAAAAGCTATTGCATCATTTGGAATGAATTTAAAGAGTTTGAGGAATTTGCTAAGAGTTTAGGATATGAGCTTTTAAGCATACAAAAGATGTGGGCAAAGAGGGTTTTAAAGAACAAGAGCTTTTCAATTGTAGCACCAACTGGAGTTGGAAAGAGTTTTTTTGGAATATTGATGTCTCTGTTTTTAGCTAAGAAAGGGAAAAGATGCTATATTATATTGCCAACAACACTCTTAGTTAAACAAACCTATGAGAAAATGCTATCCCTTGTAGAAAAAAATAATTTAAATATAAAAGTAGTTGCATATCATTCAGAACTATCAACAAAAGAAAAGAAAGAAGCAAAGGAAAGAATTGAAAACAACGATTATGATGTTTTAATAACAACATCCAACTTTTTAACAAAAAACATGCCAAACTGCAGATTTGATTTTGTGTTTGTTGATGATGTCGATGCATTGTTAAAGGCTTCAAAAAACATCGATAGAACTTTAAAGTTATTGGGATTTGATGAAGAGATAATAAATGAGGCATATAAAATCATCTACCTAATAAAGATTGGAAAGATTGAGGATGCAATGAAAAAGAGAGAGATTTTAAAAGAAAAAGTTGCCAAGATAAAGCATGGATGTTTAATTATTGCCTCTGCAACTGGAAAGAGTTATGGAGATAGGGTTAAGCTCTACAGAGAGCTTTTGGACTTTGAAATTGGATTTGGAATGAACAAGCTTAGGGATGTTGTTGATATTTATGATGAGGAGTTCAGCAAAGAGAAGATTTTAGAGTATATAAAATTATTTGGCTCTGGAGGAATTGTATTTGTTTCAATTGACTATGGTGTTGAGAAAGCCCAAGAGATTGAAAAATATCTGTTAGACAACAACATTAAAGCAAAATTGATCCATTCAAAGGATAAGAAAGGATTTGATGACTTTAGAGAGGGAAAGATTGATGTTTTAATTGGTGTTGCATCATACTATGGGGTTTTGGTTAGAGGTTTAGATATGCCAGAAAGGGTTAGATATGCTATATTTTATGGCATTCCAAAGTTTAAAATTAGGCTGAAGGAGTATATAAACAGTTTAAAAGAAAAAGGAGAGTTAAAGGAAGATATTGACATTGAAGGAAAGACAGAGGAAGAGATTAGGCAAATAATAACTGAAAAGTTAAAGATAAAGAATTTCTCTCTAAGGAAGGAAGATGATGAATATCTCCTATTAATTCCAGATGTAAAAACCTATATACAAGCATCTGGAAGGACTTCAAGGATGACAGAGTTTGGTTTAACTAAAGGAGCAAGCATTGTGTTAGTAGATGAAAAAGAGATTTTTGAAGCTCTCAAAAAGTATATGCTGTTTATGTATGAGAGTGAATTTAAAAGAATAGATGAGATAAACTTAGAGGAGTTAATCAAAAAGATTGATGAAGATAGGGAGAAGATAAAAGTCGGAAGGGCTAAAGGAAAAGTTCCAGATTTGCTAAAATCAGTTTTAATGGTTGTAGAGAGTCCTAACAAGGCAAGAACCATAGCTAATTTCTTTGGAAAACCCTCTGTTAGAAAGATAAACAACAGAAATGTCTATGAAGTCTGTATTGGAGATTTAAACCTAATTATAACTGCAAGTGGGGGGCATGTCTTTGACTTAGTTACAAAAGAAGGATTTTATGGGGTTAAGATAGAAGATAACTTATACATCCCAATATATACATCAATTAAAAAAGTAAATGGAGAGCAGTTTACTGACCAAAAGGATTTAGAGGAGTTGATAAGGCAGTTGATGGAGAAGGGAGAGAAAGTAAATGCAATGGATGCTAAAGAGAATGTAGAGATTATTAGGGAGATAGCAGATGAGGTTGATGCCATATTTATAGCAACAGATATCGATACAGAGGGAGAAAAAATAGGCTATGACATAGCTATAAATGCCCTTCCATTCAATAAAAACATCTATAGGGTAGGATTTAATGAAATCACAAAAAGGGCTATACTAAAGGCTGTAGAATCATTTAAGAAAGGAGATAAATTAGAGTTAGATGAAAATAAAGTTAGGGGGCAGATAGTTAGGAGAATAGAGGACAGATGGATTGGATTTAGGTTGAGTCAAAAGTTGTGGGAAGTATTTGATAAAAACTATCTGTCAGCCGGTAGGGTCCAAACGCCAGTATTGGGATGGATTATAGAGAGATACAACGAGCATAAAATAAAAGTACCTTATCTCTCTTTAAAATTAGAAAATGACATCTATATTGGAAAGATTTGGGAGGATGAGTTTGATAAGGATGAGGTTGAGGTTGAAGTAAAGGTTTATGAGAAGGAAATTCCTCCTCTCCCACCATTCACAACAGATACTTTGTTAGAGGAAGCTACAAAGAGATTTGGCTTAAGTACCGATGAAGTGATGTCTATAGCTCAAGAACTGTTTGAATTGGGTTTGACGAGTTATCACAGAACCTCTTCAACAAGGGTTTCATTAGATGGGATGAGGGTAGCAAGAGAATACCTAAAGCTAAATAATATGGAAGATTATTTAAAAAATAGAGAGTATTTCATGGAAGGAGCTCATGAGTGTATAAGACCTACGAAACCAATGGATACTGAGGAGTTAATAGAGTTTTTAAAGGAAAACAACATAAAACTAACCAAAAACCACATAAAGGTTTATGATTTGATATTTAGAAGGTTTATTGCCTCTCAGATGAAAGAAGCAGTTGTTGAATATGAAGAGATTTATATAAAAGATTTGGATGAGAAGGTTGAGGGTTATATTGATATAAAGTTTGACGGTTGGAGCAGAATTTATAATTTAAAGTTAAAAAAGCTTCCAAGGATTGAGAAAAGTACTTTAAAAGTTTTAGATAAAAAACTTAGAAAGATTCCAAAAGTTCCATTGTATGATGAGGGTGAGGTTGTTAAGTTAATGAAAGAGAGGGGTATTGGAAGACCTTCAACCTATGCTCAAATTATCAAAAAGTTGTTAGATAGGGGCTACGTCATAAAAAGTAGGGATAAAAATAAACTAATTCCAACAAAGTTGGGAATTGATGTCTATAATTATTTGATAAGTAATTATCCTCACTTAATATCTGAAGAGAGAACGAGGGAGTTAGAGGAAATTATGGATAAGATTGAGAATGGAGAAGTTGATTATTTAGAGGTTTTAAAAGCTTTACATGAAGAGATTTTGAGTATAAAATAATTGGGGTTATCCAACATAGTTTAATAGCATTTTCCCTTTTTCACTGATTCTTACATACTTTGACTTTCCAATTTTTTCTGGCTTTTCTATCAACTCCAACTCTAAGAGTTTTTCAACGACATTTTTATTAATCCAGACCAAATCACTCTGTTTAGTAGAATTAACTGAACTTCTACACTTTTTTCTCCAATCAATAATTTTCTTTAAATCATCAATATCACTGCCAACAATATCCTTTAACTCTTTAACTAAACTCTTCATTTTTTTAACAGAACCTCCTACCGCCTTAATTAACTCTTTTATACTCCTCTCATCATATACATCAGCATTCAAAAACTCTTCTTTTGTTAAAATGCTAAGCTCTTTTATTGTTAGCCCCCTACTTCCAGCCCTACCAATAAACTTTAAAAATATTAATAACTCTTCCCTCGGCAAACTAACTTCAAATGGATAAATCAACCTAATTCCCCTAACTCCAAAACTCCTCGGTAAATAAGAGCAATCATACTTTTCCTTATATTCCTTCCTTAATTTTTCCCTTTCTTTTTCAGAAATATCATCTAATAACCTTTCTGGAATTACATAATAAGGAATAATCTTCGAATTTTCTTTGTTTAATATCATTGCACAAGTTGTGCCAGCAATACATCCAATTGTAGAACCAGACGATACATTAATATAAAATCTAACGTCCCCAAACTCCTTCCTCTCATGAGCTATAATATCTTTCATCTTTTTAACAATATCATCCAAATCAAATAAATCTGCTTCCACAACCTCATAATTGACCCTTTTTTCTTCAAACTTTTTAATAATTGCATTTTTAAATGCTTTTCCCTGTTCTGAATCATTATTCTCAGGCATGCAAATTAAATAAACCTTTTCAGCTCTTCTCATTATCGGAACTTCAGTAATTCTATCCACTTCATAACCTTGAACTGCTATATGGACTCCTCCTCTTATTTTTTCTAAGTCATTCATCATTTCACTCACCTCATTAAAAACAGTAAGCATAGTATGCTTAATCAATAGTATGTAATATATTCTTTTTGCCATATATACATTATTGGCATCGTAATCTTCGAGATAAGAGGGATATCATGGGTTCTGCAAATGCTTTTATAATTGTTGGAAGGCCAGATTTCTTGCATAATGGGATTTATCCGACACACTGTTTAATTCTCCACGAGAATGACAAACCATGGTGGGTTTTAACTCCAATCATGAGATTTTCAAAAGATAAGTCTAAAAACTGTGACATAATCGTTTGGATTCCAACTGTTGAGCATATGCTTGAAGATGCCTTGCTAATGATTGGAATATACATAATTAAAGACAAAGAGCTCGTTTCACTTGCTAAAAAGTTCTTCAAAAATATGGAAGGGAATAGAATCTGGCTGTATGAGGATATAGAAAAAGAACATTTGGAAAAACTTAGGGAAGTTTGTAAAAAAGTGTTATCAAAGTATAATCTCAAAATTGTCATGGCAATAACTTTGGATAGCACAATACTACACCAAATTGATGTTTTAAAGGACTATAAAATTGAGTGTGAAGTTTGCACTACAAGATTTGGACGATGGAGGAAAGGTTGGAGGGGAGAATTGAAAGAATTTGAAGAATATGACATTTTAAACAAAAGTAGAAGGTTACTGGAGTAATGATAGTAAGCATTGTAAGGTTACTAAGGTAGTAAGTATTATTTATCACTTTGTATATTACATTATTCATGAGCATTACAAACCCCAAACAGTGATACTATGGAGTATGTGTTTGTCTATGGGAGTTTAAGAAAGGGCTTTTGGAATCATGAGGCTTATTTAAAAGATAGCAAATTCATTGGAAAAGGCAAAACCAAAGAGAAATATGCCATGTATGCCAATATCATTCCCTACGTTGTTGAAAATGAGAAAATCTCTCACATTGTTGGAGAAGTTTATGAAGTTGATGAAAAAACCTTGGAGAGGATTGATTGCCTTGAAGGACATCCACACTTCTATAGAAGAAAGAAAGTTCCAATAATTTTAGAATCTGGGGATGAAATAGAGGCTTGGATATACTTCTATCCGGAACCTTGTGGAGTTTTGGTAGAATCTGGAGATTATAAGGACTATAGGGGATAAATATGTGTGAGTTACTTGGAATTTGCTTTAATAAGAAAGTTAATGTTAATTTATCCTTGAATAGCTTTAAGCATAGGAGTGAAGAGCATCCGAACGGTTGGGGAATTGCATTCTATCCAGATGGCTTTGTTAGATTGATAAAAGAGCCGATTAAGATGAATGATGCTTTATTAGCTGAATGTGTTAGATGGACTAAGATAAAATCAAAGATATTCATTGCCCACATAAGAAAGGCGAGTGCTGGAAGTGAATCTTATGTTAATACCCACCCATTCATTAGAAGATTAGATGGTAGGGAGATTGCCTTTGCCCATAATGGGACTTTACTTGGATATGAGGATTTAGAGCTTGATGGGTATTATCCAATTGGAGAGACGGATTCAGAGTATGTATTCTGCTATCTGCTATCTCAAATTGGAAGGAGAGGGATTGAGTGGAATAAGGAGGGGTTTGATGAGTTATTGGATATATTAAGAAGGAAAATTAACAAATATGGGGCTTTTAATTGTTTATTCTCTGATGGAGAGTATTTGTTTGCTTATAGGGATTGTAAAGGTAGGAGAAAGTTGCATTTCTTAAAGAGAAAGCCACCCTATGGAAGAATTAGGTTGGAGGATGAGGATTATGTTATAAACTTGGGGGATGTTAAAAGTGCAAATGAAGAGGGGTTTATTATAGCTACAAATCCTCTAACTAATGAGAATTGGATGAGTTTTGAAAATGGGGAGTTGATAGTGTTTAAAAATGGGGAGATGATTTACTCTAATAAGAGATTAACTGACTTAGAATTGAAAATATTAAAAATCCTTAGAGAAAGCCCACATAGGGTTAGTTTAAGAAATATTATTAAAAATCTCAACCGTTTATCTCGAAATATAAGATATGATAGTTCTGTTGTGAGAATTGGGATTAGAAGTTTGTTGGATAAGGGATATATTAAGCAGAATGGTACGGATACTGTAAGTTGGAATCATTTAGATGCAACGTTTTATACAAAACCAGAGAAGAGGGAAGAGATTGATAGAAGGCTTAGAGAATTTGAATGGTAGGAAAGTAGGAGAATTTACATTGATTTATCAATAAAAATGGGGTGATGAGTTATGGATGAGATGGAGGCAATGCAGATTAAAGATTTTGTAAAGGATATGGATAAAACTCAGAGGATTGTTTATTATGAGCAGAAAAAGAAGAGTGTTGGCATTGCAGTATTGCTTAGCCTTGTAATTCCTGGAGCTGGGCAAATGTATCTTGGAAAGGTTGGAAAGGGGATTATAATACTATTAACATTTTGGCTTATCATACCATATCTTTATGGGATTTATGACGCCTACAAGTCTGCAAAGGATTATAATGCCCAACTTTATTCGATAATTTTTAGTAAGGAGAAAGATGAGGAAAATAAATCCTGATAAAGTGGAAGTATGGGCTACAGTTCTTTAAAAACTTTCTTTATATTGCTGACTTTGTCAATTATTGGGTTTATGTTAGGAGTTGCTGTGGGAAATTATTGGTTTTGGTTTTTGGCTGCAATTCCAACAATTGTATTGGAAGTTTGGATTGTTTATAAATTTATTACTTGGAAGCACTTCTGGAAGGTTGTTTCACCATTTCTAATAATCATGTTTATCTTCTGCCCAATAGATGCTATAATATTAGCCTTATCATTCTATATTCTAAGGATATCCCTCTTTGCTCTAAGAGAAGCGTTAAAAGGTAAAAATAATAGAATGTGATGATTATGAAGCTATGGAGTGAGAGGATTAAGGGGAGAGAAGTTCTTGAAGTTTTAGGGTGTGAGAGAGTTCCATTAACTGAGGCTTTGAATGAAATTATTGCCTTATCAATTGAATATATTGAAAAGGAGTTGTATGATATTGAATTGATGGATGATGTTTGTGATTACTACCAAAAGGATATTTTAAGTATTGATAAGCTTATTGAAGGTAGTGCAAGGATAAAATTAGGCTTAGATACAAGAAATCATGCTAAATATTGGTTGTTAGAGGTTGTTAATTGGTTTGCTGGAAATAGGTATGATTTGAAAGATGATGAGATTAGATTAGGCAATAGATTAAGGGATTGGATGAATATTGGTGTCTCTTTAGTAATTCCTAAGGAGTTAAAGCCAAAGTTTGATGAGTTTTATAAAATGGCTAAAGAATTTGATTGGGAGTTGGAGATTAGGGATAATGTCATGTTTAAAACAACATTGAATTGTAAGGAGGTTTATGTTGTCATGTTGATGGGGGATGTGGTTAATGAGAGGTTGGATAGCATTTTAGATGGTGGGGGAGTTTTTGATTTGGGAAAGAGGGTTGTTTGTGATGATGAATGGTTTAGTGGGTGGTTAGTTAAAGATATTGATGTTAATAAAAAGTATGTTGGAGGTTTTGGGAGTGTTGTGTTTGAAGAGCCGGGTAATTCTGGATATTTCAGTGGAGAGTGTTTTAATAAGAGGAAAGATTACAAAAATAGGAGGGATTGTGACGTTGATGATATACTTTGGCTTGTTGAACGTATTTTATCTCCAAATGGAATAAAATACAGAAATTTTGGTAATGGAATAGATGATTTGGTTAGAGATGTTGAGAAAATCATTGAATTGGTTGAAAAATTGTATAAAACCATTGAAAAACTAAAAAATGATGTAAAGGTTGGAGATATATCAAAAATTAATAAAAGTTTGGATGATTTAGAGTGGAATGTTTATAAGATTGAGGATTACATTGATTCAATTAAAAATAGGCGTTATAAACCAATATTTGAGTGCATAATCAATTCATTAGCAGATAATAATAAGATAAACAATGATACAATTAAGTGGGCTGAAAACAGACATTTGAGAGTTAATAAGAACCTTAAAATAGTTTATGATTTGTTCATTGCTATTTCAGAGGTTATTGAAGGTTGTAAAAATGTAGTAATGAATAAAAATCTTCCAGATTTCATTGTTCGTAGGTTGAATATAATAAATACCTTTATTGAAAAGCTATGCAACGATATTTTAAGCATAAGAGAAAATGAGGGTAAAACGTTGGGTTGTGTATTGTCAAAGTTGTATAATTCTGACAATGGAGAGAAATTAGCTAATGAGGTTAAGGAAATAGTTGATTCGTTGTATTTTGATTGCTATGATGCCTTTGTTAATACGATTGGAGAGTATGAGTTTAGATTTATAAAAAATTTGGCTTCAATGAGTTTGATATATGATTATGCAAAGGAGTTAAAGAAAGATGATGAAAAGGAGTTATTTAATCATATAATCTTTAAAATTTTAAAAATAATGGATTTGATGTTAAGGAGTATGATATTATTGAGACATTATTGAATATTAGGAAGAATTTATCATTATTTGATGATATGGAAGTTAGATACTTTGATATAGAGTTAATGGAGATTGTTAGGGGATTTTTAGAATGTTCTAAGAAAGAGGAGTTTTATAATAATGTAATGATGTTGAAAGAGTTTGTTGAGAATTTAAGGGATGTAGATATGAGGTTGAAAATGTTTAAAGGCAATTTTCCTATCAAATTTGAGGAAATTAAATATTTGTTTGAATAAAAAGAATAAAATTTATAAGTGGAAATATAGGGATAATATTAATTGTGAGAGAAGTAATAATCATAGGGGGATTGTTATGGAGGGGAGGGAGTTTTGGAAGTTGTTGGAAGAAGGTTTTTAGAGGAAGCAAATAGAAAAAAGCTGGATATTTCAGAGAATCAGTTAAAATCCGTAATCTGATTTGATAATAATTTTTGAGAGGTGGGATTGTGATAAATAAAGAAGCTCTAAAAGAAAAAATAATAGAATATTTTAAAAATAAACATAAAGATGAGTGGGAGCGTGATAAAGAGAGGATTATAAGAGATATTGACGCATTGATTAAAGATGGAGAGTTGATTAAAAGTTATAATGATGAGTCTATTAGAACATTAGGAAAAAATCTAAATGATAATGTTCTTAAAATGTTAGAGAGTGGAGAAATAGACAGAGCTAAGGAATTTGTAATGGAGATTATAAATCATCCAGAATATGAAAAAACTACAACCGTATACTATGCATTAAAATTGCTAAAAGAAGAAACCATTAAAAGAAATCTACATATAACTCCATATCAAAAAGATTCATACAAAAATGCCACATTTTTTGAAGTTTATTTAGATGATAAAATTTTATCAGATAGAAGATTGTTTATTTCATCATTTTCTAAACTTGAGAGGTTATTCTATGAGGTAATGTATATTGCTAAGGTAATTAGGAATAAAAGTGGGGCTAAATGGAGGGGAATTACTAATAAAGAACTTATAGGTATTGTTGCAAAAGTTGCGTGGTCATTTAATAGATGGAGAGGGATAAGCCAAGATTTAAAGGAATTTCATCTTAGAAATAGATACGGTTATGATTTTGTAAAAAAATTTGGATATGCTCATGAATTTTGGAATTTTAATGAGGAATTTGATTCAGAGTATTATTATGGATTCGTTCAAACAACAAATAATCCAGTTGAATTTATTGGAAAAAATGGGTTAATAGTATTTATATCAAAGAATGTTGTAGATGGGAAATGGTATTTTGTTGGATTTTATGGAATAGGAGAATACTTAAGAGATGAATATGACACTCAAAAAAGGATAATAGATTTACTTCCAGAAGAAATTAAAAAGAATATTAAAAACCATATTGAAGAATCAGAGGGTAAAGAAAGAGAATATCTTGAAAGAGTGATAAGTGGTGAAGAAACATATAAAGCAAATTTACGAAGTAAAAAAGAATATTCTACAGTTTTTGATGAGGATGCCTATGTGGAGATTTCTACAAAGGACATTTCAGTGGGGCAGGTAGGATTTTCATATATTGGACAAAATGAAAATATAAAACCAGAGACAATAAAAAGGATTCTAATGAAAGCAAAGGAAAATCATGAAAATCTTTTAAAACAGAACTTAGATGAAAATAGAAGAAAAGAAATAGAAAGAATTATTGAAAAAATAGACAAAGTTTTAGAATTGTATTTTAAAGATATTGAAAATAATAGTGGGGGTGGTACTATTCCAGAAGAATTAAAAGAGAAAATAGACAAAATTTTAGATAATAAAGGACAAATTATACTTTATGGTGTTCCTGGAACTGGAAAAACATGGTTAGCATGGAATTATGTTAAAGAAAAAACTGGAAATGATGATAGTAAGTATGAGTTTATAACATTTCATCAATCCTATTCCTATGAGGACTTTATTGAGGGCTTTAGACCAAAAAATGATAAAAATGGAAATATTACCTATGAAGTTGAAGACGGAATATTTAAGAAAATGTGTATTTTGGCAATTTGGGAGGTTTTAAAGGATAAAATTTTTGAGAATGTTAATTTTTACAAAGTATCATTAGGAGAAAAACATGAAAAAGAAATATTTGATTATTGCATTGAAAATAATGAAATAGCAGTTGGTTATAATGATGATACCGATTATACTGGATGTAAAACCATAGAAGAATTAAAGGAAAAAAGAAATAAAGATGAAGGATTTGAATCAATTAAAAATATTGTATTGGAAATGAAAAAAGGGGATATTGTATTAGTATCTTATGGTTTGGATAAAATACGGGCTATTGGTAAGGTTGTTGGTGATTATGAGTATAGAAAAGATTCACCACTTAATAAATATGGGTTTTATCAATTTAGAAAAGTGAAATGGCTTTGGATTGGGAAAAATGAGGATGAATACATTAATGTAAAAGACATACGGGATACCAACTTTTGGCAAAATACCCTATACAAATTAGATAAAAATAGTTTGAATATTGAATTCCTCAAAGAATTTATAATAAATAATCTTCCTTATAAAGAAATTAAAGAAATCGTTGTTAAAAAACTAAAAGAGCATAAAAAATCAAAAAATGTATTCAAAGAAGGGTACTTTGAAAATGCACCAAAATACTACCTAATAATTGATGAAATAAACAGAGGAAATATATCAAACATCTTAGGAGAGTTAATAACACTCTTAGAGATGGACAAGAGATTAACGGGCAAAAATGAGGTTATAGTTACATTGCTATATTCAAAAGAGCCGTTTGCAGTTCCACCAAACTTATACATTATTGGAACAATGAACACAGCAGATAGAAGCATTGCCTTATTAGATATTGCCTTAAGGAGAAGATTTGGATTTATAGAAATTGAGCCAGAAGGGGAATTATTAACAGAAAATAAGTTATTAGAAAATTGGAGAAAGATATGTAAAAAAATGAGGAATATCAAAAAATTGAAAATGAGATTAATGAATTATTTAATGAGTTAGGAAGTGCTGAATTCCTTAAAAATCTCTTAGAATCTATAAACAAAAAAATTGTTAAGTTAAGAGACAGAGACCACAGAATAGGACATTCATACTTCTTAAAAGTTAAAAATATTGAGGATTTAAAGTTTGTTTGGTTCTATGAAATTATTCCATTGTTGGAAGAATACTTCTACAATGATTGGAAGGGTTTAAATGATGTCTTAAAAGATTTTGTTGAGGAGGAGAGAGTTGATAATGAACCAATATATAGAATAAAAGGATCTGAAGAATTTGATGATGATAATTTCGTTGAAACCTTAAAAAAATTAATTTCGGAAAAATAACAGTAATCAATCATCGAACAGCCAATAAGGGGAGGGGAATGACTAACTTAATTACTTTTTATGAACATCAACTTATAAAGTTTGGAGATAAAGAGTTATCAAAGCTAAATTTGGGTGAAAATGAAATTATTGAACTTTTTAAAACAATAAATAGCAGAAATACTTTGGTTGAAGATGTTGAAGACAAAGAATTTGATAGCATATTTAGAATTTATCCCAATGGAATAAAAGCAAAACAATACGTTGGATTTGTAGCAGTTGATAATAAAGTTATTCAAGTCCTACCAAAAGTTTTCCAATATTGTAACTATGAAAATAAAGATAAAATACTTGCCTTTATAAAAATGATGAACTTTGCATACGATTTAAATATCAAAGAGCAAGAATTAGCAAAAGTTAAAGATATTGCTTCAACTCCAGTAATTTATGAGATTTTTATCTATCTCTTTGCCTATTCTCTATTAAATGAAATTAAAAGAGGATTTTATAAATCTTATATAAAAGTTAGAGAAGAGAAAAAATTCCTAAAGGGAAAATTGCTGATAGATAAGCAAATAAGAAAACTACCACATCAAAGGCATAAATTTTCAATAGAATATCATGAATTCACTGAAAACAACCTTTTAAATCAAATATTTTACTACACAACATATATTTCATTGAAAAAGACAAAATGGAGAGAGAATAAAAAGCTTCTTAGTGAGTTAATGTTAATCTTTGAGGGCATTAACCTAAGAAAGATAACTATCCATGATTTTAAGAGGGTGCATTTTACTCGGCTAAATGAAAGGTTTAAAAAGCCATTCAATTTGGCTAAAATTATCTTATCAGCATTTGGAGAGATTGATGGAGAAGATGCTATTGGATTCTTTGTAGATATGAATGATTTATTTGAAAAATTTATTTGCTCAATATTATCAAAGAGTTTAGGCTTTGAAATAAAATATCAAAGCAAATTTAAGTTGTTTAAGGAAGTAAAAGGGATAAAAAATATTGAACAAAAACCAGATTATGTTGTTTATAAAGATAACAAGCCAGTATTAGTTTTAGATGCAAAATATACTGAAATTAATAGAGAATATGAAAAACCAAAACTACCTTCCGATATGTTAAGGCAAATCTATACCTATGCAAAATACTACACTTTAAAATGCAATTATAAGATTAGATCAGTTTTAATATTCCCAAAATCTAAAAAATACAATGATTTTAATAGTAAAGCAATAATTGGAGAGGCAACATTCTTTGATAATGAAATAAATCTATATGTATTGACCTATAACCTTAAAAAGCTGATTGAAGGAGACGGAATTGATGAAGAGTTTATAAATTGCATTAAAAAATTAACTGAAAATAAAGGGGAGGGCTTAGAATGAAAATAACCATTTATGATGGAGCTGACACTATAGGAGGAAATAAAATCCACATAGAAGAGAATGGCAATGGATTATTCTTAGATTTTGGGATGAACTTTGTCAAATATTCAAAATACTATGAAGAATACCTTAGTGAAAGACCTGCAAGAGGCATCTATGACCTATGGCATCTCAACTTAATACCAAAACTAAAC
Source organism: Methanocaldococcus sp. FS406-22 (assembly GCF_000025525.1). Taxonomy (NCBI): domain Archaea; kingdom Methanobacteriati; phylum Methanobacteriota; class Methanococci; order Methanococcales; family Methanocaldococcaceae; genus Methanocaldococcus; species Methanocaldococcus sp. FS406-22. The sequence goes on from NC_013887.1 coordinate 515,738, forward strand.
ATTTATAGAGCTGATTTAATCCCAAAGGATTTAAATATAGCTCAATATCCAAAAATTCCTATTAATGCTGTTCTAATAAGCCATGCACATCTCGACCATGTTGGAAATATAGCAATCCTCAATGAAAAAATTCCAATAGTTGCATCTCCAATCACAATAACAATCTTAAAGGCATTAAGAGATACTTCAATCAGCAACCACTTAGGAATGGATTTACCATACTACAGCATTAAAAAACAGAAAGAAAATGGCTATGTCCTTGAATCAGATAGAAAATCACCATATCTTTCAAGAAAAGTTATTTTGACAGAAGATAACAATAAAGTTGAGGATTTTATCTTCTACAGACCCAGGCAGAATTCATCTTCAAGGGTAAAAAAGATTGAGAAGAATGATATTAAAACCCTCAGCGAAGAAGATTTAGGCTTTGAAATTAAAGCATTTAACATAGATCACTCAATCTATGGTGCTGTTGGTTATATTGTTGAAGGAGATACTGTTTTAGCATACACTGGAGATTTCAGATGCCATGGAAAGAACAAAAATGAAACAAAAAAGTTTATTAAAGAGGCAAAGAATGCAAGCATCTTAATTACTGAAGGAACAAGAGTCAATAGAGATAACGATACAAATATCACTGAAGAAGACGTTTATAACAATGCATTAAAGATTGTTGAAAATGCTAAGGGGTTGGTTATTGCCGATTTCTCACCAAGAAACTTTGAGAGATTAGAGATATTTAAAGAAATAGCTAAAAGAACTGGTAGAGAGCTAATTATAACTACAAAAGATGCGTATTTCTTAAATGCCCTAAAAGATGTTGCGGGCATTGATATAATTGATGAACATATAAAAATCTATAAAAATCTTAGAAGCACACAGCAAAAATGGGAGGAAGAGATATACAATTTATATGAAAGCCATTTTATCTCCCCATTTGAGATTAGAAATAACCAAGAAAATTACATTTTATGCTTCTCATTCTATGATATGCCTCATTTATTGGATGTCAATCCAAATGGTGGGGTTTATATTTATTCATCAAGTGAGGCGTTTGGAGAGGAGCAAGAATTCAGCTTCCTAAGATTATGGTACTGGCTTAAACACTTTGGCTTTGAGATTTATGGTTTTAGAGTTAATGAGTATGGAAAGCCAGTCTTTGATAAATCCCTACATACTTCTGGGCATATTTCAAAAGAAGGGCTAAGAAAAGTTATAGAAAAGATTGACCCAAATTACATTATCCCAGTTCATACAGAAAACCCAGAGTTGTTTAAATGGGCTTTTGGAGATGACGTTCTATTACTAAAAAATGGGGAAAGTTTAAAATTGTAAATAAAAATTTTCATAACAAATCTCTTAAAATTCTAAATCCTAATCCAATATTTAATGACTTTAAAACCTTTAATGCCAAAGATGCCTGTCTATCCATATCTCCATGCTTGTTTATGTAGTCAATTAAATCACTTCTTGCCAACTTTCCAATAAGCTCATCTAAAGTGTCATTTCCTAATTTTAAAAACAATTTCCTAACTAATAATCCATTCTTTATCTCATTTCCGAAACTCTCTTTCCATTTTTTATCATAGAGTGCCAAACTATTTATCTCTCCATTTAAATATTTGCTGATAACCTCTCCAGCTATCTTTCCTCCAATCGCACCAAAATACAGCCCTCCCCCACTTAGGGGCTTTATATGACAAGCGGCATCTCCAACAAGCAGAACGTTATCTTTAAAGGCTTTATCTAAATAACCAATTGGCAAAGAACCAGTAGAAAATTCTGTTATTATAGCATTTTTTAAAATTTCCTTTGCTATCTCATGTTCAGTTATAAATTTCATGAGTTTGTTGTAGCAGTTGCCTTTATCTATTAAACCAACCCTAACCCTATCCTTCCCCATTGGAATAATCCAAGTAAAAAATCTCTCTGAATATCTTCTATCTAAAAAGATATATACAAAGTCATCATCTACCTCAGCATTAACCATTTCAAACTGACAGCTTGACAAAATCTCCCTATTTTTGTTATTTACCAATCCCAATCTTTTACCAGTTATTGTTTTAGCACCATCAGCTCCAACAATAACTTTTGGTTTTAGAACTATATTTTCACCAAGATGAGTTATTTTAACTTTATAGCCGTCTTTATCTTTCTCAATTTCTCCATAAGCCTTTAACAAAAAATCACATTTTTTTGCTGCCCTAATGGCTATATCCTTATCCATAACCTTTCTTTCAAAAACATAAGCCCTAACTTTTTCATTCCCAATCTTTACCATATTGTTTTTTGTAAATATATAAGCCCCTCTAATCTTATTAACTACTCCTTTAGGATTTCCAAGCTCTTTAACTCCATTTTTGCTAATTAAGCCAGCACATTGTAAAGGGACTCCAATGCTCTGATGCTCTTCAACAATCAAAACCCTACCATTTTTTATATATTCTCCCGTTATACAACCAACTGGCCCCCCTCCAATAATTACAACATCATAATCGTTGCTATTCATTTCCTCACCAACGGAAAGATTTATATACTTTCTAAATGTAAAGTTAATGCCTGTATATTTGGATATCCAAGATTAAAGAATTGGTGAAATTATGGATACAGCGTTATTTCTTGGTTATTTGTCAATTCTTTTTGCTGGAGGTGCCATAATAGCAAAGATTGCTAAAAAGATTGGCATTCCAGATATCCCTCTCTTGTTGATATTTGGGCTCATACTATCTATATTTAACGTTATACCAAAAAATATTGTTGAAAGTTCTTTTGATTTTATTGGAAACTTTGGGTTGATAATTTTACTGTTTATTGGTTCTTTTGAGATGGAATGGAGTGTTATGAAGAGAGTATTGGATGTTATTGTAAAGCTCGATATATTAGCTTTATTAATTGTTTGGGTTATTTCAGGAATCGTATTTAACTTTGTGTTCCATCTACCAATTTTATCATTAATTGGTTTGCTATTTGGAGCTATCGTTTCTGCTACTGACCCAGCTACTTTAATACCAATATTCTCTAAGATGGACATAGACCCTGAGGTTGCAATAACTTTAGAAGCTGAAAGTGTATTTAATGACCCATTAGGTATTGTTGTAACATTAATATCTTTATCACCTCTAGGATTGGCTAAAGCAGAAAATCCTTTACTTGAGTTTATTTCACTGGCTGTTGGTGGAATTATACTTGGACTAATTGCTGGTAAATTCTATGAATGCATTATATCAAAAATCAGGTTTGAAGATTATATTGCTCCATTTACATTGGGATTGGCTATTGCTTTTTGGTATTTTGGTGAAAGTATCTTCCCATCAATAACTGGATATGAAATCAGCGGGTTCATGGCTGTAGCTATAATGGGGCTTTATATTGGTAATGTTATAGTACATAAAGAAGAACATAAAGAAGACATGGAAAAAGTTGCAATATTCTTTGATGAGGTATCAATATTTATTAGAATATTAATCTTCGTATTACTAGGAGCCAGCATTTCAATTCCATTATTAGAAAAATATGCTGTCCCTGCATTTATATGTGCATTAGGTTCTATACTTTTGGCAAGACCCGTTGGTGTTTTGATAGCTACAGCTATTCCACCAATCAGACCACTTGCTGAAAGGATATATTTAGCGTTAGAGGGGCCGAGAGGTGTTGTTCCAGCAACATTGGCGGCAATGGTTTATACTGAAATCATAAAACATCCAAATATAGTCCCAAAAGATATAGCAGCTTTAATGCCTCCAACAGAACTTGCTGGAACTATATTAGTAGCAACCTTTATGACAATAATAGTTAGTGTTATCTTAGAGGCATCATGGGCAAAACCATTGGCAAATATATTATTGAAAAAAAAGAACGTCTCAAGTTCCCAATAAATTTTTTCTAAATTTTTTTCTATTTTTAACCTAAAATTATCTAAAAGGGATATATTTGTGAAATTATGATTTATATAGTTGGAATTGGCCCAGGAGATAAAGAGTATTTAACCTTAAAGGCAATAAAAATCGTTGAAAATGCTGATTTAGTTGTTGGTAGTAAGAGGGCTTTAGAATTATTCAATATAGAAGATAGCAAAAAAATAATCCTAACAAAAAATTTAATTGATGAGTTAAAGGAGATAATAAAAAAAGATGAAAACATAAAAAATAAAAAGGTTGCCATATTATCAACCGGAGATCCATGTTTTAGCGGGCTATTAAAAACTCTATTAAAGATTGGAGCTAAAAAGGAAGATATTGAAGTTATCTCTGGTATTTCATCTATACAAATAGCAGCTGCAAAATTAAAAATCTCCTGGGAGGATTATTATATAATAACCCTACATGGAAAAGAAGAAAATAGGAAAAAGCTTTTAAATTTAATAAAAAGTCATGAAAAAGTCATCTTTTTACCAAACAATTTAAAGGAGGATGCAAAGTTTTTAATAGATAATGGCATAAATCCAGACGCAAAAATCTGGGTTTTGGAGAATCTAACTTACAAAAATGAGAAAATTAGTTTAAAATCTTTAAAAGAGATAGTCAAAGAAGATTTTTCCTACCTAACAGTTTGTGTTTATACTGGAGAAAACGATTAAAAAGACAATAGAGTTTAACTTTGTGGAAACATCTAAAAGCTTAACATCCTTTTCCTAAAAGGTTGAGGAGGAGAATATGATTAGAGAGCTGTTATTAATAGGAGTTGGGGGATTTTTTGGAGCTATTTTTAGATATTTAATCAGTGGGATTGTTCCAGTAAAATTTGGCATACCAACTGGAACATTAATAGTTAATTTAATAGGCAGTTTTATCTTAGGGTTTTTATTATATTGCTCTTTATTTGCTCCAATACCAACTGAATATAAGCTACTTATTGGAACTGGTTTTTGTGGAGCTTTAACAACATTTTCCACATTTTCTTATGAAACCTTTGTGTTAGTTGATGAGGGGTTGTTATTTAAAGCCCTACTAAATATATTAATCAATGTAGTTGGTTGTTTAGTTATGGTTTATTTTGGTAGGGTTTTGGCTTTAGCTATATTTAGGTAGGGTGGAATCGATGATAAAAGCAAAGATTCTAAAGATTTATTTGAAAGAAGGAGACAAATTTAAAGGAGAATTAATGTATAAATACATTATGAAAATACTAAAGAGGGAGAAAATTAGTGGAGCTACTGTTTATAAAGGAATATGTGGTTATGGGGTTAGAGGAATAGCTGAGTTTGATATATTTCGGTTATCTGTAAATCTCCCGGTGATTATTGAATGTGTTGATATTGAAGAAAATATAAATAGGGTTTTACCTAAGTTATATGAAGTCATAAAAAATAATGGGTTGATAGTAATAACTGATTGCTATGTGTATAAAGGTGAAACTCATGAGTAACGCATTAGAAAAAATAAGTAATTTCTTTAAAGAGAGAAATTGGATAAAAATCCTTTTAATAGTTTTAATGCTCATGTTTATGAGTTTTCAGTTAAGGGCTCAGACAGCAGATATGAAATTTGCCCAAAATAATGAATTTTTAAAGAAAATGTTTTCAGATGAACATGGAAGGATGTATCTCCTTGCTATTGATCCTTACTACTACTTAAGGTTGAGTGAAAATCTCTACGACCATGGGTACTGTGGAGACACAATAAAGATTATTAATGGGAAAGAAGTGCCTTATGATTTGTATCAATATGCTCCTCCAGGACATCCAATACCTTGGGAGCCACCAGTTATCTGTTTGGCAACACTAGCTATTTACTATATATGGCATTCTATTGATGCAACTGTAATCATTATGAACGCTGCCTTCTGGGTTCCAGCAGTTTTGGGGATGTTGTTAGGAATACCAATCTACTTCATAGTTAGGAGGGTTACAAATAGCAACATCGGAGGAATAGTAGGGGCTATAGCCATAATATCTGCTCCTGCTTTATTATACAAAACATGTGCTGGATTTGCAGATACTCCAATATTTGAAATTCTACCAATACTCTTTATAGTCTGGTTTATCCTTGAGGCAATACATAGCCAGGAAAAAACAGCTTTATTTAAAAAAGATTTAAAAAATCCAATATCTTTATTTGTAATAGCTGCATTAATAATTGAGTTAATATTTGGGATTTATCTGAATATAGCTTCAGGAGAAAGCATAGTCATCGCCTCAGTATTCTTTTATGCCATCTCCTTAGCGTTTGTTTTGGCAGGTTTAGTAATAGCAGGAATTAAGAAATTAAAAGGTAAAGATGTAGAGTTTGAATTATTTGCTCTATTGGCAGTGATATTAACAGCCGTAGCTCCAAAAATGTGGGGGGCTTGGTGGTATGGATTCGATGTAATTACTGGTTTCTTGATAACCTATATTATTGCCTTAGCACTGCTAAAATCACAGGTAAAGATTAAAGAGTTCATTGATATCGGAAACTTCAAAAATGTTGTTTGTTTATCAATATTTTACATTCTTGGGTCAATTATATTATTAACAGCAATATATGGAGTAGGGACAGCAATTTCACCAATTACCTCACCTTTAGGGTATAATAAAATACTTTCAAGTTACACCCTAACAACTGGTTGGCCAAATGTCTATACAACAGTTGCAGAACTTGCAAAGCCGAGCTCATGGGGAGATATATTTACAAACGCTATTGGTTCAAATACAATAGCAATTGTTGGGATACTTGGAATAGTTTTATCATTCCTATCTTTAAGACATGAAAAAATTAAGTTTGATATAAAATACGCCATATTATTAGCTATTTGGTTAGTAGTAACTTTATATGCTGCAACAAAAGGGATTAGATTTGCATCTTTAGCAACCCCTCCATTAGCAATTGGTTTGGGAATATTTGTTGGGCAGTTGGATAGGGTCTTAAAAATGAAAAACGATACTGCAATAGTCGGAATAGGTATTCCTGCCGGGCTATTTGGATTACTGATGCTTTCAAAATACTCTGCAAAAATCTCCCAAATATTGCTACCAACAACTTATGTTCCAGCAATTGCCTATGGATTTTTAATTGTCTTAGCTTTATTAGCCATTTACAAAATATCTGACATAATCTCAACAATAAATGATAAAAAAGAAACAATAATAAAGATATCTGCCTTACTGCTTTGTATTGGAGTTATTATCCCTCCATTATCTGCTGTAGTTCCATTTTCTGCTGCTCCAACATTCAATAATGGGTGGAAAGCTGGTTTAGATTGGATAAAAGAAACTGCTCCAAAAAATGCGGTTATAACTTGCTGGTGGGATAACGGGCACATCTATACATATGAGGCAAGGAGAATGGTTACATTTGATGGTGGTAGCCAAAACACTCCAAGAGCTTACTGGGTAGGAAGGATTTTCGCCACATCAAACGAAAATCTGGCTATTGGAATAATTAGAATGTTAGCAACAAGTGGAGATGAAGCATTTGAAAAAGGTAGCGTTTTAATGAACTTTACACATAACAATGTATCAGAAACTGTTAAGATATTGAATGAGATTTTGCCAGTAAATAGAAGTACAGCTTATGAAATATTAACTAAGAAATATGGTTTAAGTGATAAAGAGGCAGAATTAGTTTTAAATGCAACACATCCAGAGCATCCAAATCCAGACTATCTAATAACTTACAACAGAATGACAGATATTGCCCCAGTTTGGAGTATGTTTGGATTCTGGAACTTCTCTCTCCCACCAAACACACCAGACAAAAAAAGAGAAAAAGGAGCGTTCTTTAAAGGAACTTCATATTACTTAGGAAATGGCACAATCTTGACTAATGTGAATGTATATGGATATAGTTACGTTACATTGATAAATAATACAAATATCTCTACATATATTGTTCAAAAAATAAACGGTCAAACAAAGATTATAGGCACATTTAAGATACATAAGTTATATATAAAGACACCTTCAGGAGTCAGAGAAATAGTATTAAACAAAGATGGACAGTTGTCAGAGTTTATTAGACTGAACGCTAATGGAGAAGGATATGCATGGTTATCAACAAGAAACTTAGAAGATAGTATTTACGCCAGATTACATTTCTTAGATGGTTATGGATTGAAGCATATAAAGTTGGTTAAAGCAACAATAGACCCAACAGACTTTGGAGTTCAGCCAGGATTCAAGATTTATAAGGTAGATTATGGAACTGACTATCTTAAATAATTAGTTTCATTTTTCTCATTTTATTCTCTTTTGATAATATTTAAAAATGTAAAAGGGGATTTTTTATGTTTCTCTTAGACCCATTTTCAGGAATTAGTGGAGATATGTTTTTATCAGCAATGATTGATTTTGTTGATAAACAAGAGCTTATAACTACTATTAAAAAGGTTATTGACGTTGATATTGAGGTAAAAAAAGTCAAAAAATGCCATATATTAGCAAATAAGGTTAATATAATCCCAAAAGATATTGATTATAACGCAGATACATATAAAGACATTAAAAATATCATTAAAAACTCAGATATTCAGAGAGATATTAAGACAACTGCCTTAGATATTTTAAAGATATTGGCTAATGCAGAAAGTAGAGTGCATGATATATCCATAGAGGATGTCCATTTTCATGAAGTTGGGAACTATGATACAATTGCCGATATAGTTGGGGCAGCATATATAATAAATAAGTTAAAGCTAAAAGATAACTGCCTATATAGGCCAATAAATGTTGGTAGTGGTTTTGTAGAGACAGAGCATGGATTACTACCAGTTCCAGCTCCAGCAACGGCTGAGATATTGAAAGGGCTTAAGATATTTTTTTCTGATATAAAAGAGGAATTAACAACACCCACGGGAGCGGCAATTATAAAATACATAAACCCAAAATTAGTTGAGGGAAGTTTTATTATAAAAAATATCTCCTATGGAGCTGGAGATAAAGATTTAGAACTACCAAATGTTTTAAGAGTTTTTAGAATTGAGTATATAAAGATGGAAAAGATAGTTTTATTGGAAACAAATGTTGATGATATTCCAGCAGAGATTTTAGGCTATCTATATGAAGTTTTAGAGGGAAAAGTTAGAGATTTACACTTTATCCCAACATATATGAAAAAGAATCGACCAGCTTATACAGTTAGGGCTATTGTTGATAGGGATAAAGCTAATGAGGTAGCCAAGATTATAATGAGGGAGACTGGCAGTTTAGGAGTTAGAATATTTGATATAGAGAGGATAACTGCAGATAGAGACTTTAAAACTATAAAATTGTTTGATGAATATGTTAAAATAAAAATTGGAAAAATTGATGATGAAATAATCTCAGAAAAACCAGAATTTGAAGATTTGAAGAAGATAGCCAAGAAATATGGCATTCCTCTAAAAGATTTGTATAAGATTACTTTTTCAAAGCAGATAAGATAAAAGACAATCCAAGTAGGATTAGGAATATTGGGAATATATACTCCCATATTATCTCATAGTTTAAGATTATGGCTACTCCAAGAAATATAAAGAATAATCCCAATATTATCGGCCAAAATTGAAAAGATGTTGATTTGTTTGAGTTTTCATCAGTTTTTTCATCTTTATATTTTATAAAGGAGCTTATTATAAATCCAATACCCAAGCCTATTAAACATCCAGCTCCAGTTTCATTGAATATCATTCCAATACCAATTCCCAAAAGTGTGAATCCAACAAATACCTTTCCTCTTATCTTCTTTACTTCAACATAATTCACTGCAGATAACTCAGCCATTTTCTCACCACTTGATATTAATAATAAACACCATCTTAGGATTTAAGAATTGGAAATATTAAGATATATAAATAATCTATGAAGGTTGAGATATAAATAATTTTATGAGGGATTATCATGGTTGTTGAAGTTTTAAGGTTAGGACATAGAGGAGATAGGGATAAAAGGATTTCAACCCATGTAGCTTTAACTGCAAGAGCTTTGGGAGCTGATAGGGTAATTTTTACTACTGAAGATGAGCATGTTGAAAACAGCGTCAAAAAAGTTGTAGAAAGTTGGGGAGGGAATTTTGAATTTGTTGTTGAAAAGCATTGGAAAAAATACATTAGAGAATTTAAAAAGAGGGGGATTGTTGTTCATCTAACAATGTATGGGGCTAATATAAATGAAATAATGCCAGAAATTAAGGAGTTAAGCAAAGATAAGGATATATTGGTTGTTGTTGGAGCTGAAAAAGTGCCAAAGGAAGTTTATGAACTAGCAGATTATAACATATCAGTTGGTAATCAGCCACACTCTGAAGTTGCAGCCTTAGCTATCTTCTTAGATAGATTGTTTGAGGGCAAAACCCTCTATAGAGATTTTGAGAATGCCAAGATAAAGATAGTGCCTTCAAATCATGGAAAAGTAGTTATAAGAGAAAATCAAAAATAAATAATATTAAATTATGTGGAGTGATAGTATGGAAATCCAACTACCAGAGATAGAAGAGATAAAGTTAGAGGATGTTTTGGTAAAGAGGAGGTCAGTTAGAGAGTATAGCTCCTCTCCATTAACTTTGAGGGAGCTATCTCATATCTTATTTGCCGCTTATGGAGTAACTGATGAGAGAGGATTTAAAACTGTCCCCTCTGCTGGAGCTACATATCCATTGGAGATTTATGTAAATGTCAGAGATGTTATTGGAGTTGAGGAGGGGGTTTATAAATATATCCCTGAGAGGCATTCAATAGTTAGGGTTTTAGATGAAGAAGTTGGACATGAATTAGCTTTAGTAGCATTGAGACAGATGTTTATTGCTATAGCTCCAATAGTTTTAATTATAGCTGCCAATTATGAAAGAACAACAAGGATTTATGGGGATAGGGGCTTTAGATATGTTCATATGGAAGTGGGGCATGTTGCTCAAAATGTCTATTTGATGGCTACATCTTTAGGGTTGGGAACCGTATCAGTTGGGGCATTTTACGATGATGAGGTAAGAGAGATTTTGAAGATAAAGGAGCATCCTCTATTGCTGATGCCAGTTGGTAGGAAAATAGATTAAAATGAGGTGGAGGGGATATGATAGACACCCACATACACTCAGATACAAGGGGTTTGGAGGATTTGGAATTAATGGCAATGTGCTTAGATGCAGTTATAACCTTAGCCCATGACCCATTTGAGATGAAAAGCATAAAAGTTTGGGAGGCTCATGTTGAGAAGCTATTGATTAATGAGTTAGAGAGGGCTAAAAAGGTTGGATTGAATTTGTTTATATGTGTTGGAATGCATCCGAGGGCAATTCCTCCAGAGGTTGATGAGGCATTGGATAAAATAAAGAGCTATATAAACTATGATAGGGTTGTTGTTGGAATTGGAGAGATTGGTTTAGAGAAAGCAACAAAGGAAGAAAAAGAGGTTTTTATAAAGCAGTTAATGTTGGCTGAAGAGCTAAATATACCCGCAGTAGTGCATACTCCAAGGAGAAACAAGGAGGAGGTAACTAAAATAATATTAGATGAGATTTCAACTTTGGATTTGAAAAATAGGGATATTGTTATTGAGCACTGCAATAAAGAAACAACAAAATGGGTTTTAGATGAGGAGCTTTATGTTGGGCTAACAGTCCAGCCAGGCAAATTAACTCCATTAGAGGCTGTTGAGATAGTTAAAGAGTTTAAAGACTTTGCTGATAAAATTTTATTAAATAGTGATTGCTCTTCAAATGCTTCTGATGTCTTGGCAGTTCCAAGGACTGTTCTGAAGATGAAGGTTAACGATATTGAGAAAGATGTTATTAATAAAGTAGCTCATCAGAATGCTGTGGAGCTGTTTGGATTGGATATAGAATAAAATTATTTTTGCCCAATAAATATTATTATTTGTTTGTTTAGAGGATTAAAGGAAAAAGATAGAGTTAGGAGGTGGATTATTTAATGTTTGATTTGGAAGATATAAAAGTTTTTAATTAATTAGTGTATTAACATCAATATCATACTGTTTACTTGTAAGTGGAACTAATGTTATGTACACCACAGCATTTTCACTTTTTGGATCTATTATAGGGATTTTTATTGTTTCTACTGTGCTTGGATAAATTAGTAAACCCTCAAACTTGGCATTTTTAAAGACTTCAAATCTTCTAAGATCTAATACATATCCAAGAACCTTGTAAATATTTTCTAATCTGGGCAGTTTAGCATTTTCATCAACTCGAAATTTAACATCGCCAACAACTACCTTTTCAATGTCTTTATTTTCTAAATTTTCTACTAAGATGACAATATCCGGCTTTATTTCTATATTTTCAACGTTACTGATATTAAATGCCCTAATTAAATCACCTAGGTATGTAGAGTCAGTTGAAGGCTTAAACTTCATCTCCCAAATTACATAAACTCGCTTACTATCTTTTTCTAAAATAAATATCATCTTAGTTTTTCTTTTAAACTTATTATTTTTACCAAGTAATATCCCATTTTCAATGATTTCAAATCCATTTGCTCTTAAAGAATGTACAATCCTCCAAATAGCCCATGCCTCATAAATATATGCAAAATTTATAAGAGGATACTCCAAACCTTCCTCAATATTTTCCAACACTGTCTTCGAAAAGACTATTTTGACAATTTCTTTATATATACTAAAGATGAAATTGTAGTAAGGATTTTGCTGAGTTACAAGTTTTTCCTGAATATTAGCTAAGTTTAATGGTGGTTCATAAAAAAATTCCCAAAGATGATATTCATCTAGAAGTTTAATAGCTTTTATTTTTAGGTTTTCTAATTTTTCTTTGAGATCTTTGTCATCAATTACTAGTTTTAACAGTTCAGTCTCTAACACTATATAATAGAGAGACTGAAATACCATAATATTTAGAATAGTGCTGTAATTCATTGAACGCCTATAAAATGTTTGATATGGATTTATAAAAGAAGAATATGAATATTTTAGGCTAAAACCAAATGTAGATTCCTGTTTAATGATCTCCTTATGAATTGGCCCTTGTTGAAATAACAACCTTATATTATGCTCAAGTTTTGATAGATAATGCTCTAAAGCAATGACTATAAATTCAACACTTCGATGTATATCTTTTAAAATAATCTTAAATGCCTTATACGTCTGGATATCTTTATCTCCTTTACAATAAAGGTTATAAAATCCCTAATATCATTTAAAACTCTATGCTTTACAATATCATATCCCTCATCTGGATTGATCTCTTGATTATAAAATAATTTCTTTGGAGTAATCTTTAATATCTCCTCCTTATCTGGAAATTCCAATTTTAAATCTCCAAAGAAGTTTTTAAACGATATTATAATATTTTTTCCTTTGATATAAACTTTATTTGATTTTGTAACTTCAGATAATGGCTGATTATTAACTTTAACATAATCTAAAAGATTTATAGGAAGTGAAAGTTCTTCATCGTCCCAAATATACTTCTTATTCAAAGGCTTGGATTGCATTGTTGATCCTCCTCAATGCATTGATTGCACGTTCAAGGTTGTGTTCTTCAAGAACTTTCTTAACTTTCATATAGTTTATGTCATTTTCAAAGAATGGCAATATTATGTTGATAACAGCATTTTCAATGGCTTCATCTTTACTATATAAAGTTCATAGAGAACAGCAATAATTCTTTTAAAATCCCAATACCTAATTCTTTTATACTGTTAATTTCAGAGAATATTGCGAATAATTCTCTTGCAATATCTACTCTACTTAGGTCATATCCAATAATATCTAAGAATTCCTCGAAATTGTTCTCTATCCATTTAATAATTTCTGGAGTGGTAGTTATTTCAATAAACCTAAACCTTCTCCTCAATGCATCTCCAAGCTTAAAAAGAAACGTCTTATCATAAATGTTTAATGTCCCTATTATTCTAAAGAAATCCAAATTCTCAATAAATTCTTCACTATTAACTTTCAAATCCGTTTCTTTTTCTATTATATTGACTATCGTTTGGGCATCTTGTATTCTATGTTCTCTCTCCAAATATGTAAAGAAAATTCCAAGAGCGGTATCTATTTGAGTTCTATTAATTTCGTCCAAAATTAAAACTTTCTTTTCCATAATGGCATTAATCAAATATCTAGGTTCTTTTTTATAAACTAACCTCCCACTGTCGTCTGTTTGTGGGATGACTCTAGCGATTAAGTCGAAGTAGTCAGTACCTCCATGAACAGTATATAGCAAATATCCGTTGCCGTTATTTTGAGCTGAATATCTCTCAGCAAGGATTTTTGATAATACAGTCTTACCACTTCCTGGAGGTCCATAAAATAGGATATTTTTACCACGGTTCATTTCAGATAATGCTATTTCCAGTTCTTTTTTGTAAATTCTTTCAATGAAAGTTAGATATTTGTTTTCATATGTTTTAAATGTACGATTTTTTGGTTCATACTTTTTTAAGAATTCTTCATATGATCCATACTTTATTTTAATTCGCTCTACCTTTTCAGGATCTATTGGACTAAGTCCTTGTGGAATAAAATTCAATTTATAGCAATGCTCTAAATTAAAATCTAAAAGAGGGAGTTCTAACACTCTAGGTTTATCAAGAAAGTACATTAACTCCCAAGTATTGCCCTTTTTATCAGTCCCCCACAAAAATTCTGCCAAAGATTTATCTCTAATTTTATACACTACCTTTGCCCAGTATCCAAATTTTTTACCCTTAACATAAAATAAACATATATCCCCTTTTTGCATTTGAGTCCAATTTGACTCATTGTTTTTTCCTGGAACAGCCCCCCATAAATAATATTCTCCTTTTTCATTGATTGAAAGCAGTATTTTCTCAAGATCATCTTTAGCTATGTTTTTTCCACTCTCATCTACTGGATTTCCTAAATTATTGATTATTTCTTCAAGTTTTACAGGATTCTTTATAGTTCTTTCTAAATGCTTAGTTGGTTCATCTCCAGCAGCTGCCACTATCCATACTTTCATTTTATCATCCTCTTTTAATCTGCAAAATTTTATAAGTATCCTAAATTTATATATTTATTGATCTGGTAGGAATTATGGGTCGCATATTGTTATTGCTTTTTTGCTTACTTTTTCACAGGTTTTTATTGCCCAATTTTAATACACAAATATAACAAAATTCAACTAAACAATAATATATCCAGCATAACTTTCAATGCTACTTCAAAATAGAAATAGGAGCTAAAAGAGATATATCAATTAAAGGATTATTTAGTTCCCAAACAATTAGAAAATCATCTTACGAAAAAAATTATACTTAATTCATAAAAATATGAGATATTTAGAATATCAACTGTGCAGTAATTAAAACCTATTTTTTATACTTGCATCAAGCTCATCCAAGGAATAGACATTCAGTTCTCCAGTTTTCACGGCCTCTATTGCCTTAACTGCAGCTTTAGCTCCTGGAATTGTGGTTATATATGGAATCCCTAAATCTACTGCTGCCCTTCTTATATAATACCCATCTGACTTTGCCTTCTTTCCAGAGGAGGTATTTATTATCAGATGTATCTTTCCATCCCTCATTAACTTTAAGATATTGTCATTAGGGCTTTCAGATATCTTTTTAACAAGTATTGCTGGAATGCCATTATCTCTCAACACTTTGGCAGTCCCTTCTGTTGCATATATTGTAAATCCGAGCTCATGCAGTTTTTTAGCAACCTCTACAACTTGCTTTTTATCCCTATCCCTAACACTTATAAACACATTTCCAATAATTGGCAATTCCATATTTGCAGATAATTGGGCTTTATAGTATGCCCTACCAAAGTCCTTATCTATTCCAATTGCCTCTCCAGTAGATTTCATCTCTGGGCCTAAAACTGGGTCAACACCAGGCAGTTTTTGGAATGGGAACACTGCCTCTTTAATTGATACATACTTTGGTTTAGCTATCCAAACCTTTTCAGCAACTTTCTCAACATCATAATTTTTAATTAACTCCTCCAACTTCTTACCAAGCATAATCTTTGTAGCTAACTTAGCCAATGGTATTCCTACCGATTTACTAACATATGGGACAGTTCTTGAAGCTCTTGGGTTAGCCTCTAAAACATAAACTACTCCATCCTTAACTGCATACTGCACATTTAAAAGCCCTACAATATTTAAAGCCCTTGCTAATTTTGCTGTGTAGTCAATTACAGTATCAATTATCTCTTTAGGCAGTGTTTGAGGAGGAATTACTGTCGCTGAATCTCCACTATGCACTCCAGCCTCTTCAATATGCTCCATTATAGCTCCAATTAAAACACTCTCTCCATCACAAACAGCATCGACATCTAACTCAACAGCATCCTCTAAGAATTTATCAATTAATACAGGATGTTCCTCTGAAACTCTAACAGCTTCTTCCATATATTCAATTAATTCATCCTCACTATAAACTATTTGCATCGCCCTTCCTCCTAAAACATAGGAAGGTCTAACTAAAACAGGATAGCCAATTCTTTTAGCTATCTCTAAAGCCTCTTCCTTTGTAAATGCAGTCCCCCCCTCTGCTTGTGGGATATTTAACTTCTTCAAAAGCTTTGAAAACTCTTCCCTATCTTCAGCAACGTTTATATTTTCTGGAGTGGTCCCTAAGATATTAACTCCTGCCTTTTTTAACTTCATAGCTAAGTTTATTGCTGTTTGCCCACCAAATTGAACTATAACTCCTAAGAGCTCTCCTTTCTCTTTCTCTCTTTCAGCTATATTTAATACATCCTCAAAGGTTATTGGTTCAAAGTATAGTTTATCTGAGGTATCATAGTCAGTTGAAACTGTCTCTGGGTTGTTGTTTATGATTATAGCCTCAATTCCCATTTCTTTTAAAGCTAAGACAGCATGAACACTTGAGTAGTCAAACTCTATACCTTGTCCAATCCTTATTGGCCCTGAACCAATAATAATAACTTTCTTTCTATCTGAGGGGTTGCTTTCATCTTGCTCCTTATAAACATAGGTTTCATAGGCTGAGTAATAGTATGGAGTTTTAGCTTCAAACTCAGCAGCACATGTATCTACCATTTTATATAACGGGATTATGTTTAGCTTTTTCCTTAACTCTCTAACTTCCATCTCATCCATTCCCAATAAATGAGCTATCTGCTTATCAGAGAATCCCATTTTTTTAGCCTTTAATAATATTTCCTTTAATTTTTCCATGTTTTCCATATAACCACCATTTTAGGGATAATTTTTATTAAATTAAATTTTTAATTTTATTCCTCTTTAGCCCTCTTTAATGCCAAGAGTCCATTAATTATGCACACAACTCCAACTAAGGTAACCAACAACCTACCGGTTATTAAAGCAAATAATGTCAATGCTACAAGTATGAGATTCATTATGATTATTAGTCTTATTTTTGTCTCTTTTTTCATAATATCCCTTTTTTGAATTAGGCAATTTTTGCTTTATCTAAGTTTTTAATCTCCTTTAAAATGTTACCAATTACTTTTTCACCAGCATTCCATAGTTCTATACCAATTATGTTTCCATCTTTATCATACTCTATCCAAACGTCTTCATCAATCTCATCAGTATCACTAACATCTCCCTCTTTAATTAAAATATAGAGAATATCTGATTTTGGGTCATATCTAATCTTCATAATCTAATCCACCTCGCATTATTTACTCTATTTGAAACAATCTTTTCTAAACTTTTACTTGTATCTATAACTGTAACAACTTCAACACCTTCCCTAACTCTATCGTAGGCAATTATTAAATAATGCCCTTCTTTTTTCTCCCTTTCTCCAATTGCTATCAAATGTCTATTTCTTATATCATAAAATTTCATCTTAGGATTCTTTATTATATTAACGACTTCATTAAGTTCAATATTTCTTTCTTTTAACCTTAATTTTGCATGTTCGGTTAGATAAATCTCCATTCTTCCAGCCAATTCTAAGTTTATAGTTTTTCTGCTTTAATGCTTAGCTTATAAATATCTAACTCCTCATCTTCTTTTAATTTTTCAAGCTCTTTCTTCATATCAACAATATTCTTAATCTTCTTAATGAAGAATTCATCAATATCCGTTAGCTCAACTATTTTTTCAACACTCCATCCTTTTTCTAATGCCTTAGCAATAACAAAAATCCTCTCATCTGTTGGATTTTTCAATATCTCTTCTATCTCTTCATCACTGTAATCTTTATCCTTTCCATCTCCAATTAAACCAAATCTTCCAATGTCCAAACTTCTAATTGCCTTTTGTAAAGCTTCTTCAAAACTCCTACCTATAGCCATAACCTCTCCAGTAGATTTCATACTTGTTCCTAATCTCTTATCAACTGTCTTAAACTTATCAAACGGCCATCTTGGGATTTTTACAACAACATAATCCAAAGTTGGTTCAAAGCTTGCTGGTGTCTCCTTTGTGACATCGTTTAATATCTCATCCAATGTTTTACCAATAGCTATTTTAGCTGCTATCCTTGCTATTGGGTAGCCAGTAGCTTTACTTGCTAAAGCAGAACTTCTTGAAACTCTTGGATTTACCTCTATAACTCTATACTCAGTCATTTCCTTATTTACAGCAAATTGTATATTACAACCTCCCTCAATTCCTAAATGCCTTATAATCTTTATAGCCGCATTTCTTAGCTTTTGATAAAACTCATCTGGCAATGTTTGGATAGGAGAGACAACAATACTCTCTCCAGTGTGTATCCCCATTGGGTCTATGTTTTCCATACCACAGACAATTATACATGTATCTTTTCTATCCCTCATAACCTCAAGCTCAAACTCCTTCCATCCTAAGACGCTCTCATCAATCAAAACTTGGTGGATTATAGAGTATTTTAAACCCTTTGAAGCAATATCCATTAACTCCTCTTTGTTGTGGGCAATTCCCCCTCCAGTTCCTCCTAAGGTAAATGCTGGTCTTACAATAACTGGATATCCAATCTCTTCAGCAAACTCTATTGCCTCATCAACAGAATTAACTGCCTTACACTTTGTAACTGGCTCATTAATTTCAGCCATTGCCTCAGCAAAAAGCTCTCTATCCTCTGCTATCTCAATTGTCTTTATATTTGAACCAAGGAGTTTTATCCCATATTTGTCTAAAATCCCTCTTCTATGCAACTCTAAAGCTAAGTTAAGCCCTGTCTGCCCACCCATTGTTGGTAAAATAGCATCTGGTCTCTCTTTCTCAATAATCTTTTCAACAATTGTTGGATGTAACGGCTCTAAATAAACCTTATCTGCCATATCTGTATCTGTTTGGATAGTAGCTGGGTTAGAATTAACTAAAATAGTATAAATTCCCTCTTCCTTCAAAGCTTTACATGCCTGAGAACCTGAAAAATCGAACTCTGCTGCCTGTCCAATAACTATCGGCCCAGAACCAAAAACCATTACCTTTTCAATAGTTTCCATCAATATCCACCACAATAATATTTTACAATATTTATATATTTGACTATTATTATTCAGATTATCTTAATATTGAGGATGAGCTTTTAAAATTGCATAACTATATTTATGTTACTTAACTTTAAGTATCCTTTCCATAATAATCAGTTAAGGTTTTTAAACTTAATGGTGCATGAATGGTGAAAACATGGAAGAGAAGATTTTGGCTATTGCATTAAGAAATGCTATCAAATATAATGGAAAGGCAAATCCAAAGGCAGTTTTAGGGATATTTTTGTCAGAAAATCCAGAATATAGGAGTAAAGCTAAAGAAATACTGCCAATTGTGGAGAAGGTCGTTGAAGATGTTAATAAACTACCACTGGATGAGATAAAGAAAAAACTAGAGGAGTTAGGAGAAGATGCTAAAAAGAAAGAAAAAAAGGAGAGAGATTTAGAATTACCAAACGTTAAAGATAAGGTGGTTATGAGATTTGCTCCTAATCCATCTGGCCCTTTACACATAGGACATGCAAGAGCTGCAGTTCTAAACGACTACTTTGTTAAAAAATATGGTGGAAAGTTAATTTTAAGATTAGAGGATACAGACCCAAAGAGAGTTCTGCCAGAAGCTTATGATATGATTAAAGAAGATTTGGATTGGCTGGGGGTTAAAGTTGATGAAGTAGTTATACAATCAGATAGGATAGAGCTTTATTATGAATATGGTAGAAAATTAATTGAGATGGGAAAAGCCTATGTTTGTGATTGTAATCCAGAAGAGTTTAGAGAATTGAGAAATAAAGGAATTCCATGTAAGTGTAGGGAGAGAGCTGTTGAAGATAACTTAGAGCTTTGGGAAAAAATGCTAAATGGAGAGCTTGAAAATGTAGCTGTAAGATTAAAAACAGATATAAAGCACAAAAACCCATCAATCAGAGATTTTCCAATATTTAGAATTGAAAAAACACCTCACCCAAGAACTGGAGATAAATACTGTGTATATCCTTTAATGAACTTCTCAGTGCCAGTTGATGATTATTTATTAGGAATGACCCACGTTTTGAGAGGAAAAGACCACATTGTAAATACTGAAAAGCAAGCTTATATTTACAAATATTTTGGCTGGGAAATGCCAGAATTCATTCACTATGGAATTTTAAAGATAGAGGATATTGTTTTAAGCACCTCAGCTATGTATAAAGGAATTAAAGAAGGGCTTTATAGTGGATGGGACGATGTTAGGTTAGGTACTTTGAGAGCTTTAAGAAGAAGGGGGATTAAACCAGAGGCAATATATGAAATAATGAAGAGGATAGGAATTAAACAAGCAGATGTTAAATTTTCTTGGGAGAATTTATATGCCATAAATAAAGAGCTTATAGATAAAGACGCAAGAAGATTTTTCTTTGTCTGGAATCCAAAGAAGCTTGTTATTGAAGGAGCTGATAAAAAAGTTTTAAAGCTTAGAATGCATCCAGATAGACCAGAGTTTGGTGAAAGAGAGTTAATATTTGACGGAGAAGTTTATGTTGTTGGAGATGAGTTAGAGGAAAACAAGATGTATAGATTGATGGAGCTATTTAATATAGTTGTTGAGAAGGTTGATGACATTGCATTAGCTAAGTATCACTCAGATGACTTTAAAATAGCAAGGAAAAATAAAGCCAAAATTATACACTGGATTCCTGTAAAAGATAGTGTAAAGGTTAAAGTTTTAATGCCTAATGGAGAGATAAAGGAAGGCTTTGCTGAAAAGGACTTTAAAATGGTAGAGGTTGATGATATTATTCAGTTTGAGAGATTCGGGTTTGTAAGAATTGACAAAAAAGATGATGAGATAGTTTGTTGCTATGCACATAGATAAATAAATCTTTTATTTTTTAGATTTTAATTTCCTCATCTCTTTAATTTTTTTAGCTAATAATTCTCCATTTTCTTCATCTTCAACTTTTTTGACCCTTTTTATCTTATCCTCTTCTTCCCATTTTTTTCCAGTGTATCTCTTGGCTATAACATAAACCTCAGCACTTTCTTTTCTTGAAGCTTGAGGCTTTGTAATATAAACCTTCTCAAAGTATTTTTTAACTAAATTTACATAGTCATCTATCATATCTCCATAAAATACCTTAGCTACAAAATTTCCTCTCTCTTTTAGCATCTCAGTAGCTATTTGTAAGGCGGTAGTTACCAAGTCTATTGAACGAGCGTGGTCTATATCCCAATAACCACTTATATTTGGGGATGCATCACTTATAACCACATCCACCTTTTTTTCTTCGTTTGGAATTAGCTCTCTAATTTTATTTAAGCTCTCTTCCAAAGTAAAATCTCCTTTTATTGCAACTACATTATCATATTCAAACGGCTTAACTGGCTGTAAGTCAATGCCAATAATAAAACCCTTATCTCCTACAATCTCTCTCGCCACTTGCATCCATCCGCCCGGAGCACAACCTAAATCTAAAACTATCTTTCCAGGTTTAATAACATTAAACTTTTCATTTAACTGCATGAGTTTAAAAGATGCCCTTGAACGATATTTAAGTTTTTTAGCTAATTTGTAATAAAAATCCTTCTTTCTCTGCAAAATCCATCTTTTATCTTTTCTACCCATAGTTTCACCACAAATTTTAAAAATGTTAAACGTAATTTTTAAAGAAATGATTGTAATAAAACAAACCTTAAGAAAAGCTGATTCTTATGAGTTTGGGTAAGGATAGCATTTACATATTACTGTCAAATATATACTCAAAGGGAATGGCATATCTATTTTATTTTATAACTGCATTTTTGTTAGGAACTGAGGCATTTGGAATTTTAAAAGGTTTAATGCCAATAGTTGATACTCTAACAATATTTTTCTCTTCTGGCATTCCTCCAGCTATAGCAAAATTTTTAGCTGAAGAAAAAGAAGCAAATATTAACAAATATATCCCAATATTATATTTAATGATTTTGTTTTCAATTTTTGGGTTTATTCTAACCCCCTATGTAAAATATATATTAGGAGGGCATTATTTAAATTTAGATAACTCTTTATACTTAGCAATTGGGTTTTGTGTTGTAGCTTCAACATTAATTGCCTTTTCGAGAGGAATACTACAAGGATTGTTAAAGATTAAATATCTATCACTTACATGGATTGTTGAATATACAGTAAAGGTTATCTTAGTTTTTATTTTGACTTTATATTTTGGAATTTTTGGCTCTTTATTATCAATATCCTTATCTTATTTAATAGCAGGGATTTTTGGAGTTTATTTGATTTATAAGGCATTAAAAGGGAAATTCGATTTTAAAAAATTAATTGACATAAAAGATATAACAAAAAACATCTTTTCAAACTTTAACTTAGATATTTTAAAATACTCAGTCCCTATTGCTTTAACTTCATCATCCTACAGATTATTTGGAGATATTGATAACATTGTTATAATGTCTATTATGGGAGGATTTTGGAGTGGGATTTATGGCTATTCCTCCTTAATTTCAAGAGGAATATTTATGTTTGCTTCGGCTGTTAGCATCCCCCTCCTTCCAAGAATATCTAAGACAAAGGATTTAAGCTTATTAAAAGAAGGAATCATCCAAAATACTATCTTTTCATCAATTTTTGTTTTGGGTTGTTTGTTTTTCCCTGAAATTCCATTGATAGCATTTTTTAAAATAGCTAATCCAGAAGGAATTTTATGCCTAAGAATTTTAGCAATCTCTTCTTTATTTATGAGCTACTATACTTTAATATCCTCTGCCCTTCAAGGTTTGGGATATGCAAAAATTTCTTTCTACATAATTCTATTTGGGTTGGTGTTAAACATTGTTTTAAATTTAATTTTGGTAAATGCTTATGGAATCGTTGGAGGTAGCTTAGCCACTTTAATAACATCAATAACTGTCTTCTTAATTGGTGTTTTTGCTATTTTAAGAATAAAAAAGCATAAATAATTATTTAATTAGCTGATACTTATACTTTCCATTTAAAAGCTCAACTTTCAATCCTAATTTTGCTGGAATAACCTCTATGCCTGTATTTTGGGAAATGTATTCTGCCTCTATTTGAGGATTTGTCATCTTAACTCCCATGTGGTTCATTATCAATAACTCTGGCTTTTTACTCATTGAGTTTATTAAATCAATGGCATCATTAGAGCAGAGATGCCCTTTAATTCTCTCATTTTTCTTTCTAACAATATTTGCTATTAAAATCCTAACACCATCAAAGTCTTCAATCAATTCAGGTATTAATTCAGTGTCTGATGTATAACCAATATCCCCGTAAATTGTTGATAATCTAAATCCAATACCAAATGGGTCTCCATGTTTTGTATGCGTTGCCTTTAAAGTTGTGTCATATAGCTCTACTTCATCTTTAGGGTATAAAACTTGAACTTTTTCAAGCTTAGATTGATGGTATTTTGATACAACATGTTCATACTCTCCAAAACCCTCAACAACTGATAAACTACCTAAAAAAACTCCTCGCTTTTTTGTCATTCCCTGAGTTATAGCTTCAACAATAATCTCTCCATCAGTATAGTGGTCTGGATGGCAGTGGGATATAAATAAAGCGTTAGTTCTCCATGGAGATATCTTTAATTCATTTAATCTTACTATTGCTCCCGGCCCTGGGTCTACATGCATTCTAAGCTCGTTAGTATGTATTCTAAACCCTCCTGTTGCCTTTTTTTGTGTTATTGTTGCCCATCTTCCACCACCACATCCTAAAAAAATAATCTCCACCCTCAAAATACCACATCTCCTTTTTTGTGTTTTTGAACTGTAAAATTATTATATCCAGCTAATTATTAATCTTTTACTTTACCTCCTTACATTCTACTTTGTACGTTCCATTTACAGATAGTTTTATATAGGGATAGGTTATAACCATTGTCGCAAATTCCTTTGGAGGAATAACTTTATAATAAACTGTAATTCCGTGATTAGCTTCTGTTATATTTACTATCTCTATTTTATATCCAGCGGTTGGCATTTCACCCAAGTTTATGACTATTACAGTTTTATTCCCTTCATAGTAATAATAATATCCCCTATTTTTCTCTCCAAAAGCACCATAGGCAATTATTTCATAATTTAATGTTTTTGAGAGATTGGTTTTATTATTGGGTTTATTATTTGTATTATTGTTAGTGTTTTGGATGCTTTGATTTTTAGAAGTATTTAAGTTGGCATATAGGTTATTTTTTGTATTGGAATGTTCTGTTTTATTTTTTTCAGAGATATTTTTTTCAAAAGAGACACAGCCACACAAAGTTATAGAACAAAAAATAACCATAAACAGAAATAATATAATCATATTCTTTTTCATTTTCCAAACCTCCGCTGTCTTCTCTGATACTCCCTAACCGCTCTTAGAAAATCCACTCTCCTAAATAACGGCCAGTATATATCACAAAAATACAACTCTGAATAAGAACTCTGCCAAATTAAAAAATTGCTAATTCTCTCCTCCCCAGAAGTTCTAATAATCAAATCAGGATTTGGAAATGGCAAATCTGCAGTGTATAAATGCTTATCTATCAGCTCTTTATCAATATCTTCTGGCTTTATTTCCCCTCTTTTAACCTTTTCAGCTATCTTTTTTACAGCATCTATTATCTCTTGCTGTCCTCCATAGGCAATAGCTACATTAACAAAAAATTTATTGTAGTTTTTTGTCCTCTCTTCAGCGTATTTTATCGCTTTTTGAACATTTTTTGGTAATAGGTGGATTCTTCCAATGGCTCTAACTCTAACTTCATATTCATGAATCTCCTCATCATCCGCAATTTCATAAAACTTTTTTTCAAACAATTCCATTAATTTATCAACTTCTTCTCTTGGACGTTTAAAATTTTCAGTAGAAAAGGCGTATAAAGTTACAACCTTTATTCCCAAGTCCCTTGCCCATCTTAAAACATCTCTAACCTTTTCAGCTCCTAAGTAATGGCCATAATATCTGTCTCTTCCATAAATTTCAGCAGCTCTTCTATTTCCATCCATTATTATAGCTACATGTTTTGGTAGATTGTTTTTGTCAATTGATTCCTCTAAGATTTTCTCGTAAATTTTTAAAGCTCCAGAATTGTCTAAAAATCTATAAAAATCAATTATTGCTCTTTTTCCAATACTCTTTAATTTGTTTTTTATATTATCCAAAATCCCCACCTGCTAAAAATTTAACAGCATTGATAAGCATAGGGCTTCGCCCTATTGCTATGAAACTTTAATAAAGTCTCATCAAAAACTGACACCTCCTCGCTTACGCTCGGAGGTGTAAATTAAGCAAATTTGGGGTATACCCACAGGACTTTCACAGTTTTTAGATTATTAAGGAATTTAGATGCCAATGGCATCAATATTCAATAAGAAAAATTATTCCTGTGAAAGTCCTGTGCCAATAGGGGGCGTAGCCCCTATGGTGTTATACCCAGACCGGGGCTTCACTACGTTCAGTCCCACTTTCTATTTAAGTATACAATAGGGAGCTTTGTCCTTATGGGCAGATAAAAATTTAACAGCATTGTAATATCTCTCCCAATTAGCGTTTCTACTTGTATCTATAAAATTGATGTCTTTGTCTGATAAAATCACAGCTCCATAACCTGGAATTTTGCAAACTAAACCCAAACATCTAAAAATTATATTTCCCGTAATTCCATCTATGGCAATAATAATATTGTATCCATCTTTTAAATATTCCTCTATTAATATACCATTATGTATAATATCTAAGTTTCCTTTAAAATGTTTCACTATTTCCTCTGCTTCATATATTGTTTCATCCACTACTTTATTTCTTCCTAAATCCCCTAATCTTCCTCCAGAAAGGACAGCAACTTTTGGTTCAATATTATGATTTTTTAAAAACTTAGATGCAAATTCTATAATCCTTATTTTGTCTTTTATTCTTTCATTTTTATCTTCTGATATATCATCAATCCCTACTGGGGATAGTAAAAAAATTTCATTGGTAAATGGATTCTTTAAAACGGATGCTCTATAAAATTTTCCTATTCTTTCTCTTAAATAGAGAATTACTTTTGAAGATGATAAAGAGCCCCTAACGGCCCCCTCTATTTCTCCATTTATTAATTTATCTACTAAAAGTTTTGGATTGTCAATTAATTCAACTTCTACTCCTTCTTCTTTTAATTTTTCATAAGCTTTTAAAACTTCTTTTTTATTATCTCCTATGCCTATAGCATACATGGTTATCACTTAAACTCAACTTCTATACCTAAAATATCCCTTTTTCCTTTTAAGATATCTTCAGCTATTAGAGCTCCTCCAATTGCCCCACTTTCTCCATATAAAGCAAATATCTTTGCATCAACAAATTCCTTAATTCTTTTTGGGATATCTATTGGGTCCCTTAAAGTTCCTATAGAGCCTGCTAAAACCACTCTTCTTTTATTTTTATTTAAAAGTGGTAATAAGCTGTTAATTTCCATAGAAACACTTAAAATTAAGCTATCAACTGCCAGTCTACAATTTTCATCATTAAAATAGTTGTTAATTATCTCCTCCTTAGTGTTCTCAACACCTTTATAGAGCTTGGCTATTTTAACAGCTCCAGCTTTAGAAAATGCTTCATTTGCTGTAATTTTCCCAGCATCTATATCTCTAATCATCTCTAAATCTATTGGGCCGTGTAACATTCCAATAGCCCCAATACACGCATCAAATCCTCCAAAAATCTTACCGTTTTTTATCAATAAAGTTACAGTATTTGAAGAGATATCGGATAAAACAAAATCATTAAATCCAAATAGTTTGTGTGCATAATAAGCAATTGATACCTTTTCAGGGGATGCAATGTGAGAATATAATGCTCTAAATCTCTCATCTAAGCATTCTATTCCTCTATGCAATCCTGGAATAACTATAGCTGGCAATCCAGATTCTTTAATCTCATCATAAACCTTTGTTCCCCCTCCAACCTTCTCTCCAGCTCCTTCAATGCTTAAAACTCCTCTATTTTTAACCTTCTCTATTGGTAAAATTTTGTTTATGCCATCTCCCATGGAATAGGTTAGAGCAACCAAATCAATATTTTCCAATGGAATATGTTTTTTCAACTCTTCTAAGTAAGATTTTTCTTTAAGCTCAGTCCTTTTTAGTTTAAATATTATCTTTTTATCGTTATCTTTTATGCATGTGGTTATTCCAGATGTTCCATGGTCTATTCCAACGGTTATCATATCTTCCCCTCTTTTGTTTATTAATCTCAATTACCACAAATTTTATAAATGTAGGTGATTTAATTACGTTAAGGGGATAATATGGAGAAGTTTGATATTGCAATGTCAGTGTTTTTGGTAATGATATTTTTGTTTATATTTTTGCCTATTGTATATATGCTATCAAATCCAGGGGATTTAAGCCAATTATTAGATAAAGAAGTTATAGAAGCATTTAAAACAACACTATTAGCTGGGGCTGTTGCTACTCTAATTGCCTTAATTTTTGGAATTCCTACTGGCTATATTTTGGCAAGGTATGATTTTAAATTTAAAAGTTTTATTGAGGCTGTTTTAGATTTACCAATGGCTATTCCTCATAGTGTTATTGGGATTATAATCCTATCCTTCATTTATGGCATTGATATTATAAAATTTATTGGTAGATACATAGTTGATAACTTTTGGGGCATTGTTGTCGTCTATTTATTTGTAGGAATTCCATTTATGGTTAATAGTATAAGGGATGGATTTTTGAGTGTTGATGAAGAGATTGAGTATGTATCAAGAACATTGGGGGCATCAAAAATAAGGACATTTTTTGAAATATCCTTACCATTAATAAAAAATAATATCATATCTGGAATTATTTTAAGCTTTGCAAGAGGAATTAGCGAAGTTGGGGCAATATTGATAATAGCTTATTATCCAAAAACAGTCCCTGTCTTAATATTGGAGAGATTCATGAGCTTTGGATTGGATGCCTCAAAACCAATATCAGTTGGAATGATTTTGGTTAGCATAGCATTATTTGCATTGCTAAGAATGTTTGGAAAGATGAAAAGGGATAGTAATACTTAGATTATGCAATCTAATGCCTTATCTAAAATAATGGATATTAATTGGGGCTGAAAGCCCCAACTTATAACCAATTATCAAAGGAAATATTGTTTTATAATGAACTTAGAGGCCCTTTTGGGCTTCTACAAGTGCAATATTAAATTTTAAAACTTTGATAATTGGTTAGATAGACGAGTTTTGGTCAAGCTTTTTCTAAAAGGTTGAGGGGGAATCATGCTTAAAGTAGAAAATCTATCAAAAATTTGGAAAGATTTTAAATTAAAGAACGTTTCTTTTGAGATAGATAGGGAGTATTGCGTAATTCTCGGCCCAAGTGGGGCTGGAAAATCTGTCTTAATAAAATGCATAGCCGGGATTTTAAAACCAGATTCTGGTAAGATAATCTTAAATGGAGATAATATAACTAATCTACCACCAGAAAAGAGAAATGTTGGTTATGTTCCTCAAAACTATGCTTTATTTCCAAACAAGAATGTTTATAAAAATATCGCCTATGGCTTAATAATAAAAAAAGTTAATAAAATAGAAATTGATAGAAAGGTTAAGGAAATAGCTGAGTTTTTAAATATTTCCCATCTGTTGGATAGAAATGTTAAAACCTTAAGTGGAGGGGAACAGCAGAGAGTGGCTTTAGCAAGGGCTTTAATTTTAAACCCATCTATTTTACTTTTAGATGAGCCAACATCTGCTGTAGATATCAAAATTAAAGAAAATATCATCTCTGAGTTAAAAAAGATAAAGCATATTCCTGTTTTACATATAACTCATGATTTGGCTGAAGCAAGGACTTTGGGAGAAAAAGTAGGAATTTTTATGAATGGTGAATTAATAGCCTTTGGAAACAGAGATGTATTAAAAAAACCTAAGAATAAAAAGGTAGCTGAGTTTTTAGGATTTAATATAATAAATGATAAAGCCATAGCTCCGGAAGATGTAATTATCAAAGATGGAAATGAAGGGGAGGTTGTAAATATCATAGATTATGGAAAATATAAAAAGGTGTTTGTTAAATATAATGGCTATATCATCAAGGCTTTCACAGAAAGAGATTTAAATATTGGAGATAATGTTGGATTAGAATTTAGAGAAGAAACAAAACTATCATAAAATTTGGTGATAAAGATGATTATAGTATCAGGAAGCCAGTCCCAAAATTTAGCTTTTAAGGTAGCTAAGCTTTTAAACACAAAATTAACAAGAGTAGAGTATAAGAGATTCCCAGATAATGAGATTTACGTTAGAGTAGTGGATGAAATCAACGATGATGAGGCAGTTATAATAAATACACAAAAAAATCAGAATGATGCAATTGTAGAGACAGTTTTATTATGTGATGCCTTAAGAGATGAAGGAGTTAAAAAAATAACCTTAGTTGCCCCATACTTAGCTTATGCAAGGCAAGATAAAAAATTCAATCCTGGAGAGGCAATAAGTATTAGAGCTTTAGCAAAAATCTACTCAAATATTGTTGATAAATTAATAACAATAAACCCACACGAAACACACATAAAGGATTTCTTTACAATCCCATTCATCTATGGAGATGCAATCCCAAAATTGGCAGAGTATGTTAAAGATAAATTAGAAAATCCAATTGTCTTAGCTCCAGACAAAGGGGCTTTAGAATTTGCTAAAACTGCCTCAAAAATCTTAAATGCAGAGTATGATTATTTAGAAAAAACAAGGTTATCACCAACAGAAATCCAAATAGCTCCAAAAACCTTAGATGCTAATGGGAGGGATGTGTTGATTGTTGATGATATCATCTCAACTGGAGGAACTATGGCTACAGCAGTTAAACTATTAAAAGAGCAGGGAGCTAAGAGGATAATAGCTGCATGTGTGCATCCAGTTTTAATTGGAGATGCTTTAAATAAGCTTTATTCAGCTGGAGTTGAGGAAGTCGTAGGAACTGATACTTATTTATCAGAAGTTAGCAAGGTTAGTGTTGCAGAGATTATTGTTGATTTATTATAATTATCCTAAAAATCCAATAAACTTTCCTAAGCAATAGAACACACCAATAGATGCTCCTATATTTGAGAGAGTAGCAACCAATAAAACTCTAAATAAATTGTTGTTTAAAAGCTCTTTAATTGATTCAGCATTTATTATTCCCACCAAATCTTTATCTGTTATTTCTCTATATTTTAACTCTACAAGTCCTGCTATTGTCCCTACAGCCGCTAATGGTAATGGGACAAGAGTGGTTATAGGAGCTGAAAGAAAGGCAATTAATGCAGTTATTAACTTACCTCTTGCCAATATAACTCCCAACGCGGATAATCCTCCAGTAAATATTATCCATTGAAAAGTTATCATTTTCAACAATTCAGGATTGTTTAAGGCATAATATACAATATACAAAAAGATAGCAATTATTGCCAATGAAATACCATAAGTTAAAAGCTTTGTTAGAGATTTTTTTCTCTTTTTTACTTTTATTAGTTCCATTAAATCAATATCTTTTCCATTTTCAAGCTGTTTTAAATATCTCACAATTCCCTCAACGTGTCCAGCTCCAACTACTGCCACTAAAGAATTTTTACCTTTACTTAACTCAAACAATCTTTTAGCCATGAATCTATCTCTCTCATCTACCAAAACCTCATATATCGTTGGAGACATCTCCTTTAACAATTTAATAAATTTTTCTGGATTTTCAACCATCTCTTTTAATAAATCATCATCTACCTCTAAATCTCCCTCATCAGAATTTAATAGCTCCCAAAAAATCTTTATTTTTTCTTTAAATGTCATTCTATCCATCAATCTTGATAAGGTGATATTAATATCCCTATCAATTAGATATATTGGCAATCCATACCTACTCGCTATTTCTATAGCTTTTTTCATCTCACTACCAGGTTTTATTCCAAGACTCTCCCCTATCTTCTTTTGAGAATTAGCTAAAATTAAATATATGAAAAATTTTAAAAAATTCCCTTCCTTTAATACTTTTTTTAAATCCACTTTTTTCTCTTCATTTGAAATCAGTGAGAAAAATCTTCTATCATCAAGCTCTACAGCAACTCCTTCTGGAGAGACAGATGATATAATGTTTTCTACTTCTTCAATGCTATCCTTTGAAACATGGGCAGTTCCAATTAAATATATATCACATTCATTAATCCCATTAAATATCTTCACATGCTTCAAAACAACCACCAGCTTATAAGAAATTTTAATTTTTGTTTAATATTAAATTATGCCCTTAAATATTTAACACTAACTATTTGTTATTAATCTATCTCTTTCTTTTTTTAGTTTTTACTCCTAAGAAAGCCCTCTTTATTATAATTGTTGCGTAACTTCCCTTCTCCAATTCATAGCTTAAGGTTATTTTATACTTCCCTTTATTTAACTCATCTTCTTCAAACTCTCCAATTTTTAGGTTTTTAGGGACTGAGAGAATTTTCCTTTCATTGTATATGAATCTTCCTAAACCCCCTATATTGTTTAAATCTTCCATAGTAATACCTTCTCTCTTTAAGATTTCCTCAATAATTTCTTTTTCTTCTCCGCTATATTCAATATCTGGAGCTATTGTTGGGAATTTTTTATCTTTCAATAAATTAAAAACTTCTCTATCCATTTTTTTATAGAACATGAGAGTTCCACATTCGTATTCATAATAAACCCTATCTTCTTCTGGTATGTATTTCTTTAATAGCTCTTTTACACACTCATTCCATAGATAACTTTGATAAGCAGCGACAAAAATTTTCTTCAATCTATCATCAACATAACTTAAGGCTTTTTTGTAATCATTGCTTTTTTTAAGCTCTTTAACCATATTTACATACAACTTTGCCTTAATATTATTTTCCTTAATATAATTCCAAACTTTATCCCAATCTCCCCAGTTTTTAGATATAAATCTCTTCAAATCTTTTATTATCTTCTTCTCAGACTTTTTGTATTTTGTTAATAGTATTTTTACAGCTTCTTCATAATTGCCCTTTATAACCTCTTTTGCAATAAACTTTTTATCAAAAACACTTCCAAACCTCTGACTATCAAAGTAATTTGGAGCTCCAAATTCTAAGTATTTTAAATTTTCTTTTATTTTTGGGATATCGTCCTTTTTTATCCCTCTAACTGTTATTGTGAATCTGTTTCCTTCCAAATCTCCCAATAACAAAAATTTTGATTCTCCAACTAATTCCAACTTTAAATTTGGTTCATCTAAGCTTAGCTTCCCATATTTTTTTGGTATGGATATATATTGAGTGGTTAAAGCATGTCTATCTTTTAATCCACAATAACCAATATCTCTCAACGGAATTTTAAATTTCTTTGATATATAAGAAAATGCTTTCAAACTTTCTATGTTTCTCTTTGTTAATTTGTAGAGATAACACTTATTCCCAGATATTTTATCAAAATCGATAATTTCTTCAACGATAAAATCCTCTGGCTTCATTCTAAGTTTCATAAAAACACACCCCAATAAACTAAATAGTTTATTATTAAGTACCAGATAAATAAAAAAGATTTTAGTGTAGTAATATGACATAATAGATAACAGAAAGTAAAAATAACAACAATAAAATTAGTGGGCTCGGCGGGATTCGAACCCGCGACCACCGCCTTGTGAGGGCGGCGTCATAGCCACTAGACCACGAGCCCTCTTATAATTTTAACTATATTTGATAGTATAAAATTTTTATGGTATGTTAAACGAAAACTATATATATCCCTTTTACCCTATTAGTGTTTGCTTTTAGAGCGGGGGTGGCCCAGCCTGGTACGGCGCGGGACTGCTAATCCCGTTGGGCAACGCCCAGCCCGGGTTCAAGTCCCGGCCCCCGCGCCATACATTAATGTTCTATTTTTTAATACATTACAATCAATTTTCATTAATGCTAATGACATGGATAATATATTGAACAAAAGGCTATGTTTATGGATAACCAAACTTTGTTTATGATTATGGGACTGGCATCTTTTGGGATTAATTGTTTTATTTGTCGTTAACTTTGTATGTTTGGTATTTTAAATTGGGTGGTAAAAAACGTTAGAAACAAATTAAAGCTTTTTTGTATAAACGTCATACAATATCATAGTTATTTGTATTTTACTTTTAGATTTAAAAATTCAAATAAATAAATCTATATAGAGATAATTTTAAAGATATTAAAGTTAAAGAATTTAATAAAAAAAGAGCTGGGAGATTATGGGCTTAAAGAAATACTTTATAATTGCAATAGTTGCAGTTGCTGCATATCATTTTATAGGCAACTCATCTGTATTTCAGTTAGATAGCTTAGGGAATGAAATGTATTCAAAGCTTAATGAGGATGAAATTATAAATCTGCAGTCATGGGCTTATCATTTCCAAGGCAAAGATATGTATGAAACAATTTGGAATATAATCTTTTGGCAGGAAGATAATATTGGTTATGACTATAAGAAAATGTTTTCTCATAATCCTTATATCCAATCCCCTACTGAGACATACATGAAAAAATCAGGAACTTGTATTGACTATGCTCTATTAACAGCATGCCTTTTATTAGGGCTTCATAAGGATGCTTATGTATTCGTTATTGATAGCCATAACCCCTACTCTGGAGGGCATGCCTTTTGTGCTGTAAAAATTGGAGATAAATATTTTGCTATAGACCAACATGCCCCAATAACTGATGTTGATAGCCACATAAAAGAGTTTTTAAAGGAACATCCAGATCTAAATCCAAACTCAATAAGAGTTTATCATTTTTATATTCCTGTGGATGAGGTTTATGATGTCAAAGCAGAGATGTTTAGATGGCAATATAATCCAACCAACAAAATATTATCTCCAGAAGAAAAGAAAGTAATTGAAAATGCAATTATAGATTACTTCACTAAAAAATATAGGTTAAAACCAGACCAAAGAATTAATAATATGGAGAGTATGAAATATCTGCCTTATGGATTTCATGAAGGAATTTATGTTTATCAACCTTATGAGTGCAACTTATATCCAGAGTTTGGAGAACAGTATGGTAGATGGTTGGATAGGAGATTGAGTGGGCATTTAACTTTAACTGAAAAACTTGAAGGGAAGAAGTATAAGCCAATAGACTTTAAAAAGTATAGATACATCTGGATTAAAGTTGATGATAAGGGAGGCTATGGGAGAATTTATATTTATTTGGCCAAGTAACTCTTAATATTAAAACTTAAAAGTTTTTTCTAAAGCTTTCATCTGTTTTTCTACATCTCTAAGTACTTTTTTTAAAGTCTTTATCTTTTAAGGATTTGTTAATTGTTTTATAATTATTTTTGAATTAATATCACACCGTTGTCTCAGGATTTCTTATTTTAGAAGTGAGATATTAATTAATTTGAGAATAAAAATATAAGTGTTTATAAAAATAAAAAATTAAAAATTCTGAAATATAAGGGGTTTTAACCTAAATTATCCCCTCAACATATCTTTTTAACTTTTCAAGCTGTTCTTTAGTTCCAAAGGCATATATGGTATCTCCAATATTAATTACGGTATCTGGAGGTGGGCTTGTAATTGTTTTGTCTCCTTTTTTAATTGCTAAAATTGTAGCTCCAGTTTTTTCCCTAATACCCGAATCTTTTAAAAGTTTGTTATCAAGTTCTTTATTTTTTACAATGTATCTCCTAACTTCCATATCCTCTTCCGTAGCTACTAATGAGTGGATGAATTCAACAATATCTGGATTTATAGCTATTCTTGCAATTTCCATTCCTCCAACTATATATGGGCAGACAGCCCTATCAGCTCCTGCCTTTATTAATTTATCCAATGTTGATGGTTTTTCTGCTTTTGCTACTATGTAGATATTTGGATTCAGCTTTTTTGCCGATAAAGTTATGAAAACATTTTCAGCATCTGATGAAACAACTGAAATCAACCCCTTAGCTTTTTCAATCTTTGCCTTTTTTAGAATATCATCTGATGTAGCATCACCAACAATACACACAAGATTTGGGTCTTTTTCAATAGCTTCCTCTAATATTTTTTCGTCTGAATCAATGATAACAAATGGAATGTTAGATTTTTTAAATTCTTCAGCTATCACTTTTCCTAATCTTCCATAACCGCAGATTATGTAATGGTTATTCAGTTTCTTGATTTTGTCCATCATTTTTCTCAACCGAAAGTATTTTTTAAAATGTCCTTCAATGAAAAAACTTGCTATATTTCCCATGGTGTATGCAACTGCTCCTACTCCAGCAAATATATAGATTATAACTGAAAGTTTCCCAATAAATGTTTTTGGTGTGTAATCACCATAACCAACTGTTGAAATGGTAACAACTGCAGTATAAAAGGCTGTGAAAAAATCCCAGCCCTCAACAGTCATCAGTATTATAGCTTCAATTAAGATGAGTAAGATGATAACTATTACGCCAAGTTCTATTTTTTTAATAGTTTCCATTTAATCTCCCTTCAATGCCTTTTGTAATGAAGTTAGTAATCCAGAAATAAAGAAGAGGACGGAAAATATTATTATTAACTTTCCAGCGTCTGTTTTTGGTGTTATGTCTCCATAACCAACTGTTGTTATTGATATAGTAGTGAAATAGAAAGCATCAAAGAAATTGTTTATTGATGGATTCACATCTGATTCAGCAATCCAGATTAAGCATGAGGCAATGAAACAAATTGTTAGCAATGTTAGAAAGTTTATCAATGCCTGATTTTCCTCCAACTTCCTCAACTTGATTATTCTAAGTAATACTAAGATTCTTATTAGGTTTATAATTCTCAATCCCAAAAATGCTTTTGAATAGAATATCTGTAAGGAATATAGCAAGAAAGCAATAACAACAATGGCATCAACAATATTGTAAATGTCCTTAAAAAACCTTACCTTGTCCTCAACATAGTAAAAATTGTATATAAACTCAAATGTAAAAAACATAATTGAGATATAATCCAACCTTATTAACAAATCCTGATATGGTGGGTTGTATGTTGAAAGTATGAAGGATATAACTATCTCAAACGTAAAGATTAAGCTTAAAATTTCTATTATCTTCTTTAACTTCCTATCTTTTAAATTCATTTATATCCCAATTTGACATTTTTATAGCAGGTGGAATTATGGAAATTGGTATTTTGGATATTAAAGGGTCTCTTCCATTATTTGAAGATTTCGGCAATTTACCAACAAAAATTATTGATGAAAAGAACTACAAAGAAATTAAAGATTTGGATGTTTTGATAATACCTGGAGGTAGTTTAGTTGAAAGTAAATCGTTAAATGAAGGGATAAAAAATGAGATACTCAACTTTGCTGGCTACATTATTGGAATTTGCAGTGGATTTCAAATATTATCAAAAAAAATAGACATTGGAAGGAAGAGCAGTGTTCCAATAATTAGGGAAGGGTTAGGTTTGTTGGATGTCGAGTTTTACCCATTAGTTTGCACTGATAGAGTTGAGTTTAAGTTAAAAAAATCAATATTTGGAGAGGGTAGGGGAGAGGGTTTCCACTGCCACACTTATGGAGACATTAGGATAGTTGATAAAGAGACAAAGATATTAACAGTTTCAAAAGTAAAAAAACTAAATTATAAATTGGGTAAAGAGCAAGAGATTATATCTGGGGCTTTTAAAGATAAAGTATTTGGAACAATGGTTCATAACTTCTTGGACAATGAATTTGTTAGAGACAATTTTTTAAAACATTTGGGAGTTGCAGAAGATGAGAAAGAGGAGATATTTGAAAAAAATAAGATTATAAAAGACGAATTAAAGAAGAGAGCTTTAAAGTATAGGTTAAATCCAGAATTAATAGAAAATAACAAAAAAGATAAAAATAAAAAAAGAGGAATTATTTTATTGGCAACATCATCAAATAGTGGAAAAACATTTTTAACTACAGCAATATCAGCAAAATTAAAAGGAAGGGTTTTTGTAACTAAGATTGGTGGGGATGTTAGGGATATTGTGCCTGCTCTTTATTTATTGAGAGAGAAGATGACAAAATACAATAGTATAAAGATTGGAGAAAGAGGATGGGTTGATGTTAAAGAGTTTTTGGAGTATATAAAAAAGGCAGATTATGATTATATAATAGTTGAGGGAGTTATGGGAGCTTTTACTGCTTCATTAAAAAATATCTCATCCTATCAAATAGCCAAAAAGCTTGGATTTCCTGTCTATATAGTAAGCCCCTGTAATATAAGTGGGATAGAAGGGGCTTTTGTAGAGGCAATGGCATATTATAGTTTACTCAAAGATATTGGAATTAAAGTGGAGGGAATTATTTTAAATAAAGTTTATAGTTGGGAGGGTTTTAATAAATTAAAAAGTTTAGCTGAAAAATACAACATAAAGCTTTATGGTGTTGGAAAAGTAGCTAATGAGAGTAGAGGGCTGATTCCAGAGGTAGAGATTGATTATGAAAGCTTCTGCAAAAATGCCTTTAATGTTAATTTAGAAATAGAAATCCCAGAGATTGAGATAAATAACAATATAAATGATGAAGATGATAACTTTTTAGATAGAGTAGATAATTGGATAAAAAAGATAATTTAAGTGGGGGAGAGAATGGACATATTTAGTGGTTTTATTGGCTCGTTAATTTGGTGGCTTTTGTTCTTCTATTTAATTATGGCTCCTCAAATACAGTATAAGCAATTACAACTTGCAAGATTAAAAATCCTTAAAGAGCTTTCAAGTAAAAGAAATTCGACAGTAATAACAATGATACATAGACAAGAAAGCATTGGCTTATTTGGAATCCCAGTTTATAAATTCATAACCATTGAAGATAGTGAAGAGATTTTGAGGGCTATAAGAACAGCTCCAAAAGATAAGCCTATAGATTTAATTATCCACACTCCAGGAGGTTTAGTTTTAGCAGCTACTCAAATAGCAAAGGCATTAAAGGCACATCCAGCAGAGACGAGGGTTATAGTTCCACATTATGCAATGAGTGGGGGGACTTTAATAGCTTTAGCTGCAGATAAAATAATTATGGATGAAAATGCAGTTTTAGGTCCTGTAGACCCACAGCTTGGGCAATATCCTGCTCCAAGTATAGTTAAAGCTGTAGAGCAGAAGGGAGTTGATAAGGTAGATGACCAAACCTTAATATTGGCAGATATTGCCAAAAAAGCAATAAATCAGGTTCAAAATTTTGTATATAGTTTATTAAAGGATAAATATGGAGAAGAGAAAGCTAAAGAACTATCTAAAACATTAACAGAAGGTAGGTGGACTCATGACTATCCAATAACTGTTGAAGAAGCTAAAAAACTTGGTTTGGACGTAGATACAAATGTTCCTGAAGAGGTCTATATGCTGATGGAATTATATAAGCAACCAGTAAGACAGAGAGGAACTGTTGAGTTCATGCCATATCCAGTAAAACAGGAAAACAGCAATAAATAAAAGTTATTTTACACCTTTTATAACTTTTTTATTTTTTTATATAGTAATAATCTTATTTTAACAGTGAGAAAGATATTTTATATCGAATTCGTAGAGGTGTGTCGTTTCCATCCTCCAAGAGGTCTGATTTTAACTAGTCATAAAGATTAGGAATTTTAAGTTGTGATGTAACAGGTTTCCATCCTCCAAGAGGTCTGATTTTAACACGATTATTCAGATGAATTATTAAGCTTTTTAATCGAAGTTTCCATCCTCCAAGAGGTCTGATTTTAACTAGAAACAAAACACTACGCAGTTGTTAGGCAGAAAAAGTTTCCATCCTCCAAGAGGTCTGATTTTAACATTTGAGAGTTATAACAGATATATGTATGTTCATCGAGTTTCCATCCTCCAAGAGGTCTGATTTTAACTTAAGTATTTTAGAGAATTTATAAGCCCATATAACGTGTTTCCATCCTCCAAGAGGTCTGATTTTAACCACTTTCATAGCAGGGTCTACAACTTCAACGAATGTAAAGTTTCCATCCTCCAAGAGGTCTGATTTTAACAGGGCAATCATCGACAATATAATTTTAATCACTCTTCTAATATTTAAGCTTTTCGGAGGTATATTTTTCTAAGGGTAAATAACTATCTTTATTTATAAACCCAACACTATATAAGTTTTTCCATCATCAATAAAATAGAGCATTTTTATCTTCCTAAATTCAAAAATTTAACTTATTAGTTAGAGAAATTTTATTTACCTAATTATTTAACCTTAAATTTTAAAAATCTAAATAATTCAATAAACCTGAATATTCCAAATAATCAAACTTACAAACCCTTAGAAATTAAATTTAAATCCTCTAAATTAACAAATACTATCTAATTAACAACCTTATCAAATTCCAAGTCCATTCAGCGAGACAAACACAACAATATAATAAACACCTAAAAACACCTTAATCAAAATTATCAACAAGCCCATATAAATATTTTTTAACGCGTAAATTATTTAAGCTTTTTGTATTTACAATATTTTTAAACAAAGTTTCAACCAAGATGATGAGTGTGATGGATTATGATAAATCAAATAAAAACCTACTTATTAATGGCCCTACTTGTGGGGTTAATTTACACATTTTGTATAATGTTACATATACACCCATTGATAGCCATAATTTTCGCTTTAATTCCAAATGTTATTGCCTATTATTTCAGTGATAAACTTGTGTTAATGAGTTACAACGCAAGAATTTTGGATGAACATGAAATGCCATGGTTACATCAAATGGTTGAAAGAGTTGCGAGAAAAGCTGGACTACCAAAACCAAAAGTGGCAATAGTTCCAACAATGACACCAAATGCATTTGCTACAGGTAGAAATCCAGAAAATGCTGTTGTGGCGGTAACTGAGGGAATACTGCAATTATTATCACCAGAAGAGTTAGAAGGAGTTATTGGGCACGAAATATCACATATAAAGCACAGGGACATATTAATAAGCACGATAGTAGCTACATTAGCTGGGGCTATAATATACGTTGCCGAATGGTTAAAATGGGGATTGTTTTTTGGTTATAATGAGGATGAAGAAAATCCATTAGAGTTAATTGGAACAATTTTGTTATTAATATTAGCCCCAATTGCAGCTACATTAATCCAATTTGCAATTTCAAGACAGAGAGAGTTTTATGCAGATGAAGAGGGAGCTAAATTAACACATCCACTGTGGTTGGCTAACGCATTAGCTAAGTTAGAGAGAGGAGTAGAGCTATATCCATTGGAAAGAGGAAACCCAGCAACCGCCCACATGTTTATAGTAAATCCATTTAAAGAGGATTTTGTTATGAAGCTTTTCTCAACACATCCACCAACTGAGGAGAGAATTGAGAGATTGTTAGAGATGTGTAAAAGAATGGGAAGATAAAAAGGTGGCACTGTGGAAAAAGAATTAAAAGTAATAACAATAGACGAGCTAAAGAAATATATCAGAAATAATGAAGAGGATAAAATAGATGAGGTTGATGTTGTAACATCAGCAACTTGCGGAATAATGTCTGGAACTGCTGGAATCTTCCACATCCCTTTTAATAATATTTTTAGAAGGGCAGAGGAGATTTATTTAGATGATATTAAAGGAGTTGTTGGCATCTGCCCAAACGAATTTTTGGGTAAGGTAGATGCAATATTTTATGGGGAAGTGGGATTTTTATTTAAAGATTTGGTTAAAGGTAAAGTTGTAGAAGCTAAAGCAGTAAGTGAAGGAAAAATTTACAAAAATGAGATAACTATAGATGATTTGCCAACTGCAAAGATGATTGGGACAAGATTGGCATTTAAAAACTACTCTGCAATAACTAATCTATCCGATAGAGAAGTTAAAACCATATTCCATAGATTGCCTTTAAAGAATGGCGAGGCATCATTCTCTGGCTGTGGGATGTTTAACCCATTGGAGAATATGGTTATCAAAGATGAAAAAGACGTTGTTGGAAAAAAAGCTCTATTAAATGGTGCTGAAGCTATTATATTAGGCTTTGGAACAAGGTCATCAATAGAGAAGCCAAATTTAATGATGTCTGCAGATATGAAGGATATGAATGCCTATTATCTTGGAGGATTTATAACCTCAAATGGAGTAGAGATATATAATACAATAGCTGTCCCTATTAATGTGAAAGAACATAAAGAAGCTTTAAAGAAGCTTGATAAAGATATTGCTCTGCCTTTGGTTAATATATTTGGTAGGGAGATTATAGATATTGGCAATTATGCAGAAGTTTGGGAGAATGTGGATTTAAGGCCAAAAATTTATTTAGATAGATGTAAAAACTGCAGAGAATGCTTAGCTGAAAAATACTGCCCAACTTTAGCTATAAAGAGAGAAGGAGGAAAAATAAAGATAACTGAGGATTGTTTTGGCTGCGGAATCTGTAATATCTGCCCCCACGGAGTGTTTGAAACAAAACTTGGTTCTATATGTGGCATTCCAATAACTTGTAGGCAGTCAGACAGAAAGAGGGCTTTAAAGTTGGCTAAGGAGTTAAAGAAGAGGATAGAGAAAGGAGAATTTAAGATATAGATTCATCTTTTTTTCTTTTACTTAAGGTTACAGATTTATATACTATTTTAAGGAATTATCACTCTCTATTTAAAGTATATAAAGATAATTTTCCGTTAAATTCCATTAGGTTTATATGTTATTACAAAAAAACCAATAAGCAGAAAGAAAGGCTAAAAACTGATAATCAAATGCCAAAACTTCGCAATTTTGAAACATAAAAATAGAAAAGTCTGAAGTATTATATTTAAATATATTAGAGATAAGGTTGTGATAGTTATGGATGAGAAAAAACAGCTCATATTTAATGCTATCTTTGATATTTACAAGATATTTCTCGGTGCGGGATTAACCTTATTGGTTGCAGTCATTGTTAAGGTTGCAT
This sequence comes from Methanocaldococcus sp. FS406-22, assembly GCF_000025525.1. Classification (NCBI taxonomy): domain Archaea; kingdom Methanobacteriati; phylum Methanobacteriota; class Methanococci; order Methanococcales; family Methanocaldococcaceae; genus Methanocaldococcus; species Methanocaldococcus sp. FS406-22. The sequence goes on from NC_013887.1 coordinate 557,831, forward strand.
TTTCTGAAGGAAGTTTTGCTACTGGTTTAACATTGTGTTTAATTGACATTTTGGCAATGTTTTATCTTAGTTGGATATTTGGAAGTATCCTGTATGATATTTATAAAGAATTATAGTTACTCTTTTTGATGAATTAACTTTCTTCCAAATTTCCAATACCATATAGCCAATAATGTTGAAAATACAACCATAAAGCCAATTACAAGCAATACTAATATAGCAAATGCATCAAATTGCATAACCACCAACTCCCTCTTTTAAGCCTATACAATATTATACATACACGCACTTATAAGGGCTTTGTCTATAAAAATCAATATATTTAAGATAATAATATCCCTACATAATTATTTATAACTCTCCACGATATCCTTTATTGCATTAACGACATACTCAACCTGTTCCCATTCTAAGCCATAGACACTCATCTTAATTTCTTTAGTAACTCCAGCCCTTATTCCTCCTATTCCTCTCTTCTTCAACTCATCATAGAAGAAAAAGCCCTTTCTTTTATCTTTCTTAGCAATCTCATCTAATACTGGTGTTTCAAATTTAATTAAATCATGTTCCTTTGGTTTAATTCCTAATTGCTTAAATCCAATTTTTTCAAGTTCATCAACAACGTATCTTGTTTTTTTAATCTCTTCATCCCATCTTTTTACTCTCTCTACAACATGAGGAAAGCTCGCCATTAATGTTACTATTGGTAATCCTCTACTTGTGCATCCAAGCATCTCAACCTCTTTAACTGGGAATCTCTGTGAGGTTTTTGTTATTTTGTCGGCAAATTCTTCACTAAATGCTAAAATACCACAAGGGGCAGAGGCTGCCATACTCTTATGCCCAGACGCAACTATAAAGTCAGCTTTAACTTCTTTTCCATCAACTGGCATCCTTCCAACTGTGTATGCACAGTTCAGCAGGAATGGAATTCCCTTATTTTTAGCAATTTTACCAACTTTTTTAGCATCGTTTAGGTTTCCATACTCTCCATCTACGTGGGTCAATAAAATTAATCCAACATTTTTTCCCTTATCCTCTAAGTTGTCTATAACCTCCTTATAGCCTTCCAAGTTTATCTTGTAGGTTGGATACTCCTCCTCATAGCCAACCTCTGCAACATTTAATTTAGCCCTCTCAGCAGCAACATAGCTTGTGTAGTGGGCATTTTTATCTAAGACAACATAATCTCCTTCATTGCAGATTGCATGCATGACAATAAACTTTCCTTCCCTTGCTCCATGTGTAGGTCTTGCACAATCCATGTTTAGAAACTTGGCTATATCTTCCAAAAAGTCCTTTATTGGAGGGCATGTAACCTCATCCAACCTTCCATGGCAGTAATCACATACGCTGTAACCATCCCAATACTCATAAACTGCTTTTTTGGATTCTTTTGGTAAAATTCCTCCTCTTTGTATTGGGTTTAGGTTGATAAACTCCCTTGTTAAGGTTCTTGTTAAGTTTTTATACTTATCCAAGTTTATATCCAAGGCAATCACCTCAAAGTTTTATAATAAAGCCCCTTTAATTCCATTGACTATCATCTGCACAGCTATTGCTGTCAATATTAAACCCATCATTCTTGTTAATATTCTAATCCCTAATCTACCAATCTTATCTAAGACCTTTTCAGCTGATAGTAATGTTAGGTAGGTTATTCCAAGGGATAATAGTATAGCCAATATAACCAAAAACCTATCTCCAATGTCTGATGCCTCAGCCATTGCAACCATACAGGCAGTTATTGAACCCGGTCCAGCCAATAGAGGGGTTGCTAAAGGCATCAATGCTATCTCATCAATTTCATAAGCAGCTTCTATCTCCTTTCTATGGATTTTTGCCTCTTGCTGACCCCTAACCATGTCTAAAGATATTAATAGCAACAAAATACCCCCAGCAATCTTAAAGGCATCTAAAGATATGCCAAAAAACTTTAGTATCCACTCTCCAAAAAGTGTAAATGCCAATAATATAGCTAATGCATAAATAACTGTTCTCTTTGCAACCAAATCTCTCTCCTTTTTTGGATAGGACTCAGTTAAAGTTATAAATACAGGAACAGCACCAAATGGGTTTAAAATTGAGAATATTGATGTAAATGCTAATATGAAGTATTGCAACTCCATAATCTCACATTAAAATTTTACTCTTTTCCTAATCCCCTCATATAAATCAATTACATTTCCATTTAAGAATGCTGACATAGTATATATAACTCCTGGTGGGATGATATTTATCTCTTCCCCATTTTTGACAAAGCATATTTTATCAAAGCTCAATAAACCACCATAGATAAGGCAGGCTAATTTTGGGATATCTTCAAGCTCTTCAACAGTTATAACAACCACTGGATCATCACTCTCAGCTCCGGTATATCCAATACCAGGGATCTTTATTGGCTCATTAGAGACAGAGCAACCGACGTCATAGCCAAACTTCTCCCCTATCTCCTTAACAAATAAAGCCATCTCATCTACAAAGCTCTCTCCACCGTAGGTATCAAAAGCTATTATTAAGGCATCTCCATACTCTGATGCAGATTCAGCTATAGCGTAGGATAAGCCCTCTCCAGCTTTATCTTTATCTTTAGATATGCCTTTTAAATCATCAAAGCCTTCAGCATATTTATTTAGAATTTCAAAGATTATTCTGTTGTTCTCTTCAATTAAATTTTCTGGGACAAAGGATGTTATAACTATATCGTCCCCAGTTATGTTTGAGATACAGCTTTTTATGCCTAATTTTGATAATTTCTCTTTAACTTCTCTATTAACCAATTCATTAACCTTGGGGTTTGTTTTTACATCATTATCTGAGATATCAACTCCAATACTTATGATATATTTTTTCATCCTCTCAGCCTATTAATAGCTATCAGCAAAAGGTTTAAATTTTGGTTAATAAATATAACATTATAGCTATAAAAATGCCCCGGGAAACCGCGGGGGATGAGCGACATCCCGGCAAGCGATGAGTCTCCTTTGCTCCCCCGGGGCACACTTAAATAAACTCCAATACTGTTTTTGCTATACCTAACTTCATAACTTGCAATTTAAAGAACTCTTCCCAATACTCTTTAAATTTTCTTATTGAGTAGTTGTCATATATATAATCAACATCTACCTTGGCCTCAACAAGTATTAATCCATCTGGTGGAAATGTTGGAACTCCTTCTCTATGATTCTCATCTAAAAGCTTACCAATCCAATCTACTGGCTTTTTTCCTCTACCAACTAAATCTAATGCTCCAACTATCTTCCTAACCATATTCCATAAAAAGCTCTCTCCAATAATGTCTATTGTTAAATAAAACTCATTTTCAGAGATTTTTATATCGTATATGGTTCTTATTGGACTTTTTTCTTTTGATTTATCTCTCTTTGATAGGTTGTGGAAGGAATGAGTGCCAATCATCTTCTTTGCTCCCTCTTTTATTGCATCTATGTTATAGTTGATATTTGGCAGTATATACCTATAATGTCTGTATTTTACTTTTGGTATTTCATCTATTTCTCTATATCCCAAAACCCAGATGCCTTTATCTTTTAATTTTGCATTTATGTATGAGAGGATGGGTTCTTTTTTTAGCTCTACAATAACAAAATTTCCTAAGGCAGAGACTCCTTTATCTGTCCTTCCTCCACTGTAGATTATTTTCTTTTTAGCTAAAAAATCAATCTCTTCTAAGGTATCTAAGAGGATATCGCAAACTGTCTGTTTATGTGGTTGTTGTTGGAAGGAGTATCTTCCGTCATAAGCTATTTTTAATATGTGCATAGTTATCACCATATTAATATTTCCAAATTAATAAAATAGAAAACTATTTATACAACTTTTTTATTATAGTTAAGGTTCTACAAATTTCTGAGGTGGAATGTTGAAAGTCCTCATCTCCCCTTTAGGTGTTGGAGACACAAAAGCCAATGTTCGTGAAAGGCAATATCAGATGGCAAAATATAAATTTGGTAATGAGATAACTGAAGAGCCATTTATTTTATCAATTTTAATTAAAAAGTTAAAGGTAGATAAAGTTATTGTTGTGGGGACTGCTAAATCAATGTGGGAAAGGTTATATGAATATTATGCTAAAAAAGTTGATGAATTTGATGAAGAATACTGGATAGAGATTGGAGAAAAGGTAGGAAAGTCAAAATATGACAATTATGAACTTTCTGAAAGTGATTTAAAGAGAGTGGGGGAGATTATTGACAAATATTTGAAAAAAATTAATCCTAATGCTGTTGGCGGTTCTAAGTGTAAGATTATTAAGTATGGAATCACTGAGGAAGAGATTTGGGAGAATTTTGATTTATTTATGAACTTAATAAATGAGGTAAATGATGGAGATGAGATTTATTTAGATATAACTCACTCATTTAGGTCTATCCCATTGTTTATGTATGTTATGTTGGAGTTTATGAAGTATTTTAAAAATGTTAAGCTAAAGGGAATCTTTTATGGGATGTTTGATGTAAGATGGGAATTTGGTGGCATAGTTCCAGTTGTTGATTTAAGTCCAATATTTGAAATATCAGAGTGGATTAGGGGAATGTATGAATTCACTACTTATGGAAACAGTTATTTAATTTCAAAGCTTTTGGAAAAAGAAGACAAAGAAATAGCTGAGAAATTACAAAAAATTTCGAGATATATTGATGCAAATTATTTAAAAGAACTGAGAGAGGAAGTTAAAAACCTAAAACCATTATTAGATGATAAAAAAGACAAAGGGAAATTTTTAAAATATTTCATCCCTGAGTTGTATAAGTTTATTGAGAGATTGAAATATGAAGATTCTGATTTTGAGTTTCAAATATCTATGGCAAAATGGAACTTTGACAATAAAAAATACAGTTCTGGTTACTTATGTCTAACTGATTCAATATTTTGGAGATTGTGCGAGCTTTATAATTTGCCACCAATTCACGAGAATAGGGAAACAATGAAAGGAATAATATACAATCCTTGCTTAAATAAATATCCTGCATTTGGGGCTATAAAGGATATACATTATAGAAGATTAAGAAATATAAGAAACAAAATTGCTCATGCAGACGTTAGCAAGAAAGGAGATGAGTTCAATCCTGAAAATGACTTAAAAGATGTTATTGATTTATTAAAAAATATAGAATTGCCAGATTTTGATAAAGTAATTGAGGAGCTAAAGCTTAGTGTTAAAAACAATCCGAATGAAAAAACATTAAAACTGCTAAAAAATATTTTAAATATGCAAATAATTAAAAAAATAATTAAAGCGTATAATTTTGAAGATAATGAGGAATATTGGAATTTTGTAAGGAACTATCTGTTAAATAGAAACAGCAGATGTAATAGTGAAAAACTGAGAGAAATTATCAATATATTCCACAAAAACATAAATAGTGTTGATGAATTGGAAGAAGCTTTTGACATGTTAAATAATACAAAAGATGAGGAATTATTGGATAGTTTAGCACTACAAAATGCAATTATGCATTATGCCAAATCTAAGCTTTCTAATGCCTATAATGTTGAAGATAAAGAGGATAAAGAGATGTTTAGATGGATTTTGTTGAACAAAAATCTTTGCTCAAAAAATAATATTCTAAGCGAGATAAATGCCAATTACTTTAAAATATACTCAAATAGGTTTAAACCTATATCTAATGAAGTAATAAATGCCTCTAAGGAGATAATTAATTTGCTAAATAAAGATTTATCAGAAATATCAGAAGATATACCTTTCGATGTAATAAAAAGAGAATATAACAAATTTTACAATAATAGAAGGTGAAATTATGCCGAGAATGTTTTTGTTATTTTCCCATAAGCTTACAGAAGAGCAAATTAAGGATGCAAAGGAAAGTCTAAAAGTGGATGAATTCATTTACTTACCTAAAGAACTTCAAGAATTATGGTCTAACATTCCTCCAGATATCGAAGATATTGAAGATTATATAAAGCCAATAAAAGATTTTTTGAAAAAATATGCCAAACCAAAAGATTATGTTTTAATCCAAGGGGATTTCGGAGCTACATATAAGATGGTAAATTTTGCAATTGATAATGATTTAATACCCATATACTCCACTACAAAACGAATCGTAAAAGATATATATAAAGATAGGAAAATAATTACCATTAGAAAATTTGAACATTGTAGATTTAGGAAATATGAGGCATATTAAGTTGTTAGTTTAGAAATGTAAAGTTGGGGGATTTGGATGAAAGAATATGATGAATACACTGCCTTAAAAATTGGGGCATTACTCCATGACATTGGAAAATTTTTGCAAAGAACAACAAACAAAGAATTTAATGGAAATCATCAAACTGTTGGAGCAAATTTCGTTGAAAAAAATTATGAAAAGTTTGGAATAGATAAAGATATTGTGAAGGATGTTGTTGATTTAATTAAAGAACATCACAATAAAAATAAAAAAACTGGATTGGTGGGCATATTAAGATTAGCCGACTGGTTAAGTAGTGCTGAAAGAGATGAAGTAGAAGAAGGAAACAACAATATATATAAAATCCCAAAAGAAGAGCAGAGATTATTATCAATTTTTGAACTTATAAGATTGAATGAGAAAGATAGAAAAAATATTGAGGACAAAATATCCCAAATATACATTAAAGGAGGAAAGTATGGATTACAGCCATTGGCAATAAATAATTATACAATCTTTCCGTATACATCTCCAAATCCTGACTACAATACTTTGTATGAAAAATTTTCCAAGGAATTAGAAGAAACAAAGATAGATAACTTTAAAAAACTTTATCAATTAATCCAAAAATACTTCTGGTGTGTTCCATCTGCAACAAATTGGAAAAAAGTTAGGGGGTATTTACCAGACATCTCCCTTTATGACCATTTAAAAACAACTTGTGCAATTGCATGCTGTTTATATCAAATCTACAAAGAAAATGCAAGTAAAAATGAAAAAGCTGATGCAATATTAACAGATGATATGCTAAATGAACTTTTAGACAAACTTCCAATAGGTGAAGATGGTTTATATGATGAATCGAATCCTTCCTGGGAAAAATATACCTTATTCTCCCTTATTCATGGAGATATTTCTGGAATACAGAAATTTATATTCAAAATTACATCAAAATATGCTACAAAATCATTAAAGGGAAGAAGCTTTTATCTCGACTTTTTAACTGAAATTGTTGCAAAATGGATATGTAAAGAGCTAAATTTACCAATAACGAATATATTGTTTTATGGAGGAGGGCATTTTTACATTCTAAGCTATAAGATAAAGGATAATGTAATTGATGAATTTGAGAAAAAGATTAATAACCTTTTATATGAGATGTTCAGAACCGATTTATACATAACTATTGCAAAAGTTGATATAAAACCATATGAGTTTTTATCTCAGGAAAAATCAAACTTTTCAAAAAAGTGGAAAGAGGTTGCTGATGAAACAATTCAGAAAAAACTAAGAAGGTTTTATTATAAATTTAGTGAGGAGCTATTTGAACCGTATGGCATTGGAATTGAAGAAAGATGTGCTATTTGTAAAAACGAGATAACTGAAAGTGAAATGCATAAACTATATGATGATGAAGATGGAGCAAAAATTTGCAAATACTGTGCTTCATTTGTAGAATTAACAGAATTCCTGAAGGATTATTATACAAATGGTAAAATTGACTTCAATAAAACAAAAATAAAAAGGACAGACATCGTTATAGAGGACAGGCTAAGATTAAAAGATATTCCAGCCATTGCATCTTTAATAAAAGGAATTAAAGAATATGAGGGATTAAATATCAACTTCAACGATGACGAATATTTTTTGAATACTTACAACCTTCCAGATAAAAATGGGGAGCTAAAAATTCCATTCAAAATTTGGAGTATTGCATTTCCATTAAAAGAAGTTGAAGATGAAAATGGAAAAATCAGAAAGGAGATAAAGGACTTTGATACGTTAGCAAAGCAGGCAGAAGAAAGAACTGGGACAAATAAAATAGCTATCTTAAAGATGGATGTTGATAATCTTGGGACTATATTCACTGAAGGTTTGGGGAACAGAGCTTCTCTTTCAAGATTAAGCACTTTAAGCTCTATGTTAACCTTATTCTTTACTGGTTATATCCCATATTTAATCAAGAAGGAAACATTTAAAGGGACAGTTGAAGGAAAAGAGGTTGAGCTTAATTACAAAGATAATATCTATTTAGTTTATTCAGGAGGAGATGATACACTGATAGTTGGTGCCTGGGATGCCATTTGGAATTTAGCTAAGAAAATAAGAAAAGAATTCAAGAGATTTGTGTGCTACAATCCAGATATAACGCTAAGTGCCGGAATCGTCATAATTAATCCTAAGTTTGAATTTAAAAAGGCTGTGAATATGGCTGAAAATGAATTGGAGACTGGAAAAGAATATGTCATTTATGAAAATGAAGAAAAAGACGAAAAAATTGACAAAAATGCTTTGACAATATTCAACTGCCCAATGAATTGGGATTTAGAGGTTTGCTATGATAAAGAGGTATGGGAAAAATGGCATAAATTGAAGGAAATTAATGCTCTACCAGAGATTTACGAAAACATCTTACTTAAATCAAAAATTGAGCAATTAGTGGAGAAATTCAACGAAGAAAAACTGGAAGAGAAATTTGAAAAAGCAATTAAAAACACAGGAAAGAAGAGATTACTGCATATCTCTCAATTCGTTGCGGAGAGATTAGAAAAAATTGTTGAAAGAAATAAAAATGGAGAGATTGTTATTAACCTCCCATATTATTGGAGAACTTTATATTACTTACATAGAAACTATGAGAAAAACTTTGATTATGTGAAATTCTTAGAAGAATATCTTAAGGATAAAGTAATGGCACTGATTAAATCCGATGAACAAAAAATAAAATTCAGTTGCAATGACTTAAAGGTTTCTGCCAAAATAATAGAACTTAAAAATAGAAAAGGGTGATATTATGAGCAATATTGGAAAATGCATCTTAACAGATGAAAAAATTGACACAATATTAAATATCAACAGTGAAAATGCGAATGAAGTTATTGAGATTGCTGAAGATTTAGCTAAAAAATTAGAAGAGATTCCATCATCAAAAATGAGGGACTTTTATGACTATGTTTTAAGAATTGACGAAACTGGGGATTGGTATAAAGAACTCGTTTTATTAAAACCAAAATTAGCTTATAATTTTGGTAAAGAGACCAATAGAAGAAAAAAAGAAGCTTTAGAAAAATTAGCAGGAACATTTAGTAAAATAATAGACGAAATAAATAACGATAAAGACAAATTTAAAAATTTCAAGACATTCTTTGAGGCATTGGTTGCTTATCATAAAATCCATGCAAAATCACAATAAATAAAAACTTTTTGGGGGGATAGGGTATGGAAGATAACATCTTAACTTTAAAAGGAAAAGTTATATTAGAAGGAGTTATTGAATTAAAAACTGGGATGCATATTGGAGGAACAAAAGAGACATTAAAAATTGGAGGAACTGACAACCCTGTTATTAGAGATGCATTTGGAAATATATTAATCCCTGGAAGTTCTTTAAAGGGAAAAATTAGGGCCTTATTAGAAAAAAAGGATGGAAAATATAAGACAGATGTTAGAGGAAATAATTTGCCATGCAATTGCGGGGAGTGTGAAATCTGCAAAATCTTCGGGCCTCATGATTCAAAAGCTATTCAAGAGCCAGTTAGGATTATGGTTAGAGATGCCTATTTACAACCAGAAGGTGAAAAGAAACCTCATGATTACTTAGAAATTAAAGTAGAGAACACAATAGATAGAGTCAAGGGAACCACTATAAAAGGTGGAATTAGAAACATGGAGAGAGTAGTTGCAGGAAGTAAATTTAAATTTGAGATTGTTTTTAACGTCTATAAAAAAGACGATATAAAATTAATTAAAAAATTTATTGAAGGTATGAGATTATTAGAAGACGATTATTTGGGTGGCTCTGGAAGTAGAGGTTATGGAAAAATTGAATTTAAGGATTTAAAGATAATAAATAAGCCAAAAGAGTACTATGAGATGAAAATAAAAGATGTAAAATTAGAATCTGCCAGTAACTTAGATGATTTGATGGCCAAATTAGAGGAGATTTGGAGCTATTAGCATCAATTATTTCTTAATTTTTAAATGTTAATTAAAATCTTTTGGTGAGCAATGATGGAGATGATTGTATTAAAACCAAAAATAAATAGCAAATTCCATTTTGGGGAAGGGAGTTTAGAAGGAAGCAATTATATTTTTCATTCGAATAGCTTATTCTCTGCAATAGCAAATAATTATATAAAAATATATGGAGAAGATGAAGATTTCGAAAAGATAAAAAACATAAAGCTATCATCATTGTTCTTAAAAGTGGATGATATTTATTTAATCCCAAAACCAGAGCATCCGAGATTTTACATATTGAAAAATAAGGTAGAGGGAGTTAGACCAAAAGATATTAAAAAAATTCAGTTTTTTTCAATAAAAGCTTATAAAGAACTTTTAGAAGGAATATTAAATTGGAATGAAAATAGATTAAAAGAAATTATCGATAATCAAGTGATAAATAAAACTATACTCGTATCTAATGAAGAAGTTGAAAAGTTAAAAAATATTTTTGAAGTTGGAAACAAAAAATTAATTTCAAGAGTTATTGAACAAAAAGTAGCGATAGATAGGTTAAAAAACACTACCTTAGAAAAAGATGGTAGAGGACAACTATACAATATAGAGTTCATAAAACTCCATCCAAAAGCCGAATTTTACTTTTTAATTGATTATAATAGCGATGACGGTGAGTTTATTAAAAAAGTAAAAGCATCAATCAAATTAATTGAAGATGAGGGATTGGGGGGAAAGAGAAGTATTGGAGCCGGTTTCTTTGAAAACGTTGAGTTTTTGGATATGCCGAAGGACTTCAAAGGATTGTTCGAAAAAGATGAAAAATATTCAGTGTTATTGGGAGTAGGAATCCCAAAAAATGACGATATTAAAAAAATAGGATATTATAAACTGATAGAGATTGGAGGCTATATTTATCATCCAAAATGTTTAACAAAACCAAAAAGAAATGTTTTAGCTTTAGCAGAAGGTTCTATTGTTAAAAAGGAATTTGAAGGAGATATAAAAGATATTACTCCAGAAAATTACAAAATTAGTAAGGTATATGCTCATGGAAAGCCAATATTACTCCCATTTAATTTAAAGGGGGATAAAAATGAAAGTAAAATGTAAAACAATAAGTCCATTGTTTATTGGTTGTGGGGAAGAATATTCACAGCTGGATTATTTCATAGAAAATGATACTGCTTATATAATTGATTTAGAAAAGGCAATTTCTGAGTTAAATGACTTAAAAAAAGTGGATGAGATTAGCAGATTGATTATCTCCAACACTACAAACAATAGATTAAACCTCAATGCAAAGGACATCTTAGAAAGTATCGGTTTAAATGCTGAAGATTATGTTGTAAAAAAAATAAAATGTGAAATAAAGAGCGATAGTAAGACAAGAGTAAAAAGATTCATCTACCAAAATAATAACTATTATGTTCCAGGAAGTTCTATTAAAGGTGCTATAAGAACTGCTTATATATTCAATTACTTTGATAGAAACTTTACTGAATTAATTAAAATATTAAAAGATGTGAAAATTAGTGATAAAGGAAAAGAAGTTGTTAATAGAGCTATTAGTAAAAACATTCATGATGATTTCTTTAAATATCTGTTAATTTCAGATAGTGATTTTGTAGATGAGGATTTCAGGTTCATAACAACAAAAAGATGGAAATTTGCCAATAGAAGATTGGGAGTTAAAGTAGATGCTGAAGTAATGATGAATAAAAACGAGTTTGAGGTAGATATAAAAATTAACGATGAATTTTTTGAAAAAATGAAAATAAAATTAAATAAACCAAATAATGACATTGAAAAATTTGAAAAATTAAAAGATTTATGTAATGAGTTTTCAAAAACCGTTGTTGAGTTCGAATTAAAAAGAAACAATCCTGTTCATGTTGAAAAATTTTATGAAAAACTCTTAGCTGATATAAGAAAAGGAGATGCATTATATTTAAATTTAGGATTTGGAGGAGGGTTTTTAAGTAAGACCGTCTATCCGTTGATATGGAAGCACGATAAAGAAAACAGGATGTTTAAAGAAATTAAAAGAGTATTTCTATATTTGGCAGGAAGAAACACAAAACTAAAAAATGCATGGTATAGAGCAAACAGCTATTTAGATTTCCCTACAACAAAAACCTTCTATGTAAAAGATAAAAGTGTTATTGCTCCATTAGGATGGATTAAGATGGAGTTGGTGGAATAATGCAAAGAATATTAATTGCCCCTTGGGGAAACTTTGTAACATGGAAAGAAGTTATATACTCATTTGATGGCATTGAAAAAGAGTCAAAAAGTTCAATATCTGCAATTTGTGAAAAAATAAATCCAGATAAGGTTTATATATTGGTTTTAGACACTTTATCTAATTTAGAGTCAGAAAATTATGAAGATATTGTAAAAGAAGTTAAAGAAAAGACAGAGAGTTTTATAAAAGAAAATTTAAACATTGACAACTACGAAATAATTGTATGTCCAGGCGTTGGAACATTTCCAAACGGGAAATTTTATGGGAATTTAGTTGATTATTATTCCTTTGCTCTTTATGAATTGTCTAAAAGATTTGATGGGGACTTAGAGGTTCATTTAGACTTAACACATGGTTTAAATTACATGCCCGTCTTAACTTACAGAGTAGTTAAAGACCTTTTAGAGATTCAATCAATTAAAAACAAGGTTAGATTAGTTGTTTATAACTCCGACCCATATGTTGGAAGAGAAAAAGAAACATTAAATATTCATATTGTAGAGAATAAAACTATTATTCCATCCCTAAACTTTGATGGCGTAACAACAAACTTTTTAAATACTACCAAATTTATTGATAAAAAAGACATTGGCAAAATAATGAAGGAAATCAATCAAAATAAAAAGATAAGAGAGTTAAAGTTAATGAAACAAAATATAAATGCATTTTTAGCATCTTTAGTTTATGCCCTACCGTTAGTTTATTCTACATTTTTTGTTGATGAAGAAAAGATTAACGATAAAATAAACGAGATAATCAGTTTCTTTATTTCAAATATTAAGATAGATACAGAAAATAAAGAATTAAAAAGATATCTAAAATTCGAAGATGGATTTAATGCGTTAGTTAAAGCATACTTTACCTCAAAAATTTGCAAAATTCCAGAGTTAATAAAAGATGAATTATCTTTAAAAGAAATTGAAGAATTGAAAAATACTTTGTTTAAAGAAAATCCTAATGCTCAATTTATAAAGAACGAAATTGCATCCCTCTATAACATAGTCAATACTAAGTATAAAGCAAATGAGCTTAGCGAAATAATAGAAAATTGGATTCCAATGTATAAATTTAGAAGAGAGGGAGTTGATAAATTCAATATAAGAAACTTTTTAGCACATGCTGGATTTGAAAAAAGTGTGACTGAAATTTATATTTCAGCAGAAAATAAAGATGGAAAAATTGAACTCAATGAAAAAACTTCGCTTAGATATAATAAAGATTACATAGAAGAAAAAGATGGAATTAAAAGATTTGTATTTAAATACAAGGACAAAAATGGAAGAATAGAGGAGATAAATATCTTAGAAAAAATCGAAGAAATATTTCTTAATAAATAAAAACTCTTTATAAATAAATTTATTTTACTTGGAAACTTTTTTAATTAGATGGGGCATAATAGTTCTCATCATCCTATCCCTAATTTTAAAATTTACAAAGTTTATTCATAAACCAAATATTTATATTTTATCGAATCACTTAGGTAATCTAATTATGACCAAAAAAATATTTGAAAGTGATAACCATGTTCAGACCAGAAGAAATCATTGAAACAATCAAAATGATTAAGATGGAAAACTTAGATTTAAGGACAGTTACCTTAGGAATAAGCTTAAGAGACTGTGTTTCAAAAGATTTGGATGAATTAAAAGAGAACATATACAGCAAAATAACATCCTCTGCAGAGAATTTAGTTGATGTAGCTAACAAAGTCTCTGAAAAGTATGGAATCCCAATAGTTAATAAAAGGATAGCTGTAACTCCAATATCATTAGTCATTGGTGGAGCTATAAAGGATTTAGATAGAGAGGAACAGATAAAAGCATGTGTTGAAGTTGGAGAGGTTTTAGACAAAGCTGCTAAGAAAGTTGGAGTGGATTTCTTAGGAGGATATTCAGCTTTAGTTCATAAGGATGCAACAAAGGAGGATAAGGCTTTAATTGACTCTATCCCATATATGATGGAGAAGACAGAGAGAGTTTGCTCTTCAATAAATGTTGCCTCAACAAAGACTGGCATTAACATGGATGCAGTTAAAAGAATGGGAGAAGTTATTAAAGAAACTGCCTTTAGAACAGAAAAAGCAATTGGATGTGCTAAGTTGGTTGTATTTGCCAATGCACCAGAAGACAACCCATTCATGGCTGGGGCATTTCATGGAGTTGGAGAGGGAGATAAAGTTATCAACGTAGGAGTTTCAGGGCCTGGAGTTGTTAGGGCAGTTATTGAAAAACTGCCAGATGCTGATTTTGGAACTTTAGCAAATGAAATTAAAAAAGTTGCATTTAAAATCACAAGGGTTGGAGAGTTGATTGGTAGAGAGGTTTCTAAAGAGTTGGGCGTTAAGTTTGGAGTTGTTGATTTGTCATTAGCTCCAACACCAGCAAGAGGAGACAGCATTGCCAACATCTTAGAGGCCATGGGTTTGGAGAAGTGTGGAACTCATGGTTCTACAGCGGCATTAGCTTTATTAAATGATGCAGTTAAAAAAGGAGGAGCAATGGCTACAAGCTATGTTGGTGGTTTGAGTGGGGCATTTATCCCAGTTAGTGAAGATAGTGGAATGGTCGAGGCAGTTGAGGCAGGGGCTTTAAGTTTAGAAAAATTAGAGGCAATGACGTGTGTTTGCTCTGTAGGTATAGATATGGTCGCCATTCCGGGAGATACACCAGCATCAACAATCTCTGCAATAATAGCTGATGAGATGGCTATTGGAGTTATAAATAACAAGACAACTGCCGTAAGAATTATCCCAGTGCCAGGTAAAAAGCCGGGAGAGTATGTTGATTATGGAGGTCTATTAGGAAGAGCTCCAATCATGAAGGTTAATAAATACTCATCTGAGAAATTCATTAAAAGAGGAGGTAGGATTCCAGCTCCATTGCAGGCATTAACTAACTAAATGCCAAAAATCTCTTTTAACTCTTTAAAAATTCTATTTTTCTCTTTCTCAATCAATTTATCAAGTATGTAAATGTTGTATTCTTTAAAAATGTCTTCCTTCTTTAAATTTCCATGAAAACTCTTTGTTGATGCTAAAATTCCAATGTTGATGTTTAATATTTTCATAATCCCATAAAGCTTTAGAATGGCATTTGAGCTGATGTATCTGTTCTTACATTCAAAAATAAAGTTTTTTCCAAAAACATCAACAAATAAGTCAATTTCAGTGAAAACTTCTCCTTTATAACTAACCTCTAAGTTTCTAACGACCTTTGCGTCGATGTTATTTTCTTTAAAGAACTCTATTACTGTGTAATACATAAATAACTCAAATAGGGTTCCAGCATCTAAAGAACAAAAATCTTTAAAATCCTTTTTTATTTCGTCTATAAGCTCTAAAAAGTATATATCATTTTCTTTAATTTTTTCAGTTATTCCTCTATGTTTATGGCTTTCTTTAATTTTAGGCAGGTGAAAATTATGCTCTAACATGGCTTTTCTATATCTTATCTTTGATAGAGTCAGGTTAAAAAGTTTGTAAAGATTATTTCCATTATCACAAGAGAATCCAGTAAGTTTATATTCGCCAAAATTAATCCTAACTTCTTTTTCATCTTTTAGCTTTAACTTATTCATTATTCATCAACTCTTCTATTGTATTTATGTTTTTAAAAATTCTCTTATTTTTGTCTAATTCTTCAGCTTTTATGTATAAGGGATTTAGATGGGAGATAAAATATCTAATGGATAAGTTTTTATTCTCCATAATAATTTTATTTAAAATGTGTAATGAGTCCCTCTTATATAAAGCAAAGAGTGGCTCTATATATCCATTTTCATGTTTTGGAATTATACAGAGGTTGTTATTTTTTTCAGCAATATCTATATTGGATATTAACTTTTTTAAAGCCTCTTTACTTACATAAGGGCAATCACAAGGTAAAACAATAAACCACTTAGCATTTAAAGCCCTCATCCCACATAAGATGCCCATTAACGGCCCCTTACCTTCAATCAAATCAAATGATATTAGGCATTTGTATTTGGATAAATATTTTTTCTCCATGTCTAAATCTATGGAGTTTTTTGCAAAAACAGTAACAAAAGGGATATTTAAGCTTTTTAAAATGTCTGAGGGATAGTTTATTAGATATTTGCCATTAAAAACTCTGAATGGCTTTTTCCCACCAATCCTCTCTCCCTTACCACCAGATAAAATTATGCCAGCAATGATGGTTACCACCTTAAAGCTTAAAACTCTCGTAGGCTTATAAGATATTAAAATTATTTATAATTAATGATAATAAGAATTGGTTACATCAGCAGTATTGTGGGGGTATTTATGAAGATTAAAGCCATTGAAGTTAAGAATTTGTTTTCCTATGATGATTTTAAGATTGAATTTAATGAAGGCAATATTGCAGTTATTGTAGGGCCAAATAATGCTGGAAAGACAAATTTATTTAGAGTTTTGAAATTTTTGAAGGATGTGATAAATGATAGAATAAAATCTGGTAAAGAAATTAGAAATTATCTTCATAAAGAAGATAAACCAGCTAAGATTATAGTAGATATTAAGTTTGATGAAAATGAAAAACATCTTTTAGAGACATTTATTGAATGTTTTATAAAGCTACAATTAAAATCCATGTATAAAAATGGAATTATAAAAAAAGAAATTCTAAATAAATTTATTAATTTACATTTGGAAGGACAAATTATTTGGGAGTATAAGGGAGAATATCGTGAAGCTCCAAAACCCTATTATAAAATATCAATGGACGAAATAATAAAACCCTACATTGAAATATTAAAAAAAGACCGTAAAAAATCGGGAGTATCTGAGTTAAATTGTAGAAATGGAGCAAATTGCACTATTATAAACAAATTATTAGATATTGATATTAACGATGAGCTATATTGTATTATAGATAGAAACCAAAATCAAAAAGGAAACATTATTTTTAGTGGAAAAAATCCAATTATTAAAACAGAGAATATATTTCAAAATTTTAAAGTCAATGATGAGAGTCTTTGTAAATGGTTAAACGACTATCCAAGCAAGTATCATGAATTAATATTATTACTAATTTTGCTTAAAGAATTATATACTAAGGGATTATCCAAAAATTCAGATGGGGAGTTGCTCCATAAACTTGAAAATCTTTGTAATTATATAGGTATTGACATTAATAAGCTTAATTATGGCATTACTCCTAAATTATTATTATGTGAATTTATAATAAAACTCTTTGATAAAGCAATTATAAGATTTGAAGAAGTTAGAGGTTATCCCGAAATGCATGATTCCAACTACATAAAGCTTCCACTAAATCTCTGGGTTACTATGTTATCATCCCATATAGATACTCCAGAAAAAAAATATAGGATTAAATAAGCATCTTAAAAAAATATATGAAAATGCCGATAAAATATCTACTTATGGATTTGAAAATGAAAATTATTATGGAAATGGGAAAGATTTAGCAAAATACTTATTTTATTTAAAAAATGCTGAAGATTTATCCATTAGAAAGAAATATGAGAGTATTAAAATATATTTTGGGAATATATTTAGTCAAGAGGGCATAAATTTCGATGTTGTAAATTATGAAGGTTATCCAGAAATTGTTATTACTCATAACAATAAACAGCTACCAATTGATATGGTAGGTTCTGGAATTTTTGAAGTTTTGAATCTCTTAGCAGTTGTTATCGGTGCGGAGGAAAAAGTTATCTTATTAGATGAACCAGCACTGCACTTACATCCAGTTTATCAGAAAAAATTATTAAAAGATGTATTTGAGAAATTAAATGAAAATGGGAATAATCAAATTATAATAATAACACATTCACCATATTTCATTGATTTAAAAACCCTAAAAAATACATTTAGATTTTATAAGGAAAATAGCAAAACAAAAGTAATAAATGTAGAAGAACTTTTAAATGGAATTATAAATCTGAAAGATTTTACAAAAAATGATGCTTTAATCCGTTCATTATTTGCTAATGGGGTTATTTTAGTGGAGGGTGTTTCAGAATTCTTGAGCATTCCAATATTATTAAGAAAACTAAATTATGCATTAGAAGATTATAACTTGGAGATTATTAATGTTGAGAGTAAAACAGGATTTGAAAAATATGTTAGATTGATGAATTCTCTGAAAATACCTTGTGCAGTAGTTTGTGATGGAGATACAGCATATAATCTTTATAATAAAGATGGTGGAAAATGGAAATTAAACAAGAATTTACCACATATTATTAACATATACAAAAAAATAAAACCATTTTGGGTTAAAGATAAAGATATAGATATAGACAAAATCTTAGAAGATATTGAAAATAAAATAGCTACTAAAAAATCAAGTTTAGAAGAAGAAATTGACAAAGATGATAAATTAGAAGAAGAGCTTGTCGAAAGAGGAATTAAACCAATATATGAAGAAATTAAAGACATTTTAATAAATAAACTATTCATATTTGCATGTAAAGAATATGACTGGACTGGATTTTTAGGAATTAAAAAAGATGAGACTGAAAAATGTATCCAAAAAGCTTATGAATTTGATGATGAAGAAAAACTAAAAGATTTAAAAAACTTCATTAAAAACTTTATAGATAAACGTATTAATCCTAAAATAAACCATAATACAGCCTTAAACACATTTAAAGACGGTGGTAACCATGATTACAGTTAAAGTTAAAAACTTAACCAAAAAATACGGAGATTTTAAAGCATTAGACAAAGTTTCATTTGAAGCAAAGAAAGGAGAAATCTTAGGAATTGTAGGAAAGAGTGGAGCTGGGAAATCAACACTAATAAGAATTTTAAGAGGTAGCTTAGATTATGATGAGGGAGAAGTTGAGATTTTAGGTAGAAAGGATAACTTTAAAGAGATAACAGCCATACATTTGCAGAGAAACTTTGCACTATGGGCAGAGCCAGTTATAAACAACATAATTAGAAAGCTCTATGCAATAAGAAACAACTCTGATGAGTTATTACCAATGGAAGAAGAATGGGAAGATTATGAAAAAACAGCAATAGAAATACTAAAATTAGTTGGTTTAGAGCATAAAAAAGATGCTTTTGCAAATATATTGAGTGGTGGAGAGAAGCAGAGGCTAATCTTAGGCAGACAGATAGCTAAAATCTATGAGAAGGGAGAGGGGGTTTTATTATTAGATGAACCAGCAACAATGGCATGCCCAGCATCAAAGCAGAAGCTATTAGATGTTATTAAAAACATTAGAGATAAATTAGGCATAACTGTAATAATAACCTCTCACTTGCCAGAAATCCATAGATACCTCTGTGATAGACTAATTTTGTTAGAAAATGGAAGGGTAAAGATGGATGGAGATGTTGAAGAAGTTTTAAATGAATTCTTAAAAGAGATGAAACCTCCATACATAAGAACTCCAAAGATAAAGGACAACGCAATAATAAAGGTTAGAAATGTTGCTAAGAGATATTACGTTGTTCATGGTGGAGAGACATTAAATCTAAAAAATGTCTCATTCGATGTTAAAGAGGGGGAGATTCTATCAATTATTGGGCCAAGTGGAGTTGGAAAGACAGTTATTATGAGATTAATGGCTGGTTTAGAGTTACCAGATGAAGGAAAGATAATAGTTGATGGTGTTGATATAACCAACTACGGATGGGAGAGAATAGAGCTTAGAAAGAGAATTGGAATTATGCATCAAGAATTTTCCCTTCCATACTATCAAACAGTTGAGAACCTATTAAAATACAGATTAGGGCTTAAAGGAGAGAAAGCTATAGCACATGCAAAAGCAAAGGCTGAGGAATTGGGCTTATCTCCAAAGATTGTTGATGCTATCTACCAATTAATAGATGCTCCAGAGTCAGAGAGAATTTCAAAACTGCAAAAGATGGGATTGACAGAGGATATAATCTATAAACTCTTCCCACCAGTAGTTGAGAGCTTTGAGCCAGAGGAGATTTTAGAGGCTTTAGATTTAGGAAAAGATATTTTAAAGAAAAAGGTTATTGAACTAAGTGGAGGGCAAAAAGTAAGAGTAGCTATGGCTTTACAGTTGATAACAAAGCCAAAAATATTGTTCTTAGATGAGCCATTTGGAGACTTAGACCCAATAACTTTGAGGGATGTAGCTAACTATCTAAAAATAATCAATGAGAGGTTTGGCACTACAATAGTTTTAGTCTCTCACTGTGTAGAGTTCATTAAAGAGATTAGTGATAGAGCCATCCTATTGGATGAGAACAGGTTAGTTATGGAAGGAAATCCAGAGGAGGTTTGTGAAGAGTTTATAAGAAGAAGTAACGCAAGATTTATGAGGGAAGAATCCTCTTATAACTCTAAGAAATCTGTTTTAACAAGTGAATAAAGATTACTTCTACACTATATATAAATCTTTTTTAGAATTGGAAATTTTTTATTACTTTTTAATACTAGTCTAAAAATTTTCTCGGGATTTTCTTTCTTTTAGTAATACTAATTTAAATAGTTTATTTTATATTTAGATGTATAAGTATTACTGGATAAAAAAATAAAATTGGTGTTTAATTTGATATCCCCAAAGAGGCTGATTTTATTAATAAGTATGGCAGGAGCTTTAGTAGCAGACCCTCAGTATGTTTCCATACCGAATCGGTCTTATTTTAACGCAACATCTGAAAAGGGATTTGAATTGTTATTAGACAAGTTTCCATACCGAATCGGTCTTATTTTAACTGTATAGCGAGTTACGTAGTTCAAACAGCTTTGGAAGCTTTGTTTCCATACCGAATCGGTCTGATTTTAACCCTCTTTTAGGATTACACGCACACAAATACCCACATGATACGTTTCCATACTGAATCGGTCTGATTTTAACCTTTATGTCTTCGTTTGGATATAATGCTAAAAAGTTTCCATACCGAATCGGTCTGATTTTAACAAAAATTAGTTAATAAACATAAAGACGCAATGTTCGTGTTTCCATACCAAATCGGTCTTATTTTAACTATAATTCTAACAGATTTACCAATATCTGACATCTGTATTTTTATCGTTTCCATACCGAATCGGTCTTATTTTAACTCGGTTATCGAAAGATTGATATCTGTTAATGTTTTGACTGTTGTTTCCATACCGAATCGGTCTTATTTTAACGTTATTGAGAAGTTCATACAGACATTGGAGGACGGATCAAATCAAGTTTCCATACCGAATCGGTCTTATTTTAACGCTGAGTATGCATACAACGATATTGCAGAGAAGGCGTTTCCATACCGAATCGGTCTTATTTTAACAGTTATTAGATTTTTTAATAACCTTTTTCGAGTTTTGTTTCCATACCGAATCGGTCTTATTTTAACAGGGCAATCATTCACAACTTATTTTTTATTATTCTTCTAATATTTATACTTTTCGGCACTATATTTTTCTAAGGGTAGATAACTATCCTCATTTATAAACCTACTGATATTTAAATCTTTCTTTTTTAATTAAATTGAGTATTCTTATCTTTCTAAATTTGAAGATTTGACTTATTGGTTAGAGAAATTTTATTTAACTTATTATCTAATCTCAAATTTTAAAAATCTAAATAATTCAATAAACCTAAATATTCCAAACGATTAAACCAACAGACCCTTAGAAATTAAATTTAAATCCCCTAAATCCTTAAATACTAATTAATCATTAACCTTATCAAATTCCAAGTTCATTCAACAAGACAAATATAATTTACATATTTAAATACAGCAAAAAACAAAGATTAATAAGGAGATATTATTATGAAATATAGGGCACTCCAAATATAAAAACCTTAAGTATGAGGGTAAATATGATTATTGGTGTCTTAGCAATTCAAGGAGATGTTGAAGAGCATGAAGAGGCAGTTAAAAAAGCTGGCTATGAGGCAAAGAAAGTTAAAAGACCAGAGGATTTAGAAGGAATTGATGCCCTAATAATTCCAGGAGGAGAAAGCACAGCTATAGGAAAATTAATGAAAAAATATGGATTATTAGAAAAAATAAAAAACTCCAATTTACCAATATTAGGGACGTGTGCTGGAATGGTTTTATTATCAAAAGGAACTGGAATTAATCAAATTTTGTTGGAATTGATGGACATCACAGTTAAAAGAAATGCTTATGGAAGACAAGTAGATAGCTTTGAAAAAGAGATTGAATTTAAAGATTTAGGAAAGGTTTATGGTGTATTTATAAGAGCTCCAGTGGTTGATAAGATTTTGAGTGATGATGTGGAAGTTATAGCAAAAGATGATGATAAGATAGTTGGTGTTAAGCAAGGCAAATACATGGCTTTGTCATTTCATCCAGAACTATCCGAGGACGGATATAAGGTTTATAAGTATTTTGTTGAGAACTGCGTAGAAAATAAAAAATAAAAAGATAAAGCTTAATTCACTATTTTATCTCAACTTTTGCATTTAAGAAAACCGGTCCTCTAACGTCTATAACCTTATTCTCTCCCATTATCTGTTTTAAAGCTAATTCGTCAATTTTTAAGTTTATATCTCCTAAACTCCTAACTATTGGGACTCTGAACTTAAACTCATCTACATTTGAAACCAATGCCTCCTCAATCTTAGCCACCAACTTATAGATAATTCCATCTATATATCTGATGTTTGTAGAAACTCCCTCTTCCTTAGCTTTCTTTAAGATTGGGATATATTCCTCTTTAACTCCTTCATAAGTTGGAGGAATACCATAGATATTTCCATCATAGACATAGACTTCATTTAATACTGAAGGCCCTAACAACTTTTTATTTGGCTCATTTTCAAATATCTCTACCTTAATTATCTTTTTCTCTCCATTAAAGTTAAATTCCCTCTTAACCTCAATTGAGCATGGGCTTTCTTTATCTTTGTTGGCTATACAGATATCAATAAGCTCACTTGCAAAGTTATAAAGCTCATCCAATATAGGAACTTTATCAACCTTTATCATCCCAGCTATGTCTCTATCACTCAACCTATATTCATAAAATTGAGGATAGACCATTGCCCTAACATCCTCATAGCCATAAATTATCATTGCCAACCTCTCAACTCCTAATCCAAGATTCATAACTGGCACATCTATGCCATACTTAGCCAAGGCAATTGGTGAATAAACCCCAAAGGTTGCTACTTCAATCCACTCTCCCAACTTTGGATGATAAGCATAAACCTCTGTCTGTGTTTCTGGAGTGTAGTATTTGCTCTTCTTCTCATCAGGCTTAAACTTAAATTTTGTGAATCCAAATTGAGCTAATAAACCTTCAGCAACTATTTTACCATCATCCACACTAACATCCTCACCAACAACTACACAAGATGCAGAGTGATAGCTCATTAAATGACTCCTATCTTCTCTCTGCTCCCTCCTAAAACATCTATCAATTGAGAATAACTTTAATGGCAGATTTCTCTTTTTTATTAAACTGCTTAGAGTTATAAACCATCCAGATGTCATGTGGCTTCTTAATGTTAATGTTGTTGGCTCTGGCTTCAAATCCTTAAATTCAGGAAATGCTGTCTCTAAAACCTTTAACCCCATCTCATTGCTCACATTTAAAGCTTTAGCAATCTCAAATACTAAATCATCCCCATCTATAGCTCCTTTTTTATACAAATGGAGAACTTCTCTCAGCTTTTCTTTCTTCTCCTCATCTATATCAATGCCTAAATTTTTTATAATCTCAACCTTCTCATTTCCTAAACCCACATCTGGCCTTGGCAATCCAGCTAAGTAAAAGCATCTATCCAATACAGCCATTGCCTCTGGGCCGAATTGCTTATAAATCTCTACCTCATCAACAATAACTGGATTAATCATCTCTTCAAATCCCATTCTTAGATAAGCTTGCCTCAATCTTTCTATTGTCTCCATTACTGGATGTGGCTTTCCATAGATAGGCTTTAATCTCGGATATCTCTCATCAATATGTTTATCTTTTATTAATGCCTTTGTCTCTCTCCATGCCTTCTCAAAATCCTTCTCTGCCAATTCTAAAACCTTATTTATATCAAACCTCATTTTATCATCCCTTTTAAACTTTAATCTCTTCTAAAACTTCTCTAATTGCCAACAAATCTAATTTACTTTGTGCCTTTAAAATACCCTCCTCAATATTCACAAATAATATGTTTTTCTTAACAGTCCATACAATCTCATCAGTTATCTTTTCATAGAATATCTCATCCCTATTTTTAAAGTTTTCAAATAGCTTAATAACTCCCTCAAATAAATTCCTATTTTCATCCTCTAAGGAATACAGCAAATCCTTTAACTGCCTTTTTCTAACTCTAAGGGATTTTTTGCAGAATTCTTTAATATCCTCTCCCAACAATTTTTCTTGAACTGCTTCAACTAACTTTATTGGCTTTCCTCCAAAGTAGTGCCAAATAATCTCTATCTCTTCATCATTAAACCCATATCTTTTTAAAAATGCCTTTGTTGTTTCATAGTCAAAGTCATCAACTAAGTAGTATTTGCATCTATCTTTTAACATTCCCTCATTATAAACTCTTTCAATAAATAAGCTATCAGAGCTTAGGCAGAGAACATGACATAGATGTTTCTCTTTAGTTAAATCTATAAAGAAGTTAAATAACTCATAAATAAGATAGCCGTTAATCTTTAAGTCTCCTATTTTTTGCAATTCATCGATAATTAAAACTGGCTGTTTTCCTTCCTTCTTAATCTTTTCAAACACATCCAATATATACCTAAAGATGTTATTTGTCGGTTTGTCATCACTATATTCCTTAAATAAAACCTCAATAAAGTCCTCATACTTAGAAATAAAATGCTCCCTAAGGTTTATGTAAAAAACAACATACTTATCTCTATACTTATCCCTATTAAGCTTATTTTCTATAATATATTTTATCAAAGCTGTTTTTCCACTGTTTATTGGGCCATAAATAAAATAAATCAAATTAGGTTCAAAAGATAAGACTTTAAGCAAATAGTTAATTTCTTTTTCTCTATTAAAAAATTCCATGTTATCAACCAGTTAAAACTTTAAGCTGATTAAATCTGGTCTTGGCTTTTTGAATTTATATTCCTCTCTGCAGATATTACAAAGCTCTCTAACTCCAATATTAATGATATCATCACTTCCGGGTAGAACTCTAACAAATATCCAATCAGCATTTATATTATAGCTTTTAGCCAACTCTTCTAATTTATTTAAAATCTTCTCCTTAAATATCTCAACATCATCAATAAAAAGCCCTCTAACTGTAAGCATAATGCCAACACAAGAACATCTTGAGGCAAAGACATCCATTTCTGATATAAAAATCTCTCTTCCCAAAAGCTTTATAAAAAACTTCTCAATCTCCTCTCTATCCTTCAAAATCTTATCTTTCAATGTTTCACCTTTATAACCTTCTCTGCCAATTCCTTACAAAAGTTACATTTACTACATAACTTACTGCAAGATTTCCAATACTCAATAGCCCCATCTAAAGCCCTATTATCTAAATAATAGAAATGCTCTAACTCCCTTGGGCAATCTAACAACTCCATTAAGTTGCCATCCCATTTTTCATTTAAATATGCATTTATAACCCTCTTTATCCACCCAATTGGATGACTTCTCCCAGATATCTTAAATATATCAACCAATCCCCTATAATATTTCAAATCCTCTGGCCTTATGAATGGGCTTTTTATTATAAGCTCTTTTTTCTTAACTCTTAGGTTTATGCATTTGTTGTAATAATAATCATCCAAAGCTGGGATGTTTTGAGCATTTGCATGTGAAAAGAAATTAAAGTGCTGTATTCTCATAGGGCATTTGTATAGACAAGCTTCATTAACTAAGATTTTTAACTTACAGCTTACATTCTCTTTAATCTCTTGTATTATATCAAAGTGTCTATTTATTGAGCTGTCTAAGGTTATTGCATAAACCTCTTTCTCATCCCAAAATATAGCTTTATCTAAGCTATCAACCAAGGCAATGCAAGAGACATTAACCTCTAAGCCATTATCTTTAGCTAAATCTACCAAATAAGGGTCTGATAAAGCGACACTATCAACACCAATGTTTTTTAGCTGGCTAAAAATCCAGTTTATGTAGCTGATGCCTTTTGGTGTTAAGTGTATTCCCCCAATGCAAGATGCGTTTATAACAACCTCAAATCTAATGTTGTTTCTCTTTGCATAACTAACTTGCTTAGCCAAATCTTCAAAGTTTGGTTTGTATAAGGTTGCCCTTCCAGTTCCTACAAACTCTGGAAATCCAACATAGACTTCAAAACTCTCCTTTTTAAGCTTTTTATTTATCTTTCTAAGCTTATTAATTTCATCCACAATAACTTTTAATGATTCAAAGTTTCCGGGATGAGGAATAGAGAACAACTAAATCACCTTGTAATGGAGTTAATTATTCTTCATCTCTAACATAATTCCTTAAAACTCCAATGCCCTCAATCTCACACTCTACAACATCCCCAGCCTTTAATTCACCAACTCCCGGAGGAGTGCCAGTAGAGATAATATCTCCCGGATAGAGTGTCATTATTGAAGATACAAACTCAACCAACTCATAAACATCGAAAATCATATTTTTTGTATTAGATTTTTGCTTTATCTCACCATTGACTCTACACTCAATATCTAAGTTCATTGGGTCTATGTCCTTAACTATTCTCGGTCCTATTGGGCAGAAGGTATCGAACGATTTAGCCCTTGTCCATTGCCCATCCTTCTGCTGTAAATCTCTTGCAGTAACATCGTTTAAGATTGTATAGCCCATTATATAATCATCTGCCTCATCTTTTTTAACATTTCTGCATTTCTTTCCAATAACTATAGCCAATTCAACCTCATAATCAACTCTCTTAGAGATTTTTGGTTTTATTATGTAGTCTTCGTTATAGATGATTGCAGAAGTTGGTTTTAAAAATATTATTGGATACTCCGGAATCTCCATGTTTAGCTCTTTTGCGTGGTCTATGTAGTTTAAACCAACACAGATGATTTTTGTTGGATTTATCTCTCTAATATCCAAACTATCACCAATCTTTTGCTTTATTGAATTTAAATTTAAGTAATTGATTATTTTATACTTTTCTCCCAAGCTTTCAAATAAAACAACTGTTCCCTTAAATGCATCTAAAACTCCTCTGCTAAATTCATCCTCATCTAAATAATCATCAACATAATCTTCCAAAATCATAAAGCAATCTCTTAAATAACTTAGCAATGATTCATCATCAATCTCTGTTTTTGGAAAGTTAGGGATTTCTTCTTCAATAGCTCCCATCAATTCTTTCTCAAAATCAACGTTAAGGTAGAGTTCTTCAACATCAAAACCAAAACTTATTGCTTCATCTCTAAAAGTATCTAAGATTATGTAATAACCAAACAAAAGCCCATTATTGTATGAATCAGGATTTTTCTCATAGATTGATTTTGTTTCAAAAGCTTTCTTTATCAGCTCTTCAAAAAAGGATTTTAATATAGATTTTAAGGGCTTTTCCATATTTAATCCCTTAAAATAACAACTTTCCCATCCACAACATCAATCTTAACTAAGGTTTTTATCTTATAGCCAGTCTTTTCTTCAACTATCTTCTTTCCTTCTCCTCTTTCAATTACACAGATAATGTCTTTTATCTCTGCCCCAGCCCTTTTTAGAGCGTTTATTATAGCTATCATCGTTCCTCCAGTTGAGATGACATCATCTATAATAACAACCTTATCTCCTTTTTCTATGCCGTTTAGGTAGAGTTGTCCCTTGCTATACCCAGTAGATTGGAAAACTGGGATTTCTCCGGGCAGTTTGTATTCTCTCTTCCTCATAATCACATAAGGTATATCAGTATATAGGGAGAGTGTTGTTACCAAAGGAATTCCCATAGCTTCAGCAGTAACCAGCTTATCAACATCTTCAAAGTTTCCTATCTTTATTATTCTCATTGCTACCTCTCTCAACAACTTTGGCTCAACGAGAGGAACACCATCACTTATTGGATGTATAAAATAATGATATTGCCCCCTTTTAACAATTGGGCATGATTTTAATGTTTCTTCTAATAGCAATCTTCCACCTCCACTATAGCACTTTATAAACACCAGGTCTTGGTTCGAATATGTCTCCTGATTCTCTCAACTCAGATAAATACTTTTCTAACTCTTCTTCTGGGATATTAATTCTCCCAGCGAGTTCTTCAAATGTAACCTCTCCAAGATTTTCAATAATGGCTAAAATCTTATCTTTTATGACATCAGGGTTTAAAATTTCACTATATATTTCTTCTTCCAAACTTTCCTCTTCATAAGGCTCAGCTCCCTCCAATAAATATTTTCTTGTCTTTTTAATCTCTAAATCTCTAAGTTTTATCCATCTTTCATCTCTCTTTCTAATAATTTCAGCCATAATATATTTTTCTCCATCATAAACTCTCGGTCTTCCAATAACATCTACTATATCTCCCTCTTCAATATACACAGATTTTTCTTCAAAGTATCTAACATTAACTCCATCCACATAGAAGGATGTGATGTTTCCAACGTTTATATTCTCTACCTTCCCTAAGATTCTAACTCTCCTAACCTTTCTACTCTCTATAATTAGGGCGTTATCAACTACTTCATTATTTAAAAACTCCTCTGGGTAAATTTTGTAAGCAACATATCTCATTTTTTCACCATTAAATTTCCTCAATACTTAAAAATAAACATTTTAAATACTCAGTCCCTTTAGAAGTTATTGGATGGTCTGGACTTTGTGAGCCATACTTTATAATTTTAGCCCATTTCTTTGCCTTTAAACATGCATCTATAACCAAAGCCTTAAAGGCATCTGGTTCTACTGGTTGAGAGCATGAGCATGTAACCAATAACCTATCAGCTAATTTAGCTCCAAATCTGTTTAGCATGTGATATCCTTTTATAGCAGATTTTAAAGCCTTTTTTGATTGAGCAAATGCTGGGGGGTCGAGAATAACTACATCAAATCTCTCCCCATCTTCTATAAACTCTTCCATAACTTTAAATGCACTCCCTTCAATAAATTCATATTTATCCTTTGGGATGTTATTTAGCTCCATGTTTTCTTCTGCCAATTTTAATGCCTTTTTTGATAAATCAACTCCCACAACTTCAGCTCCTCTTATCGCTGCATGAACTGAAAATCCACCAGTATAACAGCAGATATCTAAAACCCTATCTCCCTCTTTTATAAACTTCTCTATCTCTAATCTATTTTCCCTCTGGTCTAAGAAAAATCCCGTCTTTTGCCCATCGAATGTAACTTTGAATTTTGCCTCTCCTTCTTTAATTATTGTTTCTGTTTTCTCTCCAGCCAATATTCCTTCTACTTCTGGTAATCCAGCTCTCTTTCTATTCCTTCCAGAACTTTTTTCATATATGCTGTCAATACCTAAATCTAAAAGAGTTTCAACAACAACATCCTTCATCTTCTCAATACCGTAGTTAAATATCTGAACTGTAGCTATATCATTGTATTTATCAATAACTAAGCCATTTAACCAATCTGACTGAGTATAAACCATTCTGTAGGTGTCTTTAAACCCTAATTTTAGTCTATACTCATTTGCTTTAATTATTTTTTCTTTTATGTAATTTTCATCTAACTCTTCCTTTCTCAAAGTCATTATTCTTACTTCTCTTGGATTTTTAAAACCTCTTCCTAAAAACTTTCCTCTCTTTGAGTAGATATCAACAACCTCTCCAATCTCAACACTATCAAAATCTTCTTTATTTAAGATATTCTCCCTTGGAATAATTAAATTTCCTTTTTCTATAGCAGAATATCCTCCAAAATCGACATATAGCTTTATTGTCATAGTTAATTCACCATTTTATTTTTCTTTTTCATTTGATTTTAGTTTTTCAGTGTATTTACATTTTGGATAGTTAGAGCAACCAACAAACTTTCCAAATTTTCCATCTCTAACAACTAAATCTCCTCCACATTTAGGGCATTTTCCTACAACCTCTTTTTTATTTATTGGTTCTGTGTATTTACACTTTGGATAATTTGAACAACCATAAAATGCTCCATAAATCCCCTTCTTTAAAACCAGCTTAGCTCCACACTTAGGGCAGATTCTGTCATCTTCTTTAACCTCTACTTGCTTTAAAGGACATTCTGGATTAATACAAACCTCTCTATCTCCAATTTTTAAAATAGGGGATTTGCATGCTTCACAAACTTTATTTGGGATTTTTATTCTTCCTTTATCTGGAAGAGAATACTTTACATCACATTCAGGATAGTTAGAGCAACCAACAAACCTGCCCTTTTTATGCCTTATTAAAATTAAGTCTCCTCCACACTTTGGACATTTCCCAACAATTTTTGCTTTTTTATTTGTAGCATCTAAGTTTTTAATAAGATAAATTCCAATATCTTCCTCTTTCTTTTTAAACTCTTCTAATATTTTTCTCAATCTTTTCTCAGCTTCTTCTAAAACATCATCTTTTTTAATTTTTCTAAACTGTATCTTTTCTAACTTTTCTTCTAAATCTCTTGTCATCTTTTCATCAATAATCTCTGGGCAGAACTTTTTTAATGTCTCAATTACTGAAATCCCTAAATCAGTTACTTTTAAAGAGCCGTCGTCAATAACATAGCCTCTTTTTATTAGTTTATCTACAATCTCTGCTCTTGTTGCCTTTGTTCCTAACCCTTTCTTTTCTAATTCTTTTATAATACTTGCAACAGTATATCTTTTTGGTGGCTGTGTTTCTTTTCTTGTTATTGTTATCTTTTCAACTTTGATTATATCATTTTTCTTTAATGCTGGCAATTCAATCTCATCAAATTTTGGGAAGTAATATATCTCATGCCAACCCTCTTTTACTGTCCTTGAACCAGATAACTTAAATTTCTCTCCTTTGATATCAACTTTTACATTTAAATATTCTCTCTCTGCATTATCCCAAAAAGCGGCTAAAGTTCTTCTTGCTATTAAATCATAAATTTTCTTTTCTTTCTCTGAAAGTTCTTCTTTTGGAATATCTACAATATGTATTGCAGGATGTGCAGGGTCTTCTTTCTTCCCTTCAACTGGCTTTAAATTCTCTTTTAAAATTCTCTCAGCCCATTTTCCATAAACTGGATGATTTTTTATTATATTTAGGATATCTTCCAAATACTTTCTATCTTTTGGAAGTTTTTGGCTGGATGTTCTCGGATATGAACAGTTATGCACAACTATACCATTTGCTATAAAGTTGTGGTAATCTTTGACAGTTAAATCATAAACCTCTCCTTCATATTCAATTTCTTCAATTTTTTTGATTTTTTGAATATAAACATCTCCGTTAGCAATTCTTTTTAAATCTCTGTCTATGATATAATTAGATAACTTTCTTAATCTATCTAAACTTAAACCTTTATTTTTTGATAATTGGTTAGATAGGTCAAATTTCTTTGCAATTCCAGATTTAAACTTATTTTTCCAATCTGAAGTGCAGATAATGCTATAATGATGAGAATATTTTTTATTTTCTAATATAAAATCAATAAATTTAGTTTTTTTAATTTTAAATGTCTTTTCTGAATTATTTATAAACATTACTACTTGCTCATTTTCTTTTAATTTTTCAGCCGGTATAAATATTAACTCATCCCTATAAACTAAAATTGGATGCTCCTTTGTAGTGATAAGTTCAGTTCCATCATTTAAAGTAATTTTTATCAATTTTTCTTTTATAGTTCTTTTTAAAAGTTTATATTTTGATTTTGTCAGTTTTAAGTCTTTATTTAGGCATAAAACCTCTCCTTCATCGTCTAAGTCTTTAATCTTTTTAATTCCATCTGGCAATAATATCAACGTATCTGGATGTAGGCAAAGCCCTTTCTCATACAAACTTTGGGCAATTTCTTGCGTTTCCTTTGGAGATATTTTAAAATAACTGTAAGCCTCTCTCTGTAAAGTTCCTAAGTCAAAAGGTGGGAGAGGTTTTATCTTCCTTTTAGTTTTCTTTATTTCAACAACCTTACCAAATTTTTCATTCTTTATTTTTTCATAAACACTTTTTGCCTCTTTTTCATCCCAAAACTTCTCTTTCTCATGTATGGCTTTTAAATTATCTTTAAATAGAGCTTCAATAACCCAATATGGTTTAGGAACGAATTTTTTAATTTCTAACTCTCTTTCAGTTAAAAAAGCTAATGCAGGGCCTTGAACTCTACCAATACTCATTGTTTTCCATCTATTCACTGCCCTTATGGCATTCATTAAAGCTCTCGATAGGTTTATTCCAAAATACCAATCTACAATATGCCTACTCTCTCCAGCATCAACTAAGCCATAATCAATTTCATCTGGATTTTCAAAAGCTTTAACTATCTCTTTTTTTGTTAAGGATGAGAATCTCATTCTCTTTGCTTTTTCTTTTCCGCAACAATATTTTAATGCATGATAACCAATTAACTCCCCTTCAATATCCCAATCTGTGGCTATATAAAATTCATCTGCCTCTTTTGAGAGCTTTTTTAATGCCTTTATGTATTTATTAACATATTCTTTTCCCTTTTCAACACTTGCAGGCACCCATTTTATATCAAAAACTGGATATGAGCCAAATTCTTTATTTTCCTTTTCAACTAAGGTAAATAGATGCCCAACAGCACTTGCCACTATAATCTTTTTTCCATTTCTTTCTAATTCATAGTATGGGACTCCATCAATGCTCTTTTTCTTTGCTTTACCTAAAGCATTTGCTATCTTTTTGGCAACACTCGGCTTTTCACAGATTATTAACGCTGTCATAATTCCACATGTTTTAAACTTATGACATAACTGCATAAATCATTTATGCTTATGTGGTATAATATCAGTAATAGGGTTTTATATGTTTGTTGGCATTGAGCAAGGCAATATATTGTTCTATTCAAAATTAACTGCAATAATTAAGAGATTTATACATAACTTTAATGGAGGCATATAAATGCATTTTTCTACAGGAAAGTTTTGAAATCGACATAGTTAGTTTTTGTAGCACAGGGGGAGGGGTAATATGACCAAAATTTCTGTTGTATTGCCTACTTATAACGAAAGGGATAATTTACCCATAGTTGTCAAAGAAATAGATGAGAATTTGAGAAATTATGATTATGAGATAATAGTTGTTGATGATAATTCTCCTGACAGAACATGGGAAGTTGCCTTAGAGTTGAGTAAAACTTATCCCATTAAATTAATAAGAAGATATGGAAAACTGGGTTTGGCCAGTGCCATATTAATGGGCTTTTATAATGCCGAAGGAGACATTTAATCTGCATGGATGCTGATTGCCAGCATGATTCATCTGTTTTAAGCAAAATGATTGAAGAAATTGAAAATGGGTATGATATAGTTATTGGCAGCAGGTACAATGGGAAAGTTGATGACGGCTGGGGAGTTAGGAGGGATATTATATCTAAAGGAGCTACTTTTTTAGCGAGGCCTTTAACTAATGTTAGAGATTGCATGAGTGGATACTTTGCAATAAAAAAGGATGTTATTGAGGGAATTAAAAAATGGAGCTTAATAGGATACAAAATTTTACTGGAAATTTTAGTGAAAAGTGGGGATTTAAAAGTTAAAGAAATTCCTATTAGATTTGGAGTTAGGAAGCATGGAAAAACGAAGTTAAACCATAAAGAGATTGTTAATTATTTACATTTAGTTTTTAAGCTGTATTTATGGAAATTGAGTGTGAAAGAATGAAAATTTTGGTTATAAACTGGAGGGATATTAAAAATCCAGAGGCTGGAGGGGCTGAAGTCCATATTCATGAAATATTAAGAAGATTGCCCAAAAGTTTTAAAATTGACTTTGTTTCTTCAACTTTTAAAGGTTGTAAAAAAATCGAAAAAATCGAGAACTATACTGTTTATAGAATTCCAAACAAATACTTATTTAACCTTATATTCCCGATATATTGGTTTTTTAAATTACGAAGAAATCGTTATGATGTTGTTATTGATGATATCTCAAAAATACCTCTCGGCACTCCACTTTATATCAAAAACGTTCCAATAATTGGGATTATCCACCATATTCATGCAAAAACCCTATTTACTGAATTAAATCCATTCTTAGCATTATATGTTTATATCATGGAGAAATTTATGCTGGGATTTTATAGAAAACACAAAATAATTACCGTTTCCAAGTCTTCAAAAAGTGAGTTGGAAGAACTTGGATTTTCAGATGTTGAAATTGTATATAACGGAGTTGATTGCGAGTCTTTAACTGAATTTTTAAACTTGAAAAAATCTAATGACCCAGTAATTATCTATCTAGGCCGATTAAAAAGTATAAAAGAGTTGATAATATTATCGAAGCCTTTAAAACAGTAAAAAATGAAATACCTAACGCTAAATTATGGATTGTAGGCTTAGGAGATGAAAAAGACAGATTAGAGAAACTCGTTAAGGATTTGGAGTTGAATGATGTAATTTTTTGGGGATATGTTTCAGAAAAAGAAAAATTTGAACTACTAAGAAAATCTTGGGTCTATGTAATTTGTTCAGAAAAAGAAGGTTTTGGAATATCAGTTATTGAAGCAAATGCAGTAGGAACTCCCGCCGTTGGCTATAGAGTTCTAGGGCTGGTGGATTCTATTAAAGATGGATATAATGGCCTGTTAGTGGAAGATAAGGACATTATAAAGCTTTCTGAAACCTTAATTAATTTATTGAAAGATTATGATTTAAGGGAGGAGTTAAGTGAAAATGCTATTGAATGGGCTAAGCAGTTTAGCTGGGATAAGAGTGCCGAGGAGTTTGAAAGAGTTCTAAAGATGGTGGTAAATAATGGATAAAAATCCCCTGGTCTCTATAGTGATTCCAACACACAACAGAAAAAAACATGTTGAGAGGTTAATAAATTCAATTTTAGAAAATACTTACAAAAATATCGAAATAATTGTGGTAGATGATGCTTCAACTGATGGAACTTACGAATATCTCAAAGAGAAATTTGGTAATTTGCCTAATTTCAAAATTGTAAGGAATAATAAAAATCTACTGGTATCGGGCAGTAGAAATAGGGGTATAGGTCTATCAAAAGGTGAATTGATTTTTTTAGTTGATGATGACAATATATTAGATAAAAAATGCATTGAAAATTTAGTAAAACTTCTCATTTTAGATGATAAAATAGGAGTGGTTGGCCCTATAATGTATTATTGGAAAGATAAAAAAAGAATTTGGTCGGCAGGGACGAAAAGAAACATGATAACAAGTAGAACTTATTTTATTGGTAGGGAGTTACCTTTACCAAATAGAAAAACATGGGAAACAGATGATTTCCCAAATGCTTTTATGGTGAAACGAGAGGCGATAGAAAAAGTTGGAGTATTTGACGATAAAACTTTCCCTATTCATTATGAGGAATCAGACTTTGGAGAAAGAATCAGAAAGGCCGGATATAAAATTGTTTGTAGCTCTAAAGCAATAATTTGGCATGATATACCACTACCTGAAGATGTTAAAGATAAATCGAGATTACTCCACTGTCATAATGAATTTAGAGCATATTACTGTGGGAGAAATAGAATAATGTACCATAAAAAATACTCCAAATGGTGGCAATTTTTAGTTTTTATTTTGATTTTTAATTGGCTTGTAGCAGGGTATTATTTAAAGGTTATAATATTTGAATCCAGGAAACCATTTAAAGAGAGTTTGAAAATAGCAAAGGCCTATTTAAGGGGTATTGCAGAGGGGATAAAATGAAAGAACACAGTAAAATTAACTATTTAAAATCAACATTAGATAGTAATAAACTTGTATTTTTTGCTTTTATCATATTGTCATTTATGTTATCACTATATTATTCATTTACTAATGGAGTAACTATGGGTGAAGATGCAGGAGCCAGTTTTTTATTATCTAAAAGTAATTGGGATGTATTCTTTTACACCTGGAATGAAAGAACTTTTAACGGAATTCCAAATTATTATGGAATATTTGAGTATCTACCACATATTTTAAGTTTATTTTTAGGTTCATCATTTTCTGCATTTATTTATTACTTTATTTTGTTATCGTGTAGTTTTTTAGGATGTTATTTGTTTATATATAAGTTACTTGAACAAAATGAGGATAGAAGTAAGTATATCAAAATTGCTGCATTTTTAGGGACGATTTTTTACTTCTTTAATCCTATTTCTACGGTGTATAGATTAGGTTGCACGCTAATAGGTGGAACAGTTTTTTATTTAATATTTCCTCTTATAGCATTGGTTATATTATTATACTCCAAACATCCAGTAAAATTAACCTTAATTTCATTATTGTTGTTCATTTTCTTTGGATTTGGGTTTATGGATGTTTTTCGATGGGCCATACAACTTCCTTTCTTAATAGGTTTTCTACTTATTCTTAAAAAAATCAGTAATAAACCGTTAATAAAAGTTTCAGATGTAATTAAATGCTCTTTACTGCTTTTTGTAGCATATTTACCAATTGTAATTTTAATATTCACTACAACATTTCAACAACTCAATATTGCATCGCAGATGATTAATCCAATAGACAACCTACAATTTATGAAAACTGTGGTATATGAGTGGCAAGCCATACTTCTCTATCCGTCTTACTTATGGCAAGGTTTAGACGCTTATGGTGAATACTACAAAAAGCCATGGGTTATAGGTTGTTGGTTAATAACAATATTATCTATTTATCTCCCTCTAATTTTAAAAAGAACTATAATAAAACAAAAGGGTTATCTCTGGGAGCTTTATCTCGTCAGCGTTAGCATACTCATATTAACTATACCTCTGTTAGCTTTGCCTAAAGGACCGTATGGAAGTATTTTTGAAACTTTATTTCTTAAATGTAAATTTTTATGGGTTTTTCGAACAACATACGATAAGTTTAACACTATTCCACTATTTTTTGCTACACTATCATTTTCTGCATCACTGGCTTTACTGCTTAATAGCAAAAAGATGCTATTTAATAAAATTCTTAATAGAACATTGTTATTTACTGTCATTATATGCATGATTACTGTTTCATTACCCGCCTTGAAAGGAGATATGGCATATAAACCTCAAACCAAATTCACGCCCTCAGAAAATCTTTTTCACGATTGGAAAGTATTAGAAGAATATGCAAAAAATGGTAAGATGTTTTTTGTGCCATGTTCTTATTGTATTTGGATATATTCCAACTTTGGATATCATGGAATAGACTATTTAATATGGGTAATTCCTGGCAACCATATAACCTATGCCTGTAGGTTTAATGAGCTAACTAAACTTATGTACGATGATTTAAGCAATCCAAATTTCGATGAAAAAACCTGTGAAAGGATAAATCATACATTACATGCATTGGGTGTAAAATATATTGTTCTTAGAAAAGACTTAAATCTAATTCAACAGGCAAAGCAGGCACCTGACGGTGAAAATATACTACAATCTTATAAAAACTTCCCTAAATTGGTAAAATATTTGAATCTAAGATTAGTAAAAAAATTGAACTATTACGAGATTTACGAGCTTCCAGACAGTTCTCCTGTTATTGATGCAATATCGGCTGATAATGAAATGAAATTGATACATACCACTCAAGGTTTGTTTATAAATCTCGACAATGGATATTACATGAAAATTCCACAAGTATTGGGTTCTAAAGGAATTACAATTCCTGTAGAAAAATCTAAAAATTACACTTTAATTCTAAAAGTAAAACCAATCACAATGGTTAAGCTTGAAATTAACAATAAAACTATGATAGATGAGGCTTATCCTTGCACTGCCACTATACGAAAACCTTTCTTTGAAAAAATTAGGGTTGGGGGAGATGCATGGCTTAATGAAAATCAATTCTTTGAAGGTTCTCTTAAAAATCTCACCATAGAGATAAATAATCATACCATTCGTCATGAATTATTAACAATCTCCAATGAAAAATATGTCGATATTCCTGTTAAAATAGACTATCCTATAACACAAATAGAGTATGATTTTACTGTAAATTTCTCCAATGATTCCTCTTTACATATAGGATTAATGCCAGAAAGATTCGAATTTATATGGTGGGAAACTAATACCATATGGGTTTCTGTCTATGACGAAGAGTTAAGACGTATCTCCTCTGATTATGAAAAAAAATTATACTGCCCGTATCATGTCAGAGTTTCATACAAACATATATCAACATCACTTCTGAATGTTACTACTGGGAAAAAATCAAATTACACAATTATAAACGCAACAAACGAATGTATAATAAAGATACCTCTTCATGGGGCAAATAATTATTTTATCCTCTCAGCTAATCCTCCTATATGGTTAGAAAGTATAATACTAACTCAGCCTAATCATAACTCATCTTCTACCTTTTATAAACCAGTGATTATTGAATTTGAAAAAATTAACCCAACCTTATGGGAAGTTAAAGTAAATACAACAAAACCCTTCATGTTGTCATTTGCTGAGAGCTACGACCCACTATGGGAAGCAAGGATATACAAGGATGGAAAATTAGTAGAAAAAGTTTCTCCAGTTCCGTTGTATAATGCAATAAATGGTTTCTACATAAATGAAACAGGAGATTTAAAGATAATCATCAGATACAAGCCACAAGATTGGTTTGATATTGGTTTAGCAATCTCTGGAACAACTTTCTTGGCATGCATTGCATACTTACTCTACGATTGGAGGAGAGAAAAAGATAGGAAACATTAATATTAAACAAAAACTAAATATTTGATTATTTTGATGGTTTATAAGGAGATACTATGGAGCAAAAATTAGCAAAACATAGTTTAATAATGGTATTTTTTAGCTTATTAACAGCATTTTTTAACTACCTATATCAACTTTTTATGGGGAGATTACTAACTCCAGAGGAGTATGGGATTTTGTTTTCTTTAATAAATATTTTTTATATTTTTAGTGTATTATCTTCAACAGTTCAAACTACAATGACGAAATATGCCTCCCAATTAAAAGCAAAGAATCAAGTTAATAAAATCTCCTACTTTTGGAGGTATGCATTAAAAAAATCTTTCACATTTGGAGTAATAACTACAATCTTATTTTTTATGATAACTCCCTTCTTATCAAGCTATCTCCATTTTCCATCTCAAATACCAGCATTAATATTATTCTCCTCTCTACTATTCGCCTATGCAATGCCTACAAATCAAGGAATCCTACAAGGTTTGCAGAGATTCATTCCATTAGGGATAACTCAAACACTATGGGCGTTCTTAAAATTTGTGTTAGGGATTTTATTGGTTTATTTAGGATTTAGCGTTAGTGGAGCATTAGCTCCATTTTTAATTGCAAATATTGTTGTTTTTATTATCTCATTTTATTTCTTAAAAGATTTAATAAAGATAAAACCAGAACCATTTAAAATCCCTAACCTCTACAAGTACTCAACTTTAACTTTATTGGCACTATTGACTTACACAACAAGTTATTCAATAGATACTATCTTAGCAAAACACTATCTAACTGATTTTTTAGCTGGGATTTATTCATCAGTTTCTGTCTTAGGAAAAATAATTCTTTTTGCTCCAGGGGGGATAGCAATAGTTTTATTCCCAAAAGTATCAGAACTAAAAGAAAAAGGATTAAACCACTTTAATTTATTTATAAAAGCACTAATATTAACAATTATTTTAATATTGCCAATCTTGTTACTATTCAAATTCTTTCCAGAACTAATTGTAAAAATTATTTTTGGAGAAAAATATCTAAAGACAATTCCATATTTATTTAAGTATAGTTTAGCAATGTTTTTCTTTGCAATTTCTGGGCTGATGATGAATTATCTCCTATCATTAGGAGTAACGAGAGTATCTTACGCTTTAACTTTAACTTTAATAATTGAAATAATTGGAATAACTTTATTCCATTGGGATATAAATCAAATAGTAGATGTTGTTTTAATGTTATCAATATTCTCATCCATAATACAAATGCCATTTTTAGTAAAAATTAGAGGGGTATTATGAATATAGAAAAATTAAAAAAATACAAAATACTCCTTATTTATCTTTTGTTATCAATAATAATCTCAATACCAATCTTCTCAGATAAATATTTCTTTCTATTGGATATGTTACCAGATTTAAGTAATCATAATCTAATTAATCAATTTTATGGTTTTGTTGCTCCATCCTATGGAGGTACTTTGTCATTTAATATCTTAGCTAATATAATCCCAGCAGATATCTTTCAAAAATTACTATTATTATTTATCCTATTTTTCAGTGGATTCTCTGCCTATTCATTGGCAAAGAAATTAACTAACTCAGAAGTTGGAAGTTTTTATGCAGGTATTTTGTATATGATTAACCCTTACACTTACATAAGAATAATAGTTGGACATTGGTTTATTTTATTTGCATACAGCTTATTGCCATTGGGGATAAAATATTTCATTGAATTATTAGAAAATAGAGATAAAAAGTCTATTATAAAAGTAACATTAATAACTTCATTGATTGCTTTCAATACACATACATTATTTATGGCTTTCATGGCCTATGGAATAATATTAATCACAAAACTAATCAAAGAAAAATCATTAAAATTACTAAAACCAGTTAGTTTATTTGCGATATCATTTACAGCGATAAATCTTTACTGGCTAATCCCATTACTAACTGCAAAATCCTCGTCATTGGTTAATTATATAACACTCCATGATTTATATGTATTTGCTCCAAAGATTGATTCCTTCTCTCCTTTATTTACATTGGCAAGCATGTATGGATTCTGGAGACCAGCTTATACCTATGCAAAAGACTACCTACCATTTTGGGAAATATTATTTATCATAATATTTTCCTTATCAATTTATGGGTTTATAAGTTATTATAAAAATAAAAAAGTTGGTGTCTATGTTATATCCTTTGCTCTGATTTGGCTAATTGGTTTATTGTTTGCTACAGGCATAACAGGATTTTTCAAAGATGTATTCCAATTTCTCTTTAATCATATATTTATCCTAAAAGGAATGAGAGAAACCCATAAATTTGTTACATTGATAGTTCTCTCTTATTCAATATTGGGAGCGTTTGGATTGAAGAAAATAATAGAAAGCCATAAATCAAATAAAATAAAAAAAAATATAATGATTTTCTTTATTTTAGTTCCTTTAATATACTCTTTCACTTTCTTCAACGGATTTGACAATCAAATTAAACCAACAGATTATCCAAAAGATTGGTATGAGGTGAATAACTTCTTAAATAAAGATAAGGATAACTTCAACATCTTATTCTTCCCTTGGCATCTATATATGGACATTCACTGGGTTCCAAATAAAGATAAAAGAATAGTAAATCCCTCACAAACATTTTTCGATAAAAATGTTATTTTTGCAGAAAATATTGAAGCAGATTCAATATATACTGAAGTTTATACACCTTATCAAAACTACATAAATTATCTCTTAGAAAATAAAGAAAAAATCAATAACTTTGGCTCTTTAGTGGCTCCTCTTGGAGTAAAATATGTCTTATTAACAAAAGAAGTGGATTATAAAAACTACGACTTCCTATTTAAACAGAAAGACTTAAAATTAGTTTTAGAAACAGAGAACTTCTATGTGTTTAAAAATGAAAGATTCAAAGGAAAGATTTATTCAGTTGAAGGAGTTGAATATGTAAAAAACCTTGATGAGCTTATAAACTTAAGCAATAAAGAGGATGTATCAAAAGAATTAATTTTAATTGGAAGTGGAGTTAATAAAACTTCAGACAAGTGGAAACCATTAAATTACAAAGAGATAAATCCTGCAAAATATGTTATTGAAGATGAACCTTTAAGGTATATAATATTCACAAACGAATATTCAAAAGATTGGAAGTTAAATGGAGAAAAACCTTTAAAAGCTTATGGCGTTGTTAATGCCTACGAAATAAAAGAAAAGGAGGATAAATATATCATAACCTATGAAAGATTTTATAAAATATGCTTGCCTTCTTACATAATCTCCTTAATATCTCTAATGTTATGTATCGCATGCTTAATTAAAGATAAAATTAAATTTAAAAATTAAATAAACTTCTATTTCCTATTCCAATCGTCATCAAATCTTACAATATCGTCCTCTTCCAAATATTCCCCAACCTGAATCTCTATAACCTCCAAAGGAATCTTTCCAGGATTCTCCAACCTATGTTTATAGCCACTCCTTACAAAGATACTCTCCCCGCTTCTAACAAACTTCTCCTCTCCTTCAATAACAACCCTTGCCATACCTTTAACTACAACCCAGTGCTCACTCCTGTGGTAATGCAATTGATAACTTAACTTCTTCCCAGGCAAGACAGTTATTTTCTTAACTTTATAAAATCTCCCCTCTTCCAAAACCTCATACCATCCCCATGGCCTATAAACTTTTTTATGGAATAAAACTCTTTCATCACCTTTTTGTTTTAAATATTTAACCACATCTTTAACTTTCTGACTTTCTCCTTTATTACAAATTAATAAAACATCCCTCGTATCAACGACAATCAAATCATCAACTCCAATTAAAGAAGCTAATTTTCCACCATGGGTATATATGAGATTATTTTTTGAATTTAAGATAACATTTTCCCCATGGATAATATTTCCATTATCGTCCTTATCAAAAACGTCATATATAGCATCAAAACTTCCCAAATCACTCCATTTTATGTTTATTGGAATAACCGCCACTCTATCGGATTTTTCCATAATTCCATAATCGATTGAAATGTCAGGAACTTTTCCATAAACTTTATTTATATCATCTTCTTTAAACGCCTCATAAACTTCTGGACAGTATTTTTTAACCTCTTCTTCAAAAACATCTGTTTTAAAGAGAAACATCCCACTATTCCACAAATAACCATTTTCAATGTATTTTTTTGCTGTTTCTAAGTCTGGCTTTTCTTTAAACTCATCAACTTTATAACCAACATCTAACTTTTCTCCTGGTTTTATATAGCCATATCCAGTATGAGGCTTATTCGGCTTTATTCCAAAAGTTATTAAATAATTATCTGCCAACTTAACTCCATCTTTAACAGATTTTACAAACC
This sequence comes from Methanocaldococcus sp. FS406-22, assembly GCF_000025525.1. Taxonomy (NCBI): domain Archaea; kingdom Methanobacteriati; phylum Methanobacteriota; class Methanococci; order Methanococcales; family Methanocaldococcaceae; genus Methanocaldococcus; species Methanocaldococcus sp. FS406-22. The sequence continues at coordinate 601,154 of NC_013887.1, forward strand.
CCTCCCCATCCTCAATTAAATGGTCTGAAGGGAAAACAGCAACAGCGTCATCCCCCTCCCTTTCTTTTATAACTTTAACACCATAATATATTGCCGGGAGAGTGTTTTTTCCTATCGGCTCTATCAATATATTTTCTTCATTAAAGTTGTAACCTAACTCCTCAATTTGTCCTAAAACCAAAAATTTATGCTTTTCATTAGTTATTATGTAGATATCTTTTATATTTGACAACTTTAAAGTTCTTTCAAAAGTTAGTTGAAAGAGAGATTTTTCAAATGCTTTGAACTTTATAAATTGTTTTGGGTAGTATTCCCTACTCAAAGGAAACAACCTACTTCCTACGCCTCCTGCTAAGATGATGGATTTCACTGTTTCACCTTTTTATATTATTATAGACATATTTATCTTAATACATATTTAAAAAAATTTGGTGATGTTATGGAAGATAGAATAAAGAAAGTTAGGAGTATAATTTTAGACATTTCCATTATTGCGTTAATTGTTTATTTAGTAATTGCAACTTACACGTACTTAAAAACTGATATTCCTTACTACCTATATTTTATAAAAACGAGTATGCAAATAATATTAGGAATTTTGGGAATAACGCTTATTCTACTTTATATCTCAAAATTGAAAATGATAGCATGTAGCCTATATAATCTATTTAAGAAAACTTATTTTTCAATAAAATCTTTTTCATTGGGGCAAAAATTCATTCTTGTAGCAGTAATCCTCCTAATATATTCAGTAGTTTCTTTGATAAAAAATAATGAAAATTATGCAAATACTATTTCTATTTTAAGTTATTATTTTTTAGCCCTTGGAGTATTGAGCGAGTTTGTAAATTATATTTTAGCTGAAAGATTAATAAAATAAACAGATAAACACAAAAACCTTTTATATCTCTTACTACTTCTTACATTAGCTATCACTACATAAAGTAAGGTTTAGATATTATATTTTAAACTAACATTAAATATGTACTAATTTTTATATACACCGTTAAAATTGTTGGTTTTGTGAGCATTTTGAGTGTATGGGAGTATTTATAGTTTTTTACAAAAGTTATTAAAATCAAGCAATCCCTTTATGTTCATAAATCATTTATTGTTCTAATGGTTTCTCCTCTTTCTATTAATTTTATAATCAAATCCAAACTAACTGGTTTATAGTCAATAACTTCAACAGAAACATTAACCGTTTCCCGTTTCCATAACTTATCATAGCATTTAATAACTTATCATACAAATCGATAAGTTATGGAAACGGGTTGTCCTCAACCTATAGCTTCATCGGGAACACCGTTCCCTCAACTATGGTCTCATTGGACTTTTAGGGACAACGGAAAGCCCCCAAAATCTTTTTATCAAATTGAATACAGCTACAGCATCCCTATCAGCATAAAATCCACATTCAAAACAATACATTGGTCTCGAAGGCAGAGCCCTCTCATCGACTAATTTATACAGTTGAGATAACCTATTTCCACAATTTGGGCATAATACCGAAGTATAGGCAGGATTTACCTCAACAACTTTAACTCCGAATTCTAAGCATTTATTTTTTAAATAACCTAAGAATTTTTTAGCAGATATGTTATGCAATTTATGTTTTAGATTTTTAAACGACTTTTTAGCAATATTTTGGTTAAAATAAGGGGATAAATCTTCGATAATTAAAACTGCATTTTTATCTCTAAGTTCTTTAGCTATTTTATTAGCCAACTTTTTTAACTTGTCCTCTCTAATATTTTTTAACCTCCTACCGAATTTTTTAAGCAAAACAAAACCTTTTTTCTTTAACGGTTTATCCTGCCTATGAATTACTTTAAATGAGAATTTTTCTTGAATGTTAGCCATTATATTAGAGTATTTTTCGGTTAATTTCCCTAAATCAGTTTTTATCATCTTTATATTTTCGAAATTACCATAAGTTATATTGTCTAAGTTAAAATCTAATGCATAAACTTCTTTAAAATTGTCATTAATTGTTATTTCATTCTCTAATGGAATTAAAACAGCTATCGTTCCATCTTCCTTATTAAGTCTTAATTTAAAACCTGCCTTTATCTTCCAGCCCTCATTTAGCAGTTTAAAAAATTGCTTATGTGGTTTTAGGGGAATAACAATCCTACCATTCGGAGTTGATAATCTTAAGTGTAAGGTTTTCTTTCCCTCTTTATTTATAGAAAATAATCTCTCTATATTGGTTTTGAAATTTTTGTAGTTGAATAAAATATCATCTAACCATAAGGAGACATTTCTAACTTCTGGCTTTGAAGTGCATGCCTTATTTTTCTTTTTCATGGATATAAAACTCTTTATTCGTGTAGAAGCATCTTGAGAGGCAGTATAAATATAATGAGTTGGTAATTTTGGATATTTAATTTTTATTTCTTCATAGATCACCTCTCTAATCTTTCTATGACTTTTTCTCTTATTTTTTAAACCAAAATTTAGGGCAATAGATAAAACGTCTTTATACATTTCGATAATGTTTTCTATGATTTTTATTTTTGTCTTTGTTAATGGCTTGCTTTTCAATACTATAGTTTTAGTTAGTTTGATTATTTCTGACATGTTTATTCACTAAATAGTTTTTTTGCTGTTTATAATAATCTGTCACTATAAGTATTTATATATTACAACATGCTACAAAAACTAAGAAACTGTTTCAAACCCTCTTTCTTTTAGGATTTATAAATGGATATTCGTCTAAGTGATTTGCATGATGATGCCCATGTATAATCCAACCATCAAAATTAAAGGTATAAGAGCTATCCGGATTATGGATTAGCATAAATTTATAGCCATTATATTCAATAACCCTAAACTTCTCACCAAACTTGTCATGATTTCCTTTTATAAAAATTACCTCACCATTTAGCAGTTCTATAAGTTCTTTAGCTTTTTTAACCTTATTCTTGCTTAAAACAAAATCTCCCAAGAAATAAACGATATCTTTATCCCTAACAATGTTATTCCAGTTTTTTATTAGAGTTTTATTCATCTCTTCAACACTTGAAAAGGGTCTATTGCAATATTTTATAATGTTTGCATGGTTAAAATGCGTATCAGAGATAAAATAAATCTTTCTCATAGATATCCCAAAAATATAAATTATTTAAACCATGCATCCAATGTTTTTTGCTTTGTCTTATTTGCAATTAAGTTATAGAGCTTATCAACATGCTTTTTAACTCTCTCATAGCTAAAATCATTTTCATCAACTAAGAATTTTATAATTCCCTCTTTATCTGGAAGTTTTAAGCTTAGTGAATAGCTGTCGGTAACCTTTGGCTCTTTAAATATCCTTTTAATCTCTTCATAGTTCTCAACCTCTTTCTTTAAAACATCCTTAGCTACTCCACTTCTAACAAGCTCATAAGCCCTTTTAAATCCAATACCCTTAACTCCTCCTGGATTATAATCAGTCCCCATAAATATGGCTATATCTATCAAATCATCTAAAGAAATCCTTAAATCCTCTAAAACCTCATTCAGCTCAATTAACTCTGGCATCTCCTTTGTAGTTGTTAAGTTCCTAACAACCCTTGGAGAGCCGTACAACAAAGCATCATAATCTTGACTTACAACAGCCCAAACATCCCCTTTCTTTGCCATATAGCTTGCTTGTGCCTCTCCTTCAGAAGGAGCTTCAACATAAGGGATTCCCATTAAGCTTAGCAGATACTTGCAGTTTTCAACCATTTTTGGAGTTAGATAGCTAACTCTCTTTGCATACTTAGCCGCTTCCTCAAAATCCTCTTTTTTTATGGCCTCTTTCATCTTAAGCTCTGCCTTCTCCTTCATCTCTCTTCTAACTTTTCTTGTTTTTTCCTTTAATTTTGGTGGCTCACCATCAAAAACCCAGATTGGAGTTATGTCATTCTCTAACAAATGGATAGTTTTATAAAAAACTCCGTTGTAGGCAGAGGTTATCTCTCCCTTCCTATTTCTTAATGGTGAACCATCCTTCAATCTTATAGATGTTAAAAATTGATATAATGCGTTCATTCCATCAATAGCTACTTTTTTTCCTTTTAAATCCTCAAAGGAGATAATCTTTTTTGGTATAAAATCACCAAACTGCACTCCCATACTATCCCTCACTGTTAATCTTAGCTAAAAATTATAATTGCAAAAAAGATATTTATAAAAAACGGTTTAATTTGTTAAACCCCTATAAAAAATAAAAATTCTATAAAATTTTATAAAAATAATAAAAATAGCTTAGGAATTACCTTCCATTGCTCATAAGTTTTTCCTTCCAAATCATGTCTATATCTATGCTTCCTCCTTGGAATTCACCAATATCTGCTATATTACTATATGTCTCTTCAATATCTCCTTCGATCTCTAAATAAACCCTTTTTAGCTCTTCAATATTATCTTCACTTGTCTTCCACAATCCTCTTTGATATGCCTCTAACAACCTCCTTGCAATCTCTTCTAAAGCATATATGTTATGCTCTTTAAAGAACTTCCTATTTTCTTCATTTTTTACAAACGTATTAAATATCTCATCAAATATCCAATTTTCAACCTCCTTAGTTGTAGCACTCCAGCCATAAACCCTCCCAATCCTCTTGGCTATATCTCCAGCTCCTTTATAGCCATGTCTCTTCATTCCCTCAATCCACTTTGGATTTAGAAGTTTTGTTAAGCTAACTCTCTCAATCTCCTCCTTTAAAGTCCTTACTTCAACATTGTTTGGATTTCTTGTATCTCCGTAATATGCTTTAACTTCCTTTCCTTTTAAAACCCTTGCCGCATTTGTCAAACCTCCATGCGTTCCAAAGTAGCAACAACATCCAAATAAATCATATTCGTCAGTAACAACCTTATTAAATGTTAAATCAACCGTCTTTAGAATATTTTCAAATGCATCAACTGCCTTTTTTCCATAAATATTCTTTCCATAGGCATAGGAGTTCCAGTGAATGAATGCATCCTTTAAATCTTCCTCATTCTCCCAAGCACTTGCATAGACAGCATATTTAACCCCATTTCCATAAGTGCCGGGAGGAGAGCAGAATATTCTAAATGTAACCTCTCTAAATGACAAACCTTTATCTAAGCTCTCAACAACATGCTTTTTTACAAAGTTCATCTCTAATGGCTCATCTAAGTTTGCAACCTTTAATATTGCCTCATCAACAAGCTCTATGCAGTTTGGGAACATGTCCCTTGTTATTCCACTAACTCTTATGGTTACATCAATTCTTGGCCTTCCTAACTCCTCCAATGGAATAATTTCCAAACCAACAACCCTTCCTCCTCTATAAACTGGTTTAACTCCTAACAAGTATAAAATCATTCCCATTCCTTCTCCATCAGCCCACATTATGTCAGATGCCATCCAATACAAAGCAATATTCTCGGGATATCTTCCTTCCTCCTCTAAGTATTTTTTAATCAATTTCTCAGCCAATAAAACCCCAACTCTATATGCAGATTTTGTAGGGATTCTGTATGGGTCTAATGAGTAAAAATTCCTTCCAGTTGGTAAAATATCATAGTTTCCTCTTGTTATCAGCCCAGAGGGGCCGGGTTCGATATATTTGGCATCAATGCCCCTCAATAGAGAGCCAATTTCATCTGATTTCTCAATCCTTTCATTGATATCTTTAATCTTCTCCTCTAATTTTTTATCATCTATACTTTCTCCATTCAATACATCAGAAATTTTCTTCTTTAAATCTTTATCTTTATATTCAAACTCTAAAATACCCTTTATAAACTCAACTCTCCTCTCTCCCTCTGGAAGCTCTCCAAAGATGTGCATTCCATCGTTGCACTTTGAGTTCTTTATCATCTCTAAGGTATCTCTTAACTCATCAAATATCTCTTTAAACTTCTCATGAATCTTTCCTTCTTTTTCAATTTTCTCAATTTTTTCTTTGATTTTTAATAGGTTGGTTTTTTTGACTTCTTCAACTATCAAATGCTCTAATTGATGCCTTCTTGAGGCATCCATCTCTTTCAAATACTCCTCTACATAGCTATCCAATGTCTCCAACTCCTCATAAAATGCATCTGTCATAACTGTTTGCATATGGTCTATAATAGTTGCATAGCTCCTTCTCTTTGCTATAGTTCCCTCTGGTGAGTTGTCTGAATTATAAATATAGAGATGAGGAATATCTCCAATGCAAATATCTGGATAGCATTCATTAGACAATCCAACATTCTTTCCCGGAAGAAACTCCAAAGTTCCATGAGTTCCAACGTGGATTATAACATCTCCAATCTCATTAAAGTATTTATAGCTGGCAATGTATTGATGAGTTGGTGGGCAGTAAGGGTCATGCAAAATTTTGCAGACTCTACCATCACATCTTGCCCCAGCACAACCTCTTTTTGGCTGAACGCAGACATAAACATTCCCAAACTTTAAGCCAGTTATAACTATCTTATTTTTGCCATTAACTTTATAAATCATCCCAGCTGGGATGTCTTTGCCATTTAAATCTCCCCATGTCTCTAAAATCTTGTTTCTTACACTCTCTGGGAGTGTGTTGAAATATTTATAATATTCCTCTTCATCCATTAAGTATAGATATCCTCCTTTAGCTATAACCTCATTTACAGTAGTCCATCTAAACTCTGAAATTGCCTTTCTCTGCAGAATTAGTTGAGCTAACTCCTCCCCATCTTTTGGAATATTTTCTACATAATAACCCTCTTCCTTTAACTTCTTCATAATGTTTATAACACTCTGGAGGCTGTCTAAGTGAGCGGCACTTCCCACGGTTGCCTCAACAGAAGCACATGCATTGTTATGCAATATAAATATAACCTTTCTATCCTTCTTAGGTTTGTATTTTAGCTCAATCCATCTTTTTATCCTTCTAACAACTTTATCTATCCTCTCTTCAATACCAAACTTCTTTTCCAATCCAGCTTCATTTTCTGTAGTTCCTATAATAATTGGCTCAATTACTCCCTCAAATTCTGGCAATGCAACAGACCAACCAATATCTGCTGATAAACCCTGCTTATCTTCTTTCCAATCCTTGTAGCTTTTATAGTAGCTCATTATTGGATGAAACACTGGAACATCCAACTTTTTGAGTATCTCTATTCCAGAGATTTTGTTTAAACCTCCCTTATCTTTTACAGTTCCCAATGGAAATGATAGCAGATTGATTAAAGCATCTATTACTGGCTTATCATCTTTAAAGAAGTATTTTAAAACACTCTCTCCACTTCCTAAGGCATTTAACTCCTCACACTTAGCCCCATAAGAAAATACTGGAATTACGTTAAACTCCTTATCTAATCTATTTAATAGCTTCTCAATCACATCCATATCATCATTAACTAAATAATGCCTTGAGAATAAAACTCCAACAGTGTATTTTTTATCAAACTCAACTTCTTCTAAAAATTTCTCTAATTCTTCATAAATCTTTCCTTTATAATAGATACCTTGGAATGGATGCTTTACAATTTCCCTATTCTCTCCCATCAAATATAGAACCATATTTTTGAAGTTGTCTAACCCCCCATAAGTTGTAAATAAATAACATTTAGCAGATTTTTCAGAGTTCCAGACACTTGGGTCTTGGGCAACAACTATAACGTTTTCGTTAAACTTCTTTATCTTCTCTAAGTCAATATCATCTGATGATGTCTTGTAAATAAAAACTAAGTCAGAGTTCTTGGCATCTTCTAAAAATTCATCAGTAATAGAATTTCTGTTAGAATATATTTTATACTCAATGTTTTTCCCTTCTTTTTTTAGCTCATCCAAAGCCTTTTTTAATATTGAGCAGTATGATGCCCACATATAAAATGTGATTTTCATAACACCACCATAATAATAAGAGTTTATAATCACTACTTTAGTGTTAATTTTCTGTATATTTTATTACTACATTATTACAATTTTGGTATTTATAATTTGTCATTAAAAATCATGATAGATTTCATAAAATAAAAAATTAAAATTAGTAAATAGACGCTCCATCATTGTTTGGTTTAGTTAAAATAACTCTTCCATACCTATTTAACTTCTCTTTTACCTTCTCAACATTTTCATCTTCAACTATAGCTATATAACTCGGTCCAGTTCCAGATAAGCCAGCCGTTATTGCTCCAGCTTCTAAGGCATCTATTGCTATCTTTGTTGGAAAGTTTAACGCTGATGCATATAAAATCCCATTCAAAAACAAAGCTTTGAAATAGTTTCCATTAATAGCCTCATTAAAGGCAATTTCAACATAATCTTTTATCAATTTCATTCTATTCACATCAACATTCTTTTCTAAATTGGGAATTAGAACTAAGACGTTTAAATCTTCTCTCATCTTATCTCTTTTTAAAATCTTCCTTTTTATATTGTCAGTTATGGTAATTCCTCCATAGTATGATGCTGTAGCATCATCATAAGCTCCAGTAACTGTTAATTTTTCATCAAAACTTGATTTTATGCCCAAATTTAATATTAGTTCATCATCTATCTTTTCCCCTAATGCATCAAATGTTGCTAAAACAACTGCATTAGAAGTGGCTGAACTACTGCTTAAACCTGATTTTATAGGAATTTCTGTCTTTGTCTCAACATAGGCAGAGTAATTTAACCCAAAATAATCTAATGTATTTTTAACACATCTTACTATTAAATTTGGCTTAATATTTGGATTATCTAAAACTTTCCCTTCTATCTTATTTTTTCCATCGTCTATTAACTTAACTCTTGCATAGACTTTCAAATTTAGCCCAAAAGCTGAGCCCTTACCTGTCGCTATTGCGTTTATTATTGTTCCAGATGCTAACGCATAAGCTCTCCCTTCCATAAGAATCACTGCACTGCTTTTTATCACCATAAATAAAGTGGGGCTGAACGTAGTGAAGCCCCGCTAAATTTTGATGAACCTTTTACTAAAAGGTTCATGATAACGCATAGGCATTTCCTTCCATAAGTTATCCCCTTAATTATTATGCCAATTCCATAAACCTACTCTATCTTCCTTTGCTTCTCTTTCAACTTCTAAGAATTCATCTTTCAACTCAAAATCACTAATATAAACTCTCGCATAACCATATTTTAAAAGCTCTTCATTGAAGTTTATTAAGTTGTTAGAGTTATTTATAAAAATATAAGCTAAATATCTCCCATACTTATCTTTCTTTGGAGCTTTGTTGTCAAAGACAATTATGACTGTTTTATGGTCAAGCTCTTTTTTTGCAAATTCCTTGGCTTTTATCCCCCATTCTCTTAAATAAGTTATGTTTGTTATTGGTGTACCATTTAGTAGATAGTATTCATGAGGGTTATTTTTCTTGTATGTTTCGGGTGTATCAACTCCCAATAACCTAATTTTCCATAATTCTCCATCAACATTTACATAAACAGTGTCTCCATCTACAACTTTAACGACCCTTCCATAATAGTGTTCATGAGTATTTACAAAATTATTATAGTTTTGATAATTTCCATAATTCTCAATACTTTTAAAATCAACACACCCACACAAACTTATAGAAATCAAAATAAAAGCAATTAAAAGCTTTTTCATAATCTCACCACATATAAAACTTAGATTATTAATGAAAATATCTTAATACTTGCTATAATTGTTATTAAAACAACAACCCTCGTTATTTCATTTGAAGCTCCCAATATATCTCCATTAACCCCACCAAAATGCTTTTTAGCTATTTTAGCCATACACAAACCAGTAATTATTGCTGTTATTATAGCTATTATAACGATTTTCCTATCAACCCCACTAAATATTAAAAGTAGCGGGAGAGATAAAATAATTCCAATTGTTAAAAACTTTTCATCTGCCTTTTTAACAAAGTATCTTCCAGTTCCTTCAATTAAAGGACTTCCAAACGTTGAACAGCTCAGCATCCCAAGCTTTGCACAAACCTCTACGACCAGTAAGTATAGAATGTTGATGTCTAAAATATAAGACATGGATGCAACTGTCATTAAATTGATAAAAAAGGAAAAAACTAAACCACCACAACCAATATACCTATCTTTCATTGCCATTAATTTCTTTTTTTTGTCTCCAACAGCCATCCATCCATCTCCAAAATCAATTAAACCATCTATATGATGGAAACCGTTTAAATATTCAATAAAAAATAAAATTAAAATAGCTGCTAAAAAATCAGGAAACAAAAAACTAAAAATATACCCAAATATTAAGCTAAAAATTCCGAATATGTAGCCAATTAAAATAATTAAATAAAAATAGTTGGCAATATCTTCAAAATCAAAATCTTCCACATAGATTGGAATTCTTGTAAAAAATGACAACAGTGCTTTAAACTCCTTAAACATCACTATCCCCAAAATTTTATTATTTTAGGTTTTTAATAATATCTACGAGTTCTTGAAGAGAGTTTATTGTGTAATCGCTATATCCATCATCTTCCATATCTTTATATTTGCCTTTCAATATTCTAACTGTTATCATCCCCAGTTCCTTTGCTGGTTTTATATCCTTATCAACCCTATCCCCAACATATACAGTTTCCTCTGCCTTTAAACCCATTCTACTCAATGCATATTTAAAAAACTCTAAATGAGGCTTTCCTAAACCAAACTCCTCTGAAGTAATAACATCATCAAAGAACGGATGAATTCCCAACCTAATAAGTTTTTCCCATTGCTTTATGGTTAACCCATCAGTTATAACTCCCAACTTTAGTCCCATTGCCTTAAGTTCTATTAATGTCTTTATTGTATGAGGATAGGGTCTTAACAAAGCTACTTTAACGTTATGGTAGGTTATTATTCCAGTGGTTATTATCTTTGGGTCGTATCTTCCTAAAACAGCTTTAACCAAATCATCAAAGTGCTTTCCATAGTTTGAACCTTTGTCTTTGATGATTTTATTTAATATATCCATTGCCTCATCAAATTCTATATTTAAACCAGCATCTATCATTGATTTAACCGCTTCTCTCCTTGCAATTTTGACGAATTCTGATGAGTTGTATAGGGTGTCATCTAAATCAAATAAAATTCCTTTTATCATATCTTACTCCCTTTTTAAGATTTTTAATTAAAATTAATCAAATACCTACTTATGCTTTTTTTACTTTTTCCTTAACCATTTGGAATAATCCAACAAAGTCATCATCCTCATTCACTGGAACAACAATTAAGCCCAATTTTCTATGCCTCTCTATCCAATCCTCATCATAGACAGGAACTTCTATCTTTATCGGCTCGTCAGTTGGATTTCCAACTATAACATTTCTGTATGGGAATGGCTTTACATCGTCTCCTTCATAAGGAAATATGGTTTCTCTAATATACCCCCCTAAAGCCATGGTCATTCTTGGTAATAAAACCATCTTTGGCATTTTATATCCCCTTAATTTAAAGTTGTAAAAAGTAATATATTAACCTCTCAGATTTAAACTTAACTAAAATAGTTTATATCCATTCATCGGTATTTATAAATTATGTATAACAAATAAAAAAGAAAAAAGAGAAATAATTAGTATTCTATGTAGTCAATGGCATGTTTAAATATTAATAGGTTTCTATCCCCAACTTTTACCATTATTTCGTAGTTGGATACTCCTGTAACTTCAGCATCTAACACTTCCCCATTTCTTAAGAATATTTTTACTTTTTTCCAGTTTAATCTTCTTGCATATTCAAAGTTTGGGATAACTTTCTTTGGCTGCTGTTTTTTTGCTGGTCTATTCATCTACTCCACCTTTTAATATCTTATAAATATCAACCCTTATAATTTCCAATCACATATATATACTTTTTTATAATGTTTTTCAAAACTTTTTAAAATAATCAAAGGTATAGATGAACGCCTTCCTTTGGAAGCGTTCAAACTTCCTTAATAAATTTTGTTAATTTTGAAAAACACTATTGGGCAGTTATCACATAATGGCTTTTTCCTACAGAACTTTTTACAGTGCTCTACTATTAACGCATGATATTCTTTGTATATTTCCAAATCTTTTGGCAGAGATTTCTCAAATATTTCCTTAATTTCATCGTATTTAGCTTTTTCATTAATTATCCCTAACCTACTAAACATTCTCTTTGTGTATGCATCAACAACAAAGCTCTCCCTATCTAACGCATACAACAAAATACTATCAGCCGTTTCTTTCCCAACACCGTTTATTGATAAGAGTTCAGCCCTTAATGTTAAAGTATCTTTATCTGTTTTAGCCATCTCTTCTGTATTTCCATAGTTATCAACAATAAATTTAGTTACATTTTTTAGACGCTTAGCTTTTAAATTATAAAATCCAGCTGGCTTTATAAGTTCTTTTAATTTATCTTCATCAACATTAAGTATTTTTTCTTCATCCAATAAATTCTCATTTTTTAAGTTATTAATGGCTTTTTCCACATTTTTCCAACTTGTATTTTGGGTTAAAATTGCTCCAACAACAACCTCATACCTTGTTTCAGCAGGCCACCAATTCTGGTTTCCGTAATAGTTCAATAAAATTCTGTATATATTGTATATTATCTCAAATCTATTCTCCCTCATTTATCATCCCTTATGATTATAGATTTTTTATCAAATGGATTTGCTCTCACACATAAAGAATAGAGATATGGATAATTGTCTTTTAAGTGCATTAGATAGTTTAGCCATTGAATTATTAGCAATCTATATACTCTTATAATATCATTCTTTAAATGTTCTAAGTCACTTTTTGGGAGGTTGCTTAAATCTTCTCTTCTGTGCAACTCATCCGCTAAGTGAAACACTGCCATTAGTAATTCAGTAAAATCTTCATGCTCCAATAGCATAGGATTTTCCATCAATCTTAAAAGAAAATCTTTATTTCTTTCCAACAGATTTTTAAGTCCATATAAATCAATTTTCTCCATATCTATGTTGCAATCATAGCTTTTTAATAACTTTTTTATCCTTTCAAAAGTTTTATCATCCCAATCTTCTGATACTTTTAAGTAATCCTTTATATTCCCTACATCACCATTTAAAATTATTTTTAAAAGCTCTTCTCCAACAGTATTAAAAAAAGCCCCAACCACCATATTTAATTTTTCCAATATCTTCTTTTTCTCCCTATAATCTAAAATTCTTTCAATGATTAAACTCACAATCAAAACTTCAATAGGGACAAATGCTAAGTGCAATAAAAAATAGCTTAATATGTAATCAACCTTCCTAAAAATCAAAAAATGTATTAAATAAACTAATATGGATAAAAAAATTAGGGAAATACCTATTGTTAATAAATATCTCTTGTCATTCATCTTATCCCTTAAAATTCCAGATTTTATCCCCTACATAGTGAAGGTTTTTAATAGCTTTTCCTTTATCTGCTTCTTTCATCTCTTTTCCATTCATTAATGCAATTCCAACACATATTGGCTTTTTATGGGTTTCATCTACAACAAAAACAATATCTTCCTCTTTAATGTTTTCATCTGCCTCTACAATTCCCGGAGCCATTACATCTGCCCCATTTATTAAGAATTTTATAGCTCCCATATCAACTACAACTAAATTTTTATTAGGGAGGGATTTTAATAACAATTTTAATGTTGGAATTACTTTATCATCTTTTTTAAATGCAATTGGTTCTTTATCAACCAATATTATCTCAAAGTCATCGGTTATAGCTATTTCCACATTACCTTTTTTTGGAATTATCTCATCAACATTTTCAAAAAACTCCTCTAATTCTTTTTTTATTTTTTTGACATCTTTTTTGCTTAGAAAATACCTCTTCCTTATTTCCAATCTCTCACCTTTTATAAATAAATTGCTCACTCTAAAATTTTATACAGAGTAGTTCTCTCCTTAGGAATTAACCCAACTCTTTTAATCATATCCCGAATTTCCTCAACGCTCATATAAACTCCATGCTCAGCTCCTGCACTTCTTGATATATTCTCCTCTATTAAAGTACCACCAACATCATTAGCTCCACATCTTAAAGCAACCTGAACCATCTTTTTTCCTAATTTAACCCATGATGCCTGGATATTTTTTATCAATCCTTTAAATATTATTCTGCTAATAGCAAAAACCTTCAAATCCTCAATACCAGTAGCTCCTGCTCTTGCTTTCCCCTCTTTATAAATTGGGGCAAATCTATGCATAAATGAGAGAGGAACAAATTCAGTAAAGCCGTTTGTCTCTTCCTGAATCTCCTTAATTATAAATAGATGATTAACCCAGTGCTTATAGCTATCAATATGCCCATACATCATTGTTGCAGTTGTAGGAATGCCTAATTTATGAGCCTCCTTAATAATATAGATCCATTCTTTTGTTTTTATTTTGTTTGGGCATAACTCCGCCCTAATTTCATCATCCAAAATCTCTGCTGCAGTTCCTGGCATACTATTAAGTCCATGTTCCTTTAAAATCTTTAATGCTTCTTTAATAGTTAAACCAGCATTTTCAGCTCCAAAATAAACCTCCATTGGTGAGAACGCATGTATATGGATATCTCCATACGGCTTTGTTGCCTCATGCACAGCCTTTAAAATTTCTGCCTGGTAATAGGTGTCTATCTTTGGATGCAATCCTCCCTGAATACAAACCTCAGTGCATCCAAATTTTTTTGCTTCCACAGCCCTTTTAGCAATCTCATCAATATCTAAGAAATATGCATGACTATCGTTTTCGTTAGCTCTGAATGCACAGAATCTACAGTTTCCAACACAGATGTTTGTGAAGTTTATATTTCTATTTACAACATAGGTAACAGTATCACCAACTTCTTCCTTTCTTAAAGAATCTGCAAATTTAAACAACTCAAATATAATCTCATCATCTTCAAATAGCTCTAATGCCTCTTTTTTTGATATATCCTTCTCTCTAAATTTTTCTAAATCCATGTTCTCATCTCTTAGAGTATAGTGTTTTTCAAAAGTTATTAAAATTAATTAGGAATATTTGAACACCTTCTTTTAAGAAGGTGTTCATTAATACCTTAGTTATTCCAGAAGCCATAGAGGCTACGCCCCTATTGGCACAGGACTTTCACAGGAATAATTTTTCTTATTGAATATTGATGCCATTAGCATCTAAATTCCTTAATAATCTAAAAACTGTGAAAGTCCTGTGGGTATACCCCAATTTAATTTACACCTTCGAGCGTAAGCGAGGAGGTGTTAGGTTTTGGTTAAGCTTTTACTAAAAGGTTATTCTAAAGAATTTTGAAAAACACTATAGTATTCTTCAGTTATTTTTAGTTCTCCATCCTCTATTTTATAATGGAAGCATGAATAATAACCCTCATGACATGCAACTCCCTTCTGTTCAACTATAAATAACAGAGCATCTCCATCACAATCTCTATAAAATTTTATTAGTTTTTGAACATTTCCACTTTCTTCACCTTTTCTCCACAATTTTTTCCTACTTGTTGAATAATAATGCATATATCCAGTTTCTAATGTCTTTTTTAATGCCTCCTCATTCATAAATGCAACCATCAATACATTTTTATTCTCATCACACGTTATTGCTAAAATTAATCTCTCTCCTTCTATATTTCTAAATTTTAGGTTTAATTTTTTAATTATTCCATCTATGTCCATTAAAATCACCAATTATCTGGGTAATTTTAAGAGGCACTGCCGAGCGTAGCGAGGCAGTGCATCCTGGGTATCCCAATAGGGCGAAGCCCTATGGTTCTCTGAATTTTAGGTTTAGTTTTTTAATTGTCTCGTTTATATCCATTAAAATCACCAATTGAGGAGTTTAGTATTATTTTGATTTTTTCTACATTACCAATCATCTAAACCCATCCACTCTCCAACTATATTTATATCCTTTCCTCCATATACCCCATCAAATTTATCAATTTTAACTATTGATGGTAGAGATATCGCATTTCCTACTATAATCGCTTCTCCAATACCTAAAGAAGCTAAATCCTTTGCTAAATCTTCACCTAACTCTTCTGAAGCCCTTTGAATATATTTTTGGTCTTCTGGTTCGACTATTCTTAAAATTATCTTAGTGTTCGTTTGAGATAAAACATCTGGATGTAATTGCTTAGGCCTTTGAGATACTAAACCTAAGCCAACACCAAATTTCCTACCCTCTCTTGCTATTTTCCCCAACCATAAGCTTGCTGAATTACTCTCGTTTATTGGAATAAAGATATGGGCTTCTTCCACAATTAACAGCATAGGTTTTGTTACTACTTTGTAGTGTGATTCAATAATGTCTAAGTTTGACTGTGCAACTCTTCTAATTTCCTCATTAATACTATATACATCTTTTAATGATTTTAAGTATGATATCCTTTTTGAAAAAAGATGTTTGGCTATAAAACCAACAAAAGTTACCATTTGAGGAATCTCCAATCCGCTTAAATTAACGATGTTTATTTTTCCAATTTCAAATTCTTCGATTACATCTTTATCCCCAATATTTAGTGCATACTCTAATTTAAATTTGCTAATAATATCAATGAGAGACATTAATATAACGAAATCTTCCTTTTCTAATTTTCTTCTATCGTAATTTCTTCTTAACGGGTTGTAATATTTAATTTCCCAGCCAACTGATGCTATCTTACTCCACTCATAGAGTATATTTTCTATTTTTTCAATAAACTCAATCCCTTTAGCATCTGGATATTCATGTTTTACAGTATGGTATGCAAATTCTATATAAACTCTCTTTTCTATCTCATTATCCCCTATCCCAATTAAATTAGCAAATTCACTTGGAGTTAATAAAACAGGGTTTATTGTTGGATTTATTACCTTTATTTTCCCCTCCAGGTCTTCATGATATAAGGAAGTGTATTCCCCATGAGGGTCTATCATTATTACAGTTCCATTTTTCTTTGCAAGTTCTCTACATAAAACAGATACAGTATTCGACTTACCTCCCCCAGTTATAGAGAGTATAGCAAAATGTCTTGATACGAGTTTATTTGTATCTAAATAAACCCTAACATTATCTCTTGTCAGCAAATGGCCTATGTTCAACCCGTCTGGAGTTAGATATAGGTTAGTTAGTGTCTCATCATCACACAATCTAACCTCACTGTTCGGGAGTATTGGTGTTCTGTTTGGGATTATTTTATTTCCTTCCAGTACACCAATGACTTTAACTTCACCAACAAATTTCTCAATATCTGCAACTACATTTTTAATAACCCCTAATACCTCCTTGTTATCAACATTTTTTGCAATTACATACTCTCCAAATCTTATCTTTTCAAGGGATTCGAAAGTGAAATGTGTTGTTGTAGTTTTTCCTACAACCTTCATAGCATACACCCAAGTTTTTGGAGAAGTTCTTTTATTTGCATTAAAACGCTCTCGTCAGATTTATAGTCATCAAGTAATTCGCAGTATCTGTACATCTCGAATGATAACTTAGACTTTATATCATTAACCATCTGGGATATTTCATCTAAGCTTATGTATGATTCGATAAAAGATAAATAGATATATGCTCCAATGGGATTGTTGTTTACCATGTACTTCCATAGGTTTGATGCATAGAAACAAGTAATATTCGGTTTGTGATACATCACAGGAATATCGAACAGAACTGACTGTATCTCAAGATTCGTAGGTTTTCCGTTTCTTAATTTTTCCAATATATTGTCAATTTCACATGTAAATTGTAGAGAATTAACGATTTTCAAAATCTTTGTGTATGTTGTTATTGCCTCATCAATTTTTCCAGATTTTTCAAGAACTATTGCGAGAGATTTCAATGTGTCAATATCTTTTGGATTCACCCTTAAAGCATTTATAAAAGATTCGTATGCATCTTTGTAATTGCCTAACTTGTAATAAATATATCCTTTGACATACCACCATCTACTGCTATTTTCCATATTTATTAAATTATCTACATATTTCATGGCTTCGTAATAGTATCTTGAGATTCCTGTTGTCTCAGCTTTTCCAATTAAAGAGTATAGGTTGAGTATGCTAATATCTTCCTCTGAAAGCTCTTCAAGGTATGTTTCTAAAACCTTATCAAAAAAGTTTGAGGATTTTTCCAATTCTCCTTTTCTATAATAGAGTATGGCCAATCCAAAATACGCATACGGATTTTGTGGATTTAGCTTAATTGCCTTATTATATGCTTCTATAGCTCCATCTTCATCTCCAAGCTTGTATAGTATATCTCCTTTTTTTGCGTAATATAGACTCCTATTGAATATTGATATCGATTTATCAATATACTCGAGGGCTTTTTTATATTCTTCAAAGATTTCTGCAATTACACTTTTGTAATAGTAGGATATATCAGAATTTTCATCTATCTGAAGCACCTTATTGAAGATTTTTAATGCATTAATGTAATCTTTCTTTTTTATCATTGTAAGTCCATTATTTAAATCTTCGTAAGAGTTTATAGCATCTACAACTTTTTCCATACATTCAACGATTTTTTTACATTCATGATTTGGATTTTCTTTCAATATTTTGTTAAAGGTATCGTATGCTTTATCAATGTCCCCAAACAGTAGATAAACTTTCCCCGCCTTAAATAATGCATTAAGATTTTTTGAATTTATTTTATATGATTTTAAATAGTATTTCAAAGCCTCTTCATATCTACCATACTTAACAGATATATCCCCTAAAATTTCAAATAATTCATCGTTTTTAATCTTTTCAGATGCATTTTTAAGATATTTGTATGCTACAAGTATCTCTCCTCGTTTATAGTGTATGAGTCCTTTAAGATATGCAAAATATACGTTTGATGGAGATATTTTTAATGCCTCATTTATTGCTTCAAGTGCAGAGTCATATTTTTGTAAATGATAGAGTGCATAGGCAAGATTAAACCAATCAATAGGGTTGTTATTTTTCTTTTCTAATGCTTTTAAGTAGCATTCAACTGCTTTGTCATATATTCCTTCATCTAAGTAATAATTAGCCTCAGTAACCCAATCCTCATAGGATTTAAGTTTTTCACTAATTTTCTTAAATAAATTCATTATGAATCACCACATCTTATGCCCCACATTATTTGCTTTAGTTATAATTATATCTCCATAAATCCCATGTTTCTCAAAAACTTCATTAACTTTTTCAACGATTAATTTTTTATCCCCAAAGGCATAAATTGTTGGGCCAAAGCTTGAAAGTCCTGCATAAACATCTTTATGCAATTCATTAATTAAATCCTTTACAATCTGTGATTGTAAAGAAAGTTCAACTTTTTTAAAGCCTAAATATTGAAGTTTATTAACCACTTCTCCAAAATCATTAAAATTTTTCTCAACCACCGCTGGCATCATCTTCATCAATACGAGATGGCAGATTTTCTCAACTTCATTTAAAGGAACTGGGCAGTATTTTTTAAATATGTCTATCTCTTTTTTTCCATAGACGTGTTCTCCTTTTGGTATTATTAATATAATTTCCCAATCAAAATCATGTCTAAATATTATTGGAGCTGGTTTAACACCTTTTGATGCAGATGAAGGTCTAAAATCCTCTTTATCTTTACCTTTACCAAAACTATGCCCTCCATCAATTAAAAATCCTCCAAATTCAAAAGCTCCTATTCCAATACCAGAAGTCCCCCCCCTTCCAGTAATTTTGGCTATCTCATATCCACTCATTTCTTTATTGTATATCGTAGATATTAATTTCCCCGCCGCCAAAGATAGCTGTGTTCCACTACCAAGACCAGAATGAGCTGGAAATAGAGAGAGAATTTTTAAATCAACCCCTTCTCCACCAACAACATCTAAAACTTTGATAGCAGTGTTATACACTCTATCTCTAATAGATTCTATATAATTCTCCCCAAATTTCTCAATCAATTTTTTATCAAACTCAATATTTATTTCATCGCTTTCTTTTCCCTCAATTTTTATATTTGGTTCTTCTAAAGCCATGCCAATGCCTCCATCTACCCTCCCAATTGAACCGTTTAAATCTATAAGCCCCATGTGGATTCTTGATGGTGTTTGAATTATCATAATATCCCACCATTATTAGGTTTTAAAGAAATAACAAATAATCCGATGTTCTATAAATTATAATATTTACAACAAAAAAATAAAAAGTTTGGTAGAACTTTAGCAGGAATAAATGTTTTATTGCTTATGGACATCCTTTAGATGTCTAAGTTCCAAAGTAGATATATAAGCTGCGAAAGTCCCACTTAAATTAATGCTTCTATTAAATCCCCTCTTGTAACAATACCAATTAAATTTCCTTCATCATCAACTACTGGTAATCTTTTAATGTTATTTTCAACCATCAACTTTGCTGCATCGTTAATTGTCATATCTGGCTTAGCAACAATAACTTTTCTTGTCATTACATCTCTAACCTTTGTTTTTAATGCATTTTTTAAATCTTCCATAAATTCTTCTATCTTTAAAGCTGTTCTTAAAGGCAATTCAATCAAATCTAATGGTGATGGCAAAATGAGATTTAAATCTTCATTATGTGTAACAATGGTTTTAACTATGTCACTCTCTGATATTATCCCAACTAATTTTCCATCTTTATTTAAAACTGGAGCCCCACTTATCTTATTTTCCCTAAATAATTTTATTACATCGATTAAATCATCATCTTCATAAACCACAATGGGTTTTTTCATAATATCTTTTATTAGCATTATTTCACCGTCTATTTTTATTTATTCAATATACTCTTCAATATTTAATCCCAACTCATTACAAATTTCTTTTAGTTGATTGTATAAGTTTTCATCAATTTCAAATCCATCTTTCCTTTTGGCTTTATTTCTCTCCTCTATTTCTCCAGGGATTAGTATCTCAAATCCTTCAGCTGGTTCTGAAGTCTTAATCTCTTCTAACAACTCATCAACTTTTTCTTTAAATTTCTCCCTCCCCATAAAGAATTCTGGATTTATAGCTATAAATAAATCTCCTTTAGTGCATCTTTCTTTTGGATTAGCAGTTCCTTTCACTTTAGTTCCAACCTCAGCCCCACCAATAGCAGATAACATCTCAATAGCTAATGCCAATCCATAACCCTTAGGCCCTCCAAATGGTAATATACATCCTTCTAATGCCTTAGCAGGGTCTGTTGTTGGTTTTCCATCTTTATCTACTGCACAACCTTCTGGAATCTTTATTTTTTTTCTTAACGCCTCTAAAATCTTTCCTCTCGCTATTGATGCAGTTGCCATATCTAAGGAAAATTTATACTTATTCCCTTTAAATGCTATGGCTATTGGATTTGTTCCTAAAATTTTCTCTTTTCCTCCAAAAGGAGCCATAGCTGGTTCTGTGTTTGTTATTGTTATTCCAATCATATCTTGATTCATAGCCAACTCTGAATAATAGCCAGCAATACCAAAGTGATTAGCATTTTTTGTAGCAACAACTCCAACTCCAACATTTTTTGCTTTTTCTATAGCTAATTCCATAGCTTTTTTTCCAATAACTTGCCCTAAGCCAAAATCACCATCTACAACTGCTGTAGCAGTGCTTTCTTTAACTATTTTTATATCTGACTTTGGATTTATGTTTCCTAATTTTAAGGCAGTTATGTAATGTGGAAACCTCCCAATTCCATGGGAAGTGAAGCCTTTCAAATCAGCATCAACAAAAACATCTGCAGTTATTTTAGCATCTTCCTCTGGAACACCAAATTTCTTTAAAACATCAATTATCAGCTTTCTTTCATTTTCTGGCTTTAAAATCATTATATCCCCCCAAAATTTTTAATTTATGGTTTTACATAAGCCATGTTATAATAGACAATGTCTCCATCTGCATCAACTATTGCTATGAGTAATTTTTTTCTAACTGAATGAGCCACTCTAACAAATCCAGTTAGCTCACTTAATAGAAAAGAGCTATCTTCAGTAAATACCTTAACCAAATAAACAGAGTGTTCTTTATCTATGTTGGCTCCTCTCTCATAGAGCCTAAAATCAGCCCCATATTTTAGGCCGGTTTTTACTATGTAACCTCTTGTTCTTAAATCTTTATAAACTAAATATTTTAAGCAGAGTCTCTCTTCAATATTTTTTGCATATTCATATAGCTCTTCAAAACTCATTATCTTGCTGTCTTTGTTTTTAACTTCTAACCATCCTAAATTTACTAAATAGAGGGCTTCAACCAAAGATAATGATAAAAAATTTCCTTCAACATTTCCATAATGCCTTGCTGATAACTTAGATATCCCATTTTTGTCAAAAACTATGACTCTATCTCCATCCAGCAATCCAATAATTTTTTTGCCCATTTTATCTCTCACCAATTATTATTTTATAATCAATCTTAAAAGATATTGTAAGCAATAAAATAAATATTGTGTGGTTTTGGTTATCCAACAAAATTAATGAATGAATTGATATTGAGGTGGGTAAATGATATTTCATCC
This sequence comes from Methanocaldococcus sp. FS406-22, assembly GCF_000025525.1. Classification (NCBI taxonomy): domain Archaea; kingdom Methanobacteriati; phylum Methanobacteriota; class Methanococci; order Methanococcales; family Methanocaldococcaceae; genus Methanocaldococcus; species Methanocaldococcus sp. FS406-22. The sequence goes on from NC_013887.1 coordinate 623,472, forward strand.
AAGGCCTTCACCAATAGCTGCTGCTATGTATCAACTTAGGGATTTAGGTGTTGATGCTATAATTTTGCATGGACCGAGTGGTTGTTGCTTTAGAACAGCAAGATTATTGGAGTTAGATGGAGTTAGAGTATTCACAAGCAATATTGATGAAAATGCCATCGTCTTTGGAGCTTCGGAGAATTTAAAGAGAGCTTTAGATTATGCAATTGAATATTTAAAAAATGAGTTAAAGAAAGAGAAGCCAATGATTGGTATTGTTGGGACTTGTGCGAGTATGATTATTGGGGAAGATTTGTGGGAATTTGTGGATGATGAAAGGGCAATAATTATTCCAGTTGAAGTGCATAGTGGTAGTGGAGATAACACAATAGGGGCAATAAAAGCAATGGAATCTGCCTTAAAATTAGGAATAATTGATGAGAAAGAGTTTGAAAGGCAGAAATTTTTATTAAAAAAAGCTACAGAAGTTGAGAAAAGAAGAGGAATGGCAAAGAAAGAGTATATAAAGCCAACCTATGATGATGATATAAATGAGGTTATAAAGATTTTGAAGGATTTAAAAGAAAAAGATGGGAAAATTGCATGTATATTGAATGCCAAAAAAGAAACAGCCTATTTATTTGCTCATCCTTTAATTGTTTTAAATAAATACTTTAACTGTGTGAATATAGCTAATTTAGATATAAATAAGGGACTTCCAAAGATAAGAAGAGATGCAAAAAATATATTAAATAGATTTAAGGCAGATTATATTACGGGAGGGTTGGATGAATATCCAATAACTGGGGATAAAGCGGTTGAAATATTAAAAGATTTAGATGTTGATGCTGTTGTTGTCTCTGGTGTGCCTCATGCCCTGCCTATTGAGAAACTAAATAAAGATGTTGTAAAAATAGCTATAAGTGACGGGCCAAGAACCTATCATCCAATAAAAGAGATTTATGATTATGCAATTGTTGAGTTAGATGCCCACGCAAAGGTTTTAGGAAAGAGAGATATTGTTAAATCAAGGTTTGGAGAGATATTGGATTATGCCCTAAAATAAAAACTTTTTGGTGATAAGATGGACAAACCATGGGTAGAGAAGTATAGACCAAAAACATTAGATGATATTGTAGGACAGGATGAAATAGTAAAGAGATTAAAGAAATACGTTGAAAAAAAGAGTATGCCGCATTTATTATTCAGTGGGCCTCCGGGAGTTGGAAAGTGCTTAACAGGAGATACAAAGGTTATTATAAATGGAGAGATTAGAGAGATTGGAGAAGTTGTTGAAGAAATAAGCAATGGAAAGTTTGGAGCAACTTTAGTCAATAATATAAAAGTTTTAGGAATTGATGAATATGGAAAAGTTAGAGAGTTTGATGTGCAGTATGTTTATAAAGACAAAACCAATACCTTAATAAAAATAAAAACTAAAATGGGTAGAGAGTTAAAGGTAACTACCTATCATCCTCTATTAATAAACAACAAAAATGGAGAAATAAAATGGGAGAAAGCAGAAAATTTAAAGGTTGGAGATAAGTTAGCAACACCAAGATACATATTATTTGAAGAAACCGAATATAATGAAGAATTAGCAGAGTGGCTTGGATATTTCATAGGAGATGGACATGCAGATAGTAAATATAATAAAATAACTTTCACAAACAGTGATGAAAAACTTAGAAGAAGATTTGCTGAACTTACTGAAAAGTTGTTTAAAGATGCAAAAATAAAAGAAAGAATCCATAAAGATAGAACGCCAGATATTTATGTTAATTCGAAAGAGGCTATAGAATTTATTGATAAACTTGGTTTAAGAGGAAAGAAGGCAGATAAAGTTAGAATTCCAAAAGAAATAATGGGAAGCAATGCATTGAAATCATTCTTAAGAGCATACTTCGATTGTGATGGTGGAGTTGAGAAACATTCAGTAGTTCTATCAACTGCAAGTAAAGAGATGGCAGAGGATTTAGTTTATGCCCTATCAAGGTTTGGGATAATTGCAAAATTAAGGGAAAAAGTAAATAAAAACAATAATAAAACGTATTATCATATAGTCATATCAAACTCTTCAAACTTAAAGGCATTCTTGGATAACATTGGATTTAGCCAAGAAAGAAAACTTGAAAAGTTATTAGAAATCATAAAAGACGAAAATCCAAACTTAGATGTTGTAACTATTGACAAAGAGAAAATAAGATATATAAGAGATAGATTAAAGGTCAAATTAACAAGGGATATTGAAAAAGACAATTGGAGCTACAATAAATGTAAGAAAATTGCATGGGAAGTTTTAAAAGAAATACATTGTAGATTGGAAGAGCTAAAAGAAATTGAAACAGCATTAGAAGGCAGTATATTAATTGATTGGAATGAAGTTACAGAAAGAAGAAAAGAAATTGCAGAAAAAACTGGAATAAGAAGTGATAGGATTTTAGAATACATAAAAGGTAAAAGAAAACCAAGTTTAAAGAACTATATAAAAATCGCCAATGCTCTTGGCAAAAATATTGAAAAAACAATTGATGCAATGAGAATCTTTGCTAAAAAGTATTCAAGCTATGCAGAAATTGGAAAAATGCTTAATATGTGGAACTCAAGTGTAAGAATTTATTTAGAAACCAATACACAAGAGATTGAAAAACTTGAAGAAATTAGAAAGGTTGAACTTAAACTTGTAAGAGATATTCTTAATGATGAAAAACTAATGGATAGCATTAACTATGTGTTATTCTTAGCTTCAAATGAAATCTATTGGGATGAAATTGTTGAAATTGAACAATTGAATGGAGACTTTATAATTTATGACTTGCATGTTCCAAAATACCATAACTTCATTGGTGGCAATCTACCAACTGTATTGCATAATACAACCGCTGCTTTGTGTTTAGCAAGAGATTTATTTGGAGAAAACTGGAGAGACAACTTTTTAGAGCTTAACGCGTCAGATGAAAGAGGTATAGATGTTATTAGGACAAAAGTAAAAGATTTTGCAAGAACTAAGCCAATTGGAGACGTGCCGTTTAAGATTATATTCTTAGATGAAAGTGATGCATTAACTGCAGATGCACAGAACGCTTTAAGAAGAACAATGGAGAAATATTCAGATGTTTGTAGATTTATCTTGAGTTGCAATTATCCAAGCCGTATTATCCCTCCAATTCAATCAAGATGTGCTGTCTTTAGGTTTTCACCATTAAAGAAAGAAGATATTGCTAAAAAGCTAAAAGAGATTGCTGAGAAAGAGGGATTGAATTTAACTGAAAGTGGTTTAGAGGCTATAATTTATGTCTCTGAAGGAGATATGAGAAAGGCAATAAATGTTTTACAAACAGCAGCAGCTTTAAGTGATGTTATAGATGATGAGATTGTTTATAAGGTTTCATCAAGAGCAAGACCAGAAGAAGTTAAGAAGATGATGCAATTGGCTTTAGATGGAAAGTTTATAGAGGCAAGGGATTTATTGTATAAGCTTATGGTTGAGTGGGGAATGAGTGGGGAGGATATATTAAACCAGATGTTTAGGGAAATAAATAGCTTAGATATTGATGAGAGGAAGAAAGTTGAGTTGGCAGATGCTATTGGTGAAACTGACTTTAGAATAGTTGAAGGGGCTAACGAACGAATTCAATTAAGTGCTTTATTGGCTAAAATGGCGTTAATGGGAAAATAATTTAACCTTCTTTTTCATGAATAATTTTATTATTTCCATAAAGATAGATGTTGAAAATGCTCCCACTAAACAAATAATCCATTCTTTTAAATTTAAAGGAGCAAATTCAAAAACCTCTTGTAGAAAGGGAATATATATAACACATAATGTTGTTAAAGCAATAATTATAGATGATAATATTAGCAATTTATTTTCAAAAATACCGATTTTGAATATGGATTCCTCTAAAGACCTGAAGTTGAAGGTATTAAATACTACCATGCCCGCTATAGTTACAAAAACCATTGTCCTTGCTTTTTCTATATTGTCTGTTGGATTAGATATAATGAATATCAAAAAAGCCACTGTTGCCATGAATAGAGCCAAACTAAAAACTAAAATGGAATTTCTCCTTGTTAATATTCCCCTCCTCACTTTTCTTGGTGGTTTGTTCATAATATCTTCTCTTGCAGGGTCTAAACCTAATGCTATTGCAGGCATTTCCTCATCAAACATATTTATGAACAAAATTTGTAATGGTAATAATGGCAAAAATTCAAATCCTAACAAAATTATGCCTAATCCTATAAGGATTACTTCTGTGAAGTTCCTTGAGATAAGATAGCAAGTGAATTTTTCAATATTTTCATATATTGCCCTACCATTTTTAATTGCTTCAACTATTGTAGCAAAGTTATCATCTTGCAAAATCATGTCGCTTGCTTCTCTCGCCACATCAGTTCCTTTAATGCCCATTGCTATACCAATATCCGCATTCTTTAATGCGGGGGCATCATTAACACCATCTCCCGTCATTGCCACTATATGCCCCTTCTTCTTTAATGCATTGACAATTCTCAACTTTTGCTCTGGAACTACTCTTGCATAGACAATAATATCTTCAACAATACTCTTTAATTCCTCATCACTTAGCCTATCTAATTCACTTCCAGTCATAACACCTTTTTCTAAAAATTTTTTAAGTTTTTTATTATTTATTGTTTTTTTATTCTCTTCAAATAGTCCAATTTTCTTTGCTATTGCTTTTGCCGTCTCTTCGTTATCTCCAGTAACCATAATAACCCTTATCTTTCCCCTCTTACATGCTTCTATTGCTTCTTTTACACCCTCCCTTGGCGGGTCTATCATAGCAATTAAGCCTAAAAAAACTAAATTTTCTTCAATATTCTTTGGAGTTATTTCAGATGCTTCTTTATATGCAACACCAAGAACACGAAATGCAGAGCTTGCAAAATCTTTATTTATTTTCAATATCTTTGCTTTTTCATCCTCATTAATTTCCTCTATTCTATCTTTTTTCTTTATGAATTTGCATTTTTTTAAAATAACCTCTGGAGCCCCTTTTGAGAAAATTAAAAGTTTCCCATCTTTTTTATGTATGGTTGTCATCATCTTCCTTTCAGAGGTAAAGATAACCTCCCCTACTCTTGGATATTCTTTTTCCAAATCTTCCTTCCATAAATTTGCCTTTGTTGCTACAACAATTAATGCCCCTTCTGTTGGGTCTCCAATAATCCCCCACTTTCCCTCCTTTTCTTCAAGAACAGAATTATTACATAAAGCAACCGCTTTTAACAACAAAATTAAATTTTCCTCTTTATTAATATCAACTTCCTCCCCATTATAAAGAAATTTCCCTTTTGGCTCATAACCAACTCCAGTTACATCGAAAATCTTGTCATCAACAAAAATCTTCTCAACTGTCATCTCATTTTTTGTTATTGTGCCAGTTTTGTCCGCGCAAATTACTGTTACTGAGCCAAGAGTCTCAACTGCAAGTAATTTTCTTATTATAGCGTTTTGCTTTGCCATGCGGTGCATGCCAATGGATAAAGTTAAAGTTAAAGCCAATGGCAATCCTTCAGGGACAGCAGCAACTGCCAACGCTAAAGCAACTACTAAAATCTCAACTACTGGAATTCCTTTAACAACTCCAAAAATGAATATAATCGCACAAGCAATTAAGGCTATTAATGCTAAAATCTTTCCTAACTTTGTTATTTTTTCTTGTAGTGGTGTTTTTTCTTCTATATCTTGAATCATTCCTGCTATCTTTCCCAATTTTGTATTCATGCCTGTTGCCACTACTATAGCTTTACACTTTCCATGAACTATCTGTGTCCCTGCAAAAATTAAATCTCCTTTCTTCTTCTCTATTGCTTTACTTTCTCCAGTTAGAATTGATTCATCAACTTTTAAATTAATTGCTTCAGTAACCTCTGCATCTGCGGGGATTTTATCTCCCATTTCCAAAATTAGTAAATCTCCTGGAACCACTTCTCTACTTGGAATTTTTCTTACCTTCCCATCTCTTATAACTCTTGTTGTTGGTTGGACAATTTTTTTCAATGATTCCATTGCACTCTCTGCTTTATACTCTTGAATAAACCCTAAAAATATAATAAAAAATAGAAGAAAAATGATAACCCAAAAATTTAAAACCTCTCCAATAAAAAATGATATAATAGATGCTGCAAAGAGAATCCAAACTAAAATATTGGAAAACTGTCTCAATAAAATTTTAGCCCATGTAACTTTTTTCTTTTCTTTAAGTTCATTGTATCCATATTTTTTTATTCTTTCCTCTACTTCAAGATTTGATAAACCAATCATTAATATCACTTAGATAAGTATATGGTAAATGTTATATAATTCACAACGTATAAACCTTTTTTTAACATCATATCATATTATGAATAAAGATTATTTTAGACATAAAAAGTAGGAGATAGCTATGAAAAGGGTTGTGCTTGCCGGAACATCAAGTGAAGTTGGAAAAACAGTTATTTCCACTGGAATTATGAAAGCTTTGTCAAAAAAATATAACGTCCAAGGATATAAAGTTGGGCCTGACTACATAGACCCAACCTATCACACAATAGCCACTGGAAATAAATCAAGGAATTTAGATTCTTTTTTTATGAATAAAGAGCAAATAAAATATCTTTTTCAAAAACATTCAAAAGATAAGGATATAAGCATCATTGAAGGAGTTAGAGGGCTTTATGAGGGAATATCTGCAATAGATGATATTGGCAGTACAGCAAGTGTTGCCAAGGCATTAGATGCTCCAATAATCTTACTTGTAAATGCAAAGAGTTTAACAAGAAGTGCCATAGCAATAATAAAAGGCTTTATGAGTTTTGATAATGTGAAAATTAGGGGAGTTATTTTCAATTTTGTTAGGAGTGAGAAACATATAAAAAAGCTAAAGGAGGCAATGAGTTATTATCTTCCAGATGTTGAGATTATTGGTTTCATCCCAAGGAATGAAGATTTTAAAGTTGAAGGAAGGCATCTTGGCTTAGTTCCAACACCAGAAAACTTGGAGGAGATAAAGAATAAGGTAAAGCTATGGGGAAAGTTGGTTGAGGAGTATTTAGATTTGGATAAGATTGTGGAAATAGCTGATGAGGATTTTGAAGAAATTGATGATGTCTTTTTATGGGAAGTTAATGAAAATTATAGAAAAATAGCTGTTGCCTATGATGAAGCATTCAACTTTTACTACTGGGACAACTTTGATGCTTTAAAAGAAAATAAAGCTAAGATAGAGTTTTTCAGCCCATTAAAGGATAGTGAAGTTCCGGATGCAGATATCTTATATATTGGGGGAGGTTATCCAGAGCTGTTTAAAGAGGAGTTGAGCAAAAATAAAGAGATGATTGAGAGCATTAGAGAGTTTGACGGCTATATTTATGGAGAATGTGGAGGATTAATGTATTTAACAAAATCAATTGACAATGTGCCAATGGTTGGTTTGCTAAACTGCTCTGCAGTTATGACAAAGTATGTCCAAGGGCTTAGTTATGTTAAGGCAGAGTTTTTAGAAAACTGCCTAATTGGAAGGAAGGGATTGAAGTTTAAAGGGCATGAATTCCATTACTCAAAGATTGTTAATATAAATGAAGAGAGATTTGCCTATAAAATAGAACGGGGGAGGGGAATTATTAACAACTTAGATGGAATTTTCAATGGCAGAGTTTTAGCTGGATATTTGCACAATCATGCTGTAGCTAATCCTTATTTTGCTTCATCTATGGTTAATTTTGGTGAATAATGGAGGGATTTGAATGAGAAAGTTTATAATTTGGACATTTTTAGAGATTATCTCATTATTTTTTGGATTATTTTCATTTGTATTGATTATTTTTGGATTTTCTCTATCTTTAGGATTTGGAAATGAGTATATTAGCAAATTTTTAGGAAATCCAAAAGATATTGATAGTATTTTAATAAATGCGGGAGTAGGGTTGGCCACTGCTTCGATGATGGTGTATGTTGCGTTACAAGTTAGAGAAATTAGGAAAGATAGAGATTTATCATTAAGAAAAGAACATACTGAAGAGTTGAGAAAAAAGGTTGTGATACCATGGATTGAAGAGTTAAAGAAAATATCAGAACCTAAAAAAGAATACCCTCCATGGCCTTTTCATTATTTAATTCATTCAATATATATGGGGCAAAGTTTAGCTATTGAAAGAAAAGAAGAGATACTTTTTAATGATTTTTTAGAAAATCATGCCTCTGAAGAATTAATAATTTCTCATAAAAAATTTAAAGAATCATGTAAAATACTATATGAGCTAACTGAAGAACTAAAAAATAAAGTTGAAAATTTTCTTAAAGAAAACGGAATTGAACTTTTACATTATAGAAAAATAAATAACATGATAAAATCTAAAGAAATTGAAAATAAACATCATGGAGTTTTCTATAAGGATGCAACCTTAGAGTTCTTTTTAGATAACTTAATAAGAGAGAGTAATGGAAAGGTAGAGTTTTCAGATGGTGGAAAGCATGGTAATTATCAAACATTAGGATTTTATTGTAAAAATAGCAAACCTGGAGGATACATACATCCAAATATAACAGAAGAAACAAAACAATATGTCAAAACTACAATTGAAAATCTATTAAAAGAAGCAAAAGAGAAATTTAAAGATGATATTAAAGAAATCCATAGGCTAATAGATGAAATCAATAAAAACAAAGAAATTATGCTTAAAGAGTTGGAGAAATTCAAATATAAAAGAATTTACGATGGAGATTGTGAATTTATAAAATACCCTTAAACTATTTATATAAAGCTAAGCATAATAATTCATAAAATATGAATTTATGGGATAATATGTTGAGAGGTAAAGAGGCCACATTAGCTGGGATAATAAGGGTTATCATTGAAGAAGAACCAGAGACACAAGATGAAATAGCTGAAAAGCTTGGAATTAGTAGGAGATATGTTGCTAAGCTTTTAAAGCCGTTGATTGATGAGAAGATTGTTAAACATCCTTATGTTGTGGATATGAGCAAACTGCACAAGATAAACCTACAGTTTGATGAAAATCTTTTAATGAAGGAGATAAAAACAACCTTGGAAAAGATGGAGATAACTCTTTTAAATAACTTGGACTTGGTTTATACTGCTTTAAAAAATAACGATAAAAAATTGGCTGAGGATATAATTATCAAAGACTATGCGTTAAATAAAATGGAGGAAGAAATTAGAATGCTCTTAGGGATGAATGCCTTAAAATACTTGCCTGGAGCTTATGCAAATGCCTTTGCCACTATAGCTTCAAACCTTGAAAGATTGGGAGATTATATAGCAAACATTGCTGAGGAGATAGTGCATGGGCTTAAATTAGATAAAGATATTGAGAATGAGGTTGCAGTTATATTTAATATTCTCAAAGAGATGCTAACTGAGGCTATAGATGTAGTTAAAAGCAAAAGAAAAGAGACAAAAATCCATGAGCTTGAAGAGCAATTACACAAAAACCTTGAGCTATTGCTGAACAAAGTTTTAGAAAATAAGAGGGAGGATTTAAACTTCTATGTTCAATTTGGAATGTTTTTAAAGGATATTGAGAGATTTGGAGATAGATGTGTAAATATTGTAGATATTGCTTTAGAGCTTTATCATAACATACCAAGAAGCCCAATTCCTGAGAGATTGAAAAGAGGGATGCTATGAGAGAGTTTATATTCAAAGCTAATAAAACAATAACTTCTTCAGATATAAATTTAAAAGATTTGCCCGGAAGTTGTGGAAGGTTGGATTTGCTCTGCAGATGTGTAAGTGATGCCTTCTTTTTATCTCATGATATAAGAAGAGATGTCATCTTCTACGCAGTTCTCTATGGACAGCCGAATCCGCCAGTTTGCATAAAATTTGTTGGTAGTGAATTGAAGAAGGTCTCTCCAGATGAAAGAAATATAGCCATATTTATAAAAAAAGCCCTCAAAAAATTTGAAGAACTTGATGAAGAGCAAAGAAAGAGCTGGAATCAATCAACCCCTGGAATTTATGTTAGGAGATTAGGATTTAGAGATTTAATTTTAGAGAGATTAGAGGAAGGGAAGAATATTTATTATTTACACAAAAATGGGGAGGATGTTGAAAACGTTGAGATAGAAAATCCTGTTTTTATACTTGGAGACCATATTGGCATTGGAGAGGAGGATGAGAGATTTTTAGAAGAGATTAAAGCTAAAAAAATCTCTTTATCACCATTGGAGTTGCATGCAAATCACTGTATAACTATAATCCATAATGTGTTGGATAAACGAAATATTTGAGGATAATCATTTTTACCTATCTTAGTGGGACATTAATTGGGGCTGAAAGCTCTAAATTATACCTAGGATTTATAACGTGTTGGATAAAAGAAATATTTTGAAGGGTTAAGCTATGGAGTTTGAAAAATTTATAGAGGAAAAAGTAAATCAAAAACTTAAAGAATTGAGGATAAAAAACTCCTTAGAAATTTTAAATAAGTTAGATATTGATATAGAGCTTAAAGAGGCCTTAAAATGCATGCTTTTAAAAAGATTACATGGAGATAGAGAGTTTTATAAAATCTCCATTGATAAAAAACCTTCTGCAGTTGTTGCATTCAGTGGAGGAGTTGATAGCTCAACCTCTACAATAATAGCAAAGCATATTTTTAATGTGAAGGCAGTTTCTTGCTATTCAAAGTATATTATGACAGATGAAATGAAAGAAACTGCCAAAAATGTAGCTAAGAAGATTGGAGTAGATTTAGAATTTATTGATATTGATTTAGAAGAGGTCTATGAAGGAGTTGTTAATGGTAGATTTCATCCTTGTGGTAGATGTCATAAAGTTATTGAAAATGCAATTATAAATTATGCTAAAAGCATCGATGCTGAATTTGTTATATTTGGTGATTTGCTGGCTTTTGGATATTTGGCTTTATATAAGGAGGATGAGATTTTTAGATTTAATTTGCCGTCTTTTTTTGCATTAACAAAGGATGAAGAGAGGGAAATATTAAAAAACAATGGTATTGAGTTGAGAATGGGCTATGGTTGCCCTTTATTAAAAATTTATCATCGACACAATAAGGGATACAAATTTACAATTCAAAGGATTTTGAGAGAGGTTAGAGGAAGAGTTATTAATGAAGAAGAGGGCTTTAAAAATATAACCGACATTTTAAATCAACAATAAAAATCCTTTCCAAGGGATGTGCAATATATTGTCCTCAACTTTTAGCTCATTGCCAATAACTATTCCTTTTGAGGCTTTAACTCTCTCCATGCTCTTTAAAACTTGTTTTGATTGTTTTTTATTTAAACTAACCTCAATAACAATCTTTTCCATGTATGGAGATAGTAGTATAAAATCAGCTCCTCCTTTTTTTGGCTCATAACTTAAGCTATAGCCTTTCTTTTTACAAAACAAGTATAGGTAGAATGCTACAACGTCCTCCAATAAAGAACCGTAGCACACATCATCTATTACAATCCCCATTTTATGCCATAATGCTGTTTTTATTGGAACTGGAAGGAATTTTATCTTTTGGGACTTTCTAACTTTCTTATCTATTGAGCCATAGGGATAGATTTTAAATAGCAACTCACACTTTTCTAAAACATCAATTAGGTTTATTAAAGTCCCTTTTGCAATTTGCAATGTATTGGCTAAACTCTCATAGCTGTATCTCTCTCCCTTTGGATTAGCCAACAAATATAGCAATTTAAAAGCTTTATCTAACGTTTCCATGTCAAACTCTCTCACTTCCCTAACATCCTTATAGATAATCCTCTCTAACATGGTGTATATCTTCTCATAGACATCCAACTCATCATCCTCCAATGCAAAAGGTAGAGAGCCAATTCTTAGATATTTTTTAACATCTTCATCCAAAATTTGAGAATAAACTTTGGCATAAACTTTTTTAAATTCATCCAAATTGTTATTTAAAATTACATCCTCAAATAGGCTTTCAATTTTAATATTCTTTGTCAAATAAAGATACTCTCTAAATGTCATTGGATGGATAGGCTTATGTAATGCCCTCCTTGCCAAATCTGAGCTTTCTTTAAGCTTTACGGCAGAAGAGCCAGTGGCTATTATAAATATATTAGTGGTATCATAGAGGTTTTTTAAGACCAAATCCCAATGTTTTTCATACTGAATCTCATCAAGCAATAGGATTAATTTGTCATCATATAGATTGATGCCAAAAATTTCCGAATAAGCTTTTAGAGCGTCAAACAACTTAATATCGTTGAGTTTTAGCTCATCCATTGAAAAGTATAAAACCTTATTAGGTTCTATCTTTAACCTTGCATAGTGATAAATTTGAGATAAAAGTGTTGTTTTTCCTAAGCCTCTTAAGCCATACAAAATAATTAGCTCCTTTTTATCATTTTCAATGTATTTATCGACCTTCTCCTTTAATATGCTGTAATCAAATCTTTTCCTCTCTTTGTTATACCTTGAAAGTATTAAAGGAGTTTTTGCAATATGGTTTAAAATATAGTCATTCAATTGAACCATAACATCACCAATATAGTCATTTGGTTGAACTAATATATAAAACTATCCTAAAATTAGATAATAGCATATAAATTCCAATCTATAAAATCTACAAAAATAGCTAAAAATATTTAGTAAAAAAGCTAAAAAAGTTTTTATAACTCTGTCCAGCCTAATGATTTTTTAAGAACTTCAGCATTGACCTTTCCAGCTCTATAGACTTTTCCAGTTGTCATATCGTTAATTACAACCACAGCTGGAGCAAACATTCCTTTGTCAATTTTGTAGAAATCATAGTCAGCAGCTTTAAACACTTCCATGAATGGCTTTCCATAGTCTTTTGATGCACAAGATGGAAGGGCTTTGCATAATCCCTCAATATCATCGTTTTCATCACTCTTAATGTAGTAGAATGTTATTCCTCCATATAAAACCATATCATTTGTAGCTCCCATCATTGCGAAGTCATCACCAATTATTGGAGCAATTGGAGCTAAACCTGCTGCATATTTAACTTTGTTAACATCAAACTCTAAAACTTCTAACATCTTGTATGTTCCGTTTTCAACAACTCTACCACTGATTTGGATTGAACCAACTAATGAGGCAGTTGGAGCAACTAATAAATAAACGTTCTCTGGCTCAACACCACACTCCTTAGCAACATACTCAGCAACTTCTTCATTTGGCAACTTTGAAGCCTCTAAACACAAAACAGCAACATCTGCATCATCTTCATAGCCAATTTCTTCATAGGTTTTCTTTGGCTTCTTGGCTAATGCCCTTGCCGGACCAGAACCCATTGCAAAGTATTTTCCTACTTTAACTGTCCATCCAGCCTTTTGAGCTCCCAATGTAGCTATTGCTGGATGTGAGGTTTTTACCTTAACATAAGGTAGAGTTATTCCTTTACACTCACATGGTGATAAGGAGATGCCAACGTGTGCTAAACCTCCCAAACAAATCTTTGTATATAGCTTTCCAGCTTCCCAGCTTCCAGCAACATTAACTCCACAATCTAAAACAGTAGCTCCGTTTTCCAATTTTATAACGTCAATATTTAACTCCTCTTTATTTTCTATCATTTTATTTACAATTTCCAATGCCTTTTTATTTACACTCAACATCTTATCACCAATGGAACATGGTGGCTTTATATAGCCTTTTTATGGCGATAATATTCTTATATAACTTTATTCGTATTGTTTTTATAGTTTATGATTTGAATTTGTTTAAGTGTAGTAACCAAATAACTAAATGTGATAATATGGACATGAAAGAGTGGGAGATATTTTATAACAAAATTATTGAGGACTTTGGATTTAGCAAAGAAAAAGATGTTGAAAGTGCAGTAATTTTAAATAACATTTTAGAGAAAGCTAATACAATACCTATTGACAAACTTAAAGATATTATTGAAGGCAGAGAAGTATTTATCTTTGGTGCAGGCCCATCAATAAAAAGACACATTAATATTATAAAAAGATTGAGATTACAAAATATAAACAACCCAATAATAGTAGCTGATGGTGCATGTAAGGCATTTTTAGAAGAAGGCATAATTCCAGATATTATAGTTTCAGATTTGGATGGAGATTTAGAGGCTTTAATTGAATGTAATAAAAATGGCTCTATAGTTGTGGTTCATGCACATGGGGATAACATTGAAAAAATTAAAAAATATGTCCCAAAACTAAAAAATATCATTGGAAGTTGTCAGATACCAAATTATAAAGAGCTAAATTTAAAAAATGTAATTAACTTTGGTGGATTTACAGATGGAGATAGATGCTGTTTTTTAGCTTATTATCTTAGAGCTAAAAAGTTAATCTTAGGAGGAATGGATTTTGGAGTTTATATAACTAAATATTCGAGACCAAATATAAAAGAGGATATAGCAATAGGAGATGAAATAAAAATTAAAAAATTGGAATATGCTAAAATGTTAATAAATTATTTAAAAGATAAAATAGAGATTGAGTTTTTAGAATAATTAGGAAGGTTTATATATCATTCTGGATAAGTAATAGGAGATATGCAAATGAGTATGATAGACGAATTAAACATTGCTATCGATATCAACAAATATACAATGTGATGAATATGATAACCGTAATAGGTTTTGGTTCTTTTGGTAGAAAAGTTGTAAATTTTATTAAAAATAAAGAACCAATTACAATTATCGACAAAAATATTGACGATGCTGACGATTTAGTGAAAGAAGGAGTAACTGTAATTGTTGGGGACGCTACTAAAGATGAAGTATTGAAAAAAGCTAAAATTGATAATGCAGATATTGTATTAATATTAACAAATGAGCCAGAGGTTAATAGGGCAATAGCTGAAAAAGTTTGTGAGCTAAGCCCAAACTCATACAAAATTGCGAGAGCTATTCCAAGATACCCAGAGCTTTATATGGGGCTAAATATAGATAAAATTATAAACATATTAGAGAGCGGAGCTAAAGACATTGCAAAGGAAGTTGAAGACGCAAAATTAAAGAGAAAGTTAATGCAATTAAAATCTGTGCTAATAGAGGGAAAGAAAAGATGCATGAAGTTGGAAAAAACGGAAGAAGAAAAAAAAGCTCCTCTCTTAATCTTAACACATACAAATCCAGACCCTGACGCTATAGCAAGTGCAATGGCTTTAAAAACACTTGCTGAAAAATGGGGTGTTGATGCAGATATAGCTTATGGAGGAAACATTGGTTATGATGAAAATAAGGCGATGATAAACTTATTAGGAATAAGGCTTTTAAATATCGAAGATGTGGATTTAAATAATTACTGCGTTATTGCAGTTATAGACACCTCCTCATCAAAGCAACTACCCATTGAACTTCCAAACATTGATATAATTATAGACCATCACAACAACACTGACTTAACTGCCAAATATATGGATGTTAGGCCAGAAGTTGGAGCTACTGCTTCTATTTTAACACAATACCTTATGGAATTGGAGATAGAACCATCGAGAAACTTAGCTACTGCCTTATTTTATGGAATACAGTCAGATACTGACTACTTTAAGAGAGAGACATCAAAATTAGATTTTGAAGCAGCTGCTTATCTGCAGAGCTACATAGATGCTTCTATCTTAAATATGATAGAAAATCCAGAAATTTCAACAGAAGTTATGGAAGTTTTAGCAAGGGCAATAATGAATAGAAGGGTAGTTAAAGGAAATATTGCTCTATCTTATGTTGGTGAAATTTCTAATAGGGATGCTCTGCCAAAAGCAGCTGATTTCTTATTAAAGATGGAGGGAATTTCTACAACATTCGTATTTGGTATTGTTGGAGATGAAATTCACATATCTGCAAGAACTAAGGATTTGAGATTGAACCTTGGAGAGATATTGAATAGAGCATTTGGTGGAGGAGGACATCAGACAGCTGCAGCAGCTAAAATTCCTTTAGGAATATTTAAAGCAGTATCTGACAAAGAAGCTTTAAGAAAATTAGTTGAAGAGGCAATTAGAGCTAAGATATTAGAAGTTATTGGGATAAAGGAAGAGGAAAAGTAGTATAATTAAATAATAACCTTTTTAGATTTTTTATGTCTTTTAAAATCTAAGGAGCAAGAAACATTGGAGAGATATTTTAAAGCAATTTCTTTTGCTTTTAATATTTTAGCTTCATCTGGTTTTTCAGCATTTAAATTATTATTATATTTTACATAACCAGTAATTCTATAAGGCAAATCCCAATTACTTAAAAACTTAGCTATTTTTTCAATTTCATCTAAATCAACAATATTTGGAATTAAAACTGTATCTATTTCAACTTTAAAATTAAACTCGTCTCCATTTTCACCTATATAACTTATACAATCCAAAACTTTTTTGTTAGAGCAGGAAGTTAAATATATATGTTTATTTTCATCATAAGCCTTCATATCAATATGTATTTCATCAACTTCAAGTTTATCAAGCATGTCTTTCAAATAATACCCATTTGTAGAAAGCATAAGATAAAACCCTTCATCTTTTAACAATTTTGTTAGCTCAACCAAATCTTTTTGTAATGTTGGCTCTCCACCAGCAATTAAAATTTTATTTAACCCATAACTCATATTAACTTCTAAAATTTTGTCTAAAATCTCCTCTACCTTATATTTTTTACAAGCCAAGGGCTTAAAGAAGCAGTATTTACATTTAAAGTTACATCCATAAGTTAGAAGAGTTATTTTATCACTCAAAGAAATATGAGAGATTAGCATTAAACCACCAAATTTTATTTTACGAAATTTTCCAGTCTGTAGGACTTTACAACTTCAGCATTAAATTTTTTGATGAAACTGAAGCGTTAGCTTCAGGCTATAAAAACTGTTAGGTTTTCATCTAATCGAAGCGTTAGCTTCGAGCTACAAAAACTCAAATGAGTTTTTGTTCAATGGAAAGCTTTGCTTTCCAGCAATGGAAACTTAACGGTTTTCATCTAACTTTTTCTAAAAGTTTCATTTATATAGCTTTTCAGCATATTCCTTAGCCATTCTTTCAGCATCAAAATATTCAACAATATGATTAACGCAGTTACAAGCTTTCATCCACCACCTTTCAGTATCATATATATCGGCAGCATCTTCCAATAAATTGTAAATGCAGTTAGCTACATAGGCATCATCATCCCTAACTCCATCGCCAATTGTAAAGCTATCATCCGGATACATCTTAGCCCATTCTACATGCCACCCGTCTAAGGTGCTCATGTGAATAGAGGCATTCATAGATGCCGTCATTCCAGATGTTCCAGATGCTTCATGATTTAGTTTTGGTGTGTTAAGCCAAATATCTGAACCCTGCTTTAACATCTTACTTAATTTTAACTCATAACCAGTTAATATGGTGGCTCCTTTCATATCCCTTGTCTTTGACACAATCCAGTTGAATGTTGCTATCATATTGTGGTCATTAGGATGAGGTTTCCCTGCCCAAATAACCTGTATTCTTTTCTTTTTTAATAGTTCAAGTAATCTCATCTCATCATGAAGCAATATATGAGGTCTTTTATAGGCAGTAAATCTCCTTGCCCAAACAACGGTTAATCTATCTTTTTTAAACAATTTTCCAGTTTGGTCAGCAACTTCCTCAAACAAAATTTCTTTTAATTCCATTTTTCTCTCTCTTAGCATATCTATATCATATTTTTTAGCAGCCTCCCTAATAATTGGGTCTTGCCAATAATGTCTATCTTGAGCGTTAGTTATTGCCACTATTTCACATCTATCTTTAACCCAGCTCCACATTCTATCGCAAACTTCTTTATGCTTTTTAGAGACAGCATTAGCTCTCTTACAAACTCTTAAGGCACAAACTGTGTAGTTAAATGGATTTCCTCCTAACTTTTCAGCTAATTTTACATCAACATTTCCAAAGAACCCCATAGATTTTAATAAATTAATGTCCTGAGTTTCATTCCCTTCTGGTAGTGGGGTGTGAGTAGTGAAAACTGTATGTTCTCTTGTATATTCAAGCCCATACTCTTCTATCAGCTTAAAAACCAATGGTAAAGGATGGGGCTCATTCATGTGGAAGAGCTTTACATTTTCACATTCTTTTATAACCTTATATCCTCCAACACCTAAAACAATCTGTTGAGCTATATGAAGTATGTTGTTGGCATCATACAATTTATGGGTTATAGTTCTTGAGAAGTCATCATTTTCTGGAATATCAGTTGTCAGAAAATATATTGGGCAAGTTCCAAAGACATCCTCCTCTAATTTATAGGCTTTAACCCAGACAGTGTTGTTATTTATTGTAACCGGGACTTTTAATTTGATATCCTCTAAGAAATCATAATATTTCCTTATATATTCAACTTTCATTTTTCCTTCTCTATCTCTTAATTGGTCATAATATCCATAACTCCATAATATTGAAACCCCCACAAGAGGTTGATTCAATCTTTTAGCAGCCCTAAAATGTGAGCCGGCTAAAAATCCCAATCCTCCAGCATAGGTTTTTAGTGGCTGATGTATTGCAAATTCCATACAGAAATAAGCAGTTGGTTTCATTTTCCTCCCTCAATTTTTGCTTTTTTCAATGATAGGAATTAAATGAAGTTCTTTATTTTTTAAATAATGTCTTATTAAAATGAAATTAACTGTTCCTATCATTATTACCCCAAATATCAACTCATAAAGTCCTAATAAAGAATCTATCCTTGACAATTTAAGGTAAATAAGCAATATTGCAATAGTTAGAACACCCCTGACAAGTTCTACTTTTATTTTTTCAGATTTTGTTAAATTTTTGTCTAAAAAATAATATGAACTTATGAAATCAATTTTTTTGCCATACTGTTTATTTAATATAGCCCAGCTAACAATCCATGGTATGATTATTGAATATATTACAATGGAGAAAACTACAACCAAACTAATTAACATTGTAATCCCCGGAAATATTTTGGTGTGCATAAATTAAATTTAATGTGTTAATGCTATCTATTTTATTTATGTGGTTTCTTTTTTATGTTTATCCCTTTAAATTCTTAGATAGTTCTTACTAAGTATAAATATTTGAATATTCAATTTATACATGGTAAAGGTCTTATAGTTAGTTGAGAATAAAATAAGTAAAAGAAACTTTATCGAACTTCGAAAATATTTAATTACGTGATTATTATGGTTCATGTTGCATGCTCTGAAAACATGAAAAAATATTTTGAAAACATTGTTAATGAAGTTGAAAAAATTTACAAAATAGCTGAAGAGTGTAGAAAAAAAGGTTTTGACCCAGTTGATGAAGTTGAAATTCCTTTAGCTGCTGATATGGCTGATAGGGTTGAAGGATTGGTTGGGCCGAAAGGTGTGGCTGAGAGAATTAGAGAGTTAGTTAAAGAGTTAGGTAAAGAACCAGCGGCATTGGAGATTGCTAAAGAAATTGTAGAAGGCAAATTTGGAAACTTTGATAAGGAAAAGAAGGCAGAGCAAGCAGTTAGAACAGCTTTAGCTGTATTAACTGAAGGGATTGTCGCTGCACCATTAGAAGGAATTGCAGACGTTAAAATCAAAAAAAACCCAGATGGAACTGAATATTTAGCCATTTACTACGCAGGACCTATAAGAAGTGCTGGAGGAACTGCACAAGCTCTATCTGTCTTAGTTGGGGATTTCGTAAGAAAGGCAATGGGTTTAGATAGGTATAAACCAACAGAGGATGAGATTGAGAGATATGTTGAGGAGGTTGAGCTATACCAATCAGAAGTTGGGAGCTTCCAATACAATCCAACGGCAGATGAGATTAGAACAGCTATAAGAAATATTCCAATTGAGATTACTGGAGAGGCTACAGATGATGTAGAAGTTTCTGGGCATAGAGATTTGCCGAGGGTAGAGACAAACCAACTAAGGGGAGGGGCATTATTAGTTTTGGTTGAGGGGGTCTTGCTAAAAGCTCCTAAAATATTGAGGCACGTTGATAAATTAGGAATAGAGGGATGGGATTGGCTTAAGGATTTAATGAGTAAAAAAGAAGAAAAAGAGGAAGAAAAGGACGAAAAAGTAGATGAAGAAGAAATAGATGAAGAGGAAGAAGAGATAAGTGGATACTGGAGAGATGTTAAGATAGAAGCAAACAAAAAGTTTATAAGTGAAGTTATTGCTGGGAGACCAGTATTTGCCCATCCTTCAAAGGTTGGAGGGTTTAGGCTAAGATATGGAAGAAGTAGAAATACTGGCTTCGCTACTCAAGGATTTCATCCAGCTTTGATGTATTTGGTAGATGAATTTATGGCTGTTGGAACTCAGCTAAAAACTGAGAGGCCGGGAAAAGCTACCTGCGTTGTGCCAGTTGATAGTATTGAACCACCAATTGTCAAGCTAAAAAATGGAGATGTTATTAGGGTTGATACAATAGAGAAAGCTATAGAGGTTAGAGATAGAGTTGAGGAAATTTTATTCTTAGGAGATGTTTTAGTTAATTATGGGGATTTCTTAGAGAACAACCACCCATTATTGCCAAGCTGTTGGTGTGAAGAGTGGTATGAGAAGCTATTGATAGCTAATAATATAGAGTATGATAAGAAGTTTATAAAAAATCCAAAGCCAGAAGAAGCTGTTAAATTTGCTTTAAAAACAGAAACCCCATTGCATCCAAGATTTACATACCATTGGCATGATGTTAGTAAGGAGGATATAATCTTATTAAGAAAATGGCTATTAAAAGGAAAAGAAGATAATTTTGAAGGAAAAAAAGTTTGGATTGTTGATTTAGAGACAGAGGATGATAAAAAAGCTAAGAGAATTTTAGAATTAATTGGTTGCTGTCACTTAGTTAGAAATAAAAAGGTTATAATTGAAGAATACTATCCTTTACTCTACTCATTAGGATTTGATGTTGAGAATAAAAAGGATTTAGTTGATAATATAGATGAAATTCTAAAAACAGCTAAGAACAGCATGCATCTTATAAATCTATTAGCCCCATTTGAAGTTAGAAGAAACACCTATGTCTATGTTGGAGCAAGGATGGGAAGACCAGAGAAAGCTGCTCCAAGAAAGATGAAGCCCCCAGTTAATGGGCTGTTCCCAATAGGCAATGCTGGAGGGCAAGTGAGATTGATAAACAAGGCAGTTGAAGAAAACAACACAGATGATATTGATGTTTCCTATACAAGATGTCCAAATTGTGGAAAAATCTCTTTATATAGAGTCTGTCCATTCTGTGGAACTAAGGTAGAGTTAGACAAATTTGGACGAATTAAAGCTCCTTTAAAGGATTATTGGTATGCTGCTTTAAAGAGATTGGGTATAAATAAGCCAGGAGATGTTAAATGTATTAAAGGGATGACTTCAAAGCAGAAGATTGTTGAGCCATTAGAAAAAGCTATATTGAGGGCTATGAATGAGGTCTATGTCTTTAAAGATGGAACTACAAGATTTGATTGCACTGATGTGCCAGTAACTCACTTTAAACCAAATGAGATAAATGTTACTGTTGAAAAGTTGAGAGAGCTTGGCTATGACAAAGATATCTATGGCAATGAGCTGGTTGATGGAGAGCAAGTTGTTGAGCTAAAGCCACAAGATGTAATTATTCCAGAGAGCTGTGCAGAGTACTTTGTTAGAGTAGCTAATTTTATAGATGATTTATTGGAAAAATTCTATAAGGTTGAGAGATTTTACAATGTAAAGAAGAAGGAGGATTTAATTGGGCATTTAGTTATTGGTATGGCACCTCACACATCAGCAGGAATGGTTGGAAGAATTATTGGATATACAAAAGCGAATGTTGGATATGCTCACCCTTATTTCCATGCTGCAAAGAGAAGAAACTGCTTCCCAGGAGATACAAGAATTTTGGTAAATATCGATGGAAATGTTGAAAGAATCACCCTAAAAGAACTCTATGAATTATTTGATGAGAAGGATGAAGTATTTGAAAAAGATGCATTCATAAGAAAGAAGCCAAAGAGGGATATTAAGGTTTATTCCTTTGATGTAGAAAATAAAAAAGTAGTTTTAACAGATATTGAAGAGGTTATAAAGTTACAATCTCCAAATCATTTGATAAAGATAACTATAGATGGAAATAGAGAGTTTATAACAACCCACGACCATCCAGTTATGGTTTATGAAAATGGCAAATTTATCAAAAAATTAGCAATGGATGTTAAAGAAGGAGATTTAATGCTAATCCCAAAGATTGAGTTTGAAGAAGATGATATAGAAGAATTTGACCTATTAAAAGAATTCTCAAAAGAGGAGTTTAAAGATTTATGGAGTATTTTGAGAGTTAGGGGTATTAGCAATTGGATTAAAGAAAATATTGATAAAACATTAGTTAGAGAGTTGAAGTTAAATGATTATTTGAGATATGATACAATACCATTGGATAAACTTCTAATCTTATTAGAGAAATCAAACTTAACGGTTGATGATGTTCCAAAGGACTGTTATATTGCTGTTAGAAGAGATAAAGTTAATATTAAAAGAATTATTAAGATTGAGCCATTATTAAAGTTGATTGGATACTATCTCTCTGAAGGATATGCGAGAGAATCAGAGAGTGTTTATCAGCTAAGCTTCTCAGCTCATGAAGAGGAACTTAGAGAGAATATTAAAAAAGCTATAAGGGAAGCATTTGGAGACGTAAATATCTATGAAAACAAAGAGGAAGGAAAGCTAACATTATCATCAAGAGTTGTTTATTTATTCTTTACAAGAGTTTTAAAGATTGGTAAAAAAGCCAAGTCAAAGAGAGTTCCAAGCTTTGTCTTTAAATTACCAAAAGAGAAAGTTAAATTAATGCTCTCTGCATACTTTGATGGAGATGGAACTGCTTTAACAACAAAACCAAGAGTTGCCGTTTATAGTGCAAATAAAAAATTGTTGGAGGATATCGATTTATTGCTAAATAGATTTGGTATTAAAACTTACTGGACAGTTGATGAAAATGCAAATGAAAGAGATGGAAGTTGTGTAAAGAAATATTATGAAGAGAGAGGAAAAGAAGCTCCAAAGTCAGTAGTTTATGCTTTAAACATAGCTGGGCATTATTATGATATATTCTTTAAAGAGATTGGCTTTTTCTTAGAAAGAAAGCAGAAAGTTTATGAATTGCATAAAAATAGGGTAAAAAGAATAGATGAAAGTGATTGGGAGGAAGGATGGTATTGTAAAGTTAGAAAGGTTGAGATAATAAAATCAGAGGATGAGTTTATATATTCATTGAATGCTAAGAACCACCATAATGTAATTATAAATGAGAATATTCAAACATATCAATGTGATGGAGATGAAGATTCTTTCTTTTTGCTATTAGACGCGTTTTTGAACTTTTCTAAGAAATTCCTGCCAGATAAAAGAGGAGGGCAGATGGATGCCCCACTGGTATTAACAACAATCTTAGACCCAAAGGAGGTTGATGGAGAAGTTCATAATATGGATACAATGTGGAGCTATCCTTTAGAGTTTTATGAAAAGACATTAGAAATGCCTTCACCAAAGGAGGTTAAGGAGTTTATGGAGACTGTTGAAGATAGGTTAGGAAAGCCAGAGCAGTATGAAGGAATTGGCTACACTCACGAAACCTCAAGAATTGATTTAGGGCCGAAAATTTGTGCTTACAAAACCTTGGGTTCAATGTTAGAAAAAACCACTTCTCAATTATCAGTTGCTAAAAAGATTAGAGCTACAGACGAGAGAGATGTTGCTGAAAAAGTAATTCAATCCCACTTCATCCCAGATTTGATTGGAAATTTAAGGGCTTTTTCAAGGCAGGCAGTTAGATGTAAGTGTGGGGCTAAATATAGAAGAATCCCATTGAAAGGAGTTTGTCCAAAGTGTGGCTCTAAGTTGATACTAACTGTTTCAAAGGGAGCCGTTGAGAAGTATATGGATGTTGCAGAGAAGATGGCTGAGGAGTATGATGTAAATGATTATATAAAACAAAGATTAAAAATAATTAAAGATGGAATTAATTCAATATTTGAAAACGAAAAGAGTAGGCAAGTTAAGTTAAGTGATTTCTTTAAGATAGAATAATAAAATTTTAAAAATTTTTAAATTTTTTCTAAGAAGTGGTGGAACTATGAAAGTTATTCCCTTAGCTTCTGAAAGTTTGGGGGTCAGGTCTTTAGCAACATATGTTAAAACAAAAGATGTAGGGATTTTAATAGACCCCGGAGTAGCTTTAGCCCCAGATAGGTATGGTTTAAAACCAAATGATATAGAATTTGAAAAATTGAGGGAGATGAGAAATAAACTCAATGACTATGCAAAAAAGTCTGATATTATAACTATCTCCCACTATCATTATGACCACTATACTCCATTTTTTGATGACATATACTTAGAATCAAAAGATTATGCTAAAGAGTTATATAAAGATAAGATTTTGTTAATAAAGCATCCTACTGAGTTTATAAATAAAAGCCAAATGGAGAGGGCAAAAAAATTTTTAGAGGGTGTTAAAGATATTGCAAAAAAGATTGAATTTGCTGACAACAAAACCTTTAAATTTGGAAAGACAGAAATAAAATTTTCTCCACCATTCCCACATGGGAGAGATGACAAGTTAGGCTATGTTTTGATAACTACAGTTAAAGAAGGGAAGTTTAAGTTTATGCACACTTCCGATACTCAGGGGGTAATATTTGATGATATTAGAGATTATATAGTTAAAGAAAAGCCCAACCTAATACTTATGGGAGGGCCGCCAACATATTTAATGCATAGATATGGAAAAAAGAACTTAGAAAAAACTAACGAAAACTTAAAATATATAGTTGAAAATACTGGGGCTGAGCTTATAATCGACCACCATCTATTGAGGGATAAAAAGTTTAGAGAAAAAATTAATGTTGATTTTAAAACAGTTGCTGAGTTTTTAGGAGAGAAGAATTTATTGTTGGAGGCATATAGGAAAGAGATTAAGCAGGGGAAAGATATTAATGAGTTGTTTAAATAATTTATTTCGCGTCGATGATGAAAGTTACCCCCACCGACCTTTTTGGGATGAAGAAATCGGCACTAACTGAGACGCACTATTTATTAAAATTTTGAACTACCTATTAAGGGATTTTTATGTTTGTAGATGAGATTATAAACAATTTAAAAGGGAATGAATTTCTGAACACCTCTCTTTTAACTAAAAGTAACAGAAATAGATTATATTATGCAGTAAAACAGCCAGATGGCAATATAAAGGTAGTTCTTCCATTTGTTTTTGAAAATAAAAATTTTTTAAAACTTTCTGAATATAAGGAGGGTATAGAAGGAGCTACGCAGAGAGTTATTGAGGAAATAAAGCAGGAAATAATTAAGAAAAAGAGATTTTTGCCATTAGCAGGATATTTTGGTAGAATCTATAAAGCTTTATATGAACCTTTAACAGTAGTGAATTGCGATTTAAATTTGGGATATGATTTGTGGAAAGCTGATAGATACAACTACATTGAAGGGGATAGGATATATTTAATGCTTAGGATGATTTTTAAAGAAAAAGATGTTAAAGAGATTGTTAAACAGATTAATAACTTGTGTTATGATTTAGATAAATTTATTAAAAACATTTCAATTGATTTACTAATTGATGAAGCTAAAAATATTATGAATCAAAAATATCTTAGGGACAAATTAGACGAACTTGGTTTAGTTTGCTTTATAGCAAATAACTCAAAGCCAGCAAGAAAATATACTGAAGTTAGGAGGCATTATAGAATAGCAGGACCTAAAGATGTAAATATCCCTTTTGAATGTCCAGAAGAACTTGAACCAATAGAGATAGAGCTTAAGTATGGTAAAAAAGTTAAAGGGCTTGGTATAAAAAAGAAGGAGATATTTATAATCACTGGAAGAAATGCCCAGGGAAAAACAACTCTCTTACAAGCAATAGATAGTGGGAGAGACGACCACTTAATTGGAGATGGTAGGGAGTTTATAATAACTACTAAAAGCTTATCTAAGGCATCAACAGGAAGTATGGAGATGAGTGGGCAAGATATAAGCTTATTTTTTCAAAAATTACCTCCAGGGATTAAGGGCTCTCCTAAAGCAGTTTATGGAACAGCTTCTGGCTCAATGTATATGGCTTATCAAATACAGAGGGCTATAAAGAATAAAACTAAGCTTATTTTGATAGATGAGGACAACTCAGCAGTAAATTTATTGGTTAGTGGGGTTCTAAGTAAGTGGTTTGAGGGAGTTAAATCATTATCTGAGATAATCATGGAAAATAGGGAAAAGCTCGGAGATAGCTCTTTTATTATAGTTACAAGTTCGTTGGATTTATTAACGGCTTTGGGAGATAGAGCTATTTACTTAGAAGACCATAAAGCTAAGTATCTTGATTTGAATTATTTTAGAGAAGAACTTGGAAGATATTATTTGGAGTTGGCTTCCAAATTTATTGGAATAGGACTTTCCCAGGAATAAATATTCTGTTGCACATTAACATCCTTTAGATGTCTAAATTCCAATTGAATATATAAACTGCGAAAGCCCTATTGAAAAATAGAAACAGAAACACATTTATTTTAGGACTAGATATTAAAAGTTTTGTATAATTTTAATGATTTATTATAATTCTAATTGGGATAATCATGAGCAAAGAGAGCAAAATAACTTTAATTGGTAGCAAATTGGCAAAGACGGGAGGAGAATTTATTTATTTGGGAGAGATTGAAGAGTGCAACAACTGTAAGTTTAAAAGATTATGCCACGGAAATTTAGAAGTTGGAAGGAAATATAAGATAGTTTCAGTTAGATCAGCAAATCATCCTTGTGTAGTTCATGAAGGAGGAGTTAAGGTTGTTGAAGTAGTGTTGGCTGATTTGATAATTATGATTGAGTCAAAAAAAGCACTTGAAGGAGTGGTATTAAATCACGAACCGATAAGTTGTGATAACTTTGATTGTGAGTATTATAGTTTTTGCAATCCTGAAGGAATAAAAGAAGGGGAAAAATATAAAATAAAACAGGTTCTAAATGAAAAAATAAACTGTCCAAATGGAAAATCATTAAAAAAGGTTGTGATTGAGTTAGTAGAAAATAAATAATTATTTTTTAACTACCTCACATCCTCCAGGAGGAAGCACTCTCAAAATATCTTCATCATCAACTCCATAATCCTTAAATATCTCTTTCAACTCTTTAACTACTTTTCCTTTCTCTTTATTTGAAGGCTTTAAGATAACCCACTTAATAAAGCTCTTTTGCAATGTCTTTGGAGGAGCTGTTGTTATCTTTATGTCTCCATCGTATTCAATAACTCCAATACCTAACTCTAATGGTGTATTTCTATAATAATGCCTCTCTCCCCTAATTACAAACGCTCCTCTCTTTAAATACTCTCCACTCTCGGCTGTCTTTGATATTTGCTCTGGTTTAACCCAGTAGGTGTCTATAGCCCCATATCCAAGCTTCCAAGCCCTTGAGTGAGAGACAGAGAATTTAGCAACTTCTTCCAATGTTTCTTCATCAACTTCTCTACCATAAGTTTTTATAACTGTGAATGGAGCCCCTTGAATATCTGCGTGGAATACAATATCATCCTTATCAGTATATTTTTTGATAATAATCTCGTTTGTTATTGCATCCTTTCCAGCAATAACTAAGAATCCATTAATAACAGTCCATTTAAATTTCTCATACCACTTTCTCTCCTTTCTTACTTTCTTCTTCATCTGTATGGATTCTTTTTCTTTCAATTCTTCTTCTCCTTTCTTTTTAAGCTCATCTATTTTCTTTTTAGTTAATTCAATGGCATTTTCTATACCTTCAATCTTATTTCTTAATTTTTTAGCTTTTTCATAGTAGCTTTCAGCATTTTCAAAGGCATTTTTTCTTATATCTAAAGAAACTCTTTCTTCTATAACGTTGTCATCAACTTCAGATTTTAATCTAACAACTATTTCTCCAACATTCTCATTTATATTTTCAATCAATCCTAAAATTGGATGCTCTTTATTTTCTCTAATTATCTTTTTTATTCTTGCCCAGTCCATTTTTTCTCTTGCCTGTCTTATGGCATTTAATAGCTCTTCAACAATTTGATAATTTGCATAGATTAAATCCCCCTTAATTTGGTTTTTTTCTGCATCTTCTTTATATTTTTTCAATGTCCCCAACTGTCTTTTCAATATATTTTCCTGCCTTTCAATCTCTCTCTCAAATTTTGATTTTTCCTTTTTAACCTCAACTTTAACCAAAAATTTAGCAAAATAGTCATCAACTGCCTCTAAAAAGCTATTATAGTATTTTTTCTCTAAGCCATCATATTTCTTTAAATCTATAGGCACAACGTCAAAGTATTCATTATCTTTTAAAACAATCTGCGGTTTTCTATTGTTAAAGATTTCATTAAATAGATTTTTAGATGCCTCAAATAACTTCTTTATCTCTTCTTCACTTAACTCTTTCTTTTTCTTATCTATCTCTGCCCTCTCACAAATCTCTTCAGCGTAGAGCCCTCCAATACCAAAAACTCTTGATATCAATCTAACGCACTCAACTCCTTTATTATTCAAGAAATAATCTTTAAAAACCTCATAGGCAATAGAAAACTCTAAATTGTAAGGATTTAATGGCTTTTGTGGTGGGAATTTATATTTTTCTCTTGGGATTATGTTTCTTGAGCTCCATCTCTCAACTCTAAGTGGGGCTATAATTATGTCTTCATTATTTAAAAATATAATATTTCCATCTCCAAACAGCTCAGCAACTAATTTATAAATTCCATCTCTTGTTTCGAAGTGAAAAATAACTATCCTATCAAAATTCACCTGCTCAATTTTTATTAGTTTTGCGTTTTTTAAATATTTTCTTAAGAGCATGGCAAAAGATGGAGGAAGTTTTGGTTTTTCCCTCTCATAATTTGTTAAAGTTATATATTTGTATCTACCGATACTTATGACAAGCTCTCTACTCCCTCCCTCAGGAACGTGGATTTTTAATATCAACTCCCTGTTTTGCTCGTTATCAATTAAAAATGCTTTATCTAACCTACCGTTAATGAGGTTTTGTAATTCATCTACAACACAGCACACATCTACATTGGTTATCTCGCTTTTCATAATCTCACCAGAAAAATTTATTTATCTCTCTTATAATAATGTTATTAATTGTGATAGTATGGAGAGGGAAGTGTTTTTAAAGTATTTAAGACAGGGAAAATATGATAAATTGGCTAAGTTAATTAATAGCTGTCCAGATATTTTAAGTTTTTTAGATGAGCTATTTACATCTAACAAAAAAGATGATGTTAGAAGGGCACTGTTAGTTTTAAAAAGGCTGGATAATGAGATAATTGAGAAATATTTATTTTATGTTATTTTAGCTCTAAATGAAAAGAGAATTATAGCCAGAGAGGCAGAAGAAATATTAAGGAAGGTAACTAATAGAGAGAGTATTGAAGAAGCGATACTTGAGATTGCAAAAAAGCCTTTGGACGAGAAAATAATTTATTTATTTCTGCAAAATATGAAGGGAAAAAATATGTTCTTTAGAGCCATCCTTGAGCACACAAAAAGCAGAAACATAGATGAGGGCATAAAAATCTTATTAAAAAACTACAATCAGGAAGAGATATTAAAAATCTTGGTTAATAAGTTATATTCTTCAGAAAAGACTGAAAGAGAGCTTGCAGTGGATATATTACTAAATATAGTTGATTCTTTAAATAACAGAGAGAAAAATATTTTGAAGAGTTGTTTAAATCCTAATTTATTGGGAGATGAGAACAAAAAATTGTATAAAAAATTTAAACAACTATTTGAAAAGTTAAATATCTCACTTGAATTTTCAAATGAGCAAATAAAATCTCTACTAAAATCACATGGAAAAACTGCTTTAAATATAATTTTGAGAGAAAATATTAAACTTCCTGCTAACTTTTACGATAGGGAATTTTTAAAAGACTTTTTATATGTAAGAGATGAGGAAAAACAGTTTGTTGGAGTTAAATTAATA
Source organism: Methanocaldococcus sp. FS406-22 (assembly GCF_000025525.1). Classification (NCBI taxonomy): domain Archaea; kingdom Methanobacteriati; phylum Methanobacteriota; class Methanococci; order Methanococcales; family Methanocaldococcaceae; genus Methanocaldococcus; species Methanocaldococcus sp. FS406-22. The sequence continues at coordinate 653,344 of NC_013887.1, forward strand.
TCATTAAAACAAGATTCAAAAAAGAAGGTTGATTTATTATTTAAATTTTTAAACTATGGGTATGGAAAAGCAAAAACCTCTGCTACAAGAGAGCTTAAAAAGATAGCTCAAAATAATAATGAGTTGAGAGAATATATTGAAAATAAAGCACTAAAATTTGCAAAAAAGATGAATTTAGGGCTAAAAATATCATCTCTGAGAATATTAAAAGAATTTGCAAAAAAAGAACATTTAGAGTTTCTAATTAATGAGCATAAGAGGTTGAAAGAGTTAATTTATAAGTTGGAAGAAGAGAAGTTTATGGGTGGATTTAGACATTTGTTGATGATGGAAGAGGAAATAAGAAAGTGCAGTGTTGCTATGAGGTTGATAGAGGAGATTGTAGCAGAGATTTGTGTAAAATACAACATCCATTATAACGATTTAAAGATATCTGAAAAACTTGGTTATGAATTTTATAAAACAATAGAGCTAATAGGTGCTAAAAATATAGAGTTAATAGATATTTATGATTTTTTAGAGGACGTTAAAAAGAATGGTGAGCTTATAGTTCATTTAACTGGAATTGTAATTAACAACGATAAAATAGACAATAATAATTTAGCTAAAAAAATTTTAGAGGTAACTGAAAAAGCAGAAATGGATGATAAGGATGTGTTAAATGCAAATAAAATCATGATTTATGCATCTTTAAATAGGGTTGATAAGATTGGAGAAATTATGAATATGGCCGAGGGCTATTATTCAAAGTTGGCTTTTATCAATGCTGTTAAAAAATTTATTGATGAAGGATTATTGGATGAAGAGAAGATAAATCTATTAATCCCAAAAATTGCTGAAATGATATATTCAACGAAAAAATTAAGATTAATGGCTTTGGAATTTTTTAAAAACTATCCAAATGAGCTTGTTCTTCCAATATTGATTAATGAGATTGGTAATTATAAGGGAGAGGATAAGTTAATGATAGATGTTATTTCAAACGTTATATTTAAATATCCGAATAACATACATAGTATTAGAGATATGTTGAATACAGATAAGAGAAATGCATGTTTAAAGATATTGCTCAAAGTTAGTGAAAAAAGACCAGAACTTTTAGAAGATTTTATATATCTGCTTGCTGGAATTTACACATCTGCAAATGAAGAGGATAAGATTCTAATAAAAAAGATTTTAAAAAATATTACTAATGAGGAGCAAAAATCAATATTAAAACCCATAATTGGAGATTTGTAAAAATTTAATAAAATTTAATAATAAAAAATTTCTGGAAGATGGTTATGAGAAGGGATGAATACTTTGAAAAATTATTGGAGGTTATTGAAGAGCTAAAGATTGAGGCAGAGGAAAAGCCAATTATTGTTGAAGGAAAGAGAGATGTCGAAAGCTTAGAGAAGTTGGGAGTTGAAGGAACCTTTATTATAATAGCCAAAACTCCTATTTATTTAATAGCCGATGAACTTGTAAGGAAAAGGGTTAAAGAAGTTATCCTATTAACTGACTTTGATAGAAGAGGCAGAATGTTGGCTAAAGCAATAGTAGAGGAGTTTAGACATAGAGGAATTAAAGTAAATACAAAAATTAGGCATGAAATCTTTATCTATACAAACAGCGGCATTAGGGATATTGAAAGTCTATTTTCCTATGTAAATAAAAGAATGTTTTAGAGCAATCTCAACAATTTTTTCCTTTTAATTTTCTTAACCATGTTTTCATGTTCTATTTTTTCATGGGTTTTTTGTAGAATTTCCTTTATGTTATCAATGTAATATAATTTTGGCTTCCCACTCACAGCTTTTATAATACCTTCCTTTTCTAATTTGTTTAGTATGTGGTAGAGCTTAGTTTGAGATAGGTTTGTTAAGTGTAGTAAATCTTTAGCTGTTAGCTGTTTATTAATTAAATTTACAATTACTTCTATCTCATCATCTTCAAAATTGAAATTTTTTAGTTCTTCCCTCCAGTTTATGTTACTATTTTGCGATAATTCAAATATAACTCCAGTAAATGATAGATTATTGTGGAATCTTACCAAATCCTTAGCTATCGTTTCACCATAACTTAGCCAGCCAATACAATTATCTTCCATCATATAATCTTCAACTTTTTTATCAGTTTTATAGAAATTTAAGAAATATTTAAGGATATCTTCTTCAAATTCTCTAAACATTGAATTTTTTAATACTTCCCTTCCATAACATTCGTTTATAAATATCAAGGGGTTTTCAAAACTTTCAGCTTTTTTCAGTTCCTCAGCAATTGATTTTACCTGCTTTTCAATATCCGTTTTCATTAATACAAGGAAACTTCCTTCTAATATATTCCTTCTAAATACCAAGGCATTTTCTTCAACTCTTTCCAAGAATGCAGTAATATAATTCCCATTAATATCCATAAATCCAAGAGGATGCATTAAGTAAAAATCAAGACGTCTCAAATCCCTGTAGAAATATTTTTCAATAATATCTATTGGTAGTTTTGTGTATTCTGACAGCATCTCTAAGTATCTTTGATAAGCTGGCTTTCCATCTAATTCATAAACTACCTTCCCCTCAGCTTTAGTAACCCTCGCGTATATATCAGTTGGCTCATACCCGTGCCCGTAAATTAAATCGAACTTTAGTTTTCCCCCAATAACTCCAAAGACGCAGCAGTCTTTAACAATCTCCCCTTTATATATTTGGAAAAACTTACTAAATGAACCATCATCCGATGCTGTTCCTCCAATAATCGGAATAGTTAGTTCCCTCCCTAAAACATCTAATATCTCCTGCTCACTGTCCATATCCCAATCAAAAAAAACAAACCCTAAAAAATTGTCATCTATGTCTAATTTTGGATATTTATCTCTAATACAGGTTTTTATTTTATCAGCTATCTCCTCACCAACATCTTCAGCTTCCTTATCTATCTTTTCACAAGATACTGCACTTTTGTAATATTCGTCGAAGGCTAAAATCAAAACCCCATCCTCTTTTATGTAATTTTTACCATTGAATGTTCCTCCTGTAGAACATCCAATGAGGTTGTCTAATGGAATATACTGTTTCATTCCTCTAAATACCTGTTTTAATTTATCTTCATCTAATATTGATGTTATAAATATTATTAAAGATGCTCTTCCCACGTTTCTTTTTATTTCTTCTCCAATTTCGATTCCATCTTTTATGGGATTTTTTATCTTTTTGTGAATGTATATCATTATAATCCCCAAAGATATTTAGCTTTAAATATTAACTGTGAATTATCTTGTTACTAGATACTATTATAATTATAATATATTACTGATTGAATATTTATGTATTATAGTACAATTCTTAGACATATGTTTATAATTTGGTAATAACAGTCCAGTGTTTGCCTATTTATAGATTTCAAATTTTTAATGCTAATATTGGATATTGCTATAAATACTTAATGCATAAAGGTTTAATATAGGACTTTCGCAATTTATATATTCAATTTGGAACTTTGATGTAAGTTTTATCCAATATATTGAGGTGGCATAATGTTACAAAGATGTATTGAATGTGGAAAAACATATGATGTTGATGAGATAGTCTATACCTGCGAATGTGGTGGCTTATTGGAGATTATCTATGATTATGAGGAGATAAAGGATAAAGTTTCAAAAGAGAAGCTTAGAGAAAGAGAAATTGGGGTTTGGAGGTATATAGAATATCTACCAGTAAAAGATGAAAGCAAAATTGTTAGTTTATGTGAAGGAGGAACTCCATTATATAGATGCAAAAATTTAGAGAAAGAGTTGGGAGTTAAAGAACTCTATGTTAAAAATGAAGGGGCAAACCCAACTGGTAGCTTTAAAGATAGGGGAATGACTGTTGGTGTAACGAGAGCTAATGAGTTAGGGGTTGAGATTGTTGGCTGTGCATCAACTGGAAACACATCAGCATCTTTAGCCGCTTACTCAGCAAGATGTGGAAAGAAGTGCATAGTTTTATTACCAGAAGGAAAGGTAGCTTTAGGAAAGTTGGCTCAAGCAATGTTTTATGGAGCTAAGGTTATCCAAGTCAAAGGAAACTTTGATGATGCCTTAGATATGGTTAAGCAGTTGGCAAAGGAAAAATTAATTTATTTATTAAATTCAATAAATCCGTTTAGATTAGAGGGGCAGAAAACAATTGCTTTTGAGATTTGTGACCAACTAAATTGGCAAGTTCCAGATAGAGTTATAGTCCCAGTAGGAAATGCTGGAAACATCTCAGCTATATGGAAGGGATTTAAGGAGTTTGAAATGACTGGAATTATTGATGAGTTGCCAAAGATGACTGGAATTCAAGCAGAAGGGGCTAAACCAGTTGTTGAAGCATTTAGAAAGAGAGCTAAAACTATAGTTCCATACAAAAATCCAGAGACAATTGCAACAGCCATAAGGATTGGAAATCCAGTAAATGCTCCAAAGGCATTAGATGCTATATATTCCTCTGGAGGTTATGCTGAGGCAGTTACTGATGAGGAAATTGTTGAGGCACAAAAGTTATTGGCAAGGAAGGAGGGAATTTTTGTTGAACCAGCTTCAGCATCATCAATAGCTGGATTAAAAAAGCTATTAGAAGAAGGAGTTATTGATAGAGATGAGAGAATTGTTTGTATAACAACTGGGCATGGATTAAAAGACCCAGATGCTGCTATAAGAGCAAGTGAAGAGCCAATTAAGATTGAATGTGATATGGAAGTTTTAAAGAGGATTTTGAGAGAGTTATAATTTTTAATTATCAATTTCAAATCACCAAATACTTATAAAGACAATAAAGTCAATAAAAAATAAAAGTATTTATTATACTTCATCTCTCTTTTTATTATCAAAAATTCTGGGTGGGATTATGCAGAGTGTAATCAAAGGTAGAGTTTGGAAGTTTGGAGATAACGTAGATACAGATGCCATATTACCAGCAAGATACTTAGTTTATACAAAACCTGAAGAATTGGCTCAATTTGTTATGACTGGAGCAGACCCAGATTTCCCAAAGAAGGTTAAACCTGGAGATATAATTGTTGGAGGAAAGAACTTTGGATGTGGTTCAAGTAGAGAACACGCTCCATTAGGATTAAAAGGAGCTGGAATCTCATGCGTTATAGCTGAAAGCTTTGCAAGAATCTTTTACAGAAATGCCATTAACGTTGGTTTGCCACTGATTGAATGCAAGGGCATTTCAGAAAAAGTTAATGAAGGAGATGAGTTGGAGGTTAATTTAGAAACTGGAGAGATTAAAAACTTAACTACTGGAGAGGTTTTAAAAGGGCAAAAATTGCCAGAGTTTATGATGGAAATTTTAGAGGCAGGAGGATTGATGCCTTACTTAAAAAAGAAGATGAAAGCATAATTCGAATATTTAATATATATTTAACACCTCACACATTCTAAGAGGCGTTGTTTAAGCTAAAGCTTAAACAACGCATCCGTTTTGATGAAACTTTTACTAAAAGTTTCACGTAAAGAAGAAGATGGAAGCTGAAAGCCAGTAATTTCCATACCTTTATTTTATATTATTTTTATTTTATAGTGTAAATTTTTACAAAAAATAAAAAAACATTATTGAAAGATTAACCAGCCATAGTCTCGAATTTTATGAAGAGGGATAACATGATAAGTGATAGAGTAAAAAAAGGAATAAAAAGAGCACCAAATAGAAGTTTATTAAAAGCTTGCGGATATACAGATGAAGAGTTGGAAAAACCATTTATTGGCGTTGTTAATAGCTTTACGGAAGTAGTTCCAGGACATATACATCTAAGAGATATAGCTGATGCTGTTAAAAAAGGTATTTATGCAAATGGAGGGACAGCTTTTGAGTTCAACACAATGGCAATATGTGATGGAATAGCAATGGGTCATGAGGGAATGAAATACTCTCTACCTTCAAGAGAGATTATTGCTGATACCGTAGAGAGTATGGCAAAGGCACATGGATTCGATGGTTTAGTTTTAATCCCAAGCTGTGATAAAATTGTTCCTGGAATGATAATGGGTGCTATAAGGACTGGATTACCATTTATAGTTGTTACTGGAGGGCCGATGTTTCCTGGAGAGTTGAGAGGTAAAAAGTATGATTTAATCAGTGTATTTGAAGGAGTTGGTGCCTGTGCAGCTGGGAAGATTACAGAGGAAGAGCTTAAAGAGATTGAGGACATAGCTTGCCCAGGAGCTGGTAGTTGTGCTGGGTTATTTACAGCGAATACAATGGCTTGTTTAACAGAGGCTATGGGGCTTTCTCTGCCTTACTGTGCTACTTCACATGCAACAACAGCAGAGAAGATAAGGATAGCTAAGAGAAGTGGGATGAGAATAGTTGATTTAGTTAGAAACAACATAACTCCAGACAAGATTTTAACTAAGGAGGCATTTGAAAATGCTATTTTAGTAGATTTAGCTTTAGGAGGTTCAACTAACACTACCCTTCATATTCCAGCAATAGCAAATGAAATAAAGCCAAAGTTCATAACATTAGATGACTTTGATAGGTTGAGTGATGAAGTTCCACATATAGCTTCTTTAAGACCTGGAGGAGAGCACTTTATAATTGATTTACATAGAGCTGGGGGAATTCCAGCTGTATTAAAAGTTTTAGAAGAGAAGATAAGAAAAAACTGCTTAACAGTTAGTGGAAAAACTATTGGAGAGATAATCAAAGAGGTTAAATATATTGACTACAGCGTAATAAGACCAGTAGATAAGCCAGTTCATAAAACAGCTGGTTTGAGAATATTGAAGGGAAGCTTAGCTCCAAATGGAGCAGTTGTTAAGATTGGAGCAGTTGATCCAAAGATGTATAAGCATGAAGGCCCCGCAAGAGTATTTGACAGCGAGGAAGAGGCAGTTGATGCTATATTAGGAGGAGAGATTGAGAGAGGGGATGTTGTAGTTATTAGATATGAAGGCCCAGCTGGAGGGCCGGGAATGAGGGAGATGTTAGCTCCAACTTCAGCAATTTGTGGAATGGGGTTGGATGATTCAGTAGCATTAATTACAGATGGTAGATTCAGCGGAGGTAGTAGGGGGCCGTGCATTGGGCATGTTTCTCCAGAGGCAATGGCTGGAGGCCCGATAGCGATAGTTGAGGATGGAGATATCATTAAAATAGATATGATAAATAAAAGGTTAGATTTAGCTTTAGAGGAAGAGGAGATTAAAGAAAGATTGGCTAAATGGAAAAAGCCAGAACCTAAAGTTAAAAAAGGTTATTTAGCAAGGTATGCTAAGTTGGTTAGTTCAGCTGATGAAGGGGCTGTATTAAGATACGATTAGTGTTTTTCAAAATACTTTGAAAGAACCTTTTTAGTAAAAGTTGAACAAAATCAAAAAAATTTTGTAGCCAGAAAGCAGAGCTTTCTGCTTCACCAAAACCTAACACCTCCTCGCTTATGCTCGGAGGTGTAATTTAGAATTGCTGGGGTATACCCACAGGACTTTCACAGTTTTTAGATTATTAAGGAATTTAGATGCCAATGGCATCAATATTCAATAAGAAAAATTATTCCTGTGAAAGTCCTGTGCCAATAGGGGCGTAGCCCCTTGGCTTCTGGAATAATTAAGGCACTGATGAACGCCTTCTTAAAAGAAGGCGTTCAAATATTCCTTATCAATTTTATAAGTTTTGAAAAACACTATAAATTAAGAGAGTTTATAAGAGTTTAAAAATTAATTTTTAACTTTTTTGCTACATTTAGCTACAAATATGTGCTTCACTACTATTGGAGTTATTGTAGCAGTTATTACAGAGAGTGCTACAATTGTCACAAATATTTCATTTCCTATTAAACCAAGCTCTCTTCCAATTGATGCCGCTACTAATGAGGCTGAAATTTTTGGGACTGTTAATAAACCCCCAATAATGTTTTTTATCCTATCAAAACCTAAAATTCTTAAAGCTATAAAGCCAGACATGAATTTTAATGCCACTGCTGAAATTAATGTAATTAATAAAAGCTCCAAATTACTTAAATTAAATATAACTCTTATGTTCGTTTCCATCCCCAAAACTAAGAAGAATATTGGTATAAAGAAACCATAGCCAATTGCATTTAAATTTTTATTTAGAAGTTCATCATGCTCTTCCTTAGTTAATGCTTCACTAACAGCGACTCCACAGATAAAAGCCCCCACTATTGGGTGAATTCCAATAATTTCCCCAACTATTATGGCAATGAATATAATAAATAAAACATAATGTATCCTTTGAGCATGAAGTTTTTCAAATATGCCAAGAATATTTTTGGAGAGGGATGGAATAGCTAAAAGTAACACTCCAATATATAAAAATGTCTCTAATAAGAACATCCCCACATTTTCTCCACCAACCCCTAACTTTATAACTACTGATAGCAAAAGGAGAGTAAATAAATCAACAGTAATTGTAGCACTTAAAATTATAGTACCTAACCTTGTTTTAACCATTTTTAGTTCTTCCAATACTCCATAAACGATGGCTACAGAATGAGAAGCAAAGATTACGGCATACAACAAACTTCCAATAAATCCTAATCCTAAAAACTGCCCAATTAAATAACCTCCAATACCTGGAATTAATAGTGAAAATAAACTTAAAATTAAGGAATTTTTGAACTCTTCCTTTAAAGTTTCGTTATCCACCTCAAGTCCAGCTAAAAACATTAGCATAATTGCTCCAAAATCTGCAAGCACCTTCAGTGTATTATCAACCTGCAATATATTTAACCCATAAGGGCCTATAATAATCCCTGCAATCATAATCGAAGTTATAGCAGGGATGTTAAATTTCTTTAATAGATTTGGCACGATAAAGATTATTGACAATATTATAAAAAACACATAATAATAACTTTCCATTACCCCACCATTAAAATTTTAATTGTTAGATTAGGGGATTATTTAATATTTAATCTTTATTGTTGAATTAAAAATTTGGTGATATGATGTTAATCTTAGCTGGTTTAGGACTGTATGATGAGAATGACATGACATTAAAGACATTAAAATTTGCTAAAAAGGTAGATAAAATTTATGCTGAATTTTACACCGCAGTTTTAACAGGGACTACAATAGAAAAGATAGAAGAAGTTTTAGGTAAAAAGATTCATGTTTTAAGTAGAAAAGATGTTGAATATAACGGATATAAATTGATAGAAGAGGCAAAGAATAAAGATATAATGTTTTTAACTGCTGGAGACCCAATGGTTGCCACAACACACGTTGATTTGGTTATAGAGGCAAAAAAGAAAGGGGTTGAGGTTGTTATTATAAATGCCCCCTCAATTTATTCAGCTGTTGGGATTACTGGACTGCAGTTGTATAAATTTGGTAAAACAACATCAATCGTTTTTCCAGAAGAAAACTACTTCCCAGAAACCCCATACAATGTAATAAAAGAAAACTTAGAGAGAGGATTGCATACCCTCTGCCTCTTGGATATCAGGATTGATGAGAATGAAAAAAGGTTTATGACAGCAAATGAAGGATTAAAAATATTATTGGAATTAGAAAATAGAAAGAAAGAAAATGTTATAAATGAAGATACAAAGGCTGTTGTTGTAGCAAGAGCTGGAAGTTTAAAACCAAAACTTGTTTATGGAAAAATAAAAGATTTAATTAACTATGACTTTGGAGAGCCTTTACACTGCATAATAATCCCAGGAAAACTCCATTTTATGGAAGAGGATGCGTTAAAATATTTATGTGAAAATATTTAAAATTTTTAAAAAATTTTTATGTTGTTGAACTTTCAGCATCGTTGTATAACTCATCTCCAATATCAACCTCTTCCTCAAACCCTCTGCTATCTTTTAGGGTCTCTATTCTGAACATATAGGACTTATACCAAATATCCTCTGGTTTTTTCTTTACAGGAGCTAATTTCCAAGCTCTTGTTTCTTCTTCATAACCCCAATTTACATAGTGGTTGAAATTTCTTATTATATCAGTTATAACTACATTGAACTCATTTATTAATGTTCTTTGAATCTCTCTCCACTTATCTAAAGAACTCTCTCTCCTTGTAATTCCAAAGTAACCAGCTCTTCTCTCTCCTTTTAGTGCTGATATTCCTCTACCAATGAATGTTTTTATTGCATAAACTGTTTCTGGTGGGTCTGTTATGAATGTATCAAATGCCTTACTGTATTTCTCTGGAAGTGGTTTTCTTAAATCTAAGGTAATAACCTCAATATTTTTGTAATTTAATTGCTCAGCAACCTCTTTTATGAAGTTGATTAATCTATCATCGATATCAACAACAACTATTTTCCTTGGAAGATTTGAGAGCATTAAAGCGATGCTTGTTAAGTCATCATCCCCTAAAACTAAAACATCTTTGTTAAACAAATCTCCTCTTGAATTCATTAAAGCAATTCTTGAAATTGTACATTCTGGTGTAACAAAACCTTGGTCGTATTCGTGTTTTGGCATTGGTCTGTCTTTAACTATTTCTTTAAATCTTTCCAATAAATCTTGGTAGTTCTTTAAAGACACCCCTCTCCCTTCGCAACATTCGCAAACACTATCCTCTTTAGCTCCAATTCCATAGGATTTTATAAATTCATTTCCTTTTTCAGTAAATTCTATTCCGTTACCTATTTTTATTAAGCCTTCATTCTCTAAAACCCTTATGATGTCAGCAACTAAGGGCAATGGCTCCTCACTCAAATCAACAATCTTCCAAAAATCGCTTGTTGTTAAAATAGCTGATAATACATTCTCTACTGACTTGTCATATACTGGAATCTCTGATTTTTCTCTAACCTTCTCTAAGATTCTCTCCATTATTTCACCTCTTTTAGGTATTTTCTATAACAAGCTCCCTGCCCTATTCCTTCGTTGATAGAGACCTCTATCCAATTTATATTTGAAAAACCGAGATTTTTTAAGCTATTTGCTATTTCATCTGCAAAATATACTGCCAAATCTTCAGCTGTAGTTGATGGAATAGGTAATAAAATGACATCCTCAACAGGAATACTGTATTCCTTATTCTCATATTTAAAGTATAGGGTTTTATCCCTTAACTCATAATAAACTTTATCATGATTTTTTGGTAGTATTAATTTATGGTCTAATTTATCACAAATTTCTTTCACAATCTTTTTAATTATTTTGAAATCACATACAAAATTAAATTCTCCAGCTCTCTCTCCATACAGCTTTACATCCACATAATAAGAATGCCCGTGGATAACCCCACAAGTTGGATGTCCAAATACAATATGGGCTGAAGAAAACCTTAAACCTGCATGCAGTCCATTTAACTCTAACATCATGTTTTTACACCTTTTTTCAATTTTAGGTAATTAATTAATCCTCCTGCATTTAATATTTCCATCTCTAATCCCTTTGGTGCTTTACATTTTATTATTTTGTCTTTGTTAATTATTTTGATTTCCTCCTTGTCTAAATCAATCTCTACAATGTCCTCATCTTCAATCTTATCAGTATTTGCTATTATTGGGATTAATCCAATGTTGATGGCATTCCTATAAAATATTCTTGCAAAGCTTTTGGCTATAACAGCCTTAATCCCACAGTATTTTATTGCTATTACTGCCTGCTCCCTACTTGAACCACAACCAAAATTCTCTCCAGCAACTATCACATCCCCCTCCTTAACCTTCTTTGGGAAGTTTTCATCTATCCCAGCCATGCAGTGTGAAGCTAACTCATAAGGGTCTGTAGTTCTTAAATAAGGGCCGGGAATTATTGCATCTGTATCTATATCATCCCCAAATTTGTGAACTCTTCCTTTAATAATCATTCTATCACCAAAAATATTTTATCTGAACTTTAAAAATTTGAATTTTAAAAGAAAATAATACCTAATGAAAATATTTAGGAAAAATTAGTATTTTTCAAAATACTTTAGTATAACTAAGGCACTGATGAACACCTTCTTTTAAGAAGGTGTTCAAATATTCCTTATTGCTTTGGTAAGTTTTGAAAAACACTATAAATAAAATAGCATTTGCTATAAAAACTTTATTATTTAATTAAATTACTTATTACTAACCTCCATTATTTTCTTTTTCATTGGAGGAGTTATAATTGGTTTTTCAGGAATTAAACCAGATGGCTTGTAGTATAGAATGAGAAGCATTAAAACTCCAAATAACATATAAGATAGCCAAACTGGTTCAAATGGAATATTTAACGCATATTTTATATTATATTTGTATATATCTAATAAGACCTTAACTATCACATAACCTAAAACCCCCAAAGCAACTCCTTTGTTATTTCCTTTTCCTCCTAATAGGACCATTAAGAATGGGAAGAAGGTCCAATCTACTCTTGTAAATGCGTTAGCAATAATATTTACAGTATATAATGAATATAAAACTCCTGCAATTGCCCCAATCGCAGAACCAATAGCTACCGTTTTTATCCTCAACTTCATTATATCTCTACCAAATGCCTTAACAGTATCTTCATTCTCTCTCATTGCCCTCAGTACTCTACCAAATGGTGTATTTAACAGCCTCTCAAAGAATAAATAAACTAAGAAGGCAATAAATAACACAATCCCTGCAAACACCCAACCTCTGTACTCTCCAGAGACAAATGCTAAGATATCTGGAGTTGAAATTCCATAATAACCTCCAATTATATTTAGGTTATATGTGCAAATTAAAAGAACTACCTCACTTATAGCTAACAAGTGATTCCTAAATAATCCTCTTTTAACTTGGCACTTGGTAAAATAAAGATTGCTCCAACAACAAATCCGAGAATTGAAGCTAATATTATTGCCAATATTAAAATTCCAATTCCAATTAGTGGGTTTGAGGCAATTAAATTGTTTATCATAGATGTTGCATAGGTGCTACCTTCAATTAAACCTCCTCCGACACCAAAATATAGCATTAACAACCTATCTAAAATCCCTCCAACTGCAATAGCTCCAACCAACACTGATAACGCCTTACCAAAGTTTGGAATTCCTGCATAACCAAATTCCATATTCAATGATAATGAGACAATATAATAAAGCCCAAACCATAACAAAATCATGGATATTATATCAATACTCATAATCTTTCACCTCAAAAAGTAAATTATGAAATAGATAGCATCTTCCTAACTTTCTTCCAATCAACTCCGGTAATTCCATAAGGTGCTATTAATAATGTTGCTATCATTATTATTAAGGAAATAACCTTTCCATAAACTAAAAATCCTGTTCCAAATGCTTGTGCCAAGTAATAGGTTATTAAACTCTCAGATATTCCAATGATGTAACCCCCTATCAACGCTCCACTTATATGCCTTAACCCCCCAACAATACTTGCCGCAAAGATTGAAATAATAATTAAATCTCCTGTAGCTGGAACAATCTCTTGCATAAAAGGTAAAAGCCCTCCTGCAACTCCAGCCAAAGCTCCAGAGAGAATCCAAGAGAATAACCTTGTTTTTTCTACATCAATTCCCATTGTTTGAGCAAGAGATGGGTTTTCCATTGAAGCTCTCAAAGCAATTCCAAACTTTGTTTTGTATAATAGAAGATAGAGTCCAATCAACAACAGTATGATAACAAATGTTGAAACAAATAAAATCCCCTTAAAACCAAATAATGAAAAATCCAAGTTTGCAAAAACGAATTTTGCTTGGGTAGAACCAACAATTTGACTTAATATTTCAGAATAAGCCCCAATGGCTCCTAACAATATCAAATCAATAGCTAATGTTGCAATCATCAAAATCTCTACTGAAGCTCCCCTCTTTATTAATGGTTTTAAAGCTAAATAAGTGATTAAACCAACAACTGCTCCAACAACGAATAAAACTGGCAAAGATAGGTAAGGACAAATACCAAACAACTTTAATAGTGTTAAAGCCACATAACTCCCAACTATTGCATAACTCCCCTGAGCAAAGTTTGGGACATTTGTTGTTATATAAGTTAGAGTTAAACCTAACGCCAATAAAACTAAAAGGTTAGAATAAATAATCGCCCCTTCTAAAATCATTTTTTCACCTTGAAACTTTTAGTAAAACTAACAATCTTATTAAATAGCAGTTATTCCTAATGAATATTCCTTAAATTTCTCATGGTTTAACAACTCTTCCGCAGTTCCTTCAAATGCTACCCTTCCACTCACAAACATATACCCGTTGTCACTAATCTCTAAAGCTCTTTTAGCGTTCTGCTCAACCAGCAGGATTGTTAAGCCGAAATCATCTCTCATCTCAATAATCTTTTCAAATATTAACTCAGCAAGCTTTGGAGATAATTGAGCTGTTGGCTCATCCAACATTAAAACTTCAGCATCCCTAACTAAAGCCATTCCCATGGCTAAGAACTGTCTCTGCCCTCCACTTAATGTTCCAGCCTTTCTCTTTAAAATATTCTTAAGCTCTGGAAATACACTTAAGGCTATTTCTATCCTCTCTTTTACCTTATCTTTATCTAATACATAGCCAGCAATCTTTAAATTCTCCTCTACAGTCAAATTAGCAAATACATTATTTGTTTGGGGGAGATAAGCAATTTTCATCCTTGCTTTTATGTGAGGAGGAATTCTCGCTATATCTTTATCTTTGAATATAATCTCTCCAGAATATATCTTTGTCAAACCAAATAGTGTTTTTAAAAATGTGGATTTTCCACTACCATTTGGCCCAACAACAGTTGTAATTTTTCCTTTTTCTATTTTTGCATTTACATCAAATAGTATCTGTAACTTTCCATAACCAGCGTTTAGGTTTTTTACCTCTATCATATTCATCACCAAAATCAAATTTATTCTCCAATGTAAATTTCAACAACTTTTGGGTCAGATAAAACTTTTTTAATCTCCTCTTCTCCTCTACCCTCAGCAATAATCTGCCCGTTGAACATAACATATAAGTGGTCTATATAGTTCAAAACAATATCCAATCTATGCTCGACAATTAAAAAAGTTATTCCTTTAGCTTTCAATTCAAGGACATGGTTGAATATATCGTGAGCTAAACCTGGAGCAACTCCAGCTATTGGTTCGTCCATAACAATCATTTTTGGATTTGTCATCAAAGCTCTCCCAATCTCAACAAGTTTCATCTGCCCTCCACTTAACTCTCCTGCCTTTCTATCGTATAGATGAGATAATTTCAAAAATTCCAATATTTTAAAAGCTTTTTCAACCATCTCCTCCTCTTTTGGAATCCATTTTTTATAGAATAAGGCATTTAAAGGACTTTCTCCTGGGTTAATCTCCCCTATTAGCAAATTTTCTAAGACGGTCATCTCTTTTAAAGGTTGTGGAGTTTGAAAAGTCCTAACGATTCCGTGATGATAGAGTTCAACTGGTTCTTTGTTTGTTATGTCTTTATTTTCAAAATAAACTTTCCCCTCATCAGCCTTTAAAAAGCCAGTGATAACATTTATTAGTGTAGATTTCCCGCTCCCATTCGGGCCTATAATTAATGTGACATCTCCCTTATTTACACTTATAGAAACTCCATCTAAGGCTTTGAATTCTCCAAAATACTTTACAATATTCTCTGTCCTTAAAATCTCCATTTTATCCCTCAAAAATAATAAAAGTTGAGATAATAAAAATTTATGAATTTAATACATATGCACATTTAAAAAATTTTAAAAGAGTTATTTAAAGTTTTTGGAATTGTTCATTAGCTATTAAGCCAGTTTATTTTTCCAGTTTTGTAATCCCAGATTCCAACCAATTTCCATCCCTCTTCTGTTACAGCATGGATTCCGTAATCTCCACTGGCTCTGTCGTTCCATTCATTCAAGTAGATATCTCCAGTAACTGGTTTAATTCCAAATTCGCCTTTTGTGTATTTAACAGTATTTTCTTTTATTAACTTGGATAATAAGTTAGCATCATATTTTCCTCCAGTTTTATTCAACATCTCAGCATAAGAAATTGCTCCAACCCATAAAGCATCATAAGCAATTAAAGCGTATTGTCTTGGTTTTTTTCCATAGCCTCTTTTCTCATACTCTTCTGCTAATTTCTTTGCTTCATCACTTACACCATAGAACTCAGTTGAATACAGTCCAACTTTTTCTGCTTTATTTTTAGCTTCACTAATAACTTTTTCACTATCTACAATCCCATCTGAACCAAACCATTTAACTTTTAATAATGGGGAATCTTTATCTATTTGTGATAGTAATGTAGCTATTTCATCAAATCCAATAGCCAATACTGCAGTGGTTTTTGGATCTTTTCCAGCAATTTTATTTTCCAATGTTTGTATATATGGACTCCAATCTGATGGTTCTGGAGTACTTGGATACTCAATTTCACCAATAATATTTACCCCTTCTTTTTTTAAATCATCTACAGTAGCTTTTTCTAATCCCATACCCCACGCATCTCCTCTGTATATTACGACAACATTTTTAATACCCATATCTTTTATTTCCCCAGCAATTGCTTTTGCCTGGAAGTTATCTGTTGGGACAAACCTAAATATATACTTTTTTTGCTCTGGTGTTGTAAATCCAATCATCTGTGGTGGAGCAGTTGAACTTGGAGAAATAATAACCATATGATTGGAATTTATATAGTCTTTTATATTCTTAACTTCCGCACTTGATGTTGGACCAATTATCAAGTTGATACCCATAGCATTTAATGATTGAACTTTTTGGAGACAGATTGATGGATTACTTTGAGTATCTTCCACATAAAGTTTAATTTTATATGGAAGTCCTTTTTCTTCAAAATATTTGTTTATATCATCTTTTCCAATTTTTAAAGTTTTTTCTATGTCATTACCGTCAGATGATAAAGGTCCTGATAAATCTGTTAAAACACCTATTTTTATTACTGTTTCTTTAGTAGATGCGGTAATAGTTGTAGTATTTGCGTTTTCTCCACTTCCAGTTTTCTCTGTACATCCTGCAAAAAATACTCCAGATATTAAAAAGAGGGATATTAAAAGCATCCATATTTTTTTCATATTCTCACCTCATTGTGGAGGAAAGTATTTTCCGACTATATACTATTCAAAATTAGGCTATTAAAAGTTTTCGTTTAACTATAAAATTAATTATGTGAATTTAAAAATTATCTAAAAAATAAAATAAATATATTAAAATTATTAAGTATATTCCCAGTTAATTTTCCCGGTTGTTGAGTCCCAGATTCCAACTAACTTCCATCCATCTTTAGTTACTGCAAAGATTCCATAGTTTCCACTCGCTCTATCATTCCATTCATTTAATTTAATATATCCAGTTACTGACTTAACTCCAAACTGCCCTTCAGAGTATTTAACAGTATTTTCTTTTATTAACTTGGATAATAAGTCAGCATCATATTTTCCTCCAGTTTCATTCAACATCTCAGCATAAGAAATTGCTCCAACCCAGAATGCATCGTAGACGTTTAATGCATACTGGTCTGGTTCTCCATAGCCCCTCTTTTTAAACTCTTCTTTTATCTTTTTAGCTTCATCTGTCTCTGATTGGAACATTGTTGAGTAGAGCTTAACCTTAATAGCTTTATTTTTAGCCTCCTCTAAGACCTTTTTACTGTTTGCTGTTCCATCACAGCCAATCCAAACATGTTTCAATAATGGGGAATCGTCATCAATCTGTGATAATAATGTTGCTACCTCTTCATATCCGATAAATACTATTCCAGTATCATTTCCTTTTCCAGCAATTTTATTGGTTGTAGTTTGGATTATTGGGCTCCAGTCCCCAATGTTAGGGTCGTAAGGTATTTCATCAATAACATTTATCCCATTTGCCTTTAGTTTTTCTACAGTTGCTTTCTCTAATCCATCTCCCCAAGCATCATCCCTATATATAATTATAACATTCTTTAAACCAAGTTCTTTAGCAACATCTCCAATAGCGTTTCCTTGAAAGTTATCTGTTGGAACAAATCTAAACACATATTTCTTTTCTTCTGGTGTTGTAAATCCAATCATCTGTGGTGGAGCAGTTGAACTTGGAGATATTATAACAATTTTATTCGAGTTAATAAATCCTTTAATATTTTTAACCTCTCCACTTGCCATTGGTCCCAAGAATAAGTTTATTCCTTGAGCGTGAAGAGCCTGAACCTTCTGCAAACATACATTAGGGTCAGCCTTTGTATCTTCAACGTAGAGTTTTACTTTGTAAGGAATTCCTTTCTCTTCAAAGTATTTGTTTATTTTCTCTTCAGCAATCTCACAGATATGTTTCTCGTTATTCCCATAAGTTGCTAAACCTCCAGATAAATCAACCAATAACCCAACTTTAATTTCTTTCTCTGTTTCTTCTTTTTGAGTACATCCTGCTAAAAACAAACTCCCTATAAGGACAGCCCCAAGCAATAGGGCAAGTATTTTTTTGATAATCCCACCTCACTAAAGTTATTAGCAATCTCACTTTTTATAAATGGATAATATTTAAGTTTTTCGAGATGGATTTGTCTAATAAATATTATTATAATTTTTAATAGCTTATCGTCAAAATTTTTAAAGTAGAATATCTAAGGTAATATTGATTATATAAAGATTTTTGATTTATTTTAAATTTTGAAAAGTAAAAAATGTGATACCATGAAAGAAAGAACATTCGTAGCCTTAAAACCAGACGCTGTAAAAAGAAAGTTAATTGGAAAAATCATTGAAAGATTTGAAAATAAAGGTTTGGAAATTGTGGGTATGAAAATGATTAAATTAGATAGAGAAATGGCAGAAAAATATTATGAAGAGCATAAAGGAAAAGAATTTTTTGAAAGGTTAATAGAGTTTATGACATCCGGAAGGATAGTAGCTATGGTTATTGAGGGGGAAAATGCTATATCAGTTGTAAGAAAGATGATTGGTAAAACAAACCCTGCTGAAGCAGAACCAGGAACTATAAGAGGGGACTTTGCTTTAACAACCCCAGATAATATAATTCATGCTTCTGACTCAAAGGAAAGTGCTGAAAGAGAGATAAAGCTATTTTTTAAAGAGGATGAAATATTTAGTGAATAAGCATAAAGGTTTAATAACACATCTTTCATTTTTGTATATCAACCAAATAAATATTATCAGCTATATAAGGTGTAATTATGGATGAGAACGATTTAAAGTATATAGAAAAAGTTTTGGGAAGAAAACCAAACCATGTAGAGTTGGCAATGTTTGAAAACCTATGGAGTGAGCACTGTGCTTACAGAACTTCAAAAAAGCTCTTAAGAATGTTTGCTAAAACAGTTAATGAAAAAACCTCTAAAAATATAGTTGTTGGAATTGGAGATGATGCCGCTGTAATTAGGTTGAAAGATGATATCTGCTTAGCAATAGCTATGGAAAGCCATAACCACCCATCATATATAGACCCATACAATGGGGCTGCTACTGGAGTTGGAGGAATTGTTAGAGATGTTTTGTCAATGGGAGCTAAGCCAATAGCTCTATTAGACCCATTAAGGTTTGGAGATATATTTGGAAAAGAAGGAGATAAAGTTAGATGGTTAATAGAGGGAGTTGTCAAAGGAATTGGAGATTATGGAAACAGGATAGGAGTTCCAACAGTTGGAGGAGAGTGTGAGTTTGATAGCTCTTTTGATTACAACAACTTAGTAAATGTTGTGTGTGTTGGTTTAGTTAAGGAGAATGAAATCATTACAGGGAAAGCTAAAGAGCCAGGATTGTCTTTAATATTGGTTGGTTCTACAGGAAGGGATGGAATAGGAGGAGCTTCATTTGCATCAAAGGATTTAACTGAGGAAAGTGAGGAAGAAAGGCCAAGTGTTCAAGTTGGAGATGCATTTTCTGAAAAATGTTTAATTGACGCTGTTTTAGAGGCAGTAAAAACAGGTAAAGTTAAAGCTATGAAAGATTTAGGAGCTGCAGGGCTTTCAGGAGCTTCATCTGAGATGTGTTATGGTGGAGGAGTAGGATCTGAGCTTTACTTAGAAAATGTTGTGTTGAGAGAGCCATTAACTCCTTACGAAATTATGGTTTCTGAGAGTCAAGAGAGGATGTTGTTGGCTGTTGAACCTGGAAGTGAGGAAGAGATAATTGAGATATTTAAAAAATATGAATTGCCTGCAGCAGTTATTGGAAAAACAATTAAAGAGAAGAGGATTATTGCCAAATATAAAGGAGAAGTTGTGGTTGATTTACCATTAGATTTGCTTTGTGAAGCTCCTTTATATGATAGAGAGGCAAAGGAAGACTTAAAAGAAAAAGAGGATGACAAAGAAAAGATAAAGATGCCTGAAGATTTAAATGATGTATTATTAAAACTCTTAGAGAGTCCAAATATCTGCTCAAAAGAATGGATTTATCAGCAATACGACCATGAAGTTCAAATAAGAACTGTTGTAAAGCCAGGAAAAGATGCTGCTGTTTTAAGAATAACTGAAGTATATCCAATGGGTATTGCCTTAACAACTGACTGTAACTCAAGATACTGCAAATTGAATCCTTATGTAGGGGCTGTAAATGCCGTTGCTGAGGCAGTTAGGAATTTAGCAACAGTTGGGGCTGAACCAATAGCTATGCTTGATAACTTAAACTTTGGAAATCCTGAAAGACCAGAGAGATTTTGGCAGTTGGCAGAATGCATTAAAGGTTTAGCTGATGCTGCTGAATTTTTCGAAATCCCAGTTGTTGGAGGAAACGTAAGTTTATACAATGAGACGATTATTGAAGGAAAAGAACATCCAATAAACCCAACTCCAGCAATATTTGTATTAGGTAAAGTTGAGGATGTTGAAAAAGTTCCAGGGGTTTTAGATAACAAGATTAAAGAAGGAGATATCTTAATAATCACAAATGAGACAAAAGATGAGATGGGAGGAAGCGAATACTACAAAGTTATACACAATACTGAAGAAGGAAGAGTGCCAAGAGTTGATTTAGAGAAAGAGAAGAAAATTTATGAAGAAGTTAGAGAGGTTGTAAAAGAAGGATTAGTTAGTGAGGCAGTAGATTGCTCAAGAGGAGGTTTAGCTGTAGCTTTAGCCAAAATGGCTATATTAAATAACATTGGTTTAGATGTAGATTTAACCTCTTACAACAAAAATAATTTAAGAGAGGATGTTTTATTGTTTTCAGAAACTTCTGGAAGAATAATTTTAGCAGTTAGAGAAGAGAATAAAGATAAAGTTTTAAGTAAATTAAGCAATGCCCATATAATTGGAAAAGTTGGAGGGAATAGGTTAAAGATAAATATTAACGGAAAAGAGATTATTGATTTAGATGTTAATGAGATGAAAAAGAGATATTATGAAGCATTTCCAAAGATGATGGGGGAGATTTAAAAATCTAATTTTTATTTTTTATAGTTTATCTAACTTTACTACCTGCTTTTATATCTTTATCAACAGTTAATAGGCTAACATTTCCTTCATCATCTTCAGCTGCTAAAATCATTCCTTCAGATAAAACACCACACAACTTAGCTGGTTTTAGATTGCAAATAACAACCACTTTTTTACCAACTAACTCCTCTGGTTTATAATATCCTTTAATTCCTGAAACTATCTGTCTCTTCTCATCTCCCAAATCAACAATTAATTTTAAGAGCTTCTTGGACTTTGGTATGTCCTCTGCTTCAACAATCTCTCCAACTCTTAAATCAATCTTCTCTAAGTAGCTTATATCTATCTGCTCCATATTTTCTCCTCCTTCAGTTTCTTTTTTGTTTTCATAGAGTTTTTTCTTCATCTCCTCTATCTTCTTATCCTCTACCTTCTTAAATATAATCTTTGGTTTCTTTAACTCATTTCCTCTCAACTCTAAATCAAGCTCTTCATTCATTAAATTTAACAGCTCAAGAGATTTTTTAGGCATGTATGGGTATAAAAGGTAAATTATAGTTTTAACAGCCTTACAGCAAGTGTATAATATTTCCTCTAACCTCTTCTCATCATTAACTGCCCAAGGCTCCATCTTTTGGAAGTAACTGTTTCCTTCAATAGCAAGATGTAATATATTAACTAAAGCATCCCTAAACTTAAAGCTCCTTATGTTTTTATCTACTGCTTCAATAGTCTCTTCACATTTTTTCAATAAAGCTTTATCCTCATCTTTTAATCTATTTTCATCAACTATTGGGACTTTTTTAAACTTTCTATGTGTGAAGGTTAAAACTCTGTGAGTGAAGTTTCCAATAATGTTAATTAGCTCATTGTTTATCTTATTTTTGAAATCATCAAATGAGAAATCACAATCCTTAAACAGAGGAGCTGACATAATTAAATAGTATCTTAAATAATCTGCATCAAAGTTCTTAACAAAATCTTTAACCCAAACAACCCATTTTTTACTTGTACTCATCTTTCTTCCTTCTAATGTAAGGTAGCCCCCACTAACTACTGCTGTTGGTAAGTTAAAAGAACCATGAGCAATCAACATTCCTGGCCAGAAGACAGCGTGATGGACAGTTATATCCTTCCCAATAAAGTGGTAAATCTTTGTATCTTTCTCTAACCAATATTTCTTCCAAACATCTCCTAACATCTTTGTAAATGAGATATAGCCAATAGGAGCTTCTAACCAAACATACATTACCTGATTAGTTCCTGGAATTGGGACTCCCCAGCTTATGTCCCTTGAAATATCCCAATCGTGCAACTCTTTAATCCAATTTAATGCCATGTTTTTAACGTGCTCTGGCATTTCCTCTGCATTTTTTATATACTCCTCTAACTCCTTTTTTAAAGCACTTAACTTAAAGAAGTAGTGCTTAGTTTTTCTAATCTCTGGCTTTCCTTTACAGATTACACAATAAGGGTTTTTTAACTCAAATGGCTCTAAGTGTCTTCCACAAACCTCACAGTGGTCTCCTCTCGCCTCTCCTCCACAGTATGGACAGATTCCCTCAACATATCTATCTGGCAAGAATTTTTTACACTTCGGGCAGTAAAACTGCTCTATCTCTTTTTCATAGATATAGCCGTTCTCTTTCAGCTTTAGATAAAACTCTTGGGCAGTTTCTATATGTATTTGGCTGTGAGTTTTACCAAAAGCATCAAACTCTATCCCCAATAAATCTAAATCTTCTTTAATCTCATTATGGTATTTTTCAACTATTTCTTCAGGACTTTTTCCCTCTTTTTCAGCAGTTAAAGTTATAGGAACTCCATGGTTGTCAGTCCCCCCAACGTGGATAACATCCTCCCCTTTCAACTTTAAGTATTTATACATGATATCTGCTGGGATGTAAGTACTTCTCGCATGCCCTAAGTGTAAAGGCCCATTAGTGTAAGCTAAGGCAGTAGTTATTAGATATCTCATCCTCTCCCTCTTCAGAATTTTTTCTTCTTTCTGCCTAAGATGTGTCTTGCTATAGGGTCATCTATATTAAGCATCTTGGCAATTGCTTCAAGTTTTTTGTTGGTTATTTCAACAGTCTCATGGGCTTTTTTTAATATATAAGGATAACCGTTAATAGATATTTGCTTTAATGAAGATAGTAGCTCTTTATCTATTTTGTTAAAGCTTGTTATTCCCACAACTCCACAGTTATCTTCCAATCTAACAAATTGTATATACGCTGTTTCAATATTGCCTTCATATTCATTTATAAAATTTATTCCCTTCATTACACTACTTAATTGGCTATGCCCTTCTCCTTTCTTTTTTCCAATCATTTCTATAAAGTTTATTGGAGTTGAATAACCTTCCTTATTGGTAAATTTTGTAAAAACTGCTATATCCGGAATCTCAGCATTAAAATAAATATTTATCTTAGATGTTTTTGAAATTCCAATTAGTTTATCTTTAAATTCCTTTAAAAGTTTAGTTAATGTTAATATATACTCAGCGTGCTCAACTAATAACTTATCTTCCCTATCTAATTCCAAATCTTTTGATATAACACCAATTTCTCCGGTTTTTAGTTCTTCTTCAATTTTCTCATTTAATTCTTTTTTATACTCTTTGTATATTGAATCAAACTTATCTTTGTCAGCTTTATCAATGTTGGTCTTTGCAAAGATTAATAGGGAGAATAAAGAACCATCTATTATGTAATAATCAATGTCATAATTTCTGAGCATGTATAATGCTGTTTTTAGTTCTAAAGTAAGCATGTAAGTTCTTAACTTAGTTTCAATATCTAATGGGTGAGAAATGTCAAAAATGTATGCATCTTTAGTTTTTTTAACTTTTTCTCCAATTTTGTGAATGAAACTAACTGCTCCAACACCAAAAAATGAAAATGAGATGTAATCTATGTGATTATAGCTCCCATCTCCACCAGCAAAGTTCATCTCAACTGAATCATCAAAATTATCTTCAATCCAATGTTCATTAATGTTGTAGGATATCTCATTAATTTTTTCCATTTTTTTGATAATCTGATCTTTATTTTTTAAGAGATATTCAATCATTATTAATCCCTCAATTTTAGTAAAGATTATAAAGAAGAAATTATTCTTGATTATCCCTCAATAGTTCCATAACCAATCAATCTCCATCTTGAGCCAACTCTTCTGCTTATAGCTACTCTATCTCCAATCTCAGCACATATTGGGATTTTTAGCTTTATATCTGCAATATCTCCTCTTGCTGATGTTATAACTCCAGCAGTTGTAGCAGTTCCAATATTCAACATTAGAACTTCTCCTGTTCTTAATGGTTCTATCTTTAACTCCTCTTTAGTTCCTACAACCCTATCTAACAAATTAGCTCTTATTGTTATCTTCTCTCTTATAGGTGGGAGAGTTCCAGGCAATCCAACAACACTTCCAGTTAATGCATCTGATTTTGTTAAGTATGGGTCTAATGTTGTTCCAACTCCAATCAAACCTCCTGGATGTGCTTTTCTAAGTATGGTGTTTCCAGCAGCTAATGAAACAATCTTTGTAGTTAATGGCTTCCAGAATGTTTTGTTTCCTTCAGTTACTTTGATTCCAGGTCTTATTTCAATTTCATCCCCAACTTTAAATACTCCTTGAATAATTGCCCCTCCTAAAACCCCTCCTTTTAAGTCCTTAATCTCAGTTCCTGGCTTGTTTATGTCAAAGCTTCTTGCAACATACATTCTTGGGGTTGCATCAGGGTCTCTCTTAGGCGTTGGGATAAAGTCCTGTATTGCCTTTAACAAAACATCAATGTTTGCTTCGTGATGAGCTGAGATTGGGATTATTGGGGCATTTTCAGCAATAGTTCCCTTAACAAATTCTTTTATTTGCTCATAGTTTTCTTCTGCCTGCTTTTCATCAACTAAGTCAATCTTGTTCTGGACTATTATAATTTTATCAATTCCTAAAATCTCTAAAGCCATCAAATGCTCTTTTGTTTGTGGTTGAGGGCATGGTTCGTTAGCGGCTATAACCAAAATTGCCCCATCCATCAAAGAAGCTCCAGAAAGCATTGTAGCCATCAATGTTTCGTGTCCTGGGGAATCAACAAAAGAAACCCTTCTCAAAAACTCTGTTTCGGCTAAACAGTTTGGACATCTTGGTTTTGTTGTGTATGTTCCACACTGTGGGCATTTCCTTATCTCACAATCAGCATAACCTAACCTAATTGAAATTCCTCTTCTCAACTCTTCACTATGCCTGTCAGTCCAAACTCCTGTTAATGCTTTTGTTAAACTTGTCTTTCCATGGTCAACGTGTCCAACCATTCCAATATTTACTTCTGCTTGTTTAGCTTGTTTTTTCTTAGCCATAGTTATCCCCTTTGTAAATTTCTTATTTATTCTGTAAAATAGTATTTCCATATTTTTATAATTTTAGCTTACTTAGCTTACAAAGTTATATTCGGCAGTATCAAAATAGTCAAAAACTACAAACCACTACAATATTTTAAATACAAAAATAAAATAAAAATAAAATTAAGCTATGTTTATTTATTGTTCTTGATTTTCTCCACCTTCTAATCCTAACAATTCAGGGATTGATTTTTCTCCATACTCAACAACTTTAACGTTAATTTGGACAATGTCAGGAGCTATTGTGTTTCCTCTAACTGTTTTTCTTCTTCTCTCTCCTTTTCTCTTTGGCCTGAATCCTGGTGGAGCACTCAATAAAACTCTAACCTTTCTACTTCCGTGGATGTCAGGCCTCATTGGGAAACCACTTGAATCAGTTCCTCCCCTTATTTGCAACTTGTATCCTTCTAAACCTATAATTTTACCATCAAATATTTCTCCAATTTTTTTACCAACTAATGGTGTGTTGTCTGCTTCAATTTGGTAACATCTTCCTGTTTTTGGGTCTGCAACTACGAATTTTGCTGTTGGCATAGTATTCCCTCCTATATTTTTATTTTTGTTATTTGTTTTTAGTTTCAAATTTTTAAATTAAGTTTTAAGTTTTGATAAAACAGCTATTTTTTTATTTTTATTTATTTTTCACCCTTTGCCTCCCCAGCTTCATCGTTTCGCTACCCCTTTGGGGTTAAAGGGGAAGGAACTCCACTGGGTCATCGACATGTCCCAACTCCATAGGAGTCAGGACAATAGCCAGGATAATATTGAGATTATAATATTTTAAATAATTTTTGGTTTTACATTTTCAATGCTATTGTGATAATATAATAAAGAATTATAAGCCCTGCAATAGCTAAAAACATATATTGTGTTCTCAACATCTTCTTTCTTCTTTGCATATACTCAATTTTACATTTTTCTGAACAAAATACCTGGTCTGGTGGGATTGAAATACCACAATTTAAACAGTGTCTGTGCTTTGGAATCTCCATTTTATCCCTCAATTATTGTTCCATTTATTATTCCTCTACTGACATTTAAAAGCTCTTCGGGTGTTCCTTTAACAACAGCCACTTTTAATTTAGCCCTTTCAATAATCTTAGCCGCCAATAAATCAACCACTGATGAAGAACCTGCTTTTAGTGAAGAAGCTAAAGCTAAATCAACAAGTTCTTTAGCAGAGATTTTATCGAATTTTTTAGCATCTTTGTATTTATTGGGGTCTTTGTCATAGACACCATCAACATTTGTTCCTATAACTAACAAATCAGCATTTATAAACTCTGCTAATGAAGCGGCAACAGCGTCTGTTGTATGTCCTGGATGAGTTCCTCCCATAACTGGAATTTTTCCTAAATTTAGTATAAATTCAGCCTCTTCAAACGATGTAGGGACTTTTTTTATGCTATAATCTCCTAAGGCAGTAATTAATATCATCGCATTCATTCTTGTAGCCATTATTCCAAGCTCATCACAAAAACTTTCACTTGCTCCAAGTTCTCTCCCTATCTCTATATATTCCCTCGCTGTTTTTCCACCTCCTACAACTATAGCTACCTCATGCCCTTCATCCTTAATCTTTTTAAAAATATTGGCATATTCCATGATTTTTTTAACATTAGCCCCTTCCTTTGGCATTATAACGGAACCTCCCAAATCAAAAACAATCTTCATCTTCTCACCAAAACTCCCCTAATATTCATCAAAACTATTAAAATAGCAGTATTTAATTTTAATTCCATTTAGCTCCAAATATTTAAATATTTCTATTAATATGCACAAAAAATAAAAAGGTGTAGTGATATTATAGATATAATGTAAGCTCAGTACTTAACCTCTCAATGCTGCCTTAACATCTTCGACTTTTACTGTCTTTCTCTTTGCGTGCTTAGCTAAATCAACTGATTTCTTCGCAATCTCTAAGGCAATTTCCTCTAAAGCCTCAGCAAAGTATTTCCCTGCTGCTTCACTTACCCTCTGAGCACCTGCCTTCTTCAATATCCTTACACATGGTGCAACTGGAAGCTCAGCCATAATACCACCTCAGAACTTTACATTTTTAGTTTTTTATGATAGAAGTATATATATTTTTCGGAGATACCCTATAATATTCTCCCTATACTTTTTTGAGTATTATTGTGAGTTCATTTTTAGTATTAGCCTTTAAATTAGTTATTTTAAATATTTTTATACTTTTATAATGGTTTAAAATTTTTAACACCTGCTCTAAATCCTCTTTTTTAGTTTTCAAATTTCTCGCTTTTAATGTATGAATTATATAACCATTACTTTTTAAATATTTCGCAAATTTTAATGTTAAAAAGATGGATTCATCTGGGTAAAGATTGGTATCATTGGTTATCAAATCAATTTCCTCTCCAATATCTTTTTCAAAATCTACATATTCAGCTCTCTTTTTTATATGGATTATATTGTTAGCTTTTATTTTTAACTCTCCTGTATCTATAGCATAAACCTTTTTAGCTTTTTTTGATAACATCTTTGCCCATCCCCCTGGAGATGAGCCGATATCCACAACACAGTTTAGGTTTTCAAATATAAATGGAAATTTTTTTATTAATTCATCCATTTTTCTCTCTGAACGGTTTAATGGTCTTTCAACATATCTCTTTAAGTTTTTTAAGTTTTTTATATTTTCTTCAATAACAAGTTCATTAAATTCATCCTGAAATATCGAGATATAGCTTTTATCCTGTAGAATCTCAATATTTATTTTAAAATCCCAGTTTTTTAGATTCACTTTTAAATTTAAATCTTTAAAATTATCTAATACATATTTCCCAATGGTTCTTTCAACTTCTTCACTTGTAAATTCATGATTCCCTCTCCTATTGCATCTAACCACAAAAGATTTATTCCTTAAACTTTCTTTCTTTTCATTGATTAAAAAAGACACAGCTTTTTTCATCTCATCAATATCTGTTTGACATTCCATTTCTAATGGAATTACTCTCAATAAAAATTTTAGATTAGCCTTATTTTCTTTAATAATATTTAAAAATTCATAAGGGTTTTGAGATATTATTTTTAAAATTCCCCTAAATGGTGTCCAGAGAATTTTCTTTTTTATTGGTAATTTATTTAACTCCTCTCTTAATTGCGGTTCAAATCCTGGTTTTGTTGTTACTAAAGCAACTGGCTTCATAAAGACCCACAGAATTCAATAATATTTTTTGCTAACCTAACCTTATCATCTAATGTCTTCATGATTGTGTTGGTTATGAAAACTTCACAAGGTATTTCTTTAGCTATTTCTTTATCAGCATTATCTATAACCAAAACATCAACTATATCTTTATAAAATTCATAAACTCCTCTAACAGATACTTCATAACCCTTAGCTTTCATTAATTTACCTGCAGGGCCGGAAACAGCAGAATTTCCAACTATTGGTGAAACTGCTACAACTTTTTTATCTTTTAATAACTCTCTAATTCCATTTAAACTTAAAATTGGTCCTATAGAGGTTATAGGATTTGAAGGACCGATAATAATAAGCTCGCTATTTTTTATAGCTTCGACAGCCTTTTCACAAGGTTTAGCATATAGGCTGTTTTCATAAATAACATCTAAAACCTCAACTTCACCCTTTCTTTTAACCCAGAAATCATGGAACTTTAATAAATCAACCTTTCCATCAACCTTTGCTAAAATTTTTGTTTCAACTTTATCATCAGTCATTGGGATTACTTTTGCTTTAATCCCTAAAGCTTCTCTCTCCATATCTACAACTTCTGAAAGCTTATAACCTCTTTTTAAATAATAAGTTTTATGCATTTTTAAAGCTCTATCTTTGTCTCCTATCCTTAAAACTTCATCAAATCCAAGATTTTTTAATTGTTCATGAGTGTAAAAAGTATCTCCTTTAACTCCATACCATGTTTCTTCATTAATCAAGTCTGCTAATGTATAAAGGACAGTATCAACATCGGGGGACAAATACAAATCCCCTATCCAAGTGTCTTCACCAGTATTAACAATAACAGCCAATTTCTCATTATCAACAACTCTTTTTAAACCTTGTAATAACTTTGGCGTTCCAGTTCCTCCTGACAATACGGTAATCACTTTCTCACCTAATCTTTAGCTTAAACTTATTGATTAATTTGTTGGCTATCCTATCAGTTAAGTAGTATTTTCTTATATTCTCCCTTGTCTCAAAAAATTCATCTATTATTTTCTTGATATTTTTCTTTCCATTGTATTTTTTTGCAAGCTCTTTCATTTTTAAAGCATTTCTCTTATACATTTTCATATTTCTTATGTCGAAAATGGCTTCTTCCAATCTATATAACTCTTTATAAGATAAGGCAATTCCACAACCCAAATCATGGACTTTTTTAGCATTATTACCCTGCTCTGGATGGTCTAAATCTGGAATAACTATTAATGGTTTTCCAAATGATAGGGCTTCCATTATTGTTGAATGCCCACCATGAGATATAATAAGTTCAGCGTTTTTTATAAGTTCTTTCATATTTGTTGTTATTGGGATTATATCAATGTTTTCATTTTTATAGGAGTTTAAGTTTAAATCTCTCATTAGTTTTTTAGCAACCTCATAACTTCCACATACAAGTTTAACATTCAAGTTATTTTTTAAGGCAATCTTTCCAAGTTCTTCAAGGATTTTGTATCTATATTCAAAACCACCGATAACACTTAATATATAATCTCCATCATTATCAACATTATCAACATCGTATCTAATTAAAGGGCCTATGAACTCCATATTTTTTATAATTTTTAAGTTATATTCACATATAGTATAAGGCAAAGGAAAGTCAGGAACTATAAACTTCTCACACCTTTCATTTATCATATTTAGTGCTTTCATTGTTGGGTAGACGATTAAATCTGTTTTTAATCTATATCTTGTGTAGTTTTGATTACTTATACAAATAACTGGCTTTTTTAAAAGTTTTGCGGCTACAACTGTGCTATATTTACAGTCAGAAATTACTAAATCAGGATTATATTCCCTTATAATGTTAATCTCTCTTCTAATGGCTTTTTTTGGGCTGTATTCTTTATTAAATATACTTGAAGTTATATCAAATTTCCCATCTTTTCCTTTAAGTTTTATCTCTGGAAATGTCTCAAAAACTTTAAATCCACATTTTTCAATGAAATCTTTGCTTTTTCCGTAAGCAATGTAGCTTATTTGATAATCATCTTTTAAAGCTTCACCAATTGCTATACATCTTGTTGTATGTCCAAAACCCTCCCCACATACTGAAATGAGTATTTTCATATTTCCACCCAATAAAATCTTTTACTAAATATTTTTTAGGTAATTACAGCAACTTCTTACTTTCTTCTGTAAGTGTTAGTTTGTTGATTCTTCCTATTTTTTCTTTCATTATTATTTTTCTATCCTCCAATTCAGAAATAATCCTTGAAACCTTTGGCTTACTCATTCCAGTAATTTCGACGATTTCTTTTTGAGTAATATGACCATGTTTTTTTATTAAATCAATTATAAGTTTTTCATCTTCAGTTAAGAAGCTCCACAATACTCCTCTTTTTTCTTCCATATATCTTTTTGCAATCTCATCTAATTCCCTAACCTTATCTTTTAGTTCATCATTTTCTTTCTTTAATTTTTCGATATATTTATTTAGTGATTCTATCTTTTCTTTATACGTGCTATTCTCATCTAAAAGTTTTAATATTTTGCTTTCATATTCTGAAACTCTTTCATTTAACACTCCAATAATCTCATCTTTATTTAATAGGTTTTTATTAGCTTTATTTAATTCCTCTTCTAAATCTTTTATCTTCGTAGTTAATTTTTCTATTTCTTCTTCTCTTTCTTTTAATTTAATTTTTAGATTATTTAACTCATCTTTTATATTATCAATTCCAGTTATAAGCTTCTTTTTAGTAATTTTTTCTCTAACAAACAACCCTCCAAATAATACAACTCCAAATATTGCAACTATTAGATAGTATTTTAAATTGTTGCTATTGCTAATATTTGGTTGTTCAATTATATTTTGTGAAGGATAGGTTACGAAAGTATATTTGACTGTGATTGTGAAAGTTATTTCTTTATTTAATGATAAATCCCAAATTATGATTTGATGCTTCCCATCAGTGGTTATTTTATATCCTGGAGGAGTTACAAGTAAATTTCCTTGGGGGGAAGATATAACAGCCCCCGGAGGGAGAACTACCTTTATAGTTGCGTTTTTTGCTGAGATTGGAAAGTTCATAATGAGTTGCTTAACATCGTTTTTTGTCCAAATTGCATCAGTAACTAAACATTTGAATGTTATATTTACATACTCAGTTGGAGGAATTGGTTTTCCAAATTCTACGGCAATTTCAGTAATACCATCGTTATATAAGGCACTATATCCCTTAATATCTACAGATGAGTTTATTGTGAAATTTTCGACATTCTGAGGAATGGTATAGGTTATACTACTCAAATTTTTATTGTCGTTATTGTAGATTACCATGGTTATTGTTTCGTTTATAGTATCGTCGGGATTAACTATACACTCAATATACATTTTTTCGATGGAATATGCCAAAGACACATTTGCAAATAAGAAGAATAAAAATAAAAACACTAAAATTTTTTTGGGTTTAATGAATATCACCTTGATATTGGGGGTATTATTATTTATATCACTTTGCCATATATAAAAAATTTGTCTCAATAGTAAAACACTAAAGGGGTTGGAAGAAATGATAAAAGATTGTAGATTGGCAGTGGCTATCCCAATAACCCTTCTTATACTTTCAATTTTGTTAATTGGTTTTAAAGGAATTCCAAAAAGTGTAGATATAACTGGGGGGACAGAAATAACAATTAAAGTAGATAAAGATATTGACATCACTTCTTTAAAGGAATTACTCAATGGAAAAGCTGAAGTAAAAAAAATAGAATCAGCTAATGGCTATTATATAGTAATTAGATGCAAAAATGAAGATGTAGATTTTGTAAAGCAGAAAATTAAGGAATTTTTCCATGTGGATAGCTTAGATAAGTTAGATTATTCTGAAAAAACAATTGGAGCAACATTAAGTCAAAAATTCTTTGAGGAAGGATTTAAGGCCGTTGGATTTGCATTTATATTTATGGCAGTGGTTGTTTATCTATATTTCAGAAATCCAGTGCCAAGCGGGGCTATTATACTATCTGCACTTTCAGATATAATTATGGCTCTGGGGGCTATGAGTTTGTTTAATATTGAGCTTTCCTCAGCAACAATAGCGGCTCTATTAATGGTTATTGGTTATAGCGTAGATTCAGATATATTGCTAACAACAAGAGTTTTAAAAAGATTAACAAAGAGTTTTGATGAAACTGTTAAAGAGGCAATGAAAACTGGTTTAACTATGACATTAACAACAATCACTGCAATGCTAATCTTATTGATTGTTGTAAAACTCTTCATTCCAGTAGCTGATATATTGGCAAATATAGCAGAGGTTTTAATCTTAGCTTTAATTGCTGATGTTATAAACACTTGGCTGTTAAATGCTGGGATATTGAAGTATTATATAACCGAGTATAGAGCTAAAAAGATTTAAAAATACTCTTTTTTTAAAATCTCCAAAAACTTTTTTATTCCCTTCTCAATGCCATTTTTCTGTCTTTCTTTGACATTTTCAAAAGTAATTAGGTTGGCATATACATCTGAAGTGAATAAATGGCAGTTGTTATCGGTTATTATACAAATAGCCCCTCTTCCAACTCCAGCAGTAGAGCCGATAGCTATATTAACGTTGAGCTTTTTCTTTAAAGCTTCAGCCATTAACTTAGCAACCTCTAAATCTTTCTCTTCACTGTAAGCCTTTGCATATCTATAGGCATAATCCGGCTCTGGGAGTTTTATATCTAAGAGTTTTTCAGCGGCAATAATAGAAGGAACAAACATAGCAGTTAAGACTTTAACATTCTTAACCAATTTTAAATTCTCATCACTAAATAGATATTTGAACTCAAAGTTTTCATAACCAGCGGCGGCTTTGTGTATAGTTAAGCCGATATTCGCATGTGTAAAGCATTCAGCTGTTGCTACAGTTATCATAATTTCCACCGTGAGAACATGGGCATTAAAGAGTATTATGACAAATTAGCTAAGAACTATGATAAATTATATAAAAACAAGTATATGAGAGTTGTGGAAAGAGAGATTATAAAGAAGGAGATTAAAGATGATGATTTTGTCTTAGATATTGGTTGTGGGACTGGAGAGCAGTTAAAGCTATTAAATAAAGCAGTTGGTTTAGATATATCTATAGAAATGGCTAAGATGGCAAAACATAAGACAAACAAACCTGTTGTTGTTGCAAATGCTGAATTTCTCCCATTCAAAAATAAGAGTTTTGATAAGGCAATATCATTTTTTGGAGCTTTAAATCATTGCAACTTAAAGAGGGCTTTGAGAGAGGTTAATAGGGTTTTAAAGGATGATGGAGTTTTTATATTTACTATAGCAAACATCTACGACATAAAATGGATTTTAAAAAACATCTTAAGAGGAGATTTTAAGAAGGTAAAAAATGCCCTAAAGAAAAGAAAAGGAACAATAACAAAAATTATTGACGGAGAGAAGATAAAGGTAAAAACAAGATTCTATAGCATTGGAGAGGTTGAAAATGCATTAAGAAAAGAGGGTTTTGAAGTAATTTATACGTTTGGAGCTAATATAACAAACTCTCCATTGGATAAGTTTATTTATAGAAGTTTTTTAAAACATTTTGCATCATACATTGGATTTGTTGCAAAAAAGATAAAAAAGAGATAGATGAATCTTTATTTTAATCCAAATAACAACTTTATTAACTCAATAGCGTTTGGATTTGTTATTATATAAAGCAATATTAATATCACGAATCCAATAGTCATTTTTTTATCCAATTTATAGAACCTTTCATCTATTTTTTTATCTAAGTAGTGAAACTTTTCATCAACATACCTTAAAATTCTCTCCCCTAATAATTCTAAATCCTTTTTAGTAGCTAATTCATCTTTCAACTCTTCCTTAACCTCTGTCTTAACCTCTATTTTGCCCTCCCTTACTAACTCAACAATTACATCATAAAATTCTTTAGCGAAACTTTTTAAAAAAGTTTCATCAAAACATGATGCATTATCTCGCTTCGCTCGATAATGCCTCTTAGCTTTTCTCATAACCGACCTCTCTTAAGTTTCAATAACTCTGTCTTCTCATCCTTAATTTTTTTAAGGATTAACTCATATAATTTAGCATAGGCAACAGCCATACTGCCCCTCCAGATTTTCAATATTTCATAATATATTTTTTAAATTTTAAAAAACTATTTTATTTTTTGTTTAGAATTTTACTGTTTCTTCAACTTTTCTCTTCCAGCTTTTTTAATTGCGTCATACATCATCTCAACAGCTTTAGGATTCTCTTCCAACAAATTACCGGTAACTATAGCATCAGCCCCAGCCAAGACCTTCTCATAAGCAATTTCCGGCTTTCTAATCCCTCCACCAACAATTATATTAATCCCAGAGAGTTTTTTTGATAAAGCTATTGTTTCATTGTTTATAGGATACTCTGCTCCACTTCCCGCCTCTAAGTATGCCCATCTCATTCCAAAGAACTTTGCTGATAAACAATACATTGCAGTTATCTTTGGTTTGTTTTGAGGAATTTCCCTTATCTCACCAACATAACCAACGGCTGTTTTTTTAGCTGGCTCTATGCAGAGATATGCCATTGGAATTGGTTCTAAACCATACTTTAGAATTGTTATAGCCCCCAACGTTGGGGCAGTTACTACCCAATATGTGTTTGTTGAGTTCATTAAGCTCATGTAAAAGACTGCATCGGCATATCTTGATAATCCATCAACATTTCCCGGAAACAGAATTATTGGCAATTTAGTTAGCTTTTTTATTTTTTTAACTGCTTCATCTAAATTAACTATCCCAATACTTCCTCCAACCATTATTGCATCTGCATAGTCCTTAACGTTTTCAGCTATCTCTTCTATATTCTCTTCCTCTGGGTCCAATAGGGTTAAATAAACAGCTCCTTCTTCCTCAATAATGCTGTTTAATTTTTTTTCAACTTTACCAATCTTTATTTCCATGATATCCCATAGATTTCTGTTTTAATAATTTTAGTGTTTAGGCATTTTATAAAAATCTTTAGTTCGAGGGTTGGGACAGAAGTCATAAGGAATTAACTTACCTACTTCCGAAAGGTTTTTATATATTTAGCATCCTTATTACAATTACGAATTTAGTAAAATATTGCCATGAATATTTTCCAATGACGTAAATTAAATTATGTATTCAAATATGGTGATATAATGGATTTGGATGCTGAGTTAATAATGGCATGTCAGGAGGGAGACGTTGAAAAAGTAAAAGAGCTTATAAAAAAAGGAGCAAATGTCAATGCCAAAAACAGATTTGGAGGCACTCCTTTACAAGCTGCTGTTGTAGGAAATCATATTGAAGTTGTTAAATTATTAATTGAAAATGGAGCTGATTTGAATGTAAGGAATAGATTGGGGGTCTGTCCAATGTGAGCGTTGGTGAGTAAATGCCTCACATTGGACTTGGGCGTCATCAGCCTCTTAATAGAAACCTCTGCCCCTGTCGTGGGGACCCCAGCTCCACCCACCAATTTGACAATTGGTCGGCTGCTTTAATATTTTTAAAAGAGGTTTAGGAAAATTTAGAGTTAATTGGAGTGGCATTATAAACTATGCATAAAAATAATATATAAACATTTCGAAAACTCAACACTCCCGTACACTCACAAATACTCACAAAAAACTAAACAGTTTAAAACAGCAGGACTCCACTAATGACAGCAATAGAGATGAAACATGTAGAAATAGCAAAATTATTGATTGAGAGTGGTGCAGATGTTAATATTAGGGATAACTCTGGCATTTCTCCAATAATGGTTGCAGAAGACTACCTTCTACAAGATGTTGTTAAATTATTGTTGAAGTATGGAGCAGATACAGAAGGAATACAGCATTTATATGATAACAAATAATTTATTTTTTATTTTTCAATAATTGTCTCTTTTATTGCCATTCCAAAATGCCTCGCATATTCCTCTGGCTTTATTAAAACCTTATCTCCAGGTTTTAAATCAACAACAGATATTGGCTCTCCTTTTTCATTAACTAATCTTATTGTCTCAGCGTTCTGTAGGATGGTTCTAATTATATCTCCCTTATATTCTGCTTCAATTAACACTAAAGGCCTTTTCTCAATCTTTACCCTGCCAACTATAGCTTCTCTTGCATTTCCATCCTTATCAACAATTAAAACTTTATCTCCTGCCTTTAATTCACTGAGATACTTTGTTTTATTTCCTGGGCATAAAATGTATGCATGAACAGGGCCGGCATTAACTCTGAATGGCCTTGTAGCTACATAAGGGTTTTCTACTGTTTCAGAATGCACCAAGAATAAAGCCCTTGAGTAGGAGCCAATTAACATCCCCTCTCCAATCTCCATTAGTGAGCAGGTGTCAATACAAACCCTGTCTCCACTACCTATTGGCTCAACCTTTGTTATTGTCGCCACATCTAAGGCTACTTTCTCTTTATTCATCTCTTCAATTAATTTAGATAACTCCTTTATATCCTCCAAGTTTTTTGGATTTAAGAGGACTCCATCAGTTCCTTTCTCCAAAATTTCATAAGCAACCTTTGCTTCATCAACTGAATTAACGCTCGCTATAATCTTTACATCTCTATGGAACAAATCAGCTATTAAATTTTCTAACGGAATAATTGTCCAGTCTCTTCCCTCTAAGATGATGTTATCAACAAAACCAAACCTTGCAACTTCAGAGGCAAATTCTTCATCCTCCTTTGATTCTATTGGGATGTATATAGCTGTCTCTTTGCCTAAGTTCTTTGCCTCTTTCAAAAACTCTATATTGTCATCTTTGTTTATTAAAACGATATCAGCATCTAAGGAATGAGATGCAACTTTGATATTTCCAAGCTCTTTAATTTTTTCAATATCCTCTGGTTCAGCAACAACCACGGGAATTGATGACTCCAAAGCCATTTTTACAATTTCCTTTTTATCTTCCCAGTTATCTCCAATAACATTAACCCATCCGAATTTCATAGTTTCACCTTAAGTTATTGTTTTAGATTATTGTCTATTACACATATTTAGTTTCTTAGTTTAATAATTTTCTTATTTTTACAGTTACTTATATAATTATATTCCAAAAATAGGAAAATTTATATACTATTAGAGAATAATATATCATAGTTTATGATATACAATAACATACATAGATTGGAGGGATTAGTATGGAGGTTATAGAAAAGTTGTCTGAAATTTCTGGGATTGACAAAAAGTCATTGAGGAGGATATTAATTATATTGGAGTTTTCTTTAAGAAAAAAAGATGGCTCTCCAACAAGTTTCGCTGAGAAGTTTAATATAAAATCATTTAGCGATTTATACAATTATATAAGAGAGGTAAAAGCAAATTTAAAGAGAGACCATGAAATTGAGGGATTTATTGGATTGACTGAAATGTGGAAAAGTGTAGCTCCAAGAGCCCAATATTGGATTATGGAAACATTTGGAGAAGAAAATCCAAGAGACGCATTGTTTTCTGCAAGCGTATTTACGATGAGAACATTTGGAATAATGTTGGATAACTTACTATTACTAAAAAAGATAATTAAAATATTAGATGAGTATCAAAAAGAAGTTACGGAATATGTTTCAGCTCAGAGATTTGAGGCTGAAGATTTAGAATAAATATTTAAAGCAAGTTACAATGTCTTTTTATTATTTCGCTCTCATCTAAATTTAACCTTTTCATAAGCTCAGCTATAACTAAATCTAAAAATATTAAAGCTGTTTCTTCAAAAGTAGTTCCCATTGGTAAATATTTTGATTTTTTAACTTCCAATGGAATTGTTAAATCAGCAAAATCTATAATATTCCCACATTCACATACAATTGCGACAATATTATTATTTATACCCTTTGCCTTTTTGGCCACTGTTAAAACGCTCTCTGTTCTTCCACTACCTGATATTAAAATCAGTAAGTCATCTTTTTCATAAGAGGGAGTTGTAGTTTCTCCAACAAAATATGATTTAAAGCCAAGATGCATTAATCTCATAGCAAAACATCTTCCAATATATCCACTCCTTCCTACTCCAAAAACAAAGATTTTTTTAGCTTTTATAATCCTATCTATTAAAGAATTCAGCTTATTTTTCCATTCGTCGTTTGTATAAAACTTTTTTAATATCAATATATTGTTAAATACTATATCAAGTTCGTCCAATTTCGACACCTATCGAAGTTATTTTCACAAATGTATCCAAATCTATGAATTAATTATTGAAAAATAAATCAGAAAAATTCTAAGTTATTTAAAAAATGGTGGGGGTGCTGGGATTTGAACCCAGGTCCAGGGATTTCTCCTGCCATAGTCCAGTGCCCTATAGGCAACTGGAGTCCCCGATGATAGACCTGGCTACACCACACCCCCTCATCAACGACACATATAAAAAGTAAAAGGGGATATATAAATTTTACGGTTTAAAGGATTTCAGAGGGATAAAATGATTTTACTAACAGAGGATACAAAAGCAATAGTTCAAGGAATTACTGGAAAGCAGGGAAGCTTCCATACAAAGAAAATGTTAGATTGTGGAACCAAAATCGTTGGAGGAGTTACGCCAGGAAAAGGAGGAAAAGAAGTTTATGGAGTCCCCGTTTTTGATACAGTTAAAGAGGCAGTTGAAGAAACAGATGCTAATGCGTCAGTGATTTTTGTTCCAGCTCCATTTGCTAAAGATGCAGTTTTTGAGGCAATAGATGCTGGGATTGAGTTGATAGTTGTTATCACCGAACACATCCCAGTTCATGATACCATGGAATTTGTAAATTATGCTGAGGATGTTGGAGTTAAGATTATCGGGCCTAATACACCAGGTATTGCCTCACCAAAAGTTGGTAAATTGGGGATTATACCAATGGAGGTCTTACAAGAAGGAAGTGTAGGAATGGTTTCAAGAAGTGGAACACTAACTTATGAGATAGCTCATCAAATAAAAAAGGCTGGTTTTGGAGTTTCAACTTGCGTAGGGATTGGAGGAGACCCAATAGTTGGATTAAGATATAAAGAGGTTTTAGATTTATTTGAAAAGGATGATGAAACAGAGGCTATAGTTATGATTGGAGAGATTGGTGGAGGGGCAGAGGAAGAGGCATCTAAGTTTATAAAAAAGATGAAAAAGCCAGTTATTGGTTATATTGCTGGGCAGTCAGCTCCAGAAGGAAAAAGAATGGGGCATGCTGGTGCTATAGTTGAAAAAGGAAAAGGAACTGCTGAAAGTAAGATGAAGGCTTTAGAAGAAGCAGGAGCTTATGTAGCAAAAAATATATCTGATATCCCAAAGTTACTGACAGAGATTTTGAAGAAGTAAAAGAGATTTTAATATTTTTAATATTTTTATGGAAATTCCTCAATATATGGAATATCAGACATGTTTATTTCCCAAATTGCTGTGTGGGAATCAAAAATATTTTGAACATTTCTAAAGTTATAGATTATTTTCACTGTTTTTATATTCTTTGGAACTTTATAGATTATATAACCCTCTACATATCTATGTGGAGGAATTGTGGTAATTGTAAGTGCATCCTTAACATCAAGCACATTCATTTCACAGTCATATTTTTTGCCATTTTCATCAATAAGAAAGAAGTCCATATTTGAAATGTAGTAAGATGAATTTTCTCTTAGGTTATCTACTCTAACTTTTACTATAATAAAAGTTTCGTTATCTTTTATTTTTCTAAAACCCATAACTCCCTTAACCTTCTGGGTTTTGTATATTCTCTCAACTAGAATTCTAATATTAGAAGATTCAGTAGACTCACCAATTTTTAGATTTATTTCTTTTATAGAGTCTTCATCCACATAGATTGATATGTTTTTTATATCTTTTCCATAGAAGGACTTATATAAAAAATTTGATATATTAGCCCCCACAAGTAATAATATAATTAGTGATATCCCCAATATTATTAAAGACTTCAAGCCCAAAACTTAATCACCCTAATACAATATTTCAAAAAACTATTATTATTTATTGTTTTGCTACTTATATATAATAGTATTAGGAAAACTAAATGAAAAACTTTATATTCTATATGTTTAACAGTTAAAATGTAACTTTTCCACATAAGGGGGATATTATGACAAAGAGAGTTTTGTTTAAATTGTTTGTTGAAGAGAAAAATGTGGGCAAAGCAATAAATATCATGACCTTAGCAGGAATTACAGGATTTTTCTTACATAAATATAGAGGATTGTCCCCAGATAAATTTAAAAATTTAAGTAAAGAGGAGTTGGAGGATATTGAGAAAGTTTATGAGATTATAGAGAAAGGGTCAGATAGGGCTGTCGTTATTGGGACTGTGGTTAAAGAGGAAAAAGCTAAAAAAATAGAAGAACTATTAAAAGAAAAAATGAACAATGAGAGATGGACAGTAATGAAGGTTCCAATATTAAAAGTTAAAGTCCATAGGGTTTAAAGGTGGGATGGATGAAAATTCTGTTGTATTTATTCGTTGAAAGTGAAAATGTTGGAAAGGCAATAAATGCTCTATCAGAAGGAGGAATTACTGGATTTTTCTTATACGATTATAAGGGGATGTCCCCACAAGATTGGCAGGGATTTTTGTTGGATGAAGACCCAGAAATGGCTATAAAAGCGGTTAGCGATTTAGCACAAAATGCTGTGTTGATTGGAACAGTTGTCAGTGAAAATAAACTCATGGAAATTGAAAAGCTAATCGATGAAAAATTAGCTGATTGTAAATATACAATAATTGAGATTCCAATTGAAGGGATAATTGTAAATATGCCTTAAAATGAGGAGATTATATGAGTAGAAGAGGAAGACCAAAGATTCCAAGGTTTATATCTGAAGAACCAAAATTTAGAATATTTAAACCACATGGAACTTCTCTTACAGAGGTGGATAAAGTTATATTAAGGGTGGATGAGTTAGAGGCAATTAGATTGGTTGATTATCTCGACTACACTCAAGAAGAGGCATCTAAGCTGATGGGTATTTCAAGGAGAGTGTTGTGGAGCTTATTGACAGAGGGCAGGAAAAAGATTGCAGATGCATTAATAAATGGAAAAGCCATTGTAATTGAAGGAGGAGAATATAAGATTAGAGAATGTGGTTTCTGTATGAGGCATAGATTTGGTATAAAAAAGCACTGTAGAACTTGGAGGGAGGAGCTATGATACTATTGGAAGTTAAAAATGTCACAAAAAAATTTGGAGATAAGGTAGTTTTAAAAAACATATCATTTACATTAGAGGAAGGAGAGTCATTAGGGATTTTGGGAAAGAGTGGAGCTGGAAAATCAGTTCTGTTGCATATGTTAAGGGGAATGGATGGTTATGAGCCAACTGAGGGACAAATAATTTATCACGTCTCTTACTGTGAAAAATGTGGCTATGTTGATGTCCCTTCAAAAGCTGGAAGCCCATGTAAAAAATGTGGAAATGAGCTAAAAAAAATAGAAGTGGATTTTTGGAATGACAAAAAATACACCTACAATTTAAAAAGAAAAATTGCTATAATGCTTCAGAGAACTTTCGCTTTATATGGGGAAAAAACTGTTCTTGAAAATATCTTAGAGGCTTTACATCAAGCAGGTTATGAAGGAAAAGAGGCAATTGATTTGGCAGTAAAGTTAATTAAAATGGTTAAGTTAGAGCATAGAATAACACACATTGCGAGAGATTTAAGTGGAGGGGAAAAGCAGAGAGTTGTTTTAGCAAGACAAATAGCTAAAGAGCCGTTTATATTTTTAGCTGATGAACCAACTGGGACTTTAGACCCTCAAACTGCTAAATTGGTTCATTCTGCCTTAAAAGACCTTGTTATTAAGAATAAGATAAGCTTAATTTTAACATCTCACTGGCCAGAGGTTATTGCTGAGCTAACGGAGAAAGCAATCTGGTTAGATAAGGGAGAAATTATAATGGAAGGAACTTCAGAGGAAGTTGTTAATAAATTCATGGAAACAGTTAAAGAGTTTAAGAAACCAGAAATAGGTGTAGAGATTAAAGAAGATATTATAAAGTTAGAAAATATCTCAAAACACTACTGTTCTGTTGAAAGAGGAGTTGTCAAAGCAGTTGATGGTGTAACCTTAAATATTAGAGAGATGGAAATCTTCGGTTTAGTAGGAACAAGTGGTGCTGGAAAAACAACATTAGCAAAGATTATCGCTGGAGTTCTTCCTCCATCAAAAGGTAAGTATTGGTTTAGAGTTGGAGATGAATGGGTTGATATGACCAAACCCGGCCCTATGGGAAGAGGAAGGGCTAAGAGATATATTGGTATATTATTCCAAGAATATGCCCTCTATCCACACAGAACTATACTGCAAAACTTAACAGAGGCTATAGGTTTAGAGCTTCCAGATGAATTTGCAAGGATGAAGGCGGTTTATACATTAGTGTCAGTAGGATTTAGTGAAGAAGAGGCAGAGGAAATTTTAGATAAGTATCCTCATGAATTGAGTGTTGGAGAAAGGCATAGATGTGCTTTAGCACAAGTTTTAATAAAAGAGCCAAGGGTTGTTATCTTAGATGAACCAACAGGAACAATGGACCCAATAACAAGAAATACCGTTGCTGAATCAATCCATAAATCAAGGGCTGAGCTGGAGCAAACATATATTATTGTTTCACACGACATGGACTTTGTTTTGAATGTCTGTGATAGAGCTGGATTGATGAGAAATGGTAAGTTAATTAAAGTTGGTAAGCCAGAGGAGATAGTTGCTTTATTAACTGAGGAGGAGAAGCAGGAGATGTTTGGGCAGAAGTGATTTTAAATACTTTTTTATTTTTAAGACTTTTAAAATATTAATAAGATATTGGTGGTTTTTTATGAAGTTTTTTGATAGGGAGAAGGAGATTCATAAGATTTTGTCTATTATTGAGGGAGAGCCAAATTTGATTTATTTTATCTATGGCTCTATAAATAGTGGTAAAACTGCCTTAATAAATGAGATTATTAATAATAGGTTAAATAGGGATAAGTATGTTGTGTTTTATATAAATCTTAGAGGAATTTTTATTTCTAAATATGATGATTTTATTGAGGTCTTGTTTGAGGAGTATGAGGATGATAAAAAGCCTATTGAAATTATAAAGAGTTTAATAAAAGATGTTCCTTCTCTATGTGGCATTCCAACACCAAAAAATACATTAGAGGAAATTCTAAAAAAGAAGACTACTAAAAATGTCTTTAAGTATATAACTAAAGTATTAATGGATATTAAAAAAGAAGAAAAACAACCAATTTTAATTATAGATGAACTGCAAAAGATTGGAGATTTAAAAATAAATGGATTCTTAATCTATGAGTTGTTTAATTATTTTGTCGATTTAACTAAAGAGTTACACTTATGTCATGTCTTCTGCCTATCATCAGATAGTTTATTCATAGAGAAGGTTTATAATGAAGCAATGTTGGAGAATAGAGCAAGTTATATCTTGGTGGATGATTTTGATAAAGAACATGCTTTAAAGTTTATGGATTTTTTAGCTGAAGAAATTTTAAATAGAAGACTCTCTGATGATGAGAAGGAACTTATTTATAGCTATGTTGGAGGGAAGCCAATATTAATAGAAACAGTTATTAACAGCTTAAGATATGAAAGCTTAGATGAGATTTTAGATTTTATGCTTAAGGATGCCACTCAAAAACTAAAATACTTCTTAGAGGATGTTAAGGAGGAAGATGAAGAGCTTTATAAAAAAGTTGTTGATGCATTAAAAATATTTAAGGAAAATTATGAGGTTGAAGATATAACAATAAATAAAAAGATTAGGGAGCTTTTAATTAAAAGAAATATCTTATTTTTAAATCCTATTGAAGGAACTTTAAAGCCTCAGAGTTTTTTAGTCTGGAATGCTATAAAAAGATTGTTATAAAATCTCTGTAATCTCTTTTTTTACTATTAATAATTAAATATCGAAAGATATTTATTGTATTAATCTTTAAA
Organism: Methanocaldococcus sp. FS406-22; assembly: GCF_000025525.1. Classification (NCBI taxonomy): domain Archaea; kingdom Methanobacteriati; phylum Methanobacteriota; class Methanococci; order Methanococcales; family Methanocaldococcaceae; genus Methanocaldococcus; species Methanocaldococcus sp. FS406-22. The sequence continues at coordinate 698,025 of NC_013887.1, forward strand.
TCTTAATATAACCACACACTGCCTCTTTTAAGTAATGGTGTTAAAAATGGAGATGAAATGGTATGTTAAAAGAGGTTTTGAAGATGATTTAATCAATGCTTTAAACAATTATGGCTCAGCTTGTATCTTGGGCTTGGCTGGAATGGGTAAAACTACCACTGCAAGATACATTTATACAAAGCTAAGGAGAGAAGGAGTTAAAGTTGTTTATCTAACATCCGATGAAGAGTCAAAAACCATTAAATTTAAAGTTACAAGAGATGAAGAGGAAGAGATTAGATGCATATCTTTAAAACATGTTTGGAGTGGGAAAGGAGATGAGGCTGAAGTTTTAGCTTATGCAATAGCTAAGGCAATTGAAGGAACATATCTTGGAAAAATTGGCAGATTATTAGAAAAATTTACTGGTAAAAAACTTGAAAAACTTGAACATATTGAAAATATAAAGCTTAAAATAAAATCTTCAAGTGATGAAGCTAAAGAAATTGTAGATAAAATTTATGAATGGGTTGAAAGTGTTTTTGGTAAGGAGTTTATTGATACCTTAGGATCTGTTGGGGTTAAATCAAAAATAGAGGAGTTTTTAAAGAATAATGAAAATAGTGATTTGTTTTATCTTCTTTTAGAGTTGTCTATGCTTATGACTGTTGGAGTGGCTGGCAGTTCTGTTATAAAGTCAGTTAGGGAATTGATGAAAAGAGAACCTAAAATTAAAGAGGATGTTGTAATAATAGTGGATGACTTAGCAGACTTTAATGAGTATGAGCTTAAAGAATTTGTTAAGTTTTTGAGAGATAAAGAAATTAAGATTTTATTCGTTAAGAGGATTGACGATAGCAGTGATGAAGGATTTAAGAGATATTTAAAGATTGTAAAATTTTTAAGCAATAAACATAAAGGTTTAGATTTAAATGATGTGCTGTTTAAAGGTGCTAATGACTTTTTTGATGTTGATTTAAGAAAAAGGATTTTTCTAATAGATTCTGCTGAAAAGGAAGAGTTTATAAAGCTATTGGAGGCTAATAACTACTCTGCTAAAATAATTGGGGAAAAGCTAAATATGGAGTTTGATGAAGCTTTGGACTTGATATATAGGGCATCTGCTGGAACTATATGTATAGCTTTGTATATGCTTGAAATGGGATTCTCTGCCGAAGACATGAAAAGAATTGCTGAGGCTGAAAGATATTACTCTTGGTCTGAGATTGCAAAATATGAAGATGAAGATGAGAAAAGAAAGATGATTGAGTCTAATAAAATGTTGAGATTTAGTGGGCTTTATGAGATTTATGAAAAATTGATTGAGAAGAATCCATGCTATATAGCTTTGATAATTAATGATTTGGCTGAAGATGAGCTTAAAATGTTTTGTGAGGATGAAAGAATTAAAAGTAGATTTAGTGGTAAGGCTAGTCCCCGTAAGGGCGAATATTATTGGATGTTAGAGGATTATGAAGAAGAATTGATAAAAGATGGGAATCATACTAAGAGGAAAGTTTATAGGGTAAAAAACCATTGGAAGAAATTTAATGTTTTTATAGATGCATTATGTGATTTTCATGAAAATGGAGAGGAAATAGAAGAAGATTTAAAGATTATAAGGGAAGTTTTATTGGATATTTTAGATAAAGAATATGAAGAATTGGGAGAATTTACAGACAGAATGATATTATTTAGTTTAGATAACATAAAGTGGTTATTTGGTAAAGGGATTATAAAACCAAAATCTGCGTTTATATGGTGTGGATCGGCCTTAGCTTATTTACCAAGAGTCGTATTAGAATTTTTACAAATTGTAATGGATATGTGGGAAGAAAATAAGAATGAAATGACTAAAGATAGAGAAACTTTACTTCATACTTTAAGGTTTGCAAGGACTTTAGCAGAATTTGGTAGAAATTTATTTGAAAATGAAAATTATCATAAAGAAATCTTTAAGAAAGTTATCAAATTTTTAGATATTAAGGGAGATGATGTCATTTCTTTATGGAAAGTTTGGATATATTCCAGTTTAGCATATGGTTTAAAATTGAACAATTTTATAGAAGATGGAGATTGGTGTATAAAACAAGCTGAAAATATTTTAAAGGATATTAATAATAGTGATTTAAAGATATTGGCAGAAATAAAATTTTTGATGACAAAAGCTCGAATTGAAATTTATGAAATTGGAACTTATAATAGGAGAGTCGTTAATATAGATACTATCAATATGTTAAATAATGTGTTAAGCAATCTTATTGATACATTAGATAATTTAACATTTAAAGAAAGTATGGATGAGATTTTTAGACCTTTTGGAGGTCATGCTGAGGAAATATTTAGACATTTAGTAAATGTGTGGAAAGGAGATATTTATTATTATTTAGCTCGTGCAAACCTTTATTTAAACTTAGAAGAATCTGAAAAGTTTTTCAGAAAATGTGTCAAACTTTCAGAGACTCTTACTAATGAATTAATTGCTCTTAATTTTATTGGAAAAATAAACGTCCTAAAGTCTTACAGTTTTGATTTTATTATTGAAAATAAAACATGTAATTTTGAAAAACTCTGGAATTTATGTAAAAAGTATGAAGTTAAAATTAATAACGAAACTCTTGCACGCACATGTGCTAGATATCTTATATTCACTATATTAACAAAGAATTTGACAATAACGATAAAAAAAGACCTTTACGATTATTTATATTTAGATAATACAGCTAAAACATTATTTTATGGACTAAGCTGGATTTTAGGATATAAACTTAAAGATTTAAAGGAAATTATAGAGATGTTAAGAGATTATGATTTGAGCATGTTTCCAAGTGTTAATAATATTAATAAAAATAAAATTGAAGTTGAAGAAATGTATAACAGTTTTTTAAATGGGAATAAAGAAGATTACAACGAATATAAAAAGCTTGCTTGGAATAAAATTGTTGAATTTACTCAATCTTTAGTAAGAATTATGTTTTTTTACATTATTAATGATTTAAAAACTGCAAAGAATTTAGCAGAGGTGGTAAGTTCAGAGTATCCAAAAGTCCCAAGTGAGCTTTTTAAAGAACTAAGTAAAGCAATAGAAGAAGAAATTAATGCTAAATCATGTAGTGAGAAAGAGATAGCCAAAGAAAAAGTTAAAAAAGCATTTGTAAAGTTGTTTTATTTTGCAGTATAAATGTTTATATACCAAATGCCGTTTTAAACTGTTTAGTTTTTTGTGAGTATTTGTGAGTGTATGGGAGTATTGAGTTTTCGAAATGTTTATATATTATTTTTACGCGTAGTTTATAGTGTCAATCTAATTAACCCCAAGCCACCCTAAACCTCTTTTAAAAATATTAAAGCAGCCAACTAATTGTCAAATTGATGGGTGGAGCTGGGATCCCCACGACAGGGGCAGAGGTTTCTATTAAGAGGCTGATGACGCCCAAGTCCAATGTGAGGCATTTACTCACCAACGCTCACATTGGACAGACCCCTTTATAAAATTCAATATCTCTTCTTTATTTAGAATAATTGGATAACCAACAACTATATCATTATTATCTTTAATTCTTTTTAAAACTTCTCTATCCTCTAAAGACAATATAAAATCTCTCCAATTTCCTTTATAATTCCTCCTTCTATTTAAATAACCCTTCATAGATTTCAACACATTCTCATCAATCTTTGTAGCAAATGGGACATATACAGCTTTCTTTGAGTTTATATTGCATTTCTGCCCATATAAATAATAAGATATAAGGTTGTATTCCTCAATAATATCTTTAACTAAACTCTCTACTCCTTCAGTCCCCACCCAAACATCTTTGCCATACCCAATAGCCTCTCTAACAACATCTAAAATTCTATTGTTGCTGAATCTTCTCTCCCTATCACTTAAATATTGCTTATTTCCTAAAACAACACACAAATCAAAATCATAAGATGCATAAAGCTCTAACAATTTAAAAGCATCTTCTTTCTTAGCTTGAACTGTCATAACAACCTTAGATATCTTTTCTAACCCTTCTAAAATATCTTCATCAACTATAGCTACATTTTCAGCATCTATAATGTAATAATCAAAATACTTCTCAACAAACCTTCCAAACTCTACAATATCCTCATCTATTTTGCTTGGCTTTATGGCAATGGCTAACATAAAACTCACCACAAAAAACTTTAAATAACTAACTATCATTTTAAATAGAAATTAATTAAATTTATTAATAAAGGTGATAGCTTGGAATTTTCAGAGTGGTATTCCGATATATTAGAAAAAGCTGAAATTTATGATGTTAGGTATCCAATAAAAGGTTGTGGAGTTTACCTCCCTTACGGATTTAAAATTAGGAGATATACATTTGAAATAATAAGAAAGCTATTAGATGAGAGTGGGCATGATGAAACATTATTCCCAATGCTAATCCCAGAAGATTTGTTAGCTAAGGAGGCAGAACATATAAAAGGATTTGAGGATGAGGTTTATTGGGTAACTCATGGAGGAAAAACACCGTTAGATGTTAAATTAGCTTTAAGACCCACTTCAGAAACACCAATCTATTACATGATGAAGCTTTGGGTTAAAGTTCATACTGATTTACCAATAAAAGTTTATCAGATAGTTAATACATTTAGATATGAAACAAAGCACACAAGGCCTTTAATTAGATTAAGAGAGATAATGACATTTAAAGAAGCTCACACTGCTCATTCAACAAAAGAAGAGGCTGAAGAGCAGGTAAAACAAGCTATATCTATCTATAAAAAATTCTTTGACACTTTGGGCATTCCATACTTAATCTCAAAAAGACCAGAGTGGGATAAATTCCCTGGAGCAGAATACACAATGGCTTTTGATACCATATTTCCAGATGGGAGAGTAATGCAAATAGCAACTGTCCATAATTTAGGGCAAAACTTCTCAAAGACTTTTGAGATTTTATTTGAAACACCAACTGGAGGTAAAGATTATGCCTATCAAACATGTTATGGAATCTCTGATAGAGTTATAGCTTCAATTATAGCAATACATGGAGATGAGAAAGGGCTGATTTTGCCACCGATAGTAGCTCCGATACAGATAGTTATAGTTCCATTAATATTTAAAGGAAAGGAAGAAGTTGTAATGGAAAAAGCTAAAGAGTTGTATGAAAAATTAAAAGGCAAATATAGGGTTTATATTGATGATAGAGATATAAGGCCTGGAAGAAAGTTCAACGATTGGGAGATAAAAGGTGTTCCATTGAGAATTGAAATAGGACCGAAAGATATTGAGAATAAAAAGATAACACTATTTAGAAGAGATACAATGGAGAAATTCCAGGTAGATGAAACACAGTTAGAGGAGGTAATAGAAAAAACTTTAAATAATATTATGGAAAACATTAAGAATAGAGCATGGGAAAAATTCGAAAACTTTATAACTACCCTTGAAGATATAAATCCTGATGAAATTAAAAAAATACTATCTGAAAAGAGGGGGGTTATCTTAATTCCATTTAAGGAAGAAATATACAATGAAGAACTTGAAGAGAAAGTAGAAGCAACTATTTTAGGGGAGACAGAATATAAAGGTAATAAATATATAGCAATAGCTAAGACATATTAAACACCTTTTGATATTTTGCATTTAACTGTTTTATTTTATTATAGAAGGGGGTAACGACATCAGAAATGATATTTGACATCTATAAGAAGGAGATACAGTTCATAAAGTTTGATTAAAAGAATCTGAAATCTAAAATGAAGAATAAATAAAATCCCCTTTAATTTTAAGGTGAATAACAATGCCTAAAAAGAGAATTTTAATATTTGGAGAGGTGCATGATGTTGGCTATAGGCCGTTTTTATTAAAAGTTGCAGGACTTTTTGATATAAAAAGGTTTTATGCTGATAATTTAATTATTGGTGATAAAAAAGCTGTTGAAGTATTAATTGATGATGAAGAGGATAAGGTATCTCTGTTTATTGAGTATATTAAAAGGCATAAGCCAGAAAACGCAGACGTTGAGAAGATAGAGATTGAAGATTATGATGGCTACGTCTGCAGTATAGATAGTTATTATAAATACTTAACTGCTTTACAATTAGAGAAGATAGCAACCTATGGAGGATTAATGTTAAAGTTACAAAAGCTAACATTAGAAGAACTTGAAAAAATAAATGAAAACCTAAATACAAGAATAGACGACATTGAAGAAAAACTATTAAAACTTGAAAAATCAATTATCAAAAGAAGAAATAGACACTTAAGGTGAAAGAATGGATGTAATGAAAGGGACAACAACCGTTGGTTTAATCTGCGATGATGCAGTAATTTTAGCAACTGACAAGAGAGCATCATTAGGCAATTTAGTAGCTGACAAAGAGGCAAAAAAATTATATAAGATAGATGATTACATAGCAATGACCATTGCAGGAAGTGTTGGAGATGCCCAAGCGATAGTTAGGCTATTAACTGCCGAGGCAAAACTATATAAAATGAGAACTGGGAGAAATATCCCTCCATTGGCATGTGCTACCCTATTAAGTAATATATTACACTCAAGTAGAGTTTTCCCTTTTTTAACTCAAATAATTATTGGAGGATATGATTTATTAGAAGGGGCTAAATTATTTTCATTAGACCCATTAGGGGGAATGAATGAAGAGAAAACATTCACTGCAACAGGTTCAGGCTCCCCTATAGCCTATGGGGTTTTAGAAGCTGGATATGATAGGGAGATGTCAGTTGAAGAAGGAATAAAGTTAGCTATAAATGCATTAAAATCAGCAATGGAGAGAGATACATTCTCTGGAAACGGCATATCCTTAGCTGTTATAACAAAAGAAGGAGTTAAAATATTTGAAGATGAAGAAATTGAAAAAATCTTAGATGGTATGAAAGCTAAATCTAAGAAAAAAACCACGAAGAGAGGTAGAAGAAAGAGCAAATAAAACTAATAAACTATAAACTAAATAACTAAAAATTATTGAAATTTAAGTTAAAAAGATTAAAATTTTAAGAAAAAATAAAAGGATATAAAATTTCCATTTAATTCACTAAATTTCTATTTTATACTATATTTTTAATTTCAACATTTTTTCGTAACAATTACATGCATATTATCAAAATTTTCAATTTAAAACACGCAGAGATTTTAAAAGTTAAGGAGGAGGATTATTTTGTCAGCAGAGGAAGTTTTAGAAAACATAAAGAGAGAGATAATAAAGAAATCACCAAAAGAGGCGAAGATAGTTGATGTTCAGTTTGAAGGCCCTGAAGTAGTTGTCTATGTAAAAAATCCAGAAATTTTTACAAATGAGATTATTAAAAACCTTGCTAAGGATTTGAGAAAAAGAATATCCATAAGACCAGACCCATCTGTTTTAGTTGAGCCAGAAATAGCTAAAAAGAAAATTTTAGAGATTGTTCCTGAAGAAGCAGAGATAACAAACTTTGTTTTTGATGCAAACACTGGGGAGGTTATAATAGAATCAAAGAAACCTGGGTTAGTTATAGGTAAAGAAGGAAAAACATTGGAGATGATTAAAAAAGCAATAAGATGGGCACCTAAGCCAGTGAGAACTCCACCAATACAATCAGAGACAATTAAAGCAATTAGAGCTACACTTTATAGAGAAAGAAATGAAGTTAAAGAAATTTTAAGAAGAATTGGAAGAAGAATACATAGGGATATAGTTGTTAGGGGGGACTATTGGATAAGAGTATCTTTCTTAGGAGGAGCAAGAGAAGTTGGAAGGTCTTGTTTATATGTTCAAACACCAGATACAAGGGTTTTAATTGATTGTGGTATTAATGTAGCATGTGAAGATAAGGCATTTCCTCACTTTGATGCTCCAGAATTCTCAATTGAAGATTTAGATGCTGTTATAGTTACTCATGCCCATTTAGACCATTGTGGTTTTGTCCCTGGTTTGTTTAGATACGGCTATGATGGCCCTGTCTATTGCACGAGACCCACAAGAGATTTAATGACTTTATTACAAAAAGATTATTTAGAGATTGCTAAAAAAGAAGGTAAAGAAGTCCCTTACACATCAAAAGATATAAAAACGTGTGTTAAGCATACAATACCAATTGATTATGGAGTTACAACAGATATAAGCCCTACAATAAAATTAACTCTACATAATGCAGGGCATGTTCTTGGCTCAGCTATTGCCCATTTACATATAGGAGAAGGATTGTATAATTTAGCATACACTGGGGATATCAAGTTTGAGACATCAAGATTGTTAGAGCCAGCTGTTTGCCAATTTCCAAGATTAGAGACGTTGATTATTGAATCTACTTATGGGGCTTATGATGATGTTTTGCCAGAGAGGGAAGAGGCAGAGAGAGAATTGTTAAGAGTGGTTAGCGAAACAACAGATAAAGGAGGAAAAGTTTTAATCCCAGTATTTGGTGTAGGAAGAGCTCAAGAGCTGATGCTTGTCTTGGAAGAAGGATATAACCAAGGAATATTTAATGCCCCAGTGTATTTAGATGGGATGATTTGGGAGGCTACTGCTATACACACTGCATATCCAGAGTATTTGTCAAAAGAAATGAGGCAGAAGATATTCCATGAAGGAGATAATCCATTCTTGTCTGAGGTATTTAAGAGAGTTGGAAGCACAAATGAAAGGAGAAGAGTTATCGATAGCGATGAGCCATGTGTAATCTTAGCTACATCTGGAATGCTTACTGGAGGGCCGAGTGTTGAATATCTAAAACACTTAGCCCCTGATGAGAAAAATGCAATAATATTTGTTGGTTACCAAGCAGAGGGAACTTTGGGTAGGAAAGTGCAGAGAGGCTGGAAAGAAATTCCAATAACAACAAGAAATGGAAAGACGAAATCAATTCCAATCAATCTACAAGTTTATACAATTGAAGGATTTTCTGGACATAGTGATAGAAAGCAGTTAATTAAATATATTAGAAGGTTGAAGCCATCACCAGAAAAAATCATTATGGTTCATGGAGAGGAGAGTAAGTGCTTAGATTTTGCAGATACTGTGAGAAGATTGTTTAAAAAACAAACTTATGTGCCAATGAACTTGGATGCAATAAGAGTTAAGTAAAGGTAAAGTTTAAATAGCATAATCTGCTATTATCTCAATCAATGTTTTTATAATAATAAAAAGAGAATAAAACACAAATCAAGGATTTTAAGGTGATAAATTATGTCAAAAGGTACTCCATCAATGGGTAAAAGAAACAAAGGTTCATATCATATAAGATGTAGAAGATGCGGAAGAAGAGCTTACCATGTAAGGAAGAAGAGATGTGCTGCTTGCGGATATCCAAATAAAAGAATGAGAAAATACTCATGGCAAAACAAAAAAGTTAATGGTAGAAGAATAAAATAAATTATAATGGATTATTTTTTCTTTTTTATTTGGGTGAATTTCATTACACTTTACACTGTAGATAGTTTTTTATATAAATTATAAAGTTATCTTATTTTGGTGATAAAATGAGCGACCTTGAGAGTATAGATTATTATGATTACAAGGCATTATTAAAGAGAGCAAGAAGTCAAATTCCAGAATATGTTTTCCAAAAAGATAGATTTGAGCTTCCAGAAATTGAGATATTAATAGAGGGGAATAGAACAATAATAAGAAACTTTAGAGAGTTAGCTAAAGCAGTAAATAGAGATGAAGAATTCTTTGCTAAATATCTTTTAAAAGAGACTGGTAGTGCAGGTAACTTAGAGGGAGGTAGGTTAATACTACAAAGAAGAATCAGCCCAGAGTTATTGAAATCAAGAATTAATGATTTCTTGAGGGAGTATGTTATCTGTAGAGAGTGTGGTAAGCCAGATACCAAGATTATTAAAGAGGGAAGAGTTCATTTACTCAAATGTATGGCTTGTGGTGCTATAAGGCCTATAAGAATGATTTAAGGGAAAATTATGAAAGCAAAAGCCATTGAGATTTTTAAAAAATACCTCTCTTTAAATATTATAAAAAAGATTTTAATAACCTATTTTTTATGTTGGGCAGGGTTTTTGTTTTCTTTCTCGGTAGGGAAGTTTCTTTTATATTTATCGTCTATTTTAAAATCCAATTTTATATCTGAACCTGCTAAATTAGCTCAAAGTGTAGGAACTGCAAAATTTAACGCTGTTTCCTCAGCTGTCTCAAATACTGTTGGGGTGAAAAATGCTTACTTAGCTTATGCTCTTTCATATATATTTTCTAATTTTATGGGATGCATAATCATAATGTTTGCCCTTGGAGCACTTGCTTATCTATATAAGAAAGATCTAGAAAAAGCCAAAACATCTGAAGAAAAAGAGGAATTATTAAAAGATTATCAAAGATATTTATTTATACTATTCATTTTCACTGTTATAAACCCATTAACTGGACTGATTGGGGTAAATCTTCAATATTCTGATTTGGTTGCTGTCCTTCCTCATGGATTTTTTGAATTTTTTGGATTTGCAATAGCAGTTGTTGTTGGGGTAGAAATGGCCAATAAAATACTACCAATAGTCAAAAGAGAAATATCCAATAAAAAAATAGCCATTCTTGTAGTGTGTTCCTTTATATTTATCTTTATAGCTGGAATGTTGGAGCCAATAGATTGGCTTATCTATACCTATGCAAAACTCCATGGAATTTCTCTGTTATCTGCTTTTGCAACGGCATATAAAAACTTATTTTTGTATTTAATTTCGATGCTTTTTAAATCTTGAGGTGAGATGATTAAAGTATTAGCAATAGACATATCTGGAAGACACCATGAAGATAATGTATTTTTTAGAGTTTATGCTGGAGTTTTAGTTGAGATAAAGGCAGATAGAATTGTGCATGTAGAAAAAATAGATGTTATGGTTAAAGAAGAAAAAACTCAGAAATTGAGAGATATTGTTAAAGAAGTTAAAGAACTTATTGAGAAGATTGGGGAAGAATTTGATTACATTTTATGTGAAAGAGGGGAATTTTTTAACTTGTCTAAGGATATTGTCTCAGCAATTTTGAAAAAGGAAGTTATATTTCCAAAGACAAGGGGTGAGTTAGAGGCGATAAATATAGCCCACCATGTTTCTTATTCTGTTAGAAAGCTGCTTATGGAAGAAAAGAAAAAAAGTTAACTTTGTGATTTTTAGGTTGTGAGATTTAATTTAAAATTCTATTTGTTAGTTTGGATAAAAAATAAAAAGCTGAACATAATAAAATAGTTTTTAATGAACCTGAAAGTTTGGTGATTCTAATGTATGAGATAGTTAGATACGAAGGAGGGGTTTATAAAAACAACATCTTTAAAGAATGGATTGAGGACATTGGAGGTTTTGTCATTCAGGAGCATGTTATGCAGTTAGATGTTTATATGACCTTGGCAATTCCTCAAAATGAACTTGAGAACATTAAAGAGGAAGCTAAAAAATACAAAGGTAAGATTATAGAAACCCCATTGGCAGGGACTGAGATAGCTGTTGTAGCCCCAAGTTTATCAAGACATCACCTCCCACACACAGCTTGCGATATTTCAGAATATTTGAGGAGGTTTGGAGCCAAGCCAAATATGATTGGTTTAGCAAGAGGGGTTGGAAGAGATATAGCCCAATTGAGAGAAAAAGAGAAGAGGTTGATAGAGGAGCATGATTTGGCTGTTTATGTAATGGGTAATTTTGAAGATTGCATTAAAAATAAAACCCATCTATTTGATGTAGATATTCCAGTTGTTGTTACCGGAGGGCCTGAGAAGATAGATATTCCTTATCCATACGTTGGAAATCTTGGGAGGAGGAGCCATAGGTTGAGGCATGGAGAGGAGATTAGGGCTTTAAGAAAGATGGTTGATGTGATAACAGAACTTATAAATGAGAGAAGGAGAGAGTTATCTTACGACCCTCCAATTGTTCCGCCGGTAGTTGTTAAGGATGAAATTGAAAAGCAGGTTGAGGAAGTTTATTCAATTCTATCTCCAATGCCTATTGTTACTCAATTGGATGGATTGAGGGTTAAACTGGATTATGATAAACATGCAGATAAAATTAGAGAGGTTAAAGTTAAAAACTACAAGTTGGGAGATATTGCTGAGATTAAAAGAAGTGAAATGAAAAACTATATATTAATAAAAATAAAACCAAAATCAGAAGTAGAATTTGAGATGTATAAAGACAAAGCTTAAGTTAGGTCATATTTATTTATTTTAGGTATTAAATAACATTACGAGGGAGAAACATGGAGAACTTTAATTTTAAATGTTATGATTTGGATGAAAAGGAAATTCCCATTCCTCCAGGATTGCCCCAATCAATAATTGCCAGATTATTAGAGATTTGTAATGTAAAATTTGACATTAGGGAAGATGAAGTATACAATGTAAAATATCCTGTATTAATTGGAAAAGAGAAGGACTTAGAAGAGGCTAAAAAATATTTAGAGCTAATTACAGAATCAAAATTAGCTTTAAGAGACATTGCAAGATTAGCAAGGAGATTTAAAGTTAAAGCTAAGATTTATACAGATGATGAAGATTTTAGGTATATTTTAGATGTTTTGAGTAGCGATATAGCCAATAAAGATTATATAGAGGTTGTTGAAGATATGCCAGAAGGAGAGAAAGAGGTTATTGAAATTGGAAACAAAAAAATATACGTAGGAATATAAAACCTTTTAAGATTTTATTGAAATTTTTTACCCCTTAATCTATTTTCAATAGGGTATTTAATAAATACGTAAAAATTAAATACATAAAACTGCGGAAATTTCCATCTAAACCTAATAAAAGTAGATATATACACTGCGGGAGCTCTATTAATTATTAAAAAATAAAAAATTAATTATCCTTCCAAGGTTAATAAATATTTTCTTGCCCCCTGCATTCCAAGCTGTAATTTTATCGCTTTTATAAGTTCATAGACATCTTCAACAGTCTCAGCATCATACAATGCCTCTTTAAACTTCTCCCTTTTTGATGGTTCTACCAAGTTCAATAAGTATTCAACTGTAGCAACCAACTCAATGTATTTTTTCTCTCTATTCATTAAATTATCTAATTCATTTAGTATCTCTTGAATTTTTCCAGATGGCATTTATTTCACCATATACATGATATCTAACTTTCAGGATAATTTTGTTATATGTGATATAAATATTTTAATACGAGTGGTTTCTATTTAACTAGTAACATTAAAAATACTTTTTATGGTGATAACTTGGCAATGATTGGATTAGTAGGGAAGCCAAACGTAGGGAAATCAACAATGTTTAATGCTTTAACTGAAAAACCGGCAGAGATTGGTAATTATCCATTCACCACTATACAACCAAATAAAGGAATTGCCTACATAACAAGTCCTTGCCCATGTAGAGAGTTGGGAGTTAAATGCAATCCAAGAAACTCAAAGTGTATAGATGGAATTAGATATATTCCAGTAGAAGTTATAGACGTTGCCGGTTTAGTTCCAGGGGCACACGAAGGTAGAGGGATGGGAAATAAGTTTTTGGATGATTTGAGGCAGGCAGATGCGTTTATATTGGTAGTGGATGCCTCTGGAAAGACAGATGCTGAGGGAAACCCAACAGATGATTATGACCCAGTTGAAGATGTTAAATTTTTACTAAATGAGATAGATATGTGGATTTATGGAATTTTAACTAAGAATTGGGATAAGTTGGCAAGAAGAGCCCAGCAAGAAAAAAACATAGTCAAAGCTTTAAAAGACCAACTAAGTGGGTTGAATATAGATGAGGATGATATAAAAATTGCTATTAGAGATATGGATGAAAGCCCAATTAAATGGACTGAAGAAGATTTATTAAATTTAGCTAAGAAACTTAGAAAAATCTCAAAACCAATGATTATAGCCGCGAATAAAGCAGACCATCCAGATGCAGAGAAGAATATTGAAAGGCTAAAGAAGGAGTTTGAGGACTATATTGTCATCCCAACATCTGCTGAGATAGAGTTGGCTTTAAAAAGGGCTGAAAAGGCTGGCATTATAAAAAGAAAGGGTAATGACTTTGAGATTATAGATGAGAGTAAAGTGAATGAGCAGATGAGAAGAGCTTTTGATTACATAAAGGACTTTTTAGAGAAATATGGGGGAACAGGAGTTCAAGAATGTATAAATAGGGCTTACTTTGATTTGCTAAATATGATTGTTGTGTATCCAGTTGAAGATGAGAATAAATTTTCAGATAAACAAGGGAATGTTCTACCAGATGCATTTTTGGTTAAGAAGGGAACTACTGCAAGAGATTTAGCATATAAAGTGCATACAGAGTTGGGAGATAAGTTTATCTATGCAATAGATGCAAAAAAGAAGATTAGGATTGGAGCTGATTATGAGCTAAAACATAACGATATTATTAAGATTGTTTCTGCCGCAAAATAAATAAATTTTTGGTGTCTTTATGGCTACAACTTATGAAGTGAGGATTTATGGAAGGGTGAAATGTGCTGAATTTATAGATAAGGTTGAGAGTTTAGGGAGATTGTTGAATGTAGATGGAGTTATCTATATTTATAAAGACAGTGTCAGGATTTTAGCTAATTTTCCAAATGAGAAAAAGAGACAGCTCTTTAAAGAAATTATTAAAGATTTAGAAGATGATGATGGTTTAATAAAAGTTGAAAAGATAGAAGAAAGAGAGCTAAATGTATATATTGAATTTCCAAAGGGGTTAAATAAGATTTCAACGAATGAATTGGAAGAGATTAATAAAAAGTTAGATAAGACAATTAATTATCTGGATAAAATTAGTGATGCCTTAGAAAACCAAATAAAAGTCTCAAAGGAGATTAGAGATATATTGAAGGACACTTTTGAGGTTTAACCTTTATTCAAATACTTTACTCATACATCCAGCCAACAACCCAGCTATAGCATCATCTAAGAACATAAATCCTCTCTTATCCAACTCTCCAATAATTCCGGGTTTTTTAGCATCATAGAATCTAAAGTTAAAAATTGCCTTAGTCCCAGCAATCTCATTTGCTATAGCTAAGCCTATAACCTCATCAACATACACATAATTAGGGTCTTCGTTATAATTAAATGGCAAATTGTTGGTTTTGCCTTCTCTATCTAACAAAATTGCCGCAATCAATAGAGTTGAGACATTGGGATTGGCTAATTGCTTTAATAAAATTTCTTTAAGTTTCTCTCTAACTTTATCTTTCTCTTCATCATTACCAATATATAAGGCCATTCCAGCATCTAATAAACTGTCAATGGTTATTCCAAACTCCTCTAATTTTTTAATAATCATTCTCTCACTTTGTAAGTATTTCTTTTATAGCATACCATTCAATTATCGAAGTTGGCTTAATTATCCCATTTATAACATCATAAAACAATATTTCGTTCTCAATTAAAAATTTAACTTCATCAAAAATCTCATCTTCAAAGTTATCAATATCTACCTTTATCTTATTATCAAATTTACTTAAAACCTTTAATAAATTCTCCTTCCTATCTTTATTTGACTTTAATAAATACTTCAATCCATCTGCTTCAACGTTAATCCATTGTTTTATGGTTTGTTCAACAGACAAACCTAATTTTTTATTATTTATCAATTGGGAGATTTCATAAGGTAGAGATAAATATTTCAAACAATAATTAATCTCCTCCTCACTAAAGCCCTCATCTTTTAAAATATTTCTTATGCTTCCTTTCCTCAACCAATCAATTAAATAATACTCAGAGGCATTTTTTAATGTTGAATTCCTATAGATTTCATCAATAAATAAAGTATCGGAAGTTAAACAAATAACATGACATAGATGTTCCATCTTAGTTAAAGAGACAAAGAGATTAAATAATTCATTTAATAATGATTTGTCCCCGTTGAAGTAGATATTTTTTAATTTCTGTAATTCATCTATAACTAAAACTGGTTTCTTTCCATCTTTTATAACTTCAGCTATTCCTTCATAAATCATATCAAATACATCATTTAAGCTTAGTTTAGAAAAATCATAATCCTCTTCAATACCTATTTTAAAAACCTTCAAATCAAAAATTAAACTATTTTTTACATACTTTTTATCATCCTTCTCAAAAAATATTTCTAAAAACTCCTCTTTGCTATAAGTGGCATGTCTTCTTAGATTATAGTAGAAAAATATTATATCACTATCTTCCAACTCCTTAATAACCCTCCTCATTACCGTTGATTTACCAGATGATTTTGGACCATAAACAAATAAGATAGAGTTTGGTTCTAACTGACAATAGGTTTTTAAATACTGCAATTCTTTCTCTCGATTATAGAATTTCATAAAAATCACCATGGGACATTATGATATTATGCTCTATTGCATGCAATCCTCCAGCAATTCCGTATTAAAGTGATTAATGTTATTATAACCTTAAATAATAAATGATCTATCTAAGAGAATCTTATAAAGATGATTAGTATGGAAGAGGTATTTAAAGGCATTGAAAAAGAAATTATAAAGATTTACAGAATTCCAGAGAGGAAGGGTAGATTTTCCAATTTTAAATTTAAAAATAAAGAGGTTAATGAGCTAATTGATGCCTTAGGTTTTAAGCTATATTTACATCAAGTTAAAGCTTTAAAATACCTATACAACAAAAAAGATGTGGTTGTTACAACATCAACAGCAAGTGGAAAGAGTGAGATTTTTAGATTGGCAATATTTGACAACTTCTTATCAAATCCCAATGATAGGTATCTGCTGATATATCCAACAAGGGCATTGATAAACAACCAATATGAAAAATTCTCTATAGAGAACGAGCTATTTTATAAAATAGCCAATAAGAGAGTTAAGGCAGAGATATTAACTGGGGATGCCAGTTTAGAGAAAAGAAGAGAGATTTTAAAGGATAAGCCAAATGTTTTATTTACAACTCCAGATATGCTTCACTATCAGATATTAAAAAACCATTCAAGTTATTTATGGCTTTTAAAGAATTTAAAGCTCTTAGTTGTTGATGAACTCCATGTTTATAGAGGAGTTTTTGGAACAAACATGGTTTATGTTTTTAAGAGATTGCTAAAGTTGTTAGAGAGGTTAAATAATAATTTGCAGATACTCTGCCTCTCTGCAACTTTAAAAAACCCAAAAGAGTTTGCCAAGCTGTTGTTTAATAGAGATTTTGAGGTTGTTGATAAAAGCCATAATCCTTCATCAAGGAAGTATTTAGCTATTTTAGAGCCAAAGAATTTAGATAACAAGCAGTTGTTGAGGAGATTGGTAGAGAACTTAGTAGATAACAATATAAAAACCCTCGTATTCTTTGATACAAGGAAAGAGACAGAGAAGTTAATGAGATTTTTGCTAAATTCTAAGGTATTTGATAAGCTCTCTACCTATAAAGGCACTCTGCCAAAGTATGTTAGGGAGGAAATAGAGGAGAAGTTTAAAAATGGAGAGATATTGGCTTTATTAACAACAAATGCATTAGAGTTGGGAATTGATATTGGAGATTTAGATGCTGTTATAAACTATGGTATTCCACCAGATGGCATCTTTTCATTAATTCAGAGGTTTGGTAGGGCTGGAAGAAGAGATAGGGAGGCATTAAACATCATAGTTTTAAGGAAGGACGGTTTAGATTATTATTACAAGGAGCATTTAAATGAGCTTTATGAGAGGATTAGGAAGGGAATCATCGAGTATATGCCAGTAAATGTAAAAAATAGATTCGTTGCTAAGAAGCATCTGCACTATTTAATCTCTGAATTAAAAATAGTAGATTTTGATGAATTTGATGACTTTGAGAAAGAGATAGTTAAAGAGCTTGAGAAAGAGGGCAAAGTAAAGGTTTACAAAAACCCAATAACCAATAATATAGAGGTAAAAAGCATAAAAGAGCCAATTTATTCATCAATAAGAACTGCAAGTGATGAGAGCTATTATTTAGTTTTAGACAAACCATGGATAAAATTTAAATTGCTAAATAAAACCCAAAGTGAGATTTTGAGATTTATAAATTGGCTTAAGATTAAGGGCTATGTTGTTGAAGAGGTTGATAAGGATGAGTATTACCGCTCTTTAATTACTGGGATGCCTTATTTTTCAAGAGGGAAGCTGTTTATAGCTAAGGATAAGATAGGCATTGGTAAATTTCACTTTATATTTGCCGATGAGCTAAATATGTTTTGGGATGTGGAAGCACTGCAGAAGAAAGAGGAAGAGATTGATATATTGGATATTTATGACAAAAAGAGTTATGGAGATGTAGAGATTTACTATGGAAGATTGAGAGTTAGGAAGATTTATGAGGGCTTTATTGTTAGAGGAGTTGATGTTGATAAATACTATCAAGAACTATTAGCCTTAAAAGATAAAGGCATCTTAGATGCAGAGATTGAGCTTTTTAAGGACTTCTTTGGTTTGAATTTTATAAG
Source organism: Methanocaldococcus sp. FS406-22 (assembly GCF_000025525.1). NCBI lineage: Archaea > Methanobacteriati > Methanobacteriota > Methanococci > Methanococcales > Methanocaldococcaceae > Methanocaldococcus > Methanocaldococcus sp. FS406-22. Next base: position 716,331 of record NC_013887.1, read on the forward strand.
TGTTAAGTTTAACAAAGAGGTTGTTAGAGACTTTGAGACGGATGGAATTTGGTATGTATTTCCAGAGTATATTAGGGAGGTTGCAAATGAAGAGTTTTTTGAGTTCTTAGACAAGATAGAGGAGGATGATTTGGCTATCTCAATCTATATGGATAAAAAACTTAGCAGAAAGGAACTGTTTCCAATTTATTTAGGAGCTACCACCCATTATATAAAGAATGTGATTAAAAATAGAGTTAAAAAGCATTTAAATGTTAAAAAAGACACCAAAAAGGTTGAAGAGCTAACTTATAAGATAAAAAAACTTATTGACAGCAAGGACGGAATTGCTGGAGGATTGCATGCAATAGAGCATAATATCATAAAAATAACTCCAATCTTTACCTATATAGACAGCAGAGAAATTGGTGGCTATAGTTATGAGAGATTTAGTAGGAATCCATTTAAAGATAGGGCTGTTATATTTATCTATGATGGAAATGAGGGTGGTTTTGGATTGGCAGAGATTTTATATGAGAACGCTGAAAAACTGCTTAATAAAAGCTTAGAACATTTAAAAAACTGCAATTGCATAGACGGATGTCCTCTCTGTATTTATTCAACAAAATGTGGAACGTTTAATGAGTTTTTAGATAAATGGCAGGCAATAAGGATTTTGGAGAAGCTACTTAATTAAAAAAGGCTAAGTGTATATGAAATAAAATAATGTTGTTGTGGTGATAGCTTTACTAATACAAGATTTAAAATTAGTTTTTTAACATTTTTAAAAGAACTTCAACGGCTTCATCTAATGTAACAGGTATTTCATCTATACTACAACCCATATTCTTCAATTTAATAAAAAGCTTAGATATTTCAGGAACATCCAAATTTAACTCGTCTAAATTTAATGAAAACAAATCCTTTACTTTCCCTTCGAATATAACTCTTTTGTTCAATACATAGCACCTATCTGCCAAGCATGCTAAATTTATATCATGAGTAACTAAAACTACAGTTTTTCCATTATCTTTAAATGATTTTATTAAACCAATAATTTCAGCTCTGCTCTTTGGGTCTAATGCCGATGTCGGTTCGTCCATTAAAATAACTTCTGGTTCAATAGACAATATACAAGATATTGAAACCTTTTTCTTCTCTCCACCACTTAAATTGTAAGGATGTCTATCCTTTAAATGATAAATTTTCATATCTTTTAATGTTTTATCTGTAACTTCTATTGCCTTTTCTTTTGAATATAGGTGGAGAGGAGAGAAAGCCACCTCATCCCAAACAGTTGGATTGAAAAGCATGACATCAGGATTTTGAAAAACAAATCCAACTTTCCTTCTGAATTCTTTCATCAGGTTTTTATCTCTTAATATTTCGTCAGTTAATTTTTTACCTTCAAAATAAACTTCTCCCTTATCTGGAAACACCAATCCATCTAGAATTTTTAATAATGTGGTTTTACCTGCCCCATTTGGTCCTAAAATGGCCACTACCTCATTTTTGTATATATTTAGACTCACATTATCTAAAGCAATAGAACCATTGGGGTATCTATATGAAACTTCAGCAAGTTTATATATTTCTTTCATAGTATCCCTCTATCAAATAATACAAGTAAAGCAGTGGTAATTATTGAAAATAACAAAAATATGATATCTTTCATTTTAATCTCTTCTCTGTAAATATGCTTTATCTCTCCACTATACCCTCTCGAAAGCATTGCATAATATGTATCTTCTCCCATTTCATAAGTTTTTATAAATAATGCTCCAATGGCTTTTCCTGCTTCTTTCCAACTTTCTACCATTCCCAATTTATTAATAACTCTTGATTTTCTTGAATACATCATATCTAATACAAAATTTAGGAGTAGGAATATATACCTATAAGCAAGGTTCGTTATAGTGATAACAACCTCTGGAACTCCTAATTTATGTATAGCAGAGGTAACTTTATTCCACTGTGTTGTTATAGGAATGAGAACTGCAAATGACACACAGGTTGCTACCCTTAAGGTAAAGGTTATAGCATATAATATTCCCTCATAGGTAATAGAAATATGAGGGGTATTTAAAATAACAAAAATATCTTTTCCTGGAGTTACAATATTAAACATCACTGGAATGACAATTATTCCAGCAAAAATTGGGATAAAAATATAGACTCTCTTTAAATATAGGGTTATGGGAATATTAGACAAATATGCAAGCAGCAATGCGATGAAATTAAATATAATCAAAGTTGAAATATGCTTAGATAGGACACTTCCAATAAGAAACACAACTAACGCTATTATCTTTACCCTACTTTCTATATTCTGTAAAAATCCCGGTGTTCTTGTGTATTTTTCAAAAAATATACTCTCATTTAAATATTTTATTACATGCTCAATAGTTTTATCAAACAACTTATTGTTCATATTTTCACGAATAATTTTTTTAGTTTTTGCTTCATGGTTAAAATCCTAGGTAATTATGTAATGTAGTATAATACTATAAAAGCTATAAAAGTTATTATAATCAATCATTCTAAAAATAAAATAATAGGAGACAGATATAATAAAATTAAAAGAGCAAAAATTTAACCTGTAGACGCCTTTGGATTTACAATTTTAACCAAAGCATAATAACTTCCAACACATAGTATTACTCCAACTATTGCAGATATTATATATCCAATTGATGCGTGAAGTTTATCGTCCCATCCTGGAATATCATAGTCTGGAAGAGGAGCATAACTCCAAATATCAGCTAAATGGAGTAATCCACTAACTTTGTCTTCCCCCACTTTTTCAGCAAGTTCACTGGGGTCCCATTCTCCCCATGCATCCCCATAATTCCATACTAATAATATCCCAAGAGGACAAAGAATTATCATAGCAATAATTACGTAAAGAAATTTTTTAACTAAGGGGTCTTGCCAGTTCATGCGTTCACCCCACTAACTTGTTGTTCTTTTGATGTGAATAAATCTGGTCTTACTTTCTTCACATACCAAACAACTATTGCAGTAACCACCGCTGCTGCAGGCCCTGCTGTTACTAAGTGAGCAAATGCCATCGCTGGAACTGAAACAGTGAATGGATATGGACAGTAACCTGGTTCTATAAATGGCTGTAATCCAAACTCAAAGCCTGCAACAATTGCTGCTGCAACAATTCCAACATATGCTCCAATACCACTTGCAATTACTTCTCCAACTTTATCTTTCAAGAACTTATAAACATAATAACCAACAAATGGTAAAACAACACCCATATTAAAGCAATTAGCACCAATACATGTAATTCCTCCATCTCCAAAGAATATTGCCTGTATAACTAAAACAATAGATATTGCTATTGTTGCTATCCATGGATTATCCATCAATATTGCTATCAATGTTCCTCCAACCATGTGAGCTGTTGTTCCATCTGGAACTGGAAGGTTGAACATCATAACTAAGAAAGAGAAAGCCGTCAAAACCCCCAACAATGGCAACTTTCTTGGGTCTAACTTTTTAAGCTCTAAAATACTCTTATACCATAGTGGTATCATTATCAGATAGAAAATGGCACATGTTATTGGGCCAAGGTAGCCATCTGGTATGTGCATGGTTTCACCTTTTATATATTATTATTAAGTTGCATTAACATCATACTTAATATTTGTAATATTATTTAAACTTTTTTGTTTAAAAGTTATTAAAAATTTTTTGAATTTAGGTAAAAAGATATTACATAAAATTAAAATTAAAGAAATTGAATTACTAAATCTTATTTTAACGAGATTTTTAATATTTGAAGATTATAAGCTTTAAGATTGTTTGATTATAGAACTTCCGTAGGAGTAAATTTTTGTTGAATAAATAATGTCGGCATCAAAATACCACATTCAATATAATTCAATAATATAAACTGCAGAGGTCTATGTTACATGGAATGTGATATCATGAACTGGATTGAAAAATACCTAAAAATATTACAATGTCCATACTGCAGAGGGGATTTACATTTAGATAAGGATAAAAATAAGTTGGTATGTAAGAGATGTAATAGAGTTTATGATATAGTTGAGGACATTCCTATACTGCTAAGATATTGAGGGATAGAATGAGGTTGTTTTTAGCAATTGATATCCCAAAAGAGATAAAAGAAGAAATAGCTAAGTTTCAGGAGCAATTTAAAATGAAAGGGATAAAGTTGGTTGAAAAAGAGAACTTACATATAACAGTTAAATTCTTAGGAGAGGTTGATGAAGAAAAATTAAAAGAAATATTGGATTTAGATTTATCAATCCAGCCAATAAAGATAAAGTTAAAAACCTTAGGAACATTCCCAAACTCTAACTACATAAGAGTTATATGGATTGGAGCTTATAACAATAATCTTGTAGAGATTTTTAAAGAAATTGATAAAAAACTATCAAATTTAGGTTTTAAAAGAGAAAGGGAATATATCCCTCATTTAACAATAGGTAGAGTTAAATTTATTGACAACAAGAAAAAATTAAAGGATAGGGTTGAAAAATACAAAGATATTGACTTTGGAGAGTTTGAGGCAAGGCATATAAAGCTCTATAAATCAACCCTAACACCAAACGGGCCAATCTATGAAGTGATAAAAGAGTGGTAGCAATGAATGAAAATCAACAAAAGATACACTATATTATCAACTTATTAACAAATGGGGATAAAAAGAAGTGGGTAAAGCAGACAGTTTTATTTGCTCTCATTTATTATTTTATAAAGTTAAATGTCTTTAGGGGTTATGACTATGCCCCAACTCCATTTATGTGGGAGGATGAGATAAAGTTTATAAACATCTCCTATGAGGCAATAAATGATTTAAATTTTCTCTTAGATAATAATTATTTAAATGAAATTCTATTATCAGTTAGGGGCTTGAATGAGTTTATTGTTGGATACAGCATTGGTAGAAAGATAGATTATAATTTCAGCCAAAAAGATAAAGAGATTATTGATAACACGTTGTTAGAGGATGAAAAATTAAAAGAAATTCAAATAACAAAAAATGGGATAATAATAAAGTCAAAAAATGAAGAAATAAAGATAAATATTACAAAGATTGATAAAATTAGCTATAAATCAAAAAGCCACATAATGAAGGTATCATTATGGGATTCAAATATTTAAAAATAAAAAATCCAAAGGTAATTTTAACTGAGTGGATTCCCTTTGGAAAAAACTACATGACAGAGTTTATAGATAGGATTACATTGAAAGAGTATCAAAGAAAAAGAATAAAATACTTTACCGCATCAGAGGAAAGAGATATAAGATATAAAGCGGTTTTTGAAACATCCGATTATCAAACAACAGTAAATATCATTGAATTTATTCCAGAGACATCTGTGAAGTTTACAGCTGAAATCATTGGAAATGGGAAAAAAGATGTTTTTATATATGTTGATTATCTTGGAAGATGTATCTATGCCTCTGAAATAACCAAAGCTGGAGATGAAGAGGAGATTATAAGCTTAGATAATCTTTCGTTTGTAATTCCTGACTTAATCTTAGATTCCTCAAGGATTATGTCTCATTTAATCGCCCCTCCACAAAGATATCTGTTAGAAACTCTCTATGGGGAAATAAAGGTATATAAGCACGTTACTGTTTTAACAGAAACAGCCATTAGTATAGATGAAAACACGTTAGTAGAGATTAGTCAAGTTATTGGGGCTGTGAAAAATATCCTTGAGATAGATGATGGAGTAATAATCTTTGGCGACTTTGGAATATTCATTTCCAATCCAAACCCAGAGAAGTTTGAAAAATTTATCTATTATTATCCATTTATAAGGAGTATTACTGGGGTTTCGAGGGATTTGTTTTTTAAACTTAACAATATAGCCTCTAAGTTGGAGGTTATAAGTAACAATCTTGAGTCGGGGATAGATTTAGATGATATAACTGAGATTAGAGGGGAGTTGAGTAGGATAGATAGGGAATTGGCAGTAATAGAAATTGTCTGTGGATATTTAAAAGAAATTATAGAGTTTTTAAACTCCTCATATCCTCCAAACTTTGGGGACTTTGATTTAATGATTTTGGAGAAGGTTGAGGCAGAGAGAAAATTAAAACGCCTTATTTATAGAATTGCAGAGATAGAGAACATTTTAGCAAGTAACAGCAGTTTAGCAACAAGCTTAACAAGATTATTAACAACAATATCTGAAGATTTAGAGAGAAAGATAGCCAATCAATTGGCTGAAAATACAAAATACCAAGTGGCACTTGGAGAGGCTATGGAAGTTTTAGAAATTGGGATTTTTGGAGTCTATGCCTTAGAAGCAGCTCATATCTTATTATTGACTTCTGGAAAAGATGAAATACTCCACCACATTAAAATATTTGGGTTTCCATTGGAATTTTGGATAATATTGACTGTTACAATCCTTGGAATTTATGTTGGAAAAATTGTGATTGAATACAGAAAAAAGAAAGTTTTAAGAGAATAAATCATCATCTCCAAAGGCATTTTTTTCAATATCATCTTCTTCCACAATACCTTTATCGTTATTTCTACCTGTTAATATTTCATCAATCCTTAAATCCTCTCCCCCATAAATTCCGTCAAATTTATCTATCTTAACAATTGCAGGAACTTTAATGCAAGGGCCTAAAATTATCGCCTCTCCAATATTTAAACTTGTTAATTGTTTTATTAAATCCTCACTTAAATTTTCTGATGCCATTTGAACGTGTTTCTGGTCTGTTGGCTCAATAAGCTTAGATATTATTAAATTAGAGCATTGAGAGAGAGTTTCAGCATCTAAGGTTTTAGGTCTTTGGGAAACTAAGCAGAGACCAACACCAAACTTTCTTCCCTCTCTCGCTATTCTGCTTAGATGATACTTAGCCCTTGTCTTTCTACTCTGTGGAGCTATTAAGTGAGCTTCCTCAAAAATCATGAATATAGGCTTAGCTCTGTGTCTTCCTTCATTAATAATAATCTTTTTTCTATTGTCTAAAACCTCTTTTGCTATGTAGGACACAACAATATCAACCGCATTTTCATCTAACTCTTCCATTGGTATTATATTTATATGGCATCTTCTGATTTCATTTACTGGATTGTAGTGGAGGGTTATGAGTTTTTTCCTAAACTGTAGCATATTTTCCAATCTAAATATTGCCGTTTGAATACTTCCAACATCTTTTTTAAAATCCTCGTTGTCCATATAACTTCTTAATTTTTCAATTATTGCTTTAACATACTCTTCAGCATCCTTAAAATCTTTTTCTTCAAACTTTTCTTTAATTTCTTTAACTGCTCTTGCAACATAAGGTCTCTGTTTTGTTGCTTGCGGGTCTATCCCTGCCAAATCACATAAATCGTCAGCATCTATATGATAGATGTTTATTTTTGGTTCAATAATATGTTTTCTCAAATTCTCACTGTTGCAATATATATCCCTATACTCCCCATGCATATCAAAAACTAACACTGCCCCCTCTCCATTTTTATAATCCATCAATTTATTTAGCTCTCTTAACAAAACAGCTACTGTATTTGACTTCCCCATTCCAGTCATTGCCAATATAGCTAAATGTCTTGTCCATAATTTATTTACATCTAATTTGACTTCAACATCATCTCTCGTAACTAAATGTCCAATCTTTAAATGTCCCTTGCCAAACACTTCTTTCAATATTTCATCATCTGCCCTGTAAATTGGAATTCCTGGTTTTGGAGGGATTCTTGGCAACTTTAAAGCCCCATCTTTATTTAATTCTTTAATATCTCCTAAAACCTTTATCTTCCCTAAAATGTAGTAGGATGAATTATCTTCAAACTCTCTAATCTTCTCTAAATGCTCTATGCTTAAAATATCTTCTAAAGCCATATTTCCTTGGATAGTGCTTTCTACCATTCCCAATAATTCAGAGTTATCATAGTTTATCTTAACATAATCCCCAACTTTTGGAGCTTCTTTAGCCAAAAATGTTAATTCATCAATCCTTGTTTCTCCTATTGTATAACCAATAATCTCATTTTCCATTTAATCACCGGATGTATTGTCTATTACTTTTATCTTTAAATTATTGTCTCCGTTTTCTTCTTTACTTCCCTCATTTTCTTCTTTTTCCTCTTCCTCTAATTCATCTTCGTTAATTATAATCCCTCCTTTTGTTCTTGGAGCAATGTCTTTAATTATCTTCATAATGTCCTCATTCTCATCAGCCAATATTTTAACAAATATCCCTCCGTGTGTGTCTATGTCAAAATTCACAGCCCCTACATAAGCGGCTTGTTTATTCAAATAGAATTTTGTTGCATTTTCTGTCATTCCTTTCTCTAAAACTAACCTTGCAGCATCCAATATTGCTTGGCTTCTTAAAAGCTCTTTTAACTTCTCCACACTCTTAGTTTTTCCTTCCCATTTTCCAAACTCGTTATCTTCTTTAATAAAGTTTAATTTTGCTCTTGGGAATATATTTAATATAGCTTTTTTAACTTTATATTTGTCTTCAGTTGGTTTTACTTTTGCTTTAATAATCACTTCCATCATCTCACCCTTAGATTACTTAGGTGAAACCGAAGCTTTAGCTTCGACTACAAAACCATTAAAAGGTTTTCATATAGTTTTTTCTAAAGTTTCTTTCAAAATGTTTTACAAAAAACTATAAATAATTTTTTCATCATATTTAATTATTTCTTATATTCGATTATTCTATTTGATTGATTATAAAAATCTTTATATACTATCTTAATATTTACTTTATTCAGAAAATTTTGAACATTCAATACCAAAAATTTATATTAAAAAAGATAGGAGGTGTATATAAATGGAAGTTTTTAATTAAGTGTCGGTTATCATATCAAGATTAAAGGGGGATAATATCATGAAAGAAGATGTAAAAAGAATTATTATTGAGCTGTTTTCTGAACTTGCAAAGATTCATGGGTTAAACAAATCTGTAGGGGCAGTTTATGCAATTCTCTACTTATCTGATGAGCCATTAACAATCTCAGATATCATGGAAGAACTAAAGATTAGTAAAGGAAATGTTAGCATGTCTCTAAAAAAACTTGAAGAACTTGGATTTGTAAAAAAGGTTTGGATTAAAGGAGAGAGAAAGAATTATTACACTGCTGTTGATGGTTTTATTTCCATGAAAGACATTGCTAAGAGGAAATATCAACTTATTAAAAAAGCCTATGAACAATTAGAAGAATTAGGGGATAAAGATGATAAAATAAAGAAGACTATAAAACATCTGTCAAGAATGAAAAAAATTTCAGAGCGAATTTTAGAATTATTTGATGAACTTGAAAAAGAGAATATGAAAAATATCAAATAAGGTAGATAAATATGTTAAAAGAAATTTTAAGAAAGATTGGGGAATTCTCTGCAAAAAAACCACTTCTTGTAATATTAATAGTCATTATAATAAGCATATTTGCCGCGTCTTATATTCCACATATAAAGAAGCAGACATCCTATGAAAAGATGCTTCCACAAAATCTTGAACCTGTAAAAGAACTTTATGAGGTTAGAGACGAATTTGGAGGGACAGATGTTGTCGAAATAGCGGTTAAGATAGTGCCTTCAGATTGTAGTGATAAAGTAGTGGATATTAGGGATCCAAGGGTGCTAAATGCTGTTAAAATGCTTGAGGAAAATTTAAAGTCGGTAGATGGAATAACACGAGTTTCTTCCCCAGTTGACGTATTGATAAAGTTAAATGGTGGAACTGTCCCTCAAAGTATAGATACAGTTAAAAAACTACTAAGAAAAATTCCAGAGTCAGAAAGAGAGCAGATGTTTAACAAAGACTATTCTATGATGGTTATTACCGCATTTACTGATGTTGGAGGTGATGAAAAAAAATGTGATGCCTTGTATAAAGCAGTTAATGAAAGAATAAAAGAAACTCCCTGGCCACCAGGAGTTGAGGCGGTTCAAACAGGTTCCATTGCTTTAAGAGCCATACTTGGGGATTTAATGAATGAAAGTCAGGAGATAACAACTTCAGTAGCATTTTTAGCTATAATGTTAATCATAATACTACACTTCAAAAGGATTACTTCTGTTATTATATTGACTCCACTGGTCTTTTCTCTCATATGGACTGGTGGATTTATGGGATTAGTGGGCATACCACTCGATATGGCTACTTCAGCAGTAGGTTCATTAGTTTTAGGTTTAGGGATTGATTATGGGATATACTTTGGAAGCAGATATAATGAAGAAAGAGAAAAAGGAAAAAGTCCAGAAGATGCAGCAATAATAACGGTTACATATGCAGGTTCTTCAGTTTTAGCAAGTGCAGCAACTACAGCGGCAGGACTACTTTCTCTAACTATAGCCCCATTACCAATGATGGCAAATCTTGGAAAAGTCTGTGCTGCAGGTATTATATTCTGTTGTATATTGACGATATTCTTCTTACCGGCTGTTTTAGTGCTTGAGGATAAATACATCTTGCCAATAATTGCAAGAATAAAAACCAAATTATTAGGAAAATGAAAATAAAAGTCAGAAAATAAATAAAATAAAGATAAAATGGTGATTTTAATGGTTAAACTTAAAAATCTACAATTTAATGGTGTAAAAAAGTTAAAGGAGGTATTTAGACTAAGCAGGATAAGAATAATATTTATCCAAATAATACTATTAATGGCTATCTCATCAGTTGGAGCTATACAAATTGGAGAGTTGGAATATCAACCAAATATTGTACATCCTGGAGATGATGTAGATATATGGATTAAGATAACTAATGACAATTACAATAATGAACTTAAAAATATTGTTGTTGAAATCACCCCTCACTATCCATTCGAGTTGAAGCAAGTTAATCCAGTTAAGGGAAAAGCATACATAAGCCACTTAAATGTTGGAGAGAGCGATACTGTCCATTTCAAACTACATGTTAATGAAAATGCTCCTTCAAACAATTATGAAATAGATGTTAAAGTAAGTTATGATGAAGTTGAAAATGAAAATGGCAAAGAAATCATAAACCACTATGAAGTTACTAAGGTCTATCACTTACCTGTTTATGGTGTTGCAAATTTTGAAGTCTTTGGGAACTTTTCATTAATTCCTGCAAAAACCCAAACTGTCCCAATCATAATATCAAATTTAGGAACCGGAAAGGCTAAGGATGTTAATATATATATAGGATACGAGTTAAATTCTGTTAATGCGGGAACGCAGTCAACTGAAATTTCTGCTTATGGAACTACAAAGACAGTTGAAGAAAATATATTCTACCCTACAGTAATCCCTATACAAAATCTTCCTATATCTCCAGTAGGTATTACTAAGTTCTACCTTGGAACAATAAAGCCGGGAGAATCTAAGGAGATATTTGTTAAACTATATACGTCAGACAAATTGAGTGAAGGTAGCTATCAAATTCCAATAGTAATAACATGGACAGGGGAAGATGGTAGTAAGAAAGCGACTCTTGTATCTCTTGGAGCTTATGTTAAAGGAGATATTGCCCTCGGAATATCAAACGTTATAACAGACCCAGTTGAAATAAAACCAGGAACGACCTATGCAAGGATAGACGTTACCATAACCAACAATGGACATCAAGAAGCAAAAAATGTTGTATTACATCTAATAACAAAGAAACCATTTAAAGATAGTTGGAGTAACTGTAATATAAAAGATATTGGAAACTTACTACCTGGAATGTCCAAGACAGTGTCTTTCTATGTAGATGTTGACAAATATGCAAAAGCTGGACATTATAAACTTCCAATTGAGATAACTTATCTTGACACTACAGATAACGAACATAGCACTGAAAAATTTATAGATATATACATAAAACCGAAACCGTTATTTGAAATATTAACAAAAGAAGTTAATGTAACTGCTGGGGAGGATAACGTCGTATATATAAAAATAAAAAATATCGGAAACGAAAAGGCGGTTGAAGTCAAAGTTTCTGCAATCAAAAACTCTGGACAACCATTTGATTATCCAGTTAAAAGTGATACTGTTGGGACGCTATACCCTAACCAGACAGGTGTTGCCACAATTACAATACATCCAAATAAAGACGCTCCATCAAAACCTTATTATATAACATTAGAAATAAGATGTGCAGGAGATAGTGAAGAGGGGGATAACAACGTTTATGTCTATCAAAAACCACTAAAAGTAGTTGTTAAAAATAGTAACTCGGGGGAATTTGGAATATTAATAGGAATAGCATTACTGGTAATAATTACGGGAGCAGGATACTATTTGTATAGAAAGAAAAAGAAAACTAATGAATAATTTTTAATTTTTCATAATTTAGCTTATTTTTAATAGGACTTTCGCAGAATAAATCTTTAAAGGAAATTAGCTTAAAGATTTTGTTTAAATACTTTAGCAACTACAATACAATAAATTGTAGAACTTTTATTTTAAATTCAAATTCAATCCGTAGTTTTAACCTAATTTTCTATTTTTTATTTTATTTTTATAATGGAAAGGTGATATTATGGGTGTTTTTAAAGATATATCTATAGTATGGTTTGTAACATTTGTCACAATGTTGGGAGTTGGACTAATAGCTCCAATTATGGCAGTTTATGCTCAAATACTTGGAGCTACAAATTTTGAGATTGGATTAATTTTTAGTGCATTTGCAATAGCGAGAACAATAGTCCAAATTCCAATTGGAGGTTTATCAGATATATACGGGAGAAAAATCTTTCTCGTTGGTGGGACACTATTTTATGGGCTATTTACGTTCTTATATAATTTTGTACATTCTGTTTTTGGATTAATCATTGTTAGAATTTTCACGGGAATGTTTTCAGCGTGTGTTACTCCAGTTGCTGGCTCATATGTTTCAGTTGTAGCTCCAAAGGAAAGATTAGGAGAATACATGGGAGTTTTTAATTCAGCAATAACATTGGGTTTTGGTATTGGCCCATTAGTTGGAGGAGCCATGGCTGACATTTATGGAATTGAAATGCCATTCTATTTTTGTGGATTTTTAGGAATCTTAGCCTCATTAATATGCTATTTTAAATTAGAGGATATTAAAGTCAAATCAACTCATAAAAAGAAAACATTTTCTTATGACTTTTTTAAAGATAAGAAATTTTTAATAGCTTTTGTTCTGAATATTGTTGTTCTTATGATAAATTCTGGAATCATTGCTTATCTTTCAATATATGCCTACGGATATGGTATTTCCTTAGGAAAAATTGGCTTTATGCTTGCAGCAACAAATTTACTATCCACTTTATTACAAAGGAGAATTGGAATGCTTTATGATAAATTTGGCGTTTCGGTAATTCCTTTAGGAGTTACGCTAATGGTTCTAGGATTATCTTTTCTATCAGTATCAACAACATTTTTATCTATCTTATCGTCCCTAATACTTCAGGCAATAGGAATGGCTGTTGTTGGAGTTTCATTAAACTCGCTGGCAATTAAAGATGTACCAATTTATAGAAAGGGAGAGGCAATGGGAATCTTTACAACAAGCATAAATTTAGGAATGTTGTTTGGGACAATAATCTTTGGAATCTTGGCTGATTTATTTGGACTCGCTGAGATGTTTAGAATCTCTGCCTTATTCTGCCTAATTACTGGAATCATTGGCTATTTGAAGATAAGATAAAATCTCATCTAAAATCTCTTTGTAAAGCTTGTTTCTATTTTCTATACTTAAACGATATATTTTCCCTTTGTTTTTAAATTTATTGACCCAATTTCTGTGTAAGGTAGCTAATAATGGTTTATTGTTGTTAATAACTTCATCAACAACTTTAGAAAATGTTTTACTCTTAAATTCCATAGCTCCAAGTTCATCAATAATTATTATGTCAGCATCTTTCAAAGCTCTTTTTATAGCTTCAACTCCAACTTTATCTAAATTCTCTACAAAAACAACATATTTTCCAACTTTTACATTTCCGTCTCCAACATAAGCTAATATAGCCTCCTCATTGGTGTCTAAGGTTATTATCTTAAAACCTACTCTTTTGCCATTTTTTCTAATTTCCTTAGTTATAAAGCCTCCAACTTTATATCCAAAATCCTTTAATTTTTCAGCTATCTTTAAAGCCAGTGTAGTTTTTCCAACTCCTGGCATTCCAGTTATAAATATTTTCATTGTTATCACCACAATCTTTAAATTTAATATATACAGTCTTAAGTTATAATCATTAATTCACTAACAGATTCTAATCAAATTTAAAAGAGGAGAGAAAATGAGTAGGGTTGTTGTTTCAGTTATTGGGCAGGATAGAACTGGAATAGTTGCTGGAATTTCAAAGGTCTTAGCTGAAAATAATGTAAATATCTTGGATATAAGTCAAACAATTATGGACAATCTATTTGCCATGATTATGCTCGTTGATATATCAAATGCTAAAGTTGATTTTGCAACACTAAAAAATGAGCTTGAAAAGGCTGGAAAAGGATTAGGCGTTCAAGTTATTGTCCAACATGAAGATATATTTAAATACATGCATAGAATTTAGCATCTACAACAACATGCCAAACACCTGGAGCATATTTTTTTATCTTTCTAATTTCATAATCTATCAGTTTATAGCCATTTTTTTCAGCATAGTATTTTAATCTCTCTATAGGCCTCTCAAACATAATCTTTTCAGCCACTGTCTCGTGGTAGTGTATAACTCCCGTATTTTTCAAAAATTCAAATGCTTTATCTAAAAATTTATGAGTTTTATGGACATAGCCCATAATTACTCTATCAGCAACGTCTTTAAGCTCCACTTCCCTATTATCAGCCAAAATTGGGATTACATTATTTAATTTGTTTAGTTTGATGTTTTCACATAGATAGTGATAAGCTATAGGGTTTTTTTCAATTGCATAAACCAACTTCGGTTTTGAGTATTTAGCCAATGGGATTGTGAAGTAACCAATACCAGCAAACATATCAACGACTACCTCATTTTTATTGCTTATAAATGCCATTCTCTTTCTCTCTTCAATATTTCCCTGACTCCACATAATTTTAGCTACATCCAACTTAAATAAACAGCCATATTCTTTATGGATTGTTTCTGTCTCTTCTCCATATAGGATTTTTACATGTGGAGTTCTAAATTCACCGGTTATTTGGGTTGTGTATAGCACGATAGTTTTGCATTTAGTTTTTTTAACGATTTCTTTAATTTCATCCTCACTTAATTCTCTTTTAACAATAACAACATCTCCAATTTTTTGGTATTTCATGGTTTTCACACTATTAGGGTTATTATTATAAATAGAGCAGTTATAAAAACTCTCACTAAGGTGGATATCATCATCAAATTAAACCCATCTTTAAATCCATATATGCCCATATAGTAAGGGGCTAAAAACCTCAATGCTGGAATGCTTGATAGTATAGAGCCGAGAAGTAAAGCCCTAACAACCTCAACATCATTTAAAATTCCTCTATTTAAAAATTCTCCAGCTAAAACATAAGCTCCTATATAGTTTATTGGCTGTGTAACTGCCACAGTAATTTCTTCAACAGAGAACGGTAGATAGTAGGCTTTATTTTTTATAACCTCAGTTAAATAATCAAAAAACCCAAACTCTATTAGGAATGAAGTTATAATTGAGGCTATTGTTATATTTTTTATTATTGGAATGCCATACTTTATGGTGTTTTTAAAAGATTTATAAAAGACGTCCTTGTTTAATTTTATCTTTTTGTCAATGTTATCTTCTTTATATTCTCTATTTTTTAATGTTATCTTTCCAATAGCCATAAAAATTAGCGTCTGAATAAGCCCAATTAAAACTAAAATTATAAAATAGACAATTCCAAAAAATCCTAAGGTTGCAAGCAAAATTGGAAGTAGAGAATCCCAATGCCTAAGCATAGCTGGAAATGCATCTATTAAAGATGAGATATAGAGTTCTTTTTTATTTATAATTCCCTTTTTATAAAAATCCACGAGCATTATATTTGCCATTCTTGGGTCGATAAATGATGTTGTTATGGCTATTCCACACTCCTCTGGAAGATTTGCAAACCTTGTAAATACTTTTCCAATAAAATAGATTTTTTTGATGATATTACTCTCTATGAGAATTTGAGAGACAAACAATCCAACAATAAGCGTAGGAACACTATAATACAAAAAAGTAACTGTTAGTGAGAGAGTTTGAATTATTTTTTCTATCATAAGTTGATATTTGGCTTTAGTATTTATAAAAGTTTTTGGAGTTGTTAGATTTTGACAAATAATAACTTTTATATATTGATATAGGGCTATATTATGATGTTATAGTTTAGCAGAGTGGGGGATTACTTTGAGCTGGGAAGATTTTGTTGAAAAAGGAGAAGAATATATAGAAAAGGGGGATTATGATAAGGCAATTGAGTGTTTTGAGAGAGCATTAGATGAATGTCCTGAAGAGGGAAAATGGATAACATTAAAATGTTTAGCCCTTTGCTATCGTTTAAAGGAAAATTATGACAAAGCTATTGAATATTTTAAAAAAGCATTAGAAAAATGTCCCAAAGATAAAAAATGGGAAATATTGGAAGATTTAGGAGTTTGTTATTATTCAAAGGGAGAATATGGCAGGGCAATTGAATATTTTGAGAAAGCATTAGAACTTTGTCCAGATGAGGAAAAATGGAGGATATGGATAAGTTTAGGAGATTGTTATTATAATATAAGAGATTATGACAAAGCAATTGACTATTATAAGAAAGCGTTAAAAATGTGTCCTGAAGACAAAAAATGGATAATATTTATAAGTTTGGGAGGTTGTTACTGCTTAAAGAAGGATTATAACGAAGCTATTAAATATCATAAAGCATTATTATCTTATTCAGAGAAGAATTATGATAAAGTATTTGAATATTTAAATGAAATGTTAAAAATATGTCCTGATAGGGAAAAATGGAGAATATTAGTAGGTTTAGGATTTTGCTGTTATATCAAAGGAGATTACGATAAAGCAATTGATTATTCTAAGAAAGCATTAGAACCTTGTCCAGATGAAGAAAAATGGAGGATATGGTGTATTTTAGGAGCTTGCCATTATTTAAAAGGAAATTATGATAAAGTAATTAAATGCTTTGATGAACTTTTAGAATATTCAAAAAAATATCCAAAAGTTAAAGAAAACATTGAAAAAGATATTATATTCTTAACTTATAGGTATCTTAAAGAAGAATTAAACGATAAAGAGAAAATAGAGAAGAATTTTAAAATAATAATTAGAATTATAGAAGAAATACATAAATTTAAAGAGAAACTTAAAGTAAAATATGATGAAAATACAGTTATCGCACACTATACAAAACCTGAAACTATCATAAGCATATTAAAAGCAAAATATGACAAAAAAGAAGATAAAAAACCCTATTTTAGATTATATAATGCCTGCTATATGAACGACCCAGAAGAAGGAAAAACGTTCCTAAGAATGATTATCGAAAATAAGTTAAGAAATTTAAAAAAAGCTTATGAAATCAAAGAAATAAAAGATGAAAAAGGTAAAATCAGAGATATAATTATTGAAGAGAATCCCGAATTTCAAACATTCATTGGTAGTTTTATTGTAGGCAATGAGGAAGATATTGATAAGTTATTCTTCTGGAGAACCTACGGAAAAGATAGTGAAAATGAAGAGGCAAAAGGTATCTGTATATGTATAAAAAAAGAATTTTTTGACCAAGATTCAGATAATCTACCAAATTACTTAGAGAACATTAAGCCCAAAACTGTTACTAATTTTACAGATGATGTTAACTCTAATAAAACAAATAAAGAAACTAGTACAGATGACGAAAAATTCTGCCTATATAAAGTAATTTATGAAGATACTAAGGATTACAAAAAACTAAAGAAAGTATTAAGGAATATTAACAAGTATGCAAAAGATTTAGATTTAGACGATGAAACAATCAGAAATCTACTAAAATCACTACTTGATGACCTTAGATATTTAGTAAAATCCAAACACTACAAAGAAGAAAAAGAATATAGAATCATAAAAACCTACAACATAAATTACAAAAGAGATAAGATAAAAATTGACTATACCAAAACTCCACCAAGATTATACATTGAGATAGAAAAGGACTTCATAGAATATATTGATGAAATCATCTTAGGACCAAGAATGGAGAATAAAGAAGCATGGAAAACATATCTAAGCTACCACAAAATAAAAGTTAGAGAATCAAACTGCAAGTTTAAATAAAAATCTAATTATGGAGTTAATCTTTGCCTATCTCTTGGGAATAAGACACACTCTCTAATATTCTCTTGCTGTGTTAAAACCATGGTGAATCTATCAGCTCCTAAACCCCATCCTGCATGTGGAGGCATTCCATACTTAAATGCCTCTAAATAGTATGTAAATCCATCTGGGTTTAATCCCTTCTTCTTAATATTCTCAACTAACAAATCATACAGATGAATCCTTTGAGCTCCAGAGGAAATCTCCAAATCTTTATACATTAAATCAAATGCCTTACAAATCTCTGGGTTATCTTCATGAGGCATTGTATAGAACGGCCTAATTTCAGAAGGCCAGTCTGTTATAAAGTAGAGTCCTCCCATCTCCTCTCCAATAGCTTTTTCAGCCTCTCTACTCAAATCCTCTCCCCAGCTAATCTCAACACCTTTTGCATTTGCAATGTCAATAGCCTCATCATAGGTAATTCTATCAAACTTTTCTGGTGGCAATTCAAACTCTATTCCCAAAGTTTCAATCTCCTTCTTTCTGTTTTCATAAACATCTACAAATGCATTATAAACAACTTTCTCTAATATATCCATAGCATCTTTGTCATCAGCAAATGCCATCTCAATGTCTATTGATGTTGCCTCATTCAGATGCCTTCTTGTGTTATGCTCCTCAGCTCTAAATATTGGAGCTATTTCAAATACTCTATCCAATCCTGTAGCCATTAACATCTGCTTATACAACTGAGGACTCTGCCCTAAAAATGCCTCTCTCTCAAAGTATGAGATAGGGAAGAGTTCAGTTCCTCCTTCAGTGCAACTTGCTACTAATTTTGGAGTATTTACTTCAATAAATCCTTCATTGTATAATGTGTTTCTTACTGATTTTAGCATTTCACTTCTAATCTTAAATATTGCCTGAACCTTTGGCCTTCTCAAATCTAAAAATCTGTTTTCTAATCTTGTATCCAACTCTGCTGGAACTTTTTCAGCTGGGTCTAATGGAAGAGGTCTTTTGGCAGTATTTATGATTTCCAACTCTAATGGAAGTATTTCAAATCCGTTTGGAGCTTTCTCATTTGCTATAACTTTCCCTCTGACAGCTATAACATCCTCAGCTCCAAGTTTCTTTATTTGACTAAACAACTCATCTCCAACTTTCTGTTTTGGTGCTACAATCTGCACTGTTCCCTCTCTATCTCTCAAAATGACAAATATAATCTTCCCTAAGGCTCTAATTGAATGAACCCAACCCATTACAATAACTTCTTCTCCATCCATTTCTGGTGTAATCTCTGCCGAGTAATGTGTTCTTCTCCACTTCATTTAATCACCTTATAAAGTTTAGAGTGTTTCTTAATCCCATGGAACTTTTAAGGTTAATATAGTGTCCTTCAAAACTCTTTGGAATAATTAATGTATAAATGAATACCTTCCCAAAGGAAGGTATTCAAATCTTCTTTATAAATTTTATTAATTTTGAAAGACACTATAGTTTAAATGGTTTTTATAGTTTCCTAAGATTTTATTTATTTGTATATTTGAGTTATTTAATTCATTTATAAATAAAAATAATATAAATAATAACTACCTACTACTTTCTACTTTATAGTATAAGGTAAATAGTTCCCAAATTCAATCTTCCTAACTAATTCCCAGCTCTTTTCATCTAAAATGTGCATTTCTGAGAATGAGAAGGTGTATAGATAATCATTTATAAATAAAGCTCTCAAGACACCTGTTTTATGTTCGTCATCTTTAACCATCTCTATCTCTTTATTTTTAACTTTAAAGATATAAGCATGGTTATTTACTGGTAGAAAGAATATCTTATACTTCTCATCCCATAAAAATGCATGATAATCTCTTAAAGCTGGACTCCACCATTCTTTGAGTTTATATTTATCAATCTCTCTAAGTTGGAAATGTCAAACAATGAGATTTTTAACCTTCCATCATCATCCTTTCCAATGCCTATGAATAAATTATTGCCTATTGGATGTAAATATGTGGAATATCCAGGAATCTTTAGCTCCCCCAAAATCTTTGGATTCTTTGGGTCTTTTAAATCAATAACTAACAATGGATCTGTTTCTTTATATGTTACCACATAAGCTTTATCTCCCATAAACCTAACTGCATAAATTCTCTCTCCCTTCTCTAATCCAGTTAGTTTTCCAACTACATTTAAATCTTTATCTAATATGTAGATGTTGTTTGTCATCCTATCTCTGAATCTCCAATCCCCTATTGTTGTTGCTACTCTTAAATAGCCGTTATATTCATCCATGGCAAAGTTGTTTAAAAGATGCCCACTTACCTTTCCACTCTTCACTTCAAAGTTATCTAAGTCAATTTTAGCTATTCCAGTGTATTCATATTCTTCCCAGTGCTTTTCCAAATATTTTTCAAAATCGTTCTGCATTTTTTTCATTAGGTTGTGTCTCTTTTCAGATGGAAGGGAGTTTAAATATTTCCCAATTGTTTCAGTTATTTCGATAAACTTGGCATTATCTCTAAAGTCTTTATTTTCAATAACCCTTTTTATCTTGTTGGCAATTTCTGTTGGGAAATATTTATCAGCATTTTCATGTAAAAATTCAAGCATTAATTTTTGTTCATTAACTTTTAGATTATAGGCAAAGTATAAGTTGTTTTTTGACATGTATAAGGTTGTTCTATAGCTTCCAGCAATAGCTATTGAATTCTCAACTTCTCCAGTTTTTATATTTATTTTGCTGATTATATAAGTTATATCGAAATCTCTCATGTAGATTGGTGGCAATTCTGGAATATAGTATTTATCATAACCGATTTTATAGCCGTTCCATACAATTGGGCAATCAATAGAGTCTTTTCTAACCACCAAGTATAGCTTATTGTTATACAACCTTGAATCAACATAACTCTCATTTAAATTTATTTGCCAAATGATTTTTGGAGATTTTGGATTTGAGATGTCGTAGGAAGTTATTTTATCTCTACCGATAACAATCAGTGTGTTGTTTATTAAATAGAGGTATCCACTTTGGGAGATGTTGTTTATAATCTCCGCCTCTTCTGGTGGAAGAGGCTTAATTAAATAAACCTTTCCTTGGAAGAAATTTTGAGAGAAAGCTATAATATTACCATTCGTTTTTAGTATATCTGCCTCATCAACTCCTTTAACTTGGACATTTGTCTCTGAGTATCTTTCTGGTTCAGTTGAAATTTTTTCTGTATCAAGAGCTATCTCAACTGCCGCTTTCTCTGTTCCTTCAACTGCATATCTATAAGCCCCAACATAGTAATGTCCATAACTCTCTTCAACATTTTTCTTAAAATCCTCAAATTTTTCTTTAGATTCAACTGGAATTAATTTAAAATCTCCTTTTTTAAATAAACTTCCGTTTTCTTCTGGCTTTTCAAAGCATCCACAAATTAGAGAAGAAATTAATACCATAGATAGTCCAAAAGCTATTAGCTTCTTCATAGTTTCACCAAAAACTCAATTATCTAAGTTTATTTATATGTCTAAAAAAGATACTATAAAAGAGTTTTCAAATTGTTCGGTTATCTCCGAATGATTTTATAAGCTAAATAAATTATAAAAATCAATAAAAAAGCAGATATGATTAAAAAAATTAAAAATAATGGCTCTTGATGGGGAGTTGTTGATACCTTAGATACAGTATAAACCCTCTCCTCAACAGTTGTTTTTGATACAACATATATTTCTCTTGCTTGCAATTTTATTTGCTTAAATGCATAATAAACCCACATTCCAATTAGAGCAAAGATACTGCCAACTATTAAAATCAACGCCTCTAAGTTCTCTAAAACCTTTTTACCTTTGTTAGTTATCTTGTAATAAACCCATTTGCTGTGACTCTCCTTATCAACCAATCCCATTTTATATAAAGCATTTAAATGCTCACTTATTGTTGATTTTGACTTACCTAAAATCTTTGATAGTTCAGAGACCGTGTAATTCCTCTCATTTAGCTTTTTTAAAATTTCAATCTTTGTTTTTGAAAATAGCAGTTTCATATTCCCACAAAAATAAAAATAAAGTTAAATTAGCTCTCAACTGGTCTAAACTTATATCCATAGGTTATAACTCCATCATCACCATCCTCTTTTATCTTCCTAAATACTGCCTCAACCGGCATGCCTATATAAACATCTTCTGGCTTGCAATCTACTATCTGCCCAGTTATTCTTGCACCCTCCTCCAACTCAATGATTGCTATTACATAGGGAGCTTGCTTCTCAAAGTCCTTTGGTGGGACATGAACTACTGAATATGTATAAATCTTCCCTTTACCACTCAACTTTATCTCTTCAAACTCTGTCTTTCTTCTACACTTTGGACATATCTCCCTTGAAGGGAAATAAACTGTCCCGCAGTTTTTACATCTAACTCCAATTAGGTTGTATCTCTCTTTTATGTGTCTCCAACTTCTTACAACCATATTTATCCCTCAATAAGATTTTATCCCATGAAACTTTTAGTAAAAGTTAATAAAAACTCTCTCATCCAGTAATTAGCTTATCCCTCAATGAATATCTTATTCTCATTCAAATCAATCTTTTTAATCTCTCCTACAAACTCTTTCCTCTCTCCAAATAAATCAACTGCTATAACTTTATCTCCCTTTTTTTCAACAACCATAACATCTTCCATAACCAACTCTCCATTAAAGTAAAGGTTGCAACTACACATAATCATCAACTCGCATCCTCTTCTTCTTCAACATCAACCTCTAATGCTCCATCCTCATAGCCATAGAGTTCATAGATTTTTGATGATATGTAGAGGTCAATGAGCATAATTAACCTGCACTCTCCTCCAACCCACATTACACATCGGTCTTTTTTGCAGATGTCTTTTATAAATGGGCAGAACTTATCCATTTAGCTCATCCTTCTTATTTTTATTAAATGGCAGATAAGGGATATTTAACTTGGTCTTATCGTATATTATAAACCCTATTGCAAACAGACATGCAAATATTATTGTTGAAACTCATAAGAATATTGTCAGCCCATCAAATAGATAGTACCAAATAATAAAGTCCAATATTACGAATAAAATACTTCCAACTATCAAAGTAAGTGCTTCTTTTTTAAAATTTTCCATAATCTCATCCTAATTATTTTTTATCAGATAATATATGAACACAGACAGTTCCTCCAGTTCCTCCAACGTTTACCGTTATCCCATATCCGTTTTTAATCTCTACCTGCCTATCTTTAACTTCTTTATCTTGCTTTAACTGCCAATAGATTTCTCCAACCTGTCTAATTCCAGTTGCCCCCAACGCATGTCCTGCAGCTTTCAACCCCCCACTTGGATTTATAGCTGGGAAGCCATCATAGTCAATAGCTATTTTTTTATCATAAACTACCTTCCCAGCCTCTCCTTTTTTGCAGAAGCCGAGTTCTTCCATTAATATTAAGCCGTTTATAGCAAAGCAGTCATGGACTTCAGCAACATCTATATCCTTAGGTTCTATATTTGCCATTTTATAAGCTTTTTCACTTGCCACTCTTGCAGCTTTTAAGCTTGTTATACTCTCTCTGCTGTGCAATGCAATGGTATCGGATGCCTGAACACTTGCTTTAATATAGATGATGTCATCTTTGCTAACAAACTCTTTAGCTTTCTCTGCTTTACATACAATAAGGGCTGCAGCACCATCTGAAACTGGTGAGCAATGTAACAATCTTAAAGGCTCTGCAACTGGTGAGGAGTTGAGAACTTGCTCCAATGTAACTTTAAATGGGAATTGTGCATATCTGTTTTTTGAGGCATTTTCATGCATAATAACGCTCCACATTGATAGTTCTTCCAAAGTTAAGCCATATTCATACATATATCTTTGAGCCATCATCGCATATAATGATGGGAAAGTAGCTCCAAACAAAGCCTCCCATTCTTGGTCTGAGGCTGATGAGATAGCAGAGGTTGCATCAACGACATCTGTCATCTTTTCTACTCCTCCAACTAAGACAACATCACTTGCCCCACTTGCTACGTTTAACACTGCCTGCCTCAAAGCTAAACTACCAGATGCACATGCCGCCTCTACTCTTGTTGAAGGTATTGGGTTTAGACCTGCATGCTCAGCTATTAGAGAGGCTATATGCTCCTGCCCAACGAACAAACCAGCACTCATGTTTCCAACATACATCTCATCTATGTCCTTCCCATCTATACCTGCTGACTCAACTGCTTTAACTCCTGCTTCAACAATTAAGCTTCTAAAACTTCTTTCCCATAACTCACCAAACTTTGTTTGTCCATAACCAATAATTGCAACATCCCTCATTCTTCCACCTAAAATAAGTGTTTTTACATCTTAATTTTCTTTCTGAATTTGGCATATATTGCATAGTCAATGTATTCTTTTCTTTCTAAGTAATAAGCTGTTTTTGGGGCTTTGTCTTTAACTTTATTTATTTTTGAGGTTACTGTTATATCAAAGGCATCGCTTCCAGCTCCACTTCCATAAGAGACGGCTAAAATTCTTTCCCCTCCCTCACAGTTATCTAAAATATTTGACAATCCCAAAGGAACAGCTCCTGAGTAAGTATTGCCAATATAAGGAGTTAATAATCCTATTTTATACTGATCCTCTTTAAATCCTAAAATCTTAGCAACTCTGATGTAGAATTTTCCATTTGGTTGGTGGAATACGCAGTAATCATAATCCTCCGGCTTCGTTCCCATCTTCTCCATTAATCCCTTAGCTGCGTTGATTACATGCCTAAAGTAAGCTGGTTCTCCTGTAAATCTTCCTCCATGTCTTGGATATGGCTTTCCTTCTCTTCTCCAAAAGTCGGGGGTGTCTGTTGTGTAGGAGTAAGTGCCGTTGAATTCAGCAACAACATCTGATTTTCCTATTATATACGCTGCTCCCCCAGCTGCTGCCGTATATTCTAACGCATCTCCTGGAGCTCCTTGGGCTGTATCTGCCCCAATAGCTAAGCCGTATTTGATTAAGCCGCTCTCAACCAATCCCATGCACATCTGGATTCCTGCTGTCCCTGCTTTACATGCAAACTCTAAATCTGCTGCGGTTAGCTCTGGAGTAGCATCAATTGCCTCAGCAACTATTGTAGCTGTTGGTTTTACAGCATAAGGATGGCTCTCACTTCCAACATAAACAGCTCCAATGTCTTTTGGGTCTATATTTGCTCTTTTTAAAGCATTTCTTGCTGCTTCAACTGCTATTGTGGCAGTGTCTTCATCTAAGCTTGCAACTGCCTTTTCATAAACTAATAATCCATTTTTTATTGCATTTGGGTCTTTATTCCAAACTCTTGCTATTTCCTCAACTTTTATTCTATACTTTGGAATGTATGCTCCATAACCAACAATACCAACCATACTTTCCCCCTATTTTATTTCGTTTAGCCTCTTTATGAGTTCTTTTGTATCTAAGTGGGTTGTTATTAATGGGATGTTATCAATCTCAGCCAATTTTAAAGCTAAGTTATCTATTTTATTTTTATTTATCCCTTGCAGAACAACAACTCTTGGCTTCATTACGCTAACTCTAACGGCAACCATTGGGCTTCTTCCAGTTGAGACATTTGTAAATATTAAAGCTCTTTCAGTAGTCCATCCATACAAATGGTAGAAATCGTCTCCATTCATCTCTAATATTGCCTTTATGCTATCAACGACTGTATGCCCATATATTGGAGTGTCTAAGTTTTCCCCAATGGCAATTTCTCCATCAATGATGTTTATGAACTCTTTGAGAGTTATTGGATTTTCATATTCTTTTATTGACAATATTGCCTTCATTGAAGGGCTTTTATCTAAAATTCTCTTTAATGCCTTTATTGTCTGCCCTCCTTTGTCTTTATCTATTTCTATTAGAGCCAATACATACTTTTTTATGATATTTACTCCCGGGTTTTTTCTTCTGCCAACTTCATAATCACTTATAACAGAGGGAGATACATTTAGATATTTAGCCAATTCAATCTGTTGGATGTTAAAGAGGTTTCTCCATTTTTTTAAAGCCTTTCCAGTATTTTCAGCTAAAACAATATCCCCTATTATATACATTGCCACTTTCTCCTCCATATCAATCACAATAATAAAAGTAGAGGCAAAATTATATAAAGTTTTTGATTTTGTTGAAATATATTATGTCTATTGTCGAATGATGAATTTAAAAAAAATAAAAATATTAAAAGCTTACTCCTTCTCCAATCCACACATCTTTCTCAACTCTTTTCCAACCTTCTCAATTAAATGCTCTTTTTCTAATCTTCTTAAAGCATTTAACTCTGGGAAGCCAGCTTCTCTTTCTAAGCTCCATTCTTTTGCAAATTTACCTTCTTGAATCTCTTTCAATATCTCTTTCATTGCCTTTCTTGACTCTTCATTTATAACTCTTGCTCTTCTTGTTAAACCTCCGTATTCAGCAGTATTTGAAACGTTCTCCCACATGCCTTGTAATCCTTTCTGGTAGATTAAATCAACAATCAGCTTTAACTCATGGCATGTTTCAAAGTATGCCATCTCTGGAGCATAGCCAGCCTCAACCAATGTTTCAAACGCTGCCTTAATTAACTCAGTAACTCCCCCACATAAAACAACCTGCTCTCCAAATAAATCTGTCTCTGTCTCTTCTCTAAATGTTGTTTGTATTACACCAACTCTTGTTAATCCGATTCCCTTAGCCATTCCTAAAGCTATCTGCAAAGCATCTCCTGTATAATCCCTCTCAACAGCAACTAATCCTGGAACTCCAAATCCTTCCTCATAAGTCTTTCTAACCATAGCTCCTGGTGATTTTGGAGCTACCATTGTTATATTAACGTTCTCTGGAGGTCTTATAAATCCAAAGTGTATGTTGTAGCCATGGGAGAAGCTTATTGTCTTTCCTTCTGTTAAGTAAGGCTCAATCTGCTTTTTATAAACCATTGGCTGGACTTCATCTGGTATCAATATATGGATGATATCTGCCTTCTCTGCTGCCTCTTCGATAGTCATAACTGTATGCCCATCCTTGATTGCCTTATTCCATGATGCCCCATTAGGTCTTAAACCAACTATAACGTTTAAACCACTATCCTTCATGTTTAAAGCTTGAGCCCTTCCTTGGCTTCCATAACCAATAACTGCTATTGTTTTGTCTTTAACCGCATCAAAGGTTACATCCTTATCATAGAATATTTTAACCATTTTTATCACCATATTGCCTTTTTATTAAATACTCGCTACATCTATTAGCCATAATACTATTTTAAGGTTTTCGGTTAATTTGATATCAGAAATTGACACCAGAAATACCGGACTGTAATAATAGGATTTAAATAGTATATATAATAGATGTAAATTATATGTAAAATAAACTCTCTCCAGTTATTTTACAGATTAATCCTTAATCCTTTTAAAATTAGATGACATGGTGAAATTTATGAAAATAAAGTCAATAACTGCTAAGAATTTATTATCATTTGATAACTTTAAAATAACATTTGAGGATGGAGATGTTGTCACAATCTTCGGCCCCAACAATGTAGGAAAGACAAACTTATTTAGAGTTTTAAAACTACTAAAAAACATTATAAATGAAAAAATATCAGCAGTAGATTTGGAAACATATTTACACAATAAGACTTTAAAAGCGGCAAAGATAGAAATAGATGTGGTATTTGATAAGAGTGATAAAGAGATTATTGCTAAATTTCTTAAAATTTTCTTCAAAATAAACGCCCCAGATTTGATGAAATTATGCAACAACTTGAAGTTAAACATTGTAGATAGTATTATCGATTACTTTTCAGCAGGGTCGTATATTTGGGAGTGTTCTGAATTAAGATGTTATAGGCCGTATTTTATGCTTAGATTGAGAAGTTTGGAAGAAAATATTAAAAAAATAAGAACATATTTGAAAGAACGTGAATTATCAGAGGTTACACCAGATTTAATTGACCATAGTAAGATAATACGTGAATTAGACCGAAACGTTGAGGTTATAGAAGTTATAAACGATTTAAAAAATATTATAACCTCATCTATGAATGCATTAATTACAATCTATGGAAAAAATGAAAAGTTATTCTTTAGCACATTGATTAACGGTGAAGAGGGAATCACAACAAGAATTGGTGATGGAGATATAGAAAATACCATTGAAATTCCAATAGATAAGTTTATAGGCGATATTGAGAAATATGAAGATTGTTTCAAAAGATTAACAATGGATGAAAATATATTAAGAGCGTTTATTGTTTTATTGGCTTTGCATGAACTTTTAGCTAATAAGATGTCAATATATGTTAAGAAGGTTTTAGAATATTCGAAAGAAAATCCATGGGACAAGGAAATTATTGAAGATTTAAAATATATCGCAAGATTCTGTGGATTGAATTATGAAAACATACATGAAATTAGTGATATCTCATTAAATGATGTTTTATTGAAGATATATGAGAATGATTTGATATTCTATGAAGACTATTCATCAAATGAAGGTAAGGTAATGATTCCAGATTATATGATAATTGAATTACTCGCTGGATTAAAAAACAACAATTCGGAAAAGAAAGTAAAATCTGAAATATTAAGATTATTTAAGACATCTACAATAAAAGATGATTTATATTTGGGCATTTTGAGCATACCTTCTGAAAACTGGATACCCAGTTATTTGTTCTACTTGAAGAATAATGCAAACTTAAAATTAAGAAAAAGATATATTAAAATTAAAGAGATGTTTGAATACATATTTAATAGTGAAAATCTCAGCTTTGATGTGATTTTAACTAATAATAGGCCAGATATTGTAGTATATTCAGAGGATATTGAGATACCTCTAAACATGGTGGGGCTTGGAATAAAGAAGATTTTAGAAATTCTAACTTTAATATTTGGACATGAGGCAAAGGTTATTTTACTTGATACTCCATTTAATCAACTTCATCCAAAGTATCAAAAGAGACTTTCAAAGATTCTTGAAAATGCTAAGGATATCAACTCACAGATATTCATAATTCTACATTCTCCATACTTTATAAATAATAAATTTATATTTAACACATTCAGATTTTACAAACCTGGGAAATCCACCAAGTACATATGTATTAGAAGTGTAATTAAAGAATTGGAAAAAATGTTTGGAAAGATAATTTTAGAGAGAACCACCAGAAAGATACTACTATCTGATGCAGTAATTCTTTTAAGCTCTGCTTTGAGAGATATTCCTTTATTCGACTTAGCTGAATATGTGGATATACCGATAGATGAACATAATATTGAAGTTATCCGCCCACAAAATGACCTAAGTTTTGGAAAATATTATGCTTTACTCGAATGTTCTTCCATTCCGTATGCTCTTATACTTAGAAGTTGGACACTATACAACCTCTATGAAGAAGTAAGAGAAGGAACAAAAGTTAGATACAGATTATTAGAAAAAGGAAGATATGATAAAAAAGTAGAAGAACGTCTTAAGTTCTTTAAAAATAGGCATCCATTTTGGATGTCTGAAGAAGAGTTCAATAAGGTTATGAATATTTACATTAGAACTCTGGAAGCACATAGAGAAAAACTTATTGAGTTAGGATACACATATTTGTCTTCTAAAGAAGAAGTGATTAAATACTGTATAGAACCATTAAGGAATGAGTTAGAGGACATTCTAAGAAAGAAGTTATTTATATTTACCGTCCCTATGGATTTCATAATCGAAACAGAAGACTTGAAAAATATTCAAATTGATAAAGATAAATATATCGTCCATAACTATGTTGGCTACAAAAGAGATGTATTAAAGGAATTCAAAGAATTCTTTGAGTACTTCGTTAAGTTCCACAATTTACAATAAAAAAGGTGAAACAGTGATACTAATAAAGGATGTATTTGTGAATGGGAAGAGACAAGATATACTAATTGAAGGAAACAAAATAAAAAAGATTGGAGAAGTTAAAAAAGAAGAACTTGAAGATGCTGAAATCATTGATGGAAAGAATAAGATTGCAATTCCAGGTTTGATAAATACCCACACTCATATACCAATGACTCTATTTAGAGGAGTTGCGGATGACTTGCCATTAATGGAGTGGTTAAATAATTATATTTGGCCTATGGAGGCAAAGCTAAATGAGGAGATTGTCTATTGGGGAACTTTATTGGGATGTATAGAGATGATTAGAAGTGGAACAACAACATTTAATGATATGTATTTCTTCTTGGAGGGGATTGCTAAGGCAGTAGATGAGAGTGGAATGAGGGCAGTCTTAGCTTACGGAATGATTGATTTATTTGATGAGGAAAAGAGAGAAAGAGAGCTTAAAAATGCTGAGAAGTATATAAACTATATAAACAGCTTAAATAACAGCAGAATTATGCCAGCTCTTGGCCCTCATGCTCCATATACTTGCTCTAAAGAACTTTTAGTGGAAGTTAATAACTTAGCTAAGAAATATGGTGTCCCTATTCATATACATCTAAATGAAACATTAGATGAGATTAAAATGGTTAAAGAAAAAACAGGAATGGAGCCATTTGTCTATCTAAACTCATTTGGCTTCTTTGATGGTGTTAGGGTTATAGCTGCTCATTGCGTTCATTTAACAGATGAAGAAATTAAGATAATGAAAGAGAAAAACATAAATGTTTCCCACAACCCAATTAGCAACCTAAAATTAGCATCTGGAATTGCCCCAATTCCAAAACTCTTGGCTGAGGGCATAAATATAACCTTAGGAACTGATGGCTGTGGAAGTAACAACAACCTAAACCTATTTGAGGAGATAAAGGTCTCTGCAATTTTACATAAAGGATATAACTTAAATCCAACTGTTGTTAAGGCAGAGGAGGCATTTAACTTTGCTACAAAGAATGGAGCTAAGGCATTGAATATAAAAGCTGGAGAGATAAAAGAAGGATATTTAGCAGATATTGTTTTAATAAACTTAGATAAACCCTACTTATACCCAAAAGAAAATATTTTATCCCATTTAGTTTATGCATTCAACGGTTTTGTGGATGATGTTATCATAGATGGGAAGATAGTGATGAGCAATGGCAAAATCTTAACTGTTGATGAGGAAAAAGTCTATGAAAAGGCTGAAGAGATGTATGAGATTTTGAGGAGTTAATTTTTAAACTCATTCAGCATCTTTATTAAAAGCAGTTTATTAGCAATTTTTATATTTTTTAGGAATAGCCCTCCTTTTGCATCATACCCAGCAATTAAAACATCCTCTCCTTTATATTTCAAAATAAATGTCTTTCTTTCCTTAACCAGTATATTAGCTATTTTTGAAATTTGATTTAAAAGAGATGTTAAATCCTCAATTTTATCAAAAAAGCTTTTTGGCTCTTTATCATCAGATTTAAAAGAGACAGCATCAATAATCTTTTTTATTAACTTTATATTCTCAACATTTATTACAACATAATCCCTATTAACCTCTAAAGAAAAAATATTGGTTAATGCTATCTTTAAACTGCCTTCTTTTATCAATCTCCAAAATAAAAATAGGTAGTTAAGTTTATCGAGCAAAATCTCACATTTAATCTTTTTTCTCTTTTTTTAATGGTACAATTTTTAAACCTACTTCTCCGTCAATAGTTAATTTATTAAATACAATTTTAACCTCACTTCCAGTGCCTTCTAAGATTTTAGCCAATTTTTCAACATCTACATTTACTTTAGGTAATTTATCCTTAACTTCATCGATAAGTTTTAACATCTCTTCAATTTTTTCTTTAGAAACTGCTTCTTTCTTTTCTTTTAAACTATTTAAAAATTGAGTTATTTTTTCAATCTTTTCAGCAATTTCTTTAGGAACTTCAATCTTTATTTCTTTAACTTCTTTTTCTTCTGACATACTAATCCCCACAGATTTTAATTAATGCCACAATATATCTATTATAAAAACTTTTATTTAAAGATATCTATAGTGTTTTTCAAAAGTTGTTAAAATTAAAAAGGAATATTTGAACGCCTTCTTAAAAGAAGGCGTTCATCAGTGTCTTAGTTATTCTAGAAGCCATAGGGGCTACGCCCCTATTGGCATACCTCCAATTTGCTAATTTACACCTCCGAGCGTAAGCGAGGAGGTGTTAGGTTTTGGTTAAGCTTTTACTAAAAGGTTATTCTTATTCTAAAGTATTTTGAAAAACACTATTTGTTCAACAACCATCGAGTAGATTTTTAAATTCTTTTAAGGTAGAATTAACATCAATATTCTCCATTCTTTTTATTTTCTTTAAAAACTCTTTCCTTAATTCTATAACCTCTCTAATTTTTTCTTTACCAATTTTTCCAGATTTTATGTACTCATTTACTATCTTTCTCGTTTCTTTATCTATTTTATCAAATACATTGTTAGTTCTGTTTTTATTCTCTTCTAAAGTATAAAATTTTGGAGTTTCTTTACTCTTTTCAATTAATTTTTTAGCTATATCATTAAAATCAATATCCCTTGTTGTATCTATTACTAAGAACGGCTTGTCCCATTTGTATTTTCTCCCCGGCTCATCAAATTTCTCATACATCTTCTTAATCACGTCATTTGGTATTTTTTCTCCTCTCTCAATATTTCTTTTAATTAAAACCTCTAAAGGAGCTTTTAAATATATTATAGCATAATTTTTATTATATTTTTTTGCTATATTTATCAAATCTCTCCTCATTGAGTTGTAATAGTTTGTATCATCCACAATAACCCAGTAGTGTTTTAAAGCAGAGTCTATTAAGCCATAACTTGCCTTTCTAATGAATTCCTCATAAGTTTCCTTCCAAATTGGAAAGCTCTCCCTAATCAAATCACTTCCTAAAACTATGATGTCAATATTGTATCTGCTTAAAATTTTCGCCAAATTCTTTGAAAATGTTGATTTTCCAACTCCTGGCAGTCCTGTTAAAATGATTAGCATGATATCACTCAAAAGGATTTTAAGACAAAAATATATAAGACATTCTGTAAATATTTAAATAATGGTGCATAACTGTGACACAAATTTTTGTGGTGGAAAAATGATTTATGACACAATAATTATTGGTGCTGGCCCTGCTGGCTTAACTGCTGGAATTTATGCTATGAGAGGAAAGCTAAAAGCTCTATGTATAGAGAAGGAAAATGCTGGAGGGAGGATTGCTGAAGCAGGGATTGTTGAAAACTATCCTGGATTTGAAGAGATTAGAGGTTATGAGTTAGCTGAAAAATTTAAAAATCATGCTGAAAAATTTAAACTGCCAATAATATATGATGAAGTTATTAAGATAGATACTAAAGAGAGACCTTTTAAGATTATAACAAAAACTACTGAGTATTTAACCAAAACTATTGTTATAGCAACTGGAACTAAGCCTAAAAAGCTTGGCTTAAATGAGGATAAATTTATTGGTAGGGGAGTTAGCTATTGCACAATGTGTGATGCCTTCTTCTATTTAAATAAGGAAGTTATAGTTATTGGAAGGGACACTCCAGCAATTATGAGTGCTATAAATTTAAAGGACATTGCTAAAAAGGTTGTTGTAATAACTGACAAATCAGAGTTGAAAGCTGCTGAGCCTATAATGTTAGATAGGCTTAAAGAAGCTAATAACGTTGAAATAATTTATAATGCAAAACCATTAGAAATTATTGGAAA
Organism: Methanocaldococcus sp. FS406-22; assembly: GCF_000025525.1. Taxonomy (NCBI): domain Archaea; kingdom Methanobacteriati; phylum Methanobacteriota; class Methanococci; order Methanococcales; family Methanocaldococcaceae; genus Methanocaldococcus; species Methanocaldococcus sp. FS406-22. The sequence goes on from NC_013887.1 coordinate 750,083, forward strand.
TGAAAAAGCTGAAGGTGTAAAGATATTGGTTGATGGAAAGGAAGAGATAATAAAAGCTGATGGCATATTTATAAGCTTAGGACATGTCCCAAACACTGAATTTTTAAAAGATAGTGGAATAGAGTTAGACAAAAGAGGGTTTATAAAGACTGATGAAAACTGCAAAACAAATATAGATGGAATTTATGCAGTAGGAGACGTTAGGGGAGGGGTTATGCAAGTGGCAAAAGCTGTAGGGGATGGATGTGTAGCTATGGCAAATATTATTAAATACCTGCAAAAATTGTAAGAAATTATATTTTAATATTTTTATTATAAACTTTATTATAAATTGACTATTTATTTTGTGTTAAAGGAATATCATAAACAATATCTCCTATTTTGAAGTCCAATCTTAAACCTTCTATGTTATCTGGTTTTCTAAATACCCAATAACCATTAATTTCTTGATTAATTCCAATTTCTACTTCATCAAGTCCTCCAATCTTCCAATATTTTTCATCTCCAGAAATTAAGCATACTTCTTTAGGAGAGAACAAATAAGAATCAGAGTTTAAGTTTTTGGCTGTAAAATCAACCCTAAATGCATCTTCAATTTTATCAGTTTGGTTGTTATAGAATTTGTAGTATCCAAACTCTTTTACAGTGAATTTTATTCCTACTTCATCTCTAAACTCCTCTATATTAGTCTTCACTGAATTTTCATGATATTCTTTCTCAAAGATTTCCTTCATCTCCTCTGGTGAGTATCTTTCAATTGTTCCATAGTTTGTTTTTGATAATGTCATGTTATTATACTCATAAGTCAATACAAATTTCGCATTGCTATAAAAGCCCTTAATTTTTGGTAGTTCAATTTCATAGTAATAATTTGCTTTTATAGGAAGATTGTTAACGTCATAAGTTTTTTTAAACAACAAACCGCTATCGTCAAATATTTCTAATATAACTTTTCCACTATTAACTTTTGCTAAACTTCCATTTTCATAGGCAAATGCAAATTGAATTTTTGTTTTATTGCCTTCTTTTACGATATACATGTATTTTATTTCTTTTATTTCATTCAATTGCTCCTTTTCAGTTTTTTGAATTGGAGTCTCATTTTCTAAGTTTTCGTTTGTTTCAATATTATTTGAACTGTTTATTTCATTATTTACATTTGTTGTTTTATTTGTAGTGCATCCACATAGCAAAACAGCAATTATAAAAATAAAAAATAGCTTTTTCATAACTTTCACCTCATAAAAATAAATAAAAAAGAAAAATTTAGAGAGTGATTTTATTTATCATCTAATTTACTCTTTTAATGCTGGAATTACTTTCTTACCAATTAACTTAATTGCTGTTTCTTTGTTAGGTCCAATTGGGGAACCAGCAACTATCTGGGTTACTCCCATCTCAGCTAATTTCTTACACTTCTCAACAACGTCTTCTGGTGTTCCGTAGATTGAGAATGCTTCCAACATTGTGTCATCAACATTCTTGAATGCCTCTGGGAAGTTTCCTGATTTTAATGCATTTCTTATTGCCTCAACTTTCTCCATGTCAATACCATGTCTCTCTAAGACTACTGGTGGTGAACCTGCTGCGATGAAAGCAACAACTGGAACTGCTGCCTGCTTTGCCTTGTCAGCATTCTTATCAACTGACATACATGCGTAGGCAGCGACATCAATCTCATCCATGCTTCTTCCAGCAGCTTCAGCTCCCTTCTTGATTAATGGAATTGCTGCTTCAAAGTCCTTTGGGTTTGATGCGTTGATTAAAACTCCATCAGCAATCATTCCAGCAGTTTCTAACATCTTTGGTCCTTGTGCTCCCATGTAGACTGGAACTTTCTTTTGAATTGGTTTTACAGCTAAAGCAGCTCCTGCAATCTTAACAACTTTTCCTTCAAATGAAACTCTCTCTCCTGCTAACAACTTTCTTATAACTTCAATTGACTCTTTTAATGTTGTAACTGGTTTAACCCACTCAATTCCTAAAGCATCAAAGGTAGCTTTGTCTCCTGGACCGATACCTAAAACAGCTCTTCCTCCTGATAACTCATCTAATGTTGCAATAGCTGATGCTGTTATTGCTGGACTTCTAACATATGGGTTTGTAACTCCTGGACCTAACTTAATTTTGTTTGTATTCATTGCGATAGCTGTTAATGCCATGTAAACGTTTCTGTTGTTGTAGTGGTCTGTAATCCAACAGTATTCAAATCCATTGTCTTCAGCTAACTTAACATAGTAACAGAGTTTTTGTATTGGCTCATTTGGGACAAATTCAATTCCAAATTTCACAGTCTCACCCTTAATTTTTGTTATTAACAACAATTATTATATTATCATTTTATGGTAGTAATTAAGTTTTCTATTTACCACAAATCGAAAAATATTTATAGGGGTAAAAATTTTTGATATGGGCTATTAATTTGTCTAAAAAAATATTTAACTTTAAGAAAAAATGTTTAAATCCCAAAACCATTTAAATAATATAAATAATAATTAGGAAGTTCATCACAAATTTATGATTGTTCAAATCATCTCTTATATTCGCATGTATATAATATTCCATATTATAAGCTTAAGAATTGAAGGTGACAGTTATGAATCTGGAAGAAAGAAAGAAATTGGAAACAAAATCTATTGATGAACTGGATTTAATTGGAAAAAAAGTTTGTGTCGATACCTGTGTGGTTATAGATGGGAGGATAACAGAATTAATTGAGAGAGGTAAGCTTAAAGATGCTACAATAATAATCCCTGAGGCAGTAGTCTCTGAATTAGAATATCAAGCAAATATGGGAAGAGAAATTGGATATAAAGGAATAGAAGAGCTTAGAAAACTAATAGAGAAAGCTAACGAACATAATATTAAAGTTGAATACTGTGGAGAGAGACCTACAAGAGAAGAGATATTTTTAGCAAAAAGTGGAGAAATTGACGCAATGATTAGGAAAGTGGCTAAAGAGACAAACTCTATATTATTAACAAGTGATTGGATTCAATACAACTTAGCTAAAGCACAAGGTATTGAAGCTTACTTCTTAGAAACTATGGAGGAGGAAGTTGAGCTTGTATTAGATAAATACTTTGATGAAGAAACAATGTCTGTACATTTAAAAGAAGGATGTTTACCTTATGCTAAAAAAGGTAAGCCAGGGGAAGTTAAACTTGTGCCTATTGGGGATAAGGAGCTAACTAAAGAAGAGATGGAAGATATAATTGACAATATTATAAAGTATGCTGAGCAAAACAATGGATTCTTTGAAATTCAAAGAAAGGGAGCTACAGTCATTCAGTTAGGAAATATTAGGATTTCAATTGCAAGACCACCATTCTCCGAGGCTTTGGAGGTTACAGCAGTTAGGCCAATAGTTAAAGCATCATTAGAAGATTATGGATTGTCAGAGAAATTAATGCAAAGATTAAAAGAAAGAGCAGAGGGTATTTTCGTTTCTGGACCACCTGGAAGTGGAAAGTCAACGTTTGTTGCTGCATTAGCAGAGTTTTATAGAAGCCAAGGAAAGATAGTTAAGACAATGGAAAGTCCAAGAGATTTGCAAGTTAGTAAGGAAATAACTCAATATGCCCCATTGGAAGGAGATATGGAAAAGACATGTGATATCCTATTATTGGTTAGACCTGATTATACAATCTATGATGAAGTTAGAAAGACAAGGGACTTTGAGATATTTGCAGACATGAGAATGGCTGGAGTTGGAATGGTAGGGGTTGTTCATGCCTCAAAACCAATAGATGCCATCCAAAGGTTGATTGGAAGAGTTGAGCTTGGGGTTATTCCTCAAGTTGTTGATACTGTAATCTTTATAAAAGATGGTAAAATCCAGAAGGTTTATGAGATTGACTTCACAGTTAAAGTGCCTTATGGAATGGTTGAAGAAGATTTAGCAAGACCAGTTATTGAAGTTAAGGACTTTGAAACAGGAAAAGTTGAGTATGAAATCTACACCTATGGAGAGCAAGTTGTAGTAATGCCAATTAAAGGAGAAGAAGGAAAAAAAGCTCCAATATATGGATATGCTGAAGAGAAATTGGAAGAGATATTGAAAAAACTTCTACCAAGAAAAGCCAAGCCAATGGTAAAGGTTACTGGAGATAATTCAATTGATTTAATTGTTCCAGAGAAATATATTGGGGCTATTATAGGTAAAGGTGGAAGGGAGATATCAAAATTAGAAGATATGCTTGGATTAAAGATTTCAGTTAAAGAGAAGGAAAAAGAAGAAGAAAAAGATATGGAAAGAATATATAGAAAATACGAGTATGTAAATGAGCTTGAATCAACACGAATCTATGAAACTGATAAATATGTGATTGTGGATGTTGGAGAGGACTTTGCAGGAGAGAATATAAGGATATACATAGATGGGAAGCTATTAACAACTGTAACTGTTAGAAATGATGGAACAGTAAGGATAAACAAAAAAACAAAGGTAGGAAAAGAGATTTTGGATGCAATTGACGAAGGAAGAGATATATATGTTGATTTGCAGTAAAAATTATCTTTTACTATTTTTTAACTTTTAGCTATTTTTACAGCATCTTTTAAGTTAATTAAACCTTTATATAAAGCAGAACCAATAACAACTCCATAAATACCAAGTTCTTTTAAAGCTTTTATATCCTCTAAGGTTGTGATTCCACCAGAGTAGATGATAGGGATGTCAGTTTTTTCAATTAACTCTTTAATTATCTCAACATTTATTCCTTTTAACAAACCTTCAACATCTACATTTGTAAATAAGACATAGCCAACCTTATCTTCAAATTCTTTAATAACCTCTAATGGTGTTTTATCTACCTTCTCTTTCCATCCTTTAATAACTACTTTCCCATCTTTACATTCTACAGCCAAAACTATCTTATCTTTTCCAATCTCTTTATTTAAATCATCTATAAATTTTGGCTCTAAAATTGCCTTAGTTCCTACTATAACTCTATCAACTCCTAAGCCAATCAATTCTTTTGCTATCTCTAAATTTCTAATTCCTCCTCCAACTTCAACTGGAACATTAACTTCTTTTATAATGTTTTTAATAATATCTCTATTATTCCCTGTTCCAAATGCAGCATCTAAATCAATTATATGTAGATACTCTGCCCCTTCATCTACAAATTTTTTAGCAACTTCTACTGGATTATCTATCTCTAAATGCTTTTTATTTGGGTCTCCCTGAATTAATTGAACACACTTTTTATCTTTTAAATCAACTGCAGGAATTATTATCATTTAAATCACCACGAAACTTTTAGAAAAAGTTAAACAAAAACTCTTCGAGTTTTTGTAGCTCGAAGCTAACGCTTCGATTAGATGAAAACCTAAACGGTTTTCATTGCCCGAAGCTAAAGCTTCGGTTTCATCAAAAAGTTTTGAAAGACACTATAAATCACCACAGAGTTATTATTAAAGGCCCTTTAGCATTTGGTTTCTTTTTTATCATCAATATAGCATCTTCCCCATCTTCATAGTATTTTGGAAGGAGCTTTCTATCTCTATAACCCATCTTATAATAAAATTTTCTTGCAACAATGTTTGAAACTCTAACCTCCAAAACTATGTAGTTGCAGTTAGCTATGTTGAAATAATAATTTTCTAATGTTTTTAATAAAGATGTTCCAATTCCAAACCCTCTATATTCTTTTTTTACAGCTAATGAGACAATATGCCCATTCCCCCAATCCATACTTCCTAAAATATAACCCACAACCTTTCCGTCAATCTCTGCTACATAAAAACAGTTTGGATACATTGCCCATATTCCTAAAATTAAACTGGTTGGATAAGGGGTTTTAAATGCTTCTTTCTCTATTTCTTCAACCGCATCTAAGTCTTTAGATGTAAATTTTCTTATTATCATGCTGTTTCATCCTCAGCCTTTTTGTATTTTTTATTTTTAATTCTTTCCCTCTCCAAGATAAATTTTTTCTTATCTAATCCGTAAGAATAACCCCCCAACGAATTTTTAGCAACAACTCTATGACACGGAATTATTAGAGGTAGAGGATTTCTTTTTAAAGCCATTCCAACAGCTCTTGGTGAGGTATTTAGTTTTTTGGCTATATCTCCATAGGTTAATGTTTCTCCAAACTCAATATCTTTAACAATATCTAAAACTTTTCTTGTAAAGGTGGGGACTTCTAATTTATAATTTATTAATTCTCTTGCTTCTTTATCATCAATCTCTGCAAAATATAGTTTTAATATAATTTCGGCTATTTTTAAATACTCTTCCTTTGGGTTGCTAATAACTTCTCCATTTATGAAATTAAATATCTCCTCCCCTCTTAGAGGGATTGTATTTTTAACCAATTGATTACCTTTAAATATCATCCCTATAAAATAATCATCTATCTGAACTATCATTCTCTCACGGTGAAAGCATATGTTGATTGTAATTAACTACAAGACATACAAGGAGAGTATTGGAAAGAGAGGTTTGGAGATAGCTAAAGCTGCCGAGAAAGTTAGTGAGGAAAGTGGAATTACCATTGGGGTAGCTCCTCAGTTTGTAGATTTAAGGATGATTGTTGAAAATGTTAATATTCCAGTTTATGCTCAACATATAGATAACATAAATCCTGGAAGTCATACTGGACATATATTAGCTGAGGCAATTAAAGATTGTGGTTGTAAGGGAACTTTAATAAATCACTCAGAGAAGAGAATGCTTTTAGCTGATATTGAAGCAGTTATAAATAGATGTAAAGATTTAGGATTAGAGACAATTGTCTGCACAAACAATGTAAATACTTCCAAGGCAGTTGCAGCTCTAAGCCCTGATTATATTGCAGTTGAACCACCAGAGCTTATAGGAACTGGCATTCCAGTATCAAAGGCAAATCCAGAGGTCGTTGAGGGAACTGTTAAAGCGGTTAAAGAGATAAATAAGGATGTTAAAGTGTTATGTGGAGCTGGAATATCTAAAGGAGAGGATGTTAAGGCAGCTCTTGATTTAGGGGCAGAGGGTGTTTTATTAGCTTCTGGAGTAGTTAAAGCGAAGAATGTAGAAGAGGCAATAAGAGAATTAATAAAATTCATTTAAATTATTAAGCTATTATCTTTTAAATTTTTTGGTGAGATTTATGGCTTTGGGGTTAGATAAAAATATAGAGGGGGTTTTATGCTATTTGTTATTTTGGATTAGTGGATTGATATTTTTGTTATTAGAGAGGGAAGATGACTTTATTAGATTCCATGCTATGCAGTCATTTGTAACATTTTTAAGTTTAAACTTGGTGGCTATAGTTGTTTCAGCAATTCCAATAATTGGATGGGTAATTTCTGCTTTAATAAATATTGCAATAATAGTTTTATGGATTGTTGGGATGATTAAGGCATATAACGGAGAGATGTATAAATTCCCAGTGTTTGGAGACATAGCAGAAAAACACTATAAAGAATTTTTGAAATAAAAAAATTCAAGGATTGTTATGTGGTTCAAAAAAAGGATTATAATAAAAGAGACGAATATACTCTTAAAAGTTGATGATAAGAGGTATTTTAAAAAGGCAGAGGAGATTATTTTAAAAAATAGATTGGAGTTAGAGAGATACATATTAAAAAATCCTTATTTTTTAACTTCTTATTTTCCTGTTAGTATAGAAGAGGATGTTCCAGAAATTGTAAAGTTAATGGCTATAGCTGGAGAGATTGCCAATGTAGGGCCTATGGCAAGTGTTGCTGGAGTTATTGCTGAGATGTTGGTTAAAAATATTGGAGCAAAAAACATCATTGCTGAGAACGGTGGAGATATCTGCTTAAGGGCTAAAAAAGATGTTGTTGTTGGTTTATATGCTGGAAATTCAAGGATTACTGGAGAAGTTGGATTTAGATTAAAAAAAGAGAAAATTAGAAATATTTACGGAGTTTGCACTTCCTCAGCTACTGTAGGGCATTCAGTAAGCTTTGGAGAGGCTGATGCAGTAACCGTATTTGCAAAAAGCTCTGCCATAGCTGATGCTGCTGCAACAGCAATATGTAATTATTCAAGAGGAAGAGATGTGGAGGAGATGATAAGCAACGCATTAGAAAAGGCAGATGATATTGAAAAAATAGACGGGGTTTTTGTTGTTGTTGGGGATAAGGTAGGAATCAAAGGAAAAATCCCTGAATTAGTTAAAACAGATAAAAAAATAACCTTAGGAGAGTTGTTTGAGATGTATTAATTAGAAAAGTAAAATATTTATATGAGTTTGTTGATAATTTTGATTAAGATGTTTTTAGGTGTTTATTATATTGTTGTGTTTGTCTCGTTGAATAGGCTTGGAATTTGATAAGGTTGTTAATTAGATAGTATTTGTTAATTTAGAGGATTTAAATTTAATTTCTAAGGGTTTGTAAGTTTGATTATTTGGAATATTTGGGTTTATTAAATTATTTAGATTTTTAAAAATTAAGATTGGATATTTAGCTAAATAAAATTTCTCTAACTAATAAGTTAAATCTTCAAATTTAGAAAGATAAGAATACTTAATTTTGTTAAAAAGGAAAGATTTAAATATTAGTGGGTTTATAAATAAAGACGGTTATTTACCCTTAGAAAAATATACTACCAAAAAGTATAAATATAAGAAGAATAATAAAAAATTGATTGTGAATGATTGCCCTGTTAAAATCAGACCGATTCGGTATGGAAACAAAGCTTATACAAATCGTTAAACTTCCTGATTTTCAAAGTTAAAATCAGACCGATTCGGTATGGAAACATATAAGTATTTTTGAAGATTTTCGACTAAAACATCATATTTCGTTAAAATCAGACCGATTCGGTATGGAAACTTAGGACTCTCAGTAAAATCATCTAACAGTGTTCGTTAAAATCAGACCGATTCGGTATGGAAACTAAGTCATCATATAAGTTATTTATGTTATTAATCTCGTTGTTGTTAAAATCAGACCGATTCGGTATGGAAACCTTCCCAACTTTGAGTATAATGCACCAACGAACAATTACAGTTAAAATCAGACCGATTCGGTATGGAAACAATAGGGCAATACCAAATCTAACAATAGCACCAGACCAGTTAAAATCAGACCGATTCGGTATGGAAACTTGATTTCATGGGGAGGGATGTATGGTATATAGAGAAGTTAAAATCAGACCGATTCGGTATGGAAACGAGTATTCTTATTTAAAATGGGAGAGAATATGGAGGTTTGTTAAAATCAGACCGATTCGGTATGGAAACTTGAAAAACAACAAATAATAGAAGTAGAAGACAACAATGGTTAAAATCAGACCGATTCGGTATGGAAACTAAATCAGATTAAGAATAGGATTTATACGGATTACTTAGTTAAAATCAGACCGATTCGGTATGGAAACAAAATTAGTTTTTTGAATTTTTCAAAGTCTTCGGAAAAGTTAAAATCAGATCGATTCGGTATGGAAACTTATCAACTTGGTATGGTTCAACTTCGGCAAGGTCTTGTTCGGTTAAAATCAGACCGATTCGGTATGGAAACTCATGTAATTATGCAATTCATAGTTTCTAATGTAAATAAGCCGTTAAAATCAGACCGATTCGGTATGGAAACTCAACTATTGGAGACAGCAATTCTCCCATTGAAGCTATGTTAAAATCAGACCGATTCGGTATGGAAACATCGGCAGGAGCACCTGCGTTAGCATATCCCTGAATTGCTTTGGTTAAAATCAGACCGATTCGGTATGGAAACTTGGATTCATTCACATCCCCCCCACCATTATTATCATTATTAAGTTAAAATCAGACCGATTCGGTATGGAAACCCGTATTCAAATCTTCCAGAATATTCTAAGTCAGTGTAGTTAAAATCAGACCGATTCGGTATGGAAACACTTTCAAGCTCCCATTTCCTTATTTTTTATATTGTTAAAATAAGATAGTTGCGGTATAGAAACGAAATTATTAAACTTACCATTAATTGTCGCTAAGAAAGCACCGCCCTTTAGGGCGGTGATGAATTAGGGGAGGTGGGTGGGACAAGCGTAATTTTTATATATTCGAAGTTAGAATCTAACGATTGTCCCCAGTCCACGTTATTATGGGTGGGATTCAGGCGAAATCAAAGATTTCGCTACCTGAAGCAGAAACTTCAGTCTCGAAAATCCCACCGCTGGGGACGTTAAGTTGGGAAAAGGTAGTCCCGAACCCCGAAAGGGGTAGGGATAGTGGGCTTGGCAACCCATGGAGGGTGAGGGTTTTAAACCCTCTGCTCTCCTAAAGAAACTCCGCCCTTTAGGGCGGAGAGTATGTCATTAAAAAACTCCCTACCTAATTAAAATCCCAATACAATATAGAAAATAAGATAAAAAATCAGAAATTTTAAACTCTCATTTTTAAAAAGATTTGAGTTTAATTATTAATTCTCCAAATAACTTTTCTTGAATTAATTCCGCCTTCCCATCATTAGCTAAGTATAATGAAGGTATAAAATACCTAACTCTCTCCTCCTTTGTTTTAAATTTCTCCTGATAAACTATAATGCCTTCTCTCATCAAATCCTCTAACAACTCTGCTATTATATCTGAAATATCTTCCTCTTCTATAAGCTCTTCTATAATCTCTTCAACTTCATTTATCTTCTTCTCTTTCTTTCTTTTAGATTTTTTAACTTTATTCAACTCTCTTTCAATAGTTTTAATTAATTCATCAACAGTAACAGGTTTTTTGCTTTTTTTATCTTTATTTTTATCTTCCTTTTCTTTTTTCCTACTTTTTTTAGGTTGTTCCTCTACATCATCATAATCATAATAATCATCATAGTAATCATAATCATCCTCTTCCTCCTCAACCTTACATTCATCATACAAAGCCTCAGACTTCATCCTCAGTAAGATACCACCAACAAGAATAACATCGGCAGAAAGCCTAATATCAAACTTCTTAAGCTCTCTAATCTTTTGTATGTAGTAATCTGCTATTTCAGCAATATTAACATCCCAAGGATTTAGGTTTTTCTTCTCTATCCCTTCTTTAATCATCCTAACCCAAAGAACAATGTCAAAAGTGGCATCAACCATAATTATCACAAAAATCATTTTTTAATCTTCTCAACAACTCTAATTCCAAAAATCTCAGCAGTTTTATACTGCCCATTCTCATCCTTTTCAGCAGATTTAACCATATCCCAAATTGTCAATAGAGCTATAGAGACCCCAGTTAATGCCTCCATCTCAATACCAGTTTTATAGGTAGTTTTTACTGAACAAATTGCCTTTATCTTATCCTCAAATATCTCAAATTCAATATTTACTGAAGTTATTGGTATTGGATGACACATTGGAATTAGCTCATAAGTTTTTTTAACTGCCAAGATTCCAGCTATTTGTGCAGTTGTTAAGACATTGCCTTTTTTAATTTTATGTTCTTTTATTAATTTAATGGTCTCTGGTTTTAATTTAATATAGCCCTCGGCAACACAAAATCTTTCAACATCATCTTTCTTAGAGATATCAACCATCTTAACTCCTTTATCATCAACATGTGTTAGCATTTAATCACCACTATCTTATTAAAATCCTACAATTATACAATAACATTATAAACATTGCCGAATAAACTATATAAATCATTTTCATGGACATATTTATATATGTAAGTTTAAAGTTTATTGGTGATTATCATGGATGAAAAAGCCAAATTAATGAGATGCATCATTGAAAGAATCTTAGATGAATACAACAGGGGAAACACCTTAGATAAAAAGAGAATTGAGCAGATAAAGGCAGAGTGCTTAAGAATTCATAGAATTGGTATTGGACATCCATCAAACTCTGAAATCTTACAGTATGCAACTGAAGAAGAGAAGAAGATATTAATCCCTATATTAAGAAAGAAGCCAGTTAGAACAATCTCCGGAGTGGCAGTTGTAGCAGTTATGACCTCTCCAGAAAAATGCCCTCATGGAAAATGCATCTTCTGCCCCGGAGGAGTTGGAAGTGTGTTTGGAGATGTGCCACAAAGCTACACTGGAAGAGAACCAGCTACTATGAGAGGTTTAATGTTCAACTTCGACCCATACTTACAAACAAAAGCAAGGATTGAGCAATTGGAAAAGGTAGGGCATCCAACAAACAAGATAGAGCTTATTATAATGGGAGGAACATTTCCAGCAAGAGAAATAGCTTATCAAGATTGGTTTATTAAGAGATGCTTAGATGCTATGAACGGTGTTGATGCAAGTAGTTTGGAAGAAGCCCAAAAGATTAATGAAACTGCTGAACATAGATGTGTAGCTCTCTGTATAGAAACAAGGCCAGATTGTTGTGGAGAGAAGGAGATAAACCAAATGCTAAAATTAGGGACTACAAGGGTAGAGTTGGGAGTTCAAACAATCTACAATGAGATTTTAGAATTCTGCAAGAGAGGTCATACAGTTGAAGACACAATAAAAGCAACCCAATTATTAAAAGATAGTGGTTTGAAGGTTTCTTATCACTTAATGCCGGGAATGCCCGGCTCTGATATGGAGATGGACAAAAAGATGTTTAAAGAGATATTTAGCAATCCAGACTTTATGCCGGATATGGTTAAAATCTATCCATGCTTGGTTATTGAAGGAACTGAACTCTATGAGATGTGGAAAAAGGGGCTTTATAAACCATACAGAGAAGAGGAGGCAATAGAAATAATTGCCTATGCAAAGTCAATAATGCCAAAATGGGTTAGAACTTCAAGGATTCAGAGGGATATCCCAGCTACAGTAATAGTTGATGGAGTTAAGAAGAGCAATTTGGGAGAGTTGGTTTATAAATACATGGAAAAGCATGGAATTAAATGCAAGTGCATAAGATGCAGAGAAGTTGGGCATGTTATGTATAAAAAAGGAATAATGCCAGAGATAGAGCATATAAAACTATGCAGAGAGGAGTATGAGGCAAGTGGTGGGACTGAGATATTTTTATCCTATGAGGATGTAAAAAACGATATTTTAATAGCATTTTTAAGATTGAGGGAGCCATATAAGCCATTTAGAAAGGAGATTGATGATAACACCATGTTAGTTAGACAACTCCATGTTTGTGGGCAAGAAAAACCATTAACCAAGGATTTGAAGGAAATTACATGGCAACATAAGGGTTATGGAAGAAAACTTTTAGAAGAGGCTGAAAGGATAGCAAAAGAAGAATTTGGAAAGAAGAAGATTTTGGTAACAAGTGGTATTGGAGTTAGAGAATACTACAGAAAGTTAGGATATGAAAGAATTGGGGCTTATATGGGCAAATACTTAGAATAAACGCCACAACAAAAGGCAGATATAGATTATCATCCACTTTTATCCTCTTACTTACAAATTCAATTAATGCAGAGGTTAAAGCAACAAAAATTCCATAAATCCCATAAAATGGATATAAAATCAAAGATGCAGAGATAAAAAATGCTAAAAATCCTTCAACTGTTTTTCCAAAGTAGCTAATCTTTAATCTTCCATTAATGCCTATAATAGTGGCTAATGCATCTCCAACGGCAAAAACCAGTATTCCAAAGAATATAGCTTTTATGTCATCAATTAAAATTAAAGAAAACAACATCCCAAAAGCAAAGTATATTGCCCCTTTTCCATCCTCTTTCTCTCTTTTGCAGAGATTTAGCAAATCAGATATTATTGGGACGTAATACCTTTTACATAAAAAATATAAGCAGATACCAATAACTATACTGACAATTAACGGGATTATTAGTTGTTTTTTAAATATTAGCACTGAGAAGGCTATCAATGTTCCAGCAATTAAATGCACTATTTGCCTATAAATCTCTCTCAAAGTTCCAGCCTTTTTTAGTTTATTTATTATTTATTATTAAGTTCTTTATTATTAATGATATTGCATGAGAAGATATTTATATCTTTATAAAGCTAAAATACTTATGGTGATATTATGGGAGGTATTAAAAAACTCCTCATCTTAACTTTTGCTGTATGTTTGGTAGTGGGCTTTTCTGGATGTTTAGAACAGCCAAAGATTGAAGTTGTTGGGCAGAAAATTCAAAAAGTAGATGCAGATAACACAAAGATAGAGATTCAAGTTTTAGTAGATAACCCCAACCCTATTGGAATAACGATAGATAAAATCTCATTCGATATTTATGCGTTAGTTGATGGAGATAAGGTATATTTAGGACATGGGGAGCAGAGTAATATTAAAATAACCTCTGGGAATAGCTCCTTTACTTTGCCAGTAACTATATCCAATAAAAAACTTATTGAAGTAGCTGTAAAAAGTAAAAGCACAAAAATACCTATTGAGATTAAAGGAAATATTGCAGTTAATTTATTCATAACAACAGTAAATATTCCAATAGACATCCAGCAAGAAATAGACGTCTCTGAGATAGCAAAGGAAGAGATGTTGAAACAATTAAGTAATTTAAATGCTAACCAAATACAATCAATAGCACAATAATTTTTATAACTCTAAATATTTCTCTATTCATCTTTTATAATCTCAACTCCATACCTAACAACATTATCCCTCATCAAATAATCTCTAAAATCACATATTTTATAGGTTGTCTCCATAATCTTTTTTGCATACAACGGCTCAACCAATGTATTTAAAAAAGCCCTCAAATCGTAAGGGTTTTTAATTTGATATTTATTTTCAGCATCAGAGCAGATAACAACTGGCACATCAAATTTCTTAGCTAATTTTAGGTTGTTTCTAAAAAATATTAAAGTCCTTGCCCTCTCATAGCCATCTTTATTTAATAGATTTTTAAAGTTTATCTCTATAGCAACCCTATGTGTTGATGCCAATCTCGCCAATACATGGTCTATTCCACTATCTTTCCTTCCAAGCTCTGGAGTTGATAAAATATCTACATCATGCATCTCTACAGCAGTTCTATTTATTTTTAAAACTCCTCCTTCAACTAATATAATATGGCACTTATTTCTGAATTTTTTTACTTTCTCTCTCAGCTCTTTAGAGTTTTCTGTCTTTATTTTAACCCCAGAATATACCTTTAGCTTATAACTCTCAGCTATTGCTTTAATTTCTTCATATCTTTCTTTATCAAACTCATCATCATACTGGTAAAAAACAAACCCATTCCATTTTAGTTCTTTGAGTAATTTTATATCTTCCTCTTTTTCTATTCTGTTTATATCAATTCTCATGTTATCACAAGATTTTATTTAAATCTAACAACTTTACCTTCATCTTTCTTATATATTCCAACTACATCTATACTATTTTCCAATAATGCAAACATAACATCTTTTTCATAACCAAGATTTTTTAAATTCTCTGCAGATGATGAATTTAAAATCAAAGACATCCAATCATGCTTAACCAATTCTAAAGCAACCTTAGTAAATTCATCAAACTCTCCACTTAGGTATTTTGCTATAATACCACATCCAATAAAGTCATCTATTGCAAAATTATTTTCTCTATGGCAGGGAACTAAGCTTATATTTTCAAATTCTTCAACTGCCTTAGCAACATACTTCGCATTAACTATTGCTCCTATGAAAATATAATCAGCATCTAAGCTTTTTAAGACCCTCGTTCCGTTTGTGGTTGTTAGAACTACCTTTTCTCCGTTTTCATATCTTTCCTTTATAATATCTTTATTTGCTAAAATTTCGGTTGGAGAGTTTCCAAAATCAAATCCTTCTATTTTTTTACCTTTTCTCTCTCCAATATATATTGCATTCTCTTTTTTAGATGTTGAGGTGGTTATATATACCTCATCTATAAATGATAGGAGTGTTGTTATTGTTGTAGAAGCCCTTAAAACATCAACAACTATAGCTACATTTCCACATCTGTATTCAGTAAATTTGTTACATAGAGTTATCATATTTATCAACCATATTAATTTATTTTATGAATTTTGAAATCCTGAGGTGATAAATATCTTAGGTGTAGAGGAATTTTTACAACTTATTGGAATAATAACAATAGCTATATTTGCATTGGCATTTATATCCTTCATCTTAATTTTAATCATTGGTTATATATTACTAAAAAAGAATAAATTAATATTTCCAAGTTTGGCTTTATTTTTGATGGACAATCTCTATTCAATACTACTAAAGCTATTCCTCCTTATAGGAACTGAAGATACATTTTATAGAGTAGGGATTGAATTTTATAACAAATATTATGAAGGCAGGTTTAAAAAAGCTAAGAAGAGGGTTTTAATATTGCCTCACTGCCTTAGGGATACAAAATGCCCAGCCAAATTAACACCAAAGGGTGTTGAATGCATTTTTTGTAATAGATGTAGAGTAGGAGACATAATAAAAGTTGCTGAAGAAAAAGGATATAAAGTTTATATAGTCCCTGGTTCTACATTTTTAAAGAGGATTTTAATGGAAGAGAAGCCAGATGCAGTTTTTGGTGTAGCATGTAATAGAGATTTATTTTATGGAATGAACATGCTTTCAAGAAAAGGTATTCCTTCACAAGGACAACCTTTATTAAGGGATGGATGTATAAATACTTTGGTCGATGTTGATGAACTCATAACAAGATTAAAATCATTATAATAAATAGGGTGATATTGAATGTTATCAAAGATTAAGGACTCAATAAACTCATTGAGAGGAATTACTGAGAAAAAATTAGAAAAGAAGGATGGAACTAAATACATCATGTTTGGAGGTAAGGGAGGAGTTGGAAAAACAACAATGAGTGCTGCTACTGGAGTTTATTTAGCTGAAAAAGGGTTAAAAGTAGTTATCGTCTCAACAGACCCAGCTCATTCATTGAGAGATATATTTGAGCAGGAGTTTGGACATGAGCCAACAAAGGTTAAAGGTTACGACAACTTATATGTTGTAGAGATAGACCCACAAAAGGCAATGGAAGAATATAAAGAAAAATTAAAAGCCCAGATTGAAGAAAACCCATTCTTAGGAGAGATGTTAGAAGATCAATTAGAGATGGCAGCTCTCTCTCCAGGAACTGATGAAAGTGCTGCATTTGATGTATTCTTAAAGTATATGGACAGCAATGAGTTCGATGTGGTTATATTTGACACCGCTCCAACTGGACACACCTTAAGGTTTTTAGGAATGCCAGAGATTATGGATAAGTATATGACAAAACTCATTAAGTTGAGAAAGCAAATGAGCGGATTTATGAAGATGATGAAAAAATTATTGCCATTTGGAGGCAAGGATGAGGATATAGATTATGATAAGATGTTAGAAGAGCTTGAAAAGATGAAAGAAAGAATAGTTAGAGCAAGAAACATTTTATCAGACCCAGAGAGAACTGCATTTAGGTTGGTTGTAATTCCAGAGGAGATGAGTATCTTAGAGAGTGAGAGGGCAATGAAGGCTCTCCAGAAATATGGTATTCCAATTGATGCAGTTATTGTAAATCAACTTATTCCAGAGGATGTGCAGTGTGATTTCTGTAGAGCAAGAAGAGAGTTGCAGTTGAAGAGATTAGAAATGATTAAAGAGAAGTTTGGAGATAAGGTTATTGCCTATGTCCCTCTCTTAAGAACTGAAGCAAAGGGTATTGAAACATTAAAGCAGATAGCAAAAATATTGTATGGAGAAGAAGAAAAAGAAGAACAAAAAGTAGAGCAAAAAATTAGCCAATAAATTATTTTTAAATTTTTTGAAAATTTAAACATAAAATTTTGTTGTTTTATTTTTAAGAAAATTTAAACATTTATATATAAAATCAAATGTTGAATGTGCAGGATTGAGGTGATTTTTATGTTAGACATTGTTATCTATGGAAATTCAATCCTAAATTATATTTTATGTATTTTAACAATTGTAGCAAGCATTTTTATTGCAAAAATGGTTGGAAAGTTTATTAAAACCCACTTAATAAAATTTGCAAATGGCACTAAAACAAAATTGGATGATATACTAATTTATTCATTAAACACTCCACTATTGGTGTCTATTGTAATACTTGGGATATATTTTGGGATTAAATTTTTAGCTTTACCCTCCCATATATCAGATTTGATTCATAAAGGAGTTGGGATTGCCTTAACATTCTGTGGAGTTGCATTTGTTGAGAGGTTTGTAGATAAAGCAATTGAACTTTATATTGCCCCGTTAGTTGAAAAAACAGAGACACACATTGATGACCAACTTTTACCAGCACTGAGGAAACTTTTAAGGTTAATAATCTATATATTTGCTATATTGTTTATTTTGAAAAACTTGGGGTATGACATAACAACATTGCTCGCTGGTTTGGGAATTGGTGGTTTAGCAGTAGCTTTAGCTATGCAGGACACTACAAAAAACCTCATAGCTGGGTTAATAATTATCTTCGACAAACCTTTCAAACTGAAAGATTGGATTATATTTGATGGAGGAGAAGGAATTGTTGAGGAGATTGGAATAAGGAGCACAAGGATAAGAACATGGGATGATAGCTTGATAATTATGCCAAATTCCTCCCTTGTTGATGCAAAAATAATAAACATGTCTGCGATGAGGAAGAGAAGAGTTAAGATGACTATTGGACTAACTTACGATACTCCTCCAGAAAAAATTAAGAGGGCAATTGAGATAATTAAAGATATCTTAGATAATCATGAGGCAGTAGTTGAACCAAAAAGAGTTCATTTTGTTGAGTATGGTGATTGGAGTTTAAATTTAAGAGTTGAATATTTTATAAAAAATCTTGGTTTTGATTACTACTTAAATGCCTTAAATGAAATAAATCTAAAAATAAAAGAGGAATTCAAAAAAGAAGGAATAGAAATGGCATTCCCAACATATACTGTTTATTTGGAGAGAGATAATAAAACTTCAGATAATTAATAATTGAGGGGTATAATGACAATAACTCAAATAATAACTGATATTTTAATGCACAATACTTTAACTAATTATATTTTCTCTATGCTTTCAATTATCTTATCAGTAATAATTGGAAAATATGCAAATGCACTTATCGAAAGAATTGCAGATAAATTGCATGAAAAAAGTGGCATAGAGTTGGATGAACTCTTAGTTAGGGCATTGTCTCTTCCAATTGCAATAGCGATAGTACTAACTGGATTTTATTTTGGAGTAAATTTTTTGTATCTTCCTTCTTCATTAAAAATAACAATAAATGAAGGAATCTTAACTGCCTTTATATTGTGCGTTGTTGTATTTTTTGATAGGTTTTTTACTGAACTTGTAGAGAGATATTTAGCACAAACAATATCAAAAAGGGCTAAAAGAGAAGTCGATGACCAAATTGTCGTTATAACCAAAAAACTCGTGAGATTACTTGTATGGGTTGTTGGACTGTTGTTAATTTTAAGTAATCTTGGGTATGATATAAAAACTCTACTTGCTGGTCTGGGGATTGGTGGTTTAGCAGTTGCCTTAGCATCACAAAATCTTGTTTCAAATTTAATTGCTGGTTTGATAATATTAACTGACAGACCATTTAAAATTGGGAATTGGATAAGTTTTAGTGGTGGTAGCGGAATAGTTGAGGATATTGGGATAAGAAGCACAAAGATAAGGGCAACTGACAACTCAATAATTGTAGTTCCAAACTCAAAACTTATAGATGAGATAATCCAAAACGTCCCTTCTAAAAATAAATGGAAGGTTTCAACAACTATTGGGATAACCTATAACACACCAGTTGAGAAAATAAAGAAGGCAGAGGAGATTATAAAAAATATCCTCTTAGAACATCCAAATGTAGAGGATGAGCCAATAACCATTTATTTTAAAGAGTTTGGTGATTGGAGCCTAAACATTCAAGTAGTTTATTATATCAAAAATAACAGATATAATGGCTATCAAAAGTATGTGAGCACAATAAACGAAGTTAACTTAAAAATAAAAGAGGAATTTGATAGGGAAGGAATTGAGTTTGCATTTCCAACTTATACGTTGTATCTAAAGAGAGATGATTAATTATTTATCAACAGCTATTGCCACAGTAACTCCATCTCTTTTAAACTTTTTTAACAACAATTTTATGCTATCAAAATCTTTATTTGCTAATCTTTTAACTGCCAATATTGATGCTGGTTCTGAAACTCCATAAACCCCTAAGTGTTTATATACAAAATCTGACTTTTCTAAATCTATTTTTTTATAAACTTCATTAATCTCCTCTCTACCAAAAATAAGCAATGGTTTTTTGAATTTATTTACTACCTCTAAAATTCCTTTCTCATCTCTTTTATCCTCTACTGTAGCAAAGGCATCAACCCTCCAAATAGGGATGTTTCTTAAAAATAGAGCTTTTTTAATTGCCCAAAAGACCTTATGCCTTTCAATGCCTCTTCTTGCTCCTAAGCCAACAGCTATTTTTAAAGGTTTTAATATTATAGAATCATCAACTATAGCCTCATACTCATCATGATAGCTAATTTTATAGCCATTCAAATTTTTTATTTTCCAATGCCTTGGAATAGTTAAGCTAACTTCCTCCTCTAAAATCTTCTTGTTTATCTCTAAGATATATTTTCTCTTAGGAGTTTCTAAGAATAGCATCTTAGATAGCTCATCAATCCCTACTTTTTCATTAACATCCGTTGCAGTTGTAAAAATAACTCTCCCGTTTATATTGTTAGCTATTAACTTAGAAAAATAGTTTCCTCCTCCTAAGTGATTTGATAGTAAAGGGATGAGTTCTTTATTTTCATTGCAAACAATAACAAAAGGGTCTTTAAACTTATCATGCTTAATTTTATCCAAAAACTTCCTTAAAATTATGCCCGTAGCCATTATAAATATAAAACCTTTCTCAATTCCTTCTATCCTAAAGTCTTTTATATGCTCCACTCTATTATCATAGTGGTAATAATCTAAAACATGTTTAATTTCTTCAGCTATCCTTTTCCCTCCCTTAGTAACATATACAATTTTAATCATTATAAATCACACAAAAAGTTTTTATTAAATTAAATTAATAATAAAAATATATTTTAGAGGTGGATATTTATGGGATTGGAACATCTAATTTTATTGCTATTGCTAATTCTTGTAGCCATTTTATTCTTTAAATTGACCTATAAAATATTAAGATATTTGGCAATAAATACAATTGTCGGATTGATTTTGGTAGGGATTTTAAACTTCCTCGGAATTACACATATACATCTGAATCTAATAAACTTGTTAATAATAGCGGTTGGGGGAGTTATAGGAGTGTTTATCTTAATTTTACTCTCAATCCTTTAAAAATAAAAATAGTAAAAAAATTTTTGCAAAAGTTAAGCTTTCATTGAATATTTATAAGCTTGACAGGCCCAATAATCTAAAACATCCTTTATTGATTTTAAGTTCTTTTCTTTTCTTTTTTTAATTCTTGCCATGTTTCTTAGTATTTTTAATGTTCTTTCAATTTCATCCTCACTCATTAAGGTGGCGTCCATCAATAAGCTTATAGCTTTCCTATCTATATCATCCATGATACCACCTTTTAATACTACAATTTAAGTTAGTATTATAATATATAAGATTTTCGGTGATAAGTATGAAATCATTATTTCTACAATATGTAAAGATTATTTTATAACTATTAAAATTTTTTGGATTAATTTTATTTCATAAAAAGTAGAACTCTAATCATAATATATATTACAAAATCTTAGAATTTCAATGATAGTATAAATAGCATCTTTCAAAAATTAATAAAATTTATTAAAAATGTTTGAAAGACACTAAAAAAATAGATTCTTAAAAATAAAAAAAGTAGATGTTGATATTTCTATTATAAGGCCATTATCTCACCAACTTCCTCCAACTCTACAGGAAACCCATCCAATTGTTTGGGAATTTGTTTTTTTAGCTCATCAGTTATTTTTACAACATATACTTTTATACAAGGTTTTCCACCACATTCCCCCACTCCAACGCCTACAACTCCTTTTTTACTTAATAATTCATCTTCATACTTACTTATCACATCCTCTATTGACATATCAACACCTTAAGACTAAATAAAAAATAAAAATAGTTTATGTGGATTGCAATATTTCTTTCAGTTTTTCTAACATATTTATGTATTCTCGAGCTTCTTTCCTTTCTTCAGCATCCATCTCATCCAAATTTTGATGAGTCTCTTCAATTTCCATAGATATTTCACAGAGAATTTGTTTTTTATCTATATTTGCTGCTTTCATAAGAACTTTATATGCTGTTTTTAGCTCTTCTATGTTAATATTCTCTCTTTTTAATGCTTCTATACCAAGTGCCAACATCACTGGTGGAATGCACCGTTTCCCGTTTCCATAGCTTATCATAGCATTTAATAACTTATCATACAAATCGATAAGTTATGGAAACGGGTTGTCCTCAACCTATAGCTTCATCGGGAACACCGTTCCCTCAACTATGGTCTCATTGGACTTTTAGGGACAACGGAAAGCCCCCAAAATCTTTTTATCAAATTGAATACAGCTACAGCATCCCTATCAGCATAAAATCCACATTCAAAACAATACATTGGTCTCGAAGGCAGAGCCCTCTCATCGACTAATTTATACAGTTGAGATAACCTATTTCCACAATTTGGGCATAATACCGAAGTATAGGCAGGATTTACCTCAACAACTTTAACTCCGAATTCTAAGCATTTATTTTTTAAATAACCTAAGAATTTTTTAGCAGATATGTTATGCAATTTATGTTTTAGTTTTTTAAATGATTTTTTAGTAATATTTTGGTTAAAATAGGGGGATAAGCCCTCGATAATTAAAATTGCATTTTTATCTCTAAGTTCTTTAGCTATTTTATTAGCCAACTTCTTTAACTTGTCCTCTCTAATATTTTTTAATCTCCTACCGAATTTTTTAAGTAAAACAAAACCTTTCCTCTTTAACGGTTTATCCTGCCTATGAATTCCTTTAAATGAGAATTTTTCTTGAATGTTAGCCATTATATTAGAGTATTTTTCGGTTAATTTCCCTAAATAAGTTTTTATCATCTTTATATTTTCGAAGTTACCATAAGTTATATTATCTAAGTTAAAATCTAATGCATAAACTTCTTTAAAATTGTCATTAATTGTTATTTTATTCTCTAATGGAATTAAAACAGCTATCGTCCCCTCTTCTTTATTAAGCCTTAATTTAAAACCTGCCTTTATCTTCCAACCCTCTTTTAGCAGTTTAAAAAATTGCTTATGTGGTTTTAGAGGAATAACAATCCTACCATTCGGAGTTGATAATCTTAAGTATAAGGTTTTCTTCCCTTCTTTATTTATAGAAAATAATCTCTCTATATTGGTTTTGAAATTTTTGTAGTTGAATAAAATATCATCCAACCATAAGGAGACATTTCTAACTTCTGGCTTTGAAGTGCATGCTTTCTTTTTCTTTTTCATGGCTATAAAGCTCTTTATTCGAGTGGATGCATCTTGAGAGGCAGTATAAATATAATGAGTTGGTAATTTTGGATATTTAATTTTTATTTCTTCATAGATTCCTTCTCTAATTTTTCTATGGCTTTTTCTCTTATTTTTTAAACCAAAATTTAGGGCAATAGATAAAACGTCTTTATACATTTCGATAATGTTTTCTATGATTTTTATTTTTGTCTTTGTTAATGGCTTGCTTTTCAATACTATAGTTTTAGTTAGTTTGATTATTTCTGACATGTTTATTCACTAAATAGTTTTTTTGCTGTTTATAATAATCTGTCACTATAAGTATTTATATATTACAACATGCTACAAAAACTAAGAAATGTTTCAAACCCCTCCCCCAGCAAGTAGTTTAAATTTAACTCTCTTTTCTTCAATTTCTTCTACATGTTCGTGAGCCTCTTTTTCTACAAAATTAGGCAGTATTAAATTTATGCAGGCAGAATCTTCACATCTAACGATAACTATGGCCCTATCACTGTATATATTGCCTCCACGCATTCCTGCCCTTACAATGTAGCATCCAGGAGGAAGCTCTACCTCTGCATGGCCGTCTTTTATAACCCAACCTGTAAATACCTCCCCCCAGGCAGTTATATATATGTAAATGCCCAGTTCGTTTAATAACTCTACAATTTTTATCTCTTACCCATATTGAGTTTTGCCTTTCTCGAAACTGTTTAGTTTTTTGTGAGTATTCGTGAGCAAGCTTTATATACTGTAATACTCATACGAGTATTTTTGAAGATGACTATCCTCCCGATGAAGTCGATGAGCTAGGCGAGGTGGAGGGAGATAGGATTCCAGTGAGCGTTCGGGGAACTCGTCCTCTATGGGCGGGGTAACCCGGGCACTCACTGTCGATAGGGGGATGAAATAGTATGTGTGCTCACAAAAGTACACATGCTATGAATCCCTTTCCCATAATTTCCCCAATTTTTGTTATTAAAAAGATTTAACTCATATGATTTAATAATACTTTTGAGTAGGCTCTAATTCAACTTCCAACGCCATTAAAACATTGTATATGTTATTATGAACTGTGATAACTGGAGAACCTGCAAATAGCAAGCCTACAGCTCTTTTGCTCATATCAAGTAGTAAAGAACCAGAATCTCCCCCAGCAGCCATTCTTGTTGTTATTATTTGATTTTTAAACAAATAACTCACTCCCGGTCCGTACCCCACCATTACTGTTGCGTTAGTAGATAGGATTCTCCCCGTTGTATGTTGTGTAGTTCTTCCAGTTTTTTGAACCTGTAAGCCAAGCACAGCTTCTCTAACACCAGTAGGAATTCCAATTTTTGCAATATCTGCTTTTATATACTTCATATCCAAAGGTTTAGCTACTGCAGCATCAACTAAATTATATCCTGAAACTAAAGGCACAAATCTCTTTAATCTTGCAATGATATCCATTCTTCCTCCACCATCGTATCTTCCAGGTTGCAATATAGGGTCTCCAATGTTTGCATTGTTAGTATTTGCAAGAACGTGATTATTGCTCAATATTAAAAAATCATGGTCTCTTTTATCTTGAACTATGCATCCAAAAGTTCCTGCAGTTATTTTATAATGCCCTATACTACACCCTGGAAAAGCTGGTCTATATCTCCCTTTATATGTAAGGGCCTCTATTTTGCCAGTAGCAATTACATCTGTTCTGATGCCATTTATTTCTTTAGGGATAATTTCATACTGTGAAAGCTGAGTTTCTGATATTTTCTTCTCAACCAATACCTGTATGCACAGTTCTGGAACAACCTTTCCAGCTTTAACTCTGTATCCAGTAGCTACCCCTACAACATTTGGATACTCGAGGATTTCTTCATCTACTTCTTCACGAATCTCTTCAATTTTAGCAATTTTTTCTATTTCACTTTCCTCTAATTCAGGTTCTTCAGGGAGTTCTCTTGAAGCTTTTTCTTTAAAAAAAGTTTCAAATTCTACTGCAATTTTCTTTGCTTCTTCTGTTAATTCAAAAAATTCTTCTTTAAGCTTTTTTATCACACTCTCACCCCAATACGTACAGTAATTATTGTAAATATTTCTTTATTTAAAAATTATGAATTATAAACATGTAAATTAAACATGATGTTATAAACCTCTATTAAAATAATACCAAAATATTGAAATTAATAAATATAATGTAAAAATAAAAAAGAAAAGAGATATTCAGAATTTTACTGAATACCCATAGCTTTATTTGTCTTTTCAATTGATTTGAAGTTATCTTCCTCCATCTGAAGCATAGCTCTTATACAATCAATATTTTCAGGTATTACAATACTTTCTTGATGGACTGCCTGCATTAGGAATATTTCATTCTCTAAAACGTTAATGCTTTCTTCCCAGACAACAAGCTCATTTATGTCATACCTTAATCTACCTAAATCCCTTCCATATTCTATTATCTTGGCTGTTGAACTAAACCCTTCTTCAGCTTTAACAGTTATAATCCTTGGAGTTTTCTTGATAGCTTCTAAAACATCATCTTTACCAATATTTCCTTCAATCTCTACCATTAAAGTGTGCATATGCATTAATGTTGTTGGAACTATAACTGCTGATGTTAAGATTTTTCCTTCAAATTCTGGGACAACTGAAACAACGTCAGGACCGTGATGGGAAGGAACTGTAACTGGATTTGGAGTTATGGCATTTACTGGCCCTGTTTTGTCATCATTTGGGTCAGCTGCCCTTCTTACTAATACGATTCTTGCCTTCTTTATCTCTGCAACTGAGTTTATAGCATATAAAATTCTGCATAAACCTGTTGTGTTACATGAAACAACTCTTACGTAATCTTTTCCATAACATCTGTTATAACTCCACAAAGCGTTGAAGTTGTCTTCAACATCTTTTGCTTTCTCTCCCCCTTGCAATATAGCTTTAACTTTGTGAGGTTTGTAGATGTTTTCTAAGTTTTGTTTTCCGATTTTCTTAGGAGCTCCATCAACAACAATATCTGCTTCTTCTATAATATCCAATACTGTCCCCTCCACTGGAATTCCCGCATCTTCAAATAATTTAACTCTCTCTTTATCTGGAATGGCAACAAACAATTTGTATCCTTTCTCAACAGCTAATCTTGCTTCAAAATCTGGTTTTGTCTTTGTAACCCCTATAACTTCCATATCATCCTGCATTGAAACTGCATCAGCTACTCTCTTCCCAATTGAACCATATCCATTTATTAATACTTTTGCTGGCATAGATTCACCCACTTTTATGGTTTAATCCTATATAAATTAGATTTGAGTTTGAGATATAAATATTTATGGCAACTTTATTATCTGCAAAATTCATAAAAAATTATAAAAATAATTGGTTTTATTTAATAGCTAAAAAGCTTATATTTAAATATTTGCTCTATTTTGATTAATCATACTCTCTCCATGTATGCCCACATTTCTTACACTTGTAGAATCTTGTTTCTGGTTCATCAGCACATCTTGTCTGTTGTAGCCACCAGTAAGCTTCATTATGCCCACATTTTGGACATTCAATTCTTGTTGTAGGCAGTGTCTCTAAGCCCTCACTTTCAATAACTGTAATTTTTTCTTTTTTATTTTCTAAGTGTTCCTTGTATTCATACTCTTTACTTCCTTCAGCTGTTGTTTCTTCTTCATAACCACAAACAACACATCTCAATTTTCCATCCTTTGGTAGCATTAAGTTGTTGCATTTTGGGCAAAACTTAACCATTCTTCCACCTCGTATAATCTTCAATTATTTTTTTATGGTCAAAGGCTAATTTTGGCAGATTATTTAAATCAAAAAACTTAGCCTCTTTTGCATCATCTCCTGCTTTTAACTCTCCTCCTATAACATCTAAGATGAATACAATTGAGATAACATGCCCTCTCGGGTCTCTATCTGGGGATGAATAAACTCCCAATAAGCTTTTTACCTTTGTTATTAACCCAGTTTCTTCCCTAATTTCTCTAACAACTGCCTCTTCAACAGTTTCTCCACATTCAACAAATCCTCCCGGAAGGGCAAAACATTCCTTAAATGGATTGTTTTTTCTTTTTATTAGGAGGATTTTATTGTCTTTTTCAATAATTCCATCAACAGCAATTGCTGGATGAAGATATAGCCTATATTTTTTTAAATCTCTCTTTTTTATGATTTTTTTAGAGTATCTCTTTCCAAACAAATTTAGGGCAAATATTTTTCCACTTATGCAGAAACATTTTTTAGACATGCTCTCACTTATATATAAAAACTTCATTATAATATATGGGAAGATATTTAAAATTTGTGGTGCTTATGAAGGATGAAATAGAAGTTATAGGTTTTGATGATGCCCCCTTTAATAGAACAGATAAAGAGTGTATTTTGATAGGTACATATATGAGAGGGAATAGAATAATAGATGGCATTTATTTTAGAAAATTTAAGAAGGACGGGATGGATGTTACAGAGAAGATAATAGGTATCATTAAAGAAAAGCATTATAAAAAAATAAAAGCAATTTTTTTATCTGGAATAACTTTTGGGGGATTTAATATAGCTGATTTATGGGAAATAAATAGAGAGACTAAAAAACCAGTTATCGTTGTTATTGATAAGTATCCAAATAAAGAGAAGATGTTTTCAGCTCTTAAAAAATACTTTGATGATGCAGATGAAAGAATAAAGCTTATAAACAGCTTTCCAGAACCAGAGAAAATAGATAATATTTATATTCAGTATGTTGGAACTAATAGGGATTTTGTTGAGAATATTATTGAAAAAACAAAACTTAAAAGTAAAATTCCAGAGTGTTTGAGAATATCTCATTTAATTGGTAGAGGATTTTTAGGATTGAAGTAAAATAATTTGAATAGGACTTTCACATTTTTTATATATAATTTGGAACTTAGATGCTAAAGACATCAGTTTTCCTTAAAAAATTTTATTCCTGTGAAAGTCCTATTGAATATTCAGTGACTGTAGTCATTTGGAGCTTGGCCTTATATGAAAATAGATTATAAAATTTATTCAAAGAGTTCAAATGCTCTCTTATAACATTCTAAAGCATCCTCAATTTTTCCTAATTTTTCAAGAGCTACTGCTTTACCATGCCAAGCATATACATTAGTAGGACTAATTTCTAATACTTTATCAAACCACTCTAATGCCTTTTTATATTTCCCTAATTTGTTTAGAACAATCCCATAATAAACGTAAAGTAATGAGCTATTAGGATTTAATTTTAATGCTTTTTCGATGTATTCTTTGGCTTCGGTTATTCTTCCAAGGAAAATTAAAATTTGTATAACATACAGTAATGCACGAATATCTTTTTCATTTTTCTGAATTATCTTTTCAAAGCATTCTAATGCCTCCCTAAACTTTCCAAGTTCAAATAATATTTCTCCTTTATATAGTAAGGAAAGATAATCTTTAGGGTTCACTTCTAAAGCTTTTTCAAAACATTCTAACGCTTCCTTGAGTTTTCCTTCACTATATAGTATTTCTCCTTTTTCAGCCCAAGCAATAGCTGATTTTGGATAATCTTCGAACATAGTTTCAAGGATTTTTAATGCTTCGTCAAACTCTCCAAGTCGCATTAATATAGTAGCGGTTATACATTTAGCACCTATATTAGATTCTTGTTTATCTAATTCTAATAATTTTAAAAATACTTCTTTTGATTCTTTTAATCTACCCAAACTCATTAATAAAACTCCTTTTAAAAAATATGCTCTACTATAGTCTGGTTTTAATTTTAATGCCTTATCTAAACATTCTAATGCCTCGTCATACCTTCCTAATGATTTTAATAATCTTCCTTTTCTTACGTAAAAATCTGGAGTTTTTTTAATCTTTAAAAGTTCATCCAGTATAGAAATAGCCTTTTCATAATCTTTTTTTCTAGCAACTTCTAAATATTTCTTCCATAAATTGTTTTTATCGTTGGTTTCCATAAGAATCCCTCATTTATGAATAATAAAAATATATAAATTATTGCCATAAAAATTATTACTTATATTGTGATATTTATTATTTAAATTTAGTTATTAACCACCTTAAAAGCTTTCTTATTCTTTAAAATATTCAATAACCTATGTAAAAACATGTTTTAATTATTTTATAACTTCACAAAATTGTTTAAGCAATAGATATATTTCCTCCTATTAAATTTCTCTTTTATCAAACCGCAGAATATCAATTTATGCAATTCATTGTAAAACTCTTTTGGTGAAATGCCATGTTCTTTAGCAATCTCTAAAAATCTCCCTTTTCCAGTAATTGTTCCATATTCCTTTAAAATATCAATTAACTTACTCTCAACCTTAACATCTAACTCTTTTAAGATTTTATTTATCCTATCTTTCACGTTGTTCTCTTTAAGCTCTTTGATTTTTTCTTTTGGTGCATATATTGATATATTCCACAACCTCATCTCAGACGGTTTTAAACTCTGAGCCAACGGAGAAACTTCATCTAATCTCTTAACACCATCATCTAAGATTATATAGACGTTATGCTCCTCCATCTTAGGAATTGGATAAATATCAATAAATATATCGCATCCAAATTCTTCATAAAACCTACTTTCTAATGATAATACTTGTTTTTCGTCTAAATTAACAAAAATCCATTTCTCTATTGGGTTTAAATCAAAATAGCCATAGGTTATGAGATTTTTATAAAGATTTCTTCTGTCTATTCTCTCCATTAGATAGTTTTCAGATATCCTCAAAAATGAAACAAGTGCAATATCATCCATAATAGCTAAATCTTTTATATCTAAATTTTTCTCCTGTATTTCTTTTATTACTGCCCTTTTTATCATAGTATCTGCTATTCTAACCGTTGGATGCATATAGACAGCTGAATACATCTGATGCCTCGCAACCAATAGCGATTCAATTGCCTGAATTCCTTTCTTTAGTATCCCTATCTTAATCTTCCCAAAACTCTCAAAGGTTGTTATGCTCCTCAAAATTCTTGGTAAATCAATCATTCCATAAGCTGTTCCTGTGTGATAGCTGTCTCTCAACAAATAATCCATTCTATCAGCATCAACATCTCCAGAAATTATTTTCCCTTCTAAATTTTTCCTATTTAAGGTTTTAATTATCTCACTTTTTGAAAAATTATCCAAATCCATGTGCTTAATTTTCTTTCTGCCAAAAGATTCATGGCTGTAGCCGCAAATCTCCAATGTGTGAGAAAATGGAGGATGTCCAATATCGTGTAATAAAGCAGAGACTCTTGTAAGCTCAATATCTGCATCAATCTTTTCTGCTATCTTTGATGCAATAAACATTGTTCCTAAGGAATGTTCAAACCTTGTATGATTTGCTGATGGATAAACTAAATATGTTAAACCAGTCTGTTTAATATTTCTCAATCTTTGAAATTCCTCACTATCAATAATCTCCAGCTCTTTTTCGTCTAAATATATATCTTTGTGGATAGAGTCTCTAATAACTTTCATCCTCTCCCAGAGTTTTGGTTTTATTTTTGAGCTTCTAAACTTCTAAATCATCTTATTGGAATGGATATTATTAATTTATTTTAGAGGCATGAATATTTGAAAATAGAGATTATATAAAACAGTATTTATACTTTGTGGAAAAATAGGGTTTGGAACAGTTTCTTAGTTTTTGTAGCATACCATAACATATAAATACTTAGTCGTAGCATTATTTTTATATTATGGTCGATGAGGAGGCTCTGCCTTCGAGACTAATGTAATTGTATCTAAATTTGATAAAAGGTTTTATGGGGCTGTCTCCGTTCAGCCCGAAGTCCAATGAGTCTATAGTTGAGGGAACGGTGTTCCCGATGAAGCTATAGGTTGAGGACAACCCGTTTCCATAGCTTATCGGTTTGTATAATAAATTATTAAATGCTATGATAAGCTATGGAAATGGGAAACGGTATAATAATATAAAACCCAAAAAGAAGAATTAGTATTAAGAATTTTATAGAATTCTTAAATGGGATTTCCATAAAAATAAATAAGAATAAGATTTTTTATTGCAAATTGACATCATTTGAATGTTATAGTTTTTTGCAAAATTTAAAATTTAATTTGCTTATGCTCTTTATTTTCTCTATTTTTATTCTTTCTCTGCTTTCTTCTCTTCTCCATCTGATTCATAATCCACTTATAAATAATTCCTTTATATCCAACCATTTTAAATCCTTCTAATGCCTTTTCCCAATTTTCCTCCTCTCTATATAGGCAGATGGCTTTTTGAATCTTTTTCTCTTTATAGGTGTAAGGAACATAAACTTTCTCGTTAGTTATTGGATTTATGCCAGTGTGATACATTGTTGTTGATAGAGTCATAGGAGTTGGGGTGAAAACTTGCACTTGCCTTGAATAGCAGTTATTTTTATGGATGAATTCTGCTAACTCAATCATCTCTTTAATAGAGCAATTTGGATGGGCAATAAGCCAATATGGCAAAACTTCTTTTATTCCTCCAACTTTTTCAGCTATTTCTCTATATTTCTCTAAAAATTTTTTAAATAACCTTCCATCAGGTTTTTGAATTGCCCTACAAACTTTTTTAGAGATGTGTTCAGGAGCTACCTTCAACCTTCCAGAGACGTGATATTTGGAGAGTTCTTTTATATACTCCTCACCATATTTTTCATCATACATTATTAAATCATATCTAACTCCACTTCTAACATAAACTCTAACATCATCTCCAACAATATCTCTAATTTTCCTATAGAGCTTAATTAACGGCTTATGATTTATGATTAAATTCTCGCATGGTTCTGGATAGAGACAATTTTTTGGACATCTATCTGCTAAACCTTTTTTACATCCCATTCTATACATATTTGCTGTTGGTGCTCCAATATCTTGAATAACTCCTTTAAAATCTTCATGATTCAATAATTTTCTAATTTCCTTTAAGATGCTTTTTTCACTCCTATTTTGAATAACCTTACCTTGATGATGTAGAATTGAGCAGAAGGAACAGCCTCCAAAGCATCCTCTATGTGTTACAACTGAAAACTGAACTGGAACAATTCCTGGGACATAAGAATAAGAAGGATGAGCTCTTCTCTCAAAAGGCATCTCATATATTTCATCCATTTCCTTTTCAGTTAAATAAATTGGTGGAAATTGAACTAAATATTGATTTCCAACTTTTTGGTAAATAACTTTATCCATTGTCATTAACTTCCTATGCATTTCAGCGTATTTTTCTTTGCTATTTACAACTTCTTCATGAGAAGGTAGTTCTTTAGTATCATATCTTTCCTTTATATCCTCTAACTTTTTTCTATTAACTCTAACTACAGTTCCATTTATTTCTAAATCTTTTATGTTCTCTCCACTTTCTAATGCTTTAGTTATTGATAGAATGCTCTTCTCTCCCATCCCATACATTAAAATATCTGCCTTTGAATCAATTAAAACACTCTTTCTAACTTTGTTATCCCAATAATCGTAGTGAGAAAATCTCCTCAAAGATGCCTCAATTCCTCCTAAAGCTATAGGAATATTTTTAAATGCCCTTTTTATTAAATTAGTATAAACAATTGTAGCTCTATCTGGCCTCTTTCTTATCCCTTCATTAGACATTGAGTCAAAGTCCCTCAATCTCTTTTGTGGTGTGTAGTGAGCTAACATACTATCCAAATTCCCAGCAGTTACAGCAAAAAAGTAATTCGGCTTCCCTAATCTTTTTATATCATCTAAATTTTTCCAATCTGGTTGTGAGATAATCCCAACTCTATAACCATGCTCAACCAAATACCTCCCAACAACAGAAGCTCCAAATAAATAATGGTCTATGTATGCATCTCCAGTAACAATAATAACATCCAATTCTTCCCATCCCCATTCATCCATCTCTTCTTTAGTAGTTGGCAAAAACATAAAATATCACTTCAAAAAGTTTATGACACCTCTCCGCTTAAAGCAGAGGTTTCTTAGCGATGATTAATGGCAAAATTATTTGAGTAAACATTAATAAACATTAAAATAGACGATATAATATATTATTTATTGTTTGTGGGTTAAAACTTATAAAATAAAAGATAAAAAAGGAAAATGGGAGATTTAGGATTTAGATTACTTCTTTACCTTCTTCTTTTTTCTTTTCAACTGATGTGGCTCTTCCATACTCTTGAGCCAACTTTTCATAAACTCTCATATCCTCCTTACTTACGGATGGTCTAATCTTCTCGAGAGCTTTCATGAAGTGTTCTTTTTTAATCTTAACATCTTTTGTTGAAACTTTCAATCTTATGCTCTCAATATCCTTTAATATGTTCTTGAGCTCATCCAATGATGTTGTGAATCTTTGAATGATATTTTGTGTTGTTTTAATTATCTCATCAATCTCTTCAGCTGAAACTTGTTCTTTTAAGGTATTCAACTTGTTCTCCAACTCGTAGATGTTGTCTATCATTTCTTTTAACTTGCCTAATATGTCCTTTAAGTATTTTGCTAACTTATTAGCTTCATCTTTCTCTGATGGCTTCAAGTCTTCTTTGTTTATAATTTCAAGGAATTTATCAACTTCTTTTTCTACTGCTTCAATTTTCTCCTTAGCTGGAGCTAAAACGCTAATTATCTTTCCAATGGCATTCTTTAACTCACTGAACTCTCCTGCTTCAGCAGATTCTCTCTCTTTTGTAGCTTTAATGACACTGTTTAACTCTACAGCCGCTCCTCTGAATGTTCCTGAAATGCTCTGTAAGTAGTTGATTAAGTCTCTTAAAGCTGTTTCAATTCCCCATGGTTTTCCTATACTCTCTCTAACTGCTAACATTGCTGCTTCTCTACACAATGCCTCAATATCAGCCCCAGTGTAGCCCTCAGTTTTCTTAGCAAGCTCTTCTAAGCTAACATCCTCAGCTAAGTTCATAGCTCTTGTGTGTATCTTGAATATATCCAATCTTGCCTTTTCATCTGGAACTGGGACTAATATAACCCTGTCC
Source organism: Methanocaldococcus sp. FS406-22 (assembly GCF_000025525.1). Taxonomy (NCBI): domain Archaea; kingdom Methanobacteriati; phylum Methanobacteriota; class Methanococci; order Methanococcales; family Methanocaldococcaceae; genus Methanocaldococcus; species Methanocaldococcus sp. FS406-22. The sequence goes on from NC_013887.1 coordinate 784,317, forward strand.
AATCTTCCTGGTCTCAATAAAGCTGGGTCAATGATATCTGGTCTGTTTGTTGCGGCAATAACAATAACGTCCTTTGGCTCTTCCATTCCATCCAATTCAGTTAATAATTGGTTGACAACCTTATCTGTAACTGCTGAGCTCAAGTCTCTACCTCTCTTTGGTGCTATAGCATCAATCTCATCGAAGAATATTATACATGGTGCTGACTGTCTTGCCTTTCTGAATATCTCTCTTATTGCTTTCTCACTTTCCCCTACCCATTTGCTAAAGATTTCTGGCCCCTTAACGCTTATGAAGTTTGCTCCACTTTCGTTAGCTACAGCCTTAGCTAATAATGTCTTACCTGTTCCTGGTGGTCCAAATAGCAATACTCCCTTAGGTGGTCTAACTCCTATTTTTTCAAATACTTCCTTAGCTTTTAAAGGCCATTCTACTGCCTCTCTTAATTCTTGCTTAACCTCCTCTAATCCTCCGATATCTTCCCACTTAACATTTGGAACTTCAACTAAAACCTCTCTCATTGCTGATGGCTCAACATCTTTCAATGCCTCTTTGAAGTCGTCCATTGTGACTTTTAAGTTATCTAACACTTCTTTTGGAATCTCTTCTGCCTCTAAGTCAATGCTTGGCAATACTCTTCTCAATGCCCTCATTGCTGCCTCTTTACATAAAGCTGCTAAATCAGCCCCAACAAATCCGTGTGTTACATCTGCTAAGTAGTCTAAATCAACATCTTCAGCTAATGGCATGTTTCTTGTGTGTATTTGCAATATCTCTTTTCTACCTTCTCTATCTGGCACTCCAATAACAATCTCTCTATCAAATCTTCCTGGTCTTCTTAAAGCTGGGTCTAATGCATTTGGTCTATTTGTTGCACCAATGACAACAACTTGTCCTCTTCCTTTCAATCCATCCATTAAGGTTAAGAGCTGAGCAACTAATCTTCTCTCTACTTCTCCTGTAGCTTCATCTCTCTTTGGTGCTATAGCATCAATCTCATCAATGAATATTATACTTGGAGCGTTCTCTTCAGCTTCTTCAAATATCTTTCTTAAATTCTCCTCTGTCTCTCCAACATACTTACTCATTATCTCTGGACCGTTAATTACGTAGAAGTTTGCTCCAGCTTCGTTAGCTACTGCTTTAGCTAATAAAGTCTTTCCAGTTCCTGGTGGTCCAACTAATAAAACTCCTTTTGGTGGTTCAATTCCTAACTTTTCAAACAATTCTGGATGTCTCATTGGAAGCTCTATCATCTCTCTAACTTTCTTAACTTCCTCTTTCAAACCACCAATATCTTCATATGTAACATCTGGAATCTTAGTTTCTTTAATTTCACTGACTGGCTCTTCTTTCAATTCAACTTGTGTGAAGTCAGTTACTCTAACAGGTCCAGTTGGAGTTGTACTAACAACCACAAATGTTAAGGCAGTCCCTAAAACTCCAATAGTGACTTTTGAACCTTTGCTTAAAACTTGCCCCAGTATCTTTCTCTTAATAAAGTCTTCAAATCCAGGGCCGAATCTAATTGGCTGTGTTGGGGCTAAGACTACTTTCTTTGCCTCTTTAATCTCTACTTTTTTAACCTTCACTCTATCTCCAATGGCTACTCCAGCGTTCTGCCTTAAATAACCATCAATTCTAATAATTCCTTTTCCAGCATCTTCTAAGAAACCTCTATAAACTATAGCGTAAGCTTTTCCCTTAGTTCCTTCAATTTCAATAACATCTCCTGGTTTTAACCCGAGTTCTTCCATTGTGTAGGGGTCTATTCTCGCAATACCCCTCCCAACATCTCCCTGATATGCTTCAGCAACTTTTAATTCCTTAACCATAAGAATCCCTCCATCTTAATTTTTATAATAATAATTTTCCTCCCTGGAGATAATATACCGTTGAGGTTCTATATATACTTTTCGGTTTTGTTCATGTTTATGGCACATCAAAACATAAAGTTGTATTTATTTATAGAAATACATTGCAATTATTTTATCTGCCCTTATGTATATCTCCCCAATATCACAGTCTTTTTCCAGTGGTTCGATGACTATAAATGATGTGCCAAATAATTCCTTATTTTCTTTTAGTCTTCCAATTTCTTCCACTGTATTATTAACAGTCTCATAAACTATCTTAACTCTAATATCCTCTTCTTCTGGTTCTTCTTTCAATTCAACTTGTGTAAAGTCAGTTACTCTAACAGGTCCAGTTGGAGTTGTGCTAACAACTACAAATGTTAAAGTAGTTTCTAAAACTTCAATAGTAACCTTTGAACCTTTGCTTAATACTCGTCCTAATATCTTCATCTTAACAAAGTCCTCAAATCCAGGACTAAATCTAATTGGCTGAGTAGGAGTTAGAATGATTTCTTCTGCTTCTTTAAGTTCTATTTTTTTAACCTTTACTTTATCTCCAATAGCTACCCCAGCATTTTGCCTTAAATAACCATCAATTCTGATAATTCCTTTTCCAGCATCTTCTAAGAAGCCCCTATAAGCTATGGCATAAGTTTTTCCTTTTTGTCCTTCAATCTCAATAACATCTCCTGGTTTTAAGCCCAATTCCTCCATTATGTAGGGATCTATTCTTGCAATACCCCTCCCTACATCTCCTGGATATGCTTCATCAACTTCCAGCTCTTTAATTAATTCTTCTGATTCTTCAGGAATTTTTGACATTTTATCCCTTATTTTATTTATTCTGGAATATCCAATATATGAAACTGATAAACCCTTGTAAATCCACAGTTTCTACATCTTACAATCATCTTCGTTTCTGTTATTGCTATATCTTGGATAGCCTCTTTTTTACAGTTGAAGCATACAGCATTTTTCTCTAAAAACCATGGCTCATATTTGTGCTGTCTGTTTTTTTCATCTTCAATTATGCTTTCATCTTCAATCCCCACCCTTCTTAAGATATAATATCTCGTAGCTCCACAGTTAGAGCACTTAACAAACGCCTGGTTTGTATAAATCTCAATTATCTGTTCTGCTTCTTTCTTACAATTAAAGCAGGTGGTTAATTTTTTTAATGTCCATTTTTCCATAAAATCACCAAATATTAGATTCCCCCACTTTACCAAATACATTAATAATTTATGTGTGTTATACTATATATACACTTTTTGATTTATCATTTATATAATTGTATATTTAATTTGAGGGAAATTATGTTATGTAGCTGTGGAAACGAGGCATTTTATTATCAAAAGTACTCAAATAGACATTTATGTAAAGATTGTTTTAAAAAAGATATTGAAAGAAGAGCTAAAAAGGTTTTAGGGAAAGATATTATAAGAAATAATGTTAAAATAGGAATTGGGGTTAGTGGAGGAAAAGACAGCTTAGTTATGGCATATATTTTAAAGAAACTCTTTGAAAACATTCCTAACTCTAAGTTAATTTGTTTTTTTGTTGATGAGGGGATAAAAGGTTTTAGGGAGAAGGCTAAAGAATACGTTAAAGAATTTTGTGAAGAGCATAATTTAGATTTAAAGATTATAAAATTTGAGGATGAAATTGGCTATACTTTAGATGAGATTATAAAAAATAATTATTTAAGCAAATTAAATATAGGAAAGCCATGTTCCTTTTGTGGAGTAGTTAGGAGATATTTGCTAAATAAATATGCTTTAAAAGAGGGTTGTGACTATTTAGCCATAGGGCATAACTTAGATGATTTCTGCCAGACAATTTTAATGAACTATATCGAGGGAAATATAAAAAATATTGTCCAGTTTGGTAAGGAGTTTGAGGGAGAAGGATTTGTTAAGAGAATTAAACCACTAAAATTAATTCCTGAAGACGAAGTTAGGCTTTATGCTGAAATAAATAATATAAGATATCAAAGAGAGCCATGTCCCTATTCCTCTCTATCGTATAGGCATAGAATGAAAAAAATAATTGAGATTTTGGAGAAAGAAAAGCCAGGAGTTAAGTTTAGTATATTGAGGGGTTATGAAAAACTTTTAAAATATTTAAATGTTAAAGAAGAAATCAGGAGATGCAAGATATGTGGTTTTCCATGTAGTGGAAATTTATGTAAGGTATGTTCATGGCTTAGGTGCTTCAAAACCTATCCAAACCATATCAAACATTCCAAATGATTACTTCCGAAATAATCTGAATAGGTTTTCATCAGCACCCGCTCCCTTAACGGGACAGACCAACCTCCACGTCCATTTAGGAGGGCAGAGGTTGCCTAAATGTGAGTTATTAGATTAGTTATCACATTCACGTCCCCCGACGTGGGGACTTTATTCGAATATGACAACTTTAACTCCTAAAATCATTTTATATCACCACAAATAGAATCGACATTTATTATGTTTATGCTTCTAATATATAAGATTTTTTCGGTTCTCTGTGCATGGGAAGTATTTATATGATAATATGCAAAATATGTAAAAATATGTCTAACGAACTAATTCGGAACAAATAAACAAAATTATGGGTAATAAAATTGAAAGAAATTAAATAGGACTTTCGCAGTTTATAATTGTATGTAATTTTTATGGTGATGATTATGATAGGAGATTATGAGAGATTTAAAAAACTTAAAAAAAAGGTTGCTGAAGCATTAAATATTAGTGAAGAGGAATTGGATAGGATGATTGATAAAAAAATTGAAGAAAATGGAGGAATAATATTGAAAGATGCTGCACTAATGATGATTGCAAAAGAACATGGGATTTATGGGGAAGAAAAAGATGATGAGGAATTTTTAATTAGCGATATTGAAGAAGGGCAAATAAGTGTTGAGATAACTGGAGTCGTAACTGATGTTTCAGATATAAAAACATTCAAAAGGAGAGATGGAAGTTTAGGGAAATACAGAAGAATTACAATAGCAGATAAGTCAGGAACTATAAGAATGACTTTATGGGATGATTTGGCTGAATTAGATGTTAAAGTTGGGGATGTTATTAAAATTGAAAGAGCAAGAGCAAGAAAATGGAGAAACAATTTAGAATTGAGCTCAACATCTGAAACTAAGATTGAAAAATTAGAGAATTATGAGGGAGAACTTCCAGAGATTAAAGACATATATGATATAGGAGAGCTAAATCCTGGAATGACTGCAACATTTGAAGGAGAAGTTATCTCAGCTCTCCCAATAAAAGAATTTAAAAGAGCTGATGGTAGTGTTGGGAAATTAAAATCATTTATTGTTAAAGATGAAACTGGGAGTATAAGAGTTACTTTATGGGATAATTTAACAGATATCGATGTTGGTAGAGGAGATTACGTCAGAGTTAAAGGTTATATAAGAGATGGTTACTATGGAGGGTTGGAATGCACAGCGAATTATGTAGAAATATTGAAAAAAGGAGAAAAGAAAGAAGCTGAGGAAGTAAATATTGAGGATTTAACAGAATATGAAGATGAGTTAGTTAGCGTTAAAGGTAGAGTTATAGCTATAAGTAGTAAAAAAAGTGTAGATTTGGATGGAGAAATAGCAAGGGTTCAAGACATTATATTGGATAATGGCACTGGAAGAGTGAGAATTTCATTTTGGAGAGGCAAAACTGCTTTATTAGAAAATATAAAAGAAGGAGATTTGGTAAGAATAACAAATTGTAGGGTAAAGACATTTTATGATAGGGAAGGAAATAAAAGAGCTGATTTAGTGGCAACTGTAGAAACAGAAATTATTAAAGATGAGAGCATTGAAGCCCCAGAGTATGAGCTAAAATATTGCAAAATTGAAGATATCTACAACAGGGATGTTGATTGGAATGATATAAACTTAATAGCCCAAGTTGTTGAAGATTATGGAGTTAATGAAATTGAATTTGAAGATAGAGTTAGAAAAGTAAGAAATTTGTTGTTAGAGGATGGAACTGGAAGAATAAGGTTGAGTTTATGGGATGATTTGGCTGAATTAGATGTTAAAGAAGGAGATATTGTAGAAATTTTACATGCCTATGCTAAGGAGAGAGGAGATTATATAGATTTAGTTATTGGAAAATATGGAAGGATAATTATAAATCCAGAAGGTGTTGAGATAAAAAGTAATAGAAAGTTCATAGCTGATATTGAAGATGGGGAAACTGTTGAGATTAGAGGGGCTGTAGTTAAGATATTGAGCGACACTCTCTTCCTTTACCTATGTCCAAATTGTAGAAAGAAGGTTGTAGAGATTGATGGAATTTATAACTGCCCTATTTGTGGAGACGTTGAACCAGAAGAGGTTTTGAGATTAAATTTTGTTGTAGATGATGGAACAGGAACTTTATTATGTAGGGCTTATGATAGAAGAGTTGAGAAGATGTTGAAAATGGGGAGAGAGGAGTTAAAGAACTTAACTATAGAAATGGTAGAGGATGAAATATTAGGGGAGGAGTTTGTTCTATATGGAAATGTTAGGGTAGAGAATGATGAATTGATTATGGTTGTTAGAAGAGTTAGTGATGTAGATGTTGAGAAAGAAATAAGAATATTGGAGGAGATGGAATGACAAAAAATAAATAAATATAAGTCAATATTATAACCAAAAAAATTTACGGTGATGTGATGATTGTTGAGAGAGTTGAAGAGTATTTAGATAGGATAGAAAAAATTAACAAGGATATTAACGCATTAATAGAAGTGAATCCAGATAGAGTTTTAGAGGAAGCAAAAAAATTAGAAAAAGATGAAAAAGCTAAGAAAAAGCCATTATATGGGAAGCTTATAGTAGTTAAAGCAAACATAAACGTTGAGGGATATACAATATCATGTGCATCAAAGACTTTGGAAAATTATATTGCCCCTTATGATGCCACTGTTATAGAGAAGATTAAAGAAAACGGTGGATTGATAATAGGAATAGCAAATATGGATGAGTTTGCATGTGGTAGTAGTGGAGAAACTTCCTATTACGGTCCAACAAAAAATCCAAGAGCTAAGGATAGAATTCCTGGAGGAAGTTCTTCAGGAAGTGCTGCTGCTGTTGCAGCTGATTTATGTGATATGGCTTTAGGTAGTGATACAGGAGGAAGTATTAGAAACCCTGCTTCACATTGCGGAGTTGTTGGATTTAAGCCAAGTTATGGAGTTGTTAGTAGATATGGTTTATGTGATTTGGCAATGAGTTTTGACCAAATAGGGCCTTTAACAAAAACAGCTGAAGATGCATTATTATTAACAAACATCATTAAAGGTAAAGATTTGAGAGATACAACAACTGTAGAGACAAAACCATTTGAGAAGAGAGACATCAAAGGCTTTAAAGTTGGAGTTGTTAAGGAATTTATGGATGTTGCTGATGAGAAGATAAGAGATAAGATAGAGAAAGGCATTGAGGTCTTTAAAGATCTAGGATGTGAGATTGTTGAATTAAGCTATAAATATGTTGATTTAGCTCTACCAACTTACTATTTAATTAACTACGTTGAGTTTTTCTCATCCACAAGAAGGTATGATGGAAGAAGATATGGATATAAAATAGAAGAAGTTTGTGGAGAGGAAGTTTTAAGAAGAATTATGATTGGTTCAATGATTAGTCAAAAAGAGTATAGTGGTAAATATTACAAAAACGCTTTAAGAGCAAGGAATTTAATGAAAAATGAGATGATTAAGATTATGAAAGATGTTGATATTATAGTGGGAGCAACAGTTCCTAAGTTACCACACAAATTAGGAGAGAAGTTAACACCAATGGAAATGTATAGTTATGATGTCTTAACAGTTCTAGCTAATATCTGCGGTTTGTGTGCTGGAGTAGTTCCATGTGGAGATATAAATGGAATTCCAGTTGGATTGCAAATCCAAGGAAAACCATTTGAAGATGAAAAGGTTTTAAGTGCAATGATTGCATTTGAAAAGGCAATGCAATAATTAAAAAATATTGGTGCTAAATTTATACTATTTTTTAATATTTTGGACGAATTTTTATTTTTATATTTAAGTTTAAGTTCTAAATTCAAATGGAAATATTTTTATTTTTGATTAAATTAAGCTATCTTTTATTTAAAAAATGAGGGGGTTATATGAGAAATTATATTTTAATATCATTAATTTTGGCATCTCTATTTTTATGTCAAAGTGTTTTTGCAGAACCTAATGCATATAACATTACTATAAAAAACCACACCAGTGGGGAAATTATTTATCAAAAAATAGTGCCCAATGGAGAACAATTTTATGTTGATACAACTAATGGAAATGTCCATATAATTATAAATTATACTTCTCAATCCTCTTATTCTTATAACCGTGTCCGTGTAACATCCTCTAATGGCAATACAATTGTAAATATTACTTTTGGAGGTAGTGGAGCAACTACTCATATAGTAAGTAATGGGATTGAGGTAGATATTACACCAATAACCTACGACTTTAATTCATCATCTTCATCAACAAAAGCTCCAATTCCATTAGGAGTTTATTTAATTACAACTGCTTTCTTTACCTATATCCTATATAGAAAATCAAAAAATTTAACTTAAAGCCCAGCGAAATCTTCTAAAATAACCATGTTCTTTTTTGTGTCATAGACAAAATAACTCTTTGGGGATGGGTTTACAACTATTGTATTTCCAATTTTATCTATGCATCTACTTTCATGTATATGCCCACAGGCACAGAATATTATGTTATTATTAAAATCTTCAATTATCTTTCTAATGCTTTTACTTCCAACGTGAATATCTTTGTCTAAATCAACAATATCGGCCATTGTATTATATGGAGGAGCATGGCTAACTAAAAATATGTTTTTTAAGTTTTTAACTAAGTTTATTAGCTTATTATATATCTCCTCTTCTGTATATTCATTTGGAGTGTTAAAGGGAGTTTTATTACTCCCTCCTATTCCAACAAAATTTATATGGTCTATCTTTTTCACTTTTCCATCAATGTTTAATTTAAAGCTATTTAACTCATCTATAACTTCTTTAGTATCACAATTTCCTGGAATGCATAGAACTTCCATATAATCTGATAACTCAGCTAATTTCTCTATAACTTCAATCCCTTTACCAAAGTGTGTTATATCCCCACAAACAACCAAAACATCAGCAAAATCTTTAAATTCCTTAACAGCTGGAGGTAATTTTCCATGCAAATCAGTAATTCCTACTATTTTCATATATTTCACCATTTTATTTTATTTTTTAAGCTTTTGAAATTTTCAATTTAATTTTTAAGGCGTCCATAAACAACTTTTTATCAGATTGAGAAAATTTCCTAACATAATAAAAATTTAAATAGCTTAACGTTAAAATTATTATTGGAGGTGGGAAGATGATAACATGGTATGGTCATGCATGCTTTAAAGTAGATAATGTTTTAATAGACCCATTTGTTCCAAATCCTTTATGTAATTTGCCTTATGATGAGATAATGAAAGGTGTAGATGTAATAGCAGTAACTCACGGACATGCAGACCACTTAGGAAATGCTGAAGAGTTAGCTAAAACCTACAATGTCCCAGTAGTAACTAACCATGAAATTAGTGTCTATTTATCAGAGAGAGGAGTTAATGCAGAAGGTATGAACATTGGAGGAACTATTGAAATAAATGGAGCAAAATTGACAATGGTTAAGGCAGAGCACTCATCAGATATATCTCCAACAATAAGTGGGGGAGTAGCTGCTGGATTTATTATAAATGATAGAGTATATCATGCAGGAGATACTGGTTTGTTTGGAGATATGGAATTAATTGGGGAGATATATGCCCCACAAATAGCTTTATTGCCAATAGGTGGAAGATACACAATGGGAATTGATGAGGCATTAGTGGCTATTGAGCTTATATATCCAGAGATTGTTATTCCAATGCATTACAACACATTCCCATTGATTGAAGTTGATGTAAATGAGTTTGTGAAAAAGGCAGAGGCATTAGGAGTAGAGGTTATAGTTCCAAAGGTTGGAGAGCCATTAGATTTATAAATTTCATTATTTTTCAATTTTTAAAAATTTTATCTATTTATTTAATTCATACAATAAAGTAAAATTAATATTAATGGTGGTTTTGGATGAACATTGTTCAATCATATATTACTGATGAAAAAGGAAATATCAAAGGAGTTATTTTAGATTATAAGACATTTAAAAAGATTGAGGAGTTGTTGTTGGATTATGGACTTTTAAAGGCGATGGAAGAAGTTGAAGATGAGGAAGAGGTTGATTTAGAAACTGCTAAAAAGTTGTTAGGGCAGTGAGATAATGGAAGTATCTTTTAAAAAGTCTTTTATTAAAGATTTAAAGAATTTACCTAAAAACATCCAAGAAAAGATTAAAAAATTAGTTTTTGAAGAAATTCCAAATAAAAATTGTTTATCTGAAATTCCTAATGTAAAAAAGCTAAAAGGTGCAGATAGCTACTACCGAATTAGAGTTGGAGAGTATAGGATTGGTTTTAAATACGAAAATGGAAAGATTGTGTTTTATAGAGTTTTACATAGAAAACAAATTTACAAAAAATTTCCATAATTTTATCGTTCTAAATCATCTAAATTTTTTAACTTATCTTATATTTCTTAACATAGATTTTATATGTTCTATTAACTCAAGAGCATCATCCATCTTTTTTAACTCTTCAATGCTAATAACAGGTAAATTTCTATACTCCTTCTCCTTCTCCTCTAATATCAACAAAGAGTAGCCATCTAAAAGCCTTGACAACTCCCTAACAAATAATGCCTTTCTCTTTACCTCTTCACTATCTTTCTCTTCAATATTTGTTAATAGGATGTTTAAATTGTCATCTACATCCTTCTCAGCCACAGCATCAAATGGAGCTTTTTCAACAACAAATGAATTAAACCCTAACTCGTTTAGAAAATTTATTGCCTCTTTCTTAAAATCTTCCAAATTTTCTAATTTGTTTTCTACCTCTTCATCATCAATTGGTTCAAATAAATCAATACCTTTAACTAACGGCACATCTAAGAACTCTTCAATTTTTATAGCTACATCTACTGAAGGATTTGCCATTTGTGTTTCATATTTATAGATTGCCTTTCTTGAGACACCAGCAACCTCTGCTAATTTTCCTACAGAGATCCCCATTGCCTCCCTAACTTCCTTTAAGACTTTTCCATCTATTTTTACAAAGAATCCTCCTCTATTAGCATAAACCACTGGAGGGCTTCCTTCCAAATAATCCCTAAACGTTTCAAAGGTTACTGCCTTTATATTGTATCTGTCATAAACAACTCCATGCTCCATAGGGGCGTTTCTTGTCCTAATACCAATTATTAGAGGAGTTCCATGTAATATTTTGCTAATCTTCTTTAATTCTTTTGACTGTTCTCTACTTAAGCTGTCAATATTCTTTAAAATTTTTAAAATTAATCTAATGTCCTCTTTACTTGCTACCATATCAAAACAACTTCTTCCTAATGGCTTTGAGACGATGAATTTATGTGCCTTTAATAATTCTATACATTCGGATATTAAAATCTCTCTCATAATCATCACCGTAAATTCTTCTAATCTAAATCATCATGATATTTATTTTTTATGGTTGTATTTTTATATTATTAAGCTTTACAAATATAAAGCTTTTCTACCAAAAATAGAACTTTTATTCAATTATAATGAACTATCGATAATAATGTGAGCAAAGCACACACTAATATAAATGAGTTTCTACTTAACTCTTATGTATATTATTTATAAATGAAAATCATCAACTAACATAATGTCCATGTGAGAGGATGCCAGAGCATATTCTTTCTGGAATAAAGGCAATAGTGGCAATGAAATTAAGAAGAAAAGGGCTTTTGCAGAGGGAAATAGCAAAAATTATCAAGAGTGATAGATCAATCATCTCTCATTATCTCTCTGGAAGATATCCAAAGGAGAAAATCCTAAAAGTGGCAAAAACTGTTGAAGAACTTCCTCCAGAGTGCGGAGCTAAGCTTGTCCATTCTTTAACTGACGATAAAGAGCTTGCAAAGAACTTAATAAAAGAGTTATACTGCATAGAGCTTTTCTGGGATGAAAATTCCTGCATAGCTTGCGGTTCTTGTTTGGGGTGTGCAGCACTCACACTCAATAACTTTGTAGTAAATATAAATCATGACTACTGCCATCTATGTGCATCCTGCATATTTAGATGTCCTACAAACTCATTAAAATTCATTAAGGAGGAATAACCATGATTGAGCAAGTAAAAGAGGTTTATGAAAACGGATTTACCATATATAGAGATGGGGAAGTAGAAAAAAGAGAACTTACATGGAACGACGATGCCTGTGTTGGTTGTGGAATCTGTGCCGATATCTGTCCAGTAAGTGCTATTGCTATGGGACCTTTAGGAGCTATTGCTAAGGGAGATATTATAGCCCCAAAATTGGATATTGATAAAGATGTTTGTGTTTTGTGTGGAATGTGTGCTTCAGCATGTCCATTTGATGCTATGGATTTAAAAATTAACGGAAAGTCAATAAAAGAGGATGAAAGATATCCAAAGATTAAGAGAGATATTAAAATCTATCAAGATAAGTGTGTTTTGTGTGAGCAGTGTGAAATGGTTTGTCCTCAAGGGGCTATAGAAGTTGAGAGGGACTTACCAGAAAGAAAGAAGTTTGTTATTGGAGAGATAAACATAAACAAAGAAAAATGTGTTCTCTGTGGAATCTGTGCTGAATACTGTCCAGCAGATGCTATAAACTTAAAATACAACTATCCAACACCAACAAATCCAAAACCAATAACCGATATCGAAGTTGATAAAGATGCATGTGTATTTTGTAAGGTTTGTGAATTCGTTTGCCCACACGATGCTATTGAAGTTATCTGTTACAAGTGTCCAATGATGAAGAGAATTCCACAAGCAAAATTATATGATGACATTAAAGGAAAGGTTAATGTTGATAAAGATGCATGTGTAACATGTGGATGGTGTGCCTTTATATGTCCAGCTGGAGCTATTGAAGTTGAAAAACCATTCAAAGGAGAACTAATAATTGATGTTGATGCATGTAATGCCTGTGGAGCTTGTATTGCTATATGTCCATGTAGTGCCTTAGAATTCCCAGCACCAAAAGATAAGGCAGAGAAAGTCCCAAGAATTATTGTAAATCAGAACTTGTGTGTTTTATGTGGAGCTTGTGCTAAGGCATGTCCAGTCAATGCTATAAAAGTTAAGAGAACAGAAATCAACTTTGAAAGAGAACCAAAGGCAATTGCCTGGAAAGAGGCATTTAAAAAGTTAATGAGCCAATAAATTAAAAAATCACAAAGGTGAGGAAATGAAAACCTACGAGTTAGTAGTTTATCCAGAAAGATGCCATGGATGTGGAAACTGTGTTATCGCATGTCCGGTTAATGCCAAACATCCAGAGACATGGGGAGGTAAAGGGCCTTACAGTGATGATGTAGTTATTAGAGTTGAGAATGGGACAGTTACAGTAGTTAATCAAGATTTATGTGGTGGATGTGGAGCTTGTATAGAGGCATGCCCAGTTAATGCTATAGAATTAGTTTTTAAGAGAAAATAAGGTGAGATTATGAAGTTTTTCTTAAACACTGGGAGAACTATTTGGCAAGGAGAGGCAATAGAGGCTGGAAAAAACCTTGATTTGTATGTTAAAGCCGCTGGAGTAGTTTATATTAATGAGGAAGATATGGAAAAATTAGGAGTTAAAGAAGGGGATAAAGTTAAAGTTAAGTCAGAGTATGGGGAAGTTGTTGTTTATGTAAAAAAAGCTACAGAAAGAATGCCAGAAGGGATGATTTATATTCCAATGGGTCCTTGGGCAAACTGTGTAGTTAAGCCAGATACACACAGCACTGGAATGCCTACATACAAAGGATATCCTGGATTTTACGTTGAAGTAGAGAAAACAGATGAGGAATTTTTAGATATGAGGGCATTAATGAGGAAAAAATACATTGAAGCAGTTGAATAAACCAAATATAAACAAATGGTGATAGAATGGAATATATCATAAAAAATGGGATTGTTTACGACCCATTAAATGGAATTAATGGAGAAAAGATGGATATTTGTGTTAAAGATGGGAAGATAGTTGAGAGTGTCTCTGATAATGCCAAGGTTATTGATGCCTCTAACTGTGTTGTAATGCCTGGAGGGGTTGATTCTCACAGCCACGTTGCTGGGGCAAAGGTTAATGTCGGTAGAATGTTTAGACCAGAAGATAGTAAGATGGAAATCTTTGCTAAGAAAGGATTGAGAAGTGGAACAGGATTTTCAGTTCCATCAACATATAAAACAGGTTATCAATACTGTGAGATGGGATACACAACCGTTGTTGAGGCAGCAATGCCTCCATTAATTGCAAGGCACACACACGAAGAGTTTATGGAAACTCCACAAATAGATAAAGCTGCAATGCCATTATTTGGAAACAACTGGATGGTCATGGAGTATTTAAAAGAAGGAGATATTAAGGCATGTGCCGCTTATGTTGCTTGGTTGTTAAAGGCAACAAGAGGATTTGCTATAAAGATAGTCAACCCAGGAGGAACAGAGGCATGGGGTTGGGGTAAAAATGTCCATAGCTTAGACGACCCAGTCCCATACTTTGATATAACACCAAGAGAGATTGTTAGAGGATTGGCAGAGGTTAATGAATTGCTTGGTTTACCTCACTCAATCCACGTCCATCCAAACAACTTAGGGCATCCAGGAAACTGGGAAACAACCTTAGAGACAATGAAGTGTGTTGAAGGAGTTGAGGCAAAACCAAGAGTTGGAGAGAGAGAAACCTCTTACTACAACACACATGCCCAATTCCACTCCTATGGAGGAACTTCATGGAAGGACTTTGAGAGTAAAGCAATAGAGATTGCTGAGTATGTAAACAAATCAAAGCATGTAGTTATTGATGTTGGGCAAGTTACATTAGATGAAACAACAACAATGACAGCAGATGGGCCAATGGAATATGACTTACACATGACTAATGGGTTAAAGTGGGCAAACTGTGATGTTGAGCTTGAAACAGGTTCTGGAGTTGTTCCATTCATTTACAGTCCAAAAGGGCCGGTTTATTCAGTGCAGTGGGCAATTGGTTTAGAACTCTTCCTCCACACAGATGTTGATAAAGTAATGCTAACAACCGACCATCCAAACGCTGGACCTTTCACAAGATATCCAAGAGTTATTGCATGGTTGATGAGTAAGAAGTATAGGGATGAGTGGCTATACAACAAAGTCCATAAGTGGGCTCAGCAGAGAAGCCATGTAGCAGATAGTGATAAAGAGTATGACTTATATGAAATAGCAAAAGTAACAAGGGCAAATCAAGCTAAGGTTTTAGGATTGAGTGAGACAAAAGGACACTTGGGAGTTGGAGCAGAGGCAGATATAGCCATTTATGCAATAGACCCAGAAGAGAAAGATGGTAAGAAGATTGAGAAGGCATTTAGATATGCTAAGTATGTATTAAAGAGAGGGGAGATTGTTGTTAAAGATGGAAACATTGTTAAGGAAGTCTTTGGAGACACAATCTATGTTGATGTCCAAGTTGGAGAAGATTTAATGAATGAAGTTATGAAAGATATTGAGGAGAAGTTTAGAAGATACTACTCAGTTAACTTAGACAACTATCCTGTCTCAGATGAGTATGCAAACAGCTGGAGAGTTATAAAGATAGATGCAACTGATATTAACTAAATATCTTTTTACTTAATTTAATTTTTTAACATGTGATTTTGATGATAACCACAACTACTGACAACTTAGAGGGTTTTAAAATCGTCAAGTATTTGGGCGTTGTAATTGGTTATGGAGACGACCCAGACGATGCCTTAGAAGATTTAATGGATGTAGCTAAAGAGATGGGGGCTAATGCAGTTATTGGAATAAGAATTTCTAATGAATTAACAACTGAAATTACCTGTGATGAAAACTATGTAGTCCCAGAACTAACCTATTATGCTTATGGAACGGCTGTTATAGTTGAAAAGATTGATAAAGAATGATGGTGATGGTATGAAGGAGTTGATATTAACATTGCAAAAGGATATTATTGTTCCAGTTGAGATGGATAAAGTATTACCAGAAGTTATTGAAAAGATGAGCTTAGAGGAAATAAAAAATATTGAGTTAGTTCAAGGAAGAAAGAGAGTTAAAGTTGCTGACATTTTTGATGTTGAGCTAAATAATATTGAAGGAGACCCAAGAGTTATCATTAAAAACTCAAACCAAAAATTAAAATACATTGGTTCAAAGATGACAAAAGGGGAGATTGTTGTTGAAGGAGATGCTGGAATGTATGTTGGGGCAGAGATGAAGGGAGGAAAAATAGTTGTTAATGGAAATGCTGACAGCTGGGCTGGGCAAAATATGAAAGGAGGAGAGTTGTTAATTAAAGGAAATGCAAGGGACTATGTTGGTTCTGCCTACAGAGGAGACTGGAGAGGTATGAGTGGAGGAACAATTATTGTTGAAGGAAACGCTGGAAATGAGATTGGAGAGTTTATGAGTAAAGGGCTAATTCATATAAAAGGAAATGCTGGAATGTTAGCTGGAATTCACCAAAATGGAGGAATCATTATTATTGATGGAGATGTTGATGTGAGAGTTGGTGGGGAGATGAAGGCAGGAGCCATAGTTGTCTATGGAAAGGTTGAGGAGGTTTTACCTTCATTTAAATATGAGGGGATTGTTGAAAACCCAGTTATAAAGTTGAGTAAAAAAGATGCTGGAACTCCAATAACTGGAACATTCTACAAGTTTAGTGGAGATTACGTCTATAACAAACCAAAAGGACAGTTGTATATAGCAGTTGATAGCAACCCAGATTTAATTTAAGTTCTTAAAACTTTTTTTCTTTTTTTTATTAGGAACTAATTTATAAAAACTAAAATTTAAAAAAGGAAGATTAATTTAAACTCTATTTTATAATTCTTCACCTAATGCAGCTTTAACTAACCCATCAAATAATGGATGAGGTTTATTTGGCCGTGATTTAAACTCTGGATGTGCTTGGGTAGCTATAAAGTATCTATTTTTATCTATCTCTATAAACTCTGCCAATCTTCCATCTGGAGACTTTCCAGAAATTGTTAGGCCATGATTTTCTAATATCTCATGATATTCTGGATTAACCTCATATCTATGCCTATGCCTCTCATAAACCTCCCTTCTTCCATACAACTTATAAGCCAATGTTCCCTCCTTCAATATTGCTGGATAAGCCCCCAACCTCATTGTTCCTCCTTTTGCATCAATCTCTTTTTGCTCTGGTAATAAATCAACTACTGGATATTTAGTGTTTTCATCAAACTCAGTTGAGTTAGCTCCTTCTAACCCACAAACATTCCTTGCAAACTCTATAACCGCACACTGCATTCCCATGCAGATACCTAAGAATGGTATATCATTCTCCCTTGCATATTTTATGGCGTTAATTTTGCCCTCAACTCCTCTGTCTCCAAATCCTCCCGGGACTAAGATACCATCTAATTGGTTATTCTCTCTATATCTGTCCAATATTTCTTCAAACTCCTCATTTTCCAATCTTTCAGAGTGTATCCAATTTATATTAACTTTGGTATCATTCTTAGCTCCAGCATGAATTAATGCTTCAGTTATACTTAAATAAGCATCTTTCAACTCAACATACTTTCCAACTATACCAATAGTTATTTCATTCAATGGGTTTATAACCCTATCAACAAATCTTCTCCACTCCTTTAAATCTGGCTCTCTATCTGGGAGGTTTAGTTTTTTAGTTACCAATTTACCTAAACCTTCTTTTTCTAAATTGAGAGGGACTTCATAGATTGTTCTTGCGTCCCTTGCCTCAATAACTGCATCTTTATCAACATCACAAAATAGAGCTAATTTCTCCCTAATTTTATCACTTATTGGCATCTCTGTTCTACAAATCAATATATCTGGCTGGATTCCAATGCTTCTTAGTTCTTTAACACTATGCTGTGTTGGTTTTGTCTTTAACTCTCCAGCGGCTTTTATATATGGCAGGAGGGAGACGTGGATATATAAAACGTTCTCCTTACCAACATCCTTTTTAAACTGCCTTATAGCCTCTAAGAATGGCAAGCTCTCAATATCTCCAACAGTCCCTCCTATCTCAACAATAGTTATATCATAACTCTCTCCAAGCCTTTTAATCCAATCCTTTATCTCATTGGTTATGTGTGGTATAACTTGAACTGTCTTTCCTAAATACTCTCCTTTTCTCTCCTTTGTTAAAACGCTCCAATATATCTTTCCAGTTGTTATGTTGTTGTTTTTTGTTAAGTTTTCATCAATAAATCTCTCATAATGTCCTAAATCTAAATCCGTCTCTCCTCCATCCTCTGTAACAAAAACTTCCCCATGCTCATAGGGAGACATTGTTCCAGCATCTATCTGCAGATATGGGTCTATCTTTATCATATTGACTTTAAATCCTCTTGCCTTCAACAATCTTCCCAGAGATGCCGCTGTAATCCCCTTTCCTAATGATGATATAACTCCTCCAGTGATAAATATAAACTTCATTCTTCCCACCCACTTTCAAATTTAAACAATTTTTAACAAAACAATAAGATAAAATAAAAAATAAAAATAATAAGGTTTTTATAAGCTACATGGATGTATAACCATAGGGCTATCGCCCTATTGGGATCCCAAATAACACCTCCGAGCGTAAGCGAGGAGGTGTAAAATTTTTGTTCTAACAGTTACAAACTACATGGATGAATAAAACCTCCTTTAATCATCAAATCAGCTAATGTTATAGCAACCATCGACTCAGCTACAGGTATAATCCTTGGGACTATAACTGGGTCATGTCTTCCCTCTATCTCAATTTCAACATTTTCTAAAGTTTTTAAATTTATAGTTCTCTGCTTTTTACCTATTGAAGGAGTTGGCTTTACGGCAATTCTTAAAACTATTGGAGTTCCACAACTAATTCCTCCCAATATGCCACCGCAGTTGTTTGTTTTAAATCTTATATTTTTGTCGTCATCGAAATACATCTCATCGTTCATCTCACTTCCATACATTTCAGCCGCTTTAAAACCAACTCCTATCTCAACACCTTTAACAGCATTTATACTCATTAATGCTCTTGCCAATTCGCCATTTAATTTATTAAATATTGGATTTCCAACTCCAACAGGGACATTCAGAGCAACTATCTCAACAATACCTCCAACACTATCTTTATTTTCCATGGCTTTTAAAACATACTCTTCCATATCTTTTTCATTCATAGAAGGGCATCTTAATGGATTGCTTTCAATAATCTCTATTAAACTCTCCAAGGACTTTTCATTCTCAAAAACTTCTGGATTTTTATAATAGCTAAAATCCCCCTCAATCTTTCCAATTTTTATAGTGTAGCCAACAATTTTTATGTTGTATGTGTAAGATAAAAGTTTTTTAGCAACAGCCCCTCCAATAACATGTCCTATGGTTACTCTTCCACTTGCCCGTCCTCCTCCCCTGTAATCATAATTTTTATATTTCAGCCGATAGGTTAAATCTGCATGTCCTGGCCTTGGAGTATCTTTTATTTTTGAGTAATCCTTAGGTCGCATATTTTTGTTATATACTATAGCACAAATTGGAGTTCCAGTAGTTTTTCCCTCAAAAATTCCTGATAAGATTTCAACTTTGTCCTCTTCTTTTCTTGGTGTGGAAAATATGCTCTGCCCTGGTCTTCTTCTGTTTAGCTCTTTTTGGATATCTTCCTCAGATAACGGTAGATTAGCTGGACATCCATCAACAACTGCTCCAATAGCCTTTCCATGACTTTCTCCAAAAACTGTAACTCTAAACATATCCCCATAAGTGTTCATTTAATCACCAAAAAAACTTTAATCAAATTTTAAAAACAAAAATAAAAATAAAAAGAGAGAATAAGTAATTTTATCTATATAAAACATCTAAGTGTGCTGGTTCTTTAACTTTAACTTTCTTCTTCTCCATAATCTTCTCAACTGCTTTTTTGAAATCTTCCATTGTTACATAGTCTCTAAGTTCTCTAATTGCGTTCATCCCTGCCTCTGTACAGATTGCCTTTAATTCAGCCCCTACACATCCCTCAGTCATCTTAGCTATTTCCTCCAAATTAACATCTTCAGCTAAGTTCATCTTTCTTGTGTGTATCTTTAATATCTCTAATCTACCTTTCTCATCAGGGGCTGGAACTTCAATAATTCTATCAAATCTTCCAGGTCTTAATATTGCTGGGTCTAAGATATCTGGTCTGTTTGTGGCTCCAATTATCTTAACATCTCCTCTCGCATCGAATCCATCCATCTCTGCCAACAACTGCATTAATGTTCTCTGAACTTCTCTATCTCCACCAGTTAAAGCGTCTGTTCTTTTTGCAGCAATAGCATCAATTTCATCTATAAATATGATTGATGGTGCTTTTTCTTTAGCTAATTTGAATATATCTTTAACTAATGAAGCTCCTTCTCCAATAAACTTCTTAACTAATTCAGAACCAACAACCCTTATAAATGTTGCATTTGTTTCTGTAGCAACTGCCTTAGCCAATAAAGTCTTACCAGTTCCTGGAGGCCCATATAAAAGGATACCTTTTGGTGGTTCAATTCCAACCTTTTCAAACAACTCTGGATGTTTCAATGGAAGTTCAACAACTTCTCTAATCTCTTGTATTTGCTTATCTAATCCACCAATATCTTCATATCTAACATTTGGTCTCTCATCAACTTCCATTGCTTTAGCCCTATAATCCTTATTTTCTGGCAATACATCAACAACTGTCAATGTTTGCTGATTTAAACAAACTCTCTTTCCAGGGGCTAAATCCTCTGGATTTACAAAGTGAGAGACATTAACTAAGAAACTTGGTCCAGTAGAGCTTTTAACAACTACTTTTCTCTCCCCTACTTTATCAA
This sequence comes from Methanocaldococcus sp. FS406-22, assembly GCF_000025525.1. Taxonomy (NCBI): domain Archaea; kingdom Methanobacteriati; phylum Methanobacteriota; class Methanococci; order Methanococcales; family Methanocaldococcaceae; genus Methanocaldococcus; species Methanocaldococcus sp. FS406-22. The sequence continues at coordinate 805,118 of NC_013887.1, forward strand.
CTACAGTCCCAACTATCAATGGAGGAACTCTCATTCTGTCTAATTCTCTTCTTAAAATTTCATTTTCTTTCATTAGCTGTAAATTCTCTCTTTCAAGTTCCTTTTTTTCTAATTCTAATTTTAGTATTCTACTTTCTAATTCTGCAATAACTGCTTTTTCTTTTAGCTGTTCTTTAAGTAAATCATTTTTTAAGTTAGAATCATCACTTATTTCCTTTTCTTCTTTAAATTCTTCAGTAAATGCTTTCTTTTCTTTCTTCAATTCAGTTGAGATAAATTCTTCAAAAACCATAATTATCACCAAGTATGTCCAAGTTAATGGAGAGCTGTATAATCATCATACTCATTAATCTATTATAGGTTATCATTTATATACGTATGTTATAATAAAAATTCTTATATTTAAATTTTGTGTCTAACTACTTAGGTCTTCATATATATTTTTAACACTCTCCGCACATTTTTTCCAAGAAAATTTTTTTGAAAACTCTTTTCCATTTTTCCCCAAAGTTTTTCTTAGTTCTTCATTATTTATTAACTCTAAGATTTTTTCTTTTAAATCATTTGGGTTATTTTTCTCAGCCAATAACCCATTATATCCATCAATAACAATCTCTTCCAATCCTCCAACCTTCGTGGCTATTACTGGCTTAGAGCATGCCATTCCTTCAACAGCCACCATTCCAAAGCCCTCACTAACTGATGGAACTACTAAAAAGCTACATTTTCTCATAAATGAGGCAGTTTCATTAAAACTTTTTCTCCCTAAGAGTTCAATATGGCTTAGATTATTTTTAACAATAAAGTTCTCTATTTTTTTATATAACTTCCCATCCCCTATGAGTTTAAAATTAAAATCTACATCTTTTACTGCTTCTATTAAAATATCAACCCCCTTTTGTGGAACAAAAGCTCCAACAAACAATCCAAAGTTGTAATCTCCTTCATTATATAGAATTTCTTTATTTACTCCGTTGTATATAACAACAGCCCTATTTTTTAAATTTTCGTCTAATTGGTTTTTTATATATCTGCTTACACATATTATCCTATCGGAATTAATTGTGGCATATTTAAAGAAGTATCTTCCTTTTAAAGAGTTTTTTAATATTAAAGCGTCACTTCCGTGGAGTGTTAATACATGTGGAATAGACAGCTTATTTTTCAACAAAGCCCCAACACATCCCTGTGGAAACGCATAATGGGAATGAATCAAATCAATACCCTCTCTTTTAATAATATCTTTTCCTATTTTATAGGCATTTATTAGATAACTAATCCCCCTAAATTTTTTTAGGTGAGGGACGTTATGAATAATTACATTTTTATATTCGTTTTCTTCATAATCATCATAAGTTAGTATATGAAACTCAACATCTTTTAGATGTTTAACCAAATTTTCTACATGTAATGTGATTCCTCCAATATGAGGATGATATATAGTTGGCATTAAAACTTTCATAACTATCACGTGATAGCATGAGATTTGAGGAATTTAAATATCTTAGGAAGGGAGTTATTGTTGGATTGTTAATAATGTTGTTATATATACTTTGGCCATTTATTGATGTTTTAGCTTATTCCTGTGCCTTTGCATATATGGCTTTACCAATATATAATTTATTAAGAAAAAAGTTTAATAAAACTATATCAGCAGGTTTAGCAATTAGCATATACATCGTTCCAATTATGGTAATCACAATATATACCATACTCACGTTCATGGAAATTATACTATCATTTAATACCAAATCTATAGAGCCATATATAAATGAAATTCTCTCCATATATAATTCTTTTATGTTAGAAAGAATTATTGACAATGGACAATTCCTTACGAAGTATATTGATGAATTTGTAAAATATCTGATTAACCAAGTTTCTGGAAAGATTGTTGATATTGGCTATTTAATAATTAAGGCGATTATGGTTTTATTCTTAACATTCTACTTTTTGAGAGATGGGGATAAAGTTAAAAATTTAATAATTTCATTTGTGCCTGATGAATATAAAGAAAAGATGAGAATTTATTTAAGTTATCTTCATGACTCCTATAAAAATTTGTTTATAAGCTGTGTTTCGCTTTCTATAATTATAACCATCCTATCATACATTGGATATCTCATCGTTGCTGTGCCGTATGCAGAGTTATTTGCAATAATAACTGGAATATTTGCCCTGCTACCAATATTAGGGGGATGGATGGTGTATATCTCAATAGCCATATATTTCTTTCTAATGCATGACTATACTAAGGCAGTTTTTATGTTTATTTATGGAGAGCTCTTCCTTTCTATAGCACCGGATTTTGTTATAAGACCTTATTTAGTCAAAAAAGAAGTGGATATTCACCCAGTTCTTGTAGTCATTGCATTTTTAATGGCTCCTCTCTCATTAGGACTTAGTGGATTTGCTATAGGTCCATTGGTTGTTGGAGCTTTAAACGCATTTTATTTAGCAAAATACAGGGATAAAAAAATCTAAAAAGAGGTAGAATATGGAAAAGAAAAAGATAGTAGTAACTGCAGGAACATTTGATATTCTTCACCCCGGACATTATGAGATATTAAAATTTGCTAAGAGTTTGGGAGATGAGTTAATAGTCATTGTTGCAAGAGACGAAACTGTAAAGAAATTAAAAGGCAGAAAACCAATAATCCCTGAAGAACAGAGAAGAGAAATGGTTGAAGCGTTAAAACCAGTTGACAAAGCAGTGTTGGGAAGTTTAAAAAATAAATTAGAGCCAATACTAAAGTTGAAGCCAGACATCATTGTTCTCGGTCCTGACCAAACGACATTTGATGAGGAAACATTAAAACAAGAACTTGCTAAATATAATTTATATCCTGAGATTGTTAGATTTAGAGGATATAAAAAATGCCCATTTCATAGTTCTTTTGATATAGTAAAAGAGATAATTAGGAGATTTTGCAGTAAAGAAATTAAAATTTAAATAACTCTTTTTATATGACCTTTCGCAAGAATGACGGCTCTTCGCCCTAAAGGGCGAAGTTTCGGGAGAGCAGAGCCTAAGCTCACCCTCCCTGGCTCCGCCAAAGCCACTACCCCTATCCCTTACGGGACTTGGGGCTACCCTTTCCCAACATACATCCCCAGCGGTGGGATTTTCGAGACTGAAGTTTCTGCTTCAGGTAGCGAAATCTTTGATTTCGCCTGAATCCCACCCATAATAACGTGGACTGGGGACAATAGTTAGATTCTAATTTCGAATATATAAAAATTATGCTTGCTCCACCACCCTCTAATTCATCACTGCCCTAAAAGGTTGTGCTTTCTTAGCGAAGATTATTAATGGTAAAAATTTTTATTGAATAAAGATGCCCTGTTAATTTCTTATCCTATCACGATTTTCTTATAAGATAAACTATCTTCAAAAAAATAAAAAATTTTATATATTATTCGTTTAAAATTTTCTTATGTTCATAATTTGAGGTGATATAATGAAAAAGGTTTATATGTTAGTGGCTCTGCTGGTCTCATCTTTAGTGCTATTGGCTGGATGTGTCCAAAACGAAACTTCAGAAGTCCCAACTTTGACAGTTGCATATTTGCCAACAGACCACCATGCAGCACTATTTGTTGCATGTGACAACCCAGATTTGTTTAAAGATAAGTATGGAATATACTTAAAAGCAGTTAAAGATAAAGAGGAATATGAGCTGTATAAAGGAGATAAAAAAATAGCAAATGTAAAGCTTGTGTTAATTAGTACTGGTGGAGCAGATATAATGAATTTGATGAGTCAGGGGAAAGTTGATGTAGCTTTAGTTGGAATTCCACCAGTAATATTCTATATTGATAAAGGGACTGACGCCAAGATTATAATGAACTTGCATACAGAGGGGTCTGCAGTAGTTGTTAGAAAGGATATTCCAGCAAACAACTGGAAAGAGTTTATTAATTGGATAAAAGAACAGCATAAAGAAGGAAAACAAGTTAAGATAGGATATCCACTGCCAACTTCAATTCAATATGTTATGATTAGAGATGCTTTAAAAGCTGAGAACATAACATATACTGAAGACTCTAACGATAAGAGTGCTATGGTTCTATTAATAAACTGCAAAGGGCAAAAGACAATGCCTCAAATGTTAGCTCAAAAGCAGTTAGATGCAGTTATTGCATGGGAACCAACACCTGAAATCATAAAGAGTGAAAATATTGGAAAAGTTATTATTTATAGTGGTGATTTACCAAGTGCTACAGGAGGAAAATGGACAGACCACCCATGCTGTTGTTTAGCCGCATCTGAAAATGCTTTAAAGAATAAGAGAGAAGCAGTTATAACATTTGCAAAACTCTTAAAAGATGCAACAGATGAAATCAACAAAAATAAAGAATTGGCTGTTAAATCATCAGTTAAATGGCTTGGAACTGATGAAGCAATTGAGAAAGATTCAATTGAACATATAAAGTTTGATTATAGATTAGAACCAATAATACCTCAAGTTATAAAATTCGTTGAAGCTATGAAACTCCAAGGATTAATAAATGGAAAGTTAAAAGATGTGTCATCAGAAGACGCTAAGAACTTAATATTTGACTTACAAACATATAATGAGATAATAAAGAATTAACTCTTTCTGCTTTTTCTATTTTTTAATTTTGATGATATATTCTTGTTAAAATTAAAATTTAAAATAGAGTTTTTTCTATTTTTGATTATTTTTGTGGTTTCTTATTTTAGTGCAAATATTTATGCACATCATAATATTTTATTGCCCTGGAGTTATAAATATTTTCATAGAAATTTATAAATATGCCTATTTGTTATTTTGATATCAATCTGTATATTAATCTTGGGATGACTTATTTTCAGTCATATAACAAAATATATGAAATTTTAGTTTTAAATGTCTGTTGTATTGATATAATGGGTGTTATTATGCAAGTATGTATTATTGGAGCTGGATTGTCAGGGTCTGTATTGTATAGACTACTTTCAGAACATGGTTTTTACATAAATATTTATGACCATGTATTAGTTAGAGGTTGCAAAAGTATGAATTTTATATTCTCCAGTAAAAATGAGATTTTAACAGTAAAAAAGGTTTTAAGAACGGTGAATATAGATATTAAAGATTATATAATTAAAGAGATGAAGGAGGTAAATATTGGTGGAGATAACTATTACTCCAACAAAAAAATTTATATTATAAATAAATCCAAACTAATTGAAGATTTAGTGCCAAGAACCGTGGTTACGAATAGGGAATTTAATCCTGTTATAAGGAGATATACAACAAAAGTTATTGATACAGGAGTTATAGTGAGAGAATTTGGCACTGAGGCTGAAACTAAATTTTATGATTTGGTTGTCGATGCTTCTGGATGTGCTAAAGTACTTCAATTAGGTAGTGTGTATGATAAATACAAAAATGATATTAAAACATGTCAATTCTTAATAGCCTGTGAAAATGAGGAATCTTCAGAAGAGTTAGATAAATTGTTTATTGATGAAATAAAAATACATAAAGGAAAACCAATGATTGGTTATACTTGGACAACCCCTATAGATAACGGACTATATCATGTTGGATGTGCCTATTATAAAAATGACCATACACTATGGACATACTTAACAAAATACACCAAAAAAATGTTTAATAGTGATTATGTTAGAGTTTGTGGATGTACATCAAAAATAAATGGAAATTTAATTTCTAAGAGTTTTATAGGAGGAGTGTATGAAAAGAGGTGTGTCGCAGGTGTAGGGGAAAGTATAGGCTTAACAACACCCTTAGGTCATGGAAATATTTATGCAATCACATCTGCCTACATCTTATCAAGATTTATAAGTAAATACGACTTAGATGAAGCTGTGTTAAAATATAAAGACTACATACCAAAAAAATTTGCTGAATTAGATAAAGAAAAGAAAGCTGTGAGAAATTTTAATGTGTTAAGGGTTACAAAATTACTAAAGGATTACTATAATATACCAGTTCATGAATCTATTAAAATTATCCTTAAATCTCTCTACTAATTGGGTGATATTATGGCATTAAAGCTATTAAAAGAAGAGAATGGACTTTCTCCAATGCTAAGGGAGTTTAGGTCTTTGGTAGATAAGGATATAGAGAGAGTTGCATTTGTTGGTTCTATTGGAGTTTGTCAGCCTTTTGCTGAATTATTTGGCTATGCGATAAGAGATAAAGAATGTTACTTTATTCCGGATGGAAACTTAGATAAGGTTAAAAAACTTGTTATTAAAGATGTAGGCATGCAGATGGAAGATTTTAAAAGCTTAGATAAAGTAGATGCCGTTGTTTTGTTTGGTGGTTTAGCAATGCCAAAGTATGGAGTTGAGATAGATAAAATCAAAGAATTAATAAAAAAACTATCTCCTAAAAAAGTTATTGGAGTTTGTTTTATGAGCATTTTCCAAAAGGCTGGATGGGATAAAGAAATTGATTTTGACTACCTAATAGATGGCTTTATTAAAATAAATATTTATGGCAGAGATTAAGAAGGTGAAAATTTGACGAAAAAAGTGGGGATTGTAGATACGACATTTGCGAGAGTGGATATGGCCTCTGCAGCTATAAAAAAGTTAAAAGAGCTTTCTCCAAACATTAAAATCATCAGAAGGACTGTCCCTGGAATAAAGGATTTACCTGTAGCGTGTAAAAAGCTATTAGAAGAAGAGGGCTGTGACATAGTTATGGCTTTAGGAATGCCAGGAAAGGCAGAGAAAGATAAGGTTTGTGCTCATGAAGCGTCTCTTGGCTTAATGTTAGCCCAATTAATGACAAATAAGCATATAATTGAAGTATTTGTCCATGAGGACGAGGCAAAGGATGATAAAGAGTTGGATTGGTTGGCTAAAAGAAGGGCTGAAGAACATGCTGAAAATGTCTATTATTTATTATTTAAACCAGAGTATTTAACAAAAATGGCTGGTAAAGGATTGAGACAGGGCTTTGAAGATGCCGGGCCTGCAAGAGAGTAATTAGTTGATTCTCCAATCGATACCTAAGAGTTCAGAATATCTATCCAAAACTCTTCTTATATACTCATTCACATCTCCATTTTCAAGCTTTTTGACCCATTCTTCATTACCAAACTCTTTTGCTAAGGCAATAATTAAATCCCTAACTCTTTCACTTTCAACTTTTGGTGGATATCCAAGCTTTTTATTATAATTGCAGATATCTCTGTAGAGTCTTATTGAATCTTCAACAACATTTTCTATACCTAAAAATTCTTTAGCTAAATCATTTAATACTGGCTTTAACCACTTTCTATGGAATCTACAGATTCCGAGATTTTCTATTGGCAACTCTAACTTTATACTCTCTACAACCAACTCAGCTAACCTCTCTGGCCCATTAAACTCCGGTTTGTAGTAGGTTAAGTACCTCCCCTGAATCACAAACGGCATAAAAAACCCCGGAGTCCAATAGAGATTTGGTCCAATTTCTCCCCAATCACCAAATGGAACATAGACGGCAAGGTCATTAAAATTCTTGCCAATCTTATTAACTCTACTCTTAAATCTCTCATTCAGTATTTTTGATGCCTTCCTTTTACCCAAGGATAAAATTTTATATATCTCATTTGAATTCTCTACCAAGTTATGCATAAATTTTATAGCTTGTTCAGTATTATGCTTGGATATCTCTTTAATCTCTTCATCATCTCCTTCTATAACCCTTTTATAGTCAAATATTGGCTTTTTTATATTTAGCTCCTCCTCTTTCAACAAGCCAACATCTAATAGCTCAAAAACCCAGGCAGTCAAATTACCTATCTCTATTGCATCAAATCCAAGTGCATCTGCTGTTTTAACAACCCTATCTGCCTCATACAAATCAAAAATTCCCAATAAAGTTCCATTTGATGCATACGGTTCATAATCAACTTTGTTTTTATTTCTATACTTTTTGCATAAAACAGGGCATGGCTCTCCACAGTTTACCCATTTTTTTGGCTCTATTGTTTCTTTATTAAAAGTTTCAAGATAAAATTTAAGTATCTTATCTAAAATCTTTTTTCTATCCTCTATATCAATATATGGCATTCTCCAATTAAATATTGGAACTTTCTCTTTATACAAAAGCCAGTTGTTTCCAAACGTTCCTCCAGTTTTTGTATCTTCATCATATCTATACTTTTTTGTGTGTTCTAAAACAACCTTACTCATTGGTTTTTTATAATAATTTTCAATAATTTTCTTAGCTTTCTCTTTTTCCTCTTTATCTTCTTTCTCATCTCCAAAGAATGCTATGCCCATTATATTGTGAGCTCTATAAAGAACAGAACCTCCTCCCCCTCTTGCTGCCCAATCTTCTGAGCCTTCAACAAATTTGCCATTTCTAACTGTTTGAGAGAAAAGTCCCCCCATATTTGTTCTCTTTGCAGCTTCACCAACAACTACACTCCTCAAATTTTTATCTTTGTAGAGTTCAAGGATATAGTTACTAACTTCATATACCGTCTTAAGATTTTCTTTAACTTCAATAAAATCTATTCTTAGCTGTCCTTCATTCTCAATAACCAATATAGATGGCTTCTCACACTTTCCAATGATTGCTACATTATTTAACCCAGTACTTTTGAATTGATAGCCAGCCCCTCCCATGGATGAGAAATAAAAACCATCCCAAAGAGGAGATCTAAAGGAAAATATCAACCTATGCCCCCCTATAACTGGCAAAACTCCTCTACCAAAACAAAAAACGTTTTTTTCATCATAGATGTCATACTTCCAAGTTTCAAATTTATTATGCCAGTAAAGTCCCCAAGTTATTGGTAAAATAGTTTTCTCAATGATTTCAAACTTCTTTGTTGAAGCATTTATTAGAACATTTTTCATAGTATCAAACCCTCGATTTTATGATTTATTTTTATTTTTGGATTCTTAGTATTTTATAGGTTTTGTTAATTAAAAGTGATAAACACAATATTTAAATAAGAAATTAGTTATCTTTACTTTTGGAAAACTATTAAGGAAGGTGAAAAGGCATGATAAAAAAATTAATAGCAATCTCAATATTTTCAATATTAGTAATAGCGGGGACTGCCCTATGTGGATGTATGGAACAGCAAAAGGTTGAAGAAAAAGCTGGAGAAGAAACTAAACCTCAAACTCAATCACAAGAGAAAATAGTTTTAAAGATATTCCATGCTGGAAGTTTATCTGTTCCATTTGCAGAGTATGAAAAGATGTTTGAAAAAGAGCATCCAAACATTGATGTTGAAAGAGAGCCAGCTGGAAGTGTTCTCTGTGTAAGAAAAGTAATAGATTTAGGAGAAAGAGCAGATGTCTTAGCTTTAGCAGATTATTCCCTAATTCCTCAGATGATGATGCCTAAGTATGCTAATTGGTATGTTATGTTTGCAAGGAATGAGATTGTTTTAGCTTATACAAATGAGAGTAAATACAGCAATGAAATAAACTCAAAAAACTGGTATAAGATATTAGAAAGACCTGACGTTAAAATAGGTTTTTCAAATCCTAACGATGATCCATGCGGTTATAGAACCCAAATGGTCCTACAGTTGGCAGAACTCTACTACAAAGACCCAACAATCTATGATGAGCTGGTTTTAAAGCATTCAAACATAAAAGTTGAAGAGAATAATGGGACTTATTTAATATTAGTACCTAAGGATTTAGAAGTAGATACAAATAAATTGTTTGTTAGAAGTAAAGAGACAGACTTATTGGCTCCATTAGAGGCTGGAGCATTTGACTACCTATTTATCTACAAGAGTGTTGCAAATCAACACCACTTAAAGTATATTGAACTTCCAAAGGAAATTAATTTAGGATACTACGAATATGCTGACACTTACAAAAAAGTAGCTTTAAAAATTATAGCAAAGAATAAAACAATAACTGCAAAACCGATTGTTTATGGTATGACAGTTCCAACAAATGCTCCACATAAAAAAGAGGCTATAGAGTTTGTTAAGTTTGTCTTAGAACATCCAGAAGTTTTAGAAAATAACGGACAGCCAGCAATAAGTCCAGCAGTTGCTAAAGGAAATGTTCCAGAAGAGTTAAAGGATTTAGTTAAAATAGAAAACAACTAAATAATGCTCTCTAAGAATTCGATATCTTTTATTATTTCTTCTATTTTCTCTTCTTTTGTTACTGGATTTTTTCCCAATCTCCTATCATCAAGCTCTAAGTTAAACATTCCATCGTATCCATAATCTAAAAGAGCCTTTATATATGGAGTGAAGTCAATTTCTGATTTTCTTAGTGGAAAGTGGTCTTTTCTATTAACAACTCCAGATATATGGGTGTGCTTTATATAATCAATAACCCTCTCAAAAAACTCTTCCATATGTTCTTTAGCATGTGCAAAATCCAAAGTCATATATAACAATCCATCGTATTTTTTTAGAATCCATTCCATCTCTTCTGGATTCCAGCCAATTCTATTAATTCTTTCTGGCATATTTTCCAGACAGATTGTTATATTTTTATTAATAGCTACCTCTAATGTTTTATCCAAATATTTAAAAAATGCCTCATACTCTTCATCTGTTGGCGGCCTATTTGTTGGTCTTTTTCCCGGGTGTATGGTTATTAACTTACATCTATAAAATTTAGCCAGCTCAATGCTCCAAAGCGTCTCTTTTATAACTGCCTCTCTGATATATGGGTTTATTGATGAAGGGTTTAGCTCAATATGGGGATTATGTAAAGCAACATCAAATTTTAAGAATTCTTTTCTTAAATCGGCAATATAATCCAAATCAAACCTATTATCCCAAAAATCAGGATTTTCAGGAAAAAATTCCATGCATTTAATCCCAATATCCCGAAATATATCAAAAATCTCAACCATTGGATACTCCCAAAAAAATAACGTTGAGACTCCTATTTTCATCATGCCACCATTACATTAATTTTTTAAATACTTTATTATCTTTTAAAAAATATTTAATGCTTTGGCTGGTGATGAATTTATGGCAAATATAAAAGATAAAATCTTTGGCTCTGTCTTTGGGGCAGTTATTGGAGATGCCTTAGGTATGCCAACTGAAAATCTAACAAAGGAAGAGATAAAAAAGCTGTATGGATTTGTAGATAACTACGTTGAGCCAAAAAACTACCTATCTGGAAAATTAAACAAAGGAGAATGGACAGATGACACTGAACAAGCTATCTGCCTAATAAAAAGCTTAACAAAAGAAGGCGTTGATATAAAAAAATTTGCAAAGTGCTTAATAGCATGGAGAAACAAAAATCCTCCAGATATTGGTTTAACTTCATTAATGGCTATTGAAAAGCTCATGAAAAATGATTACTCTGGAGTTGATAGCAGTAGTTGTGGAGCGGCGATGAGAATCTATCCATTAGGAATTGTTTTTTACAACAACCTAAACAAACTAAAAGAAGAGGTTATAAAGGCATCAAAAATAACTCACAACAACAAAACAGCAATTGCTGGAGCTTTAGCTATAGCATTCTTTGTTAGTAGAGCATTAAAGGACAAAAAAGACTTCAACTTATTAGATGAATGCTACAACTACATAAAAGACATAGATGAAGAGTTTGCTAAAAAACTATTAGAGATTAAAAACTTTAGAGATATAGATAAAGCACACAACTACTTTGGAACCGGTGTAAAAACCGAAGAAGTAGTTCCTTCAGCTATAGCAACCTATTTATTAACAGACAACTTCAAAGAAGGTATGTTAAAATGCATAAATGCTGGAGGAGATACTGATAGCTTAGCCTCTATGTATGGAGCTATGGCTGGAGCTTATTATGGTTTTAAAAGCATTCCAAAAGAATGGATTGAAGGTTTAAAAAATAAAGAAGTTATTTTTGAACTTGCTGAGAAATTGTATTATCTGATTTCTAAATAATTTTTAATTTTTAGTTTCTATTTTTTAGCTCTTCAACTCTATCCTTGTAATATAATACAACTGCCTTTTTGAAAATACTGCTGTGTAAAATCCAACAAAGGCAGAAACTACTGTTGATATTATTTCAATTATTAGCTGTGAAGAAGAAAGAGTAGGAGAACCCAAAGGTGCTGAATTTAAACATCCGACAAGGTATTTTATTAAAATAAATGGAAGTTGCACAATAAAACTTATTACTATAACAATATTGGTACAATCATAAAGATTATTAAGAGTATAACAACTCCAATCCAATATAAAAAACCTCTTTTAAGTAAATCAGCAACATTGTCCCAGTCAGGGAGGATATCATAATTTTCAACAGTTGTTTTCATTACTCTAACATAGTAGCCATCAACTATAAAACTTATAATTAACGCAATTAAAAATCCAAAACCTCCAATGACTAATAAAGACGATAACGTTAAAGAGTTGGTTACATACTCCTCAAATTTTCCCATTCTAACCCTCAGTTTTTGACAGTATTTATTTTGGAATATTTGGAATATTATTATAATATATTTAATTTTGTAATTATTATATTGTTATTTTAGTTTATTTAAATCTTATGGACACATTATTACATACATATATTTAAATATATCAATAAATATAGTAAATAAAAAATATGTGTGGGGGAGGGGTGTTTAACTGTAAATTTTGTTAATCCACTGGAGCCGGCCCCTTATGGCGCGGGTTATCAGCGGTGAGGTGGGGGGCTCACCACTATCCCACCCGCGCCAACTTGTTATTACAAACTTTACCTATATAAACTTTTCGATACAAAAAACTTTAATTATATTAAAATATTCTTAAATTAAATAGAACTATTAGATTATTTAATAACTTCCATTAGGCAGTTTAAGAATATATATTTTTATAGTTATCTACCTAATTAATTGATTGTGATTTCTATTCTTGGAGGTGAATCTATGTCCCCAAGAGTTGGGGTATTTGTCTGTTACTGTGGAGCGAACATCAACGGTGTTGTTGATTGTGAAGCAGTAAGAGATTTTGCTGAAAAATTAGATGGCGTGGTTGTAGCTAAGACATATCCTTTTATGTGTGCTGACCCAGGACAAAACTTGATTAAAGAGGCAATAAAGGAATACAACCTCGATAGAGTTGTTGTTGCTGCATGTACACCAAAAATTCACGAACCTACTTTTAGAAATTGTATAAAAGAAGCAGGTTTATCTCCATATTACTTGGAGTTTGTTAATATCAGAGAGCATTGTTCATTTGTCCACATGCATGAACCAGAAAAAGCAACTAAAAAAGCAATGGAGTTAGTTGCAGGTGCTGTTGAAAGAGCTAAGAGATTAGAAGATGTTCCACAAAAAGTTGTAGACGTTGATAAATCTTGCCTAATCATTGGAGGAGGTATTGCTGGAATTCAGGCAGCCCTTGACTTAGGAGACCAAGGGTATAAAGTATATTTAGCTGAAAAAGAGCCATCAATTGGAGGTAGGATGGCTCAGCTTGCTAAGACATTCCCAACTGATGACTGTGCGCTGTGAATTTTGGCCCCAAAGATGGTTAGCGTTGCAAACCACCCCAATGTTGAACTCATTACCTATGCTGAAGTTAAAAATGTTGAAGGATACATTGGAAACTTCGAAGTTACAATTGAAAAGAAACCAAGATACGTTGATGAAAATATCTGTACAGGATGTGGGGCTTGTGCCGCAGTATGTCCAATAGAAGTGCCAAACGAGTTTGACTTAGGTTTAGGAACAAGAAAAGCTATCTATGTTCCATTCGCACAGGCAGTTCCTTTAGTATATACAATTGATATGGATCACTGTATAAGATGTGGGTTATGTGAAAAAGCTTGTGGTCCAGGAGCTATAAAGTATGATCAAAAACCAGAGGAGATTAAGTTAAAGGTTGGGACAATCATCTGTGCAGTTGGTTATGACGAATTTGACTGTACACTAAAAGAAGAGTATGGTTACGGAGTCTATGATAACGTCATAACAACCTTAGAATTAGAAAGAATGATTAACCCAGCAGGACCAACAGGAGGACATGAAATAAGGCCAAGTGATGGAAAGCATCCACATAGAGTTGTATTTATCCAGTGTGTTGGTTCAAGGGATGCAAAAGTTGGAAAACCATACTGTTCAAGAATCTGTTGTATGTTTGCTTTAAAGAACGCTCAGCTTATAAAACAACACGACCCAAGTACAGAAGTTTATATCTGTTACATGGATATCAGAGCGTTTGGTAAAGGTTATGAAGAATACTACAGAAGAGCTCAAGAGCAGTTTGGAGTTAAATTCATTAGAGGAAGACCAGCCTGTATAATGGAAGACCCAGAGACAAAGAACTTAATTGTTAGAGTAGAAGATACATTATTAGGAGAAATCGTAGAGATTGAAGCAGATTTAGTTGTATTGTCTGCTGGTTTATCACCAAGACCAGACAATCCAAAATTAGCTAAGATGCTTGGTTTAGAATTAAGTCCAGATGGATTCTTCAAAGAATTACATCCAAAGTTAGCTCCAGTTAATACAAAAGTTGATGGTATAGCAATTGCTGGGGTAGCTCAAGGGCCAAAAGATATCCCAGATACAGTAGCTCAGGCTAAAGGGGCTGCAAGTGCTGTTTCAATACCGATGGCACAGGGACAATTCAAAATTGAGATGATAAGAGCAGTTGTTGATGAGGATGTATGTGGAGGTTGCCAAGTTTGTGCTAAGATGTGCCCATACAACGCTATAACCTATGTAGAGAAAGATGGACATTTAGTAGCTCAAGTTAATGACGTTGCTTGTAAGGGATGTGGAGCATGTGCTGGAGCATGTCCAAGTGGAGCAATGCAGTTAAGATACTACAGAGATGAGCAGATAATCTCATTCATTGATGGAGTATTAGAAGCTCATCAAAAGTTAGAGAGCTAATAAACTATTAAATTATGTCATAAATTACGAATTCAACATTAGGACAGATAAGACCAGATGAGGCATCACCCGAAGGATTATGCCAGGGTGGTGCTGATGTTGCAAGTGCTTCTATCAATTGAATCTAATTCCTATCATCTTATCGTTGTATAATATAACAATAATTGAGGGGTTAGTTATGGATCCAGTAATAATTACATTTTGTTGCTATCAGTGAGGATATGGGGCAGCTGATTTAGCAGGAACCAGTAGAATGCAATACCCTGCAACCGTAAGAATCGTAAGGCTCCCTTGTACCGGTAAATTCGATATCACCTACGCTTTAAGAGCTTTCCAAAAGGGAGCCGACGCGGTTATGGTTGTAGGGTGAAAGAAAGGGGAGTGTGTTTACGAAACAGGTAACTTAAAGGCTGAGGAGAGGGTTAGGTTCGCTAAACAATTGTTGGATGAATTAGGAATCGGCGGAGACAGGATAGAAATGTTCTTCATGTCTGCCGCTGAGGCAGACAAGTTCGTCTCCGCCGTTAATGAAATGACTGCAAGAATTGAAAAACTCGGACCTAACCCTCTCAAAGCTAAGTAAAGCCGGAGATTAAAGGGATGAGTTCTCTCGGGAACCCGTTAAGGGACCGAGAGAACAACCGCCCCTATGTGAGGGGTTCTCCGGCTTGGGGAATTGGATTATAACTTTTTAGGGTGATTACCTTGGCAGTTAAGGTAGGAATGATACAGTTGTGCAGTTGTTCTGGATGTCATATAGCGTTGCTCGACCTACACGAGAAGCTTTTAGATATTCTACCAAATTTAGAGATAGTTTTTGCTCCCCTAATTGCAGACCATAAGGAGATTCCAGAAGGTATAGATGTGTTTTTAGTTGAGGGGGGAATTAGGAACGAGCACGATGAGCATTTAATCCATGAGATAAGAGAAAAGTCAAAGATTGTCATTGCATGGGGAACCTGTGCTGCTTATGGAGGAATTCCAGGTTTAGGTAACTTATACACAAAGGAAGAACTTTTAAATTATGTTTATTCAACTGACTCAACTGATAACAAAGGAGAAATTCCTTCTGAAGATATTCCTCCATTGGAAGATTATGTTAAACCAATAAGTGCAGTTGTTAAAGTAGATTATGTAATCCCAGGATGCCCACCAACACCAGAGATGATAGCTGATGCAATCGTTGCATTGTTAAAAGGAGAAGAGTCAAAATTACCAAAAAAGATTGTATGTGATGAATGCCCAAGAAAGAAAGAGAATGTATTCCCAGAGAAGTTTAAAAGGACTTATGAGGGAAGACCAGACCCTGAGAGATGTTTGTTTGAGCAGGGTTATGTGTGCTTAGGATTTGCTACAAGAGCTGGATGTGGAGCAAGATGTCCAAGGGCAGGAGTGCCTTGTAGAGGATGCTTTGGTAAGACAGATAAATCATTAGACTTGGGAGCTAACGCTGCTAACGTATTAGCTAATGCTGGAGAGGCAGCTTTAGAGATTCCAGATAAAGTAGCGTTATTAAACAGATTTACACTACCAGATGCTTTAATTAATAGAAAAGTAAAATAAGGGTGAATTTATGGGGAAGATAGTAATTGAGCCCCTATCAAGATTGGAAGGGCATGGTAAGGTTACAATAACCTTAGATGAAAATGGAAAGCCTAAAGATGTTAAGTTGCATATAACTGCATTGAGAGGATTTGAGCAGTTTGTTATTGGGAGACCAGCAGAGGAAGTGCCAAGGATAGTACCAAGAATCTGTGGTATTTGTCAAACAGCTCACCACTTAGCGAGTGTTAAAGCAGTTGATGCCGCTTGGGGTGTAGAAATTCCAGAACCAGCTAAAAAATTAAGAGAGTTAATGCATATTGGGAACATGATTCATAGTCATGCATTGCACTTCTACTTCTTAGCAGCACCTGACTTTGTTCTCGGCCCAGAGGCAGACCCGGCAATAAGAAACATTGTTGGAGTTATAGACAAAGCTCCAGAGGTTGCTAAGCAGGCAATTGCCTTAAGAAAGTTTGGTCAAAAGATTGTTGAGGCTGTTGGAGGAAAGGCAATCCACCCAGTTACTGGAATCCCAGGAGGGCAGGCAAAAAGATTAACAGAAGAAGAAAGAGATGAGTTATTGAAAGATGCTGACCAAATGATAGAATATGCAAAAAATGGAGTTGAATTAATAAAACAATTAAATGAGCAATATATGGAACAAATAAAGACATTAGGAGTTATAGACACCTATTACTTGGGTTTAGTTAAAGATGGAAAACACAACTTCTACGATGATACCTTAAGATTCTTATCACCAGATGGAAAGGAGAAGGTTGATTTCAAACCAGCTGAGTATTTGGATTACATAGGAGAACACGTTGTTCCTCACAACTACGTCAAATACCCATACTATAAAAAGGCTGGATATCCAGATGGTATCTACAGAGTTGGGCCTTTAGCTATGTTAAATGTCTGTGATGCTATGGAGACACCAATAGCAGAAGAGTATAGGAAGGAGTTCTTTGATATCTTTGGATTCCCAGCTAATCAGTCACTAGCTTATAATCATGCAAGATTGATAGAGTTAGTTGAAGCATGTGAAAAGGCAAAGATACTGTTAGAGGACAACGATATTACATCAGATGATATAAAAGCAGATGTTGAACCAAAGGCTGGAAACGGTGTTGGAGTAGTTTATGCTCCAAGAGGTGTTTTAATCCACAACTATGAAACTGACGACAATGGAATTGTTGTTAAAGCCAACATGATTGTTGCAACAACTCACAACGTCCCAACAATGGAGAAAGCTATTCAACAGGCAGCTCAAGTAATCTTCAAATAAATTAAATTTTTGATATTATGATTGATATTATGATTATCAAATCATTGTTATTTGGTGATAAACATGGCTGAGAAGAGCACAGTTAAAGTTGATGAAGTGAAGTTAAACCTAATAGAGATGGTTTTAAGAGCTTACGACCCTTGATATTCATGTGCTGCTCACATAATAGTTAAAGATGAAAAAGGAAACAAAATTATTGAGGTTATTAAAGAATAAGCCCACAACCGAACCCAATTTGGGAGGTTGTGGGTATTTTCCCCCTATGCGGGGGGAATTCGCTAAAATCCTTTTTCGGATTTTAGCATATAATTTTTAGGAGGATGGGATTGATGAGCATAACAATTCAGAGGGATGCTTGTTTGGTGTGTTATGCGTGTCAGGCGGAGTGTCCAACCAAAGCAATAGATATAGATAATTTTAACGTTTGTAACTTGTGTATGGAGTGTGTTAAGGCTTGTCCGACTGGGGCTTTGGTTGAGGAAGAAATAGAAATCAACGGAAAGAAGTTGAAGAGGGTTAGTTATTTGGCTCATAAGTGTGAGAAATGCGGTAACTGTGCTGAGGCTTGTCCTATTGGGATAAAGAAGGTTGATGATGACTTCCCTTACTCAAAAGGACATTGTGTCCTTTGCCAAAAATGTATTGAAGTTTGTCCGATTGAAATCATCTCCTTGCCTGGAGTTATTGATAAGCCTAAGAGGGAGGTTAAGGCTCCGAAGGAACCGATTGTAGTTACAGAGGCTTGTGTTGGTTGTGGAATTTGTGTTCCTGAGTGTCCTGTAAGTGCAATAACCTTAGAGGATGGGAAGGCAGTTATTGATAAGAGTAAGTGTATTTACTGTAGTATTTGTGCTCAAACATGTCCATGGAATGCCATATTCGTAGCTGGTAAGATACCTAAGAAGAGGAGGAAGGAGGTTAAGAAGTTCGAAGTCAATGCAGAGAAGTGTATCTACTGTCTAAAGTGTGTCGAAGTCTGTCCAGGGAATATGATTAAGGTTGATAAAGAAAATATGATTGTCATCCCACCAAAATCATGTCCAGCTTGTAAACTCTGTGTAAACACCTGCCCAGTCAATGCATTAGAGTTAGAGGTTAAGTTAAGCTCACCACACCCAATAACCGATGAAGGTTTAGTCATCGTAGAAGAGGACTATGAGGTTTTGAAAAAATGTGCCTCAGTCTGCCCAACTGAGGCAATAGTAGTCGATGAGGATAAAAAAGAAGTCAGAATGTGCATCGTCTGCGGAGCTTGTACTGTAGCCTGCCCAACCGGAGCTTTAAAATTAGGTAAGATAGAACATAACGGTAAAGAGTATAACAGAATCGAATTCAGCCCATACTTATGTGACAAATGCGGAAAATGTGTAGAAGTCTGCCCAATGAAGACTTTAAGACTATCAAGAGGCAAACTACCACTAAAAGGCTACTGCGTAATGTGCTTACTCTGCTTAAGTGTTGCTGAGAAAGAGAAGAAAGGAAAGAAGGTTTTGGAATTAAGATAATTAAAAAAGGGGTGAATCCCTTATGGTAAAGGTTGTTAGAAACGTTGTCTGTCCATTCTGTGGGACTTTATGTGATGACTTAGAGATTTTGGTTGAAGACAACCACATAGTTGGAACAAGACATGCTTGTAGAATTGGTAACGCTAAGTTTATGCACTTTGAAGGGGCTGTGAGATATACAGAGCCATTGATGAGAGAAAATAAAAAGGATGAGTTCAAAAAAGTTGATTATGAAACTGCAATTGAAGAGACTGCAAGACTATTAGTTGAATCCTCATTACCTTTAATTTACGGATGGAGTGCTACTGAATGCCACGCACATATGTACGGGGTTGAGTTAGCTGAATTGGTTGGGGCTGTTATTGATAACACTGCAAGTGTTTGACACGGGCCTTCTGTTCTGGCATTGCAGGATGTAGGATACCCGGTCTGTACCTTAGGAGAGGTTAAGAATAGAGCTGATGTAATTATTTATTGGGGTTCAAATCCAATGCACGCCCACCCAAGGCATATGAGTAGGTATTCAGTATTTGCGAGAGGATTTTTCAGGGAGAGGGGTAGAGAGGATAGGACTTTAATTGTCGTTGACCCAAGAGAGACTGATACTGCAAAGTTGGCAGACGTGCATTTGCAGGTTGAGCCTCATAAGGATTATGAGTTAATTAGTGCAATGAGGGCTGTATTAAAAGGCTTTGAATTGCAAGTAGATAAAGTTGCAGGAGTTCCAGTTGATTTAATCTATGAAGCTATGGAAATATGTAAGAATGCCCAGTTTGGAGAGTTGTTCTTCGCTATGGGAGTAACAATGACAAGAGGTAAGCATAGAAACATTGACAATGCCATCCAATTGGTTATTGATTTAAATGCTTACACAAAATTCGGACTAATGCCAATGAGAGGACACTACAACGTCAATGGATTCAACCAAGTATTAACATGGGTTACTGGTTTCCCATTTGGAGTTGATTTCTCAAGAGGATATCCAAGATACAACCCAGGAGAAACAACAGCTAATGACTTGTTGCAGAGAGGAGAGACTGACATGATGTTAAACATCGCTTCAGACCCTGGGGCACACTTCCCACAAAAGGCAGTGCAACATATGGCAAAGATACCATTAGTTTGTATCGACCCACACGAAACACCAACAACTCAGTTAGCTAACATTATAATTCCTCCAGCAATTGCTGGAGTTGAGGTTGAAGGAACTGCTTATAGAATGGATGGAGTTCCAATTCAGTTGAGAAAGGTTATAGACCCACCAGAGGGTGTTTTACCAGATAGAGAAATATTGAAGATGCTCATTAAGAAAGTTAAAGAGATGCTCTAAAAACACTAATAAGAAAAGTATAAATATTAGATTTGTATTTAATGAGATATTGGGGTGGGCGTGCAACGCTAACCATCTTTGGGGTATCCTACATCCTGCGTTGACACGTCGTATGTTGGAGGGGAACCCGTAAGGGACCCTCCAACACTTTATTATTTTAGACAGTTAAATTTGTTAATTCAAATATATAAATTAAAATTAAAAATAAATAAGGAGAAGAAATTATTTTTCTTTTTTTACCAAGATCTTGTTTATTCCATCTATAACTGCCTCAACTGAAGCTCTAACTATATCCTCACTTGCTGCTTTTGTTGTTATCTCCCTACCATATCCTTCTAAGGTTACGATAACCTCTGCCAATGCATCAGTTCCTCCAGTTATGGCATTTATATGATACTCTTTAAGTTTAATCTTCTCCCCAATTGCTTTTTGTATTGCTTTAACTGCCGCATCTACAGGCCCAACACCAATAGCTGAGCTTTTCTTAATCTCTTCTTCAATCTTTAAAGCAACTGATGCAGTTGGAATAACCCTATTTCCAGTCATAACTGCTATCTGCTCTAATTCAACAACTCTCTCTTCTTTAGCTAACTTACCAACAACATCCTCAACGATTGCCTCAACATCTCTGTCAGTAACTCTCTTCCCCTTATCTCCAAGGGCTTTAATTCTCTTAACTATCTCATCAAACTGCTCTTTATTTATATCTTTACCAACCTCAATTCCCAACTCTTTTAACTTTGCCTCAATTGCATGTGTCCCAGTGTGCTTACCTAATATTATCTTTCTCTTCTGCCCAACTAATTCTGGAGGGATAGGCTCATAGGTTAGTGCATGAGCTAAAACTCCGTGTGCATGTATTCCGCTCTCGTGAGCGAAAGCGTTTTCTCCAACGATTGCCTTGTTTGGTTGAACCTTAATTTCAGTGTATTTTGATACAAGTTGAGATATCTCATATAATTTCTCAGTTTTAATATTAGTTTTAACACCATAAATTGACATTAAGCTCATAACTACCTCTTCTAAGGCAGCATTTCCTCCTCTCTCTCCTAAACCGTTGATTGTGCAATGAACTTGCTCTGCTCCAGCTTCTATAGCAGCTAATGAATTAGCAACAGCCAAACCAAAGTCATTATGGCAATGCACAGA
This sequence comes from Methanocaldococcus sp. FS406-22, assembly GCF_000025525.1. Lineage (NCBI taxonomy): Archaea > Methanobacteriati > Methanobacteriota > Methanococci > Methanococcales > Methanocaldococcaceae > Methanocaldococcus > Methanocaldococcus sp. FS406-22. The sequence goes on from NC_013887.1 coordinate 826,730, forward strand.
TATAGGAACTTTTATCTCCTTCTTTAACTCACTTATTAAATAATACATAGCTCTTGGAATCATAACACCAACTGTATCTGGGACGTTGATTATATCTGCTCCAGCTTCAACTGCCTTTTTATAGACCTCTATTAAATAATCAAGCTCAGTTCTTGTAGCGTCTTCTGCTGAAAACTCTACTCTAATTCCATGTTCTTTTATATACTCTATAGCCTCAACTGCTATGTTAATAATTTCCTCCTTAGATTTTTTTAGTTTGTATTTTCTGTGCAATGGAGAGGTTGCTATAAATGTGTGGATTCTATCAACTCCGCAGTCAATAGCTACATCTATATCTTTCTTAACAGCCCTTGCCAATCCACAGATTTCAGCATCTAAGTTTAGTGAGCAGATTTTTTTAATTGCCTCCTGCTCTCCTAAGGAAGATACCGGAAATCCAGCTTCAATAACATCAACTCCTAAGTCATCTAATTTTATGGCAATTTCTATCTTTTCCTCTGGTGTTAGAGATACTCCAGGAGTTTGCTCACCATCTCTAAGTGTTGTGTCAAAGATATAAACTCTATCTGGAATATTTAGGTTTTCAAGGGCTTTTTTTATAATCTCATTCTCATCCCTATAAATTATCATAATCCCACCAAGAAACTTTTAGCATCTAACTATCTATTTTTGAAGGTATTATAAAAATTTAATTAACAACTAAAAATAAAATTATAAGCCCTAAATAATATCAACAATCCAGTTATTATCATAGAAGCTAATGATATAACCTTTATCTTTCCAACTGATTCTTTAAACACTGCCAAATATAGCAGAAAATAAGCTATTAAAGTAGAGAACATACTCATATCTACCAAAGTCTTTGCATCAAAGATTAACAGCATTATAACCAATAATGTATTTAAGATAACTCCATAATAGGGAATCTCTTTTCTTAGCTTTACAAATACTTTTGGGAATATCTTATCTTTTCCCATTCCATAGGGCATATATGAAAGGGTAAATAAAACACTGAAGGCACAGCTTGATATTATTATCAACATCCCAGCCAACAAAAATAGGTTATCTCCAATCAATATTTTTAATATCTCATCCAAGTTGTTTGTTTTGACATTTATGGATATTACAGTCAATGAAAACAGCAAATATAAAATTCCAATAATAAAAGTTCCTATCAAAAGCCCATAAGCTATAGCTTTTTGATTTTTAAATGCCGATAATGGCATTGTTATGCCTTCCCATCCGGTAGCTGTCCATAATCCAAAGTAAATGGTTAAGATAGCATTTTTTAGATTAAACTCTCCAATGCTATCAATTTTTATCCCATTTGAAAATACCATATATAGAATAATGGTTATTGTTAAAATCCCAAAGATTCTGACAAAGTTGCCTACTATCCTAATCCCAGCTAAGATTAAAGCAGTTAAAATAGCAATTAGAAACAATCCAACATAAGGGATATCAAATTTAGTATTAAACACTATTTCAAAGAATGACACCACTCCAGATAGAGCAAAAACCCCAGAGAGCCATAAAATATAAGCTGAAAAAATCCCTATCTCTCTACCTAAAATTTTCATTACAAACTTATAAACCCCTCCACTTTCACTTATCTTTGTTGATGCATAGGCAAATGGGGAAGCCATAATTAGAGATACAAATATCAACAAAACCCAACCCCATATTGTGGATTTTCCAAATAGCAAATAGGTTAATGGGGAAAGAACAAAAATTCCTCCACCAACAATAGATGTTATTGTTAAAAATACTGCATCTTTGAGTGTTAAATGCCCCATAGCTATAACCCCATACATTACTTAGACACATCAAAGCAAAAATATTTATTTAATATTGTGTTGTTTTATAATTATCTTTATCCAAAATTCGAATGAGGGATAAGATGAGGATGTTATTAATCCACTCTGATTACTTAGAGTTTGAGGCTAAACAAAAAACAAAGATTGCAGAGGAAACAGAAAACTTAAGAGGCAAGTTGGATGAGTGTTTAGCTTGCTTTATAGCCGTTGAGAGAGAGGATGAAAACAATCCAAAAGGGACTGCAATAGGAGCAGTTGAAGAGATTGAGAAGGTTGCCAATCAATTAAAGGTTAATAATATTGTTGTTTATCCTTATGCTCACTTATCAAGTGATTTATCCTCACCAGAAACCGCTGTAAAGGTTTTGAAAGACATTGAAGATATTTTAAAAGAGAAGGGTTATAATGTCTTAAGAGCACCATTTGGATGGTATAAGGCATTTAAAATAAGCTGTAAAGGGCATCCATTAAGTGAGTTATCAAGAAAGATTGTAGCTAAGGAAGAGAAGAAAGAGAAAGGAGAAGAATCCAAGTTTTATCTATTAAATCCAGAAACAGAGGAGATTGTTGAGCTAAGTGAAAACAACATCAACATAATCAAAGATGATGAGTTATTAGCTTTAGCTAAACATGAGTTGGGAATTAGAGAGCATAAAGAGCATGATGAGCCTCCACATGTAAAGTTTATTAAAGAGAAAGATATCTGCAGTTATGAAGAGGCATCAGACCCTGGACACTTTAGATGGTATCCAAAAGGTAAGCTAATTAGAGATTTATTGGCAGACTATGTTTATAACTTAGTTGTTAGTATGGGAGCAATGCCAGTAGAAACACCAATCATGTATGATTTGGGTAATAAGGCAATTAGAGAGCATGCTGACAAATTTGGAGAGAGGCAGTATAGGTTTAGACAGGGAAATAGAGAGTTAATGTTGAGATTTGCAGCATGCTTTGGACAGTTTATGATGAAAAAGGACATGTATCTATTGCCAAGATACCTCCCTTTAAAACTCTATGAATTATCAACATACAGCTTTAGATATGAGCAGAGAGGAGAGTTAGTAGGTTTAAAAAGATTAAGATGCTTCACAATGCCAGATATGCATACCGTTTGTTTAAACTTAGAACAGGCAATGGAAGAATTTGAAAAACAATTCTGGGAGTGTTTAAAGACAGGAGATGATTTAAATCTAAGTTATTCAGTGATATTTAGATTCACAAAGGACTTCTTTGATGAGCATAGGGACTGGTTCTTTAAGATAGCTAAAGAATATAAGAGCAAGTATGGGAAGGATGTTATCTTAGAGATATTGCCAAAAAGAAAACACTACTGGGTTGGTAAGGTAGATATTGCTGTTATAGACAGCTTAGGAAGGCCTATTGAAAACCCAACAGTCCAGATAGACGTTGAGAGTGCTAAGAGATTTGATATAAAAGTGCATACAAACGAAGGAGAGGTTTATCCAATAATATTGCACTGCTCACCAACTGGTTCAATTGAGAGGGTTTTATGTGGTTTATTAGAAAAAGCTGCTATAGAAGCTAAAGAAGGAAACGCTCCAATGCTACCAGTTTGGCTATCACCAATACAGGTTAGGGTTATTCCAGTAGCTGAGAGGCATTACGACTATGCATTAAAAGTTGCTGAGAAGTTGAGAGAAAGCAATATTAGAGCAGATTTTGATGATAGAGAAGAAAGTGTAAGCAAAAAGATTAGAAATGCTGGAAAAGAGTGGATTCCTTATGTTGTGGTTGTTGGAGATGAAGAAATGGAATCTGGCAAATTAACAGTTACCATTAGAGAGAAATCAACCTTAAAGAAACCATATAAAGAGAAGATGACAGTTGATGAGTTAATTGAGAGGGTTAAAAAAGAAACTGCTAACTACCCATATAGACCATTACCATTACCAATAAGATGCTCATTACAACCAAAGTTCCATTAAAAATTTCATAACAATAAATCTATATCTTTTTATTGTTATGCATGAAAAAGTATATAAACACCAATCAATATTTTTTTAAATAATTATCTGTTAGCTATTTTTTATATTACATATTCACAACTTTATAATGATTATAGCCTAACAAGCTTAATAAATTTAAAGCTATGGCTTTTTTACCATTAATTGTCGCTAAGAAAGCACCGCCCTTTAGGGCGGTGATGAATTAGGGGAGGTGGGTGGGACAAGCGTAATTTTTATATATTCGAAGTTAGAATCTAACGATTGTCCCCAGTCCACGTTATTATGGGTGGGATTCAGGCGAAATCAAAGATTTCGCTACCTGAAGCAGAAACTTCAGTCTCGAAAATCCCACCGCTGGGGACGTTAAGTTGGGAAAAGGTAGTCCCGAACCCCGAAAGGGGTAGGGATAGTGGGCTTGGCAACCCATGGAGGGTGAGGGTTTTAAACCCTCTGCTCTCCTAAAGAAACTCCGCCCTTTAGGGCGGAGAGTATGTCATAATTATCTGGGGGAGAGCATGATAGTAAAATGTCCAATTTGTGATGGAACTGGAAAAAAGATAGTTAAATATAAAACATGCCCTGTATGTGAAGGAACTGGATTTATAGATGAATTTTCACCAAAGCAACACATGAAAAGAGTTTCTAAGAGAGCTAATTATGACTTAGATTATGGAGAGATAGAATGTCCAAAGTGTAAAGGAACAGGAAAAGTTCCAGTTTATGCAAAATGTGACTTCTGCGGTGGAAGTGGAAAGGTAGTTAAATGTGATAGATGTGGAGCTATAATTGGAAAATATCCCGACTTTAAAGATAGGACATTGTGTGATAAGTGTTTAAAAGAAGAAGAAGAGAGGAAGAAAGGGCTTAGAAATGTGTATGTATTTGATGAACTTGCCACATTTTACGATGTTGAGCCAGGTAAATTTTACAAAGGGGTTGTTACAAGAATTGAAAAGTATGGAGCTTTCATTAACTTAAATGAGCAAGTTAGAGGGCTTTTAAGACCGAGAGATATGATAAGCTTAAAATTAGAAAATTTAAATATTGGTGATGAAATCATAGTTCAAGCAATAGATGTAAGACCCGAAAAGAGAGAGATTGACTTTAAATATATCCCATTAACAACCTATGATTTAGTTAAGTATGAAAAAGAAGTTCCTCTAACACAGATAAAGGATATATCTCAAAATTTAGTTGAGATGAGAGACCAGGTTGTGCATATTAGAGGAGAGGTTGTTCAGATTGTTCAGACACCAGGACCTACAGTATTTACAATAACAGATGGAACTGACTTTGCTTGGGTAGCTGCTTTAGAAATAGCTGGTTTGAGAGCCCATCCAGATGTTAAAGTTGGGGATATAGTTGATGTTATTGGAAGAGTTACAATAAGGGATGGAAGATTACAGATTGAGAGAATAAAGCTTCAAAAATTGGAAGGAGAAGAGGCAGAGGAGATTAAGAAAAAGATAGAGGAGGAAATTGATAGAAGGGCAGAACCAGCTAAGGATATACCATTCTTAGTTAAGAGTGAGATTTTAGAGAAACTAAGACCAAAAATGGCTGATGTAGCTAAGAGGATTAGAAAGGCAGTTTTAGATGGAAGACCAATAATTATTAGACATCATGCAGATACAGATGGTTATTGTGGAGGGATTGCATTAGAAAAGGCAATATTGCCAATAATTGATAAATTTGCTATAGATGTTGATGCAATATGGCACTTCTTTAAGAGAAGACCATCAAAAGCACCATTCTATGAATTAGAGGATGTAACAAAGGATTTAGTATTCTCTATAGAAGATGCTTTGAAATTTGGACAGAAACTTCCTTTGATTGTATTGATTGATAATGGAAGTACCGATGAGGACATCCCAGCCATATCCAAGGCAAAGGCCTATGGTATAGAGGTTATTGTTATAGACCACCACTTCCCTGGAGAGGTTGTTGATGGTAGAGTAGAGGTTGATGACTACGTAGATGCCCATGTAAACCCTTACTTAGTTGGAGGAGACAGCAACTTAACTGCTGGTGTCTTAGGAACTGAGATAGCGAGAATGATTAATCCTGATGTTGAAGATGAAATAAAGCATATTCCAGGAATAGCAGTTGTTGGAGACCATGCTAAAGGAGAAGAGGCAGAACAGTATGTAAAAATTGCCTTAGATAGATTAAATGAACTGAGTAAAAAATATGGTAAAGGAAGAACTTATGATAGGGAGTATTTAGAGAAAATAGCTTTGTGTATGGATTTTGAGGCATTCTACTTGAGATTTATGGATGGTAAGGGAATTGTTGATGATATATTAGCAACAAACATAAGAGAGTTTGGAAGGCATGAAGAATTAATAGATATATTGTATGAGCAGGCAATGAAGATGGTTGAAAGGCAGATGAAAGCTGTAATTCCAGCTTTAAAAACAGAGTTCTTAGAGAATGGCATTATATTGAACACCTTAGATGTTGAGAAATATGCCCACAAATTTACCTTCCCAGCTCCAGGAAAAACCACTGGATTTGCTCATGATTATATAGTCCAAAAATATGGTGAGGATAAGCCAATTATAACTCTCTCCTATGGTCCTGACTTTGGAGTTGTTAGGGCTACAGATGCAGTTCATGAGAAATATAACTTTAACTTAAACTTGATAGTTGAGCAGTTAATGGAAGAGATTCCAGAGGCATCTTTGGATGGAGGAGGGCATGAGTGTGCAGGTAGCTTAAAATTTGTTGAGGGGCTGAGAGATAAAGTAATTGGTAGATTTATTGAAATCATCAAAAGTATGAAACCAAAAGAGTGATTAGGTGAAAATAAAAATAATAAAATAATTTTTTAGATTTTTTTGCTCATTTCATATAAGAAGATAGCTAAATTACCCAAAGCTCCAATCTCATTTTCAACTATATATCTTCCTAAACCTTTCTCTAACTCTAATTTTGTGAATCCAGTTGATGCCCCACAGAAAACAACCAAATCATTTTCTCCAACTTCATTAAAATCTAATTTTTCATCACAGATGCTTTTATTTCCAATTAAAAATACCTTTTCAGGTCTTAAAACTTCTATGGCATCATCCAACTCTTCAAAGAATAAAACATTCTTTCCTAATTTGTATGCCATTTTATGTAGTGTTGGAATTCCACTCTGAGCAGCTGATGCTGTTGCCTTTGTTACAACTATTGTATTGATGTCAAATCCATAGGCAATTCTTCCAAACTCTTCTACCTGTTTAGCACTGTATGTGTTGTGTAAGCAAATGAACATTTTTCTCACCTTTTTAATTTTTTGTAATTTTTATTTTTATAGTTTTTATTTCCATTATTTCTTTATTTTAAGTTTTCTTTAACTACTTTAGCAATAGCTCTACTTAAAGCTACAGGAACACTCTCCGCCGAAACTTTTAGTAAAAGTTTCCTCGAACAACCTTTTAGGAAAAGGTTGATCAAAACTTTTTGGGGTATCCCAATAGGGGCGAAGCCCCTATGGTGCGTTCATCAAAACGGATGCATTGCCTCGCTACGCTCGGCAATGCCTCATCTTAGATTTTCCTTAACTACCTTAGCTATAGCCCTACTTAAAGCCACGGGGACACTTTCCCCAATCTGATTATAACAGCTTCTTATACCTCCAGCGAATAGATGATAATCAGGATAACTCATCAACCTTGCCTGTTCTCTTGGTGTTAGCAACCTATCTTCATAAGGGTGGATAAAGAATCTCTTACCCATAACGGTCTCAGCCAATTTTAGTGGATGCAATCTTATATAGTTCCCCAACCTTCTATTAGCTCCTTTGAAATAGATAAATGCATCTCCCCATCCTAATCTATGAACTCTTCTTCTAAACCTTGCAGGTAGAGCGGCAAATTCATGATTTGGGACATCTCTACCTTTATACATTAAATCTCCTATTGCCTCAATAACAGTTTTTGGCTGAGTTTTTTCTGGGTTTATTTCTATGTTTGAAACAAAAACTCTTCTCCTGACAGATGGATTTCCATAATCCTCTGCTCTCAATGTGTTAAAATAAACGTCCTCATAACCAATTTCTCTAAACTCTTTTATTATCTCCCCCCTAACCTCTTTAATGCCAGGAACATTTTCCATAACAAATATCTTTGGCTGCAAATCCCCAACAATCCTTATATATTCTAAAACTAATCTTCCAGTTTCATCTTTATACAATCTATCATATGGGTTTTTCTCTCTTTTTGGATTAGCTCCTGTATATCCTTCACAAGGAGGGCCTCCAATAATAACATCTACCTTTTTATTTTTGCAGAACTTTTCTATTTCGAGTGCATGAATTTCTCTAATGTCATCATTAATAACAACAGGACTTAGTTTTTCAGTTTTTTCATTTAGTGTTCCCAAGTTTTTTAACCACTTTATATCTTCCTCTTCAAAAGGAAATTTAAATGAGTAGATTCCAACATAACCCTTTAATTCTCTCAATTTGAATTCTCCTGGTCTTATTTTTTCATATATTTTTCCATTAAAGTTTAATGCATAAGAAAAAGCAGCATCCTCATTTAGCTCTATAGCTACTAACGGCTCAAAACCCTCTTCCACGAACCCTCTTGAAAATCCCCCACATCCACAAAATAAATCAATAAATTTCAACATTATCACCAAAATAAAAGGTTATTTTAAAAAATAAGGTAAATTTAAAAATTTAAATTAAATATCAAAAAAGCCAAATAACTTATTGTGATTCTTGAGCTTTCTTTAACTCTGCCTTCATATCTTGATAAACTTTAGTCCATTTTAATTTTCTTGGGTTTCTTCCCATTCTGTAGCTTTTCTCACATTTTGATGAGCAGAAATATAATACAGTTCCATCTTTTTCTACTACCATTTTTCCTTTTCCAGGTTCAATTTCATAACCACAAAAGCTGCATGTTCTCCATTCTGGCATAGCTATCCCCCTTTAATAGTGTTTCAGTGATTTTAAAATAAATTAGGGTTAAATTATTTTTATATTTATCTTCTTCTGTCTAATGGTCTTGCTTCTCTCTCTGTCTCTCTTAACATAATGATATCTCCTACTTTAACTGGGCCTTTAACGTTTCTAACTAAAACTCTTCCAGTGTCTTTTCCACCTAAGATTTTACATCTAACTTGTATAATTCCTCCAGTAACTCCTGTTCTACCAATAACTTCAATAACTTCAGCAGCTACTGCTTCCTTATAAACAAATTCGTCTTCCATCCTCATCACCTAATAATAATGAAGGGTTTAAAAATTTATAAAAAAGTTAGTAATGGTGTTTCATAATCCCCTATATAATAACATTATAGTCAATAGCTTCTAATAATTTACTGCTTCAAAGCATTTACTTTTTCAATTAATGCCTTTAACTCTTCAGCATTTCCTTCGTTGATGATAGCAACTGATGATGCAGCAACTTCTAATCCAGCAGCTTTACCTAAGTCCTGTTTTGAAGCTACGTAAGCATAAGGAATTCCTTTCTCTTCACATAAGTATGGGAGATGAGCAACAACTTCTTCTGGTTTAACATCTTCAGCAATGATAACTAATTTTGCGATACCTCTTTCAACTGCCTTTGTAACTTCGTTAGCTCCTTTTTTGATTTTTTGTGCTTTTGCAACTGCATCTAATAACTCTTTTTGAATTTCTTCTGGAACTTTAAATTTTACATAAACTGCCATATCTTTCAACCTCCTTCATCTTTTAAAAATGGGCAATCCGGAGGGAATTGCCCACTCGTATCATCGTGGATTGTAGCCAATCACCAAACTTTATTACTTAATAAAGGCATTTATAAGCCCAAAAGGGCTTATATACTTTACCATGCAAAATACTATTTTATTTGGTGATTGGCTACAAGAATAGGTATAACAACTTATTGACTTTTAGTATATAAAACTTTTGGACAGCTTTATAAAATCCTCTCAATAGGCACTATCAATATATCTCTTGCCCCCAAAGCATGAAGCTTAGGAACTAAGGTAAATATCTCATCCTCATTAACAACTGCATGAATAGCTACCATATTATCGTCAGATAAAACCTTAGAAACTGTTGGACCAGCCATTCCTGGAATTAACTTTCTAATTTCCTCAACCTTATCTTTTGGGGCATTCATCATAATTAATCTTTTTGTTTCAGCAAATAAAACACTTTTTATTGCAATAACTATTTGATTTATTTTCTCTCTCTTCTCTTTATCTTTTAAGCTATTTTTATTGGCTATTAATCTTGTAGTTGATGAAATAATTTCATCTACAACTTTTAACCTATTTAACCTTAAAGTTGTTCCTGTAGATGTCAAATCGCTAATTAAATCAGCTATTCCTATAAATGGAGCTATCTCTGTAGCTCCACTGAGTTCAATAATTTCAACTTTCTTATTTAATTTTTCAAAGTATTTTTTTGTTAGATTTGGGAATTCTGTTGCTACCCTCATCCCCTCTTTGATATCATCAACACTATTTATATTTGAATTTTCTGGAGCGGCTAAAACCAACTTTGCAAATCCAAATCCAAAATCTAATAGAAAATCAACTTTATCTTCAACATTCCTCTCTAAAACTAAGTCATAGCCAGTTACTCCTATATCTGCTACTCCATCAGCTACAAATTCTGGAATGTCTCTTGCCCTTGCAAACATTACTTTGATGTTGTCATCTACAGTATTGGCAAATAAGCTTCTTCCCTTAACTGTAATCTTTAACCCTGCTTTCTCTAAGACTTTCATTACTGGCTCTGAAATCCTCCCTTTATTTGGTAGAGCGAACATTATCATTCTCTCACTTAATTATGTATTTATATTTTTTATTTTACATCTCTTTCTCTGAATTTCCTTTTTTATTTTTTCTCCACTAACTCTTAATAAGTTTGAGACACTTCTTGGGATTTTTCCATTGTCAGATAAAATTTTTGCTATAATGCTTGAAAGTAAAAAGATTGCATATATATGCTCTGCTTTTGTTCTATGAATATGATGGGGGTAGATATTTAGTTCATCATACTCTTTAAATTCGTTATTATCGCAATGATATTTTTTTTCAATATATTTTCTTAAATAGATAAGGAGTTGGTGTAATTGAATCAGCTCATCCTTATGCATTTAAATCACCAAAAGTAACAACTGTCAAATTAACTGGCTTTTTTATGATTTTTGCATCCTTACAGAAAATTAAGTTTGTTTTTTCATATAAGATATCGATAAGTTTTTGAGTAACTGTCCCATTAATTATAATGGTATCAACAGTTTTATAGCTATCTGTATTATTAATTAACTCCTCAATACTAACAACTTCCTCTTCATCGCCATTGATAATCAACGCCTTAGAATCTTCTAATCTAATAAGTTTTTCATAAAACTTTCGGTATTTATTATATTTTGGAGGAAGCTTTTCTTCACCATTAGAAGAGTTACAGCAGAAAGTTGAAACCTCTGCTTCATTAGGATTTATACCTACTTCAGGTTTTATTTCAGGTATTGCTTGAATGTCCATATTTTTAATTTCATCTTTACATACTTTTTCTTCAATTTTTTGTTTATCTTTTAATATTTGAGCTAATATATGCTCAGCAGGAACTTTACTTCTTAAACATTTCATAATCTCTTTTTTAGATAGCTCTTCAACTTCTTTTCCTGGCGGAGCTCTTGCTACAAAATCAACATCACAAACTTGTAGTAGTTCTTTTAAAATCAGCTCTCCTCCCCTATCTCCATCCGTAAAAACAGTTACTATCTTTTTCTTACTAAGCTCTATGATAGTTTTAGGGACAGAGGTTCCTTCAACAGCTATCACATTCTTTATTCCACATCTTAATAAATTAAGGACATCAGCTCTTCCCTCAACAACTATAATGTCATCTGAGCTATCAACTGCAGGGCCTGCTGGCAGTCTTTCAGAACCATATTCAATAATTTCTCCCATCCTTACACTTTCTTTAACCTCTTCAACAATTGTATTCACATCTATATTACTCATCAACTGCTTTAAAATCTCTTTAGCTCTTTCAACTATATATTCTCTCTTCTTCTTTCTAATATCTTCAATGTCTATTACTTTAACTGTTGCAACACATGGCCCTACTCTGTCTATTGTCTCTAAGGTAGCAGCCAATATTGATGTCTCAATCCTGTCCAAACTTGATGGAACTATTATTTTAGCTATTGACTTTCCATTGATATTGGTTAGTTCAACATCTATCCTCCCAACTCTTCCTGTCTTTTGTAGCTCTCTCAAATCTAACTCATCCCCTAACAGCCCTTCCGTCTGCCCAAATATTGCTCCAATAACATCATGTTTTTCAACATAACCGTCAGCGATGAGTTCTGCATAAATGATATATTTGGTAGTCCCTAAATCCATGATAATCACCAGTAATAATTGCTACCTGTCTCATGAGTGAGAGTAATCTCACTAATATTTTAATAGAATAAATCAAAGTATAAAAAATTATTTTGATACCCCTCTTTTAAGTTTTTAAGTTAATCAAATATTCAAAACTACAAAACCAAAAAGTATTTATAGGAGTTCCGCGTATGTTATTGTTGCTTACGTGGAGCGGCCTTGGTGTAGCCTGGTAACACACGGGCCTGCCACGCCCGGACCCCGGGTTCAAATCCCGGAGGCCGCACCACTGGCTTTAACAGCCTGGTTTGGATATGCGCCGGTGGTGTAGCCTGGTATCACTCTGGCCTTCCAAGCCAGCGACCCGGGTTCAAATCCCGGCCGGCGCACCATTTTTTATTTTATCTCTATATATTCATAAAATTAAATTAATAAATTTAAATCGTTTCTGTGATATTATGAAGGTTTATTTGACCTTACACCTAAATATTCCAAAAGAGGTTTGTAGAAGCTTGGAGGTTGATAACTACAGTAAAGAGGATATTGAAATTACAGTAAAATGTGAGAAAAAGCCAACATTATATGTTAAAACTCACTCAATTGGTTCTTTAAAATCAATATTGGATGATTTTTTTAGATGTCAAAATGCAGCTATGGAAGTTTATAACTTAATAAAAACCTATACAATAAGGAATGTAACCAAAGATGATTTAGATGACTTCCTTGAGCTCTATTTTAAGGCATATAGAGGTTTTGATAAATACTATTACAAAAAGAAAAAATGGGCGAGATGGTATTTTAAATGGTTGATGAAGAGAGATGAAGATGGATTTTTTGTATGTGAAGTTAATGGAAAGCCAGTTGGTTTTATAGCCTGTGATTGTAATTGGATTAGCAATATAGAGAAGAGAGAGGTTGCTGAAATCCATGAGATATTTGTTGACCCAGATTTTAGGGGGAGAGGGATTGGAACAGCTTTAATAAACAAAGCCATTGAATATGCTAAGAAAAATGGGAGAAATATTGTTGAGTTGTGGGTCGGGGTTGAGAATAAGGGAGCTATTGAATTCTATAAAAAATTGGGATTTGAGGAAAAAGAAGTTGTCAAAGAGTGGTTGAGGATGGTAAAGAGGATTTAAATAGAATATTTCTTCTAATTTAACTATTTTTTAGCTCTCTATTTTATAAGAGGATTAACTTTAAATATAAAAAATTTATTTTATCATTAGGTAATGAGAATTATTAGGATATGGTGATATAGATGAGAAACATAATTGTAAAAAAGTTAGATGTTGAGCCAATTGAAGAAAGACCTGTAGAGATTGTCGAGAGAAAGGGTTTGGGGCATCCAGATTCAATTTGTGATGGTATAGCTGAGAGTGTTAGTAGGGCTTTGTGTAGGATGTATATGGAGAAGTTTGGAACTATTTTGCACCACAACACAGACCAGGTTGAATTGGTTGGAGGGCACGCATATCCTAAATTTGGTGGAGGAGTGATGGTAAGCCCTATTTATATTTTGTTATCTGGAAGAGCTACCATGGAAATTTTAGATAAGGAGAAAAATGAAGTTATAAAACTCCCAGTTGGAACAACTGCAGTTAAGGCAGCTAAAGAATATTTAAAAAAGGTTTTAAGAAACGTTGATGTTGATAAGGATGTAATCATTGATTGCAGAATTGGGCAAGGAAGTATGGACTTAGTTGATGTCTTTGAAAGGCAGAAGAATGAAGTTCCATTAGCTAACGACACTTCCTTTGGAGTTGGATATGCTCCATTATCAACAACAGAGAGATTGGTTTTAGAAACTGAGAGATTTTTAAATAGTGATGAGTTAAAGAAAGAAATTCCTGCTGTAGGAGAGGATATAAAGGTTATGGGATTGAGAGAAGGGAAGAAGATAACTTTAACCATTGCTATGGCTGTTATTGATAAGTATGTTAAAAATATTGAAGAGTATAAAGAGGTTATTGAAAAAGTGAGGAAGAAGGTTGAAGAATTAGCTAAGAAGATAGCTGACGGTTATGAAGTTGAGATTCATATAAACACTGCAGACGATTATGAGAGGGAGAGTGTCTATTTAACAGTTACTGGAACTTCTGCAGAGATGGGAGATGACGGTTCAGTTGGGAGAGGAAATAGGGTTAATGGGTTAATAACTCCATTCAGACCTATGAGTATGGAGGCGGCAAGTGGTAAAAACCCAGTTAATCACGTTGGAAAGATTTATAACATCTTAGCTAACTTAATAGCAAACGATATTGCTAAGTTGGAAGGAGTTAAAGAGTGCTATGTAAGAATATTAAGCCAAATAGGTAAGCCAATAAATGAGCCAAAGGCTTTGGATATAGAGATTATAACTGAAAATGGTTATGATATAAAGGATATTGAGCCTAAAGCAAAAGAGATAGCTAATAAATGGTTAGATAACATTATGGAAGTTCAAAAGATGATTGTTGAGGGTAAGGTAAATACATTCTAAACTAAAAAAATAAAAAATTATTTTTTATTTATCCAATGTATCTTAAATCCTCTTCACTTGGTGGTTTTGCTTGGGCAGCTTTTAACATCTCTTCTTCAAACTTCTTAATCTTTTCAATGAACTGCTCCATGCCCTTAGCTCTCTTCTCTAACTCTTCCATATTAATTTCTATATTTTCAAGCTTGCAGAATTTTTCCAAAACTGCCTTGGCAGCATTTGGATCTATTAGATAGCCCGGAGTTTCTCCCATTAAACATATCCCAGGAATGCCGTTTAAGTCAGCAAACATTAGCATTAAGCCAGCAGCTCCAACAATCCCCCCACCATCAGTTCTGAATAAAATATCATGCTCTTTTAGCTTTTCAGCAAGCTCTTTTGATGTTGTAGCTCCATAGACCTTAACTTCTTCACACAACTTTCCAACTCCAAAACCACCCAAAGTATAGACAAAGTTAGCTCCATATTCTATACCTATTTTAACAATCTCTTCAGCTAAATGGTATTGCCCAATTGGAGATAGAGCTTGGGTGTTACCTAAAACAACAATCATTGGTTTTGGTTCTCTTATTGCATAAAATTCAGCACACATATACTCTATAGTTCCATCATCCTTAACTAAAACTTGTGGTGGAAAGTCATAGCAAAACAGCTCTAAAAACTTCTCTCCTTTAAATTCATGAACTAAATGTTCAGCCGCTAACCTTCCAACGTGTCCAATGCCCGGTAATCCTTCAATTAATAATGCATCTTTTAGAGGTTCGATGTCTTTTATCTTTCTTGTGATAATTTTAACCATAAGCATCACCTTAATAATTTATTATCATTAGAGCTTTTTATATGTTTTTGCAAACTCCCTTATAAATTTTATTTCATCAATTCCAATATTTAGTTTTTCTCTGATTGTTTTTGCTATCCTCCCCTCTCCAAATAGTAAAGCTACTGCCCCAGTGAAGTTTTTTGTAGTTTTCTTTTCTTTAGCTTTGTCAAAATCAATGATGTAGGTTTTTTTATCGGTTATTAAGAAATGCCTTCCTCCTTGTATCTCTTTATGTTCAATTCCTAAGATGTCAAGTTTTAGAGTTATTTTTAAGATGTCTTCAACTACTTTTAACAATCTCTCTTTGTCTAATTTATCTACAGCAGATTTTAGCTCCTCTCCATCTATAAACTCCATAATTAAATAATCTTCTTCAAACTCATAAACCTTTGGAGCTATGTCATACTTTTCTAAGAGTTTTAAGATTTTTGCTTCGTTTTCTATGGTGTTTTTTGGACTGTCTGTTCTTGGAATTTTTATGGCAACCTCTTTATTGTTGTAGATGCCCTTTAACACGACTCCCCTAT
The DNA here is from genome assembly GCF_000025525.1 of Methanocaldococcus sp. FS406-22. Taxonomy (NCBI): domain Archaea; kingdom Methanobacteriati; phylum Methanobacteriota; class Methanococci; order Methanococcales; family Methanocaldococcaceae; genus Methanocaldococcus; species Methanocaldococcus sp. FS406-22. The sequence goes on from NC_013887.1 coordinate 842,670, forward strand.
GTCCTTTACCTAAAACATCTACAATCTCTACTCCTTTATTTTCTAACTTATTTATAGCTTCTTTATTTAAAATATTCTCTGGGATTTTTTTGAGGATTTCTTTTTTAATTGGTAATCACCTCTTAAAGTATTTGATTATCCCATAAATGGCATAGATTAAGCATAGCAACAAAGCAAAGTGTGGAATCCCAGCTATAGCCAATCCTAAAGAGACAGCAAATAGGTAGATGAATATCTTCTTAGGATACTTTGGATACTTTATATCACTAATCATCAAAAGCCCTATCAATATAGCCAGTATTGAGTTAATTAAATAGCTATCAATTAATTGGCAGAATCCAGATAACAACAAAGCTCCAGCTGGAATTGGCAATCCAATAAAGCCCTTAACATTTAAGATACCAAACCTTGCCAACCTTAAAGCTCCACAGAGGCAGAATATTATTGCTGACAATAAAGCTAAGTTAGATTCAAAGTTGTGATATAGCAGATAAGCTGGAGCTACTCCAAAGCTAACAACGTCTGATATGCTATCAAGCTCAGCCCCAAAGTCAGAAACTGTATTTGTTTTTCTCGCTACATAACCATCTAAGGAATCAAAGATTATTGAAAGGTAGATTAATGAGAAGCTATTTAATAGGATGGCTAAAAGCCCAGTGACGATATTTAGCATTGTTACATAGTCCGATATTGTTATTATCTTCCTTATGCTGAACATTCTCTCACTTTACTTTCTTTCTAATCTTCTTTTGATTGCTATAAAAATATTACCCAATAGGATTAATGAGATGATTCTTATAAGCCATTCATAGCTTGCTAATGTTTGTAATTCTGGATTATTATTAATTGTATTTTTATCTATTCCTAATTGGAAAAATGCTCTTAGTGTTTGTTCAAGTAATATTTTATCACTAAAAGGATTCCAACTATGTGTTATAATACAAGGAATTATTAATATCACGAGGATTGTGATTATTATCGGTTTTACTAAGGATTCTCCATAGTTTGAAATTATTTTGTATATATCGAATGCAATCCCTTCTAAAAACTCCCTTAAATATCTAATTTTCAATATTTTCAGTAAATATTCTATAATTCCCAAGTATCTAATTATATACAAAATCACCCACACTAAAATTATTAGTAGTGCTGGTATTATCACAAAATATAAACCAAATAATACTCCAAATATAATTACTAATAAAATACTAAAAATTGGAATCTTATATTTATCATAATTTGGTATGATTATTTTTCTTAACAAATCCATTTCATAAATAAACAATTCTGACGCTTCAACATAAGTTCTATTATTTTCAAAGGATTTTCTTATATCTCTATATTCCTTCAAAACTGTTTCTGGTCTTAAATATGGTGATATGCCATATACATATGCCTCTGTAAATAAGATGTATAAATCATCATTTTCAAAGTTTATTTTCTGTTTTATTTTGTTAATTAGATTTTTCCAAGCTTCATTTAGTTGCTTTTTATAATCTCCTAACCTCTTATTTAACTTGTTTTTTTCGTCTTCTGGAAGAATGTCCCAATATGGTTCTATTTTCTGTTTTATTTTTACTATTTTTTCTTCTATATCAAGTATTTTTTTAGCATCATCTACAAATTCCAATAACAGCTCATCGAAAATTCTTTCTGCTTCTGCAATTATTGCTATATTCTTTACATCGGTTAATAAAAATGAAGTTCTTGACAATGGAAAATTAACAAATGTTATATTATTTGGACTTTTAAAATTAACAAAATTAAAAAGTGCTACTCCTCTGTTTTTGTCTTTATTATTTTTCTTTTTAAATTTTTTGAGGTATTCAATTTTTAATAAGTCAAATAACGTTATCTGGTTCGGGTTATTATTTTCATTTTCCATAAAATACGCAACTCCTTCGAAGATAGCACCAGTGAATTTTATTAAATCAAAAAACACTCTTGAAAATAATAACAACTTTTCAAATACACATCCAGTAAAATCAGCATATTTAAATCTAACATCTACAAAATTCACTTCATTAAATACTGCAGTAGCAAAATCTGCTTTTTCAGTGAATTCTACATTCGAAAAAACTGCTCTTCCTTTAAAGAATGATTCTGAAAAATTAACTTCTCTATTAAATTTTAAGCCAGTGAAACTAACGTCCCTTACAAATGTTGATTTCCAAAAACTAACTACTCCTAAAAATTCTGAATACTCAAAATTAATCTCCCCATTATCGAATACTATCATAGAAAAATTAGTTTCTCCAAGAAATCTTGAACCAATAAAATTAACACTAACTCCTTCTTTAAATTCTGATTTATAGAAACTAATTTCTGTATCAAATTTTGAGTATCTAAAATTTATGTCTCCTTTAAATGTTGATTCACTGAAATCTACCATCCACCTAAATACTGAGTAGTCAAAATTAACTTTTTTCTCAAATGTTGAACCATTAAAATAGACACTCCCGTTAAACTTTGATTTTTCAAAATTTATGTCTCCTTCAAAAGTTGAATTTCCAAAATCAATATCTTTTTTAAATATTAATGTATCAAAGTATATATTTCTTTTAAGTGTTGATTTCCAAAAATCAACTTTCCCATTAAATAATGTTGAATTTCTAAAATATATATCATTTTCAAATGTCGAACTTTTAAAAACGATATCTCCTTCAAATGTCGATTTTTCAAAATAAACTATCTTTTTAAACTCTGATTTCCAAAAAATAACATTTTCCATAAATGTTGAATCTATAATATTCACTTCTCCTTGAACCACTGAATAACTAAAATCAACGTTTCCTTTAAATGAAGAGTTTATAAAATTTATATTCCCTAGTATTACCCTAATGAGTATTTTCCTAATTGATTCTACAATTTCTATTTTATTCCTGAACATTTGAAAGTTGCCTTTGAATTCAACATCATGGAAACTAAGGTTTATATCTACATTTATAGTTGTTATGTTATCATCTTTATGTTCAATAATTAGCTTTCTTAATTCTTTATTATCTCTAATTCTATTATAAATCTTTAAAATATCAACATTTCCATCAACAATACAATTTTCTAACTTAAAAACCTTCTTTTCACTCTTCAAAGCATCAATAAACATTTCATAAAAATCTCCAATAACCTTTACAGTTTCTTTATCAATAACTCTAACCTCCCCCACACTCCCCACCTATTCTTAAGGAATATTTATATCTTCCATAAAACATATTCCTACCTAACTTTACCTCTTAACTAATATTTATCACCATATATTAATTTCTCATAAGTGGTGAGAGAATGAGATACATGAAAATCATCATCCCAAAGAAATTCCTAAATACAGTTGAAGAAATCCTAAAAAACAATAACGCCTACTCAATATCAATAATTGAACCATTAAAAACATCAATTGAAGATGGAATTATTATAACATGCAATGCAGAAGCAAAGGATGCAGAAAAAATTGTCTTAGAATTAAAAAAACTTGGTTTAGGAGAAAAAGGACATGGAAGTGTAACAATAATGCCAGCAAATATAACATTCTCATGTAGAGATGAAGGAATGGCATCAACAAGCTTATCTCCTTTAGAACTCTACTATAAAGCAAAAACTATGGTTAAAATTACAAAAAATGTTATAATCAAAGTTATCTTAGCAAGTATCATGGGAGTTATTGGATTGATAGAGCATAACATCCCAACATTAATTGGGGCAATGATTATAGCCCCCTTAGTTGATACAGTTATGGGAAGTGCTATAGGAACTGTCTTAGGAAATAGAGAGCTATTCATCCAAGGAATGAAAAAAGAACTCCTCTGCTCTGGAATTGTTATTGTTTGTGCATTCATTCCAAGCTTATTCTTTGTTTCAAAAGAGTTGGTTTTGCAGTATCTATCAGAGACATCAATAATATTGAGTGCTATTGTAGCTATTATAGCTGGTATCTCTGGGGGCATGAGTATTGCAAGTGGAAAGGAGTATGAAATCATTGGAGTTACAATAGATGTCTCAATATTAATCCCAGCCCTATTAATGGGCATGGCTTTGGCTACTATGGACTTAAATCTAATCTATATAACCTTCATTCTGCTAATTATAAACATAATCCTATTGGATGTTGGTGGATACATTGGCTTAAAATACAAAGTTGGAAAGGTAGATAAAACCACATTTAAAAAATCTTCTGCATAATCAACTTAAATAAAATTTTAAATCCAGTTATGACATTTGTTCCCCTACTCATTGAATACTCAGTATAGATAGTTTTTATTGGCACCTCTTTAAGTTTTAATCCATGCTTTTTAGCTAAGATTATAAATTCAGAAGAAACCTCATACCTATCACTCTTCAAATCTCCAATTATTTTCTTAGCCGCTTCATAAGAGAAAGCTCTCAACCCACTCTGGCTGTCTGTTACGAAATACCCTCCCATTATATAAGTTATAAAATTCAACCCAAAATTCCCTACTCTTTTAACTAAAGGCATGTTCTTTAGCTCATTCTTATCCATCATCCTACTACCAATAGCCATATCATAGCCTTCGAATAACACTGGTTTAACTACCTTTTCAACATCCTTTGGATGATGCTGCCCATCTGCATCAAACGTAACAATAACCTTTGGTTTATACAGCAGAGCACACTTAATCCCAGTTCCTAAAGCTCCCCCTAATCCCCTATTCAATATATGCCTACAGACTATAACGCCCTCATCCTTAGCTATCTCTGATGTTTTATCCATTGAACCATCATCAACTACAACTATATTCCTATATCCCTCATTTTTTAAACCTCTTAATGTCTCTCTAATCATCTTCTCCTCATTAAATGCGGGCATTACAATAAATATATCATCCTTATTAATTTGGTTGCTTTGCTTTCTCATTATTTCCACCTATAACCTTACAGAAGGCAAATGCCCCAACAACACCACATATGAACATAGCTAAAGCTATTGTATTGGCAAACGCTATATTGTATTTTTGAGAAATAACAACTATCAACGTCCCAGCAACAACGGTAATTATAGATTCTCCAACTAAAACATTGGCAGTTCCTTTTTTAAAAGATAACCTTAACCCTACCAATGCTGAAAAGCTTAGAGCTATAATTGCAAACATCCAAACAAAAGTATTCATTCTACCACCCAAGTTATAAATACCATTAAGCAGTAAATATTAACTTAGATAAGTTAAAGTTAATAATCTTTTTGGTTACAAAAAGAGGTTGGAAGTATGCAGTTAGATACCTTTGCTATAATGGTTCTAATGCTACTTGGATTCATGGCATTGTTCGTTACAATATTGGGAATATGGTATTGGAAAGTCGGAAGGAAGTTGATACAGTAGGTTTATAGTTTTAATAATAGTTTTAATAGCAATTTCTCTTTTCATTTAGCTTTTTATCATCCAAAATTTCACCAATAATACTTTATCATCAAAATTATAAAAATAATCGCCCCTAAAAATACCATCAACCAAACCCATATATTCAAGATAAACAAAAATTTAAAAATCTTCTCTCTCTTTTCTGGGTCATTTAAAAGCTTTTTTATTGGGTCTTTTCCATAATACTTTTTTGTCTTCATAATTTCCCTCAATCAAACAATGATAGTTTAAATATAAGCTGTGTTGTTGTTGGCAATTCCCTTCTAACAATCCTTAGCTCTGGTTTGTATATATACATTACATCCTTCTCTGAGAAGATATCAATCTCTCTCCCCAAAATCTTTGATATAACCCTAACCTCCTCCTTTCCACTAACCTTTATAGCCCCTCCTAAGGAGGAATCTACCTCCAAAACAATAGGGATTTTTAAGTCCTCACTTGCTATCTCTTTTAATAGTTCAAGCTCTCTCCTCTTTATTCTATGTCTCTTACCGTTTATTATTATGTGAGGTTTTTCCTCATTTAAAAGCTCTCTCAATGTTTTCCTTTTAAAACTTGGGTTCATATCTTTTATTATTCCTTTTATAATCTTTTCAACATCTCTCATACTCATCACAAGGATAATCATTTTATAGGCGTTATGAAGATATAATATTATTATGTAATTTCAAATTTAAATTTAAACCATTGAAAATTTCCTGTGAGGGATGTTCGTGAAAGTGATGAAAATTGCCCAAAATAAAGAGATTATAACTGTTTATCCTACAACTACAATAAGAAAAGCCCTTATAACTATGAATGAGAATAGATACAGAAGATTGCCAGTTGTAAATGCGGGAAATAACAAAGTTGTTGGTATCATTACAAGTATGGATATTGTAAATTTCATGGGTGGGGGTTCAAAGTACAACCTAATTAGAGAGAAGCATGGTAGAAATTTCTTAGCTGCTATAAATGAACCAGTTAGAGAGATAATGGAAGAAAATGTCGTAACTTTAAAAGAGAGTGCAGATATAGATGATGCAATTGAAACGTTCTTAACAAAAAATGTTGGGGGAGCTCCAATAGTTAATGATGACAATCAGCTAATCTCATTAATTACAGAGAGAGATGTAATAAGGGCTTTATTGGACAAAATAGATGAAAGTGAGACAATTGATGGTTATATAACAAGAAAGGTTATTGTTGCCACGCCGGGGGAGAGGTTAAAGGATGTCGCGAGAACAATGGTTAGAAATGGATTTAGAAGATTGCCAGTTGTTAGTGAGGAAAGATTGGTGGGGATTATAACTTCAACCGACTTTATAAAACTCTTAGGCAGTGATTGGGCTTTCAACCACATGCAAACTGGAAATGTTAGAGAGATAACAAATGTCAGAATGGAAGAAATTATGAAGAGGGATGTTATTACTGCAAAGGAGGGGGATAAATTAAAGGATATAGCTGAAATAATGGTAACAAACGATATAGGGGCTTTGCCAGTGGTTGATGACGATTTGAGAATTAAAGGAATCATTACAGAGAAGGATGTTTTAAGTTATTTTGCTAAATAATTACTTTATTTTTTTATTTTATTTAATTAATTATTTTCACTCATATGGGGATATTTATGGACATTAAAAAAATTGAGGAAGAGTTTAAAACATCTATAGAAACTGGATTATCTACAGAAGAAGCAGGGAAAAGATTAAAAATCTATGGTTATAATGAGATTCCAGAGAAGAAAGTTCATCCAATCATCAAGTTTTTATCTTACTTCTGGAACCCCATTGCATGGATGATTGAGATAGCCGCTATTTTGTCAGCAATAATTAAACACTGGATAGATTTTGTTATAATTTTGATATTATTAATTGTTAATGGAGTAGTTGGTTTTTGGGAAGAGCATAAAGCAGAAAATGTTATAGAATTTTTAAAACAAAAGATGGCTTTAAATGCAAGAGTTTTGAGAGATGGTAAATGGCAGACAATATTGGCTAAAGAGTTAGTTCCTGGAGATGTTGTTAGAATCAGAATTGGGGATATTGTCCCAGCTGATATTTTATTGGTTGATGGGGATTACTTAGTTGTTGATGAATCCGCCTTAACCGGAGAAAGCTTACCAGTAGAAAAGAAAGTTGGAGATATCGCCTATTCTGGTTCTATTGTTAAGAAAGGAGAGATGACCGGAATTGTTAAAGCTACTGGACTAAACACCTACTTTGGAAAAACTGTCAAATTAGTTGAGAAGGCAGAGAGTGTTAGCTCATATCAAAAGATGATTATTAAGATTGGAAACTATTTGATAGTTTTAGCGGTAATTTTAATAGCAATAATGGTTGCTGTTGAGTTGTTTAGGGGAAAGAGTTTAATAGAAACTGCCCAATTTGCTTTAGTTTTAGCTGTTTCAGCAATTCCAGCAGCTATGCCTGCTGTATTATCAATAACAATGGCTATTGGAGCATTAAATTTAGCAAGGAAGGATGCTATTGTTAAAAAGCTTGTAGCTATTGAGGAATTAGCTGGAGTTGATATCCTCTGCTCAGATAAAACTGGAACTTTAACAAAGAATCAACTTGTATGTGGAGATATAATTGCCTTAAATAACTTTAGTAAAGAGGATGTTATTTTATTTGCTGCCCTTGCTTCAAGAGAAGAGGATGCTGACGCAATAGATATGGCAATCTTAAATGAAGCAAAGAAATTGGGTTTAACTGAGAAGATAAAAAACTATAATATAAAGAAGTTTATTCCATTTGACCCAGTTATTAAAAGGACAGAGGCAGAGATAACAAATGGAGAGACATTTAAAGTTTCAAAAGGAGCTCCTCAAGTAATATTAGACTTATGTAATGCAGATGAAAGACTTAGAGAGGAGGTAAATAAAATCGTTGATAAACTTGCTGAAAATGGGTATAGAGCTTTGGGAGTTGCGGTTTATAGAGATGGAAGATGGATTTTTGTTGGAATAATTCCGTTGTATGACCCTCCAAGAGAAGATGCTCCTTTGGCAGTTAAGAAGATTAAAGAGCTTGGAGTTAAGATAAAGATGGTTACTGGAGACCACGTCGCTATAGCTAAGAATATAGCAAAAATGTTAGGTATTGGAGATAATATAATATCAATTAGTGAGTTGCTAAAAAAACTAAAAAGAGGAGAGATTAAAGAAGAAAAGTTTGATGAGACTGTTGAAGAAGCAGATGGGTTTGCTGAGGTATTTCCAGAGCATAAGTATAAGATTGTTGATTCACTGCAAAAAAGAGGACATCTTGTAGCTATGACTGGAGATGGTGTCAATGACGCTCCAGCGTTAAAAAAAGCCAACTGTGGAATTGCAGTTTCCAATGCAACTGATGCGGCAAGGGCTGCAGCTGATATCATCTTACTATCTCCAGGAATATCTGTTATTGTTGATGCAATCCAAGAGGCAAGGAGAATATTCCAAAGAATGGAGAGCTATGTTATTTATAGAATTACTGAAACAATAAGGGTTTTGTTCTTTGTTGAGCTATGCATATTGATCTTGGGTATTTATCCAATAACTGCATTGATGATTGTACTGTTAGCTATATTGAATGACATTCCTATATTGGCTATTGCCTACGATAACGTTGTTGAGCCAAAATCTCCAGTAAGATGGAGGATGAGAGAGATTTTAATACTTTCAACAGCTTTAGGATTATCTGGAGTTGTTAGCTCATTCATAATCTTCTATATATCTGATGTCTTCTTACATTTAACAATTGCAGAGTTGCAGAGCTTTGTATTTTTAAAATTAATTTTAGCTGGACATGCAACTATATTTGTTACAAGGATTAGAGATAGGTTGTGGAAAAAGCCATATCCAAGCAAATTGTTGTTTTGGGGAGTTATGGGAACAAATATTATTGGAACAATTGTAGCCGCTGAGGGTATATTTATGGCCCCAATTGGTTGGGATTTGGCCCTATTTATGTGGCTCTATGCCCATGTTTGGATGTTGATTAACGATGAGATTAAAATACTTCTATTAAAAAGATTAAAAATTGATTAATTAGGTGATAGAGTGAAGGTTTTAGTTTCTGGAATCGTGGATTTATCAACAATAGATTATCCAAAAAAGGCATCTGCAGTTATATTTTTACATGGATGCAATATGAGATGCCCTTATTGCCATAATCTAAGGTTTATGTTGGAGCATAAGAGAGAGATGACAGTTGAGGAGATTTTTAATGATATAGATTTTTTATTTGCAGATGCCATTGTTATTAGTGGTGGAGAACCAACTCTGCAAAAAGATGCTGTAATAGAGATAGCAAGATATGCTAAAGAAAAGGGCTTTCCAGTAAAAATTGATACAAATGGGACACATCCAGAGGTTATTGAGGAGTTAATTAAAAATAATCTCATTGATTATGTGGCAATTGATGTAAAATGCAGATTTGATAGATATAAAGAATTTGTAAAATGCAGAGAAGACGGAAATGAGATTAAAGAAAAAATATTGAAAATAATTAGTTTGTGTAAAAAGAATGGTGTTTTTGTTGAGTGTAGAACAACCTTTGTCCCAAAGGTTATGGATAAGGATGATATTGAAGATATAGCAAAAACAGTTAAAGATTGTGATTTATATGCGATTCAGCAGTTTGAGCCAAAGGATGCCTACGATGAGGAGTTTAAAAAACTCCCTATGCCAAAGGAAAGTGAGTTGAGAGAGTTAGGAAAAATAGCAAAAAAATATATTGATAATGTTGTAATAAGAACTATAAATGGAAGTTTTGAGATTTGAATAATATTATGAGAGGTTATTTTCCTCCAATTACTCTTGTTATTTTGTACTGACCAACTGCCTCTATATATTCAACCTCTCCTCCTGGTTCCAAACCTTCAATGCCTTCTGGTATTGGTAACTCTAATGTTTCATAGGTTTGCAAGTCCATAATTTGAACCATATCTCCCATTAAAGCTAAGACCTGTCCTTTTCTTCTGTCAATTATTGGAACTTCTACCTTGCTTGATGTTGGTGCAACAAACTCCTTCTTAACTTTTTCAAATATCCCAATTCCTACAACTCTTGCCTTAGCTCCTCCGTGTTTTCCTGGCTTTGAAACGCTAATATCTACAATCTCACATGGAACTCCATCAATCATAACATACTGTCCAACTTTTAATGAACCAACGTTAACCTGTTTAGTTCCTGGCATTATTATCACCTTTTATTCAATTTCATTAAAAAGGAAGCTTTTAATAACTATTGCCTTATATTATATAAATATTACTGTTATACTGTTTATAAAGATTTTTACTGCCCTTTTTTATTTTTTTCATTTTCTTTCATAATTTGGGAGATATACATTGTTAGACCGCCAATGGCTGCGGCTATTTTTTTATTCTTTTCAAATACCTTTTCTGATACAACACTGTATAAATCCCTTGATTCTAATGTGTATTTAACCATTTTCTCTCTTAATTTATGCATATTCTGCTCTACATAGTGGGTTGAGATGTTTCCCTTTAAAAAGTTCTCCTCCTCTAAAACTGCCCTGTGGAATGGAATGTTTGTTGTAACTCCAACAATAACATACTCTTTTAAAGCCCTCTTCATTCTTGCTATTGCCTCCTCTCTGCTGTTACCATAAGTGATAAGTTTTGCTATCATTGAGTCGTAGTAAGGAGGAATCTCTGCTCCACCATAAACACCACTATCTATCCTAACTCCTGGTCCTCCAGGAGACCTGTATAGCTTTATCTTTCCAGGACATGGAACGAAGTCGTTTAATGGGTCTTCTGCATTTATTCTACATTCAATTGCATGCCCTCTTATCTTAACATCTTCCTGCTTTAAGGTTAATTCTTCTCCAGCGGCTATTTTAATCATCGCTTTAACTAAATCTATTCCAGTAACTTGTTCTGTAACTGTATGCTCTACTTGAATCCTTGTGTTCATCTCTAAGAAGTAAAAGTTACCGTTTTCATACAAAAACTCAACAGTTCCTGCACTATCATAATTTATTGCCTTTCCTGCTTTAATTGCCGCTTCTCCCATTCTCTCTCTTAACTCTTCAGTCATTATTGGAGAAGGAGCTTCTTCAATCAACTTTTGATGCCTTCTTTGAATAGAACACTCCCTATCTCCTAAATGGATGATATTTCCATGTCTATCTCCCAATAGTTGGATTTCAATATGTCTTGGATTTTCTAAGTATTTCTCAATAAAGACAGTTGGGTCTCCAAAAGCACTTTTTGCAATGTTTCTTGCTGATTCGATAACCTCTTTTAACTCTTCCTTGCTATAGGCAACACTCATTCCCATTCCTCCACCGCCAGCAGAAGCCTTAACAACAACTGGAAAACCAATAGCTTCAGCTATTTCTACTGCTTCGTCAATATCTTCAATAGCCCCCTCACTCCCAGGGATTAAAGGAACCCCTGCCTTTTTCATAATTTTTTTAGCGTTAATTTTGCTCCCCATTGCTTCTATAGCATCAGGATTTGGCCCTATAAACTCAAAACCTGCCTTTTTAACAGCTCTTGCAAATTCAGCATTTTCAGCTAAAAATCCATATCCAGGATGGATAGCATCAACTTTAGCTTTTTCAGCCACATTTAATATGGCATCAATGTTTAAATAACTCTTTGCCGCTGGAGCTGGACCTATACAGTAAGCTTCATCAGCCAAAGTAGCATGCAAAGACCTCTTATCTGCCTCGGAATAAACTGCTACTGTCTTAATTCCTAACTCCCAACATGCCCTTATAATTCTAATCGCTATCTCTCCCCTATTAGCAATTAAAACCTTGTTAAACATGTTTTCACCATAAAAATAAGTTTATTATTAAAAATCTTGACAAAAACAAAAAAGTTTTAGTTCAATCTTATTTTATAATCATAATTACATCTCCCACATTCACAGCATCTCCTTCATCAATTAATATCTTCTTAACAGTTCCCTCAACTGGGCTTTCTATTGGATGCTCCATCTTCATTGCTTCTAATACAACAATAACATCTCCCTTTTTAACTTTATCCCCTTCTTTAACCTTAATCTTGGTTACCATTCCTCTAAATGGTGAAGTAACAGCCCCCTCCATTTCTGCAGTTACAATCTCTTTCTTTCTCTTTAACTCTGTTCCAATCTTTGGTTCTATCTTAACTTCAAACTTCTCTCCATCAACTTCTACAATATACTCTGTTGGAATCTCTAAAATCTTTCCTATGTCTTTCTCTTTTGGTATTGGCTCAGCTTTCAACTCTCCCCTTAAGAACTTAACAGCTATTTGCGGATATAATGCATAAGTTAATATATCCTCTTCCTTCTTTACAATTCCCTTCTCTTCTGCTTCCTTCTTAACCTTCTCCCATTCTGGTTCTAATAAATCAGCTGGTCTGCATGTAATTGGCTTCTCTCCTTCATCTAAAACTCTCTTCAATAACTCTGGGTTGATTGGAGCTGGTGGCTTTCCATAAAACCCTTTTACATAGTTAACTACTTCATTTGTTATAATCTTGTATCTCTCTTCAGTTAAAACATTCAAAACAGCCTGAGTTCCAACAATTTGAGATGTTGGTGTAACTAATGGTGGATAGCCCAAATCCTTTCTAACTCTTGGAATCTCCTTCAAAACATCTTCAAACTTATCCAAAGCTCCCTGTTCTTTAAGTTGTGAGACTAAGTTAGATAACATACCACCAGGAACTTGATATACCAAAACTCTCGCATCAACAATTTGAGATATTGGAGAGAATAGCATTTTATATTTCTCTCTAACCTTCATGAAGTAGTCCCTAATTTCATTCAAAAGCTTTAAATCCAAGCCAGTGTCATATTTTGTTCCTTTTAACGCCACAACAATACTCTCTGTTGGTGGTTGGGATGTCCCCATAGCAAATGGTGAGATAGCACAATCTACCATATCTGCTCCAGCTTCTATAACCTTCAAATAAGTCATAGGGGCTAAACCACTTGTGCAATGGCTATGGACATCAATTGGAATTGAAATTTCTTCTTTTAATCTCTTAACAAGCTCATACCCCTCATAAGGTGTTAAAAGTCCGGCCATGTCTTTTATACAGATAGAATCACATCCCATCTCTTCCAATTTTTTAGCTAATTCAACATACTGGTCTATTGTATGAACTGGGCTTATTGTATAACATATAGCCCCTTGAACTTCAGCCCCTACTTTTTTAGCTGTTTTTATAGCAGTTTCCATGTTTCTTACATCATTTAAAGCATCAAAAATTCTAAAAATGTCTATTCCATTCTCATAAGCTTTTATGACAAACTTCTCAACAATATCATCTGGATAATGCCTATAACCAACTAAATTCTGCCCTCTCAAAAGCATCTGCAGGGGAGTGTTTTGAATCCTCTTCTTTAACTCCCTCAACCTCTCCCATGGGTCTTCATTCAAATATCTTATACATGCATCAAAAGTAGCTCCACCCCAAACTTCCATAGAATAGAAACCAACCTCATCCATCTTTTCCGCTATTGGTAGCATATCTTCAGTTCTCATTCTTGTAGCAATTAATGATTGCTGGGCATCTCTAAAAGTAGTATCTACTATCTTAACCATGGTTATCCCTCATTAAAATTTTGATTATTTAGTTACATACAACCATCTCATCTAAATAAGAATTCGCATTGCAAAAATTAGTGTTATAAGTTTTATCAATGTTTTATGTTTCCTATCAAAAATTGGTGATAAAAGTTATAAGCTTCATCACTACAAAATTCTAAAATCACAAATATATATTTTTCTAACTGAAAATTGCTCATCTATATACCGCAAAATTTTTAAGTTTTAATAGTTGGCTTTAAAATTTTCAGGGAATTTTCCACTGATAATCTTTAAAATGTCTGTCCTTGTTATTATACCAACAATTTTATTGTTATCATCGACTATAACCAATCTTCCTACATTATTTTTGTTCATAATTTTTAATGCATCGTATATCTTTTCATCTTTATGTATTGTTAAAACATCCTTCCTCATAACATCCTTAACACTTTTATTAATATTTTCTATATTCTTAGCAATATCATGTAAGCTAATTATACCAACTAAACTACCATTATCAACAACTGGAGCTCCGCTGATATATTTTTCAGCAAATAATTTAGCAGTTTCTTTTAAAGTACTGTTTGGATTTATTGTATAAACCTCCTTAATCCCCACATCTCCAACTTTCACATTTGGAATGCTTGAAACCCCTAAAACATCTATCAGTAAAATCCTGTGAATATCATCCCTACCAATAACTTTTCCATTGATGATAATTTTGTTGTGATATGTTGGCCCAACCCTAATGATATCTCCAATATTGAAGTGCTTTGTGTCTCCTTCAATGTGTATCTTTGAAGAGCAGTATTTCTCATGAGAGACAGTATCAAACTCTATTTTTACAACCTTGACGCCTTCAACTTTTTTTCCTTCTTTGTAAATTGGAACTATTATCTCCCCTTCATCCCCCAATCCTAAAGCTCTATATGCCTTACTTGTTGGAACATACCCTCCCTTAGGTCCAGGAACTCCGTCAACTAAATCTAATGCCCTTAAAGCTTGCATTTGGTTTCTTATAGTTCCAGGATTTCTATTCAATCTTAAAGCGATTTCAGTTCCTTTTATAGGTCTATTTTTTTCCCTATACAGGTTTATAAGCTCTTGCAGTATCTCCCTTTGAACAACAGTTAGCTCCATAAAAATCCCCCTATTAAGAAAAGTAATGATTATAAATTATGATAGATTATTGACATCTATGATAAATATTTATGGCAATAAAATAAATATATACTTATCGATTTAAATCAGAATAAACAGTTGATTTTGGTGCTGGTTATGAACTATCTAACATCAAAAATAGCTAAGGAAATTTTAAATTCACAATCTGAAGAGATTTTTTTAAATTTGGATTTGAATAAAACAGAAAAGAAAGAGAAAATAGTAATAGATAGAGAAAGAAAAATTGCTAAATTTCCAGAGGGAGAGATTAGCTTTGACATTTTAAAAAAGATTGCTAAGGATGAAGGACATATTTATTTTATAAAAGATGGGGAAGTTTTTAAAGCTGCGATATCAAATAACGGCTATTATAAGTTAGTTCCAACAATTCCCCCAACTATTGAGATTAATGGAATAAGAATGCATAGAACTAAAGAGATAAACCCTTATGAAGATACACTAAATAAGATAAATGCCGTAAAAATAAAAAAAGGAGAGAAGGTTTTAGACACTTGCATGGGTTTAGGATACACTGCTATAGAGGCATATAAAAGAGGAGCTGAGGTTATAACAATAGAAAAAAATCCAAATGTTTTGGAGTTAGCTAAAATAAACCCTTATAGTGAAGAGTTGTTTAAAGGAAATATTAAGATTATTTTAGGAGATGCGTTTGATGTTATAAAGAGATTTAAAGATGAGGAGTTTGATGTTGTTATCCATGACCCTCCAAGGTTTAGCTTAGCTGGGCATCTATACAGTGAGGAATTTTATAGAGAGATTTTTAGAGTCTTAAAGCCTGGAGGAAGGTTGTTTCATTATGTTGGTAATCCAGGAAAAAAGTATAGAGGAAAGGATTTACAAAAAGGAGTAATGGAGAGATTGAGGAAAGTTGGATTTATAAATGTTAAAAGAGTTGAAGAAGCATTGGGAGTTGTTGCTGTAAAGCCAAAAAATTAAGTTAAGAAATATATTATATTAATTATTTCCAATACTCTAAAGCCTTTTTTAGCTCTGCAACTTCTTCTGCTTTTTCTTCTAATGATTTTCCTTCTATAATTGCCTCAATAGCAGCTCTCATTGCCTTAGCTCCAGCCCTTGTTCCATCTGGATGTCCATGAACCCCTCCCCCTGCTTGAATAATTAAATCTCTACCCAAAATCTCAACTATTTTTGGGACTAATCTTGGATGAACACCTCCAGAAGAAACAGGGAATACTGGTTTAATATCAAACCATTCTTGATTGAAAAATTTATTTTCATCATCTGCCTCAACCTTATCACAAACAATCTCATCTCTAATTGATTTAACCTCTTTCTCTCCTCCTTCCATCTTTCCAACAACTGTTCCTATATGCAATTGGTCAACTCCCAATAACCTATAAATCTTAGCCAATACAAGCATTGATATTCCAAAATCTCTGCTTCTCGTCATTGCTGCATGCATAGCTCTGTGGGCGTGGATTATAAATTTAAATTCCTCTTCTCTAAATGATTGCACTGCAGAGAATCCACAAACAACAACATCTATCATCACATACTCACTTCCAGCATCTTCTGCAATCTCCACCCTCCTAATCATCTCTCTATATGGAGCTGTAATGTTTGGCATATAAGCTTTTCTTTCTCCAGTCTCTTCTTCTGCTTTATCCCTCATCTCTAAGGTTTTATAAATTCTATCCTCAAACTTATTAAATTCTTGAGAAGTTAGATTCTCATCATCCTTAACTAAATCAACCCCTCCAACCCACGCTTCATAAGCTACCTTTGCATGCTCTTCAGTTTTTAAACCAACCTTTGGTTTAACTATAGTTCCTAATAGAGGTCTTTCTTTAATCTTCAAAGTTTCTCTAACTCCTTCAATTCCAAATCTCGGACCTTTATAAGCTTTAACAAATTCTTCTGGGAATCTAAAGTCCAATATCCTTAAACCCTTGGCTATCTTCATTCCAAATATATTTCCTGCAATCCCTGCCAAAACCCCTGGCATGTTGTTTATTTCAAAATCATACAATGGATATGCAATTTTTATTAATCCAACTTTGTATTTCCCATCATTTCCAATCTCTTTAATTTCATATACTTTTGGTCTTAATTTTTCATAAATATCGCTTTTCATTGTTTGAACTTTTGTCCATGTCCCTATAGAACTTTCCCCAGCAATTTCATTTGCCAATTTTTCTAAATTTTCACCTTTGATTATCATACAAGATAACAAATCGTTTTCATTTGGAGTGTAGTTTAAGTTTATATAGTCCATAATATACCCTCCCCCATATTATTATCAACTATTACTATTTTTATTGACACTATATAAATACATTTGCTGGAAACATTTAAAATGAAAAACATACAAAACTATAAGTTAAATTATCTGATTCTATTTATTTGGTGAAATTATGTTCATAGATGGGAAGTGGATAAATAGGGAAGATATGGATGTTATTAATCCATATTCATTAGAAGTTATTAAAAAAATCCCTGCTTTAAGTAGAGATGAGGTTAAAGAGGCTATAGATACAGCTGAGAAGTATAAGGAAGTTATGAAAAACCTCTCTGTAACTAAAAGATATAATATCCTAATGAAAATAGCTAAAGAAATTAAAGAAAAGAAAGAAGAACTCGCTAAAATATTGGCTATTGATGCAGGAAAACCAATAAAACAGGCAAGAGTAGAGGTTGAAAGAAGTATTGGAACATTCAAATTAGCCGCTTTTTACGTTAAAGAGTTTAGAGATGAAGTAATTCCATCTGATGATAGATTGATTTTTACAAAGAGAGAGCCAGTTGGAATCATTGGAGCTATAACACCTTTTAACTTCCCTCTAAATCTATCAGCTCATAAAATAGCTCCAGCCATAGCTACTGGGAATGTTATAGTTCATCATCCATCATCAAAAGCCCCTCTTGTTTGTATAGAATTAGCTAAAATTATAGAAAAGGTTTTAAAAAAATACAATGTTCCATTGGGAGCTTATAACTTACTTACTGGAGCTGGGGAGGTTGTTGGAGATGAGATAGTTGTTAATGAGAAAGTTAATATGATATCTTTTACTGGAAGTAGCAAAGTTGGAGAGATGATAACCAAAAAAGCTGGCTTTAAAAAGATTGCCTTAGAGTTGGGGGGAGTTAATCCAAATATTGTGTTAAAAGATGCTGATTTAAATAAGGCAGTTAATTCATTAATAAAAGGTAGTTTTATATATGCTGGGCAGGTTTGTATCTCTGTAGGGATGATTTTAGTTGATGAGAGTATAGCAGATAAGTTTATAGAGATGTTTGTAAATAAAGCTAAAGAACTTAATGTAGGAAATCCATTAGATGAGAAAACTGATGTTGGGCCGTTAATAAGCGTTGAACATGCAGAATGGGTTGAAAAAATTGTTGAAAAAGCTATTGATGAAGGAGGAAAATTGCTTTTAGGAGGGAAGAGAGAAAAAGCTCTCTTTTATCCAACAATATTGGAAGTTGATAGAGATAACATTTTATGTAAAACTGAGACATTTGCCCCAGTAGTTCCAATAATTAGAACTACTGAAGAGGAGATGATTGATATAGCCAATAGCACAGAGTATGGATTGCATTCAGCTATATTTACAAATGATATAAATAAAGCTTTAAAATTTGCAGAGAATTTGGAGTTTGGGGGGGGTAGTTATAAATGATTCATCATTATTTAGACAGGATAATATGCCATTTGGAGGAGTTAAGAAAAGTGGTTTAGGTAGGGAAGGAATTAAATATGCAATAGAAGAGATGAGTGAAATAAAGACAATAATAATCTCAAAATAATAATTTGGTGAAACTATGGCAAAGGTAATTGTAAATGGAAAGGAAAAGGTTGGAGAAACTTTAAGAGATGTTATAAAGGATGAATACTACAAAGAAGGAGCAAACATTGTTATCATAAAAGGAATTAAAAGAGAAGCTGAAAAAATCCCAAAGAAATTTTTAATTAAAACAACTAAAGGGAATGTAACAATAGCAATAACTGAAGATAATGAAACAGCCAAATTTTTCATAAACAACTATAAAAATTTCGTAAAAAAACTTAGATGGGTTAGTGGGATTGATGTTGCCTTTGGTTCAACAACAATTGATTTGGAGATATCAACAGAACCAAAAGAATTTAAAAAATGGGACGTAGTTTTAAGTATATCAGGTTTGGATAAGGATGAGGGGCATATTGTATTTATTAAGAGAAGAGTAGAGACAGTTTATGGATTAAAAGAGCCAAAGATTGGAATTGTTGTTGGAGGTAAGTGGGTTATCGATAGATTAGAAGTTGGGGATAAAATTATTGATATAGAGCCAATTAGAGAAGAAAAAGAGGCTGTTGATTACTTAGTAACAACTGACTTAGATACAAAATTAGAAGATGGTTGGAAAATTTTTACCTATTTTGTAGCTGAGTTTGATGGAACTCCTTCAGCAGTAGAGCATTGTTTAGCTCTAATGGAAGATGGAATATTTGAGATAACTGAAAATACAAACACTTATGTGGCCGATTGCAGATTGCAAACACTAAAAATTGAGGAAGGGAATTTAATTGATAGGGAGAGAGGGTTTATAACAGTAAGAAATTATGGAGTTGGAGAGGGTAAAGTTTATATCTATAGGGAAAGTAGAAGCTCTTCTCTATCTCACACAGTCGTTGGAAGAGTTAAGGAGGGAATAGAGCTTATTGATTTCTCTGACTCTGGAATTTTGTCTGTAAAAACAGTTCCTGAAAGGTTGTGTGCTATTGGTTTAACTATAGAAGAAGCTGAAGAGATGTTTAAAAAGTATGGTATAGAGGTAGAAAAAGAAGGGGATTTAGAAAATGCTATTGTAGTTGAGCAAGAGCCTGAATATACCTTAGATGTATTAAAGGAAAAGAAAGTTAAAATTAGGGGATTGGATAAGAGTAAAATAATAGTCATAGAGTTATATGAAGATAAAGCACCAATAACAACATGGTATTTTAGAAAAACTACTGGTTTAACTACAAAGAGAGTTGGAAAATTACATGTATATTTCAAACATAAAGATATTGTGATGTTTAAAGGAAATCCAGAGTATGCTAAGGGATTACTCCCAGAAAACATACCTACAGATAAAGTTGAGCCATGTAGTATTGGAGTAACAAACATGGTTAGTAGATATAAAGGAATGATTGGTGTTAGATTGGGAGAAAGTGAGAAATTCGGTCCTACAGGAGAGAGCTTTGAAAAAACAAACATTGTTGGGAGAATAGTTGAAAATGCTGAGTATTTAAAAGAGGTTAAAACTGGAGATGATGTTTATGTATTGCTAAAAAAATAAAAATAATTTAGTGATTAGGCAACTATTTCAATTATTATTAATATTTTTGCTTAAATCTTCTGGAATGGAAAAATCATAATATCCATTAATTCCAGATATTGTTGTTTCAACAACTATATTTCCATTTATATCTCCTTCACTTGAAGTTCCATACAATTTTCCTTTTTTAATAATCTTTATTGGAGTCCCATCTTTGTCTAAGATGATATTTACTTCCTCCCCAGAGATTCTTAAGTCAATTCCAGGAATTTTTATTCCTCTATAGAAGAAAGGATTTAACTGCTTATTAACGGTTTCATCTTTTAATCTTATTATGTAATAACCATCTTCCTCTTCAACTTTTATGTCATTTTTTATAATTAAGTCTTTTATATAGGTTAAAATATTCCAGGTATGGTTACTTAAATCATTATTTGTTATCTTCTGCCATTTCCCCTCTAACTTTATAAATGTTCCTTCCTCATTTACATAGAAAGGAATTGTCTCATTTTTGCTACCAAAGTAATCAGTAGTGTAATAAACGTATATAACTCCTTTAGATTGTTTTCCATTGCTGTAACCGTCAATAATCATTTTCATTTCAATTTTGTTTATCATTGGATTTGAAACACTAAGGTTTATAAACACTTTTGAGTTATAAGAAAATGTGTTAATTTCATCAATCTTTTTAATTATCTCTTCCTTACTTATCTTCTCATTATTTAAACAACCGCTAGATATTATAGCCAATAAAATTAACAACACTACGAATCTCATCGTGCATCACCATTATATAATTATAATAAACATTATATTTAAATCTTTATATTAAAATAAAAGGTGAAACTGATGGAATTAA
The DNA here is from genome assembly GCF_000025525.1 of Methanocaldococcus sp. FS406-22. Classification (NCBI taxonomy): domain Archaea; kingdom Methanobacteriati; phylum Methanobacteriota; class Methanococci; order Methanococcales; family Methanocaldococcaceae; genus Methanocaldococcus; species Methanocaldococcus sp. FS406-22. Next base: position 863,864 of record NC_013887.1, read on the forward strand.
CACCATGGGAGACACCGGCAGTTATTGATTATAAAAAGACGATGGAACAGTTTGGAGTTAAGCCAATAGCTGATGTCTTAGGGGATTTAAAAAATGAACATCATTTTTTCAGAAGGAATATTATATTGGGGCATAGGGATTTTGAGAGAATAGTTGATGCAATAAAGAATAACAAAGAGTTTGCAGTTGTTAGTGGAATGATGCCTTCTGGTAAGATGCACTTTGGGCATAAGATGGTCGTTGATTTGCTAAAATTTTATCAAAAATACACTGACAATATAAACATCCCAATAGCTGACTTAGAGGCATACTGGGCAAGAAATATGAGCTTTGAAACAACAAAAGAACTTGCTTTAAATGAATATATAACAAACTACATAGCCCTTGGCTTAGACCCAGAAAAAATTAATGTTTATTTGCAATCAAAATATCAAAAAGTTAAGGATTTGGCTTTAATTTTATCTAAAAGAACAAATTGGAATGAGATGAAGGCAATTTATGGATTTAAAGGAGAAACAAATATTGGGCATGTCTTTGCCCCAATAGTTCAAGTTGCTGATATACTGCATCCTCAACTTGATGAGAATTTAAATCCAGAACCAAAGCCAGTTGTTGTTCCTGTTGGAATAGACCAAGACCCGCATATAAGATTAACAAGAGATATTGCAAATAGAGCTAAGGAATTTAAGTTCATTCCACCTTCTTCAACTTACCATAGATTTATGACTGGATTGTTAGGAGGAAAGATGAGTTCTTCAAAGCCAGAGACAGCTATATTTTTAACTGATGATGAAAAAACTGTTAAAAAGAAAATATTCTCAGCTAAAACTGGAGGAAGAGAAACTTTAGAAGAGCATAAAAAATATGGAGGAATTCCAGAGGAATGTGTTGTTTATGAGTTATTCTTATATCACTTAATCTTAGATGATAAGGAATTAGCTGATATATATCAAAAATGTAAAAGTGGAGAGCTAACTTGTGGTAAATGTAAAAAAATGGCTTATGAAATGGTTGTAGAGTTTTTAAAAGATTTGAAAGAGAAGAGGGAGCAGGCAAAAGAAATTGCTGTAAAAATCTTAGAAGGGAAGTATTAATTTACTTAATCATTTATTATTTTTTCAAATAGCCCCAATAATTCTTCTTTTGTTTTTGGCGGTTCATTAAATCCTAAATCTTTAAGAGTTTTTATGTTTTTAAATTCTCCATATCCATGTTCTTTACATTTATTTTGTAGTTGTTTTATAACCGGGTCTGGATTAATATCAATAATATATAATGGTTTTCCTTTATCAAAATTTTGGCAGATTGCTTCTACAATATGAGGGTCTGTTCTTAAAGAATTTCCCCAAATTACGAATTTTGAACAATGTTTTAAACTATCTTTAAAATATTCAAAATATTTACTCAACACATCATTCCTTTCTATTATCTTTTGTTTAATCTTAGGATTATTGTATATTATTACTGGAAAATCTACTTCAAAATTTCCATTTTCATATTGCTGTCTTGCATATTCTTGTGTCATTTTTACAGTTTTTTCATAAAGTCGTATAAATTTATAAGAGCCATGTATATGTAAAATCATATTTGTATTCTCTCTGTTAAATATACCGTTAAAATATTTATAATTCTTATCTACTCCTCCAAAACCATCTTTACCTAAAAATTTTGTTCTTTTATCATCAAAATACTCCAACAACAAAGTATCAATTGGGAGTTCTAAGGGATTTTTAGAAGTGTGTTGTGTAGTTTCACTGTCATACATCAACAAGGTATCAATAATACCATCATAGTTAGTTGTATATATGTGGATATATTTTTATTATCTTCATTATCTTTATTGTCAATTAGCTCCTTTATATAATTTCCAAAGGGTTTTTGATTAATAGAAAATTCTTTTTTTAGTTTTCCATGATAATTGTTAAGCTCTAAATTGTGAAATTTCTCTACAATGTCCTTTGTAGATTCATCCATAATTTCATTAAGAATTTTTCTATATTTTGGAATAATCTTATTGTTTAACTCATTTATTTCCTTATATTTCTCTGCAATTTTTGAAGATGAAGAGAATGTTTCTAATAAATTAAGGGCATTTAGGGCATCTATTGCACTATAAACCAATTTAATTGCTTCTTCTCCATTAATTTTATACTTTTTTTCAATCTCTTTGAAATATTTATCAAACTTCTCCCATAAGGATATTATATTTTTAGTTTCTTCTTTCAATTCTTCATTTTCAATTATATCCCTAACCATGTAATTAAACCCATTCCCAATTAAAAAACAGATTAATTCTCCCACAATATACCTCCCCCATTTATAAACAAAAAAGAATCTTAAAAAACAGAAATATATAAAATTTACTTATTAATCTATTCCAATTTCTTCCTACTCTTCAACAATTCAACAACAAAATCTTTCTTTTTAATTGCTTCATCACATGCTTTCCTAACTTTTTCCTTCATCTCCTCAAAGTTCTCTGGTTTTTTCTCACCAACAACCTTTTTAACTGGTGTATAGGCAGATTCTCTAAACATTGGTTTTAATGGAACTCTATTATTTCCATCAACTAAATAACTCTCATTACCTTCTTCAACATATCCAACTTCTATAGCCCCAGTAACTTTTTTTATATCCTCAGCATACTCTTCAGGGCAGATAATCATTAAAGAATCTGTAGAAACTCCAAGAGGGTCTATATTCAATGCCTCAAGCATTTCCAAGACCTTTGGATTGATTGTTTTATAGACCTTCTCTTTATCAAATATTAATGAAACTTTGGCTGTTTTTGATATCTCATAAGCATCTCCTCTTAAACCTCCATTAGTTACATCAGTCATAGCATGAACCTTTTTAATTAACCCACTTCTAATCAAATTCTGACATGCCTTTATAAAATCTACATTTAAAGTTTCATAAATCACATCAAACCATCCATAATACAAAGCAGTTGTTGTTATAGTTCCTCCTCCACTACCTTCAGTCATCAATATAACATCTCCAACCTCGGCATTTCTTCTTGCAGTTGGTTCCCCTTCTTTAATAACTCCTATTGCACCAACAGCACTAACCAACCTATCTCCAATTACCATATCTCCTCCAACTCTCAATGTACTTCCACCAATCAATGGAACATTAACAGCCTCAGAAACAGCACAAATTCCAGCTGTAAAATCAAATATCTTTCCCACATCTCCATCATCAGCTAAATGCACATCACTAATTAATGCTACTGCTTCAGCTCCCATAACATAAATATCTCTTAAAGCAGCTCTTGCAACATGAAAACCTCCCAAAAATGGAAAATCACTCAATCTTGAATGTGTCCCATCTATTGCGGCAACTATATATTTTGCATCTGCTCTAACAATTCCTGCATCATCTTGCTCTTCAGCTGAAACATAAGCTTTAACTTTAGTGCTTTTAACAATCCTTGCTATTTCTCTATGCACGAAAAAATCTCCTTCTCCTCTACTCCCAACTCCCATCTTCCCCATTGTAACGCCAGATTTTGGATAGCTTAGGAGAGTTTTTAAATCTTTATCATCAATCTCTTTAAATTTTTCAGTGGTTTTTACCTCTTCCAATATAGCTTTTATAAACTTTTTTGCAAATTCTTCACCAACATCTTCCTTAATCTCTAAAATTCTCTTAAATCCATCCTCAATAATCTTATTTTCCGGAATTTTTTTCCTTAAACATCTCCTGACATATCCCTCTAAATCCATCATATCACCATAACTAAAAATTATAAATATAAGATTATGATATTTATGATAAAGCATCTCCCTTTTAATATAGGACTTTCGCAATTTATATATTAATTAAGGAACTTAGACATCCAAAGAGTACCAATGTGCAATAGGAAATGTTATTCCTGCGAAAGTCCTAAAGTCCTACAATAGTCTCTAAAAATTTAAAAAATTTGTATATGTTAGTATATATTTACAGAAGATTTCAAGGTGTGAATATGTTTTCAATAAAATTTAAAACTACTGAAGAATTGCCAGAACCATCACCAAGATTAATTGACCAAGTTATTGGGCAGGAAGAGGCTGTTAAAATTGTTTTATCTGCTGTAAAAAATAAGAGAAATGTTATTTTATTGGGAGAACCGGGAGTAGGAAAGTCGATGATAGTTAAAGCAGTCGGAGAAATTTTATCTGATTTTGGAGAATTTACCCCTTATTATGTAATTGCAAAACCAAATTTAAAGAATATGGAAAGACCAATAGTTGAAGTTATAGATGGGGAGTATAAAGAAGATTTAAAAGAAATGCCAAAATTGGATTTAAAAACTCCAAGCTCAACAACTCTCCTCTTAATAATGATTGGTGCTATATTATTATCAGAGTATCTTTTAAAATATTTGCCACAGAATTACTTACTCGCCGCTGTAACTATAACTGCTTTAATAGTATTGATATTTGGCTTTGTGGTTATATTAACAAGCATAATGGGTGCTTCAAGAGCGTCAATGCCAAATAATCTAAATCCAATGGATTTAAAGCCAGTCCTCTTATATGAATGTAAAAAAAGACCTCTTGTAAGGGCAAGTGCTTACAACGTAACAAGATTGTTGGGAGATATAAAACACTGCCCATTAGGTGGAAGACCACCGTTAGGAACTCCTCCTCATAAAAGGATTATATTGGGAGCTATTCATGAAGCCCACAGAGGGATTTTGTATGTCGATGAGATAAAGACAATGCCATTGGAAGTTCAAGATTATATTTTAACTGCTCTACAAGATAAACAACTTCCAATCAGTGGAAGGAATCCAAATTCAAGTGGAGCTACAGTAGAAACAAATCCAATACCTTGTGATTTCATCTTAATAATGTCTGGAAACATGGATGATGTCTATAACTTAAGAGCTCCATTATTGGATAGGATAGATTATAAAATAGTTTTAAAGAATAAAATGGACAATACCTTAGAAAATAGAGATAAGTTATTGCAATTTATAGTCCAAGAGATAAAGAACAACAACTTAAACCCAATGACTTACGATGGGTGTTGTGAAGTTGTTAGAATTGCTCAATACTTAGCCGGCTCTAAAGATAAATTAACTTTAAGGTTGAGATTGCTTGCAAATATTATAAAGATGGCAAATGATGTAGCTATGGGTAGGGATGTTGAGGAATTATTAGGCAATTTTGATGAGAAAGGAAATTACAACCCAGAAACTCAGAAAGATAAAAATAACAAAGTGTATATAACAGCTGAACATGTAAGAAAGGTATTTGACACTGGAATCTACAGCATGGAGAAGCAGGTGGCATTAAACTACATCAAAAACTTCAAGAGATATAAGCATATCGTGCCAAATGATGAACCAAAGGTTGGAGTTGTATATGGCTTAGCTGTTTTAGGGGCTGGAGGCATTGGAGATGTAACAAAGATTATAGTCCAAATATTAGAATCCAAAAACCCAGGAACTCATCTGTTAAATATTTCTGGAGATATTGCAAAACACTCAATAACTTTAGCTTCAGCATTGTCAAAAAAATTAGTAGCTGAGAAAAAACTACCTCTACCTAAGAAAGACATTGACCTAAATAATAAAGAGATATACATCCAATTCAGTCAGTCATATTCAAAGATTGATGGAGACAGTGCTACAGCTGCAGTTTGTTTGGCTATAATCTCTGCCTTATTAAATATTCCATTGAAACAGGACTTTGCTATAACTGGAAGCTTGGATTTAAGCGGGAACGTCTTAGCTATTGGAGGAGTTAATGAAAAGATAGAGGCAGCTAAGAGATATGGATTTAAGAGAGTTATTATTCCAGAGGCAAACATGATAGATGTCATTGAGACAGGGGGAATAGAAATTATTCCTGTAAAAACCTTAGATGAGATAATCCCTCTTGTATTTGATTTGGACAGCATAGATAAAAATAAATCAGAAAAAACAGAACAAGTTAATAAATAATAGCAAATAACTAAAAGGGCTACTATGGATGAAAAAGAGATAAATGAAAAACTCGACGCATTGAGTAAAAAAATTTTAGAAATAGAGAAGAGGGTAGATGCAAAACTAAAGGAAAATGAGAAAAAATTAGATGAAAAAACTAATAAAATATTAAAACAAGAGGCGTTATTAGCTTTTGGCATATACGTGAAAATTATAGATGATTTAAAAAGAAACCTAAAAATAATCCGTATTAACATCCTAATCTTGGGGATTTTAGTTATATTTCTCTATATAACCATTATCATTTTGATGTTAAAACTAATAAAAATATTTTAAGTGAAATCATGGACAAAAAGCTATTTATTGAAATATGTAGAAGATTGTATGATAGAAAATATGTCGTAGGTAGTGGAGGTAATGTGTCTGTTAGAGAGGGAGATAAAATATACCTAACTCCAACTGGTTCTATTTTAGGATTTTTGAAAGAAGATGAAATAGCTGAAGTTGATTTAGATGGTAATGTTATAAAAGGAAAACCCACATCAGAAAAAAATCTCCACTTAATGATTTATAGAAAAAGAGATGATATAAACGCAATAATTCACACCCACTCTCTTATATCAACTTTTTTATCAACTATAGATAAGGAGATTGAACTTTTAACACCAGAGGGAAAAATATTTTTAAAGAAAATTGGATATGTTGATTATTTTGAGGCAGGTAGTTTAAAATTAGCTGAAGAAACTGCAAAGAGAGATGAAGATGTAATTATATTAAAAAATCATGGTGTTGTGTGCTTAGGAAAAGATTTGATGGATGCCTATATAAAAGTGGAGGTTTTAGAAGAACAAGCAAAGCTTACACTTTTAAACCATCTTGTAAAAAGAAATAAAAATCTTTTTTAAATTTTATTTCTATTATTTAACTCTCTCCAACTCACTAACAATGCTCCAAATCTGTGTTCTTGTGTGAAGTGGCATGTTTGGGTCATTGCTAATCTCATCTAAGATATGGATTGCTGTTGCACTTCTAACAATTGGCTCCTCCCCCTCTTTTAAAACAGCTTCTTTAGCCTTTTCAGCAGCAGCTCTAATGTTTCTTGGAACTGTTGTATCGTTAATTATCTCATCTAACATCAAAGCAACTCCCTTTAATATCTCTTCAGGTGTTTTCTCACTCGCTGCACTACCAAATACCATAACTCACCACCTCCAAACAAAACATTATATATAAATTATTTAAAAGAGAAGTTAAAATTAATATTAATATTACTGTTTAGTGGGCTTTAACTATTTATTACTTTAGGAAATATTTAGGTTTATCGGTGAAATTTATGTGTGGTATCATTGGCTATATAGGTAAGGATAAGGCTTCAAAAATCTTATTAAATGGCTTAAAAAGGTTGGAGTATAGGGGATATGACAGTTGTGGGATTGGGGTTGTCGATAATGATAAATTAATCATTAAAAAAAATGTGGGAAAGGTTGAAGAGGTTGCTGAAAGAGAGGGATTTTTAGATGTTGATGGTTGTGTCGGAGTTGGGCACACGCGTTGGGGAACTCACGGTTTTATAACTAAAGAAAACTCCCACCCACATACTGACTGTAAAGAAGAGATAGCAGTAGTTCATAATGGAATCATAAGCAATTATAAAGAACTAAAAGAAGAGTTGATAAAGAAAGGGCATAAATTTAAATCAGAAACAGATACTGAGGTAGTCCCTCATCTAATTGAAGAGGAGTTAAAAAAATTTGAAGAAATTAATGAAGAAAACTACATAAAAGCAGTTAAAAATGCAATTAAAAAATTAAAAGGAACTTATGCATTGGTTATAATAAACAAAAACTTCCCAAATTTGTTAATTGGAGCAAGAAATGAAAGCCCTTTAATATTGGGAATTAAAGATGATAGCTATTTTTTAGGGAGTGATATAACTGCCTTTTTAGACTACACAAATACGGCAATTCCATTAGAAGATGGAGATATTGTTGTAATTAAAAAGAAAGATAATGGCTATGATGTAGTTATAGAAAATAATGGAACTCCTGTAAAAAGAGAAGTAATGGAGATTAACTGGGATATTAGCTCAGCTGAAAAGATGGGGTATCCTCACTTCATGCTAAAAGAGATTATGGAACAGCCAGAGGTTTTAAAGGTTTCTGCTAAGATATCTGCTGAAGAAATTAAAGAACTAGCAAAATGTATTAAAGATTACGATAGGATTTATTTTGTAGCTATGGGAACTTCTTTACACGCGGCAATGGTTGCTGAGTATCTATTTGCAAAACTTGGTAAGTTGGTTATAGCTTGTGATGCATCTGAATTTTTAAATAAGGGAGTTGTTGATAAAAAAACCTTAGTTATAGGCATTACCCAAAGCGGAGAAACCTATGACACATTAAAGGCATTAAGATTTGCTAAAAGCAAAGGAGCAAAAACTGGGGCTATAGTTAATGTCTTAGGAAGCACAGCTACAAGAGAGACAGATATAACCGTTATGATAGGGGCAGGGATAGAGATAGCTGTCTGTGCCACCAAAACTTACACCTCCCAGTTGATGATACTCTATAGGTTGTTTATTGAGTATGGAAAATTATTGGGCAGAGATATGAGCAGATATGAGAAAGAGATTGATAAAATTCCAAATTATATAAAGGAAGTTTTGGATAAAAAAGAAACAATTAAAAAGATAGCTAATAATCTAAAAGTAAATAACTACATATTTATATCAAAGGGAATAAATCTTGCAAGTGCTATGGAAGGAGCTTTAAAATTTAAAGAAATAACTTATTTACATGCTGAGGGAATGAGTGGAGGGATGTTAAAGCATGGAACTATTTCCCTAATTGATGAAAATATGGATACTGTAGCAATAGTCCCTCCAAGGAATTCATCAGTATTCAGCTCAATATTATCGAACATTGAAGAAGTTAGGGCAAGAGGAGGAAAAGTTATAGCTATAACCCCAGTTGAGATAGAAGGGGCTGAAAATATCTTAGTCCCAGAAGTTATTGAGGAGATATCTCCAATTGTTTATGCCCCAGCCTTTCAGTTGTTGGCTTACTATAAAGCTGTTGAATTAGGAAGGGATGTCGATAAACCAAGAGGTTTAGCCAAGAGTGTTACTGTTGAATAACTTTATATAATAAGACGCAAAATAACATTTTAAGATTTGGAAGAGGGAAGGGTTATGGTCATAAAAAAAATTATAAAAAAGATTAGAGGGAATAAAGATTTGCCCACTCCAGTTGAAGTCCCTGATGAGGAGTATATAGTTATTGGAGAAGAAAAACCAGCTTACATATTGGAAAGTGAGGCTGAAACTGAATCAGAAGTTTTAGAACTTAAAGAATCCAAGGAAGAAGAAGTAAAAGAAGTAGAGACAGTAGTTAAAGTAGAGAAAATTCTACCAAAATTGTATGTTGTTAGGGTTAAGCATCCCTTAGACTTTGAAAACATAAAAGATAAAATCCCTGAATATGATGTTGTAATTGTAAATTTTGAGGAAGTGCCATTTGAATCAATTTTAAAAGAACTTAATGAATTTAGAGATTATATGAACGTTTTAAATTATAAATTGGGGCTTGTTGCTGAAAATGTGTTGTTAGCTTATAGAGACGATGTGATGTTGGATAAATATGTCTCAGATATTACAGACGATGCTGAAAATGTGTAAATTTTTTATTTTTTTATTTTGGTGGTTAAATGAGAATAGCTATAACTGGAACTCCAGGAGTTGGAAAAACTACTGTATCAAAAATATTGGGGAAAAAATTAGGGATAAAAGTTATTGATATAACTGAGATAGTTAAAAAATATAAGCTATATAGTGAAAAAGATGAAGATATGGATTCTTATGTTATAGATTTTGAGAAATTGGAAAAATTCATTGATGAGATTGAAGAGAAAGAAAAAACTATTATATTGGATGGACATGTATCCCATCTTTTAAATCCCGATTATATTATAGTGCTTAGATGCAATCCAGAAATCATTAAGGAAAGATTGGAAAAAAGAGGTTATAAGCCAAAAAAGGTTTTAGAGAATGTTCAGGCAGAGATTTTAGATGTTTGCCTTTGTGAGAGTAAAGGAAAAGTTTATGAGATAGATACAACAAATAGGGATGTTGAAGATATAGTTAATGAGATTATTGAAGCTATAAAGCATAAAAAAGAGATGAAAGGAATTGTAAATTGGATAGAGGATTATTTTGATTACCTAACCTTGGAGATTGAATAATTCCCTACAGCCTTTTTAGAAAAGGTTTAATCAAAACTTTGTAATATCCTAATAAAATTAAAAGAAAATTCGATTTATTTAGAAATTAAATAATTCCCCAACAACAAAGCATCAAAATCTGCCTTTAAAAAGCTATTTATTGCATCTCTCTCAGTGCAAACTATCGGCTCTCCATGTAAGTTAAAGGATGTATTTAAAACCACTGGCAGATTTATAGAGTCGTAGATATATTTTATTATCTCATAATATGTTTTATTTGCCTCTCTTTTTAATGTTTGAGGTCTTGTAGTTTTATCTACATGGATAACTCCTTCTATTTCTTTTATTTTGTCTTCTCTAACCCTAAATATCTGAGTCATAAATGGGGAGTATCTTGGGTTTATTAAATAATCATCTACAGACTCATACAGTATTGTTGGAGCAAATGGCATAAACCAGCTTCTTTTTAATCTTTTGTTAATTTTCTCCTTATTTTCTTTTGTTGGTAGGGCAATAATGCTCCTATTACCCAAAGCTCTCGGTCCAAACTCCATTTTTCCTCTTGCTAAGCACACAACCTTATTCTCTAAGATTAGATTTCCAACAACTTCTGGAATATCTCTCTCTTCAACAAACTCTATTTTATAATCTTTAAGCTTATTTTTCATCTCTTCCAGGACTTTTTCAGCTATATCGTTATCTATCTCATATCCAAAGTATGTGTTATCAATATTTATTTTATCTATTCTTTTATCAGCTAAACTTGCCCCTAAGCAAAGTCCTTCATCTCCCATAAACGGAGGGACAAACAAATTGTATCTCTCAGCAATTTTTGAATTCAATTTAACGTTTTGAGCTACTCCACCAACAAAAACGATATTATTTATGTTATATTCATAAGCCAAATCATCAATTGCCTTTAAAACTATATCCTCTAAGGTCCTTTGAGCAAATTTTGATATTCTAACCTTATCTTCAAAAGATAACTGGCTTTTATCCATAACTATAAGTTTTCTTAATGCCTTTGTAGCTTCATAGCCAATAACTCCCAAATAGTTTTTGAATGATTTTAGCTCTTTTATATAGTCAATGGTTTTTAGATTTATATCATCCTCTCCTTCATAAGAGGATAAAGACATTACTTTGCCCTCATTTTCCATTGGTTTAAATCCTAAAAGCTCTGTTATTGAGGCATAGAAATCACCAACAGAATCGATTAAATCACTCTGAGCTATAATATCTAAGTTATTTTTGTTTGCTATGGATGCTAAAAACGATAGTCCATCTCCTCCCCCGTCTATTGAGATAATCAAAGCCTCTTTAAACTCCGACAACTTAAATAAATATGAATGTGCTATGTGGTGATAAACATAGAGGAATTTTTTGTTTATCTTATTTTGGAAGTTTTTTAGTTTTTTTATTCTTTCTCCTCTTCTAAAAACTCCTCCAATTGATACATACTCAATATTATCAGCATTAACCCTACTTAAAATATAATCTAATGATTTTTCTGGAAAACCTCTTTGATTCTTTTTCCTTGTGAATCTCTCTTCACTCATTGCAAATAAGATTTCATCCTTTTTTATTAGAGAAGAGCTTGCATTATGTCCATCACAGATACCCAAAATCATTTATAAACACCAATACAAAATTATAACTCTCCAATAGCTTTTAACTTCCTTTCAATTGTATTTTCTTTATCTTTCCTTTCATCAATTTTTAAGTTACTCACAACTCTATCAACGTCATTTAAAACTATAGAATGAGCTTCTTTAAATGCCTTCAAAATCTCATCTAAGTCCCCCTCTAACACAGTCCCCATGGCATTTGGTTCAACTTTTAAATCATATTTCTTAAAAACCTCAATGGCTTTTTTAACATATTTTGAAACACTAGCTCCTCCTCCTAAAGGAATTATAGAGATTTCAGCAACTACTTTTCTCATAAAAATCACCTAAAAATTATAAAATAAAAATTATCAAGAATAACTAAAACATTAAAAGACAAAATAGAAAGCTTTATTTCTCTAATTCACTTAATAATTCTTTCAACTTCTCTTTAACTTTTTCTAATTTTGCTGCCAATTCTTCATTCTCTTTCTTAAGTTTTTCAATTTCTTCTTCCAACTTCTTAATGTCAGTTAGCTTCTCCAACTCTTCTTTTCTGACAATTGCCTCTAAGAATTTCTCTACCTCTTCAATGTTTAGTTCTCCTCTCTTCATCATCTCATAGGTTTCTTTAACAAGCTTTCCAGCCTTTGTCTCTCCTTTTAAGTGCTTTCTAATTGTTTGTTCAGTTCTTCCCAATTCATCTGCAATTTCTCTTATTGTGTAGCCAGCTTTCTCTCTTGCTAAAGCTCCAGCGGCAATAGCTAAGGAATCAACCCATGTAACTTTCTCTACAGGGTCTTTTATTAACTCTAAAATCTCAGGTCTAAATAATGTTCCCAATATTAAAACATGCTCCAATTTGTCTATTTCTGTCTTTGATGTTGGAACTAATGGTATCATAACTCTCCCCCACTATAACTTTTATTTTTTATTTAGTATTCTATTATTATCTTATAATTTGCTTAGTATTTAAAGTTTTTGCGGATTTCACAAACAATACCTACAACTAAAAACACGATAACAAGAACAACAGACAGTAAAGCAACTTTTATTAAAAGATTTGGATTATATTTACTTATATATTTAAAAATTTGTAGCGTCTCTAAACATGTTGATAAAACAACGGCAATCCAAAAAGCCCTTTTTTCAGAAATGGACAAGGAAGTATCATTAAGAAACAAAAATCTCAACAAAAAATATACTACTATCGAACATATCATGGATAATGTAATTGGATGGATTATTTCAAATAAAAAACTGTAATTTTCTATAATCAACCAATTTATTAGAAAAGCGAGAATCACACTTAATATAATAAAAACCATTTTTAGACGATTCTCTTTGAACGTTGGAAAATAATCTATCAACCTTAAACCCATAAGCTTTATGAATATTAAATATAATCCAAGAATGAAAGAAATTCCTAAAAATATAAAAATATACATCCATATTCATCCCAAAATATCTTATTTAAGGTTATCTGAGCTTTAATACTTTATCTGGGTATACTATTATCCCCTCATTGGTTATATCAAATGGATGCCTCTTCAAAGAGTGGCTTGTTCCTCTCATCTTCCAGACGATTAAACTTCTCTTAAGCTCTCCATCAATTTCATCTAAATCTAACCTAATTATTCCGTCAACTGCATGTTCAACTCCCGGTCCTCCAAATCCTCTCTCTCCAACAGATATTTGAGATGTGAATATAGCAGTGCATCCTAAGCCAGAGATAACCCTCTTTAATAAAAACACTGTCCTTCTTGCCATCATTGGCTTGTTTATATATAATGTTGTGACAGAGTCAATACCTATTCTCTTAGCTCCAATGTCATTTATAGCAGTTTTTAAAACGTCTATTAACTCCCTCTCATCGTTTGGGTCATTTACAACATACTTCTCTCTCTTTGCAGCGCTACCAATTCCATAGGTAAATGCATCAATTATAGCAAATTTTCCTTCCTCCTCTAACTTCCTAATATCCCATCCAAACTGCCTCATGTTCTCTCTAATCTGAACTGGATGCTCTTCCAAAGCTACCAAAATACTTGGCTCGTTGTAATCAACAGCCCCTTTGTATAAAAATTGCTGACAGAATATAGATTTTCCAGTTCCAGGTCCTCCAGATAGGAGAACGACGTTTCTTTCAGGTATTCCACCATGTAAGATTTCATCCATTCCTGGAATTCCTGTTTTTACCCTTTTCATATTCTCACCTTAATTACTTTGTTAATCTTTTAATTAACTAAGAGGACTAATCCCCCTCCCTAAATGACCTCATTTCTAATTTCTTTTCAGGAATATCATCTAAGAACATTAATGACCCTTGTATCTCTACAGCACATACTTTTGATGGGTCAATAATGGCAAATGACTTACTTTCCATATTCCAAATTATTACCGGGTCTTTTTTTCCAGTCCATAGATATTTTAATATACCATTTTTTAAGTGTGTAACTGCATCAAAATCGTATTCTCCCTCTACAACATTACCCTCAAAATAAACTTTTACATATAATTTATCTATTTTTCTTCTTGGCATACTCCCCCACATAGTTAAATTTTGATTTTATTCTAACAGAATAATACTTTATCAATTAGGTATATTTATAAATATCCTATCAATTCAATATAGCTAAGACAAAATGCTAATAGTTTTTTGTAAAACTTATTAAAAAACTAAAAAGACATATTTTTTGCAAAAAACTAATTTTAACATGTGAGAGTATGAAAGCTTATCCTATTAGAACAAAATACATAAAAAGAGGAGAAAATTTTATCCCAATTGTTGTTGAAGCAATAAAAAACAGTGGAATTAAGTTAGAGGACGGAGATTTTGTTGTATTGAGTGAGAAGATGGTATCAACTGCTGAAGGTAACTTTGTTGATGAAAGTAAATTCAAACCCGGAATTTTTGCCTATCTTTGCTACTATTGGTCTAAGTATGTCTGGGGATATGTTCTTGGAAAGTTGTTGAAAGTTAAAGAAGATAAAATAAAAAATTTGAGAAAGATGCCAAAAGAAGAGACTTTAAGGCATAAACAAACAATTATAGAGACTGTTGGATTGAGATATGCTCTAAAGCCCTATGCTGAGGGTGGAGTAGATTTAACAAATGTTCCAGGCACTTATGTCTGCCCTCTCCCAAAAAATCCAAAGAAATGGGCTGAAATGTTATATAAAGAGATAAAAAAAGAGCTTGGTGTTGATGTTGTTGTTATGGTTGCTGATACTGATGCCACTTATAAGGTTTTAAACTTTTATGTTACTGCTTTACCTTATGCAATTAATGGAATAATAAGTGGGATTGGTGTTTTTGGCTTCATTCTTGGAAGATTGGCTGATGTTTTAAAGATTGGTGGATTTGCTGGATGCACTCCATTAGCAATAGCTGGAAACGAAGTTTATAAAAAATATTCGATAGGAGAGCTTGTTAGAATAGCTTTTATCTGTGATAGGGTGCATAAAACAATAAAAAACATTAACGAAGTTTTGGAGAAGTATAACAGCTATATCATAACTGAAGAGATTTTAGAGAAGTTGGAGCACACACCGGTAGTTGTTGTTAAGATTAAGGAAGAATATAAACCAGAATCTCAAAATTAACATTTTTAAAGTCAAATATTTTGTAATCTTTAATGACTCTGCTATTATTAAGCAATTTTACCTCCTTCAGCATTTTCTACTCCTTTTAATTTTCTTCCCAATTCTTTAAGTTTCTTATCATAACTTAATCACTCAATATTAGTTTTTTGCAAAATATCTTAAAGTGAATAAGGAAGAAATAAGGCTCTAAAGAGCCTCAAATATCCTTTTATCTAAAAACTCCTCTAATAATTCTTTTGTATTATAAACTTTAACTTTATTTTGCTTCTTTAAATCGTTATCATTACTCCAAATTGGGCAGTTCAGCTTTAAAGCTAATGCTACATAGTGAGTGTCTTTCTCATCAATGTCTTTCATTATCTCATAAGCTTCTTTAATCTTATCTTCATAATATTTTGAAGGAACTACCTCAACAACTTCAAAAAATGCAACTTAATAGGTAATCATAAGACAACTTTTGTTTATAGTTGTTTCTCTTCTTCAATATGTATGGTTCATACTCCCTCTATTTCTTTTAAACCATCTTCTGGGAAAAATAGAGAGAATTCATTGCTAAATATAATCCTCCCAGTTAATGACTCATCTTTTTATTAATGCTGAAAATATAATATTGGCATCAATTACAATCCATATTTTTTCTTTATCTCCTTCCATGCTTCCTCCCGTGCTTTTTCAAAATCTTTTAAATCCTCCTCTGTTAAATTTAACTCCTCTTTTGCCTTTTCGAATAACTCCCATTTTAATTGCTCTTCTTTAATAAGTTTTTGAATCTTTCTTTTAATAATCTCTACTGGAACATTTTCTGGAACATCTATTGTTATAGTTAGCATAATATCACCATTTTTATTAAATCAAATTCTAATCTTTTCTTCTCCTCTTTCCATACCATCTCCCTAACTTTTCAAACTCTTCTAAATCTTCTTCTGTTAGATTTAACTCTTCTACATTAAATTTTTAATAATATAGTGCCTTTTCAATATTTCCCACAATTATCAATTATTCTAACCTTAGTATGTATATATAAAAATTATTTACTCTCTACCATCCAAGCAATGCAAATATAAATCCAATAACTCCAATTAGTGTTGCTACATAGGAGATAGGATATATCTGCTTAAATAAAAGCACTGGAGAGAATGCCCTAACAAATGTTGCAAATATAGGGAATATCAAAGCTACAGCAAAGTTTTCAACAATTGTTATAGGATTCTCTATATCTGGAGCTATTCCTAAGTATAGGGTTGCAAATAAACTTCCCAAGGCTATTAATAAAAGCTCCTTACTTGCCAAATATAAAGCTCTGTATTTAGCCATCAGCTCCATAGTTGCTCCTTCAATAACATCTGCCTTTGTGTGAGTTATTGAGAATGGATATTCTTTAATCATTATCACATAACCAATGAAATAACACACAGCTCCAAATATTCCAGCCAATGAGAATAAAAACGGCTCTCCAACAATATCTTTTAAAAATATGCTCTTCTTTTGGACAAATGGTAAAAATGTTGCTAAATAAAATGGAAATGAACCAATAGTAATCATTTTAAAGCTCCTTACAGCCCCCAACTGCTCTAATGAGAGTTTTAAAGTTTTTATGTAGGAAGTTCCCTTACATTCATCTATAAATGGCATTCTCCAGCCCATAATTGAACATGATAAAGAGCCTAATATAACATACATCATCTCCTCCAACTTCAGCAAACCAACGATACCAATCTCGTTAGATAAAATATGGAAAGATGTCAATGATGTTATAGCCAACAATGCCCATAACACAGTTATAGATAACAAAGGCAACAAATTATATAACCTTGGCAAATTTGCATCTGGCATTTTTGTCTCTTTAAACAAAAACTTAAAAAATGCCCAAAATCCAGGAGATAGGATGCTCGGTCCTATTCTCTGCTGTATCCTTGCTTCAATCTTTCTCTGGATTCCTGGGATATAGGTAGAGATTGCAAAAGCCAATGCTGGAATGCCAATTATTGAAATAAGTTCATCAATCATAATCTATCCCTCACTCAAGAAATTTTCTAAGAGGCATCACCGAGCGAAGCGAGGTGATGCATCATGGGTATCCGCAACCATAGGGCTTCGCCCTATTGGTATACCCAAATTTCCTAATTTACACCTCCGAGCGTAAGCGAGGAGGTGTTAGGTTTTGATGAACCTTTTACTAAAAGGTTCATACCAATAGGGCGATAGCCCTATGGATTGAGATTAATTCATCAATCATAATCTATCCCTCATTAAAAATCATTTTCCTTCAACAACCTTGGATATTGCCTTAGCTATACCAGCAATAATATCCTCTGGTCTTGGAGCACAGCCCGGCACTTTAACATCAACTGGAATGATGTTTTCAACAGGTCCAGCTACAAAGTCTGAAGTGCCTAAATCCCCTCCAATGTTTTTATAAACTCCCCCCATTAATGCACAAGCTCCAACAGCAACAACAGCCTTAGGTTCAGGGATTTTTTCATAAATCTTTCTCAATGATTCAGCAACAACTTTAGTAACACAGCCGGTAACAACTAAAATATCTGCCTCCCTTGGATTAAAAGTTAAAAAAACATTATATTGCTCAGCATCATAAAATGGGGAGAATATGGCATTAACAACCTCGATATCGCATGCGTTACAACCTCCAGTATAAACAAGCATGACATGAATGCACTTTTTCCTTGCGATTTTTTTTAGCATGTTGCCACCGATAATTTATCATTATCATTAATGACAAATTGAGATAATCAAAATATAAATAGGTTATGGTTGTTTCCTTCCAACGGCTACATAGATGTTATTAGCCCCAATTTTATCTCCGAATTTTGAAAAAATCTCAATACCTTGCTCTTTACAAAAATTCTCCACTTTCTTCCTACAAGCATCTTTTGTCTTCTCTCCAAATGATATAACAACGATATTTCCATCTATTTCCTCAAAACCTAAGACTGGTTTTTTTATTTTTTTATAGAGTTCATCAAAGTCCTTTAAATGAGTAATAATCATCTTTGCATCTTCAATAAATGGAAAGTCCTTTAAATGCTTAGTTATAAATGATATATCCCTCTCTCTATCTTGCCCAAATTTCTTTAAATCTACCTTGTAGTAGTTAAGTTTTCCATCCTGATACTCTTTTATAACTGTCTTAGCTGTTCTAATTAAATCTACTTCTCCTCCTTTGGTTAAATAACCTCTCTTATTTCCAATCTTTTTTAACAACTCCTCATCAACTGTTTCATAATCAACTCCAAAATACTCCCTTAATATTGAGTTATCAAAGTTATCTATCCTACTCAAAATCTTTAAAGCTGGAGGTATTGGATTTTCTACCTTTTCCAATCTCAAAGCTCCACTTATAACCAAATCATCCTCATCTCTCATCTCCAAAACTCCAGGAGTGTCCATAAGTTTAATATTCTTAGTTAATCTAACCCATTGCTCTCCTTTAGTTAAACCAGCTACACTTCCAGTTAAAGCCTTTCTCTTCCCAGTTAATGCATTTATAATGGAGGATTTCCCAACGTTTGGATAACCAACAATGCCAACTTTTCCTTCTTTCTTTCCCATCTCTTTTAAAGATTGTTTTATCATCTCTCTTAAAATTTTTGTTCCTAATCTTCTTTTAGCAGATACAAATACGGTATTTTCTCCAAAAACTTCTTTCCATCTTTCTAAAATATCTTTTGGGACTAAATCAGCTTTGTTTAATACATAAATTACTTTCTTTCCTTTACTTTTAATTTTTTTCTCCAACTCTCTGTTTCTTGTCATCTCTGGGTCTCTCGCGTCTAAAACCAATAAGATGACATCACATTCATCAATAATCTTATTAACTATTTTTTTAACTGGCACTTTCTTGTATCTCATAACTCTCACCTCAAAAAATGTTATCTTCCCTCTCATTTATATTTTTTATTAATAAATGTAACCAAATAAATTTATCAATTATAGAAAAGTATTTATAGAACTTCAAACACATCTAAAGATAGTTAATGAAATTTTCAATAAAAAATATGAATAAAAGGTGATATTGTGGTTGTAGATGCAAAAGAAGTAGAGATGGTAAATACTTTAGTTTTTGAAACATTGGGAAATCCAGAGAAAGAGAGAGAATTTAAGTTAAAATCATTGAAAAGATGGGGATTTGATTTAATATTTGGTAAGATAGATGGGAAAGAAACGTACTTTACTGTTGAGTTGGATGAAAGAAAAGCTGGAGATAAGTTCTCAAAAGATGGAAAGGAATACGAGGTTATTGAAGTTCTCGAAGAATTACCAAAGAATACTGAGCTCTATGCTCATATAGAGATGGAGATGGGTAGGGCATATATAGTTTGCCAGTTAAGAGATGAAGATGGAAAAAATACAGAGGTTTTGAGAGTTCCAGCTGCTACATTGTTGTTAGCTTTCTTTAAAAAGAATAAATTAGGAAATTTAATAAAAGCAGTGAAAAATGTTGGAATTAGCTTAGAAATTTCTATGCAAAATGGTGTTGGAGGGAAACCACTATCTTATGATGAACTTCCAAATGTTGCGAGAAGGTTTATAAGAAGTGCGAGAAAGGTTGAGAAAGAAACTGGCTTTGGAAGGTTGTCATTTGCTTACTATGGAGAAACAAAGGATAAAATGCCAAGATATAGGTTTAGCTGGCTATTGCCAACCATTGCATTATTTGATTTAGATATAGCTAAGAAAGTAGAACAAACCTTGGGAATTTTAAAGGTTTCTGAATAAATAATTATATTATTCTAAATTTAAAATAAAAATTTTTGAGGTGAGATGATGATTTATGGTATTTTATTGAATATTCCTGAAAAACATGCTACAAAGTATGAGGATTTAATTAGGAGAATAATTGGAGAAGGGATAGCAAGGGGAGATATATTATCATTTACTGAGGCAAGATATAAAGGGGATGTTGCTTTTGTTATGCTTGCAAGGTCAAGAAGAGCGGCTGAAAAAGTTTATCAGCAACTTAAAGAGCATCCAATCTATGTTAAAGTTATAGAGATTGAAGGGAAAGGAGATTAATAGTAATAGATATATAGATATAGTAATAGATATATAGATGAACATAAAACTTTAAATATAAGAATTGATACATTTGCTTATCGGGATTTCCCCTATTATTTTTTATGTTTTATAAAATGGTGGAGGTATAGCATAATGGGAAAAATAATATAAAAGGGAGGGGGATTGTGGAACTATTTGATTTTGATAGTATCTTTAATAGTGCTATATGTAATATGAAATATTTTATTAAAAAAGTTAAGAAATATGAAGAGATTAAAAAGCATGAAGATACCTTAAAAAAAGATTTATTAAAGGCAGTAGATGAATTTATTGAAAAATTTAGGAATAACCCATATATATGCAAAAATGGAAATAATCACAATACTTATAATACAAATGCATGTAGGGAGATAGAAAATCGCATGAAAAACTGGGTAGAAAAGCTATTTGAATATAGTGACGATGAAGAAAAATTAAATGAATTTTTTAAAATTATAGCAAGAGATGCAATGAAATTTGTTGAATTGGACTTTGAGCCAGCGTATATACTATGTGCATTGGAGGAAATAAGAGAAACTGCAGAGGAGAAATTGAAAGAAGAACTACAAACTGAAGAATATCTAAAAGTTATGGAAGAGATTGATGATTTAATTGAAAGAATGTCTTTAGTGGCTACTGCTGTTTATATGGAGTTTGAAGACAGAGTTTTTGAAAGAATGGGTATAAACAAAAACTTAAAATATAACATTATTAAGTTAGGGCTAAAAAAGATGAATATTAATTAATTTGGTTATATATTCATATAGTTATTTATTTTTATGTATTTTTATTTAAATAGTAGTGCTTGTTCGTGGCATACTATTAAATAATATAGCAATTAAATAACATTATATAATAGATACCAAATATTCAGAAACTTAAAATTAAATCGGTGGATATTATGGAAAAAATCTTCCCCAATATTTTAGAGGCAATAAAAAATGAAGAAATTATAAAGAAAAGTAAAAAAATACCCGTCCCATATTTTGGATTGTTGGCATTGGTGATATTTGAGAAGGTAAAAGAGCTCGGTTCAGAGATATCCCTATATGAAATAGGTGTAGAATTTGGAAAGATATTATCTCCAAAAAATATAGAAGAGTTGAAAAAAATATTTAAATTAATGAATTTTGGTGATTTAGAGATAGATAAAAATGAAATACTTCTCAAAAATCCACCATACAAAATAAATCTCTCTAACCCTCCATATGGATGGATACATAAAGACGAACCAATCCATGATTTTATAGCGGGAATTTTAGCTGGATGCTTAGAAGAGATATATGAAAAGAAATTTATAGTTAAGGAGATAGAATGCGTTTGTCAGGGAAAGGATAAATGCGTGTTTGAAGTTATTGAAGTCAAGTAAAGGATTTTACAACCTAAGTTATTTCGAAACTTCTACAAATAAATCAACTAATTGCATATCTTTAACCAAACCTTTGTCAGTTATTTTTAGCTCTGGAATTACTGGAAGGGAAAAGAAGCTCATGCTCAAAAATGGATTATCAAAAGAACTCCAACCTTCTATTCTTTTATACAAAGCGTTAATCTTCTCAAATACATATTTTCCATCATCCCCCATTATCCCCCCAACTGGTAAAGGAAGGCATTCAACAACCTCTCCATCTTTAACAGCCATAAATCCTCCACCAATATCTTTTAATTTATTTACAGCCAAAGCTAAATCCTTTTCATCATTTCCTATGGCTATTACGTTATGAGAATCGTGGGCATAGGAAGATGCTAAAGCCCCTTCTTCTAAGAAGTTGTATATCAAACCTTTTCCAATATTTCCAGTGTTTTTATGCCTCTCTATAACGAATATTTTGTTTATAGCATTTTCATTCAATAATATTTTTACTTCTTCAACACTAAATATCAGCTCTTCAGTTATTAAAGAATCTTTTAATGGTTTTATCACTCTAACAAATCCATCTCTCTCCTTATAATCAATCCCTTTAATTAAAAAAGCTTCTCTATCTTTATATGAGTATCTTAAGGTGTTCATGAGTTTTTCAGGAATCTTTCTTTTTCTATTTTCATTTAGTTCATTTAAAACATCATCTAAAAATCTTCCTTTTATAACAATATCATAAACTTTAAAATTGTCTAAATCTTCAAAGATTACAAAACTTGCCTCATTTCCAGCTTTAATTCCTACATCAAATCCAAAATAATTTGCTGGATTTATTGTAACCATTTGAATAGCTTCAATTGGGGAAACATAGTTGGTGGCTTTCCTTAAAATATTTAGCATATAGCCATCTAAGTCCCTAACACAGACATCATCACTAACTAACATTATATTTCTAAAATCTTTTATCTTTTTAGATATATTAAGCAAATAGATGTTTTTTGAGGCAGTTCCCTCCCTAATCATTAATTTTAGTCCTAATCTAAGTTTTTCTAATGCTTCATCTTCATCAACACTCTCATGGTCGCTCATTATTCCATGGGAGATATATTTGTTTAACATCCAACCTTTTAATTTTGGACAATGCCCATCTATTAATTTGTTGTATTTTTTAGCTACTTCTATTTTTCTTAAAACCTCTTCATCTTCATTTATCACTGCAGGATAATTCATAACCTCTCCTAAACCTAAGACATTATCTAAAAGGATGAGTTCTTCAATATTCTCTGCTGTAATCTCTGCCCCACTCGTCTCTAAGCTTGTAGCTGGCACACAAGAAGGGAGCATAACATAAACATCCAAAATTTTGGCATCACTCAACATAAACAAAATTCCATCTTTTCCAGAGATATTGGCTATTTCATGCGGGTCTATAACTACTTTTGTTACTCCACTTTTTAACACAAATTTCTCAAACTCTGAAGGTATTAAATGGGAAGATTCTATATGTATATGCCCATCTATGAATGTTGGAGACAAATATTTCCCTTTTAAGTCAATAACTTTAACATCTTCCTTTATTTTTTCAATTATCTTATCAATTTCATCATTTAAATCTACGAATGATATTTTATCCTTTTCAACTGCAACATTCCCTTTAACAACTTCTCCAGTATATACATCAATAATCCTTGTATTTTTGAAGACAATCATAAAACTCTCCCTTTAACCTTATTTATGTCAAATTTTGCTGTTTCAGCAATAGCCATAACTGCCAAAACTCCTGCCTGCAATGGGTCTCCAACAACTAAATCAGCTACTTTTGGAACAGAGCCAAACATCTTTAAGCTTATTACTGGAATGCCTGTTTTTTCCTTTAACTCTTTAACTGCTTCAGTAATTTTCCCTCCCATTAAAGAGCCAGCCAAAACTAAAATCCCCACTCGTGGGAGAGTAGCTACTGCCTTAACTGCCTCATATAAGTTGTCTTCACCAACTATTGGGAGAGTATCGACACTAATTCTCTCCCCTCTGATATTATGCCTATCTGCCTCACTTATTGCTCCTCTCGCAACTTCAGCAACTTGGGCTCCACCACCAATAATAATAACTCTCTTACCATAAATCTTTTTTAATGAGCTGTGAATTTCAAAGCTCTTTATATGCTCACAGCTTTCCATTCTTCTCTTTAGTTCATCTATATCTTTAATTCCTTCAACTTCCATATAAATAAAGCCAGTTTCTCCATCATTTTTAATAAATTGCTGAGTATAAGTTATATTTCCTCCTAGTTCAGAAAGAATTCCCGTAAGTTTGTGTAAAACTCCAACTTTGTTTTCTGCCTCTATACTTATCCCAATCTCCATGCTCTCACATTAATTTTTATTATTACAAAATTTGAGTATATATAAATAAGATAAAGATGTCAAATAACTAAAAATCAGTTAAATTATCTAAATCGTCAGTATCATCAAAAGCATCTGCCGTTTCAGTAATATCCTCTCCTTCTTTCATATCTTTTCTATTGTCCTCGTCCTCTATCACATCTTCTATAGCATCAGCTATTAATTCTCCAGCTATAACGCCTCCAGCAACAGCTGCGGCAGTACCCAATAGGTTGTTATCTCTTTCGACTATAACTGTTCTATTAACGGTTTCATTTACAGTTTCTTTCCTTCTACCAAATATCAAATATCCCAACATCAATCCAAAACCAACTAAAATAAATGCTAATCCAAAAAATAAAATTAATAAGGTTAATGGTGTCATAACCATCACACAAAAATTTTATTTTAATCTTCTCTTAACAGCTTCAGCATGTCCATACAATCCTTCAGCTTCAGCTAAGGTGATAACAATATCAGCTATATTTTTTAAACTCTCTTTATCCAATTTTTGATAAGTTATTTTCTTTAAAAATGTCTCTACATTTAAACCAGAACTCATTCTTGCAAATTGTGAAGTTGGCAAAACATGGTTTGTTCCTGATGCGTAATCTCCAACAGGAACTGGGCTATATTCTCCTAAAAATACACTTCCAGCATGTTTAATTTTATTTAAAACTTCTTCTGGATTTTTGGTTAATATTTCCAAATGTTCTGGGGCGTATTTATTTGAAAATTCAATACACTCTTCTAAATCACCAATTAATATGGCAGAGTTTTCTAAGGCTTTTAAAATAATCTCTTTTCTTTCAGCTTTTTCTATCTCATCAAATATTTTATTTTTAATTTCCTCTGCTTTCTTTTCAGATGTTGTTGTTATTATGCAAGAGGCATTAGGGTCGTGTTCAGCTTGAGCAATAAAATCTAAGGCAACAAATTCTGAATCTGCAGTTTCATCAGCAATAATTAAAACCTCTGAAGGACCTGCTAAGAAATCTATGGCAACTTCTCCATAAACCATTTTTTTGGCTGTTGTTACATATATATTTCCAGGCCCTACAATAATATCAACCTTTGGAATTGTTTCTGTTCCATAAGCTAAAGCTCCTATTGCCTGAACTCCTCCAACTTTATAAATAGCTGAAACTCCAACAATATCTCCTGCTATCAATGTAGCTGGATTACCTTTCCCTTCTTTTGTTGGTGGGGAGGTGATATATATCTCTTCACATCCAGCTACTTTTGCAGGGATTGTTGTCATTAAAACTGTGGATGGATAGAAAGCCCTTCCTCCAGGAACATAGCATCCAACTTTTTCTATTGCTCTAACAACCTGTCCTAAAACTATACCATTATTTTTAACCTCTAAATCTTTAATTTGTTCCATTTGCTTTTTGTGGAAGAAGTATATGTTATCCTTAGCCTTCTCTATAGCCTCAACAACCTTATAATCTACTGAATTATAAGCCTCTTCTATTTCCTCTTCTGAAACTCTAAAATCTTCTATTTCTACACCATCAAACTTTTTTGTGTAATATTTTAATGCTTCATCCCCTTTTTCTTTAACGTCTTTCAAAATCTCCATCACTGTTGGTAATATTTCCTCAAAGTTAGCTTTATTCCTATTAATTATTTTTTCCTCCTCTTCTTTTGTTAATTCCTTAATTTTTTTGATTATCATCTTTGCCACCATAAATTTTTGATTGACAAACTTTATATATAGTTAGTGCTTATATTATTTACTATTAAGAAAAATTTAGGGTGAGAAAATGATATTGTTTGAGTGGGGGACTTATAATGCTTTATCAACATTAAAGCAGGCAGCATTATTGGGGACAAGAATTACTGAAATTCCACCAGCAGTGTTATCAAGAAGATTGCCATCTGGATACTATGAAAGCTACAAAAAATTAGGTGGGGAATATTTCACCTCAATCTTAGCTCACGGTCCATATTACAGCTTAACGTCAGAGAAAGGATTAAAAGGACATCTCTCAGCCATAGAAAAAGCTACATTATGTGGGGCTGAGATATACAACTACCACCTTGGAAAAAGAGTGGGAGATGATTTGAACTACCACTTGGATGTTTTAAAAAAGTTCAGTGAAGTTAATAATGACATAATTTACTCTCCAGAACCAGCCACAAACATTGGTGAGTTTGGAACATTAGATGAGCTTGAAGAACTTGTAAAGGCAGCTAAAGAGGAAGATATAAAAATCATTCCATCATTACAGTTAGAAAACATATTCTTAAATGAATTGGGTGTTTATGAGAAGGATGATTTAGATGAAGCAGCTGAAAAGGCAGATGTTGATTGGTGGCTAAAGATTTTCAGAAGAATGGATAAAATATCAGATTATATAATGCACTTCAGGTTTTCACAGGTTATAGGGTTAAAATATGGAAGAAGATTCTATAAGAAGAGAGTTCCTTTAGGTAAAGGTTATCCACCAGTTGAACCATTAACTGAAGCTTTAGCTACATACTTAGTAGATAATGCTACAAGAGGGGGCTTTAAGAAAGTTCTATTTGTCTATACTGGGTTACCAGAAGTTAAGTATAGAGATTTAATTGACTTATATGCAATGATTATGAAGAAATCCATTGATAAGTTAATGAGCAAGGAGAGCCAGGTTGAATATGGTGATTTCTACAAATTTATGAGTTCAGAAGAGGAAGAATAATTTTCTTTTTTTCTATTTTTATATTTTTAAAAATTAATTACACTAAACTTAAAATATTATTTCGCATTCTATTTTTAAATAAAACAGAATAAGGTAGAGAATATGATATGTCTACCAGTAGTTGAAGATAGTGTAGAAAAAGCAATAAAAACAGCTGAAAAGTATTTAGAAATAGCAGATATTGTTGAATTTAGGATAGATATGCTTAAAGAAGTTAGTGAAGAAGATATAAAGAAATTTGCTAAATATCCTTGCATAATAACCGTTAGACCAGATTGGGAAGGTGGTTATTGGAAAGGAAATAATGAGGAAAGATTAAACTTAATAAAAAAGGCAATTGAATATAATGCTAAGTATGTTGATATTGAGTTAAGAGAAGAGAAAAATAAAGAAATTGTAAAATTTAGAGATGAAATTGGTTCAAAAACAAAAATTATAATCTCTTATCATGATTTTGAAAAAACTCCGTCAAAGGAAAAATTGGTAGATGTTGTTGAAAAAGCTCTTAGCATTGGAGATATAGCAAAATTTGCAACAATGGCAAATAGTAAAGAAGATGTCCTCAATATTTTAGAAGTGATAAATAAATATCCTGGAAAGATTATAGGCATTGGAATGGGGGAGAAAGGGAAACTAACAAGAATCTTGGGGGTTTATTTTGGCTCAATATTAACCTTTGCTTCTTACAAAGGGAAAAGCTCTGCCCCTGGGCAAGTTGATGTTGACACACTAAAAGAGATTTGGAAGTTAATGAAATTAGAGTAAATTTAAATTTCTTAGCATGGTTTCAGCCAATTGTTTATGCTCTCTACCACCAACTTTTTTAATTATTGAGAAATATTTCTTCATTTCTTTTTCCATCTCTTTTTTGTCTTCTTCATCAATTTTTATGTTTTTGTTAGCTAATCTTGAATAAATAACTGCCATCTCAACCAATAATCCGTCTGCTCTATTGTATGGCTTTGGAACTTTATCTAAATATATTCTTTTTATCTCTTCTCCCTCTACAATCATCAATCTGTTTTTTCCAAATTTATCTTCCTTATCAATAAACTCCCTTTTAACAACTTTATAAAATATAGTATAATAGGAGTTTTTTAAATAGGGGATATCATTGTAGTAGAGATATTCATCATTATCATCTAAAACTGCCTTTGCTATTTCAATTGGTGGAACTACATTAACCGAAAAATAATCTTCAGTTGAAAGATTTTCATAGGTATGAGAGCCAGAAAAAAGATGCATGATAACTTTTTTATCTTTAAAATAAACACCAATTGGGGCTTTATTGTCTTTGTTATCTTTCCTTGTTGCTACAACTACTTCATTTATCATAATTATCCCAATTTAATGTTTAGTAATATTGCTTATAAAACACTAACCCATCTTAGAAATACTTAAAAGTAAAATTTATATATTCCCCTTTTTTTGTATTATAAAAATGCTATATTTTAGGTCACTGATGTGGGGGTAAAGCTTATGGATAACACATATAAATATTTAGATAGTGAATATTTAAAAAAACTTCTTGAGGTAGTTTCTAAGAATCATTATCAGATGCTATTAATTTCAGAACCTGAGAATCTTGATCTTAATCCTAAATCTAAAAAATTAAAGGAAGAAATAATAGACTGGATAACAAAAAATGGTGGAAAATATTATGACATCTCACAAATTGTTGTAGAATTGCTTGAAGAAGATATATCTTCAGTAGAAATTGGGCTGAAACTTAATGATATAATTTATGACATTATATCAAAAAATAGTGGTATTCCTGAACCAATAATATTTGATAATGTTGGATTACTGTTTTCAAAAGATTTTGGGGGATTAGAGCCAATAAGAACATTTAAATACCACTCAAGAACTCATCCAATAGTTTTATTTGTCCCATTAAAATTAAATAAACTTAGACAAACTGCAACATTCGGAAATCCTGGAGATGAGGATTATAGAAGCGACATAGATATCTCAGAAATTATATGTGTAGAGTTAAAGGAGATGATGGCCGATGGTTAAGGTAAAAGAACTTTTTAATTTTCAGGAGATTCGTCCAGTCATACAAGTAGTAAAAGATGATCCAAAAGAGCTTGTTTCAACCTTTGTAGTTTCAGATAAAATGAAGAAAGATATTGAGCTTATAGTTCAGAACTTAAATGATATCCAACATCGTTCAATCTTTATAATTGGTGATTATGGTACTGGAAAGTCACATTTCTTGGGTTTTATTGTAAATATAGCAGGAGATAAATCTCTAATTGATTATATACAAGATGAAGATCTTAAAAAATACTTAAAAGAAAACTTAGAAAAAGATTTCATTATTGTTGTATATGAGTTAAATCCAATTAGACAGCCATTTGGACTCATTTTTTATCTTATAATGCAAATGTACCTTGAGAAAAATTACGGAATAAAAATTAACGTCCCAAAAACAGAGGAAGAATTTAATAGCATTTTAGACCATAAGCAATACATAATCGACAATATAATTAAACCTGTAAAAGAAAAATTTCCTGATAGAGGGATTATAGTCGCATTTGATGAGTTATCCGACTTTCTTAGACAGAAACATAGGGAGGACGTTAATCAAGATATGCAGTTTATAAGGATACTTGGAGAATTATCTGAAAAAGAAGATATAATATTCATTTTTTCAATGCAAGAAAATATCTTTAGAAGCCCTCTTTATGTTGACCAAGCAGATGCCGTAAGTAGAGTTTACCAAAGATACCATATAATCGAAATTACTAAAGAGGACGTTGAGAAAGTCCTTGCACAAAGGATAGTTCCAAAAACTCCAGCCCAAATTGCAAAGCTTAGAGAACTTTTATCACAGTATAAAAAATATTATGAGGATTTTGAAGGAAAAGAAGATGAATTTATCGAACTCTATCCAATTCATCCGTCCGTTTTACATGCATTTAGGCAATTACCTTACTTCCAAAAAAGAGGAATTTTAAAATTTGCGATGGACAAAATAAAGGAAATACTTGATAAAGAATTCCCAGCTTTTGTAACAATGGATTCAATATTTGATGAAATTTATAATAACCCTACAATATCAAATACTGAAGAAGTAAGGGAAGTTTTAGATGTTGTTGAAAGATTGCTATACAAGATACAATCCATTCCTGCTCTTAGAAAAGATAGGGATATTGCAGAGCGTATAATTAAATCTCTTGCAGTATATAAGTTGATGAAACCTGAGGAAAAACCAACTCCCTACCAAATTGCTTATGATTTAATGGTTCTTCCAAGATTAGAATCAATAGAGATAAATGACTATATACTCGGTATTATAAAAAGAATTAGAAGAGAAACTGCTGGACAATTTTTAGGTTATGATGAAAAGGAAAAGAAATTCTATATAGATTTGGAAAGAAAGATTGACTACGATGAAATAATAAACAGAAAGATTTCTATACAGAGTAATGATGACCGCGAATCTTACCTTTTTGAATTTTTGAGGGAGAGTTTAGAACTCTCCAGAGATGACGTAAAATTAGAAAGGCCAAGTATAAAGATTTTTAGAACTACAGCATTCTGGGAAAGTAGAAAGGGATTCCGTAATGGATTTATAATATTTGAAGGTAAAAATCTTAAAAATTCCGCTAAAGAATATAAAAATTTCTTAGGAAATGATTTTGCAGTAGTGGTTGTTTCTCCATATAAGTCAGAATCGATTTTTGAACCATCTGATGCTACCATATTAATTAAGCTAAAAATTAAGGAATCTGAAGAAAATCTAAAGAGATATTCAGCAATTAAAGCCCTTATTGGAGATAGACAGTATGTTAATGTTATGAAAGATAAATTAGCTACAGTAAAAAGAAAATTGGTAGATGAATTAACAAATGATATGCTAAATTCTGTAATTAACTATAATGGAAAAAATATTGTTGTTGGAGACTTAGTTGGTGAAGAAGTTGGAGATATCTACACTATTATTGAAAAGATAAAATCAAAATTGTTGGAAGATTACTTTAGTAGAGAGTATAGTGAGTATCCAAAATTCTCAATAAAAATAACTCCAGAAAATATTGAAGATGTTGTGAAAAGAGTATTGGAGGATATTTTAGCATCTCCAGACCCTGAAAATTATAGGAAAGATACCATTAAAATACTCTCAGACTTGGGATTATATAGCCAAGGCAAATTGAAAATAACTGATAACCCATACATATCAAAAATACAAGATTTATTGAGTGGAAAAACAAAGGATTTCAAGTCAATCCTTGAAAAAATGTCTCAAAAACCTTATGGAATACAAAAAGAGATTTCCTACATTTTTGTTAGTGTTCTACTCATAAATGATGAGATTGAATTAAAGAAATCAACAAAAGATCGTATAGGGCCATTAGAGATACGTGAGCTTTTAAAGAAAAAAGGTTTATCAGCATTTGATATTGTTAAATATATAGAACCTGTTTCAGAATTCCCAGTTAATGACCTTCAAAAGATATTTGATGCTTTAGAATTAGATTCAACAAAAATTAGAATAAAAAATCAGAGATTAGATGCATTAAAGGACTACAAATTCAGAGTAAGTGAATTAGAAGATGTAATTAAAAAACTTAATGACTTACAATCCAAGATTGATAAAATAAAAAATTTAGGATTTACAGTTTCTGAGGATAAAATACAATCATTATTGAACATTGCAAACAATAAAGAGTTATTGAATAAATTAAAAGAAGTTAATTCACTACATGATTTCAATAAGATACACAAAATATCTCCTGAATTAATTAAAGAATGGAGAGAAAGCATAGAAATCTTAGGAAGATTAACGAACGACCTTGAGAAGATAATCCCACTACTTGAGTATGCAAAATCTGCAAAAGACATTATAGATGCATGTGAGGATATATTCTCAGAAATTTATGTCAAAAAGTTGAATGAGCTATACGAAGAGGTAGTTAAAATTATTGAAAGTGATAAATTACTTGATATTCAACATAGGTTGCCTATTCCAGGAAAACTTGAAGAATTTAAGAGACTATATATCGAGGCTTATGCTGAAGCACATAAAAGGTACTTTGAAAAAGAAGAGTGGAAAGAACTTAACAAACTTCTGAATTCTGAAACTTTAAAAGAACTTAAGATACTCTCACAAGTGAGGTGCATAAATGGTTCTATAGTAGAACAAATTGAAAATGAAATTTATGAACTTCTTAAGAAAAGATGTAATATCACTAATCCAGAACAACACTTAACATATATGCCAGTATGTTATTGCGGATTCCCAAGAGATTCTCCTATAGGTATTGATTTATCACAAAAAGTTCAAGAATTAAGTAAAAAAATTGATGAATTAAGAGATGAATGGGAGAGAGTAATTATTGAGGAGATTAAAAAAGTTCAAGATAAAATAGAGTTCTTAAAACCAAATGAAAAAGATGCTATTGAAGATATTATTGCTCAAAACTCACTTGGAGAGGTTGATAGAGAGTTAGTAAGTATTATAAATAAACTATTTGAGGACTTCCAAGTTGTTGAAATTAGACTTGAAGAATTTTATGAATGGTTAGGGGAGGGAGGATACCTATTAACTCCAGAGGAACTAAAAGAAAAATTTGAAGAATTTATTAAAATAAAAGTTCCTAAGGGAGAAAATGTTAGGGTAAAAATTGTAAAATGAGGTGTTTATAATGGAAGACAATATTATTAAAGACATTGAAAAAGTTAAAAACATTGAGGGGTTTCCATTAGGAGATATTGAAGATATCGTTGAGATATCAAACCCCCCAGAATTTACTCTTTACCCTAACCCTTACATTGAAGACTTTATAAAAGAGTTTGGAAAGTCTTATGATGCAGAAAATGATGATTACCAAAAAACTCCTTATGTTTCAGATGTAAGTGAGGGGAAGAACGACCCAATTTATAATGCACATACTTATCATACAAAAGTTCCATATAAAGCAATAATGAAGTTTATAAAGCATTATACTGAGCCTGGAGACATAGTTTTTGATGGATTTTGTGGTAGTGGGATGACTGGTGTTGCGGCATTGATGACTGGAAGACATGCAATCTTAAATGACCTCTCTCCAGTTGCAACATTTATAGCATATAATTTCACGCATCCTGTAAATCCTAAGGAATTTAAAAAAATGGCAGAGCAAATTTTAAAAGAAGTTGAAGAAGAATGTGGATGGATGTATAAGACAAAACATGATGATGGTAGGGAGGGAGTAATAAATTATGTTGTTTGGAGTGATGTTTTTAGATGTCCAAATTGTGGTGCAGAGTTGGTATTTTGGGATATTGCAGTAGATTTTGAAAAAAATAAAGTGAAAAAAGAATTTATCTGTCCAAGTTGTGAAATTAAATTGGATAAGAGGAAACTTGAAAGAGTTTTTGTGAAAAAGTATGATTCTGCTCTTGGAAAAGAAATAGAACAAGCAAAACAAGTGCCAGTTTTAATAAATTATAAGGTTAGAGAAGGTAAAAAATGGAAAACTTATGAAAAAACCCCAGATGATGAAGATTTGAAGTTAATTGAAGAAATTGAAAAAAGAAATATTCCATACTGGTATCCAACATATAGAATGCCAGAAGGATATAATACTGAACAACCTAAAAAATCGCACGGAGTAACTCACGTTCATCATTTTTACACAAAAAGAAATTTATGGTGTTTAGCATCATTTTATGATAAAATCAGAAAGATTGAGGATAAAAATTTAAAATATGCGTTGATATTTTGGTTTACTTCAGCATTACTTAGGACTACCAAAATGTATAGGTGGAATCCTAAAAGACCAACAGGTTTTTTATCTGGAACATTATACATTCCTTCCATAGGTTATGAATTTAATATAATATATATGATGAATTATAGAATAGACCGACTGTGTAAGTATTTGAATAGTTATCCAAAAATAAATAATAAAATATACATAACAACACAATCCTCAACAGATTTAAGGAATATTCCAGACAATTCCATAGATTACATTTTTGTTGATCCACCATTCGGAGATAACCTAATGTACTCTGAATTAAACTTTATCTGGGAATCATGGCTGAGAGTTTTTACAAATAATAAACCAGAGGCAATAATAAATGAAACACAAAATAAAGATGTTTATGAGTATAAGGAACTTATGTATCAATGTTTTAAAGAAATGTATAGAATATTAAAGCCAAATAGATGGATAACTATTGAATTCCATAATTCAAAAGCAAAAGTATGGAACGCAATCCAAGAAGCTTTATCTAAAGCAGGATTTATTATTGCAATGGTATCTACATTGGATAAAAAACAAAAAACATTCAAACAAATAACTGGAACTACATCAGTTGCTACAGATTTGATTATAAATGCTTACAAACCAAAAAAAGAATTTGAAGAAAGATTCTTAAAATCTAAAGGTAAAGGATTTGAAAAAGAATTTGTAGAAGAGCATTTACAACATTTACCATTAGAACCAAATATAGAAAGAACTGATAAAGTCCTTTATTCAAGAATGTTAGCATATTATGTGCAACATGGTTATGAAATTACCATGGATTCAGAAGAATTTTATGAAATGTTAAAAGAAAACTTCATAAATATAGATGGTTATTGGTATACTATTGAGCAGGCAGATAAATTAAGAAAAGAGCAGGAAAATAAATTGGGAGAATTATTAGCCAAAAAGAAACAATTAACATTATTCATTACAAATGAAGAAGATGCTCTTCTTTGGTTATGGAATTTCTTAAAAGAGCCAAAAACTTACAGTGAAATTTATACAAACTATACAAAGTTCTTAGGAAACACTGAGGAAGACATTCCAGAATTGGAAGAACTTCTAAGACAAAACTTTATAGAGGAAAATGGAAAGTGGAGGAGACCTACCGAAGAAGAGAAAAAATCTCTCGAAAAGAAAAAGAGAGACAAACTACTTAGAGAATTTAACAAATTACTTGAAGATATTAAAGCAGGAAAGATTAAAGCTAAAATTAAAAATGTCAAAAAGAGTGTTATTGTCGAAGGATTTAAAGAATTATACAAGAAAAAGTGTTATGAAGACATTATTTTGGTAGCTGAGAAATTACCAACAAAACTTGTTGAAGAAGATGAAGATATTTCAATGTTTGTAGATATAGCATACTCAAAATTAGAGGACTGAAAATATGAGGCTATATTTATGGGTTAAGGATAGGTTAGACCCTGGAAGACCAAATTTAATCCTTGACCCTGATTTTTCTGTATCTTATGATATAATTGATAAACTAAAAAATGAAGGATACATTATTGAAGATCTTAGAGACAAACCAATACAACAACAAAAAAAGAGGATTATTGAAATTTATTCCAAACATTCTAAATTTAGTGGAATAATATTAATCTCAAGTGTCAAAGAATCAAAAATCTATTCAATAATCAAAAATTCTGGAAGAATAAACACACTATCTAATTTCCCTACATCCACAAAAATAAACTTAAATGAAATTCATTCCTATATTGATAAAATTTCTTCAGACATAAATTCAGTATTTAGATGGATTAAGTTAGCAAAAACTATAGGAAATTTAAAATACCAAGCTAAAGATATTGAAAGTCGTAAATCTATAAACCTCTTTTTAGAAAGAGTTGTAGATCCTAAATTCTTTGATTTTGTTTTTAATTCATATAACAAACTTTTTACTTACGGTTCAAAATTTTTAACTATAAATAAAGCTATAGATTACATAATCTCATTAGTGAAAAATAATAGTACAGAAAAAGTGCTTTTGGTTGTAATTGATTGTATGGCATGGGATGATTATTTTTCCATAAAAGACTTCTTTGAAAAAACATGTGATAGAGCCATTTTTGCCATGATTCCTACACTAACGTTTTATTCCCGTATATCACTTTGTTCTGGATTAATTCCAAGAAATTTTGACAATTTAACAATTAATGATGAAAAAAAGTTATTTTATCAGAAAATCAGTAATGAACTTGGAAAAGAATTAGGAATTTACATAAAGAACAATATAGAAGAGTTAAAAAATGCAATTTCTCAAGATAATCACAAAATGATATGTTTTATATATAGCAAATTTGATGAAGTTATACATTCAGAAGATGTAAACAAAAACCATGCCTATCATAAACTCCAAGAACTCTTTAAAAGAGACCTATATGACATTATAAAAACTGCTAAAGATTTGGGATGGAGAGTATTCATAACTTCTGACCATGGGAATATTGAAACGTTTGAAAAAGGATTCCATCTTCCTAAATATTTAGATTATGAAGGTAAACGATGTGGACGTGTGGATGATTTAAATCTAATAGATGAAAGCATTAAAAATCAACTTATAATAGTGGAAGGAAAAAAATTCAGACATTTAAATAACAATGATATTTTTATTTTCCCTAAAAAAAGAATACCCCTCTCAAAAGAGTCATATTCTATTACACATGGTGGTATTACAATAGAAGAGCTGATTATTCCATTTGTAGAGGTTTTAGAGGTGAAGAAAATTGTTAATAGGTCTTGAAATGCCAATAAAAGCTCGATGGGTGTATGACTTATTGAACATATTAGAACCTGGAGATAAAAATGATGAAATAAATAGAAAAATAGATCAAATACTTTTTGAAATTGCTGGAAAAGAAAGTAGAAGAAAAATTAAAACAATATTACTTAGATATTTTGTTGAGACTAAAAAAATTGATGCAAGGACAATTGAAGTTCAAAGTTCTCCATTACTATACTATTCAAAAAATTATGATTTCCAAATCATGAAACCTCTATATTTAGAAGTTTTATTAATAAGAAGTAACTCAATTAGAATCATATTAAACTCAATACTAAAAAAATATGAAAATATAAACTTCAAACGAAAGGATGTTATGGAGATTGTTAGCACAAAATTTGGACAAAGAAGATCAACAGAAAAATTTGTGGATAATTTTCTTAAAGTCATGGTTGAATTTGATATATTTTCAAAAATTGATACTGGCGTATATGCAATAAAACCAAAAATTAAACTAAATGAAAAACAAAAGGTATTATTTATACTGTTATATTCATACTATACAAAAACATCTACAATTGAATTACAAACATTTGATTTAATACAAGAATTTAATGTATTTGATTTAGATTTTGATGAAATCTTACAAAAATATAATGGAAAATTATGGCAGTTAAGTTATAGAGCAGGCGGATATTTAGTATATATCACGCAAAAATTTGATATTATTATATAAAGCAAAATTTAAGGTATTGGCTATAAAGTCGATTTTTATAAAGTTTACAAAGATATTTAATCATATTCTTCCTCCCTCAGTTCTTTTAAGTATGTTGAAGACTCTTTTCCTAAAGGGATTAAATCTTTATATTTTCCAACCATTTTCTTAGAACATCTTTTTTTTATCTTAATTGTATCCATTAAATGGGTTAGTTCTTTAATATTTACTATCATTCTTTCACCACGTTTTTACTTTTATACTCTCTAAATCTCCTCCTCTTCTGTATGATAAGTTTATTTTAACATTTCCTTTATCTACCTTTTTATTTAATGGAATTACCAATGGAGGGTTTAACATTGGTGTTTGTCCTGCTACATGTTTGTCATCTAATATTGTGTATGTCCTTAGCTTTATTCCTAAGTTTTCACAACTTTTTTCAAGCTCTAACTCTATATTATAGCTTACTTCAATAGGATTTATCTTATAGAAATTAACTTCCTCATAAATAACCTCTTCAGAAACTTCCTCTGATTTAATATCTTCATCATAATAGATATGGTTCATTTTTGCCTCTACAAGTTGTATAGTTGATATTGCTTTAGCTGGAATAATTTTAGCATCTTCTTTTAAAAAATCTCTCTCTATTATTGAATTCATAACCTTAACTTGCGGTTCAGTAATTAAAGCAGTGTCTAAAAGCTCGGCTATAATTACATCAGCTTTCTCTTTAAAGTTGTAAGTTGAGGCATCTCCCTCAATAATTTCAATATTACTGAATCCATTAACTTTTATGTTTTCCTTTGCGTAATCATAGGTGAATGGGTCTAACTCAATAGCATAAACTTTTTTTGCTTTCTTTGCAGCAATCATTGCTAAAATTCCACTGCCCGTTCCTAAATCAAAGACAACATCATCTTTATCTACAACTCTCTCTATAGCGTTTTTAAAGATTGCTAATCTTTCATAATCTGTTAGTAAAGAGTAATGCCATTGTGGGACTTTTAATTTTACTTTCATGTTCATCTCCTTCAGGTTTTATGTATTCAATTTAAACTTTAATGTTAATTTTACCTCTACGAAAGTTATATATTAATATAAATAAAAAATTTAATAGATTGAAGAGTGCGTAACCTATATACACTAATTTTCCATATTTTTCAAAAATAAAAAAATATATATAGAAGGTATGCTAACAATATTATTACGTGGGGGCATTAGAATGTCTATTTTTAATTTGAATGTTCAATATTAGAGATATTTTATATAATGATGGGGGAGGGGTTTTACGTCCTGACATTCATATAACATTTTACAGATATGATTTAAAGAACAAAGAGTAATAATTTTTAGTATAAGCATCAATATTTCATTTAAAATGTTATTTTGTGGAAATCCTATATATTTGGCATTTAATCCCTTATCATTCCCCTTTCTTTTTGCCATTTCCTTCTTAGACCTAATATACATCCTCCGCCCCTAACACCTCCAATAGGCACTTGCGGGGTTCCTAAACAGTTCATACACCTTGCCATAACTGAAGCTCCTAAGGCTAATCCATCTTCAACAAACACAACATTCTCCTCAACCTTATCCCAAATCTCCAAGGTTTTGAGCTTTTCAATAATCAACTCCGGCTTTTTTCCAGTAATTCCTGCTCTTCCAGTAATTCCAATAGCCGATTTTTCATTGATTAATCCTTTTTTATAAGCTAACTCCACCAATCTTCTAACGACTTCACTCATAACATAATCCAAACAACACATTAACGTTGGAATATCACTTTTTTCAACTAACTCTCTTCCCAACTCTTCCAATTTTACCAAATCACTACCATTTTTACCAACATCGCATCCAATTAAGGTAGTCCCTGCCTTTTCAGCAGATTTTGGATCTACTGGAACAGTTCCGAATCTATCAACATCCTTTGGAACCTCCTTAATTATAATATACTTATGCATCTCTTCAGCATACTCCTTAGCCAACTCTTCCTTTGGCTTTCCTTTTATATTTGCTAAATCTAAAGCTGCTCCTGTTTTTTCATCTATTTTTCCAGAACCTCTTGCAATTGCATCAGCTATAGCACCAGCTAAACCGCATAAATTACCAATAACCTTTGCATAGGGTAGAGTGTCATTTGTAATCCTACCAGCTAATGTAGTTCCAAAGTCAATACTCATACATGGGTTTCTGAAATCTACATCTGTCCATTTGCTCCCCACTTTAATTCCAGCAGTAACAAGCTCCCCTTCCATTTCGTTGGCAACAACCTCCTTTCCTGTAGGAGGGAGAACTCCAGTAACTGCCCCATCAAAGATAATCTTATCTAAGAAGGAGTATTTATCAAATGGTTTTGGTATTTGCTCTTTGGTCATTGCTGGTGTCATCTTTGCTGGAGGAACGCCAGCTTTCATACATCCTTGAGCTAAGGCAATAATCATCTCTCCAACCTCTTCTGGAGAAGCAAAACCAGCAGTAACTCCAGTACTTCTAACAACAAAGTGTAAGTCATCAACAGTTAGCCCAGCTTTCTTTAAGCTTTCCAACAAAACCTCCTTGACCATATCTGCTACAGCATCTCTTGTTAGTTGAACTCCCCATAATGTCTCTCCAAAGACCTCCTCTCCTTTTTTTGGAGGTCTAACATCTCTCGTCATTTTCACATATTTGCTAACAATGTATGTTTTACCGGTATCCATATTTGTCGCTGTTATAATGGATTTTGTTGTTGTATTTCCCAACTCAACTGATGCAACTATATAGTAAGGATTTCTCTTAAGCTCAATCAAATCAACACTCTGAGATTTTGCATACGCAATTTTTGGCTTCTTTTTAAATATACCAGAGATGATATCAAAGACTCCCATACTATCCCCACCCTAAAATAAATTGCAATAATATTTATCTCTGTTAATTGTAGTTTATAAAACCTCCCTCACAAATTTCTTAGCTAATGCTATAATTGAAACTATTGGCGGAACTCCTAACGCCTCTTTAAATATAGAGGCATCGCACACATAAAGCCCCTCTTTAACCTCAAACTCTTTAACTACCAAACTTAAACTTCCTCCTGGATGAGAACCTCTTGGTATGGTAGTGTATATATCATCAACACCCAACTTGTATAAATACTTTGATGCCTTGGCTATACCCCTTGCAAGGGTTTTAAAATCTTCCTTGGTTATTTCCTTTTTAACATCGTTATCTAAAACTACCCCATTATTTTCATCTTTAATCTTTATCATAATCCCTACAATATCTTTCTCTCTCACATCCTTATAATCCTTTTTTATCTCATCAAATAGGAGTTTTGAGTAATGAGTAGCTAAAATAAAGTTTTTATACCTCTTATAAACAAGCATTGATATGTCTTTGTTTAAATAGCTATCTTCTAAAATTCCACCAACAGTTACAAATGTATCTATGAAAAGATTTTTCCCAATGTTTTCATCGTCAATTAGCTTTTTTAAGATTCTTGGGCTATTTATTCCACCAGCAGAGATTATAAGATTTTTAGCTTTAATCTTTCTGCCTTTATCATCTAAGATTTCATAATAGCTGTTATAGTTTATTGCTTTTATGTTAAATTCAGTAATTATATCTGCTTTTGACTGTTTTAGATAATTTAAAGGTGTCCATTTTGCCTTGCATAGCTTTCTTGCACACTCTCCACACTTATCACATTTGTTAAAGTCTATGAATTTCTCCATCTTTTTAAACCCTAATTCAATAAAAGCTTTATCAATATCATTTAAGAAATCATCTTCTGGGACTTTGATGTTTAACTCCTCCCAAATTTCTTTATAAATATCTTTATCTATTTTGTAGCCTTTAATTTCTGTTTTTATGGCATTTCCTAAGGAATAAACCTCACTCCCTCCTAATCCATAGACATAATTTATCTCTACATGCTTCCCTTCTGAGGCATAAGTTGGTTTTTTCCCTTTTTCTATCACTGCTATTTTATATTTATCCCCTAACTCCTTAGCTAAGGTAGAGCCAGCAACTCCAGAGCCGATAATGGCAAAATCGTACATATCTATCACTAAAAATTAAGTTTTAAATGTCAATATCCTCATCCTCATCAAAATACAGCCTATATGTGTCTATATCATAGCCCATCTTATTTATAAACATTCTAATTACTCTTCCCGGGTCTCTTGATTTTGTAATCGCCCTACCAACAATCAATATTTGATATTCTTTTAATAACTCCTCAACATTCTCTACTCCAACTCCTCCAGCAATTGCTAATAGGCAGTTTCCTTTAAACTTCCATTCTTTTTTAACTCCAAATGTTTCTTCATCAATCCCTCTATGCAAGATAACAACATCTGGCTTTAATTTTAAAGAGTCATACAATTTTTGAGGTTCAGAGACATTCATCATATCTAAGTAGCTAATTAAACCACATTTTTGACACTCATGGATTGCTTTGATTATTGTTGATTTTGGTGCCACTCCACTTATCGCTACCGCGTTAGCTGTGGTTTCAAATGCCAATCTAACCTCAACCCTTCCAGTATCTAATGTTTTTAAATCAGCAACTATAAATCCATCAAAATACTCCCTCATTACCTCAATAACCTCTAAGCCAAATTTTTTAATCAATGGAGTTCCAGCCTCTAAGATAATGTGGTCACTCTTTGGGATTGTTTGTAATAAAAACTCCAAATTCTCCATAGTTGGAACATCCAAAGCAATTTGTAGATATGGCGGATATTCTAATCTAACATCTCTAAATCCAACCAATGGATGCAAAGCTCTGTATTTTTCCTTCTTTACTTTTTCTTTTGAAGGATATTCATTTAAAGCCCTGTTTATAGCCAACCTTGTTGAAGCATAGAAGTATTGGAAGAGTTTTCTTTTATTTAAATTTGTTATTGGAACTTCTGGAACATTGACAGAAACGACGACCTTTAAATCTTCATCTAAATCTAAATCAGCAACTGCCTTAGCAACCGCATATTGAATAACCCCTTGAAATAGCTCATCTTGTATATCGCTCTCTATATTATGCCTTGGAACAACCAAGGTTAAAGGCTTAACTATTAAATTAGGTCTTAAGTTTGCAAAAACGCAGTTACCTCTCGTTAATGCATTAGTGAAAACTTCATCAATCCCTTTATCCTTCCCTAATGCAACATTGACTATTGCTTTAATCTCATTTCCCAAAACTGCTTCTCCAAATTTTATCATACTAATCCCTTGAGCTATTTTATTTAAAATTTAACAATCTTACCACTCGCGTCCCTTTTATACTTACCAAATTCTTTAATAAATTTCAACTTATCTCCCCAAAATACCGGGCCGTCTTTACAAACGCAAAGCCCCTCATCATCTACACAGCATTGCCCACAGATGCCGATACCACACTTCATATATCTCTCCAGTGAGACTTGAACTGGAATATTATATTCGTTAGCAATATCAACAACCTTCTTCATCATTATCTCTGGCCCACAAGTTATAATTAAATCAAATCTCTCATCTTTGAGGACTTCTTTCATTTTTTCAGTTGTAAAACCTTTAAATCCAAAACTACCATCGTCAGTGCAAATCTCTAATCTCCCTGCTTTTTCGAATCTATCTAAAAATAATAACTCTTCTTTAGTTCTCGCCCCCAATATGGTTGTTATTTCAATTCCCTGCTTTGAAAATTCTTCAACTGCAGTAACAATTGGAGCAGCTCCAATACCTCCAGCAACAGCCAAGATTTTATCCCCTATTGGTTCAAAATATGTTCCATAGGGCCCTCTAACTCCTATTATATCCCCTTCTTTTAATTCATGCATTTTTTTGGTAAATTCTCCAACTCTTGCAACGCTAAAACTATTTTTGGAAGAAAATCCAAATGGTTTCTCGTCAACTCCTGGAATCCAAAGCATTGCAAACTGACCTGGCTTAAAATCAAACTCTTTATCTATAACAAATGTTTTTACTGTGGGACTTTCCTCTATTATTTCTTTTATTCTGCAAATAATTGGTTTTTCCATGATATCACCACATAAGGTTATAACAAAAAAACCATATATGGTTTTTGTAAAAATGTTTTGGGATAAATGATTATAGTTGTTTTCGAATTTTATTGGAATCTATTTATATGCCCCAAATTTTTAAATGGTTGTATTTGTTTTAAATTTTAAAATAAGTTGTAATCTTTCTTTAATGCAAACAACTATATATTAGTCAATGTAATGTATATATTGAAGATTTTTATTTTTTTATCTACATCTCAAAAATACATTGTTTGATAATGGTGATGACATGGATATTATAACTTTAACAACTGACTTCGGAACTAATGAGGGATATGTTGGAGCAATGAAAGGTAGAATTCTAGACATTTTAAAAAAGTACGGTAAAGATGCAAAAATAGTTGATATCTCCCATGAAATAAAGCCATTCAATATATATCACGGTGCCTATGTTTTATTAACAGCTATCCCATACTTTCCACCATCAGTTCATGTTGCAGTTATAGACCCAACAGTTGGGAGTGAGAGGAAATCTATTGTTATTGAAACAAAAAATGGACATTATTTAGTTGGGCCTGATAATGGGCTATTTACATATGTAGTTGAGAAGTTAGGGATAAAGAGGATTATTAAAATTGATGAAAACAAATATCTTCCATCTTCAACATTTCATGGAAGGGATGTTTATGCTGTCGTAGGGGCTGAGATTTTAGTTAATAACGGCTATGATGGAGAGGAGCTGGATGAAGATGAAATAGTTAAGATAGACGAAACAAAAAAAAGAGTTATACATATAGACAGATTTGGAAATATAATAACAAACATAAAAAAAGAAGACGTTACATTTAAATATTATGATACCATAATGATAAAGATAAGACATAAGAATGATATTGAAAAGATTATAAAATGCAAGTTTGTTAAGTCCTATTTTGAGGAAAAGAACAACTTTATATGTTTAATAAACAGTGAGGGTTTTTTGGAAATCTCTAAGTTTATGGATAATGCTTCAAAATTGTTGAATGTTGATTATTTGGATGAGATTGAGATTATACATTAAAAATTATTTTTACATTTTTATGAGAATTTACGAAAAATTTACAAATAATTTTTGGTGATAGTATGAAGATTAGAGGAATTTGCTACAGATGTGGGGCTGAAGATGAGCTTATAGACGGACTCTGCCCTATTTGCTATGCTCAAGAGCATCCATTAATTGAAGTTCCAGATAGAGTTGAGATAGAAGTTTGCCACATGTGTGGCTCTTACAAAAGAAAGATATGGCAAACTCCTAAAAGTGAAGAAGCATTTGAGATATTAAATGAAATTGCCTATTATGCTACAAAAGATGCTATTAAAAAGAAGAGTGTTATGGTAGATGTTGAGATTTATCCAGAAGTTACACAACTTCCAGGAGGAAAGAGGAGTAAGCTAATTATTCCAGTGCATATTGTAGCTAAGGGAAGATTACCAGGAGAAAAGGAAGATAGAGTTTATGAGAAAGATATAGAGGTTCATTTAAGGATGGTTCAGTGTCCAAGATGTTCAAGAT
Organism: Methanocaldococcus sp. FS406-22; assembly: GCF_000025525.1. Classification (NCBI taxonomy): domain Archaea; kingdom Methanobacteriati; phylum Methanobacteriota; class Methanococci; order Methanococcales; family Methanocaldococcaceae; genus Methanocaldococcus; species Methanocaldococcus sp. FS406-22. Next base: position 908,408 of record NC_013887.1, read on the forward strand.
TTATGTCTAACTACTATGAGGCAACCTTACAAGTTAGGGCTATGAATAGGTATTTAACTGAGGAGGAGAGAGAAGAGTTGGATAATTTTGTTAGAGAGGAGCTTGCTAAAAGACTAAAAAAGGATAGAATGGCATTTATAGCAAAATTCATTCCACAAAAAGAGGGATTGGATTATCAGCTTGGTTCAGTTGGGGCTGCAAGAAATGTAGCTCAAAAAATTAAAGAAAGATATGGAGGAAAGATTACAGAGACAGCAACATTGGTTGGAGTTGATAGAGACAGTGGAAAAGAGCTCTATAGAGTTACAGTCTCTGTAAGAATTCCTGAATATAAAGTTGGAGATGTTGTGGAGTATAATGATAAATACTACTTAGTTACTGCGATAACTGAGGATAAGGTTTATATGAGGTCTATTGATTATAGAAGGGAAAAAATTGGATTAGCTTGGCATATAGCAGAGAAGGAAACAAAAATGGCAAAAAAGAAGGATGAGTTAGATACTGGAACGGTTATAGCAACTACACCAAACATTATGGTTATGGATGACAGGAGCTATGAGGTTTATGAGTTTGACAACATTGGGGATATTGAAGTTAAAGAGGGAGATAAAGTTAAGATATTTAAAAAAGAGGGAGTATCTTATTTGGTAAATAAAGTAGAAAATGAGACCAAACAATGACTTTGGTGATAAAATTGATTAAATTGGAAATAGATAAGAGGGCTTACAATTCAATAAAAAATTTTTCGAGGTTGGTTTATACAAAAGCTATAAAAAACAGAGAAGATTTACCAAAAAAAGAGGAAATTGTTACTCTAACATATAATGGAAAATTTGTTGCTAAAGCTCTCTATAATCCTAAATCAGTAATTCTAAAGATTTTAACTACAGAAGATGAAAATATTGATTATGATTTCTTCTATAAAAGGATATCTAATGCCAAAATTTACAGAGAAGAGATTTTAGGCTATAAAGATACTTACAGATGGATTTACGCTGAAGGGGATGACTTGCCAACAATAATATTTGATAAATACAACGAGCTCGGAGCTATGCAGTTGATGTCAAAGCTCATTGAAAAGGAGTATTTAAAAGATATAGTTAGTATTTTATTTGAGTTGTCTGACTTAGAAACAATATATGTTAAAAGAGGAAAGAAAGGAGAAAAAATTAAAGATAAAATCTTTGGAGACAAAAATAAATTTGAAACAATTATTCGAGAAGGAGATGCCAAATTTAAAGTAAATGTTAAAGGGCATAAAACTGGATTTTTCTTAGACCAGAGAGAGAATAGATTGGAAATTGAGAGGTTTGTAAAAGAGGGAGATAAAGTTTTAGATATCTGCTGTTACACTGGAGGATTTTCTGTTCATTGTGCTATAAAAGGGGCTGAAGTTGTAGGAGTCGATTTATCTAAAAAAGCTTTAGAAACTGCTGAAGAAAATATGAAGCTAAATAATATTCCCAAGGATAAATATGAGTTTATAGAAGGGAATGCATTTGAAGTTATGAAAGAGATGATTGAAGATGGGGAAAAGTTTGATGTTGTTATCTTAGACCCTCCTGCCTTTACACAAACTGAAGAGGATGTAAAAAATGCTTTAAGAGCTTATGCCTCTCTAAATTACTTAGGGATAAAATTGGCCAAGAGAATATTTGTTACATGCTCATGTTCTCATCATGTAGATAAGGAGATGTTTAAAAAAACCGTTATATCTTCTGCCTTTAGAGCAAAAAAAGAGCTAATTATGATTGATTATAGAGGACAAGCTCCCGACCATCCAATATCAATAGCCAATAAAAATCTTGAGTATTTAAAATGCATATTCTTTTATGTTAAAAACTAATTTTTTATAGATATTTAGCAAACTCATCAAAATCTATTTTAGCAAGTTTTAAAATTCCTTTTAAAGTTCCAATTTTTAGACTTTTATGCATTGGAACAACAGTTCCAACTTTTCCATTAGGAGTTTCTTTCGATAACCTAACATGGCTACCTTTTCTTCCAGTTATTTTAAATCCAAATTTGTTACATAAAATTTTGACAACTTCTTCCCCAGAGACATTTCTATACTTTGGCAATATTATCCCCCTTAGTAGAAACCTCAAATGTCGCTAAAATCATTTCTTTTTTATCTTCTATTGGAAATTCCTCTAAATATAGTTCAGTAGCTTCTTTTAAGTTTTTTAGTGCTTCTTCTATTGTCTTTCCTTGGCTAACTGTCCCAACTTCTGGACATTCTGCAATATACATGTCATCTTCCTTATAGATTATTGCAGTTAAAATCATGCATATCACCATATATAATCAGAATTTAAATCTTCTTAGCATAGTCCATCATGCCTTTAAACATCTTCAACCCATCATCTGAACCAAGAATCTTTTCACTTGCTCTCTCTGGATGTGGCATTAATAAAACGCAGTTTTGATTTTCATTACAAACTCCAGCTATATTGTCAATAGAACCGTTTGGATTTGCCTCCTCTGTTATCTCTCCAGTCTCATCACAATATTTAAATACAATCATATTATGTTTATACATATAATCCAACGTCTCATCATCAGCATAAAATCTTCCCTCAGCATGGGCAATAGGTATTTTTAAGACATCTCCTTTTTTATAATATTGGGTAAAAGGTGTTTTGTTATTCTCAACCCTAATATAAACCCATTTGCAGATAAATTTTGCATTTAAGTTATTTGTTAATGTTCCCTTTGAAAATCCTGCCTCTAAACCAATTTGAGCTCCATTACATATCCCTAAAACTGGTTTTCCCTCTTCAACCATCTTTTTTAGACCTTTAATTATTGGTGTTCTTGCACTTATAGCCCCAGCTCTCAAGTAATCCCCATAAGAGAATCCTCCAGGAATAACAGCTCCTTTATAGGCATCTAAATTTTCCTGAGTAAAGAAAACAAGCTCCGGCTCTCCACCAGCTAATTTAACTGCATGGCACACATCCAAATCACAGTTAGTCCCTAAGAACTTCGCCACTGCTATTTTCATATTAATCCCCTTAATCATTCTAATTCAGATGTTATTACATTCAACATCTCTTTAATTAATATTGGCATTTTATCAGTTCTTTCACTAAGTTCCATAATTCTTCTCTTCAATCTTTCATCATCACACTGCTTAATATCCCTTGCTTTGATAGTTTTTCTTCCTTCTTTTCTTGCATTTTGTTCAGCTACTTCAGTTGTTATTTTTATAATTTCTTCGAGCATATTACAGAGTTCATCAACAGCCTCAGCAGAGATATTGAAGTTTGTATACTGCTTCATAATCCTCTTTACTGTAGCTTTTGGTAGCATAAATATATACCTCCAAAAATTTTTAGGATAAAAAAATAAAAATTTAAGAAAATATTTAATTTTTATTTTTCCTCTACATTTACAACTCCCACTCTAATTAGTGGAATTAAAGGAACTCCTTCAATTTCATCCAAGCCACTTTTATCTATTAATACAACTACCAATTTTGGACTGCAGATTTCTTTTAACTGCTTTATACACTCTTTTAATGTGCTTCCACTTGTTACAACATCATCTATGATAACAGCCCTCTTGTAATTTACAGCAGAAAAGTTTTGTGATATAGAGCCAGTTATCTTTTTCCCTTCTTCAGATATATGTTTCTTTGGTATGTAGATAGTTAAATCCTTCCCTAACTCAGATGCAACCAAAGTAGCTATTGGAACACCACTTGTAGAAACTCCAACAACTGTATCAAACTCTATATTCCTGCTCTTTAAAATATCAACGATTATTGAGCTAATGCATCTCAACCTATTAGCTGAGCTACCAATATTTTTCCAATCTATGAATATATCTACATTTTCAAGTTTTATGGCTTTTTCCTCCTCTTTTAACAATTTTTCAGCATTTAAAACCAAATATCTCGCCGTCTCCATTGATACATTTAGTTCTTCAGCAATCTCTCCAATTGTAAGGCCATTATTCTTTAGCTCTATAACCTTTTTTAGTAATTCTCTATTCATAATCTCCCTCTAAGTAAGTGTTAATATTATCGCACTTATACTATTTATAACATCCCCAAATACTTATGCATTTGTATTGTTAGCATAACATTATCTTTTAAATACTCTCCACACGCTTCCATAATTTCAAACAATTTTTTTTGAGAAGGGGATTTTATATTTCCATGAGGTGTTACTGGTTGAATGCATAAAGTTATATTTCCTATCTCACTCAAATCCTTTGCTATTATTTTTACATCATCTACCTTTGTCTCTTCCATTATAACAACCTTTGCATAAACATCAGAATTCAAATTATACAGCTTTTTTATTGTTTTTAGTTCATTTTTATAGAGCTTTTTGTAGTCATCATCTTTTATATACTCAAAATGCTCTTTCAGCTTTATGTCAATGGATGCAATATCAAAATAAAACACTTTCTCTGGAAACATTCCATTGCTCTCTAAAAAAGTTCTATATCCTTTATCTTTTAAAATATCTGAGATTTCTTTTATTTGTTTATGATATAATAATGGCTCCCCTCCTGTAAAAGATACTGCAAATAAATCTGGTGTTTTTAGCTTATCTATGGCATTTATTATATCTTCAATATCAATCTTTTGTAAGGTCTCAAATTCTCCACTACCGGGGGTTTTTTCCACTCTGTTAAAATATCCTTTGCTCTCTTCATCGCAATAAACGCAATTTAATGGACAGCCGGCAAATCTTACAAATATAAACCTTCTTCCAATATACTTCCCTTCTCCCATTATTGAGCTAAAAATTTCTCTTATCATTCTCCCACATATATTTTATTCTTTTTTTAAATCATCAGGTAAAGAGAAATATGCAACAATTTCTAAAATCTGAGCAACAATTATTACTATAATTCCAACAATCACTATTAAAAGTATTGTTCCAATAAAATACAGCAATCCAGAAATTCTAAATGAATCAACGCCAGTATAGGATGAAACCTTCTCGTAACTTTTCTTTATAAAGTAACCTCCCATAACTGAGAGGATATAAAATAAAATAACACCAATTAAAAAAGAAGATATTGAGGTTAATCCATAATCTAATGGAGCGAATGTAAGGGATACAAAGGAAATTCCTATTGCAAAAATTGCAATTACTACTGCTATTATCCATAAAATAACCCCATATAGATATTTTCTAAACACTTCATCATCATTAAAAATCTTTGAAATTTTATTTAGTGCCAATAATATCAAAACATATCCTGCAATAGCCAAAATCCCTCCAACTGCATAAGAAACTAAGTTCAATATAGCTCCAATGCCTCCCAAATATTTAGCTTCTTTTAACTCCATTTTACCCACCTAAAAATAAATACTAAGATTATAATCTTATCCCTACAACTCTACTCAATCCATTTTCCATATAAACACCATAAACAACATCTGCCTTACTAACCATCTGCTCTCTATGGCTTATAACTATAAATTGGCTGTCCTTAGAGGCATTTTTAATCATATCAGCAATTAGAGAGACATTTTTTACATCCAATGCGGCATCAACTTCATCCAATACATAGAACGGAGAAGGATTTAGCCTTTGAATAGCAAACAAAAATGCTAAGGCAGTTAATGACTTCTCCCCTCCACTCATCGCATCTAAGCTTAAAAGCTTTTTGCCCCTTGGAGATGCATCTATTAAAATCCCTCCTTCAAAAGGATTTTTTTCATTTTCTAAGCTTAATTTTCCAATTCCTCCAATCTCCTTATAAACCTCTTCAAAGTTCTTAGCTACCTTGTTAAATACTTCCATAAAGACCTCTTTCTTTTTATTTTCAAGCTCTTCCATTAATTGGAGGTATTTTTTCTCATCTCTTTCATATTCTTCTCTTTTTTCTATCAACTCTTTGTATCTTTCAGCAACATAGTTATAGTCTTCAATAGCCCTCATATTGACAGGCTCTAAGCTTTTTATTTCACTTTCAAGCTCTCCTATATATATCTCAAGTTCTTCAATGTCTTTTTTCTCAAGCTCCTCACTTATATCAACCTTTTCACATAGATAGAGTTTTCTCTCCTCTTCCTCTAACTTACTCTCATACTTTGCCTTTTCAACCATAAGTTCATTTATTTTATTTTCAATGTCTCTAACTTTTCTTAATATCTCTTTTCTCTCTCTTTCTAAGTTTTCTATTTCTTTCTCAAGCTCTTCTTTTTTTGTGGTGAGTTCTTTTAGATTTTTAGCTAATTCTTCATACCTCTTTTTCTTCTCTTCCAATATGGATAGATTTTTTTCAATACTCTCTTTATAGAATGATATATTCTTCTCCAATATGGCTTTTTTATTTATTAGCTCAGAAACCTTCTTATTCAGCTCTTCAATCTTTGGAATCAATATTTCTTTAACTAAAGTAAGTCCTTTATCAATCTCATTCTTTAATTTGGCTTTCTCTTTCTCTAAGATTTTTAATTCATCCTCAATCTCATTCATTCTCTTTAAATTCTCATCGCTTTCATACTCCTTCAACTCATTGATTATCTTCTCTCTTCTTTCAATCAGCTCATTTATTCTGCCTTCAATCTCATTAATCTTATTTAGAATCTCTTCTTTTTTAAGGTTTAACTCCTCTAACTCTTCTAAAATCTCCTTATTTTTCAACTCCAACTCTTTTATCTTTATGGTATTCTTTTCAGCTATCTCCCTCTTTCTCATTTCGTTCTTTTTAATTATCTCCAAGGTATTTTCAATTTCCATTTTTTTGGCTGAACTTCTCTTTATTATCTCATTCAATCTCTCAATCTCATCCTTTATATTTCTCAACTCACTCTCAATAGCTATAATTTCATCAGCTATTTTATTTAGCTTGCTTAAATCAATATCAACCTTTATCTTTGCCTTACTTTTAAAAGTTCCTCCAATCATAGCTCCACTCGGCTCTATAACATCCCCATCTAATGTTACAAATCTCACCTTTCTGTATTTTTTGGCTAATTCCTTAGCTATATCTATATTTTTAACAACTACCGTGTTTCCAAACACATACTCAAAAACTCTTCTATATTTCTCATCAAACTCCACTAAATCAATGGCTCTACCAATAACTCCATCCTCATCTAAATACTCCGCCTCTCTGCCCTCAATCCTATCCAATGGTAGAAAAGTAGCTCTCCCTAATCTCCTCTCTTTTAGATACTTTATAGCTCTAACTGCATCCTCCATTCTCTTAACAACTATATGGTTTAGCCTATTCCCAGCCGCTACTTCAATGGCTGTTTTGTATTCGATCTTTGTCTTTCCCAAATTCCCAACAATATCAATAACTCCCGGTAAGTTTGCATTTAATATCTCTCTAATTGCCCTATCCATAGATAGCTCTTCCATCTCCTTCAAAGCCTTAATTCTTGCGTTCTCCTTAACATATTCAGCATGAAGTTCATCCAATTTAGCTTGCAGTTCTTTCTTTTTTTCTTCAAGCTCTTTAATTCTTCTCTTTGAAAACTCAATCTCAACGTTTAAATTTTCAAGCTCTAAATATAATGGTTTAGTATCAACATCTTCAACAGATTCGAGTTCTTCCTTTAACTTTTTAATCATCTCATTGTTTTTCTCAATCTCAAAATTCTTCCTGTTTATTAAATTCTCTAAGTCGTTTAGTTCTTTTTTTAGTTTATAGAGTTCATTTTGATTTTTGGCTATCTCATCAGCTATCTCCATTTCAGATTTTTTTAAGTGTTTGATTATACTCTCACTTTCAGCAATTGCCTCCTTTAACCTCTCTTTTTCATAGTTGAGATTCTTGATTTTATCCTCAATTTCTTTAATTTTCTGCTCTTTCTCAATGATGCTGTCCCTATTTTCAATAATCTTTTTCTGAGTTTCTTCAATCTCTTTCTTTTTATTTTCAATCTCATTTTCAACTTTATTTAACTCATTTATTGAGTTATTCAGAACCTTTTTATCGTTCTCAATTTCAACCTCAAGCTCTTTAATTGATTTATGAAGCTCTAAAACCTCTTCATTGCCTTTTTCATTGAGTTCATTTATAATGTTGTTCAATCTGAGCTTTAAATTCTCTATCTCTGCATCAATTTCTTTAACTTTTCCTAAAAATTCATCTTTAAGTTCTTCCAAGTTTTTAATGTCATTTTGGATATTTTCTAAAAGAATATTCAGATAGCTAACCTTTTTTAATATTAGAGCATATTTTGCTGCTTTCAGCTCATCATTTAATTTAATATATCTTTCAGCGTCTTCTTTCTCTTTTTTGAGCTTTTTTAAGTTGTTTTCAACTTCACTAATTCTTATGTCAATCATTTCAATTAACTCTCTTGCCTTCTTTAATTCTTCCTCTGCCTTTTTTTTCTTTTCATCAAATTCAGCTATTCCACTGATTTCATCAATAATCTTTCTCCTCTCAATGGGTGAGATGTTGATAATCTTTAACAAATCCCCTTGTGAAATAACATTATCTCCTAAAAGCCCCAATCTCCTAAATAAATCAATAACCTCATGCTTAGCCATCTTTTTTCTTTTTTCTTTTCCATTTTCCTCCCAAATTAAGTAATAATCTGTTTCTCCACTACTCTTTATCCTTCTTAAAATCCCCACTCTATCTGCATTAACATTAAAGGCATTATTTTCATTTGAGAAATATAGGCAGACCTCAGCAAAATCTGCTCTCTTTCCGTTGTGATAGGTAATTAATCCGCTGAATCTATTTGCTCTCAACTTTTTAGCAGAGGTTTTTCCAAGCACAAATAGTATGGCATCAACTATGTTAGATTTTCCACTACCATTCGGCCCTACAATAGCTGTAAATCCCTTTGGAATATCTAAAGATAGTTTTTTAAATGATTTGAAGTTTTTAAGCTCTATCTTCTCCAAAGTAACCATCACAACCACCAGATGATGTAAAACAATTTTTACTTTTTATCATCATCCAATTTAACTTCAAATTGGCAAAATTTATTTCCTAATCCCCAGCAATGAGTTTCTATTACATAGGCCTTTTTATTAAATACATTTTCTATATAGCCCGCTAAAAATCCTGCTTCAAAATGACATAATGGCTTTCCAACATCTGGTAGTCCAGAGCAACTTATGCAATCATAAATCCTAATTTTTATAGGATTTTTACTAATCATCTCAATTCTTCCAAGCTTGTATTTCTCATAAAATTTACATAACTCCTCAAAATTATTGAATTTTAAATTTTTGGCAAGTTCTTTACCATTAATTGTCGCTAAGAAAGCACCGCCCTTTAGGGCGGTGATGAATTAGGGGAGGTGGGTGGGACAAGCGTAATTTTTATATATTCGAAGTTAGAATCTAACGATTGTCCCCAGTCCACGTTATTATGGGTGGGATTCAGGCGAAATCAAAGATTTCGCTACCTGAAGCAGAAACTTCAGTCTCGAAAATCCCACCGCTGGGGACGTTAAGTTGGGAAAAGGTAGTCCCGAACCCCGAAAGGGGTAGGGATAGTGGGCTTGGCAACCCATGGAGGGTGAGGGTTTTAAACCCTCTGCTCTCCTAAAGAAACTCCGCCCTTTAGGGCGGAGAGTATGTCATCAAAATAATACATCAGTGTTTCGTTGTCAATATCTATATATTTTCTCAAATTCATGAATCTTAAAATTCTAAAGATAGAGACATCTACATCTCTTCCAAATTCTCTCCTTTCCACATTTGAAAAAATCAAATCAACAGGAAATTCTAAAACATTTTCAGATATGATGTTACAATAATCTTTTATATCTTCAGCTAAATCATCAGCTATTTTTAAAATATCGTTTAAATTTGCTTTTAAATCTGATATAATCATTAATATAACATCTCCAATGTTGATAATAATGATATTCCTATACCTTCCCCTAATTATAACTTCCTTTGGTGCAATATCTTCGCCCTTAGATAATACCTGCTCCATACATCCATGTATAGCAGACAAAATATCTAAAAATTCATCATCAACATATCTTGGTAGCTGTTTTACAATAATCTCCCCATCTTTTTTTATAATGGCAGAGCCAATAATTCCAGGAGTTTTGTTTAGCTCATTTAATATTTCTTCTAATTTATTCATTGCCATTTTATTTATATCACTCATTCTATCACTCAAAGTTTTCTCATACTGACTGATTGTTGGTATTATAGACTTTCACAGTTTGTATATTAATTTAGAACTTTGATGTTAAAGACATTAAATATTCATTTAAAAACCTGCGAAAGTCCTAATTTATTTAACCAAATTAGTTATGTTGTGGAATCTTCTATATAAAATTAATTTAGACTTACGATAAATCAGTTATTATTTGTTTATAGATACTCATCTAGAGTCCTTTGTGTATCTAAATTCTTTATTTCATTTGGTTCTATTTTAGAAGGTTTGTTGTTTAACGCCTCTCTAATACCATCTCTAATTACCCATACGCCTAAGGGAACATCATAATCTTTTTCAACAGTTCTTTTAACTATAACTGTTGCCTGCCTTTTCATCTTATCTAATTTCTCTAAAACTGCCAATCTTGCTGCATAGTAAGCTCCACCAGTATTTTCAGCATATCTCTTCCTCTCTTTAATTTCAGAATCAAAGACAGTTACATCTCTGCCACTTTTATTCCAAATACACCCTGCTTTATAAGTCTCTATCAATTTAAAGCTCCAAGGCTTTGGTAGGAAGTAGATTTCAAACCTATTGCCCAAATAGTAATTTTCAAATTTTAACGGCTCATCTAAGACTTTATAGTTTTTAATCTTTTTGATATATTCTTTCCCAATGATATCATCAACTGCAGTTATTGCCCATCTTGTTGGAATCAGCTTTTTTTCTTTTCCTAAAATTCCACAAGAAAACAACTTTGATGCATAAATTTCATCAAATCTTTTGTAGATTTTTAAAACCCCCTCAACTGAGTAATCTTCGGCTACTCTATCAACAATCTGCGGAATTTTTGGATTGTCATAATTTAATTTCTTTAGCTCACCAATGGGACCTATAGGAGGAGTTTCACTAAAAAATGGCAATATTATTTTTGGTTTATTGTAAAATTCAACTTCAGAATCTACAGGCTTTATGCTCATGGCTATTTCTTGTAGTTTTTCAACTAATGGAGTTATTTTATAGGCATTTACTTTAATTCTTGGAGAAAATAGGTTTAATCTAATTTTTAATATCTCCTCCTTTTTAAGTCCATATAAATGCTCAGCATCTTCAAAGTTACCAACTAACGGAGATATAAAAATATTCGGATAATTTGCTCTTCCAACTAAAAAAGATGTAGAACTTCCAAATACTTCAGTTCTAACATCTGGTAGATATTTTAAAATTTCCTTAAATTTGGATTTATAAATGTTATGTAAAAGAGGACATGGCTGTTTTCCACAGTATCCCTTACCTTTGCATTTAATGCATAGATGCATAGAACCACTCAAAATAATTAATTAATCTAAATTAACAAATATAAAGTGTTATAAGACAATAATGCTCCGGCCGGGATTTGAACCCGGGTCGCGGGCTCGAAAGGCCCGCATGATTGGCCGGACTACACCACCGGAGCAATTAATAAAAATAGAAAAAATTGGCGGACCCGAGGGGATTTGAACCCCCGACCCCCGGCTTAGAAGGCCGGTGCCCTATCCAGGCTAGGCTACGGGTCCTCTTCATCTCAGCTTGTAAGCACTCTCTACAATGAACTTTCTCCTATATATACTTTTCGTTTCATAACTTATAACAAATTTTTGCGGGAACAATGTTGTGGATAATATTCTATCCTACTATTCTATTGAAATCCTTAGATTAGTATGGTTAATTATAAATATAGGTTTGTGGCAAAATTAATAATTGCATTTTTATTGTTTTTATAATCCTAACACTAATTGTGATAATTAATCTTTATCCTTTTTTATTAAATTTAACTAAACTTAGAGGTGAATATCCCATGTATAAAATTTTAGAGATTGCTGATGTCGTCAAAGTCCCACCAGAAGAATTTGGTAAGGATTTAAAAGAAACTGTAAAAAAAATTCTCATGGAAAAATATGAGGGGAGATTAGATAAGGATATTGGATTTATTTTATCCATTGTAGATGTAAAAGATATTGGAAATGGAAAGGTTGTGCATGGGGACGGTTCAGCATATCATCCAGTTGTATTTGAAACCCTCGTCTATATGCCAGAGATGTATGAACTTATTGAGGGAGAGGTTGTCGATGTTGTTGAATTTGGAAGCTTCGTAAGGTTAGGGCCTTTAGATGGATTAATCCACGTCTCACAGATTATGGATGACTATGTCTCTTACGACCCTAAAAGAGAGGCAATTATTGGGAAAGAAACTGGAAAGGTTTTGGAAATTGGAGATTATGTTAGGGCAAGGATTGTTGCTATTAGTTTGAAAGCAGAGAGAAAGAGGGGAAGTAAGATAGCTTTAACTATGAGACAGCCATACTTAGGAAAGTTGGAGTGGATTGAGGAGGAAAAAGCTAAAAAAGAACAGAAAGATTAAGGTGAGCTTATGAGAGCATGTTTAAAGTGCAAATACCTAACAAATGATGAAACATGCCCAATATGCCACTCTCCAACAAGTGAAAACTGGATTGGGCTTTTAATAGTTATAAATCCAGAGAAATCAGAGATTGCTAAAAAGGCAGGGATTGATATTAAGGGAAAGTATGCGTTAAGTGTGAAGGAGTAGAGGAATTAATATGCTGATGCTTCCAGAAGAGTTGAGGGAAAAATTAAAAAAACCCTTTGGAAAAGTATATAAAACACTACCAGATATAGATGGAGATATCGTAACCGTTGGAGACATTGTAACAAAAACTGTCATCGAAAATAATATAATTCCAAAACTATCCATTTTTGACTTAAAAACCAAAAGAAATATTCCAGTTGAAATAAACCATATATTTAAAAAAATTATTAAGGTAAAAAACCCTGCTGGATGTATATCTGATGAGGCAATAGAAAGTATTAAATATCTATCTACAATAAATGATAAAGACATCGCCCTACTGGTTGATGGTGAAGAAGATTTGCTTGCTTTAATTGTTATCAAATACTTTCCTATCGGAACCTATGTTCTATACGGTCAGCCAGATGAAGGAATCGTTGTATTAAAAATAGATGAAAAACTAAAACAAGAAATTAATGAAATTCTAAAACAATTCAAAAAAATTTAAGAGGGGATAATATGGAAATAAAAATACTATCAGAAAGATATAACCCATTATTGAAGAGAAAAGAATACAGATTCATTGTAGACCACGATGGAGCTACACCAACCTTCAAAGATGTTAAGTTAAAGCTCGCAGCAATATTAAATGCAAATAAAGATTTATTAATTGTTGAAAGAATTGTTGAAGAGGCAGGAATGCAGAGAGCAAGAGGTTATGCTAAGTTGTATGACAACGAGGAGATGTTGAAATTAGTTGAGAGAGAACACATCTTAAGAAAAAATAAAATAGAAGAAGAAACAGCTGCTGAGGAGGGAGAATAATGACAAAGGGTAAAAAAACAGCAAAATACAAATACTACAAAATTGAAGGAGATAAAGTTATTAGATTGAAGAAAACCTGCCCAAGATGTGGGCCTGGAGTTTTCATGGCTGAGCACTTAAATAGATACTCATGTGGAAAATGCGGTTACATGGAATGGAAACAGCCACAAAAGAAAGAGTAATTAATGCTCTAACTCCTCTTTTAATTCCAATATACTCATAGCCCTCAAGATGTCTGTTTTTGATATTATTCCTTTTAACTCATCATTTTCTACAACAAATACTCTATCAGTATGAGCCAATTTTCTTAAAATGTCATTTATGTCAGTGTTTTCACTAACAATAACTGGTTTTTCCATATAATCTCTTACAGTTCCCTCTTTTTTGTGTATATTGCTTATTCCAATACAGCCAATTAACTTTCCATTTTCAACCACTGGGTAGCCAAAGTATTTATGTTTAAGCATAAAATCCAAAAACTCCTCTATGCTCATGTCTGGACTTACACTTACAGGATTTGGTGTCATAATGTCCTTTGCCTTAATGTTTTTAAATATTGTTTCAACTTCTACCACTCTACTCTCCTGTTCAGCTCCAAAATAAACAAACAAGCTAACCAAGATTAATATAATGTTCATAGACAAAAGTCCAAATAAGAGCATTATTAAAGCTAAGCTCTTTCCAATATTTGCTGCTATCTTTGTTGATTTCAAATAACCATATTTTTTTGATAAAATAGCCCTTAATATTCTCCCTCCATCCATAGGGAAAGCTGGGATTAAATTAAAGCTCCCAAGCATTAAGTTTAGCATACTTAGAGTGTATAACAGAGGATATCCATTTATATTGATGTCGAAAAATTGAGAGACAATTAACAAAGCTATTCCAATGATAAAGCTAACTAAAGGTCCTGCCAATCCTATTCTTAACTCTCCCTCTTTTGGGATTTTATCCATCATTGCTACTCCACCAATCGGTAACAGCAGAATTTTTTCTATTTTTACCCCATATTTTTTGGCTACATAGCTATGCCCTAATTCATGCAAAACAACAGACACAAATAGCAAAATAAAGAGAACTGCCCAAAATATGCTGTTATTCATAATAGACAATCCAATTACTACTATCAAAAATAAAATGAAAGTTATATGCAACTCTATTGGAATTCCCATGATTTTAAATAGTCTTATTGAGTAATTCATAATCCCCTCCCCCTATTTTATTTCAAATTACATATTTTATAATCTCATACTATATATTACTATTTCATGGACATAATTTATGATTAAGGTGAAATATATGATTCCAGATGAAGAATTTATAAGAAGAGAAGGAGTTCCAATAACAAAAGAAGAAATTAGAGCTGTAAGCATCGGAAAACTAAACCTAAATAAAGATGATGTTGTTGTTGATGTTGGTTGTGGTAGTGGAGGGATGACCGTTGAGATAGCAAGGAGATGCAAGTTTGTTTATGCTATAGATTATTTAGAAGACGCCATTGAAGTTACTAAACAAAATTTAGCCAAATTTAACATTAAAAACTGTCAGATTATAAAAGGGAGGGCTGAAGATATTTTAGATAAATTAGAGTTTAACAAAGCTTTTATAGGAGGAACAAAAAACATTAGAAAGATAATCGAAATTTTAGATAAAAAGAAAATAAATCATATTGTTGCCAATACAATTGTTTTAGAAAATGCGGTTAAAATAATAAATGAATTTGAAAGTAGAGGTTACAATGTTGATGCCGTTAATATCACCGTTTCTTATGCTAAAAAAATCCCTTCTGGGCACATGTTTTTAGCAAAGAATCCAATAACCATAATAAAAGCTGTTAGGTAGATAGACATGGACGAAAAAATAGTTCTCTCAATTCAGAATCCAGAAGGTGTTTTAATCTCCTATGTTGATGTTTATTTAGGAGATAAGAATGTTTCATTGGAAGTTTTATCTAAGGACACTGCAAAGATAAATCTACCGTTTGACAGGGATGAAGGAGAGGGAGAGATAATAGTTAAAATTAGATATAAAACCCTACCAAACCACAAAAATAATTATAAAAAAGAAGTTAAAAGGCAAGAATACAAAAATTTAACCCCTAATTTTAATAAAATCACTAAAAAAACTAACGATAGAGAAAACAACGATATTATTGTAGCTGATTCTAAACCAGTTCCATTAGATGAGCTTAAAAAAGAAGAGAAAAAGAGAAAATTGAATGATATAATAATCGTCTAATTATAGCCTCTTCCTAATTGGCTCTAAAATCTTTATAAGCTCTTCAGCAACGGCATTTTTTAAATCCATTGGGTGAAGTTCTTTATTTTTAAATAATGTCTCTAACTCTTCATAGCTATTAACAACTAAATCTCCCCCGTACTTCTCTGGTCTGTTTATAGTTAAAGGATATTCAAGGAAATATTTAGCTATCTCCATGATTGGGTTGCCTTCAACAACTCCAGCGGGGCAGTAGGCTTTTTTTATCTTGGCTTTAATCTCTTCTGGAGAATCATCAACAGCTATAAAATTCCCCTTTGAAGAACTCATCTTTCCTTCTCCATCTAAACCAGTTAATACTGGGTTGTGGATGCAAACAACCTTTTTTGGTAGCAACTCTCTCGCTAACATGTGTATCTTTCTCTGCTCCATTCCCCCAACCGCAACATCAACACCCAAATAGTGGATGTCATTAACCTGCATTATTGGATATATAACTTCAGCAACCTTTGGGTTTTCATCCTCTCTTGCTATAAGTTCCATACTCCTTCTCGCTCTCTTTAAGGTAGTTTTTAAAGCTAATTTATAAACATTTAGTGTATAATCCTTATCAAGCTGAAATTCACTTCCATATACATATTTTGCCTTTAATCCCATAGCTTCAAAGACTCTTTTATTGTATTCTCCTATTTTTCTAATCTCATCCAACTCTCCTTTCTGGTTTAAATATGCATGTAAATCAGCTAACAATATAATAATATCAAATCCAGCATTTTGTAAGTCAATCATCTTTTTTATTTGGAGATAATGCCCTAAATGGATTTTACCGCTTGGCTCAAAACCTATGTAAGCAGATTTTTCATCCTTTGTTAAGACTTCTTTTAATTCCTCCTCGCTGATAATTTCAGATGTGTTTCTCTTTATCATTTCAAATTCATCCATTAAGCATCACCATCCATTATTATGCAAAAGTTTATTATATAGAGAGACATAATTTATAAATTTACCTTTTAATCTTATTTTTGGTGATACTATGAGAAAGATTATTTCATCAAAAGTGAGTTGTGATGAAGAACTTTTGGAACTCTGTGAGAGGTTGTCAAGATTAAACATTGACTGCACGATAGAATCAAAAGGAAATCATGTAAAGATATATGTATTTGGTTACGATAAGGATGTTTTAAATGAAAACTATAGAACAGTAATGAACTTAATGGATAAAGTTAGAAAGAAATATTCAGCCGATAGAGAGGGGTTATATGAATACTCATTATCAGAACTTAAATACCCAGTTAATAAAAACTTAGTTATAGATGCACTAAAAACTTTAGGATATAGAGTCATATACTTAGAAGATGAAAACGCTATAAAAACAAACGTAGATATTAATAAATTCAATGAAATATTAAAAGAACTTCATGAATTGTATCAAGAGCTTAGATTTTCAAATCTTGGTTCAAAGCCTGTTAAAAACTTGGTAGTTCTAGTTTCATACATTACCAAAAAACCAATTGATGATGTTATTGAAGAGGCTTTAGAAAAAGGATTCTTTAGAGAAGAAGAAGGAAGAATTGTATTAAACAAAGATATAAACTTAGCTAAAAAAGCTTTATTGGAGGGAGAAAATGGAGATAAAGATACTGGAGAGGAAAGATAATCTGGTTGAGATTGAGCTAATTAATGAAGACCACTCATTGCCAAACTTATTGAAAGATATTTTATTAACAAAAGAAGGAGTAAAGATGGCTTCCTATTCAATTGACCATCCATTATTGCATCCAGAAACTGGAAGATACATCTCAAACCCAAAAATAACCATAATCACTGAAGAAGGCACAGACCCCATAGAAGTTTTAAAAGAGGGATTAAGAGATATTATTAAAATGTGTGACACCTTATTAGACGAATTGAAAGAGAAAAAATAATCAGATATTATCTCGCTGAATAAGTTTATAATTATGAGTAATTCCATTAAATCTTTTATTATCTTATTTAGAGGATTTAAATTTAATTTCTAAGGGTCTGTAAGTTTGATTATTTTAAATATTTATGTCTGTTAAATTATTTAGATTTTTAAAATTTGAGATTAGATATTTAGCTAAATAAAATTTCTCCAACTAATAAGTTAAATTTTCAAATTTAGAAAGATAAAAATGCTCTATTTTATTGATGATAGAAAAGCTTATATAGTGTTGGATTTATAAATAAAGGATGTTATTTACCCTTAGAAAAATACACCACCAAAAATTATAAATATTAGAAAAGTGATAAAAAATAGATTGTGAATGATTGCCCTGTTAAAATAAGACCTCTTGGAGGATGGAAACAAATTTGATGCAATAAAAGGAAAAGAAGAACATATTGTTAAAATAAGACCTCTTGGAGGATGGAAACCACTTTTAAGAAAATAAGCATCTTTAGCTCTGCAAGTTAAAATAAGACCTCTTGGAGGATGGAAACGCTGGTCAAGGACGATTCTTTTCTCTCTGTCGTCCATACCGTTAAAATCAGACCTCTTGGAGGATGGAAACTTTTGTATTATAGTTTTTATACTAACATGTTGGACAATTCTAGTTAAAATCAGACCTCTTAGAGGTTTTATTCTCTTTTAAGGATTAAACCAAAAGTAAAAGAGCTATTTTTATTCTTAAACTCAGTAATACTTACGTATTCAAATATATAACAAACTATTTAAGTTAGTAATACTGAAAGAGAAAAAATCTCGAGAAAATTTTTCAATCAGTATTAAAAAGTAATAAAAAATTCTAATTCTAAAAAAGATTTAGTATAAAAATAAACTGCAATCAATCTTTTATTAAAATTCAGACCTCTTGGAAAATTAAAGCATAATTTTTTATTATTCATTTATAATATTTAAATATAAAAATTAAACTCTATAAGAAATATCTAAATAGAAATTTGCAGAGATGAACTCTTTAAAGGGAAATTAACATCTTTAAGCTCTTAAATATCTTAGTTAAATATACAAGATACGAAAGTTCTATATAGCCAAAACAACAAAATTAAAATTGAATAAAAAATGGTGATATCATGGAAATTATTTTTAGAGGAGCGGCGTTAGAAGTTGGAAGGAGCTGTATAGAAATAAAAACTGATAAAAGCAAAATACTATTAGACTGTGGGGTTAAATTAGGAAAAGAAATAGAATATCCCATATTGGACAATTCTATAAGGGATGTTGATAAAGTTTTTATTTCCCATGCTCATTTAGACCACTCAGGAGCTTTACCCATATTGTTTCATAGAAGGATAGATGTTCCAGTAATTACAACAGAGCTATCAAAAAAATTAATTAAAATCTTATTAAAAGATATGGTGAGAATTGCTGAAACAGAAAATAAAAAAATTCCCTATAACAACCATGATGTAAAAGAGGCAATGAGGCACACCATTCCATTAAATTACAACGATAAAAAATATTATAAAGATTTTTCCTATGAGTTCTTTAGTGCTGGGCATATTCCAGGAAGTGCATCAATCTTATTAAAATACCCAAATAAAACTGTCTTATACACTGGAGATATAAAGCTTAGAGACACAAGATTAACTAAAGGGGCTGATTTAAGTTATACAAGAGATGATATTGATGTCTTAATTATAGAATCAACTTACGGAAACAGCATACACCCAGATAGAAAAGCTGTAGAGCTGAGTTTTATAGAAAAGATAAGAGAAATTTTATTTAGGGGAGGGGTTGCTTTAATTCCAGTATTTGCTGTTGATAGGGCTCAAGAGATATTATTAATATTAAATGACTACAACATAGATGCCCCTATTTATTTAGATGGAATGGCTGTAGAAGTTACAAGATTAATGCTCAACTATAAAAATATGCTAAATGAAGCAACACACTTAGAAAAAGCTCTAAAAAATGTTAAAATAATTGAGAAATCAGAAGATAGGGTTAAAGCTATAGAAGATTTATCAAAAAATGGAGGAGTTGTTGTAACAACTGCAGGAATGTTAGATGGGGGGCCCATACTCTACTATCTAAAATTGTTTATGCACAATCCAAAAAACGCTCTGTTATTAACTGGCTACCAAGTTAGAGATTCTAATGGTAGGCATTTGATTGAGACTGGGAAGATATTTATTGGGAAAGATGAGATTAAGCCGAACTTAGAAGTTTGTATGTATAACTTCTCATGCCATGCTGGGATGGATGAACTACATGAGATAATTAAAAAAGTTAATCCAGAGTTATTAATTATACAGCATGGAGAGGAGGTTCAGGCAACAATTTTAAGAAATTGGGCATTAGAACATGGATTTGATGCAATAACTCCAAAATTAGGAGAAAAGATAAGAATATAGAGAGGAAAGACATGTTAGGACTAAAGATTGAAGATGCTATAAAATATAACGAAAAATTAAAAAAATATGTTTATAAGAAAGGGGATAAGCTTAGAATTGACTTTAAAAATAAGGATGCTTTAATAGAGTATAACAAAACAGTTTTAAAGGTTTTATTTGATTTGGATATAGAATTCCATGAAAATGGGCTAATACCTACACCAATAAACAGATATCTCTTTATAAAATCCACTTTTGAAACTTTAAAAAAGCTCGGTATAGAAAAACCAACTGTTTTAGAGATTGGAACTGGACACTCTGCCATAATCTCCTTATTAATAAAAAAATTTTATGATGCTGAGGTTTATGCCACTGAGGTTGATGAAGAATTTATAGATTTTGCTAAAAAGAACGTAGAAAGGAATAAATTAAATATAAAGATTATAAATTCTAAGGGGAAGGTTATTGAAGGAATTAAAGAAATTAAAGGAAAGAAATTTGATTTAATCATCTCTTACCCTCCCTTTTATTCAAAAAATTCTGTTGCAAGTGGAAGAAAATTTGGAGGGGCTTTAGCTAAGGAAATTGAGCTGATAGGTGGAGGGAAATTTGGAGAGGAGTTTTCATTCAAAATAATTGAAGAGGGAATTAACTTTTTAAATAAAAAAGGAGTTATTGCTTTAATGATGCCAAAGAAACCAGAAGAGAGGAGAGAACTGATAATCAAAAAAATGAAAGAGGTTGGGTTAAGTGTTGAGGTTGATGAAATTAGAACTGGAAATAGGTTGAGATATATTATTAAAGGAATAAAAAGGTGAGATATTTGAATTTAAAAGATACTGTCTTACTTGGAAGGAATTTTAATGAATATGTGAGGATGTTTAATTTAAATGAGGATATTTTAAATAATAAAATATTAGATGTTGCTTCTGGAGTTAGTTCTTTTTGTGCAGAGGGTAATGCAAAGGGTTATGATATTACAGCCTCAGATAAAATTTACAATCTAAAACCAGAAGAAATTGAGGAGAAATGTAAAAAAGATTTAGAGCTTATGGAGATGCATTTGAAAGAAAAATTTAAAGATAATTTCAACTGGAATGAATTTAAGACAATTGAAGAATGGAAGAAAACAAGAGAAAGAACATATAAGACATTTATTGAGGATTATAAAATAAATAGGAAAAGATATGTTTACACAATTTACCCAAAAACAAATTTTAAAGATGATGAATTTGCTATTTCTCTCGTAGGGCATTTTTTGTTATTGTATGATAATATTTTCGATTATAAGTTCCATAAAGAGACAATTGATGAACTTTTAAGGATTTCAGAAGAGATAAGGATATTTCCAATCTTAAATTTAAAAGGTGAAAAGTCAATATTTTTAGATAAGATAATGAATGAATATAATGCAAAAATTGAAAAAACAAAATATGAGTTTATGAAAGGAGGAAATAAAGTGTTAATAATAAAAAGATAGGTGGAAATATGCTAACTATTTTAAAATTAGGAGGAAGTATTTTATCAGATAAAAATATGCCTTTTTCAGTAAAATGGGACAATTTAGAGAGAATAGCGATGGAGATAAAAAATGCCTTAGATTATTATAAAAACCAAAATAAAGATATAAAATTAATACTTGTCCATGGTGGTGGAGCTTTTGGGCATCCTGTAGCTAAAAAATACTTAAAAGTTGAAAATGGTAAAAAAGTGTTTATAAATATGGAAAAGGGATTTTGGGATATACAGAAAGCTATGAGGAGATTTAACAACATAGTTATAGACACTTTACAGAGCTATGACATACCAGCTATCTCTATACAACCATCTTCATTTGTTGTTTTTGGAGATAAGCTAATTTTTGACACCTCTGCTATAAAAGAGATGCTTAAAAGAGATTTAATTCCAGTAGTTCATGGTGATATAGTAGTTGATGACAACATGGGCTATAAAATAATTTCTGGAGATGATATAGTTCCATACTTAGCTAATGAATTAAAAGCTGATTTAATACTCTATGCTACAGATGTTGATGGTGTTTTAATTAACAATAAGCCAATAAAAAGGATAGATGAGAAAAATATCGATGAAATATTAAATTATCTGAGTGGCTCTAACAGCATAGATGTTACTGGTGGAATGAGGTATAAGATAGAGATAATTAGAAAAAATAAGTGTAGGAGTTTTGTATTTAACGGAAATAAAGTAGGAAATGTTTATAAAGCTTTATTGGGAGAAGTTGAAGGGACAGAGATTGATTTCTCAGAATAATTAAATTACTGTTTTAACCACCTATCTAAAGTTATCTCTTCCCTATACCACTCTACTTTTTGTGGTTTAAATGAAATCTTTCCATACTCCCCTCCACCACCTGGATAGATATATATTTTTCCTCTTCTAAACAGATTAATGGTTTCTGCCACTTTTGGATGAATCTTAGCTAATTCCTCAATATCTGCGTTTATTAAAACCTCAATTTCATTCCCATATTTTTTAATAAACTCTTCCCATAAGCTTTGAACAGCCTTTGTAAATATCCCTTTGCCTATAGTTAAGCTAATCATCTCAGCTAATGGAATCAGCTTATAATATGGAGGTCTAAATTCTGGATGCTCTATCTTCCCATCACTCAGCTCTTCAACTCTACTTAAAACTCCCTTTTTTATGCTTCCTCCACACTTTGGACATTTCCAATTATATTTCTTAGCATCTTCCAACTTAAACCTTGTATGGCATTTTGAACAGGCGGTTAAATGATATTTTCCCAATTTTGGGTCTAATCCATAATTAGCCACTATTTTATTATGTTTTATTGCTTTTTTGATTTGTTCAAAGTTATCCTCAACTCCTCCAATATAATCAACCTCTATCTGGTTAAATTCTCTTCCCAATCTATGAGGATGATATGAATGGGCATCAGAATTTGATAAAAATGGTAAATCTCTCAACTCTGGAATCATATCCGCCATATCAGTATCTGCCGATAAACCGAGTTCTACAAAGTCAGGTTTTTTGTTATAGCAGTCGTATATTGAATCAAATGACTTATATATTGAAGTCCATGGAGTAAAGGCGTGGGCAGGCCCTATTAAGCCATCAACATCTCTAACAATTTCTAAAAGCTCAGCTCCACCAATAGATACTCTCGGCCTTCCCTCTTTATCAATATCCTTAGAGTATTTTTTTAAAACCTCTCTAAGCTCTTCAACCTTACTTATTGAAGGCAATAAAATAAGATGATGAACTCGATTCTTATCTTCAATTTCAGTAGTTAAAATTAGTTCTCTATCTTTATATTGCTTTATCTCTTCCAAATAATCTGGATGTGTGCAATCGCCAGTCCCAATGATATTTAATCCCTTTAATTTTCCATACTTTAAAATATTCTCTACATTCATATCCTTAGAAGTCCCACCAGAAAATCTTGAGTGTATATGCAAATCCACATTTGCTATCATTTATATCACCAAAAATTTATAAAAATCTAATAAACCAATTATAAAATTAATCTATTTAAACACTGAATGGGGAGAAAACATGGAGATTATAAACTATGAAATATTAAAAAAATATCCTCTCTGCGATAGGTGCTTTGGAAGATTGTACGCTAAGTTATTACATACAACAAACACTGAAAGAGGTAAGGCATTAAAGTTATATAAAGCTTTGGAACTTGAGGCAAAGATAAAAAAAGCTAAGGAAAAAGGAATAAATTATGAGGAGGAGTTGGAATTATTAAAAGCTTTGGCAAGGAGTGGAGTTGATGAAATAAGATTGGAAGATATAGAGGTAGAAAAAGAAAACTGCCCATGGTGTAAAGGCATTTTTAACAAACAAAAAATGGAAAAGTTGTTAAATAAGGCGATTGAACTTTTAAAAGAATATGATTTTGATACATTTTTAATTGGAACTCATATCCCAAAAGAGATTAAAGAGCTTGAAAAAGAGATTGAAACAGAATTTATGGAGAGTATAAAACAGGAATTTGGGAGAGAATTTGGGAAGATGTTAGCTGTTAGGTTGGACAAAGCCCCAAATAAAGAATATCCAGATATAGTTGTTCATATAAATCCATACACTGAAGAAATCTATCTACAGATAAATCCATTATTTATTAAAGGAAGATATAGAAAATTAGTTAGAGGTATTCCACAAACAAGATGGCCTTGCAGAAAGTGTAGAGGAAAAGGTTGTGAGCTATGCAACTACACAGGCAAAAAATATCCAATATCTGTTGAAGAAATCATTGCTAAACCGTTCTTAGAAGCTACAAAAGGAGTAGATGCAAAATTTCATGGGGCTGGAAGGGAAGATATAGACGTTAGAATGCTTGGAGATGGAAGGCCATTTGTTTTAGAGATTAAAGAGCCAAAGATAAGAAAAATTGATTTAAATAAAATTGCTGAAGAAGTTAATAAAGATGGTAGGGTAGAGGTTTTAAACTTAGAGTTTGGTGTTAGAAAGGATAAAGTTATATTTAAAAACACCCCACATAGAAAAACATATAGAGCCTTAGTTGAATGCTCTGATAAAATTACTGATGAAGAACTAAAACTCCTTGAAAAAGAGCTTGAAAATAGAACTATCTATCAAAAAACACCAAAAAGGGTTTTACATAGAAGAGCTGATTTAGAGAGAATCCGTAAGGTATATAAAGTTAAAACCAGTAAAGTAGATGACAATCATTTTGAGATGATTATATATTGTGATGGTGGATTATATATAAAAGAGCTAATCAGTGGAGATGATGGGAGAACAAACCCATCTGTCTCATCTATATTAAACAAAAACTGTATATGTAAGGAATTGGACGTTTTAAAAATACACGATAATGAAGGTGAGAATTATGGTTCAAATGAGTGAAGGATTTAGAAGAAAAACAAGAAAGAAGTTATCAAAACACCCAAGAGAAAGAGGACTCTACCCAATAACAAGAGCTTTGAGAGAGTATAAAGAAGGAGAGTATGTGCATATAGTTATAGATCCATCAGTCCATAAGGGAATGCCACATCCAAGATTCCACGGAAGAACAGGAGTTGTTGTTGGTAAGCAGGGAAGAGCATTTATCGTTAAAGTAAGAGATGGAGGAAAATACAAACAAATCATTGCTTATCCACAACACTTAAGACCTGCTACAGCTTAAATTTTTTAATTTCTTGAAATGCTTTAATTATTTTTCCATATAATTCAATTTTGAATGTAACTTTAATGACAAATATAATTTTATTTTTACTGCATTAAGTTAAGAGGGAGAGAATGATAGGCAAAAAAATCCTTGGAGAGAAATATATAACAGTATCAGAAGCTGCAGATATTATGTATCAGAGAGCTCAAATTGGAGAATTATCTTATGAACAGGGATGTGCTTTGGATTATTTACAAAAGTTTGCCAAGTTAGATAAAGAAGAGGCGAAAAAATTAGTTGAAGAATTGATATCTTTAGGAGTAGATGAAAAAACAGCAGTTAAAATAGCTGATATTCTACCTGAAGATTTGGATGATTTAAGAGCAATCTATTACAAAAGAGAATTGCCTGAAAATGCTGAGGAAATCTTAGAAGTCGTTAGGAAATATATCTAATTTTTTATTGCTCATTTAAATTTGTAGATTTAAATGAAACTTTTAGAAAAAGTTGAACAAATCCTATGGATTTGTAGCTGGAAAGTTTCACTCTCCATTTCATCAAAAATCTAACACCTCCTCGCTAACGCTCGAAGGTGTAAATTAAGCTGTATAGGTTTTATTATTCCAATATATTTGTAGATTTAAATGAAAGGTGAAATTTTATGGTTAGAGGGCAATATAAAAAAGGAAATGATGAAGGAATGAGATTTCCTAAAAAAAATAAGCCACAAAAATTTGAAAACTATGCATGGGTCTTAGATTATTTACCTTACGGTTATCCTGACAAACCCGATGAACCAGTAGTTCAAGGACTTGGAGAATATCAGTTTTTATTAATGGAGATGATTCCAAAACCAAATGTAGATATTGAATTAGGAGAAAGAGTTTATATTGGAAAGGGAAAGAGAGATAAGATTGACCATGTTAGAAGAATGATTAAATACGAAAACTTAACACCAACAGCAAAATCTGAGCTTCTATATGTTATAATGGAAGCCGTTAAAATGCAGGAAGATAGATTTGTAAGATTCTTTAATGAATGCCCACCAATAACTACACGATTACATACTTTAGAATTACTTCCAGAAATTAAAAAGAAGTATATGTGGAAGATTATTGAAGAGAGAGAAACAAAAAAATTTGAAAGCTTTAAAGATTTTGAAGAGAGAGTTGGAAAAAACCCTGTAAGGATTATAGCTAAAAGAATTGAAAAAGAGCTTTCAGATGATAAAAAAGATAAATACTACCTATTTGTAAAATGGAAAAAAGGGATTATATTGAATGAAGATAATATGACTTTCTACCTAAAAGAATAAAGCTTGGATTAGAGGTGAGTTTTAGCAAACTCTCTTAAATCCCTAAGAGTTCCAAAATTCAGCAAACCAAT
Source organism: Methanocaldococcus sp. FS406-22 (assembly GCF_000025525.1). Lineage (NCBI taxonomy): Archaea > Methanobacteriati > Methanobacteriota > Methanococci > Methanococcales > Methanocaldococcaceae > Methanocaldococcus > Methanocaldococcus sp. FS406-22. The sequence goes on from NC_013887.1 coordinate 934,906, forward strand.
ATCAGTTATTGCTATAACTTCTGAATCTAAATAATCCTTTTTTATAATTTTGGATGATGCTGAATTGTTAATCAAATCATTTCCCGGAGATAAAGGGTTGAAAGCAGGTAAAACAATATATTTTTTGTTTAATAAATAAGCTGGAAATTTCATAATTGCTCCAACTTCATCTCTAAGTTTTATTGATGGATGCTCATGCCCCAAAATCCAAAACTTATCTTTTAATAAATCTTTATCAATATTTAGCTCTTTATCTCCATGGAAAATTAAATAATCATTAATTTCAAAATAATCAAAAATTTCATAGCCAGTTGATGAAATAAAAGTGTCATGATTACCTTTAATTAAAATAATATTAACATAATCATTCATAAAATCAATGAACTCTTTTAAAAACTTAATTTCTCTTGGATAAGGCTTGAAGTTATGCTTTACATCCCCATTAATTATTAGATTGTTAATTTTATATTTTTCAATTATATTTAAAGCTTTTTTTATAACCTCATCTTTTTGCAGTAATGGAAAATTAGCCCCACCTTCACCAAAAAAGACATCAAATCCAATATGTGTGTCAGCTATTATAGCATAATCCTTATAAATTAAACATCTATCAATCGTTATATAAAAATCTTTAATTTTGATTTTCTCCTCCATAAAATCACTTATTAACTTTTAGTTAATTTAAATTTTGAAAATAGAAAGAAAAAGAGAAGAAGCTTTATGCCTGCTCGACCAACAATCTTGCTGTTTCTGGTGTGTATCTCCAATCTGCTGGTAAAACTCCTCTTGACTTGTAGTATTTAACTAATCTTCTAATCTTTGATTCAATTAACTGCAAACCTCTCTTTGAGTGCAAGTCTTTTGGGTGCTGTTCTAAGTGTTTTCTTAAGTTAACAGCTCTTCTCATTAAGTTTAATAAATCTTCTGGAACTTTTGGATATAAACCGTGTTCTTTCATTATCTTACTGATTTTTTTACCAGTAATTAATTTAACATCTGGAATTCCGTAGGTGTCTCTTAATATCAAACCAATCTGTGCTGACTGATAACCTTTCTTAGCTAACTCTACTACTAACTGCTCTACTTGCTCCGGTGTGTATTGGACCCATTCAGGAACTTCCTTCCTGACGGGTCTCTTTGAACCGGAGCGACCTCTTTTTCTTGCGTGCATTCTTGCCATTTTATCACCCGATGGTCGCCAGTCCAAAGAGACCAGGACTTTTGGTTTTTAATTTTTTTATTGATTTTATTATTTTTTATTCTTTGGGAATGGTAATCTTTTTATTGCATAAGCTATTAAAATATATCCGCTTTTAATGAACATTCACAAAAGACCTATTTATAATTTTTGGTGAGTATCATGTTATTAAAGGTAGAGGATTTGCATGTTTATAGAGGGAACAGAGAGATTTTAAAGGGCGTAAATTTAGATATAAAGGAAAATGAGATTCATGCTATTATAGGACCGAATGGAGCAGGAAAATCAACGTTAGCTTACACAATAATGGGAATTTCAGGCTATAACCCAACTAAAGGAAGAATTATATTCAAAGGCGTTGATATAGCAGATAAAAGCATTACTGAGAGAGCGAGAATGGGGATGACTTTAGCTTGGCAGGAACCAGCAAGATTTGAGGGTATTAAAGTGAGAAATTATTTAATGCTTGGAATGAATGAAAAATATAAGAAAGACAGAAAAACTGCAGAAGAAAAAATTAGAGAAGCATTAAAATTGGTTAATTTAGACCCAGATAAGTATTTAGATAGATATGTTGATGAAACATTGAGTGGAGGAGAGAGAAAGAGGGTAGAGTTGGCATCAATTATATGTATAGAGCCAGATTTGGCTATCTTGGACGAGCCAGATAGTGGGATAGATATTGTGTCATTTGATGAAATTAAGAGAGTTTTTGACTACTTAAAAGAAAAAGGATGCTCTTTATTGGTTATCACCCATAGAGAAGAATTGGCTGAACATGCTGATAGAGTCTCTTTAATTTGTGCTGGAGAGATTATAAAGAGTGGAGATCCAAAAGAAGTTGGAGAGTTTTATAAAAAAGAGTGTGGAAAATGCTACAAAAAAGTTCCAGAAGAAAAAGAATAAAAATCCCAGAGGGGGAAAATGAGTATCAAAGAGGAGTTAATGAAGATAATTGAAGCAATTAAATACACCTCTGAAAAACCTGAGGAAATTGTTCATGGTAAAGGGCCAAGAATAATCGTCAAAGAAAGCAAAATTATAGATGTTCAAGGAGATGAAGGGATAATATTAGAAGGTAGAGAAGAAGATGGAAAGATAAAAGCAAAAATTATTGTTAAGAAGGGACATAAATTTAAATACCCAATCCACATGTGCTTTGGAATCACTGAAGAAAATATATCTCAAATCATAGATGTTGAGATTATCTTAGAGGAGGATAGCTCTATCTCATTGATGTCTCACTGCTCATTTCCAAAAGGTAGGGGAATTAAGCATATAATGAACGGTATCATAAAGATTGGCAAGAATGCAAAATTCTCTTATAATGAATTCCACTATCATGGGATGGATGGGGATATTTTAGTTAAACCAACTGTAAAGGTTGAAATTGAAGAGGGAGGCATTTATATCTCAAACTTCACATTAACTAAGGGGAGGATAGGAACTTTAGACATAGAGCAAGAGATTATTGCCAAAAAAGATGCAATAATTGACATAACCACAAGAACCTATGCAATAAAAGAGGATGTTGTTAAGGTTAATGAAGTTGTTAAGCTAAATGGAGAAAATGCAAAATGCATTATAAAGAGTAGAGGAGCGGCGATGGATAACTCCAAAATAAGCTTAAAACTAAAGATTGAAGGAAATGCACCATACAGCAAAGGACATATTGACTGTGCTGAAATAGTTAAAGGACAGGCAGAGGTTGAGTCAATCCCAATAGTTGTTGTTAGAGATGATAGAGCAAGAATAACCCATGAGGCAGCAATAGGAAGCGTTGATAAAAAGCAGTTAGAGACATTGATGGCTAAGGGATTAGATGAAGATGAGGCAACTGAAATAATAGTTAAAGGAATGATAGGTGATTTATAAAAATTTTTTGGCGATGATGACAATTTCGCTAGCTGATTTTTGTGATGACTACTCCCGCAGCTGAGCCAAACTTTTTAAAGATTTTTTATCCATTCATCAACATCATAGTCCAACTTCTCAAACCACATCTTTTTGCCTTTTATAATTATGTTTCCTCTCCATTCTTCCTTTGTTTCTGGGAAATCTTCCCTATAATGAGCTCCTCTGCTCTCCTCCCTATATAAGGCAGATTTTGTAACTAACTTAGCAACAACAACCATGTTTTTTAACTCAAAGTATTTCTGCAAATCAATAATTCCATTAATTTTGACATCGTTTAAGTTTTTCTCAATATCATCAATTTTTTCTAAAGCTTTTTTTAATCCTTCCTCGTTTCTAATAATGGATACATAATCCCACATAGTCTTTTTTAAACCCTCAATTAAGTTATAGATATTTAAATCCCCTTCTAAGCTTTTTATCTCTTCCAGTATTTTGGCAATATCTTCTTCCACATCAATATTATCAAACTCATTATTTTCAACAAATTCCTTAGCTGATTTTCCAGCAATTGAGCCAAAGACCTGAGTATCTGCTAAGGCATTGCCTCCCAATCTATTAGCCCCATGAACTCCTCCTGTAACCTCTCCACATGCAAATAATCCAGCTATGTTGGTTTCACACCTCTCATTAATCCTTAAACCACCCATAAAGTGATGAGCAGTTGGAGAAACAATCATCGGCTCTTTTCTAATATCAACCCCTACTCTCAAAAATTGCTTTAACATTGTTTCTAACCTTTTCTCAATAACTTCATCTGGCAGATGGGAGACGTCTAAATAAACCCCTCCATTAACTCCTCTTCCCTCTTGAATCTCTCTATAAATAGCTCTTGCAACAACATCTCTTGTTGATAATTCCATTCTTTCCTTATCATATCTTGCCATAAATCTTTCTTTATTTTTGTTATATAAAATTCCTCCTTCTCCTCTAACCGCCTCTGTAACCAAAATTCCTGTTCCTACCATTCCTGTTGGATGGAATTGAACCATCTCCATGTCTATAAGCTCAACTCCTTCATTATAAGCTATAGCAAAACCATCTCCAGTCTTTTGTATTGGATTTGATGTTATAGGATAGAGTTGCCCAGCTCCTCCAGTTGCCAATATAGTTGCCTTAGCAAATATTGGGAATATCTCTCCAGTCTTTAAATCTAAAAATATTGCTCCATAGCATCTGTTATCTTTAACAATCAACTTTATTGCCATAACTTCTTCTAAAATCTTAATCCTTTCAAATTTTGAGATATATTCCATTAAACCTCTCATTATCTCGTGTCCTGTTCTATCTCCACAGTAGCAAGTTCTATTAAATGATTGCCCACCAAATGGTCTTTGAGCTATAAATCCCTCCTTATCCCTATCAAACAAAGCCCCAAACTTTTCTAAGTTTAAAAGTTCTTTTGGAGAGTTTTTAACTAAAATCTCCACTAATTTTGGATTATTTATAAATCCTCCACCTTTCACTGTATCATAAAAATGCTTTTTAAAGCTATCATTTGGGTTAAAAACAGCGTTATATCCACCTTCAGCCATAACTGTGCATCCACTTTTTCCAAATAATCCTTTAACGGCTATTATAACATTCTTATCTCTGCATTCTATTGCTGCCCTTGCAGCGGCTCCTCCTCCACCTATAATTAGAATATTAGTTTTCATTTTTATCACCAAAAAATAGGATACTCTCTTTAATATTTAAAACTTATAAATCAAAAAAATATTTTCTAATTGATTATTGAATTGATTATTGATTATTGATTAAAATAGTTCAATAAAAAAGCCATAAAATAAAAAGAAAAATAGTATTATTTAGCATTTAGTGTTTTTAGTAAGGCACTGGTAGTCCGAGCTCTTTCCTATGCTCAATTTCCTTCATGTTCTTCTCTTTTTTCTGTAATGCTAATTTTTCAACTAATCCTAGTCCTGGTTTAACTTCTTCTATCGGTTTAACTTCTAAGTAACCATCTTCAACCATTTTGTTGAATATTTCCTCTCCCTTAGCAGTTCTTATAAACACTGTACTCCATCCGTCTGGGCTTCCAACTGAACCTGTTGAAATATCTGCCAACTCTGCTGTATAATCTGTACAAACGTGGCAGGCTATTTGCTCGTAAGGGTGGGTTTCTTTTAATTTAATTGCTTTTGTCTCTCCCCATCTTGTATAAACCCAGAACTTACCCTTTCCAATATCCATCTTAACAACATCTTCCATTTTAACTCCGCAGTGTTCTTCAACAATTAACTTTAAACCATTATATGGGAAGTTCTCCATACAGAAAATTCCAATAATCAAAGCAATCTTGTCTGGGACATGCCTAAATCCAACTGGATATTTCATCAATTTTCTAACAGCCCTAACTTGGCATGGTGTTCCAACAACTCCAATCTTTTCACAGCCGTATTCTCTAACAGCACTCTTTAATACTGAAATATTAGGGCAGACAGTATATTTTGTTCCTGCAGCCTCTAAAACCTCCTCTGGTGTTGTAGCAACTTTTGGAACTGCTTTAAACTCCCCAGCATTATCTGCAACGATAACTCCATCTAATAAGTTGTTTTCTAAACCATAAATAAAAGCTGTTGAAACAATTCCCCCATCTTGTGCTTTCTTTAAAACTTCTTTTAATGTACTTCTTGCTGAAACTACTTTTTTATAAGCTCCAAAAGGATTCATCCTATTCCACCCCAAAAAAATTATTATTTTATTATTTATTCAATCTTCTCAATTAACTCTGGGAATCTAATTCTTGGACACTGGACAGAACAAGCTCCACATTTTATACAAAGTTCTTTTATTATGTTTGGCCTCCCATCCAACATCTCTATAGCCCTCGTTGGGCAAGCAGCAGCACAAGTCCCACAACCCATACAGAGGGATTTATTAACAACCTTATAGATAACATCACATCCACATGCTTCACTTCCTTTCTCTGCCAATTCAGCATAAGGTTGTAGATATTCCATATCTCCGTTTAATGCAGCGGTTATTACTCCAACAATTGCCTCTGGAGAAGGTGGGCAACCAGGAATTGCTAAATCCACTTTAATAACTTCAGTTAATGGGGAGAACGAGCTATGAACAGGTTTAGATAGCTGATTTCCTTTACAGTATCTTGTAACTCCACCAGTTGCCGCACAAGCTCCTAAAGCAACAACAATCTTAGCCTTTTTTCTAACCTCTTGAGCTACTTCCAATGAATGGTGGTCATCTAAACATACACTACCTTCAACTAAGGCAATATCACATTCTGGAATTTCTCTTGCATCAGCCAATGTTTGGCAATAAACTAACTCAATTGAGTTTAAGACATCTAAAAGCTTTTCATATGTATCTGCTAAAGAAACTAAACAACCACAACAGCTACATAACTGAACGTGGGCAACTTTAACCACTTTAATCACCTCTTAACTCTCTAAGAATTATATCCACTGCTTTATCAACTGCCTTTTCAACCTCTTCACTTAAGCCGATATAAACATCCGGCTCTGAGATGTATTTAGCTTGGCAGCCAACAACTTTAACCTCTATATTGTATTTTTCAGCAACTTCTCTCAATAAAGGAGCTAAAGGCCAGTCATGGGAATCTAATCTATGATATTTTGGATTTGGAAGCTCATCTTTTTTAATTATCTTTATTTCTCCTGGATTTAATCCCCAATCAATCACATCAACAACAATTATCTTTTTTGTTTTAGAGTTTTCATCTATTAATGTTAAAACCTGCTGAGGGGCTCCAGCTCCGGCATCAACCAACGCAATTTTTCGCTTTTCTTCATCAGTTAAGATTTTATCTAATTTTTCAATGACATGAACGCTAAAGCCATCATCAGCGAATAGTATATTTCCACAGGCTAAGACCATTATCTCTTTTTTTAAATATGAGGGAGTGAAATCAAACAATTCATTATCTTGGCTTTCTATCTCTGCCTTCATGGTTTCATTCATTTTAAGTTTTTTAAGATTTTAATTTTAAATCTCAATAGAAGACGCCTCTCGGGTCCCTTTCGGGTTCCCCTCGAGGCTTATAACATTTTTCTAACTTCTATAACCTCTTTTGTCTCCTCATCTTTAACTATAACGTGGGTAGCACATGAAGCTCATATGTCATAAGCTCTCATTATAACTTCAGCATACTGCTGTGGATAGCCTTCAATCGCCTTCTCAACAATTGGGAAGTTCCATGTTGATGCCGCTATAATTCTATAGCTCTTAATTCTTCCATCCTTTCCAACTTCAGCCATGTGAGTGTTTGTAGCCCTTGGTGCTTCATGAACGCCTATACCAACTCCATCTTTATATTCTGGCTCAACTCTTGTCTTTCCATTTAAGTTTAGCTCATCTAAAATCTCTAAAGCCCTATAAACAGCCCCAAGGTTTTCTTGAGCCCTTGCTATGTTGATGTCTAAAGCACTTCCCCCCTCTCTAAAGTTTCCAAATTTAACCATTCTTGCCCTTGGTCCTCCTTCAGCAGGAACTCCCGCATATAAAGGAATTTGAATTGTTGTTGTTTGCTTTGCCTCTTCATCTTCGTAGTATCTTTGAGCTGGAATTTCAGTTACATCATTCCAATTTATTGCATATCTATCTCCATAGGTTGTATGTGTAGCTATGTATGGATATTCATGAGCCCCTAAGTCAGGAATGCCTATCTCTTCCAAGTATCTCTCAATTAGCTCAGTGTATTTTTCATACAACTCATAAGCATCTTTTTCATACTGTCTTAAGGCATAGTATAGCTTTGATTTAGCTCTCTCTGTTATGTTTGTTCTCATTCCACCAATTACAATGTTTGGTGGGTGAATTCCTTCTCCCCCTACAATGTCTACAACTAACTGTCCGACTTTTCTCATTCTTTGGATTAATTTTATTAGTTCTATTTTTAGCTCTGTCTCATCTGGTTTTAAGAAGTCATCAATTGTTAGTAGGTGGTGTAATGGGTGGGAGTGCAATCTATTTCCAATTCCAACTAACTCTCTTAACAACAAACCATCATCTGGGATTTCGCAGTCAATGGCATTTTCTATAGCTTCACATGAAGCAATTCCGTGTGTTGTTTGACAGATTCCACAGATTCTCATAACAGCAATTGGAGCAAACTCTGCTGGCTTGCCTTTCAACATTGTCTCAAATCCTCTAACTGGAGTTGTGTTTAAATAATATGCCTTATTAACAATTCCCTCATCATCAACCTCTAAAATCAATTTAGCATGTCCCTCATGTCTGGTTGTAGGGGCAATTTCTATTCTATTTGTCACAAAATTCACCTCCAAAGTAATAAAGCATTAAAAAATTATTTATCTCGTCAACCATCATTAGGTTGTTTTATATAAGCTTATATAAGCTAATATCTCTTTAAAAATGCCAATATAGGAATTTAGGTTTTTAAATATGTCATATATCGATTTTTAGTAATAAATAGGTAATAAAAAATTATTTTTTGTATGATTAAGTAAATTTTACCTTACTTAAAATTCATTTATTTATATATTTAGTATAAGGGAAATGTCTAAGGGTTGTCCTATAATTAATATATATAATCAAATATGTTATTGGTTATCCAGAAGTTAAAAAACAGAGATTGGAGGTGGGGTTAATGAGAAGTATTGTAAATGAGATTAGTAAATTAAAAGGAGTTTGTGGTGTTTTAATAACAAGTAAAGATGGATTATTTTTAGAAGATAACCTAAATGAAAGTGATATTAATAGAGAATTTCTTAGTAACCTAATAGGAATAGTGTTTGGTTCAAGTGAAAAGACGGGAGAAGTTTTTAATCAGGCTGTGGATTCGATAGAAATAAATGGGAACAGCTTGAAAATAAAATTATTTGATGCAGGAAAATATATTCTTGTAGTTATAACAAACAAAGATAGAGATATTGAGAATGAGGTATTGAAGAAATATGCAAACAAATTAAGAGAAGAATACGACGATTTGTTAAAAATGCCTTACGAAAAAGACACTATCAAAGTTAATTCTTAAATTACACTACAGTAAGGCTATTTTTGTATTATTTTGAGAAATATACAACATATTTCTTTAAAATTTCGATATTCTTTGTAAAATGAAAAAATTTTCTGTTTTCTTTCCAGAATATGGAAATTAAAAATACTTAAGAATTCAAATAAACTATATTTCCAATTTCCATATATTTCAAAAATAAAAAATAAAAAAAAGGTGATGTATTGTGAAAATTTCGGTTTATGGAGCAGGAAATCAAAAACTCTACTTAGAACAACTGAAAATTCCAGAAAAGTTTGGAGGGGAGCCGCCTTACGGTGGAGCAGGGATGGCAATTCAGTTTGCACAAGCTGGACATGATGTTGTTTTAGCTGAACCAAATAGAAATATAATGAGTGAAGATTTATGGAAGAAAGTTGAAGATGCTAGAGTTAAGATAGTTAGTGACGATATTGAGGCAGCAAAGCATGGAGAAGTTCATATTTTATTTACACCATTTGGTAAATACACCGTAAAGATTGCTAAAAACATCCTCCCTCATGTGCCTCAAAATGCTGTTATTTGCAATACTTGCACAATATCCCCAGTAGTTTTGCATAAAATGCTTGCTCAAGAATTAAGGGCAAAGAGAAGAGATGTTGGAATAAGTTCATTCCATCCAGCAGGAGTCCCAGGGACTGAAAAACAGAAAGTTTATGTTATTGCAGGTAAGGCATTTGATGGAACAAGCTATGCAACTGATGAGCAAATAAATAAGTTGGTTGAATTAGCAAAGAGTATCAACAAAATTCCAAAAGTCATGCCTATGGGGTTAGTTTCACCAGTAGGAGATATGGTTTCAAGTGTTGTTATCTCAATAATAGCTTCAATATTGGAATATGAATATAGTGGAAGGAACTACTTAAATATTCCAGAAAAAATGATTGATGACCAAGTTTTATTGGCTCTAACCTCTTTAGCTGCCCTTGTTTATGCAGGAGGGGTTAAAGAGCTTTTATCAGTTATTGACCCAGAGGCATTAATGATTTCTGCTGAAAATATGTTAATTTGTGAGGATCAAATTATGTTAAAGAATGCATTAAACATGTTTAAGGATGCCTATGAAAAAGGATGGATTAATGAATATTCAAAAGGAGGGGAAATAAAACCTGTTAATATGGCTCTACCTTTAGCAACATTCCATATGTATGAGGAAATCAAAAGAATTTTGGGAGAGCATCCTGCAAAAGGTATTGTAAATAGGGCAATAAGAAGTAGATTTAAACATTATTTAGAATAATTTTTTAAATTTTGAATCATTAATTTTAAATAATTGTTGTGAATTATATTATAGTTTGGCAGATGATGACGTTTATCCCCGACTGAGCTGTGATGAGTAGCAAGCCGGCTGATGCCATTTTTCTTTTTTATTTACTATATTGGGGGAGGGAGAATTATGAAAAAGTTTCTTTTATTGCCAATTTTGATTGTCACAATAATATTTTCTGGCTGTATTGTAAATAATAATCAAAATGATTTCAATAATTTAATGGAAACGAAAAGTGATATATCTTCAATAATTTTGGACTTAAATGAGAATAAAGATGAATACATTCTAAAAATCTATTTTGTTGGTGAAAATTCAAGTTTTGTTAAAAAAGAGGGAGTTTTAAAGGTTGGTATTTATGATGACAAGGACAACCAATTATATTATAAAGAAATATCTGTAGATTTAGATAAATTTAAACATCTATCTTATGGTGATGGAATTTTACTAACAATAGAAAAAAATGAAATTAAAAAGAGCTCATCAAACATTGGAAGGATATCCATAGATTTTACCTATGATAATGGAAAAACCGTATGGGTTGATACGCCCATATCTTTATCTTATCTAAATGAAAAAGAAAATATAAATCCACAAACTTCCACAGATGTTTGTTATATGACATACACATGGGAGTACAAAGGAAAAATTCATTATTTAAATTTGTACATCCCAAAATACCTCTATGATTATTACAAATCCAAAAAAAAGAGAATATATTAGGGATTACTCATATTACGTTTTAGACCCTTATGATGATTGGTATTTAAATAGGGTTATCCAAAAAATAGATGAAATTTGCAAAGAAAATAATTATAACGAATATGATAGAATAAATTTAGTTATTTCCTTTGTTCAACAGCTTCCTTACGCTTATGACAAGGTTTCTACTGGATATGATGAGTATCCAAGATACCCAATAGAAACTTTGGTTGATTATGGAGGGGATTGTGAAGATACGTCTATATTAACAGCCGCTTTATTAAAACAGATGGGTTATGATGTTGCATTAATTAGATTCCCAAGACATATGGGGGTTGGAGTAAATTTAAAAGGTAGCTATGGATATTACTTTGAATACAATGGAAAAAAATATTTCTATTTGGAAACAACAGATAACGGATGGAAAATTGGGATGCTTCCAGATGAATTAAAAAATGAAAAAGCTGAAGTATATCCAATAACTGAAAAACCTATTTATTTATGGGACTGGAAGGGCTATTTATATAATGGCTATGCTGAGATAACAGTTAATATAAAAAATGCAGGAAATTTAGAGGGGAAAGTTAAAGTTTATTGTGCATTTGATGCTGGTAATGGATACGTTTACAATCCAACAGAATCTTCCATATTAACGATAAAACCAGGAGAAGAGAAAGTTGTAAAGCTAAAGCTTAATGTTCCTCATAATAAACAGACAAGGTTAATAGTTGGATTGTTAGATGTAAACACAGATAAATTGATAGATGTTAAATACTCTGCTGAATTCAAAACATGAAGGGGCTAAAAAATGGATGAGGTAAAAGTAATTGAAATAATCAAAAAAACTCTAAAATTTTCTAATGAAAATATTGTAAAAGGCATTGATGATGACTGTGCAGTTATAAAAATTGATGAAAATTTTTATTTAGTTGCTACAACAGATATGATGGTTAAAAAAGCCCATATTCCTTCTATCTTATCCCCATACGAAATTGGAGGGAGAATTTTAACTGCGAATGTTTCAGATATTGCATCCATGGGAGCTAAACCATTGGCATTTTTAATATCAATATCTCTATCTAAGGGAGAAGCTAATGAGAATTTTATTAGAGAGCTTTATTCTGGCTTAGATGATTTTTCTAAGCTTTATAACTGCCCAGTAGTTGGTGGAGATACAAATAGAGGAAACGAGCTAACATTATCAGGAACTGCTTTTGGAATAACTGACAATCCTATATATCGGGGAGGGAAAATTGGAGATGATATCTGTGTAACTAATGATTTAGGTAGGGTTTATTGTGCTTTAACTCTATATTATATGCTTAAAGAGAACAAAATTAGCTATAGAGAGTTTGAAAAACTTTGCCAAAAATATCCAAAGATTATTGAAAAATTAAGAAAACCTCTTGCAAGGGTTAAAGAAGGATTATTAATGAATAAACTCATAAATGGTTGTTGTGACATCTCAGATGGTTTAGGAAAGGAAATAACATATTTCAAAAATTTTGAGATATACAGTGATAAAATTTTTAAGCTTATTCCAGACGATGTTATTGAATTTTGTGAAGAATTCAACCTAAACCCAATAAAAGTAGTTTTAAATAGTGGGGAGGAGTTTGAGCTTTTATTTACAACATCCAAGTTTAATAAAGTGAAAGATTCACTAAAAGGTTATTCAAAGATTTATAAAATTGGTAAAATTATAGAAGAGGGGCAGTTTATTGATGGAGAGGAGTTTTATGGTGGAGGATATATCCACAAATGGTAAATCTAAAAAAGGAAAAATCTTGTTTTTAATAAAATTTTATATTATATTTTTAGTAGGGTTTTTTATTTTGGACTATTTTGAAAAATATTTAATAGGAATAGTTACTTATCTAAGCTATGTATTTACAAAAATAATAATCCCAAATGCAAGATTGGTGAATAATTTTATATATTTGCCAAACAACACTGTTGAAGTGGTTGAAGAATGCACGGGAAGTTTTTTAATTGCTGGATTTTTAGCTCTAATTATTGTTTATTCTAAAAGTAGTAAAGAGTTTTTAATTGGGCTCTTTTTTGTATTATTGGCATTTTTTGTAAATATTTTTAGGATAGTGTTGGTTTGCTATTTAGTAAATATGCATCCAGAAAATCCTTGGCTATATCATGAAATTGCAGGATATGGAGTTATATTAACGTTAGTCCCAATATTGGTAGTTAGTTATTTAAAAATTATTGAAAAATTAAGGGGAGAAAATGCAATTTATAAGAGTTAATACTTTAAAGATTAATCCAGAAATATTAAAAGAGAGATTAGAGAATAAAGGCGTTGTTTTAGAAAAAACTTTCTTAGATTATGCTTTTGAAGTAAAGGAAGCCCCGTTCTCAATTGGCTCAACTCCAGAGTATTTGTTTGGCTATTATATGCCACAATCAATATCTTCAATGATTCCACCAGTTGTTTTAAATCCAGAAGAAAATAGTTTTATATTAGATATGTGTGCCGCTCCAGGGGGGAAAACAACTCATTTAGCCCAATTAATGAAAAATAAAGGAACAATAGTTGCAGTTGAAATTAGTAGAAGTAGAGTAAAGGCGTTGAAATCAAATATAAATAGGATGGGGGTTTTAAACACAATCATAATAAATGCAGATATGAGAAAATACAAAGATTACTTATTAAAAAATGAGATATTTTTTGATAAGATTTTATTAGATGCTCCATGCTCAGGAAACATTATTAAAGATAAAAATAGAAACGTCTCAGAAGAAGATATAAAATACTGCTCTTTAAGGCAGAAAGAGTTAATAGATATAGGTATAGATTTATTAAAAAAAGATGGGGAATTGGTTTATTCAACTTGCTCAATAGAAATTGAAGAAAATGAGGAAGTAATAAAATACATACTACAAAAAAGAGACGATGTTGAGTTGATAAATATAAAAACAGATGAATTTAAAGGAATTAATATAAAAGAAGGCCATATAAAAGGAACTTTAAGAGTTTTTCCACCAAATGAACCATTTTTTATTGCAAAATTAAAGAAAATAAAATAATGGTGATGAGATGGATTTTATTGTCATTGATGGAAGTTATTTAGAAGGAGGGGGACAAATTATAAGAACTGCTGTTTCTTTATCAGCTTTAACTCAAAAACCAGTAAAAATTATTAACATAAGGAAAAAGAGAAAGAATAAAGGTTTAGCTCCTCAACATGTATCTGCAGTTAAAGCAGTTAAAAAACTTTGTAATGCTGAAGTTTTTGGATTAAACGTTGGCTCAGAAGAATTAACTTTTATACCTTCAAAATTGGCTTCAAAAGATTTTACAATAGATATTGGTACTGCTGGAAGTATATCCTTAGTTATACAAACCCTTCTCCCTTTATCATTGGGAATCAACAAAAAATTCACTGTAAAAATAAAGGGAGGGACTGATGTTAAACGTGCTCCTCCAATTGATTATATAAAAAATGTAACCTTAAAAATCCTTAGAGATTTTGGAGTATTGACAGAGCTAAAAGTTTTAAAAAGAGGATTTTATCCAGAAGGTGGAGGAGAAGTTATATTTGAAGTTAAACCATCAAAAGTTAAAAAATTTGATTTAATAGAACATTCTAAAAGTAACTTAGTTGAAGGAATTGCTTATGTGCAAAATTTAGATGAGAATATAGCAAGAAGAATGAGAAAAAAGGCGGTGGATTTATTAAACAAAGAAAAACTTATGCCCAATATAAAAATAGAATGTTCAAAAGGTATTTCTACTGGGGCGGGTATAGTTTTATGGAACGATACTTTGGGAGGAAGTTGTTTAGGAGAAAAAGGACTAAGGGCAGAGATTGTCGCTGAAAGGGCTGTTAATGAATTATTGAAAGAAAGGGAAAGTGGAATGGCTTTAGATAAATATATGGGAGACCATATAATTCCATTCTTAGCTTTTGGTAAAGGAATAGTGGGGGTTTCAGAGATAACCAATCACACAAAAACAAACATTTGGGTTGTTAAGCATTTCTTAGATGTAGATTTTGAGATTAAAGAGTATAAAGAAAATAATTGCAATGGATTTACTATTGAGGTGGTTTAAATGTTCAACTATTTTGAAACTACTGCTGATTTGGGTGTTGAAGCAAAAGGAAAAAGTTTAGAAGAGGCATTTAAAGAGGGGGCTAAGGGACTTTACAATATTATGGTAGATATTGATAAAGTTGATAAAAAAGAAAAAATAGAGTTTGAAATAGAAGGGGAGGATTTGGAAGAGCTTTTATACAATTTTCTAAATGAGTTACTTTTTTATACTGATGTTGAAAATCTGGTTTTTAGCGACTTTGATGTAAAAATCGAAAAAGATAATAACGGCTATAGGTTAAAATGCACTGCTTATGGAGAAAAGATAAACAAAGAAAAACACAATATAAAAGAGGAGGTTAAAGCAGTAACCTATCACATGATGGAAGTTAAACAAGAAGAAGATGGATGGAAGATTAGATACATAGTTGATTTATAGCCATAGGGAGCTATGCTCTCTATATTAATAAAGGTTTCATCATATATAGTTTTTTTGCAAAAGTTATTAAAATTAAAAAGGAAAATTTGAACACCTTCCCAAAGGAAGGTGTTCATAAATACCTTATGTATTTCAAAATGTTTTGCAAAAAAACTATAGTTATAAATAACTTCCTAAAACATTTCCTTTCATATCTATAATTATACAGCTGAATTTAATACCTTCCCATCTTTCACTTAACCTTTCAACAACTCTTTTAGCTATAAGGTTGAAAACATCATTTAAAATTCCTTTTTCCTCTAAAATTTTAATAACTTCCTCTGTTGTGCTAGAAAACAATATTTTTTTTATCGCCTCTTTGTCATCAATAAATAGAGATGAATAAGCAGCTAATATCTCATTTCTACAATCAGCTACCTTTGAGTGAGTATTATATATCCCCCCAGCCAACTTAATTATTTTTCCAGCATGTCCAAAAATTAAAATCTCCCCAACTCCTTTTTCTTTAGCTTTATCAAGCATAAATCCCCAAAAGTTTGAAACCTCAATTATCTCATCATCATTGGCATTTAAAAGTTGTTTAGCATATTTGGTTCCAATATTTCCAGGAACAAATATTAGCTTTTTATAACCATTTGCTAATGCAACATCTATTTGTGGAGCTAAAGAGTTCATATATGCTTCATTTGACATTGGTCTAACAATTCCAGTTGTTCCTAATATAGACAAACCTCCGATGATTCCAAGTTTTGGATTCAGTGTTTTTTTAGCCAGTTCTTTGCCTTTTGGTATTGAAATAGTAACTTCAGCAACTTCATCATCATTTAAAAGCTTTAAAAGGTTGTTTCTAATCATCTCCTTAGGTTTTGGATTTATAGCTGGCTCTCCTTTCTTTACCTGCAAACCATCTTTTGTAACTATTCCAACTCCTTCTCCACCTTTGATAATAACATCTTTTTTTCCTTTTTTTAATTCAATCTCTGTAATGATTTCAATTCCGTTTGTTATATCTATATCCTCTCCAGCATCTTTAATAACCACTGCCTTAGCTTTATTTCCACATTTTTCAATGTTTTCTATTGGAATAATTAATTTATCACCATTTAAATTCTCAATCTCAACATAATTAAGTTTTTCTCCAAATTTTAAATAATAAAGGGCTGAATAAGCCCCAGCAACAGCACATGAGCCAGTAGTGTAGCCAAATTTTGATTTTTTCCTAAAATCATAAATCATAATCTCCCATTATCTTTTTCTTCTTCTCCTAAACTTTAATTTTTTAGTTATTAATGGGATTCTCTCTACTTCTAAAGCATCAGCAGTTGGATAAACCTCTGAGATATAAGCTGAGAATGTTATAGGAAATCTTTGTCTTTTCATCTCTTCAATAATGTCCTCTAATATAAATGGATTTAAATATATATTTTTATCGATAATTTCAAACTCAATCTCATTCTCTTCCAAAATCTCAGCCATTTCCTTTAAATCATCCTCATTATCAAAAATCATAATGCCTCTCAATAGCAAGCCATCTTCAGTTATAACCTCATAAGGTTTGGCTACATTCTTAGCTCTATTTATTAACCTATTTCTCATCTGTATAGCATCTTTTAAAACTGATGGGCAGTAGTTAATAAATAAATCTCCTTTAAATTCTTTTATAACTTTTAAAGCTGTTTCTTCACTACCAGCAATTGCATTACTCACATCATCCTTTGGCATAAAGCCTCTTTTTTCCAACTCATAATAATTTTCCTCAGAAAATTCAAGCTCATTTATGTTCATAAATTTGGCAATTCCATCAATTGCCTCAGCCAATTTTAAAATTTCATCTTCCATATTTGGGATTGCTGGAATTTCAACCCCAACATCTTCAATGTATTTGTTGCATAAGCTCAATTTTTCACATAAAAGTTTTATATATTCTTCATCATAGCCATAGTTAAAAATCTTTGTTGGATGCAACCTTATCTCATCTAAACCCGCTTCTTTTAAAAGTTTTAAATTCTCTTCATTTATTGTTTCTGGTGTTGTATATAAGTGGGCATGAAATTCATCAAATTCATTCTTTAATGCCTTTAAGAATTTTACAGTTCTATTTATTTTTAATAAAGGATTGCCACCAGTTATTCCAACTCCTTTACTACTACATAGCTTTGCCTCTTCAATTGCCTCTTCAACAGTTGTTATTAATCTTTCATTTGCATATATGACATCTTTATTCTTTCTTTTTTCAGATAAAGGGCAGTAGTAGCAGTTGTTATTGCAAATTCCTGTAATGAATAAAACTAATTTTTCCCCTTTAACACACTGCTTACATCCCTCTGGAAGTTTATCAAAATTTTCTTCCAAATATTTTTCAATCTCTTCAACGTTCATGTTTTCACCATAAATATTGAGGTAAGTATATATACTTAAAGCTACTTAATATATTTAGGCGGATGATGAACGGAGTAGCTGCTGAGCTATGATGAGTGATGGGCGAACTGACGCCACTTTTTATTTTTATTTTAACCATATTAATCAATATATTTAAACCTATTTTAATTTTTATAATAAAGATTTTTATATTTTTTTGCTTATTTTATAGTGTCTTTCAAAACTTTTATAATAATAAGGCATTAATGAATGCCTTCCAAAGGAAGGCATTCAAATCTTCCTTAATAAATTTTATTAATTTGAAAGACACTATAATTTCTATGAATCTTAAAAATCACTTAAGGTGAAATAATGGATGTTGGAGATATTATAAGAGTAGAAACAGATAAAGGGATTTTTGAAGGTATTTTACTACCTTCAACTGACGAAAATGTCATTACAATAAAAATGAAAAATGGATATAACGTTGGAATATTAAAAGAAAACGTAAAAAATATAGAGATTATTGCTAAAGGGGAAAAGCCAAAGTATGAGTTGCCCCCATTAAACATTGAAAAGAATGAAAAATTAAAAACAATCTCTATTTTATCCACTGGAGGAACTGTTGCTTCAAAGGTTGATTATAAAACAGGGGCTGTTCATCCTTCTTTTACAGCTGATGATTTAATTAGAGCTGTTCCAGAGCTTTTAGATATTGCCAATATAAAAGGAAGAGCTATAATGAATATACTAAGCGAAAATATGAAACCAGAGTATTGGAAAAAGATTGCTGAAGAGATAAAAAAAGAGATAGAAAATGGGGCTGATGGAATAGTTATAGCTCATGGAACAGATACTATGAGCTATACAGCTTCAGCTCTCTCATTTATGGTTAAGGCAGATGTTCCTATTGTTCTAGTTGGAGCTCAGAGAAGTAGTGACAGACCTTCATCAGATGCCGCCCTCAATTTAATAAGTGCTGTTTTAGCTGCAAGAGAGCCAATTAAAGGAGTTTATGTGGTAATGCATGGGGAAAGTGGAGATACATTCTGCTATCTACATAAAGGAGTTAAAGTTAGAAAGTGCCATTCATCAAGAAGAGATGCGTTTAAATCAATAAATACAGTGCCAGTAGCTAAGATAAATCCATTTACAAAGGAAATTATCTATTTGCAGGAAGTTGAAAAATCAGATAATAGCAAAAAGATAGAGATAAACACCAATTTAGAAGAAAAAGTGGCTTTAATAAAAATTTATCCTGGAATGGATGGAGAAATTATTAGATTCTATGTTGATAAAGGATATAAAGGAATTGTATTAGAGGGGACTGGTTTAGGACATGCTCCAGAGTATATATTTGAAGATATAAAGTATGCGATAGATAAAGGAGTAGTAGTTGTAATGACAACCCAAACAATCAATGGAAGAGTAAATATGAACGTCTATTCAAATGGAAGAGAATTACAAAAATTAGGAGTTATCGGTTGTGAAGATATGCCTCCAGAAGTTGCATTAGTTAAATTGATGTATCTCTTAGGAAATCATGAGCCAGAGGAAGTTAAAAAACTAATTAATAAGAATTTAGTTGGAGAAATTGAATATAGAAGTAGGTTTGATGCATACTAATTAATAACAATCAATTTGGTGATAAAATGGAAATTGACTATGAAAAAATAGGATTAAAGGTTGGGTTAGAGATTCATCAACAGTTAAATACAAAGAGAAAGTTATTCTGCCACTGTCCTACAATTTTGAGGGATGATGAGCCAGATGGAGAGATTGTTAGAGTTTTAAGGCCTTCATTGAGTGAGATGGGAGAGGTTGATAGAGCTGCTTTAATTGAGGCAAGGAAAGGGAAGAAGTTTATTTATCAATTTTATAATGACACAACGTGTTTGGTTGAGTTAGATGAAGAACCTCCACATCCACCAAGTGAAGAGGCTTTAAAGATAGCGTTAGAGGTTGCTTTATTGATGAATATGAATGTGGTTGATGTTGCATACACAATGAGAAAGATAGTTATTGATGGTTCAAACACTTCTGGATTTCAGAGGACTATATTTTTAGCAAGGGATGGTTATATAGAGACATCTGAAGGTAAAGTAGGGATAACAAGCTTATGTTTAGAGGAGGATGCGGCAAGAAAGATAGAGGATAGAGGAGATGCAGTTGTTTATAACTTGGATAGGTTGGGAATTCCATTGGTTGAGATTTCAACAGCTCCTGACATAAAGACTCCAAAGATGGCTAAAGAGGCAGCGAGAAGAATTGGAGAGATATTGAGAGCTACAGGGAAAGTTAAGAGAGGTTTAGGGACAATAAGGCAAGATATTAATATATCAATTAAAGATGGGGCAAGAATAGAGGTTAAGGGAGTCCAAGACTTAGACTTAATTGAAAAGGTTGTAGAGAATGAAGTGATAAGGCAGCTAAACTTATTAAAGATTAGAGATAAATTAAGAGAAAGAAATGCAGAGGTTATTGAAGAAATATTTGATGTTACAGAGATATTTAAAGACTGCAAATCAAAGATTATACAAAATGCCTTAAAGAAAAAGAATGGAAAAGTTAAGGCAGTTTTATTAAAGGGTTTTGCAGGTTTAGTTGGGATGGAAATTCAGCCAGGAAGAAGATTAGGTACTGAGTTCTCTGATAGAGCCAAAGTTATAGCTGGAGTTGGTGGATTGTTCCACACAGATGAATTGCCAAAATATGGCATTACAGAGGAAGAGGTTAAAAAACTTAGAGAGTTCGTTAATGCAGATGAACTAGATGCTGTAATTATTGTTGCAGATGAAGAAAGCAAGGTAGACAAGGCATTAGAGGCAGTAATAGAGAGGGCTAAAGAGGCATTGATTGGAGTTCCAGAGGAAACAAGGAGGGCTTTAGAGGATGGAAATACATCCTATTTAAGACCTCTACCAGGAGCTGCAAGAATGTATCCTGAAACAGATATACCTCCAATAGTTATAAAGAAAGAGTTTATTGAAGAGATTAAAGCTAATCTACCAGAACTTCCAGAGGAGAAATTTGAGAGGTTTAAGAATGAGTATAAGTTGAATGATGAATTAGCAAGAAAAATGGTTTTAAGCTATTACGTTGATTTATTTGAAGAGCTTTGTAAGAAATTCAAAAATGTTAAGCCAGTTTTAATTGCTACAACTTTAGAGGGAACATTAAAAGAGATTAAAAGAGAAGGGTATGATATAGACAAATTAGAAGATAGACATTTAGAAGATACATTTAGAGCATTATCTGAAGGAAAAATAGCTAAAGAGGGAATTATTGAAGTTTTAAAAGGTTTTTGTGAGTATCCAGATAAAAGCATAGATGAGATTTTGGAAATTAAAGGATTGAAGGGCTTATCTAAAGAAGAAGTAGAAAAGATTATTGAAGGAATTATAAAAGATCACTTAGATGTAGTTAAAGAAAAAGGAGAAAAAGCTTATGGATTTCTAATGGGTAGATGTATGGCAAAATTAAGAGGAAAAGCAGATGGAAAGTTAGTTAATGATATATTGAGAGAAAAGCTAAAGGAGTTTATTTAATACTTTAAATTTCATTTTAAAAATAGTAAAATTAAAATTTTAGGTTAGAATTTATATTTCTTTTTTAATTTCAATATTTCCTACTTTACTATTTTCGTCTATAATAATTTTTGCTCCATTTTTGTTTTTCTCATCTATGATTATATTTTCAACATTTGAGTTAGTTATTTCTATTATTGCTCCCCAATTCATTCTTTTTACATGCAAAGTTGTAATATTTGCATTATTTATGTAAATAACTGCATCATATCCCATATTTCCATTAATCGTGAGTTTGTTAATTTTTGAATCACCTATAATTAATGTTGAATCTGATTGCATACCTTTTATATAAACCTCTGAAATCTCGCATCCGTCCCAAATATTTAGTGTCGAATATCCTTTTAAACTATCAGATATCCTTAACTTACTAATGTCTGAAGAGGATATATACATATATGCATTTCCTTCAACTCTATTTATGCAAAGATTATCAATTTTATTTTTGATAAGGTCTAATATAGCGTATCCTTTTATTGAACTAATATACATATAATCAATTGTATCTTCTTGACACATAAAGTAACCATTTCCTTCAATATGCTTTGTAACTTTTATAGTATTTACCTTAGAACCCTTTAATTCTAACCAACTATATCCCTTGATACCTTTAATTTCTAGTGTTCCTATTTCTGGAACTTTAATATGTGTCTCAGAATTTCCTTCAGGTGTTAAAGTTAAGGCATTTATTGAATAAAGATTACCGAGATATAATTTTGAATTCCCATTAACTTTTATTTTCCCGCTAATTGTTCCATTTACATTATATTTACCTACTTTTCCACCACCTTTTATTTTCTCATTAATGTTTCCAGAAATATATTTTCCGCCAGAAATAATATCTTTTGTAATTTCTCCAAATGCATATCCCCCTATGTATATTTTTAAGTCACTGGCAATTCCACTGTTTATCTCTTTATTTGCATCTTCATGTCCATGATGTCCATGTCCTTTAGTTATATTGATTTCCACACTTATCTCATTGTTATTTTCATTTGATTCATTTACTGAGTTATATTCATCCACTACGATTTTAATTGTATGCTCATATATTCCTCCACCACAGCCATGATGCTGATATTGTTGCTGAGAGTTTGCTCCATGGTTTTGGTATTGATGCTGATTTTTGCAACCTTTTGATGTTGATATTATATAGTTGAATATAACAGATGTAGTGTCATTTACTCCTAAACCAGATATTGTCTGTTCTGCTACTTTTTCATCATTGTCGTATAATGCTACTACAAACTGTCCTGCCGATGCATTACCCACATTTTTTATAACTGTAGATATCTTCACTTGGGTATTATTTTTACAGCACCCATGTCTGAACTGATTTTGTAGTTGCTGATTCTCTCCACTATTTTGCACATGCTCTTTGCAGTAATGGCAAATTTTAGTTCCATTGGTGTAGGCAACTATTAAACTTATCGGCGTTAAGTCGGGAAGTTCTTGTTTATCTTGAGGGGTTGATTGCTCTTCAGTTTCATTGGTTTCATTTGTTTTAGGCTGTGGATTACTGTCATTAATTATCGTGTCGGAATTAGCAGAATCAAATTTTGCTTCTGTTACAAATGCCCCCATTGATTCTTTTTTAATATTTGAAGCTTCATTTCCAAGGAATTTTGGGCTTTGCTCAACTAATCCCATAGAAACAACAGTCCCTGCAACCATCAAACCTAAAATCAATAAAATAAACTCCAAAGAGAGTTGTCCCTTTCTTTTAGTGATTATCATATAAACCACCCAAATAGAACCATTTATATTATCATATATCTTTTTAGTCTTTTATATAGCTTTTTTCTTCTTCTAAGGTATTAACAACTTACTAAATATTATTATTCGATTTTTTTGGTGTAATATGTCACATACTTCCCATTAATCCAACTATTTTTTATGATTATAGTTATAGGATTATTTCCAGAGTAATTGTTAAAATCAGGATATCCCTCAAGATTATCAATTTCACTATTTTCAATTGTGAGTATTATCTCTCCAGAGGTTCTTTCTAAATTATTAATGTCAAACGTTGATATATTAGTGTTAGATATATAAATCTCAGCATCTGTTTTCTTACCTCCTCCACTAATTTCAAAATTTACTCCATCGACACCTTTGATATATTTAATGTCTCTAATCGTAATTATCTGGGGTAGTGGAATTCCCTTTACAATAAATTTCACATATATGCCTTCAGGGATTATTTTAACATTGTATATTTCCAGAGTATGTTTTCCCTGAGCCCAAAACTCAATATTTGGATAATCTACCACACCATCTACAAAATAGACTATATATTTTTCATCAGGGCTACCTTTAGGTTTAATTATTAGAGTATTTCCCCCCCGAGTTGTAATATCCACATTATCCGTATATCGGATATCTCCATAAGAGTTGTAATCTAAATTTGATGGAGGAGCCTCACCAACAAATAGAATTCTTGCAAATCCTGAAATATTGTTGGACTCATTAACTAACCCTGAACTTTCGTTATTTGGGGTTGTTGTATTTGTAGTGCCTGATATTGCGACATTTTCAATACCATTTATCGCTCCAAATCCTTTATATGTTATTTTTTTAGTACTGTATGTTGAATTTCCAAGAAATTTAGTAATTCCTGCTGAATTAGCTACGTAGGATGATACAATCACTCCAATTAATATAATTCCAAAAATTAAAAGTATAAATTCAAGTGAGATTTGGGCTTTCTTCATAATTTCACCCCAAGTATATAATAATGTCGAAATATACAAATATAATAATTTCAATGAGAAATATAAACATGTTAGTGCCATATATTTATTATATGTATTGCAACTACTATATAAATATAAAATAAGCCAAATAACAAAAAAGAGGTTCAATATGTACAAAGACAAAATAATAAAAAAAAGGGGGCAGTTATCTATTGATTTTATACTTGCAGTATTATTTTTAATGCTGGTTTCGGTGTTTATTTATTACAATGTACTTACATTCACAAATAACACTACAGATGCTTTGATAGTTGATAGGATGTATAGTATTGCGGATACATTTGAAAACTATGCAATCCTCTCCTATACAAAAAATGAAACAATAGTTTTAAAATTAAAACCTATTGGTGATTTAGGGTATACAATACATGTTTCGGATAAGATTATTAATGTAAATTTTGAAACCTTTGTTATATTTGCCCCAACAGATAACGGTGTTGTAATTTCTGGAGATACTGTAAATAATGCTCCTGTTGATATAGGGAAAAATATAAGCATAACTGCAACCATTGGAAAAAATAATGTAACAATACGTAAGGAGTTGATAATAAACATAACATAAATTTGGTGACCATTATGAAAATTTTAAAGCTTCTAATGCCAGTAATTATCCTTATTGCAATCTCAATGGTAAATGGTTATATTATTGTTATACATCCCAACACTATGAACATAACCAACAGTTCTGGAGTTTATAATACAAATTCCAGTATTATTGCATACAATGTAAACGACACTTTAACATTTGAAGCTTTAGCTCCAAATTCTGTAGCTCAGGATATACTAAACAATGGGGTTGTTAAGTGGGATTTCGGTGACTTGAGTGAGACGAATTATGGGTCTAATAAAATAGTTACTCATAAATATACATTTCCATTTCCTTACCCAGTAGCATGGTGTGGCTATCTAAATAATACAGGATATTCAAAAGCTTTAACTTACAATTGGCTTGTTGTTGGAGATGTAGCAAACACTAAATATATATTCAACGGTAGTCCTTCAAATTCAAAAACAAGTTGGGATGTTTATTATAATGCTTCAAATAACACTGTTGTAATAAAATACTATTCAGAAACTACAGTAAACACTGAATTTAATGGTTTAAGTGTAGACACAACTCCAGTGATTGTAAATGTCAGCAGAGATGATATTGTAGAGGGGGATACTGTTAAATTTAATTTTTCAGTTAGTAGAAATATAATATTCTGTGTGTGGAGTTTTGGAGATGGAACATTTTCTTTTGAAAGGTCTCCGGAGCACACGTATAGTGAAGCAGGATTTTACTACCCAAGAGTTTTGGTTATTGACGATTCTGGAAGGGTGATGGTTGGTTATTTAGATGAAGGAATTAAGGTAAATAGACCAAGAGGAGGATATATATACTGGGTTACTGGCCCAAGCCACTATAATGGGGAGGCATATACTTATGTTTATAACAGCTCTGGAGACGATAACGATAATAGGGGAAACGCCTACACTAATCCATACAAAATAACCTACAAAGTTAATGACACTATAAAATTCGAAATGAGTGGAGCTTGGGGATTATATTGGAAGTGGGATTTTGGAGATGGAACAGAGACAGCTTATACATTTAAATCATATTTCACTCCATCATATCATCAATATAAATTTCCATTTATGTGGCCGTTCTTTTGGATGAGTTATGGAGCAGGAAGTTGGTGGAAATCAGATACTTTAAACTTCATAGTAGTTGGTGATGTGGGAAATACAAGATATAATTTTTATCCTTCACCTACTCATGATAAAACTTCATATGATTATGAATATAATAGAGAAAACCACACTGTTAATCTATACTATTACTCAGATGTGATTTCAACACCAAAATTAAATGTAAAATTAAAAGATGGGTATTACATTGATATAACAGCGACTGCTGATAAAACTGAAGTTAATGTAAATGAAAATGTTAAATTTGACTGCTCTCCTTATGGGAATCCAATATTTATAATGTGGTGTTTTGGAGATGGAACCTGTTCATTTGAAAAAAGTCCTACTCATAGATATTCTTCACGTGGATTGTATTACCCTCACGTGCTTATTGTAGATGAAAATGGAAATATTGAGGTTGGAATCCCCCCACCAATTGGAGTGGGAGGTTACAGTAGCTATCCTCAAATTTATGCTTCTCCTACAATAGCACCTACTAATTATCCAATTAATATAACAATAGTCGAGCCTGTATCATGGACATACTTATGGCACCATATATATTTTGGAGATGGTAGCAGTACTTGGATAAAACCTAAACGTTCTCCTTATACTTTCAATCATATCTATACTTCAGAAGGGGTTTATCAAATATATATGAGTGTATCTACTGCACAAAACATGAAAATAGTATATATAATTGACAATAGAAACCCAATAGCTAAACTCTATGTTTATCCAAATCCTGCAAGTTATAAAGATACCATTGTATTTAATCCAATAAATAGCTACGACCCAGATGCAGGCAGAGCTATTCCAGAATATAATTACTATGGTAAGGTAATTGGATACTATAATATACCCTCAACCTCTCCAATGGCAAAAATTTATGGATTCAATTTAACAGTTTATGATTCCTCTGGAAATATTGTATGGAATTACTCATCAAATGAATTAACCACCATATCTAAAAGTTTCCCTATAGGGAATTACACTGCCAAATTAGTAGTTTGGGATGGAATGGGGGGAATTAACTCAACAACTGTTAAGTTTAGTGTAATAAATAGACCACCAGTAGCTCAATTTAAGTATTATCCAAATGTTCCTGAACCTAATGAGGATGTAACATTTGTTTCACAATCTTACGACCCTGAAGGTGAAATTGCATATTATACCTGGAACTTTGGGGATGGGACGGTTGTTAATACTACAGAATCAATAATACACCATAAATATACAAATCCAGGTTACTACACTGTTACTTTAACCGTCTTTGACAAATATAATGCAAGTGCTTCAATATCTAAACAAATATTAGTAGCTGGGATATTAGCTAACTTTACATATGAAATAAATGGTAGCACTGTAAAATTTGAAGATAAGTCATATGTAGCTCCTGGAAAAATTGTTAGCTGGTATTGGAATTTTGGAGATGGTAGTACATCAACGGAACGAAATCCTATTCATACATACAATAAGGAAGGAGCATATTTTGTAACCTTAACTGTTAAAAGTGATACAAACTTAACAGATAGTGTAACAAAGATTGTTATAGTCTCACCTACTCCAAAATATCCTCCAGTTGCTGACTTTACATATATAATAAATGGAACTACAGTAGAGTTTAATGCATCTAAATCGTATGATAAAGATGGACATATTGTCGAATATATCTGGAACTTTGGAGATGGAAATATAACAACTACAACAAGCCCTATTACAATTCACAAATATGAAAAAGAGGGAGTATATGCAGTTACTTTGACAGTTATAGATAATGATGGGCTTTCAGATTCAAGAACTAAATTAATAAATGTAGGAAAATCGTTCATTCATAGTGTCCCAATACCGCCATATATTGAAATATTAGTTATTATTTCAACATTGTTCTGCTTCTTACAAATTATAAGGGGATTAAAATGATATTTAGAAAAACAACATCTAATAGGGCACAATTATCTTTAGAATTGGCGTTATTGTTGGGAGTCATTGTAGTTGTAGCGTCTATGGTTGGATTTTATTATCTAAAATCAGTTACAAGAGGTTCTACAACATCAGAAAGTATTTCAAAAAATATAACATTAGTCGCAAAGAATAAGGCATTGGATATCATATATAAAGTTAAGAGGGCATTGAATGGGCAATAAAAACATCATATACATAATTAGATTTTTAATATATTTTTTTATGTTTTATTGTATCTTAAAAATGTTAGAAGGAAGTATAATGGATTTATTAACAATAGCTCTTTCCAAACTTTTAAATTTGAATTTTTACAAAAATGCAATTATTGTAGGGAATGGTATTATAGAAATTAGCTCACCATGCACATGTTCGTTAGAAATGGCTTTATTTTTAGGTTATATATTTGGAACGCCAGGTGTTCCTGTTAAATATAAAATCTCATATTCAGTATTGGGGCTTTTAATTATCACTATTTCGAATATTTTGAGGATAATCTTAATAATACATTATTCAAATATATTGAATTATAACATTGTTCATGATGTCATAAGCTTTATTATCTTTCCAATAGCTTTGCTGCTAAACTGGCTTTGGATATATTTATTAAAAATAAAGAAAATAATCATGTTCAAGTGAGGGATAGGATGTTTAAAAAAATTATCTCAAAAAGAGGATATATATTCACTTATGAGGCAATAATAATTGCCTTCATCTTCTTGAGTATTTTTTATATAGGGTACATGGTCTATAGCCATAATATGCTCACAGCATTAGAGGAAAAGAAAGATACTGAAAAGTTCCATAAAGCATTATTGCTAAAAGACTTTTATTTAAAAAAATATGAATTTCCTGGAAACTATAACAGTAGTTATATAGAGAACTTTACCAAAGAACTGAATATTGAAGAAAAAACATTTGATCCGATAAACAACTTCAGTGAAGTGAATGGTAGTTTTTACTATATAATATATCCAAATATCTACGATGAAATGTTGGATAATATAAGTGGAGAGTATAACAACTTTTCATTAAAGAAGATAACACTCGAATACAATGATAGTGGTAAGATTATTGATTATTATATATATTCAAATGTATATAAGAATTACAATATTCCGAGTAGTTTTACAAATGATGTAGTATGCTTTAAAGAAAACCTCTACATTCCAAAAATAACTGGTGTTAGTCATGGAACTTCTTTATATCTTTATGGATGTAATGGTGACCATATATACTTTAAAGTTGATAAACCAGTTGTTTCAGCATCTGCAAAAATTATTATAAAGAATAAAAATCCTTTTATAAATTGGGAGAATTGGAAGTATGCATCCCCTATATTAATAGTGAATAGTTTAGATACTCCTTTACAGGATTATGACGTAAAAGTGGTGTTTGATTCTCAAACATATATAAAAGAAGGAGAAATGAGAAACGACTGTGGAGATGTAAGATTTGTCGATGAAAATGGAAATCCTTTAAGTTATTGGATAGAGCCAAACACTATAAATACAACCCATACAGTAGCATGGGTAAGAGTGAATTTAGGTCCAAATGAGCATAAAATAATTTACATGCTTTATGGAAATCCAAATGCAGAATCAGCTGCCGATGGAGAAAATACTTTCCCATTATTTTTCGATGATTTTTCAGAAGGAAACTTGAATAAATGGAATCATAACTTCAACAACCCACTGTTTATAAACGACACTTATGAAAATGGAATAAACTATACATATTTAAGTTTGGATTACAATTATTATAACCCTGAAAATCCTAACGAATATGAGTTTTATATTGCAACGAAGTCTCAGTATCCAACAAACTATTCGGTAAGATTCCGTGCAAATTTCCACAAAAGATATGAAGAGTGGGGAGGGTTCTATTATGGGGATAATAATAAGTTTAATAGAGAAATTATATCAAACTATCACTGGGGAGGAGAATGGCTAAGGGTTGAATCTTCAATATGGGATCAGGATCATATTAGTTATATAGTTCTGCAGAATCCAGATTTGTATGGTAACTGGCACACTTATGAAATTCAAAGAAATGGAGGAAGTTCAGTTAATTTTATAATTGATGATAAAATATATAAAACAATATACTCAAACATATACACATTGGGATGTAATGTATCATTTTATGCGAGAGAGTATGATAGCACTACAAAGTATGGATACTATCCTGTTCCTGAATCTGAACAGAATGGAAATATAAGCATTGATTGGGTGTTTGTTAGACCATATTATGAACCAGAACCAAATGTAACTTTATTATCATCTAATGTAGTATTTTCCGTAAATGGATACGTATATGAAAAACCATTAACTTCAATTCTTAAGCCTATAGATATAACTCCAAACTTAAAAACGGGAATAAATGAGATAAGGATTCTAAGTTCTCCACTACCTGTAGAATTTTTAATAGAGACTGCTGAAGAAAGTAATTTTTACTATGTAACTTTAGCTCCTGAAAATGTCACCATTATGGTGAAACCATGATTAATAGCATAGATTTGGCTATTGGAACAGCAATTCTACTTATTGGAATGGCATATTGGACAGTATCTGTTGTAGAACATAACAACAACTATGTTGATATTATAAAATCTGATTACGTTTTTGATAAAGGAATAAGCACAATGGAACATTTATCGGAAGATGGAACCCTACAAGATGCTGTTCTTCTATATTATTTCAACAAAACTAATGAAGCTAAGGAACTTTTAGAAGAAAGGATCCCATTCAAAAACTATTTACTTTATATAGACAACCATCTTCTAATAAATAAATCTGCTGGAGAGAATCATAAAGATGTATATATTTTAGCTGTCTTAACTTTAAACAGAAGTGAAGGGTGGTATGTTATATATGGTAACGAAAATGATATAAATATTTCAAAGGAAAGATTTATGGATTATGATGAAGCATACAACTATCAAAAGTATGTAAATTATGAAATCCATATGCCAGTTTATCTATCAAAAAATATAACCTCATCAAGAGTTGAATTATACATCTTTGAGAACTAAAAGGGGATTGTTATGTACTTCTCACAAAATGCAATAGTTTTAGTTATGCTAATGTTTGTAATATCTTCGGTGTTCTATGCAACTATCAACTACAAAACAAAGGCTATAGAAGATGAGATGAATATAAAAAAAGAAAGTTTATATGAGAAAAATTTAGTTAATACTTTAAATAGGAATATAGATAAAATCGTTGAAGATGCCTTTGTGAATGCAAGCTATACGATAATGAAAGAAAGGAAGTTTTTTGACAATTCCTATGATGCAATTATGTATATAACTACATATATAAAAAATGGAATAAATAAATCATTAGAATGTGTAGATGAAAAATCATCAAACATATCTTACAATGTTACGTCTGTTAAGATTTATCCAACTGGTGATCCTTTACTCATACACCTTTACTGTGAGGTGGATCTACAATATAAAAAGAAACTAAATAATGGGGAGTTAATTGCCTTAAAACCTATAACTATTGACAAAGACATAAAATTATCAAGAATTCCAGACCCTTATGTCTATTTGAACAAGTTTTATTATGTATGGCATAATGCTGTAACTGTAACGTTAACTGGATTTAATGATAACGACTATCATATATTTTATATAGAATTAAATAAATCTAATTTCCACTATGACCACATGTATAATCCTCAATCACATACAGAGTTGAGAGTAGTGGGATGGAATTCAACAAGTAGTAGATGGAATATTGTCTTACCATATTGGGTACAAACGTGGAGAAAAGGTAGTGATGAAATTTCTATAATATGGGTTAGAGCAAGTAGAAACGAACTATTTAATGGAAATCAACTAAAAATTTTTTACAATTCTACAACCCCAATTGATAGGCAAAATCCCGATGCAACGTTTATATTATTTGACGATTTTGATTATTTCAATCCAAATGTATGGGATTCTGTTGGAGAGTTTTTAATAAACAATAGTAACATTACAGTTATAGCTGGGGCTGGGTCAAGTGTATATACAAAACAAACTTATGGAACTGGATATGAGTTAATGTTTAGGGCTAATTTCACTCCAGTTCATGCTCAGGTAGTTGGGTTTTTTACTCCGTTGAGTGATACTAATGGTATTGGATGGGAGGTATATGATTGGGGAAGTGGTGCTAAACTATATACAAGAGTCAATAATACTGACGAAGGGTTAAGTGAGGTTCCAAATGGGGATAAATATCTAAACAAATTTTATATTTATGATATACTTAGAGACAAATTAGATGGGGATATCACTTTTTACATATTAAATGATACACTAAATCCCGAATATACTAAAACGTATACTGCTGTAGATAACAGAATAAATTACCCAATATCTATAAATGCACTTCCTCCATCTGGAGAAACATCAAACACCAATGTTACAGTAGATTGGATACTTTTAAAAGACATAAACAACATAGAAGTTCTAAATATTGGATCTGAAGAAAGTGTAGATTATTATAAAGAAGAAAAACCAAAAACTTTCACTGGAACTATATACTATGGAAACCCCGCCCAATACACATTAGTTTATAATGGTTCTTACTCTATAATCGGTCTATATACAAATAAAACAGATAGTTGGGGTTCAGTAGGTTATAAGCCAATTATAGAAGAAAACTAATTTTATATTTTTATAAGTTTAGACGCCTCAACCATATTTTTTAACTTATTAAAAGCTACATCTATTGGTAACAACCTCATACCACAATCTGGGTCTATTAAAATATTTTCAGATAAATTTTTATTCAATTTTTCGTTGTTTTTTAGTATTTCAATGCCCTCTTCTATTAAGCTCTTTATCTCTTCAACACTTTCAACCTTTTTAACTTTTGTATTTATACAACCAAAGCCTACTTTCTTTTCTATACTCTCTAAGATATTCAAATTTTTTCTATTTGAGGCAAATTCATGGTCTAATATATCTACGTTGAATCTATTAAGCTCATCAATAATATTATGTACATCTCCACAAACATGCATGGCAAAGGTTATATTTAAACCCTCAACTATAATATCTATAGCCTTCTTAGCAACCTCAAAATCATATAAACCAGTTGATAGTATTGGCTCATCAATCTGTATTATTGGGACATGGTTTTTTATTGCCTCAATTTCTCTCCTAAGGGCTTTGGCAATATCATAGATTAGATTTTCATCCCTATTATCTGAGTAATAGCTCTCAACTCTAACAGAACTTGCTATAGTGCAAGGCCCTGTTATAATGCCCTTAACTTCAACGTTAGGGTTGAGTTTTTTAGCTACGCTCTTAGCATATAAGATATCCTTTAATGTTATTGGTTTTATAAATTCTACCCTACCAACAACTCTCTTTCCATCAAAGCCATACATGTTGTTTGTGAAAATCTCAACCATATCTCCTCTAACTTGCCCATCACTTATAATATCAATTCCAGCCTTAACTTGGTCTTTAACAGCCCTCTCAATGGCATATTTATATTCATCATACAATCCAAAAGCTTTTTTAACTTTATCTAAGAATGTTTCTTCTTTTTTAACCACTGGATAACTACCAACAACAGTTGTTATCATAAACATCACCAAGAGTTTTAGGACTTTTACAGAAATATAATTTTTATAATGAAAATTAATGCCCAAAGGCATCTAAGTTCCAAGTTAATATATAAACTGTGAAAGTCCTAAATTTATAATTAAAATTAACCTTAAAAATTATTTAACATTTTATAGGAGTGAAATTATGAAACCTAAAGTGTTAGATGCTTCAGCTATCATCCACGGATATAACCCAGTTATAGAGGAGGGAGAGCATTACACAACCCCAGAGGTTTTAGAAGAGATTGAATCCATGAAAATCATTGTTGAACAAGCTTTAAGTTTTGGAAAATTAAAGATAATGAGTCCAGATGAAGAGAGTATAAAAAAGGTTGAAGAGATAGTTAAAAAAACTGGAGATGCATTATCTCAACAAGATATTGGTATCTTAGCCTTAGCTTTAAATTTAAACGCCATACTATATACTGACGATTACGGCATTCAAAATGTTGCCAAAAAATTAAATATCGAAGTTAAAGGTATTGCCTTTAAACCAACAGATAAGGATTTTGTTTGGAGGAAGGTTTGTGAGGGTTGTAAAAAGCTCTATCCAGCAGATTATGATGCTGATGTTTGTGAGATTTGTGGTAGCCCTTTAAAAAGAAAAATGGTTAAATCAAGATTAAAAAAGAAAAGGAAGAGAGTATGAAAAAGTTAAGAGCTAAAACAAAAGAAGAATTGATTGAAAAGATTAAAAACTGTGAAAATGAGGAAGAGATTTATATAAACTTAGAGCTAAATAGGGATGTAGCTATAGCTTTGTTAGAAAGCTGCGAACCAAAGAAGATATATCTACCAA
Organism: Methanocaldococcus sp. FS406-22; assembly: GCF_000025525.1. Lineage (NCBI taxonomy): Archaea > Methanobacteriati > Methanobacteriota > Methanococci > Methanococcales > Methanocaldococcaceae > Methanocaldococcus > Methanocaldococcus sp. FS406-22. Next base: position 969,220 of record NC_013887.1, read on the forward strand.
AATCAAAATATAAAAGAAGCTCAAAAAAGATTATAAAGGCTTTGGAAGGAGTTGATGTTGAAGTTATTCCAATAAAGCCAAAGACTGGAAGACCTACAAACGTAGATAAGATTGTTAAAAAGTATCTGGACAAAACACCTAAGGAAATTGCTGAAATTACTGGTATAAACTTAAAAACCGTCGAATATCACTATTATAAGCTGAAAAAGAAAGAGAAACAGTGATATGATGATTTCTGTCATCTTAGTTAACCCAAAATACAGTGGAAATGTTGGTAGTATAGCAAGGGTTATGATGAATTTTGGATTTGAAGAGCTTAGAATAGTTGGAGATAGAAGTATAATAAATAATGAAGCCTATATGATGGCTGTCCATGCAAGAGAGATTTTAGACAATGCCAAATTCTACAAAACCTTTGATGAGGCAATAGAGGATTTAGATTTTGTTATAGCAACCTCTGGAGCAAGAGGAGGAGATAGAAACTTAAAAAGAGTTCCAATAACACCAAAAGAGTTGGCAGATAAAATCTTAGAGGTTAAAGGAAATGTAGGAATTGTTTTTGGTAGAGAGGATGACGGGTTAAGGAATGAGGAGATAGATAAATGTGATTTATTAGTTTCAATACCAACATCTGAAAAGTATCCAATTATGAATTTATCCCATGCAGTTGCAGTTATCTTATATGAGATTTATGCAAAAAAGGTTGGAAATAAGTTTTTAGATATAAATATGAGAGAGGCTTCAAAGGAAGATAAAGAGCTATTAATAAAAAAGTTTAATGAATTTATAGACAAAAATGAGAAAATCCCAGAGCATAAAAAAGAACTCTGCAAAATAATCTTTAAGAGATTGGTTAATAGGGCATTTATAAGTGGAAAGGAGGCATGGACTTTAATGAGTGCATTTAAGTAAAATTAAGGGAGGGAAAGAACATGGAAAAAGGCTATATTTTAAAAATAATAATAATTTGCACTATTTTAATTGTAGGATTTTTTATTATGTTTAATAGTTCTTTTTTAGATGCCTCTAAAATAATATCTAAAAATAATATTAGAGATACGAAGAGTCCTATAAATATCAGCAAAAATTCTAACAATTTAAAATTTTTATGGGCATATCAATTACAAAATGCAGATATTGATGAAATAGCAAACTCAAACTTTACTTTAATTGTTATAGATTATTCAAAAGATGGAACTGAAAATGGGAAATATAGCAAAGAAGAGATAGAAAAACTTAAACAAAGTGGGAAAATACCTATAGCTTATATCAGCATTGGAGAAGCTGAAGATTACAGATTTTATTGGGATAATGAATGGCTAAAAAATCCACCAGAGTGGTTAGGAGAAGAAAATGAGGAATGGAGAGGATGTTATGCTGTAAAATATTGGCATCCGGAGTGGAAGAAAATAATTTTTAGATATTTAGATAAAATTATTCAGCAAGGATTCTGTGGAGTTTATTTAGATAAGGTTGATGAGTTTGAATATTGGGCAGAAAATGGCTATGATGAAGATTTCACAGCAAAACAGATGATTAAATTTATAGTTGAGATAGCCGGTTATTGCAGAAACAAAACAAATAGTTACTTTATGATAATTCCACAAAATGGTGAAAGATTATTGAAGTACGATAAACATGGAAAGTTATTAAATACAGTTTCTGGATGGGCTGTTGAAGATTTGTTTTATGACAAAACAGAGAAAAAATCAGATGAAGAAATTAAAGAAAGAACCAAATATTTAGATAAAGTAAAAAATTCTAAAAAATTTGTTTTAGTTGTTGATTACGTTGATGATGGAACAAAAACAAATGAAAATCTGAAGAGAGTTAAAGATTTTATTAATAAAAGTTTAAATTATGGCTGTATTCCTTATGTTGCTAAATCCGATAGAGAGTTGGATGAGCTAAATACATGGTGGCTAAAATTGATGAATTAATTTTTATTTTCTTTCTTTTTCTTATAGAGCTTCCAAACTCTACAGAATGAGCAGATTCTTCCAGCAGAAGTCATTCCGCAGATTTCACACTCTCTAAACTGGAAATCCTCTTCCTCAACTTTAAATAGATGCCTATTCTTCATATAGCCAGATAGGAATTGATACTTAATGCCCGGCCTTTCCTTCTCCAACTCATTTAAATAAGCTCTATGTTTTAAAGTTATTGCTTTCTCTGCATATTTACATTCAACGGTTGTATATGGGATATTTTCGGCCTCAGCATACTTTAAAATCAACTCCTCCTCAATCTCAAAGAATATCTTAACCTTCTTTAAAAATTTATCATGGGCTGGAAGAACTGGCTCATGCTTAGCCAAATATCTAATATTCCAATTCAAAATATTATTTAAGATAAAAGATACCTCATCATCCAAGTTATGCCCAGTAACAATAACATCAAACCCATTTTCATAACCAAATCTATTCATCAAATACCTCTTAGTTATTCCACAGATTGAGCACTTCTTTCCCCTAATATCCTCCATGGTTTTTCCAGTAATGTCTTTTAAATTAACAACATGTAGAGGAACTTCCAATTTTTCAGCTAACTCATTTACAGCCTTTAAGGATTCTTCAGAAAAGCCTTTAATCCCCAAATTTATGTGGAATAGCTCAATATTGTAGCCAAGCTTTTTCAAAACCCATGCTGCTGCATGCCCATCCTTACCTCCAGAAACAGCAACTAAGATTTTTTCGTCTTTATCTATCATCTTATACTTTTCTATGGATTTTTTAACCTTATCTTCAAAGTATTCAACAAAATGCTCTTTGCATAGATACATCTTTGGAGATTTTAGCTTTATGTAGCTATCTTTATCACAAAATTTGCATTTAGCCATTGTTTTCACCGCGATTTTTATTTTTATTAATAATTTTTTTAATTTTTTGTTAATAGTAATTAGCAGTTGGCTTAAATGCTATACAATATAAAGGACTGTTGCGTATATGATGTCTTTGGCATCAATAGTATTTTTATAATATATAAACTGTGAAAGTTCTAAAAAAATAGAACTCTATTTTAAGAGTAAAGTTTATATACTACCAAAATAATGGTAAATTACACCTAAAATGTCACACAAAATAGAGTTCTATTTTGAGATGAAAACATGAGGAATCCCATAATAGATGTAGGAGCTAAGGAATTGAGCTATGAAATTAGAGAGATTGTAGATGTGGCCAAAAAAATAGAGGAGTTTGGAATAAACATAACATGGGAAAATATAGGAGACCCTGTAGCTAAAGGAGAAAAAATCCCAGACTGGATTAAAGATATTATAGCAGAGATAGTTAAAAACGACAACTCCTATGCTTACTGCCCTACTAAGGGTTTAGTTGAAACGAGAGAATTCTTAGCTGAACAGACAAACAAAAGAGGAGGAGTTCAGATAACTGCTGAAGACATCATATTCTTTAATGGATTAGGAGATGCCATAGCAAAGATTTATGGTTTATTAAAAAGGCAGATTAGGGTTATAAACCCCTCTCCATCATACTCAACCCATTCTTCTGCAGAGGCATCTCACGCTGGCTCTCTTCCAGTAACATACTTCTTAGACCCTTACAATTATTGGTATCCAGATATTGATGATTTGGAGAAGAGGATTAAATACAACCCAGCAGTTAGTGGGATTTTAGTTATAAATCCTGATAACCCAACTGGAGCAGTATATCCAAAAAAAATCTTAGATGAAATTGTTGATTTAGCTAATGAATACGATTTATTCATTATCTGCGATGAAATATACTGTAACTTAGTTTATAATGGAAGGAAACAGCATTTGCTGTGTGAGGTTATAGATGATGTCTGCGGTTTATCATTAAAGGGCATATCAAAAGAGCTCCCATGGCCAGGGGCAAGATGTGGATGGATAGAGGTTTATAACGCTGATAAGGATGAGGAATTTAAAAGATATGTTGAAAGCATTTACAAAGCCAAGTTGATAGAGGTTTGTTCCACTACTCTACCTCAAATGGCAATTCCAAGGATAATGGGGCATAGAAATTATAAAAAATATTTAAATGAGAGGAATAAGTTCTTTGAAAAAAGGTCAAACACTGCTTATAAAAAATTAAAGGATTTAGAGGGTATTATAGCAAACAGAACCAATGGAGCTTTCTATATGTCTGTTGTATTTGAAGACAGCTATTTAAATGGGAATAACTCAATAAAAATAGAGAATGAAAAACTAAAAGAGTTTATAGAAAACCAAATAAAAGATGCATCTATAGATAAGAAGTTTGTTTATTATTTATTGGCTTCAACTGGTATCTGTGTTGTTCCTCTAACCTCATTCTGCTCTCAACTTAATGGATTTAGAGTTACTTTGTTGGAGAGGGATGATGAAAAGTTTGAGTGGATATTTGATACCTTAGCAGAAAAAATAGATGAATTTTTAAAGAATTAATCTCTCAAATGCCTATAAAACCATGGTTCTTCATAATTTTTTAAATTTCTGACATAGGGGCAATCTTTTGGAAAAACACCGGCTAAAATGCCTTCCATTACAGTTAAACATCCGTGTTTAAATCTATCTTTATAAACTTTACATAACTTAGTTTCTGGGTCTAAATGTTCGCAATATATTACCTCAACACCTTTCTCTGTCTTATAGGCATGCAATATACAACATCTCCCACATCTCTCACATAACTCATCTGGAAATAACTCTTCACTTATTTTTATCGCTCTATCTTTTTTAAACCTCAATGTATGCAAATTATCCCTCTTTGTAAGGTAGATAAAAATTGGATTAAAAACTGTCAAAGTAATATATAAAGATTTTGATGACAATTGTTAAATATTACTCACACCATTAGAATATCTAAAAATAAATTTTTATTGGGGGATTTTTATGTTCATGAGAGAAATTGAATTAAGAGGGCATATTATTGATAGCTTAATCCTACCAAAGGTTTTCGATAAAATTTTGGATATGGGTGGAGATTATAAAGTTTTGGAGTTTGAGATTGGTAAGAGGAAGATAGACCCAAGTTATGCAAAGATATTGGTTATTGGAAGGGATGAGAAGCATGTAGATGAAATTTTAAATGAGTTGAGAGATTTAGGAGCTGAAATTCCAGAGATTGAAGAGGTTGAGTTACAACCAGCTGAGAAAGATATGGTTTTACCAGAGGGATTTTATTCAACTACCAATCATAAAACCTTTATTAGATTTAAAGGAAAGTGGATAGAGGTAGAGAATCAAAAAATGGATGGGGCTATCGTAGTTTATCCAGATGAAATGAGGGCTGAGGTAAAGACAATTAGAAATATCAAAAAAGGAGATTTGGTCGTTGTTGGGCATAAGGGAGTTAGGGTTATTCCTCCAGAGAAGCCAAGAGAAGCTGGAGGACTATTTGAATTTATGAAATCAGATGCATCCTCAGAGAAGCCAAAGGAAACAATTATTAGGAGGATAGCCAAAGAGATGTATGAAATTAGGGAAAAATATAGAAAAACTGGAGAAGGAGGAATTGTAGTTGTTGCAGGGCCAGCTATAATTCACACAGGAGCTGGATGGGCTTTGGCTAAGCTTATTAGGATGGGTTATGTTCAAGCTTTATTTGCTGGAAATGCATTAGCTACTCACGATATAGAGAGCGTTTTATATGGCACATCCTTAGGGGTTGATTTAAAGACAGGAAGAAGTGTTCCAGGAGGGCATAGCCATCACTTAAGGGCTATAAATACAATAATGAGGGCTGGGAGTATAAAGAATGCTGTAGAGCAGGGAATTTTAAAAGAGGGAGTTATGTATGAGTGTATAAAAAACAACATCCCCTATGTCTTAGCTGGAAGTATAAGAGATGACGGGCCGTTACCAGATGTTATTACCGATGTTGTTAAAGCTCAGGAAATGATGAGGGAACTTTTAAAAGGAAAGGATATGGTTCTAATGCTATCTACTATGCTACACTCAATAGCTACTGGGAATTTGTTGCCTTCATGGGTTAAAACTATCTGCGTTGATATAAATCCAGCAGTTGTAACAAAGCTGATGGATAGAGGGACTTCTCAAGCTTTAGGAGTGGTTACTGATGTTGGTGTCTTTTTACCAATGTTGGTTGAAGAATTGGAAAAATTAGAGAAAGAAAATAAAAAAGAAGGAAATAGAGGAGGAGAGGATGAGAACTGAATATTCAAAAGATTTGATAAGAAAGGGGATTTCAACTATCTCTCAATTAAAAAAAGCTAAGGTAAAGGTAGAGAAAGCTGATAAAAAAATATCTTACAAAGATGCAAAGCCAGGAAAGATAGATGTTGGTGAGTTTAAAAAGGCAGTTTATTTGTTGATTGAGGCGGATGACTTCTTATATAAAAAAGCTCCAAAACATGAATTAAATGAAGAGGAAGCTAAAGAATTCTGCAAACTAATTATAAAATGCCAAGAGCATTTAAATAAAGTTCTATCTAACTTTGGATTTGAGTTTGAAGAAAAGGAGATTAGTGAAGATGCGTTATACATTGTCTCAAATAAAAAGTTATTCAGAAAGCTTAAAAACAAAAATCCTAATTTAAAAGTTGTATGCACTGAGGGAATGTTGGATATAGAGGATATGAAAGCCATTGGAGTTCCAGAAAAAGCTTTGGAAGGATTGAAGAAAAAGGTTGAAATAGCAAGGAAGAATGTTGAGAGATTTATAGAGAAGTATAAACCAGATAAGATTTTTGTTGTGGTTGAGGATGATAAAGATGAACTCCTCTATTTGAGAGCTAAAAATCTTTATAATGCTGAAAAATTAGATGCTGATGAAATTTTAGATTAAATTTCGGTGGAATAATGAATTTGCAGAATGATATTATTGTGAGGGGAAAATCCTATGAGATGCCATTTTCAAAGGGTATTTTAGCAAGGTCTTTAACTGCTGCAGGTTTAAAACCAAGTATTGCCTATAGAATAGCTTGGGACATCTATGAAATGCTAAAAAAAGAGAATATCAGAGTTATAGATAAAGCTGATTTGAGGAGAAGAGTTTATTATTACCTAATTTCAAAAAATTACGATGAAGTTGCTAAAAAATATCTACTATGGAGAATGGTCTTAGATAGGAGGCCAATAGTTATCCTAATTGGTGGAGCGAGTGGGGTTGGAACTTCAACTATTGCCTTTGAGATTGCCTCAAGATTGGGGATTCCAAGCGTTATTGGAACTGATTCCATAAGGGAGATTATGAGGAAAGTCATATCAAGAGATTTAATTCCAACTCTCTATGAATCAAGTTATACAGCCTGGAAGGTTTTGAGGGATGATGAGGGCAACAAATACATTAAAGGGTTTGAGAGGCACTCTGAGGCAGTATTAACTGGGGTGGAGGGGCTTATAGATAGATGTTTGGTTGAAGGGCAGAGTGTAATTATTGAGGGAACTCACTTAATTCCAACATTATTAAAGGATAAATATTTGGAGAACTCTCACATCGTCTTTATTATGCTAACAATTTATAATGAGGAGTTACATAAAATGAGGTTCTATGCAAGGGGAAGGGTTTCGAGGAGACCTACTGAGAGGTATCTAAAATACTTTAAAATCATTAGAATGATAAACGATTATATGGTTGAAACGGCAAAGAAAAAAGGTGTCCCAGTTGTTGAGAACATAAATATTAGTGAAACTGTTGATAAGTGCCTAAATATAATTACTGAGAGATTAAAAACAATGATTGAGTTGGAGGGTTTGAGTGAGGAAGATATGTTAGAGGAAAATTTATAACAGAAAGATGATAAAATGAACAAAAATATTTTTATTGAAGTTCTTTTAATTTCTATCGTTATAATTTTTGGAATCTACTTTAATTTATCAAATTTTAGTTTTAAAGAGATAGAAATAAATAAAAGCACGATTCTGGATATTTAAAAATAAAGAAGCATTTAAGGAGTTTTACAATAAAATGCTCAAAGAATATGGAAATAAATCCTATACTGATGAAAATCCAAAACTCAAATATTACAATATATCCAGAACAGTGGATTTTTCAGTGGAGAAGTATGATAATGATGTTGTTTTAGTTAAAGAGCATATAAAATATAAAAAGGATATTGTGAAAATAAATGTTTCTATGGGTTAAAATATGGGGATTTGCAGACTAACAAAAAAAGATATTGAGGGGATTTTTCACATTTTGGGAGGCATTATACAAATTATTGGAGTGTTTACATTAGTCCCTTGCATAGTTTCAATATATTATGATGAGAATACTCTTTTAGATTTTTTAATTCCAGGGCTGTTTTTTACTATTTTTGGTTTTATTTTAAAAAGGATTACCAAGCCAAGAGTTTTAAAATTACATCATACTATGGTTGCTTCTGCATTATCCTGGTTAATTGCCTCTTTTATAGGGGCCATACCTTTATACTTATCCATACATTATTTTTCTTATGTTGATGCAGTTTATGAAAGCATGTCTGCCTGGACAACAACAGGAATGACTTTAATTCCAAATGTTGAAGTTTTACCAAAATCTATTTTATTTTGGAGGAGCTTTCAGCAGTGGATTGGTGGAGTTGGGATATTGGTTTTATCAGCATTAGTTTTAGCAAGGTCTGGGACTGTTGCATATTTGTTATATACATCTGAGGCAAGACAGGAGAGAATAATGCCAAGTGCCATAGGAACAATAAAAACCATCATTTGGATTTATGTTCTATATACTATTTTAGGAGTTCTTTTATTGTATTTATCTGGATTAAGTTTTTGGGATGCTTTAAATTTGACGATGACAGGTATTAGTACTGGAGGAATGAGTATAAGCAATTATAGCTTTCCATATAACGATTTCGCTAAAATTGTTATGATTGGTATAATGATGGTTGGAGGAGTTATCTCCTTTTCTATTCACCATAGAATATTAACTGGGAAGTATTTTAATGATATTCAAACAAAGTATGCGTTAATTATCATACCAATCATTTCTATAATTATCTCAATAAAAGATAAAGTTCCAATAATTGATTCTCTTTTTACTGTAGTTTCAGCAATGACATCAACTGGATTCACCACTATAAATATAGGCAATCTTTCAGCTCTATCTCTATTTTTAATCATCTTTTTAATGCTGATTGGTGGAGGAGCAGGAACAACAACTGGAGGGGTTAAGATAATAAGATTTTTAGTTATACTAAAAGCCCTCTGGTATGAAATAAAAGAAATTATATATCCAAAATCAGCTGTAATCCATGAACACCTTAATGGTATTGATTTAGATTATAATATAGTTAGAGAAGCATTTGTCGTATTCTTTTTATACTGTTTATCTTCGTTCTTAACAGCTTTAATATTTATAGCTTTGGGATATAGCCCTTATGATTCAATATTCGATGCCATTTCTTTTACTTCAAATATAGGCATATCTTTGGGAGTGGTTACCTTAAAAACTCCAATAATTGGAAAAATAGCTGGAATTATAGCTATGTGGATTGGTAGATTAGAAATCATCCCAGTACTTGTTTTATTTGCCACATTGTATTTAAATTTAGAAAAAACTATTAATAAGCGAAAGAAAACCCATTAAAACTTTTTAGAATTAGAATTTTTTATTACTTTTTAATACTAGTTGAAAAATTTTCTCGGGATTTTTTCTCTTTTAGTATTACTAATTTAAATAGTTTATTATATATTTAAATGTGTGAGTATTACTAAGTAGAAGATAAAAATAGCTTTTTAATTTTTTGATTTTAATGGTTTAAAAAGAGAATATCCTCCAAGAGGTCTGATTTTAACTCAAAATTACTTGAAGAATATAACCTTAAAGTTAGCATGTTTCCATCCTCCAAGAGGTCTGATTTTAACATTTTTAAAGGAGATGTAAGGATTACGGCACGAAAACAATTTCCATCCTCCTCCAAGAGGTCTGATTTTAACATAGATGATGTTCCTTCTGGAATGCCACAAGATATATTTGAGTTTCCATCCTCCAAGAGGTCTGATTTTAACCATTTTAGAAAATTATTTACTAATCTTTTAGCTTATAAGTTTCCATCCTCCAAGAGGTCTTATTTTAACTATTCAAGAAATAATAAAGAGGAGTTTGAGACACTAGTTTCCATCCTCCAAGAGGTCTTATTTTAACTTGCTCGGGGTGAAAGAATGAAGTTAGATGTAATAAGTTTCCATCCTCCAAGAGGTCTTATTTTAACAGGGCAATCATTCACAATTAATTTTTTATTGTTCTTCTAATATTTAAGCTTTTCGGAACCATATTTTTCTAAGGGCAAATAACTACCTTTATTTATAAACCCAACGCTATATAAGCTTTTCCATCATCAATAAAATAGAGCATTTTTATCTTTCTAAATTTGAAGATTCGACTTATTAGTTAGAGAATTCTTATTTAGCCAATTATCCAATCTTAAATTTTAAAAATCTGAATAATTTAATTAACATAAATATTTAAAATAATCAAATCACTATACCCTTAGAAATTAAATAAAAACCCTCTAAATAAGAAAATTTAGATTTTAAAATAATTAAAATTAAATAATGTGATTTATGTGGTTTGGTTCTTCTCCTTCCATTCTTTTAATATCTTATTCCAGTTTTTCCTTAAGAAGTCACCAACTTGGGACGAATCTCTTGTTCCAACAACACAGGTCCAACCAGTTTTATCTTCAATATCTCCCCTTGTAGAAGCTGCTAATGCTGGTAATATTATTATCCTATGGCTAACTTTATCAGCGATTCCTGTTTCTTCAATTAATTTTTTGGCGTTTTCACCATTATACTGCCCTCCTGCAACTGAGACATCAACTGCCCTTCCTCCTGTGTCCATCACTAATAGCCAGCAGGTAACGTTATCTTTCTCAAAGTCTCCTGTAACTGTATAGAATGTTAATGAAAAGTTAGTTGTTAATATAACTGGGCTGTTCTCATCTGGATTACCGATTGGATACAATCCTGGCTCAACTGCTTGTGGTTTTCTTGGGTCAGTGTAGATGCACTGTCTCAATGTTAATACTGGCATTAGCTCCCATATATCTGTTCCATGCATAATTAAGGCATCTGCATATCTATTCATCAACGTATTGGCTATTGTAGCTTCAAACATCTTAGCTACAACCTCTTTATCCTCAAAAAATCCAGATATTGGGCATTCATTATTTAAAGCGTAATAATAAGCGTTAATTGGCAAATTCAATATTGGAAAGCCTAAGTATTTATCCTCCTTCTCAATGGCACTTCTTCTAATCATCACATTCAAATCTAATGTTTCAGCAATATTCTCTGGGTAAGTGTGAGGTTCTAAAACCAAATCTTCAATACCATTAGCTAAGCACTTTGCAGCCATGTTCTTTAAATCTTTAACATTATTTGATGATAACACCAAAACAACATCTTTTTTAAGCTCTTTAATGGCTTTTATGAAGTCATTTAATGTCTCTTTTGTTGCAGCATAAACCATTGGTTTTGATTTAACAACCTTTAAAGCTTCTTTTATAACCTCTGGATTTAGGGAGGCGATACAGATAGGCATCTTTGTTTCTTTCTCAACTATCTCTATAGCTTTTTTGAATTTCTCAACATCTCCGGAAGCATTTCTTATAACAATAAAGTCTAATTTTAGTTTTTCTCCGGTTCTTTCAAATACAAAGTTCTCTATCTCTTTAGCCCTATTTTTAATTTCTTCTTCACTCAACTCATCGCTAATATCAATACCAATTGGTGTAGGGTTGAAGAACGATAACTGATATCTATACATTACTTCGTCTCCACCCATAACTGCCTTTCTTTCTTCATTTCCAAACCATACTTCCTTTACAGGTGGAGAGATGAGCTCTATAATCTTCTTTTTATTTTTTTCAAATTTTGGTGTATTTAGAATTGGACATTGGTCAATTGTAACTTCTTTCTCCAACAATTTTGTAGCAAATGCCATACAAGATGGCTGACCACATTTTTTACAGTTTGTTTTTGGTAATAACTTATAAATATCCATTGCACTAACTTTTTTAGGCATTTTATCACCTTTAAATTAATAAAAATTTATGCTTTTGCTGTAATCCACTCGTAGTTATTGGTGTTTAGCTTAACCTCTCCAGGTTTAGTCGTTAGTGTTTTTCCAATCTCTTTTAGGGTTTTAACTGATATTGGATTGAGCATCATGAACAAATCAACTCCACACATCATCATTGTAATTCCAGTTGTTATCTCCCATAATGGTAATCTATACTCTCTTGGTCCCCACTCTTTGTTGGCCATCCATGCCTCTCTTGCTCCAATAGCATTTGTTGTTCCAGAAGACATTGGCATATTAACTAATTCATCCCCTTTCAATCCATTCAACCTCAATCTAACCATCGCATTAATCGAAAACTCTATTCCATAACCTAAAGCACATGTTGTTGGATCCATAACTATCCTATTTGGGTCTAAACCAGCTTCAACTAACTTTCTATTTAAATCTCTTGCCATGTTTGGATCCATAATACTCCATGCCAATACATTATGGTCGTATTTCATAGCTGCATCAACAATTTTTTTATAATCCAACTCCAAGTTTGCTGAAGCTAATAAACATCTATCTCCTTCTGCAACTTCAGCACACGCCTCTAAAACTAACGGGTCTTTTTGAGGATTTCCACTACCTCCAATAACAAATGGAACGTCAACTGCCTGCAATAAATCTTCCATTAATTTTGCAGCTTCTTTTGGGCTCTTATCTTTAATTTTTGGGTCTGTTGAAATGTGGTGGATTGTTATCATATCTGCCCCAAATTCTTTAACACACTTCTTTGCCCATTCGCATGGGTCTTCCATAACATCTTGGAAAAATTCTCTAATTGGTTTTGGTAGTCCAGGCATTGGGATATCGAATATATCGAATGTAACAACTGGAGGGTTTGGTTGTGGTTCTTCAAATCTGTATAAAGCTTTTTGCCCTCCGATTTTTACAACTTTTCCTCTTCCTCCCTCTGATTTTGGTTTTCCAAATTGGACTTCTCTTATATAACCCGGATATTTTTCAACTGGAGGTTCCCAATCTAACTCTGGGACATCTTTAATTTCTATAATTCCTTCGTCAGCTAATTTCTCTTTTATTGATGGTGTTTGAGGGATAACTATTGGCGGAGCTGATGGAATATTTATGATTAATTCATCTGCTGTAATTGTTATGTTTTCAATTTCAATTCTACCAACTTTTTCGATGATTTTTATTAAAGCATTTAAATCCATAACCTCACCCAATCTGTCATTATAAATCATTATAGATTAAAATTAAGTTATTGCAAAACTTCATATATAAACATTATTATTTCAATTTCTTAAAGGAAAATTTTCAAAAAATAAAGAATATTTTAGTTTATCTTAAGATTGCCAAAGGATATTTGTTATTAGATATCTTAATAGCTACATCATAATTTGTATGAAAAACTTTTATATATTTTTGGTGTCTATCAATAATACTACTCATTATGTGGCGCGGGGTACCGGGCTTGGTAGCCCGGGGCGGACTTCAGATCCGTCGAGGGCGAGAGCCCTCGGGGTTCGATTCCCCCCCTGCGCCGTTATATTTTTTGTGAGATTATGGAAAAAGTATATTCAAAATTTGGGAGAATTGAAGATTTAAAAGAAATTATTTCTGGATTGGCTGATTTTACGGGAATTATTAGAATAGATAATGCTCTTTTATATTATATTAACTCAAAACTTATCTCATCAAAGCTAAATGGTAGAGAAAAAAGTTTAGAGGAGATATTTTCACAAATTCCAGAGGAATTTTTGATAGAGATTTATCAAGGGAATGAAGAGGAAGTGAAAACTGCTCTTAGAAATTTTAAACCAGATAAGCCCATTGTTGAAATTTCTAAGCTAAGTTTGGTTTTTGAAGATGAAGTTATTTTGAATTCTTATAATGATATATTCAAATATTTAACTTACATAAATAAAGTTATTTTTATGCCAAAAAGATTCAAAAATGAAAAGGCAGTGATTATTTACAAAAACAAAAAAGAAGTTTTTGCCGTATATTTTGGAAAGAAAACATTGTTTGGAAAAAGAGCAATTAGCAAACTAAAAACAACATTTGCCGTGAGTGAGATAAGTGCAAAAATTGAGAGAACATCTGATAAAGAGTTAAATTCTTTAAAAAATCAATACCCCAAAGGCGTTTTATTGTTTGGAGAATCAATTAATGATGTTGTTAAGAAGATAACAGCCCAGAAAAAACCAGAGATTTTAGAAAATGCCTCATTAATTGATGCCCTATCTTACGGAACATGTTTAATTAAGATTGAAGGCAGTGAAATCGGATACATTATAGCTAAAGATGGAAAGCCAGTGTATGCATTTTTAAATGAATATGATGGAGATAAAAGCTACAGATTGCTAAAGAGTATGTGTATAGTTGAAGATGTTAAATATTACATTTATAAGTTATCAAAAGAGGAGTATGATATGTTTAAATCATTTGAAGAAAATAGGATAACAACATCTTAATCTTTGTCTATCATTTTTATAGCCATTTCATAGGCTTTCTTTAAATCCCCAGTTTCTAAGATGCATTTTTCAGCAATATCTTTTGGAATACCTTTTTTAACAAAGACATCTACTGCCTCTTTAAAAAACTGACTATTTTTTATAATTTCCTCAGCAAGCTCTTTTTTTAGCTCCATGTATTCATCAGGGCTTATGTTATTTTTAGCAAGCTCATAATCTCTATAAGGGCAAGGTTTTGTTATTTTGCAACACCACACTAAACTACCAAAGCAAGTGTTTTCCCCTAAGCCGAGTTTTGTTCTTTTTCCAAACTCTTCTTTTATTCTTATAAACTCCTCTGGAGACATTTTCAATATAGCTAAAGCTTTATGGATAGGACAGTATTTTATAGGAGGACAGCAGAAGGCTAAACCTCTCAAATCTCCTCCTCTACATATATGTGAAGGAGCATTCTCCCAGCCCATAATTTCACCTTATCATTTCTTTTATTTTTTCAATAACTTTATCAATACTTTCTTTTAGAATTTTCTCTCCAAGTTCTTTATCTAACTTAACTCCAAACTTTTCAACGACTTTTGCCTCTTCATCTATTGCTTTATTGTTTTCTCTTGCCTCTTTTAATCCGACCATACCAACCTCTGGGTATTTGTTAAAGTTGTTGTGCTCTTTCAAAGTTTCTTTATCAGCTTTAGCTATCCCCATAACATAACCAACAGAAACCTCCTCAGTTGAGGCGTGAGTAAAGGTTATATTTATCATCTCAACCTTTACATCAAACTCATACTCCAAATCTTTTAAAAAACTTTCAACTAATACATTCCCTCCATGACAATTGACTATCAAAAACTTCTCTATACCAATTTTCTTACCCTCATTTATCAAAAACCTCAAATAGCTATAAACATCCTCTGGTTTGTTGTGAATGCCGTGTTTAACATACTCATATTCAGTTGATGGAATAACAACTCCCAAAAACTTAGCTCCAGTTAAAATAGATGCCTTTAAAGCTATATAGGAGGCTATCTTTATATCAGTGTCTATTGGCAAAACAGCTCCATGGTTTTCTAAGAACGAGCCAAGGGCTATAATTCCTATTTTATGAACTTTTTCGTTCAATATATTGCCAGATGATAATCTAAGTTGCATGTTATCCCAATATATCATTAAATCTCATACATAAAGGTTATATTACACATTTTATATTTAAATATAAATATTCTCTCATCATGTTAGAAATTGGTGGTGATTTATGAACTTAAATAATTTCTATGAATCTACAATCAATGGAGTATTTTTCCAATATTGTTTTGAAGCTGGTTTATTATATAAAAATGCTAAGTGCTATGAAGTTGAGGGAGTAGGCATTTATGATGAGTATTATGATGACTGTAGGAAATATTATAGAGGTCCAAAATCTAAATTAGATGTGAAATACTATTCCAACATACTACAATTCTATAAAGATTTGGATTATCACACTACAACGTTCAAATCTATAAAGGATGTGATAGAAGAGAATTTAGAAGATATATTAAAAGATTTTAAAAAATATTATTCTACTAAAGAAAGCTCATTCACGGAGAAAATCTCAAATGCTAACGAATTAATTTCTAATTTAGAATATACAAATCTGTATATTATTTTATACTCCGCCTTACATACTTCGATGGTATTTATTGAGGCAATTAATAAACATTTCCCAAACAAAAATTTAGAAATATGGTGTGATATTGGGATTAAAGATGATATTGAATACTTAAAACCAGATATTATAATTGTGGATGAAGATGAAACTGAAAATGAAGCTAAAAATTTTTTAGCTGTTGGGGACTTAAAAGCTCCAAAACAACTCTTAAATGCCTTAAATATGGGAGATATATTTAACGAAAATATGAATTTGATAACAGTTAATGAAGGAAAATTTTTGGAAAAACTACATATCCCAGAATACGTTACTCCATCTCATTTTATGCATATTGCCAATACTCAAAATAAACTCTTTAAAATTATGAGATACGCTAAAAAACTCAAAGTTCAAAAAATCTATTGGATTACTCCACTAAAAATATATTACTATGACAATAGTGATAAATTACAATATGAATTGCTCAAATTTCATGAGGAGCTTATTAACAAATTATCAAAAAATGAATATTTTGAACGTAATGAGCGTTTTGGTATTTTAGATTATAAAAAACATCTTAGTAGTGGAGATTACTACATTAAAAAAGAAGACGGGAAATTAATTATTGGAAATGATGTCATTGGGTATATAAAAGAATATAAGGGTTTTAGCAAAATAAAATTAAAACCTTACAAAATTCGTTCTGATGAAGCAACTTTGTTATTATCAAGAGGTTTCCATAGATATAAATTTAGTGAATTGTTAAATAGTGATGATGATATTATAATAAATGCTTCAGGGCAGGGAGTTGGTAAGAACTCTGTTTTAGAGGATTACTTAAAAAGCACTAATGCCAAAATATTATTAATCACTCCGAGAAAAATTATCATCAATGAGATGTTTAATAGACTAAATGGTCTAAGAAGAAATAACGATGAAAAACTCAAAGTTGCAAAGTGTTATAGAAAAGAGAGATTAGAATTTACCACCAAAAACAGAGTTCATGCATATAAAATCTATGATGCAGAGAATAGTAGTGATAAGTTCTTTAAACTTATATCTGAAAATTATGATGCCATATTAACAACTTCACAAACTTTGAGATTTATATTAACAAAAATTAACCAGATAAACACAGAAATTAAATATGTAGATGATTTAAAAAATAAATTAGAGTATAAAAAATTAAAAAATAGATTATTCGATGCCGAGAAAATGTTAGCATATAAAAAATTTTTCCAATATTTTGATTTGATAGTTATAGATGAATATTCTGCCAATCCAGATGATGTCAAATCATCAATTTTAGAGTTAATTGTTGTCTTAAACGAACTAAAAAGAGCATTTCCAGAAGAAAAATTTGCTAAAATTGTTATAACAGATGCAAGCTTAACGGACTTAGAAGGTTTTGTAGATCAACTACAAAGATTTGTAAAGAAATATAGTAATGGGGAAAGAGTATTTTATGATAAGATAACGATGGATGTTAAACCCAACTTATATACCACTATCAAAAGAGAAGATATTACTATCAACGGCAACGAGATTTATGTTGAAGATATTTTAATAAATGATTATTTAAAAAAGGAAGAGGATATTACCACTATTAAAAACAAAATAACACAGAGCACCAAATTACAATATTACCACAATAATTTTGAGATAGATAACTTATCAATTTCAGTGTTTAAAGTGCATTTTAAACTACCTTTAACTTTATATATCCACAATAGTGAAATAGTAGAGGTTAATAGGAAAGAGGATTTATTGGAAAAATTTGCTAAGAAGATTATTGAACACTGTAAAAATACTTTAAAAGATAGGTTTGATGAGGCAATATTAAATGGGGAGGTAGTGTTTTATTGTGATAATATAATGCTATGCGATGTTTTAGAAAGAGAATTAATTAAAGAGTATGGTAATAGGGATTTGTTTGTTGTATTGCACTCTCAAACTGATGCTGAAAGAATTACAAAAAAATTAAAAGATAAAGATATGAAAATAAATATTATTGGAACGTCATCTTTAGCTTATGGAGTCTCATTAGAAAAGCATAAATTTTTGTTTATAATCCCACCATATCCAGAATCGGGATGGGAATCCACATTTTATAAAGATGTTAGACACATTGAAAAGATAAGACAGGTTATAAATAGACTGAGAGGGTCTAAAATAAAAAGTGTCTATATTAACGCATTGGATTTTATATTTTGTGATGAAAATGAAGATAAGAATATAAAAGTTAGATATAGGTACTATGACATTAAATCAACGTTTAAAAATATTATATTAAATGATAATGTTGTTATAAAACCGCAATGTGTGTATTTACCTTTACAAACATGGAACAGATTGTTATTCAATAATTATGATAAAAAATCAGAATATAAGTTGCTAAGCTCATACATTTTTGCAGTTGAGTTTTTTGCACAAATTAGAAGTGCATTATTACAGTGTGGTTTCAAAGTTAATGATTTCGTAAATGTAAATGTGAAGGATTTGTCAATACTATCTAATTTATATTTAGTAACTTCACCAATGCTTACTCCATTTCAGATAAAGAATATAAAATTGTTTGTTGGTTATGATGCAGTCGGAGGAATAGTTCATTTAAAAAGGTTAGTCGATTATTGTTTATACATATTAAATGAATGTTGTGAAAATCCAGATTTAACAATGCCTAAGGGAATATCACTATTAGCTTACGTAATTCTGAAAGAACTAAATGTTAAAGAATGTAAAGATGGAGATATTAAAGTAAATTTAGATGGGAAAATTAGATTATATAAAAAAGCTGAAATTCATAAAATCATTGATGAAAAGTTTAAGAGCAGTAAGTTGAATGAGAAAGATTTTGTTAATGACATTTTATCTAAAGTATATAGGGAAGTTTTGAAAAATTGTAATATTATAATGACATTATATCTATTTAATGCATTATTCGATGATAAAGAGTTAGTTTCTGAATTATACCCATTTATGCATGCTTTAATACCACCATTATTGAATGTGGATGTTGGAAATTGTATAAACAAATGCATTGTTAAACTAACTATTGAGGATAAAGATTTTGATGAACGTAAAAAAAGTATTGGTATTTTGACAACACATCCATTACTATCGAGAAAAGACGATAAATTGGTAATGAAATTGATAAGAGAGATTTGTTATACACATTGTATTTGTGAAAATCAACTTCCAATACCGAGATTAAATAAGTTAGTTGAGTCTGGCTAATTGCTTATTTATTATTTATTAGCTTACCCCCACACAATAAACAAATTGCTTTTATTCTTTTTTCAACAGCATCTGGATTTATTATTCTTTTTAATCCAACTACTGATGGAAAGTCATCGTCTTCTGAAAAGACATAAGTCATCTTTAAAATATTTTCTACAACATCGTTTAGAGTGCATTTCCAACGTGCAATTTGAGTGTAGATTCTATGTTTATTTTTAGCCCTAAGCACCCCTGCAATAAACATGCTGTTTAATCCTTCAACAACACAAAAATGTTTTTTATCGTCAGTCTTTTCATCACAACTGTAAATACTTTTTTCTAAAACTATATAAACATTTTTGTCTTCTAATAATTTTTTACCAAAATATTCTTTTATAATTGTATTAATGTTTTTAATCATTTCTTCTGCTTCTTCAATACCTTTAACTCTATAAACCTCTAATAATACATTTTTGTGGGGTTCAACCCATTTTTTTAATTTTTTCTTTGCATATTTGGATAGTTTTAATTTATCTCCATCTTCTTCCAATGGTGTTGGTATTATGATGTAGTTTAATTCACCATTTAACAAACTTTTAATTTCAAAATAAGCTATTTTTTCTGATTTTCCTTCAAACTCAAATTCCCTATTGTATTGTGTAATATAACATAAATCAACATTTTTGCATATATTATTAATTGCGAATTCATAAGGATATAAGGATGAGTATAAGTTTCTTTCCTTTGGCAAATATGATTTTTTGAATACTCCACAAATATTTGGAATATCATTAATTTTGTTATTTGCCATTGTAAGAACAGTAGGTATTGATATAAGATACTTTTCTCTTTTTTTAACATCTTCCCCAACTTCAATATACACAAACGGATATGCTATATCCCCATCTTCATAGAGTTTAAACACATCCAATTTGTAGTATTTTCCATTAAAAGATTCAAATATATAGTCTAACTTTTTACATGCTTCATCTAAATTATCAAAACATTCATTGGCATAATTTAAAAACTCATTAAATTTACTATTTGACTTATACCCCAATATTCCTCTATCATAATTTTCTAAAAATTGTATTTGAACTCTTTCACTACCTAAAATCTCCTTCATTTGATAGTATAAATCGTGTATTGTGGTTTTATCGTTAGATTTCTTTGGTGGCAAATTAACAACAATGTAATAATGCTCATCGTTCTTCTTTATGCAATTGTAAATATCCAATGCCAAATATAGTGCGGCTATTGCAGTCCTCACTTCATCTATTTCTTTATTATCATTTATATGACATACTCTCCGCCCTAAAGGGCGGAGTTTCTTTAGGAGAGCAGAGGGTTTAAAACCCTCACCCTCCATGGGTTGCCAAGCCCACTATCCCTACCCCTTTCGGGGTTCGGGACTACCTTTTCCCAACTTAACGTCCCCAGCGGTGGGATTTTCGAGACTGAAGTTTCTGCTTCAGGTAGCGAAATCTTTGATTTCGCCTGAATCCCACCCATAATAACGTGGACTGGGGACAATCGTTAGATTCTAACTTCGAATATATAAAAATTACGCTTGTCCCACCCACCTCCCCTAATTCATCACCGCCCTAAAGGGCGGTGCTTTCTTAGCGACAATTAATGGTAAGATTTATAACCATTTTCGTATAATTTGGATATATCAATATAATATACATTAACTTCATCATAAAGTAGCTTACTACCAACCAATAATTCAAGTGCAAAATAATTAATGTGTTTTTCATTAATAACTGAGTTATTAAACCTTATATCGGCATTTATGAAAATAAAGTGTGCCTTTTTAAATTTATCTAAGGTTTTATCAATATAAAACCTACCTTTAGATTTTCGTCTATTGCTATCAAACATATATGGTGTATAATATTCACCCAATTGCTTCACAGCTTCAATAAATACTTTCTTACGGAGTGTCATTATTTCTTTTTGTAAATTCTTATTAACATTTTTATCAGATTTTCCTCCGTCCTCATTAGAGTTTATGCTCTCAATAACTTTAATGTATGCTTCTGCATAGTCGTCCAATACGGTTTTAATATCTTCATCACATAAATCTGTGTATGTAAAATCTTTGATAAGATTAGCAATATACATTTTAATCTCATCATCTCCATGAACATACATTTTTAATAGATAGTATAAAGGACCATATCCAAAACCTCCCCCATACAACCCAACGGACAATTTTATAGCATTTTCATTTTTATTTAATATTCTACCTATTTTTATTGAAAATGGTAGTGTTGGAGGTGAGTTTGCCTTGTATGTTTTCTTAAGCATTTCAAAGCTATCTTTTACTACTTTATCAACATTATTCTTGTTTTCATTAATATACTTTTTAATATATTCATCAACTAACACTTTATAATTTTTATAAATTTTATTATTTTTCCATTCTTTTTCATCTTTAATAATATTTTCATGCAACCATATTACAAATTCTACGAAATCTTTAACATCTTTATTGGTTATATTGTTAAGTTCTTTTTTTAGATGTTCTAAGGCTAATGACTCTAAATCACTAACTAAATCTTTATCAACTATTACTGTATTACATTTTGAAAGTTCAGATTGTTTCATTTTTTTATATTTAACTTTTAATTCCTTTTTATGAGGATATACTTTATTTAGTTTATCAAATTCATCAATAACTAAGCTTATTGTACCAATTTTGTGAGTAGATAAAATCTTTTCAAACCTACTATTTTTAAATTCGTGTTTAACAATATCTATAATGTCGTTATTATTATCTAATTTATTTAAATATCCAATCCAATTTACTATTAATTCTGGTATTATATCTTTATTAACAACCTTGCCTATCAAATCGTTAAATTTTGCAAATGGGAAGAGAAAAACCTCTTCACCATATTTCAATGAGTATGAATCTATTTGATTATCCAATTCTTTCAATAATTTTAACAATAACTTTTCATATTCCCCTCCAATAACAACCTTTCCGGTTGGACTTGTCATAATTTCACCATTTGTAGTTTGATATTCACACCAACAATAATTTAATTTTGAAAAATTAGAAATATAGACTCCTATCCCAATAATAACAAAGTAATATCAAAATGGTGGATGTTCTGTTAAATACAGTTCTATTTAAGAATATCATTATTTAAAAATTTCAAAATTAAAATAAAAAGAATTATCCAACTTTATTTTTATTTTTTAAAGCTCTCTTTAACATCCTTCTATACTTTCCCCACCTATCCTCTAAAGAAAATTTTGGAGGTTTTGGAATTACGGTTTTTTCTCCACACTTTGGGCAGATTTCTTTTAAAGTGTAAGTTCCACATTTTGGGCATTTTTTCATTCTCATCTCTACCACTTATTTTTATTTCTTACTTTCTCTATAGTAAGTTCCTTCTCCACCGAGTTTTTTAATTGTTGCTATTGCCTTTTCACAAACCTTCTTTAAAACCTCTTCTCCACTCTTGTAATCAGGGGCTATAACTAAGACCCTATACTTTGGAGCTCCTATGTAGGTTATCTTAACCTCAACATCCTCATAAGGGTTGGCTTTTAAAGCGGTTGTTAATGCTTTCTTTATTTGTTTAATTCCATCTGGGGCATAGGATTTCATCTCAATGATTCCCTCAACTTCAACGTTTGTTAATTCTATACTCTCCTTAGCAACCTCATACAAAACATTTTTCCATTCTTCACTTATTTCCAAATCATCTAAAACTTCTTTTCCTTCAATAACCATTGTTTCAAAGGCATTGTACAGTTCTCCAAACTCATCCTCCAACAAGTAGCCAACCTCTTCCCAAGCCTCATCTAAGCTCTTACCCAATTTTTCAGCGGCTCTTTCAAGCATCTTTGAAGCTCTTTGGAATCTCTTCCATTCTTGAACTTTTGCCCTTTTTTGCTGGTCAGTAACTCTCTTTAAAGATAAATCTATATGCCCTTTCCTCTCATCAACTCTTAAAACCTTTGCTACAACTCTCTGCCCAACCTTAACGTGGTCTCTAATGTTTTTAACCCATCCAGATGTAACCTCAGAGATGTGAATCATTCCCTCCTTTCCTGGATATTCTAAAAGCTCTACAAATGCTCCATAAGGTTTAACGTCTTTTACAGTCCCTATGACTATATCTCCTTCTTCTGGAAATTCTCTTCTCATAATAAACACCTCATAAAATTAAATTCTGTTTCTTTAAAATTAATTATGATGTAGTGATATAAAAAGATTGAATTGATGAATTTGCTTTTTTATTATTTGAGTTTAAGAGATATATATTACTTAGGTTTATTTCCAAACTTTATTTATAGATTTGGATAATAAAATTTAAGTTTTTAATTTACTTAAAGTAATACTCAATTCATCGAAAGTATTATAAAGGTTGAGGTAGAAAGTAGGATTATGAAAAATGAGGTGAAATTTATGAGTGAAGAGATAAAGGTCATTGATGTAAAAATATTTCCACACAGGTATTTAAAGGCAGAGACAACAGAAAAGGTGTTAAATGAGATTTACGATTTGGATGGAATTGTTAGGGTTATAGTTCATGGACAGCCATTGCCAAAGACTGTTCCATTCGGCCCTGCAAGAGGTTTACCAGTAAATCATCAAGATAGAAAAGTTATTAAGGTTAAAGGCGAAGAGATGGAGTTGAGGGTTAAAGTTGGGGAAATAATTATAACAGTTGAAGGGGAAAAACTTGAAAAGATAATGGATGGAATAGAAGAGATATGTAAAAGGAATTTTCCTTATGGATATGATATATATGTTGGGGCATTCACCAAAATAAAACCAACTGTAACTGATTATATGAAGTATGGAGATGTTAGCGGAATAGACCCAAGATTAATTGGTATGGTAGATGCATCAGCAAGGTTAAAAGACTCTGTAAAGATGATAAAATAAATAATTAAAAAAATTTTATTTAGAATACTTTCAAATCAATGCCTTCTATATAAACTCTTTTTCCTTCAACTTGCACAACCACTCCAGAATGAACCTTTTGCATCATGCAGTGTTTTGGTATAAATTTTACGGTTTTTCCAACCTCTGGCACTTTTCCCTCCACAATGCCCTCAAATGCAACAACTATCGCTATACCAACATCTTTATACTCTATTTTTTCTCCAGTTATCCTATGGCACGGCCCCACTACGTGGATTATGTATAAACCATGATATTCATCGATTATCTTAGCAAAGTGTGGAATTGAACAGCCTAAAGGTCTATATCTTATATAATCTCCAACTTTAAGCTCTTTTTTATCCATAATTAATAGTGTTTCCCTACAAGAGCATTCATTTGGTAGAGGTTTTAATAGAAAATCTGCCTCATATCCATCAATAACTCCAATGTATTTTTCCTGTTTTTTAATTTCTCCTTTAATCTTTAAAATCTCTTTTAATTTTTCATAGTTTTCTTTATATCTATCTCTAAGCAAAAATGGGCAGTCCTCTAATTTTACATCTTTATTCAATAATGCCTCGGCAAATAAATCACATCTCTTATAGCCACAAGCTCCACAATTGAATCCTGGAAGATATTTGGTAATTTCGTTTACTTCAACCATTTTACTCCCCTTCATACTCCATAAATCCATCTATTCTTCTTAAAATTCCTCTATGATACTTTTTACCAACCCTTGTCTCTCCAACACATAAAGTGCAAATACATAGTGGAGCGTTATGTCTCAACTCCTCATTTTCCAAATTTTTAATATCTTTGCTTTCAATGATTTCTTTCGCTATCTCAACACATCCCTGACCCGTAAGTCCATTAACTTCATAGATTCTACAATTTGGGTTCATCTCTAAAACTCTTTCTCTAAAAACCTCCCTTTCAGCTTGAGAGATGATATCTCCTTTTGTAATAACAACAATATCTGCACTCGTCAAGAACGGCCCTACTTTTCTTGGTGTGTTCGGCCCTGAAGTAGCATCAATGACACATATCCCCAAGCTATTTTTTGTGTAAGGGGCACATCTATGACAGAGACCAGCGGTTTCTATAAGCAGGATATCTCCCTTATCCTTAGCCCATTCAACCATCTCTTCAAAGTTGTATATTGCAAAGTGGTCTGGACACATATCTTTACTTAATCCAACCAAAACTGGGACTCCTAATTTTTTATACCTAATATCATCGTCAGTATATAAACAGTCGATTTTTACAACAACGGGTTTGTATCCTTCATTAATTAAGGTTTTTATTGTATGAATAAGTACAGATGTCTTTCCAGCTCCAGGAGTTCCTGCAACTATAGCCACTTTCATTCTTTCACCATTAAACTTACATCTTCATAAGTTAATCTCTCTCCTAACCTAATTTTTTCTCTTAGAGAGAGTAGCCAATTATCAACCTCATTTATTCTTCTTGCAATCTCCTTCTCTTCTTCAGTAGTCTCTATAATCTTCTGCATTCCACCATTTCTCATTACTATCCTTCTATCAGTCATTAAAGCTAAAACTGGGTCGTGGGTTATAACTAAGACGATCTTTCCATATCCAGCTAATAATTTTAAAGCTTCATGCTTCTTTATTCCAGCATTTTCAATCTCGTCTATTAAAACTATAGGAGAGTCGCTTATAACAGCCACATCAGCAACCATTAAACTTCTTGACTGTCCTCCACTTAAGATTGTTAAATTATAATCTTTTTTTATTGGCTCTCCAGTTAGTTTATTTGCTAATTTTAAGACTTCATCAACAATATTTTCTCTATAAACTCCTCTACTCTTTGCATGCATTAAAATAAACTCTTCTACAGTCATATCAGCTAAAAAATTCATGTTTTGGGATAGTTGGGCAATCCTTCTCTTTTTTGGGTCTCTTCTCATCTCTATTGGAGGGACTTCTCCATTAACTAAAATCTTTCTTTTTGATATAGTATCTCCTTGGGCTAACTGCTCTATATCGCTAATTAAGTTGGATTTTCCACTGCCTGTAGGTCCAACAACGCCAACTATCTCCCCTCTTTTTATTGTAACTTCTTTTACTGGCTCTGGGTTACCGTTCTTGTCATAACCACCAATAATTGTTATCTCCTTAATCTCCATATTCCCATCCTGAAATGTTGATTTTTCTTATAAGAAAAATTGATGCATATGTTCATATGATAAGGTTATTTACAATTACTATTAGATAAACAGTTTTATATAATTTTTGATTTTTTGCAGAATAGTTTAATCCATTAATTTATTAATCTAAATTTATAAATACAAATTGTAAAAAAAGGTAAACTGTCCTTTATCATTTAATTTAAATTTTAATAAAAAAAGTGTATCTACCCTTGGAAAACCGTGGCCTTCATTGAAGCCATAACGGCTACTCGGCACGGCCGCCGTGTGGGTAGAATGCCGAGGTGGTTTCATCCCCTGCGGAAGGTCACCACCCGGGACAATATATTAATTTATGCATAAATGATATATATTTTTTGCTATTACTTCTCAAGCCAGCCAAAGTATTTTTCTATTATATACCAAGCCCCTTGTGGAGGAATTAAGCCAATTTCTGTTATTATAGCATCTATATATTTAGCTGGTGTTACATCAAATGCAGGGTTCCTTATCTTTATGCCTTTGTATTTATCTTCAAATGTTGTTACTTCCTCTGGGCTCCTTTCTTCTATTTCAATTAACTCTCCAACTATGGTTTTTGGGTGAAACTTATATGTCTCAGCAGCTGTTAGAAAAGGCACTCTGCTCTCATTGGCAATTAAAGCAATTTGAGAAGTTCCTATTTTATTTACAAGGCAGCCGTTTGCTGTTATGGCATCAGCCCCAACAACGACAATATCTATCTCTTTTATAAAATACCTGACTGCAGAATCAACTATTAAAGTGACATCAATACCATAATCGTAGAGAGTTTTTGCCGTTATGTATCCTTGATTTCTTGGTCTTGTTTCAGTGCAGAAAACCTTGATATCTTTTCCTTCATCATAGGCAGTTTTTATAACGCTTATCGCTGCTTCAGAATTGCAGTGAGTTAAAATTGTGTCTCCATCCTTTATTCTATTAGCTCCAAACTTTCCTATATTCTCAATGGCTTTTAGTGAGGAGTTTATAAATTCGTCAGCCCTCTCTATAACTTTTTCTTTTGGATTCTCTTCATTTAATCCCTTTAATACATACTTTACAGCATTTGGTAGAGAAACAGCTGTAGGTCTTGCTGATATTAATATATTTCCTGCCTCTTTCATTTTATTTTTGAATTCTTCTTCACTTAAATTGCTGATTTTTAAAGCATATTCTTTTAATGCCTTAGCTGCAGCTCTTCCTATTCTCCCCGCCCCCCTAATCTCCATATTTTTGATTTTTTCATAGGTTTCTTTTATAATGTCCATTTCACTCATTTTAAACACCAAATTTTATTTTATATTATCTTCCTTAATAAATGTTTGTTAATTTTAAAAGATATTATATTTTTCATCAAAATAAAAATTATTGAGGTTCAATCTTCTCCAATTCCCTCATTAATTTTATTGTCTCTTTTATTATATAAACAACTTTGTAAATATGCTCTAATTCATCAATTGTTAATTTTCTTCCTTTTCTGCCTTTTAGATATTTTTCTATAACTTTATAGCCACCGATTTTAAACTCCCAAACGTTTTCATCAATTCCTAATAAAATTGTTTCTTTGTTTATTTTAACTCCTTTTTTCTTTTTATCATATTTTACACTTTCAACTTTTAGATTGTTTCCTTCAATGTCAATGTCTTGAGTTGGGATATTTTTCATTAAGTGGAGTTCAACCAACTTTTTCCCAATCTCTTTGTATTTTTCAAAGGTTTCTTTATCATATAAAGGAATTCTTGGGAAATCTATCTTTAAAAATTCTTTGTATTTCTCCCTATATTTTGGGTCGTGTAAGATTGCATAAATATAATAAAGGAAATCCTCTGGTGTTGCGTTGTATTTCTGTTTGATTAATTTTAGGACATTTTCTTTAATGTTTGGAACTTTTTGAATTTCTTTGGTTATTTTGTTTTCAATGTATTGGTAGAGTGGGAAAATATAAACTCCTTCTCTTGTAGCAGAAGATAACAAACATCTATCCGTAATTTTGTCAGTAATAAGTGTATAATTGAATTCTTTTAGATTGGATGATGATATTTGCCTAACTGATGCCAAACCAATATTTTCTCCTAAAATAAAATGTTTCATAGTGTCAAATAAAGCCCTCTGTAATAGATGATTGTCATAATACACATATCTAATGTCAAACGGTCTATAAAGAATTTTCATTATTTTTTCTTCTTTAAATTCTCCATCTCTTCTGGCTTTTTTTATCCTTTCAGACGGTTTCCATGCAGAAGTATCATTTAATTTATACTTCTCCTGTATTTTTTCAATTGAAACATTTGGATTTAAAATGTCTTTTATAATTGACTTTATTTTTTCTTTTTCAAATTGTATTAATGCATCATCCTTACCTGAAACAATACCACTTCCATAAATCTTAAAAATATCCGTTAATTTCAAAAACTTATTATATTCATCTTCCAAACTCAAATCCTTAGGAACAAAGAAATAATATGGTTCTTTTGGTTTTAACTCTTTCCATTCAACGGTTTTAATTGTATTGTTTTCTAAAAACTCATATTTATCTTCTCTCTTAGTTAAACCAGCATCATGAACAATTGAGTAATAATAAACCTTACAATCCTCTGCTTTATGTTTTCCTTCTCTCAACTTAACAAAAATCCCAATACAAACCCCTTGCTGAATATCAAAGACATTTTCATCCTTCTCTCCTCTTCTAACATTCCCATGCAAATTTAAAATATAAATCTCATCAAAAACCTCCATTAAACACTGTCTCATCCTTCTATGCACTAAACCATCCAAATAAGAATTATTTGTTATAAATCCAACGATTCCCTTTCCATTCTGTTCAATCTTCCACTGTGCAAATCTAATAAATTTAACATACTCATCCTGTAAAGCTCCCTTCTTTTTCTCCTTCTCAACTCCCAAACCTAATAAATAATCCTTCATTAACTCATGTATCCATCCCTCACTTGCTCTAACTTCATAAGGAGGATTTCCAATAACTGCAAAGATATTAACCTCTTTCTTAACTTTATCTGCCTCTTCCCTCTCTTTATCCAAAATCCTCTCAAAAAGCCCTGACTGTTTTGGACTTCTCATTAAATCCAAAGCATTTGTTAAATAGACGTTAAACCTCTCTTCCCCTCTTAAAGTTATGTGCCAGTTGTGTAAAAGCATAGATAGCTTTAAATGAGCAACCAAATAAGGAGATATTAAAATTTCAAATCCATAAATATTCTTTAACAACCTCTCTTTTAAATAAACATGGAACAAAGTATGTTTAACATTCTTATGCACTCTTTCCAAAACAGTTGCTAAAAATGTCCCTGTCCCTGTTGCTGGGTCTAAAATCCTAACATTCTCATCATGCAACCTCTTTCCAAATCTATCCTTCAAAATCTCATCAACTGAATTAACTATAAACTCAACAACTGGCAAAGGTGTGTAATAAACTCCCTTGCTCTTTCTAAGTTCTGGGTTGTAGCTTGCTAAAAAGTCCTCATAGAAGTGCAAAAACGCATCCTCTTTTCCAACAATCTTAAAGCTATCTTCTATCTTCCTAATATCAATGTTATTTAATATAGTTATTATCTCATCAACAATCCAATCTAAATAATCTGGCAAATCAGAAGCAATATGTTTAAAAATTTCATGGATAACTCTCAACGACTTAGGAATTCCTTTAAAAGCAACCTTCTCCTTTGTTAATTCTCCTTCGATATTAAACCTCGCCATAAACAAACCATAAACTATTGTTTGAGCATAGGCATCAGCAAACTCCTCTTTTTTCATATCGCTTATTAAATGCTCTTTAAACGCCTCATACAAAGCTTTAATCTCTTCATTTTCATCTAAATTCTCTAATATTGCATCTCTCAACAATCTTGCCCTCTTTGCCAAAAACTCTGCCAATTTTGTTGGCTCTTTAATCTCTGGAGTGGATAGGGATAAAAATCTCTCAATCAATCTTTCAAACTTCTCAATATTTGCCTCAATTAAATTTAAATTATCATCTAAGATAACAACATCCTCAACCTTCTCTCCATATTGATACAAAATAAACTCCTTATAGTTTGTTAAAATTAAGTTCTCTATATTCTCTTTATACCTCTCTAACTGCTCTTTATCTCTCCCCGACAATTTATGCAAATCAACATCTATGTTTTTTGTCTCAATATATCCAACAATCTTTCCTTTACCTTTTATTTTAAAGTCCGGAGCTCCAAAATCCTCTCTCCCTGACTCATGGATTACTTTAACATCACAACCATTTAAAATATTTTTTAAAAGCTCTTCCAATGGAGTTCTAAAAGAATACTCACTAAACTCTCCCTCGTTATAAATCTCTCTAACTTCTTTAGCATAATTTTTTAAAACTGCCTTCATAATATCCCAATATCTATTTTATTTGCTATAGTTTTATTCCAATTTCATTATTTATTAATTTTAATCCTTCATAGTTCATTGTAACATCTCATCAACAAAACGGCATCATATTCTAACATTGGACTTTCACATATAACAGTTCCAGAGGCATCAAAATCCTTTAAAACTTTTAAAACATCCCTATAATTAAAATTAGATTCTTTTAAAGGTAAATGCCTCCTTTCCCCTCCCTTTCCATACTCTATTCCAGACAAATGGATATGCATATCTTTTATAGCCTCTTTTCCTAAAACACCCTCAACCTTTTCAAGGATTTTATAAAAAGAGTTGTAATCATTTATAACTCCCCTACTTCTTGCATAGATATGAGAGAAATCTATACATGGCAGAATATCCAATTCAAAACAAAGTTTTAAAGTCTCATCAACATCTCCAAATTGTGTAGTTTTTCCAGTAGTTTCTGGTCTTAGCATAACATTTAAATTTAAATCCTCTAACTTATCTAAAATCCTCTGAATATTTGATTTAATTCTATTATAGGCCACTTCCTTGCTCCTTTTTAAATAATATCCCGGATGAAAAACCAAATTTCTCCCACAGTTATTTAAAACCTTTGCAGTTTTAATAATCCTCCTTATGCTGTTCTCTATCTTTATCTCCTCATTAGCATTGAGATTTATATAATGGGGAGCATGGGCAGAGAAGATAATATCTCCCCCATACTCTTTTAGCTTTTTGGCATAATCCTCCTTCATATAAACTCCTTTAACAAACTCCAACTCCATAGCTCCTAAGTTTAGCTTTCTTAAAACATCAACACCCTTAAATTCATCCTCTGCAGATATTGGAACTCCAGCAGTGCCAAATATCAACATAAGAACCACATTTTATTTATTCTTCCTTCTTTTCGTTATCAACTGATTCTGGAGGAACTCTTGCAACCGTTATATAGCCAGTATGTCCAATCATCCTTGTTGATGGCCTAACGCCTTTTTCAGAGACCTCAATCTCCCTCTCAATAATCTCATAGGTATGGATGTCCCAAAATCCTTCTTCTTTAAGCTTTTCTACAGTTTTTTTAACTTGCTCTATGTATGGGAGGTAAGTAACTATCCTCCCCCTCTTTTTATTCAAAGCCTTTTTTGCGTTCTCTACAACGTTCCAAGGGTCTGGTAAATCTAAGACAATAACATCAACATCCTTCTCATCTATCTTCTCCCTAACATCACCAATTTTTTGTATAACATTAAATAACCCATCTTCAATCTCAATTTCATCCTCATCATCAAATTCTTCATCTAAACCAATAATTTTCTGCCCTTTCCTTATAGCCCCAACTCTCAGCAGATTTTTTCGTGCAACCTTGGCAAACTCTGGTCTTATGTCGTAAGTTATAACCTTTCCAGTCTTACCAACAGCATTTGATAGATACATAGTTAAAGCTCCAGAGCCAGTCCCAGCCTCAACTACTGTCTCCCCCTCTCTAATTCCAGCCCTTGCAATAATAAATCCAATATCCTTTGGTAATAGTGTTGTTACTGTTCTCTTCATCCTCTTTAAAACATCAAATAATGTTGGTTCAACCAAATAAAATCTATGTCCTTTATGGGATTTTAGCTCAACTCCCTCCTCAACATCTTTCATATCAATAACTCCCAAATCAGTCCCAAACTTCTCAACATTCTTTTTTAATAAATACCTCTTCCCTCTCTCATCCACTAACAATTTATAGGCAAACATGGTATCACTCTATAATTAGCTTTGTTTGTTTTGATTTTTCTAATATTCTTTTACATGTTTTCCAATGAGTTCTTGCAATATCTGGAAGTTTTTTGTGTTTTTTAAAGTAGTTCTCAAGAAATTTTATAGTCTTTGGGTCTGATGGATAACCGCTCCCAATATCTCCATAAATCTTTTTGTAGTTATCTATTATTTCATCCCTCTCTGCTTTAGCTATTATTGAGGCAGCTGAAACTACCGAATATTTGGCATCTGCCTTATGTTCAGCTATAATTTTGACATTTAAATTTCTTTCTTTAATTATATTATCCAGTTTTTCTTTAAAATCATTTTCAAATTTTTTGGCATTTGTACTACACGCATCTAAGTAGATTTCAATCTTTTCATCTTTTATACCTAATTTTTCTATCAAATTTTCGGCAACCTTAGAAAATGCATTGATTTCAATTTCATTTAAGTTTATGGTGCTCATCAATTGGTTTATTTTCTCTGCCTCTAAGATGAGTTTTTCCACATATCCTAAATCTTCAAGTAACTTCTTTAAATAAGCTCTTTTATTTTTAGTTAGTTCCTTACTATCTCTAACTCCCAATTTTTTTAACTCTTCTTCTTTATCTTTTTCAATTGCAAAGGCACAAACAACCATAGGCCCTAAAACGGGCCCCCTACCTGCTTCATCAATACCTATGACTATCATGACTACACCTCATATTCAAATCTACGAGGCATTGCCGAGCGAAGCGAGGCAATGCATCTGGGGTATACCAATAGGGGGTTTCCCCCTATGGATAGGAAATAGATTTCTGCCCATAAGCTTATTGCTATATAATAATTTCTACTTAGTTTAAGCAGTAAGCATTTTATATGCTTTTTTAAAGAATTATTAAATACTACAAAAAACCTAATTGGGTGAAATAAATGATTTCAAATGATGAGATTTTAGAGATTTTTGATAAATACAACAAAGATGAGATAACAATAGCAACCTTAGGGAGCCATACATCTTTACATATTTTAAAAGGGGCGAAGTTAGAGGGCTTTTCTACTGTCTGTATAACTATGAAGGGTAGGGATGTTCCATACAAGAGGTTTAAAGTTGCTGATAAATTTATATACGTTGATAACTTCTCTGACATAAAGAATGAGGAAATTCAAGAGAAGTTGAGAGAGTTAAATGCTATTGTTGTGCCTCACGGCTCTTTTATTGCATACTGTGGTTTGGACAATGTGGAAAACAATTTTTTAGTCCCAATGTTTGGGAATAGAAGAATATTAAGATGGGAGTCTGAGAGGAGTTTAGAAGGCAAGTTGTTGAGAGAAGCAGGGTTAAGAGTTCCTAAGAAGTATGAAAGCCCAGAAGATATTGATACAACAGTAATTGTTAAATTCCCTGGAGCAAGAGGAGGAAGAGGCTATTTTATAGCATCATCAACAGAAGAGTTTTATAAAAAGGCTGAAGATTTAAAGAAGAGAGGAATATTAACCGATGAAGATATAGCTAATGCCCATATAGAGGAGTATGTTGTTGGAACTAACTTCTGTATACATTATTTCTACTCCCCACTGAAAGATGAAGTTGAGTTAATGGGAATGGATAGAAGATATGAGAGTAATATAGATGGGTTGGTTAGAATTCCAGCAAAAGACCAATTAGAGATGAATATAAACCCAAGCTATGTTATTACTGGAAACATCCCAGTTGTCATTAGAGAGAGCTTATTACCTCAAGTATTTGAGATGGGAGATAAGCTGGTTGCTAAGGCTAAAGAGTTAGTCCCTCCTGGTATGATAGGGCCTTTCTGCTTGCAAAGCTTGTGTAATGAAAACCTTGAGTTGGTTGTATTTGAAATGAGTGCAAGGATTGATGGTGGAACGAACAGCTTTATGAATGGTAGTCCTTACTCCTTCCTATACAACGGTGAGCCGTTGAGTATGGGACAGAGAATAGCAAGAGAGATAAAAATGGCTTTACAGTTAGATATGGTTGATAGGATTATTTCTTAAATATTATCTTACTGAATAGAGGTATAATTAAAAATAGCTAATTAAAAACCTTTATCTTTTTGCTTAAAAGATTTTTATTTAATTTCTAAGGGTCTGTTGGTTTAATCATTTGGAATATTTATGTTTATTGAATTATTTGGATTTTTAAAATTTAAGATTGGATAATAAGTTAAATAAAAATTCCCCAACCAATAAGTTAAATCTTCAAATTTAGAAAAATAAAAATACTTAATTTAACTAAAAGAGAAAGATTTAAATATTAGTGGGTTTATAAATAAAAATAGCCATCTACCCTTAGAAAAATATAGTGCCGAAAAGTATAAATATTAGAAAAATAATAAAAAATAGATTGTGAATGATTGCCCTGTTAAAATAAGACCGATTCGGTATGGAAACGTTCAGACAATTGCGGGTTGGAAATGAGTGCGGGTGTGGTTAAAATAAGACCGATTCGGTATGGAAACTTGCAAGAAGCAATTCCAGACAACTCTTCATTTGCATCTTTGGTTAAAATAAGACCGATTCGGTATGGAAACTGGCTATCTCTTTTAGTTCGTCTTCAGTATATGTGTTAAAATAAGACCGATTCGGTATGGAAACTGGCTATCTCTTTTAGTTCGTCTTCAGTATATGTGTTAAAATAAGACCGATTCGGTATGGAAACTGCATAGACCCATACCCAACAGTCTTTATTCGCCTTAAATGGTTAAAATAAGACCGATTCGGTATGAAAACTTTATTGTATAGTTTTTTTTAATTTACCTCTCGTCGTAGGTTAAAATAAGACCGATTCGGTATGGAAACGCAAAGTGTTTCAAAATCTTTAATACCATTTTTAATTAGTTAAAATAAGACCGATTCGGTATGGAAACTTGTATTTGAATGATTTTCTAAATCCAATGCTTGTGAGTTAAAATCAGACCGATGCGGTATAGAACTCCTGATATATTCAAAAAATGAATGGATTTATTATTTCTAAAACACATTTTATTGATTTAACTATGAAAAATAGTTTAAAAACTTTTTTCAGAATTTATTAAAAAATTATTTTAAAAGAAGATGTTGAATTAGAACTTTTTAAACATTTCTTCCACAATTCTTGCAAACGCAGGTCTTGTTATAAATATACCTATTAAAACCCCTGCTATTGTAGTTATTGCAAATCCTTTTAGCATCCCTACCCCAAGAAAGAATAATGGTATCATAGCAGCTATGGCTGTTGATGCAGAGGCAAATATTATAAAGAAAGCCCTTTTAATGCTTGCTTTTATTTTACCAGCTCCTCTTTTTAATGCCTCATCTGTCATAACAATCTGGTTATCAACTCCAGTCCCCACAGCGGCAATAATCCCAGCTATTGAAGGTAAATCCAATTTCCAATCTATTAAAGATGCAAAGCCCAATATTATGATAACTTCAGATATACAGGTGATTAAAATTGGGACGATTATTTTTGGTTGTTTGTATCTTATACTAACAATTATTCCAACAGCTATAAATGCCAATAATAAAGCGATTGCTGTCCCTCTTAAAAATTCTTTACCAAATTCTGGAGAAATTGTAGAGACATATTCAACTTTCAACTTTACAGGTAAAGCCCCTGACTTTAAAGCTGTATATATTGCCATTGCTTCCTCGATTTCTTCTTTAGTAGGAGGATAATCGCCAAGTGTAATGACTTGCTGTGGATGAGGTTTTCCATCTGCCAAATCTGGAGATAAGACAGGAGCTGAAATTAGCTTTCCATCCATATACATCTCAACTTTATGATATGCCTTACCTTTAGCAACTTCAGCAAACTTTTTAGCCCCCTCTAATGTTAATTCAAAAGGAACTCCATAAGCCCATTTATCCCCTTGTGGAATTTTTGTTGGAAGTTCAACATTCTGCACATCACTTCCAGTGTAAGCAATTATGCCATCTATCTTTGCTACAAAAACCCCCTGTTGTTCTAATATTTTTATTATTCTATCTGCATCACAGCTTTTTGGAATCTCTACAACAATCTCATCATTACCTCTTGGATAAACTGTTACCCCACTTAATCCATTATAATTTAATCTCTCAGTAATAATTTTAACTGTTGCCTCTATTTCTTTATCGTTCATCGGCTTCTCTGCTTTTAAAACAATAATTGTTCCTCCACTTAAATCGATTCCATAATCAAGTCTCTTGAATAATATTAGAAATATGGATAAAGTAACAAATATTACCAATAGCAGTATTCTTTTATCTTTCAGTAGTTTTGATATATCCATTCATCCCACCTATATTCATCTACATTGGTAAGTTTTAATAGGACTTTTGCATGAATAAATGTTTATTGCATTATTGACATCCTCTGGGTATCTCTTTAGCAAATATATATAAAACTGCAAAAGTTCTATTTAACAAACTCTTTTAAAATTTATAACATTTGTGGTGATAGTGTGGATTTTGACATAACAATAATAGGTTATATAGCTGGAACTTTAACTACCTTTGCATCCCTCCCACAGTTAATAAAGTCGCTGAAAGAGAGAGATATGAGTAACATCTCATTGGCTTTTGTTATAACATTCACAACTGGATTGACACTTTGGCTGATATATGGGATATTAAGAAATGATTACCCAATAATAGTATTTAACATTTTGTCTTTAATGTTTTGGATACCAATAACTTATCTAAAAATAAAAGATGAAATGAAAAAAGCATCTTAATATTCAATGTGTTATACTCACTATATAATTAAAACAATACTTAAATAACAAAGGATGAGATGAGAAAATGAAATGGGACGAGATTGGGAAAAATATTGCAAAAGAAATTGAAAAAGAAATTTTACCATATTTTGGTAGAAAAGATAAATCTTACGTTGTTGGAAAATCTCCGAGTGGAGATGAAACAGAGATTTTTGACAAAATAAGTGAAGATATTGCCTTAAAATATTTGCAGCCGTTGGATGTTAATATTGTGAGTGAAGAGTTGGGGATTGTAGATAATGGTAGCGAATGGACTGTAGTAATAGACCCAATAGATGGTTCATTTAATTTTATAAACGGAATTCCATTTTTTGCATTTTGCTTTGGAGTATTTAAAAATAATGAGCCATATTATGGTTTAACTTATGAATTTTTAACTAAAAGCTTTTATGAAGCTTACAAAGGGAAAGGAGCTTATTTAAATGGAAAAAAGATTAAAGTTAAAGACTTCAACCAAAATGATATAACTATAAGCTATTATCCAAGCAAAAAAATGGACTTAGAAAAATTAAGGAATAGAGTTAAAAGAGTGAGAATATTTGGGGCTTTTGGATTAGAGATGTGTTATGTGGCTAAAGGGACTTTAGATGCTGTTTTTGATGTAAGGCCTAAGGTTAGGGCTGTTGATATCGCCTCATCATATATAATTTGCAAAGAAGCTGGAGCTTTAATAACGGATGAGAATGGAGATGAGCTGAAATTTGAACTAAATGCAACGGATAGGATAAAGATTATTGTAGCAAATAGCAAAGAAATGTTGGATATAATTTTAGACCTATCATAATATTTTATTTTTAAATACTCTCAACTTTTATAGTGTTGGTTTTCTTTTGACCCATTGGATGACCCAATGTTATTAAATAAATTCCTTTTTCAATTTCTTTTTTAGCTATTTCTCTACAAGCATTGATTATATTTTCAACATCTTCAAATTCTTTCATCAAACAGCTTTCAACTCCCCAAACTAACCTCAACCTTTTTAAAGTTTTTATATTTGGCGTTGGAGCTATTATTTTACTATTTATCCTTAATTTAGATACTAACTTAGCAGTTCTACCAGAATACGTTGGAGCTATAACTAATTTAGTATTTAGCTTCTTATATAGCTCATAAACAGCATATACTAAACCCTCGTCAATGCTCTCAACTTCTAAACAAACCATATCTCCAAACTCCTCATAATATCTATCTGCTACTTCAGCAACCTTATTTAATACTTTTATTGCCTCTATTGGGTATTTTCCAATAGTTGTTTCGTTGGAAAGCATTAAGCAGTCAGTTCCATCGTATATGGCATTAGCTATGTCTGTAACCTCAGCCCTCGTTGGAAATGGATTATTTATCATAGAATCCAATATCTGTGTGGCTGTTATTGACAAAATCCCATATCTATTAGCTATTCTCAATATATTCTTTTGCTCAATTGGGATATTTTCTATTGGAACCTCTACACCCAAATCCCCTCTTGCTACCATCACTCCATCACTTTCTTTAGCAATTCCTTTTATATTTTTTAGCCCTTCTTTTGTCTCTATTTTTGATATTATCTCACAATCTCCCTTGTATTCAGCTATAATATCTTTTAATTCCTTAACATCTTCTTTATTTCTAACAAATGATAGGGCAATATATTCAAAGTCCTTTTCTACAG
The DNA here is from genome assembly GCF_000025525.1 of Methanocaldococcus sp. FS406-22. Lineage (NCBI taxonomy): Archaea > Methanobacteriati > Methanobacteriota > Methanococci > Methanococcales > Methanocaldococcaceae > Methanocaldococcus > Methanocaldococcus sp. FS406-22. Next base: position 1,008,080 of record NC_013887.1, read on the forward strand.
CGAATTTTATATTTTTTGAATCAATTTCATCAATTATTGGTAATTCTATCCTTGTATCTGGAAGATTAACTCCCATTCCCTCTTTAACTTCCCCACCAACTTCTACAACAGCAATAATTTTATCATTTTTCTCTATAACTCTTAATTTAATTTTTCCATCGTTGATTAGAATAAAATGCCCTTCTTCAATTGTGTCTATGTTGTAATTAAACTTTATATCCTCTCCAATAACAATTCTCTCCCCCACTTTCAATATTTTATTTTTTAATCTAACCTCCTTAATCCTAATCTTTATTCCCTTCAAATCCATAACTTTAGCAATGTTATTTTTTTCCAATATATCCAAAAATTTTTCACAATAATCTGTTGTGGCATGAGACATATTAAATCTAACTCCATCTATTAAATTTATTGCCTCACTTAATCTCTTTTCTAAGGACGGGCCTAAGGTAACTAAGATTTTAGTTTTTCTCATTATTCCCACCAAAATTCATTGTAGAACAAATCAAAATCTTGATTGTATTTTTTACCTATCCTTAAAGCTATCTCTGCCTTAGCTAACTCTCTACCAAAATAAGCTGCATGGTCTAATTTCTTTATCAAATTTAATCTTATCGCGGTTTCATAAATCTCTTTTGGTTTCTTACCTCTAATAATTAAAACAGGCTCTCTCCTTTTATTAAAGTATATTGCTACAATTTCCTTATTTTTCCTATCAATTTCAATTTTAAAACTTCCTTCATCCAATATCTGCCTTTCATCTTCTTCAGCTTTAATTATTGGGACGTTGTAACTATTGAAGGTTATTTCTTCTTCAAATCTCTTATCTTTATAATTTATCAAATTGTAACCAACATCCTTTGGCAAAGAATTCCTTTTTTTAGCCAAAAACATCATTTTTGAGGCAATCTTTAACTCTTTTATTGAGAATTTGCATTTGGCACTTGCTTCTGGTGTAAATAAAATATTAGCCCCTATCTCTGCACCAATAGCTGCCAACAAAGCATTGACTCCATTACTATCAGCATCAAAAAGCTCTGTAACGTTTCCAACGCCAAAAAATAGTGGCAATTTATTTCTTTTTTTAAATTCTTTGCAGGCAATAACGCTCTCTATAAAACTACAACCACTGTTATTTATTGGCTCCAATATTGGGTCGGCAACTATCTTTTCAATTCCAGCATCAATCAGCTTTTTTATATTCTCTTCTAAAGATTTAATCTTTCCTTCAATTGTTTCTGGAATATAATTTGTTTTATAATTTGTTGGCAATACAACAACTGCTGTTTCTGAATCTTTTAAATAGGGAATTAGCTCATCCAAATTTCCTGCATCAGCACTTAAAATCATATCTGCATCTAATTTTATAGCCTCAATCAACTCTTTTGTGTTTAGAGTATCCACGCTAATTGGATTGTCTGTTATATCTCTCGCTATTTTTAACATCTCTTTAATTTTATCTACATTATTTTCATTACTAACCATTCCTAAATCAATCATATCAGCCCCACTCTCTAAATAATAAATTATTTTCTCCTCCAACTCTTTCTCTTTTAGCCATGGAGCATGGACTATCTCTCCCAAAACTCTCATTGGAAATTTATCTCCAACCTTTAGCTTGCCTATCTTTATATCTCCCTCTCCCAGTTCTTGCTCTTCTGCCTTTTTAATCTCTTCCTCACATCTCTTTTTAATGATTTCTAATAACTGTAAGTCAGCATATTCTTTAGTTGATAACTCTACCTTATCCAAATTTTCAATTAGTATTGGAATGTCAGAAGCTTCTCTCGTAGATTTAAAGCATTTTATTCCCGTTTCTTCCTCAACCTTCTTTAAATCATGCCTTATCAATCCAGTTACCAAAACAAAGTCATAAATATCCTTTAATTTTTTTCCAAATTTGTCTTCTAATTTTTTAATTTCTTTAATTATTAGATTTGGTGTTAAAAAAGCTGCTACTGAAATGTTTGCTACGTGCACATCCACAAAACTGTATTTTTCCACAGCTTTTTTAACTTTCTTTTCAGCCAATTTTCCAGTGATTATTAGAATTTTCATAATCTCCCCCATAAACTTTCATAACCAATACAAAATTTAGGACTTTCGCAGGAATAAATGTTTTATTGAATAATGATGCCCAAAGGGCATTCAAATGCCTTTTAATATATAATACTGCGAAAGTCCTAAAATGAAAACTATAAATGTAATTAAGTTAAAAAATTATTTTATGAAATTTTATATTTAGCTAAATTGGTGGATAGTATGAAGTTCGTTGAAAAAGCAAAAATAGAGTTTGAAAATCCAATAGTCATTGAAGCATTTCCCGGTACTGGGTTAGTGGGTAGTATTGCTGCCTATCAAATAATAAGGGAACTCAACCTAAAATATTTTGGATACTTTGAGATTGACGGAGTTTTTCCACTCACAACTATTGAAAAAGGCATTCCCTACCCTCCAGTGAGAGCGTATGCAAATAAAGATTTCATTGTGTTATTTTCAGATATAATAATTCCTCCATTTAAGATTAATGGATTGGCTGAATTTATAGTTAAGACATTCTCAGACAAAAATCCAAAATTATTTGTTTCTCTCGGGGGAATAATGGCAGGAAAATCAGAAAAAGTATTTGGAATAGCAAATAAAGAAGAATTAATAGAGGATTTAAAAAATTATGTTGAAATATTTGATTTTGGAGTTGTGGGAGGAATTGGAGGAAATTTAATGATAAAATGCCAAGATAATGGGTTTGATGCTATCGGCTTGTTAGCTGAGACCGTTGGAATTAGACCCGACCCAAGGGGAGGGGCTAATCTATTGGAAGTTCTGAATAAAATGTTCAATCTAAACATAAATGTTGAGGGACTGATTAAAGAAGCTGAAGCTATTGAAAGCAAACTTAAAGAACTGGCAGAACAGCAGTTAAAGATGATGTCAAAGAGTAGGAAGGAATATCCAATGTACATTTGAATAATTTTATTTTTGGTGATATTATGAAGGTATATGGGTTATTTGGGATTAATGAAAGTGCGATTGATGATTTTATTGAAAATCATGTTAAAACTTTCACTATAATAAATGCTTTAAACTTGGAGACAGTTAAAAATCTAAAAGAGGGAGATTTGGTTTTTATAACATCAACACTTAGGGAGGACTTGAGGAATGGAACTGAAGGGGTTTTAGGGAGAGTTATAAGCGTTAGCTTAGTTCCTCAAATGATAAATGGCTTTGAAGAGAAGGAGATTATAGCTGGAAGGGTTCAAGTAGAGATGTTGGGCTTTGCTAAGTGTGTTAAGATTGAATCTATTTATGTAGAGATAGCTTTTAGGATGTATTAAACTGTTTCTTTAAATTTTACTTATTAAAAGCTTTAATAAATCTCTTTTTATAATTTACTAAGTTGTTAAAGGTTGTTACAAAAAACGCAACTACTTAGTAATGTTTAAATATTAAAAATTTAAGATGAAATTATCAAATGATTGGAAAATATAACTTTATAAAAGTAAAGTAAAAATAGTTGGTGATGATGCCTTAGAAGGTAGAGCCAAACTAAAGGAGTTGGTGAGAGTATGAGAAAACTCTTGATTTTAATATTAGTTATATTAGGGATTAATGTAGCTTTTGGAGGGGGCGTTATTTCGGGAGTGGATATTAGCCCAAAATACTCAACATTTTATGATGACTATGGAAATATAACAAAGATATCTATAATTCCAAAATACAAGTACATAAGACTACAACCTGGAGATTCTGAAATTATAACTGTCAAACTCAAAAATAAAAATAATAAAGAAGTTAAGATAACTCCAAAAGTTGTAACTCTACCTTATTCAGAAGATGAAATAGACGAAAGTTGGGTTTCATTTGATAAAACTGGCTTTATATTGAAGCCGAATTCATCAGAAACAATAAAAATAACAATAAAAGTTCCAAAGGATGTAGAAAAAGGATTTTATTCAGGAATGATTGTTTTTACAGAGGATAAAACCCAGATGCCCTATGGTATGCCAATGTACGTGAATTCGTTTATGCTCTCCTTAGATGTCTGGATTCCTCCAAGTGTCTATATATATCCAAAATATATCTACGATGATGTTGAACCAGGAAAAACTATAACATACAACATCACAATAAAAAATTTGGGGAATAAAACCTTTACCATAAATCCAAAAATTGATAATCAGGATTTTTTTGCATATGGTGAAAAACCAGTGATGCAACTTGATAAAAGCATGGTTGAGATTGAAGCACCAAAGACCATCCCTCCAAAGTCAGAAGAAATCGTTAAAATCAAAATAAAAGTTCCTGAGAATGCAAAAGGGAGTATTCATGGAACAATTAATTTAGGTATAAATGACCCAGGATTGGATGATTTTCAACAAAGCATTGATATAAATTTGAGAGTTTATAGTAAGCCAAAAGAGCCATTTGTAAAAGAAATTCTAATAAACAATGCAAGTAAATTAACCATAAAAGTAAAAGCAAGCTCATACTCTTGGAAATACAACAATAAAATGAGAGATGTTGATGCAAACGTTGTTATTGAATCACCAAAAGGAGTTTTAAACATAAAACCATCAAAAGTTACTGAAAACTTCAATGTATATATCTCAGATTGGAAACTACCGCCGTGGGAGATGGATTCCGAGGGAATATACAATATAGGGGAATATTCAAAAACAAAGGAATATATCATAGAAAATCCAGTAAATGGAATTTGGAAAGTTAAGATACTTCCAAATTGTGAATCCTTCAATGTAGAGATTGAAATAGAACAGTAAAGAGTGGTAACGATGAGAATAAAAGTAAAATCCATTTTTATTTTTTTATCTATTCTTTTAATTTTTGTATCTGGATGTTTAACTCCAAAGAAGTTCGATAAGAACTCTATTTCAGATAAAGAAGCAGACAATAAAGTTAAAGATATTAAAGACGACTTAAAGGAATGGTTAATTCCTTTTAATGGATATAAATATGATAATATAACTATTTCTAAGATAAATGATGAGATTGTGGTGCATGCAACATCAAAAGATTTAGATGGGGAAGATATCTATGTGTTTATTTATAAAAATGACACGCTTATGCTAAAATCTTACTCACTTGAAGCACTTCCAAAAGATGTGAAAGAAAAAGCTATAAACATTGCTCTAAGAAATGAAGAAATTTACAAAAACGCTGAAGGTTATGTTACAGTTAAAAGAATACTTCCTCAAACGTCTAAAAAATTTTATCTACCGAAGATTTTATTTAGTGTAACTTGGCATTCTAAGGATAAAGTTGTCTCTGCACTGATAGATTTAGATGAAGAAAAGGTTGTTAAAACTTACATTGGATAGAAATATAATAGAACTCAATACCTATTTATGCTCTTTCTCAACCTCCCTTGCCCATTTAATCATCTCATTATAAACTTTATCTTGCTTTAACAAATGCTCATTACCTATCAAAATTAACTTCCTCTTAGCCCTTGTTATGGCAACATTCAGCCTCCTCAAGTCCCTTAAAAATCCAAAGTTTTTTGTTCTTACAAATGAGATAACTATAGCCTCATTCTCCCTTCCTTGAAATCCATCCACTGTATTAACCTCTATATCTATATTATGCTCTTCAAACATCCTCCTCAAATATCTAACTTGGGCATCGTAAGGGGTTATAACGTTTGTTGGTATCTTATACTTTACAAGCTTCTTAACAACCTCTAAAACCTTCTCTGCCTCCTCTATGTTGTAGTAAGAAGGAGATTCTTTGTCTTTCCTTTCAACTCCCTCAACGTGGATAAATTGAACTGGGATTTCATTTATAATATCTCTATCAGCTTCATCAATCTCTTCCTCTTTAACCAAATCTAATAAGGTTATGTTTTTAACGCTTTCATCTGCCTTCAATTTATTGTCATAGAACATTTTATTTGGGAATTCCATGATTTTTTCATTCATTCTATATTGAATTTCCAATATTGAAGAGAACTCTGGATATTTTTTGATTAACCTCTCAAATAGTGTCTTTTTTAACTCTTCATTCTCACTCAATACAGTTGGTGGCAGTTGCTTATGGTCTCCAGCCATAATTAGTTTTTTTCCTTTAACAATTGGAATTAAGCAAGATGGCTCCATAGCTTGACTTCCCTCATCAATAACAACCACATCAAACTCCCATCCTTTTAAGATTTCAGAACCAGCCATTGAATTTGTTGATACAATGACATCAGCCTCACTTAAAATCTCATTCATAATTTTTTCTGTTATTTCATCTAAGTTATTGATAATTCTCTTAATCTTCCTATTTCTTATAATCCACTCTGCCATGCTGATGATTTTTTCTTTAGGAATTCCTCTGTAGGATTTTTTTCTTTTAGCTACCTTTAAAATCTGCTCATCACTCATTCCTCTCCTCCATCTTGGAGAGGGTTTTAAAAATTTATCTCTCTGCTCCTTAATTTCTTTGATTTTTTCTCTTAGGGAGAGGATTTCTTGATATTTCTCATGGTTTTCAATTAAATATGGTAGAGAGTGCTGTATCAAATCCTTTGAAATTCGTGTTGGATGCCCTACCCTGACAACCTTTAAATCGGGATATTTTTTGATTAGATATTCTAAGATGTTATCTGCCGCTATATTTGAATCAGCAGTTGCTAAAACCTTATGCTTATTAAATCTGACCTCTTGGACAATAACCTCTGTTATAGTTCTTGTCTTTCCAGTTCCCGGAGGGCCGTGGATGAGGTATAAGTCCTTGCTTAAAACTGCCTTTTTGACAGCTATTTTTTGAGATTCGTTTAGATTTTTATCATAAAACTCTAATTTGATGTTCTCTCTTAGAGGTTTTTCTGGATGTTCAATGCCTAATATTATATAAGCTAACTTATCCCTCTTTCTTGCAAATTCTCTTAAAGCTTCTTTCATTCTTTTAAATGTTATATCATTAACGTATAAATCAACCCTAACTCTTTCTTTATAAACCCATTTTGGAACATCCACATCAAAAGCCACATCTATAAAGTTTTTTCCTACATAAATGACGTTAGCATACAAATCACTCTGTAATGGATTTTCTTTACTAATTAAAACAACATCTCCGGGAGATATTTCTGTTTTGAAGGGCTTTTTTCTACCAAATCTTACAATGGTGCAACCTAAGCTCTCTCCTAAAAATTTCCCTTTTAAATTTAAAATTGCTCTTCCAACATTTTCTCTCTTTTTGCCTAACTTTATAATCTCATTTTTGTGGAAATCCATTTCACATCTTCTTTCAATCTCAATCAAATCCATAAATTTTTTCACATATAAATCAACTAAATTCAAGCTATCACCATTTATATTTGCTCAGCAACAATTATATTATCCTTATTTCTCAAAATTCTCACTTTAACAGTCTTTCCTATCAAATTTTGCTCATTATTGCAGTTAATTATCTGAATTACTCTATCTTTAGCAACTCCTAAAACCTCTCCTTTAACTCTCCCATCTAAAACAACTTTTACTTTTGTTATCTCACCAACTTTAAACGGATATGGCAACCTCTTCCTTTTATGCGTTCCAAAATCCTTTGGTGAAGTTATGAGTTTAACTTCAATACCTCTCTTCTTGTATTCTAACTCATATTTCCTTAACAAATCATAAAACTTCTCAAAATCCCAAACTTTCATTTTTTTAGGTCTTCTACCTAACTGATAAACCCTACATAATTGACAACCTAAAATAGGGTCTTTTTTACCAGTTAAAGGATTTATAATATTCTGCTTAACTCTTAAATCTAAATCAACAGCATAGTCAATAACTCTCTTAAATTCTTCATCATTTATATTTGGTAGTAGGAGAGGGGCTATCAATAGATGAATCTTAGAGTTCTTTATATATTCGGCAATATCTAAAATCTTCTCAATATCATAATCTCTCCTACCAGAAAGCATTTTAGCCATTCTTTCATCTAAGGCATTGATAGATAAGTTTATCCTATGCAATCCTGCCTCCGCTAACTCATCTATTAATTTATAATTTAAAACCGTCCCATTAGTTTGCATGGAAACAATGCCGTTACCTTTTTTATTTATCTCTGCCAACTCCTGGACTAAATCAACTAATGGATAATAAAGGCTTGGCTCTCCCTGTCCGTCTAAGTGTGCCTCAATAAATTTATTTTCCTTAAAATTAACAATTTTTTTGTAATTTTCAATTAAATAATCTAAATCAACGTAGTAATCATTCTTTCTTGTTTTAGAAAACTCTCCCTCATCTACAGAACAAAAAATGCAGTTTAAATTACAGCCACAATGTCCTCTAACCTGAATTATATTCCTCCCTCTTTCAATTAAACCAAAAGCAGTATGCCCAATCAAAGGAATTGGCTCATTTATATATATAGTTTTTCTTTTTGTTATCTTACTCTTTAAATTGTTGGCAATGCTGTAAGAGATTAAGTTTAGAATCCCAACCTTTATATTTTCAGCTCTTTTTGGATGAGCATTAATTTTTATTATTGAACCATCAATTTCTACTTCTTTATAAGGAATTTCAACCTCAACCTCATAAATTTTGTTTATTTCAAGGATTAAAGTGTTATCTTTGTTTTTAACATCTGTTATCATCCTATATTGTGATAAATCTAAGCTTATCATAATCTCACAATATTTGAATATTTACATTAATTTAAATAAATGGACATTCTCAATTAGAGGAGTTATTTAATTATTCAAAATTGACTAATTTGTGTGTATATTGACTAACATGTGTTTTTAAAATAGCTTAACAAATGGTGCGGGGGACGGGATTTGAACCCGCGAACCCCTACGGGACCAGACCCTCAATCTGGCGCCTTTGACCTGGCTTGGCGACCCCCGCCCTTAATAGGCATAGTTTATTTATAAACTTCCCTATATAAAGATTACGCCGAAAAGTATATATATAGGTTTCTAATTATAATGATGTTGCGTGCCGAGGTGGCTTAGCTGGTTATAGCGCCCGGCTCATACGGATATCCCAGCCCTACGGCTGGGTCCTGGGAAACCGGGAGGTCGAGGGTTCGAATCCCTCCCTCGGCACCATTTATTATTTTATTATAGAGATTTATATTTGTATATTTGGATTTATAAAAATATGAGGATTCTTAACTAACTTATATTCATATAGTATTTATTTAGCTTCAATATATTCAAAATTCAAAATACTAAGGCTATGGTGAATCCATGAAGATTATTGTTTGTATAACTGGAGCAAGCGGAGCTGTTTATGCAAAAAGATTATTAGAAGTTTTAAAAGACAAAGCTGAAATAAATTTAATTATATCAAATTCGGCCAAAAAAATAATTAAAGAGGAACTAAATATTGATTGGAAGGAAATAAAAAAATTAGCAACGAACTATTATGAAAATGATGATTTTTTCTCTCCAATAGCATCTGGTTCAAACAAATTTGATGCCGTTATTGTCATACCTTGCTCAATGAAAACGTTGTCAGCCATAGCTAATGGATACTCAGCAAATTTAATAGTTAGAGTCTGTGACATAGCATTAAAAGAGCGAAGAAAATTAATAATTATGCCGAGAGAAATGCCACTAAATAGCATACATTTAGAGAATATGCTTAAATTATCAAATTTGGGAGCCATAATAATGCCTCCAATTCCAGCTTTTTACCACAAACCAAAGAGTATTGATGATATAATTAATTTTGTTGTAGGAAGAGTTTTAGATATTTTAGGAATAGAAAATAGCTTATTTAAAAGATGGGGAAATGTTTAGGACAAATCCTAAAAAATTTTAAGAGGGATAAACTTTTAATTTGAGGAAAAATATAATATTTTGTTAAGTGTTAGGAGTTTAGTTGGTGATATCATGCTCGATAAATTGGGAGAAAACTTAAACAAAGCTTTAAATAAATTAAAAACCGCTGCTTTTGTCGATAAAAAATTAATAAAAGAAGTTATAAAAGATATTCAAAGGGCTTTAATACAGGCGGATGTCAATGTAAAACTAGTTTTAAAGATGAGTAAGGAGATAGAAAGAAGAGCCTTAGAGGAAAAAACACCAAAAGGGCTATCAAAGAAAGAACATATCATAAAAATTGTTTATGAAGAATTGGTTAAGTTATTGGGAGAAGAGGCAAAAAAATTAGAATTGAACCCAAAAAAACAGAATATTATTTTATTGGTAGGGATTCAGGGTAGTGGAAAAACAACAACTGCCGCAAAATTAGCAAGATATATCCAAAAAAGGGGACTAAAACCTGCTTTAATTGCTGCTGATACTTATAGGCCTGCTGCTTACGAGCAATTAAAACAGTTAGCTGAAAAAATCCACGTGCCAATATATGGGGATGAAACAAGAACAAAATCACCTGTAGATATTGTTAAAGAGGGAATGGAGAAATTTAAGAAGGCGGATGTTTTAATCATAGATACTGCTGGAAGACATAAAGAGGAAAAAGGTTTATTAGAAGAGATGAAACAAATTAAAGAGATAACAAATCCAGATGAAATTATTTTGGTTATAGATGGAACTATAGGACAACAAGCTGGAATTCAAGCTAAAGCGTTTAAAGAGGCGGTTGGAGAGATTGGAAGTATTATAGTTACAAAGTTAGATGGTTCTGCTAAGGGAGGGGGAGCTTTAAGTGCAGTTGCTGAGACAAAAGCTCCTATAAAGTTTATTGGTATTGGGGAGGGGATAGATGATTTAGAACCATTTGACCCTAAAAAGTTTATATCTCGACTGTTAGGGATGGGAGATTTAGAGAGCTTATTAGAAAAAGCAGAAGATATGGTTGATGAGAAAACTGAAGAAAGTATAGATGCAATAATGAGGGGAAAATTTACTTTAAATGAATTGATGACTCAATTAGAAGCAATTGAAAACATGGGTTCAATGAAAAAAATCCTTAGTATGATTCCTGGATTTGGAGGGGCAATGCCTAAAGAGCTTTCTCATTTAACTGAAGCAAAGATAAAGAAATATAAAGTAATTATAAGCTCAATGACTAAGGAAGAGAGAGAAAATCCAAAGATTATCAAAGCTTCAAGAATTAGAAGAATTGCAAGAGGTTCTGGAACAACAGAAAATGATGTTAGAGAGGTTTTAAAGTATTACGAAACTACAAAAAATGCTATAGATAAGCTGAGAAAAGGTAAAATGCTAAGAATTGGAGGACCATTAGGGCAAATAATGAGGCAGTTAATGTTTAAGGAAGGATAATTCCTTTTTTGTTCTCTATTTACCATATAATAATTTAATTTTGAATACTTTAAAACTTTAAAATTTTTATATCTCTTTTTCCATATTTCATGGATTACCCAAAAATTTGTAGAGGTTATGATTATGAAAACAATCAAAGAGATTAATGAAAAAATTAAAAAAGGAGAGGCTGTTGTTGTGACAGCGGAAGAGATGATAAAAATTGTTGAAGAAGAAGGAGCTAAGAAAGCAGCTGATTATGTTGATGTTGTTACAACTGGAACCTTTGGAGCCATGTGTTCATCTGGTGTGTTTATAAACTTTGGACATGCAGACCCACCAATAAAGATGCTAAAAATTTACTTAAACAATGTTGAAGCCTATGGAGGTTTAGCTGCTGTTGATGCTTATATAGGAGCTGCACAACCAAACGAAGACCCAGATGTAGATATTGACTATGGAGGGGCACATGTTATAGAGGATTTGGTTAGAGGGAAGGAAGTTGAGCTTTATGCTGAGGGTTACACAACAGATTGCTATCCAAGAAAGGATGTTAATGTTAGAATAACGTTAGATGATGTTAATCAGGCAATTATGGTTAATCCAAGAAACTGCTACCAAACTTACGCTGCAGCAACAAACAGTAGGGAAGAGAAGATATACACATACATGGGTATTTTGCTTCCTGAATATAATAACGTCCATTACTCAGGAGCTGGGCAGTTAAACCCTCTTCAGAACGATTACAACCCAGAAACAAAATCATTTAACACAATAGGCATTGGAACAAAGATTTTCTTAGGGGGAGGAGTTGGATATGTAATTGGAGAGGGAACACAGCATAACCCACCATTTGGAACATTGATGGTTAAAGGAGATTTAAAGCAGATGAATCCTAAATTTATAAGAGCTGCTACAATGCCAAGGTATGGAAGCACGTTATATGTTGGTATAGGCATTCCAATTCCAGTTTTAAATGAAAAGATAGCTGAGAGATGTGCTATTAGGGATGAAGATATAGAAGTGCCAATCTATGATTACGGAGTTCCAAGAAGGGATAGGCCGTTAATAGCAAAAACAAACTATAAAGTGTTGAGGAGTGGAAAAATAACTTTAAGGGTTAATATAGATGGGAAAGATGTTGAAAAAACTGTAAAAACTGGCTCTGTCTCAAGTTATAAGATGGCAAGAGAAGTTGCTGAAACTCTCAAACAGTGGATTTTGGATGGAAGATTTTTATTATCTGAGAGAGTTGATAATCTTGGTAAAGCTGAAAACAAGCCAATGAAGTCGCCAATAACATTGGTTAAGGATATTTTAAGCAAGCCACCAATAACTGCCCAAAGCAATATATCCATTATGGAAGCTGCTAAAATTCTGATAAAGCATAATATAAATCATCTCCCTATAGTTGATGAACATGGAAAGTTAGTGGGGATAATAACATCGTGGGACATAGCTAAAGCCCTTGCTCAAAACAAGAGAACAATTGAAGAGATTATGACAAGGAATGTTATAACTGCCCATGAAGATGAACCAGCTGACCATGTGGCAAGAAAGATGAGCAAAAATAACATTTCAGGAGTTCCTGTGGTTGATGACTACAGAAGAGTTGTAGGGGTTGTAACATCTGAAGACATCTCAAGATTATTCGGAGGGAAAAAATGAGAAAGAGAATATACTACTGGACAGATTCAGAGCATATAAATAAACCAGTTATCTCTGACACTATATTAAATACAGGAGTTAAAATAAATATATTAAAAGCCAAGGTAGAGCCACAGGAAGCATTTTTAATATTAGAATTGTTTGGTAGTAAAGAAACAATAGAGAAAGCTTTAGATTATTTATCAAAATTTGGAGAAGTTGAAGAAATTTCTAAAGTTATAAAAAGGGATTTGGATAAGTGTGTGCATTGTGGCTGTTGCATAACCCAATGTCCAATTAATGTGATTTATATGGATGAAGAGTATAATGTTGTATTCAAAGAGGAGGATTGTGTTGGTTGTAAAAACTGCCTAAAAGCTTGCCCATTCAAAGCAATTGAGATTTTTGAATAATTTATTTATCTTACTAGATAGGGGCATAATTAAAAATAGCTAATTAAAAATCTTTATCTCTTTGTTTAAAGGATTTAAATTTAATTTCTAAGGATTTATTGGTTTAATTATTTGGAATATTTAGGTTTATTGAATCATTTAGATTTTTAGAAGTTAAGATTGAATAATTAGCTAAATAAAATTTCTCTAACCAATAAGTCAAATCTTCAAATTTAGAAAGATAAGAATACTCAATTTTGTTAAAAAAGAAAGATTTAAATATCAGTGGGTTTATAAATAAAGGTAGTTATTTACCCTTAGAAAAATATAGTGCCGAAAAGTATAAATATAAGAAAAATAATAAAAAATAGATTGTGAATGATTGCCCTGTTAAAATCAGACCGATTCGGTATGGAAACTCTTATGCAAATGAGGACAAAACAAATCCTTACCAACGTTAAAATAAGACCGATTCGGTATGGAAACTAGTGATAAGGTAGGAAAATTGAGATTAAAAAAAAAGTTAAAATAAGACCGATTCGGTATGGAAACTAATCGGAAACACCAAAACCTCCGGAGGGGTAACTCTACATGATGGTTAAAATAAGACCGATTCGGTATGGAAACTAGTGATAAGGTAGGAAAATTGAGATTAAAAAAAAAGTTAAAATAAGACCGATTCGGTATGGAAACTAATCGGAAACACCAAAACCTCCGGAGGGGTAACTCTACATGATGGTTAAAATAAGACCGATTCGGTATGGAAACTAGTGATAAGGTAGGAAAATTGAGATTAAAAAAAAAGTTAAAATAAGACCGATTCGGTATGGAAACTAATCGGAAACACCAAAACCTCCGGAGGGGTAACTCTACATGATGGTTAAAATAAGACCGATTCGGTATGGAAACTTCTTTCTAATTCAATTAGCTCTGTCAAATCTTTTTTTAAAATAGTTAAAATAAGACCGATTCGGTATGGAAACTGGTTTTAGGAACCGACAAAGAACTAAAAGAATTAGAAGAGTTAAAATAAGACCGATTCGGTATGGAAACACTTTATCTAACGTGCTTAATGGCCCTTCTTCAGCGTTAAAATAAGACCGATTCGGTATGGAAACGACATCTTAGAATTAGATGCAATGTTGAGTTATAATGGTTAAAATAAGACCGATTCGGTATGGAAACAACATTCTACCAGTTGTTGTGTATTTTTTAACTCTCAGTTAAAATAAGACCGATTCGGTATGGAAACTCTATTTCTTCTATTATCTTTATTATTTCCTTCTCCAGTTAAAATCAGACCGATTCGGTATGGAAACAAGCCCACAGCAACAAATAGATTGACAAACTTATCATGGTGTTAAAATCAGACCGATTCGGTATGGAAACTTCTCTATTTTCTCCAAATCCAAAATAAATAACTCGTTAAAATCAGGCCTCTTGGAGGATGGAAACTTTTTTAAATAAAAAATAAAGATAAAAACTTCAGTAATAAACTTTACAAACAATAGGACTTTTTAAAATAGATATGGCATCCTCTAAGGTTTCTTTTTTTGAAATGCAGAATAATGTGTTTCCCAACATAGATTGAGATGCTCCAACTGTAAATTTTAAGTCATTACAAACATCTAAAATTCTATCATCTATCAATTCAGTATTTACAGCAAACTCATAAGAAAGCCTAACAAAATTCTCCAACGTTGGATTTTTCAAAAGCTCATTTAAACATTTATTGCCAAATTCATTTATCTTTTTAATCCATTTTTCATTGGTAATTATCTCTTTTGTCTCTTTCTTTCCAAAAATCTCAATTATAACATAGTAATCATCACCAACAACTATTTTTTCAACGTCTATAGGAAAGCCAGGAGCTTTTCTTATAACAAAGCCCTTAACATATTGAGCTATGACATCCCCTAACCCAGTTCCACACTCTACTTCACTTATATGAGCTATCTCCACATAATTATCATTTAGATTTAACATTTCATTTAGTTTTTTAGCTAATACCAAAGCACAAGCTCCAGACATTCCCAATCCACTACCTAAAGGAAAATTAGATGAAAAGATGATATCATAATTCTCATTGTAACCAAATTTTTTATAATGCTCAACAACCTTTTCAACGGCACAGATATCTACTCTCTCATTGTTATAAAAAACATTTCCTCTTCCTTCTTTTAATTCTAAACTCACACCATTATCTACAGTAATTCCGGCTCCTGTAGAACCTGTTTTTAATTTATCAGAGTGTTTATAAATTGTAAAAAATCCTGTTATATGCCCTGGAGCAAACATACTTCAACCTCCTTTAATTTAAGGACAAAAAAGCTAAAATTTTATATTATTGATTAAATTTTAATCTTTATTGTTAATGATAAAATAAAAAATAAAAATTTTTAATTCTTAAGTTTATCTCTCAAAGTTTTATCAACAATTATTATCTACCCATAGGACATCGTTCTTATTGGCACAGTTTAAGCTAACGCTTGTAAGCTTTATATATTGTAATACTCAATATGAATATTTCGAAAATGACTATCCTTCCAATGAAGTCGATGAGCTAAGCGAGGTGGAGGGGGATAGGATTCCAGTGAGTGTTCGGGGAACTCGTCCCCTATAGACGGGGTAACCTGGGCACTCACTGTCGACAGGGGGATGAAATAGCATGTGTGCTCACAAAAGCACACATACTATAGACCCCTTTTATCTCCCAAACGCCCTATCGATAATAATATCAACTATTCTATCATCAGCACCTATTGGCTCTCTATAGATAATTTCAACACCATCTGGAATCTCTAATTTTTCATGTTCGTGATGATGGTGGTGATGATGGTGATGTCCATGGCTGTGTTCATGCTCATGATGATGTTCATGGTTATCTTCAATCAACCCCAACAATCTTGGAATATCTCTTGTTGTATGGATACCATGAGCTAAGAAAACAGGAACAACAATGATTTTTTTAGCTCCTTGCTCTATAGCTTTTTTAACTGCTTGAGGGATTGTTGGTTCATTAAACTCCATTAAACCAATCTCAACAATTGGGAATATGTTCCTTTCCTTGACCTTTTCAGCCAACTTTACTAAAAGCTCTTTGCTGTATGGTAATCTGCTTCCATGTCCTACCAACACTAATGCTTCCATGAACTCACCATTATTATTTTATGGTGTAGGATTCATACCAACTATTATATATAGTCTTCGTTTTTATTTTTAATTTAAAGTTTATAAAGCTATAACATGGAGGATATAACATGGATACATCTAAGCTTATATTAATTATAGCTATAATTATCTGGCTGATTTTATATGGAATCAGAGATTCAATAAATTTAAAAACATATGGAGGAGTTTTTGGAATCTTAAGAACCAAAATAGGAATGAAGACTATAGAAAAACTTGGAAAATATAAAATTTGGCAGAAGATTGGAATTATATCAATACCAATATGTGTAATACTTGGATTTTTAATGCTTCTAAATCTCATAAGCATGAGTATAAAGCTATTATCTGGAACTTTACCAAAGGAGGCAGCTAAACCCGTTGTGTTTTTGTTTGGAGATGTAATCCCATGGATTCCGGGAATTATAGCTCTATTAATAGCCATTTCTGTGCATGAGTTAGCTCACGGCATATTTGCTAAATCCTTTGGAATTAAGGTTAAAAGCTCTGGAATTTTGCTATTATTAGGATTACCATTAGGAGCTTTTGTTGAGTTGGGAGATGAGTTCAAAACTGCAGAGAAAAAGGTTAGGGGAGCTATTGCTTCAGCAGGACCTATGGCCAATTTATTGATTTTTTTGATATCCATTCCTTTACTATCATTTAGCTATACTTTACCAACAGAGCTAAAAATCATTGATGTTAAAGAGCCAGCATCAGAGTTTTTACAGAAAGGAGATATCATTTATGAGATTAATGGTAAAAGAATAAATTCATTGGAAGATTTTAGAGAGTTTGCAAAAACCATAGAGCCAAATAAAGAGTATGAGATAAAAGTTTTAAGATATAATAAAATACTGACATATAAAATCATTAGTTCTGATGAAGGGAAGATAGGAGTTATGGTTTCCCCAACAGAAGGTACGGCATTATTTATAAATACAATATACTGGACATACTGGTTCAATTTCTTATTAGCTTTATTTAACTTACTCCCAGCAATGCCTTTGGATGGCTTCCATGTATGGAATGCATTTCCAGAGCTATTAAAAGAGAGAAAAAACAGATTTATTGCAAAAATAGGGAAAATATTGGAGCTATTTATAAATGAAAAAACCTTAGGTTCAATAACCCTTCTAGTTTGGTGGATTATTTTAGGAAGTATTTTATATTCTATGTGGTAAATTTAACCTTCTTTATTATGAGGCATTGCCGAGCGTAGCGAGGCAATGCATCCTGGGTATCCCAATAGGGCGAAGCCTTATGGTTTAGGAGTATTTTGTATTCTATGTGGTGAAATATATGGATATTCTCAACTTCTACATCTATGGATTTGTCTCTCTCTTTATCACAATAGACCCAATTGGTTTAATCCCTATAGTGCATTCCCTAACCTATCCTTACCCAAAAGAGCAAAGAATTAGGATTATTAAAAAAGCTATCATCTCATCAACGATAGTTTTATTGTTATTTGCGTTATTTGGGAACTATATATTTAGCTACTTTGGGATTACAATAGATGCGTTTAGGGTAGCTGGAGGGATTTTGCTCTTTAAAATAGCTTGGGACATGCTTCATGCAGAGATTCCAAAGACAAAGCACAAACCAGATGAGAGATTAGACCTTGAAGATATTGACAGCATTGTTTATGTTCCTTTGGCTATTCCTTTAATCTCCGGCCCCGGTGCGATAACAACCACTATGATTTTAATTAGCAAATCTCAAACATTTTTAGAAAAAGGAGTAGTTATCCTCTCAATATTATCAGCTATGCTCGTTTCTGGGATTATCTTATCATTAACTGACTTTATAATTAGGAGAGTTAATATTTATGGCATCAATGCCTTTGTAAGGATTATGGGGTTGTTGTTAGTTGCTATATCAGTGCAAATAATATTTACTGGAGTCGTTGGGCTATACAACAGCATGCATTAATTTTATTTATTTTTGCTTTTTAGCAATTTCTTTAGTTCTTTCATTTTTGGTGGCAATTCTTTCCACCTCCAAAAGCCTCTTAAAATCTCATCCTCATCATAGCCAAATCTTTTCAAAACATTAGCCCATCTATTAAACAACTCTGGATAAAGTTCTTTAACTCTCAAAAACTCTACATTTAACGCAGAGGGACACATATAACAGCCAATCCTTTCAAATCCCTTATCATAGAGCTCATTATAAATGATATCATTTAGATATATCCAGCTCCAGACATCAGTCCCTCTCCAATCCAATATTGGAAAGACATTTATCTGATTATTTATAAAGCCACTTTTTCTTTCATATCCTAATTTTTCTCGTGTAAAGCTTTCATATCTCCTTGAGCCATCGATTGTATAAACTCTCTTATATTTTTCTAAATATTCCTTTAAAGGCTCTAATTTGCAGACACTGTTGCACCATCTACAATCTTTTGTAGGAATGCCTTCTTTTTCCAAATATTCCCAAAAATTCTTACCTTTTAAAACAACTAAGTTTAAATCATACTTTTTAGCAAATTTTTTTACAAAATTTATGGTATCTTTAAATTCTAAGCCAGTATCTATAAATATAACCTCTAAGTCGTCTATAACCTTGTTGGCTAATAGAGTAGAGACGGATGAATCTTTTCCACCACTAAAAGAGGCATTTATGGCATAGCCTTTATCTTTGCAGATTTCGTAGTATTTTTTTATGATTGAGAGGGATTTTTTCTCTAATTTTTCAATCCTTTCATGATTTTTTCTTAAATAGTCATCAATTTTTTCAAATTTAAGCTCTTTTTTTAATGTTAAGTCCTTAATTTTTATGGTATCTCCTTTTTTAATAGCAACTCCAACGTAGTTTCCTACTTCAACTCCAACATAATCATTTTCATCAATATCTTTTAGCTCTTCAGCATTTTCAATTAAATCGACTGGCACTTTTTTGCCTTTTAACCTTCTTTTTGTGGGCTTTATTTTAATCTTTGGCTCTTCTATTAGATAATAAGAGGCATAGGGGTGAAATTTCCAATCCAAATCAATTAAATCAAATTCTAAGATGCCTATGCACTCTCCATTAATAAAAACTTTCTTTCTGTAATCTAAGCCACCAATCTTTTTTAAAATTATTGCCAAATCATAAGAGAAGTTTTTATTAAGCAGTTTATTTAAAGTATCTATCTCAAACTTAGAGGCAAATTTATCATCCATTCTATCACTCTAAATTTAATTATTTTAAAACAGCACGTAGCAAAATTTTATAGTTGTGAAAATATTTAAAGGTTTGATTAAAATTTTTAAAATTTGGGCATAACTTTTATAAATCAATGTGTTAGAAAAATCAATCTTAGAGAAATAATTTTATTATTTTTTAATTTAAATATTATTGAAGATAGATTTTTCAGTGAAACTATGGAAAATTGGGCAGAGTTAAAAAAAGGAGCTAAGGTATTGCAAAACAACAAAAACAGCAAAATTTTAATAGTTACCCACATAGATACTGACGGGCTAACATCGAGAGTTATTTTACAAAAATTGGCTGAGAGATTAAACTTAGATGCTGATTTCATGTTTTTAAAGCAAATTACCATAGAGACAATAGATGATATTCCATTTAAAGACTATGACTTAATAATCTTTGCTGATTTAGGTAGTGGGCAGTTAAAGATGATTAAAGAGAAGTTAGATGAACTCAACTTATCAGATAAAAGGGATAAAATCATCATCTTAGACCACCACCAGCCAGAGGAGATAAAGATTCCTAAGACCATTATCCATATAAACCCCCTAACTATTGGAAAAAGTGGAGCTGAAATTTGTGGGGCTGGAGTTTCCTATCTATTTGCAAAAGCTATAAACAATGAATGGATTGATTTGGCTAAATATGCTGTTTTAGGAGCTGTGGGGGATGTGCAAAACATAGAAGGGAAATTAATTGGCTTAAATAGAAAAATACTATGCGATGCCATTATGAGTGGAGATATTAAGGTAAAGACAGATTTACAGATGTATGGTAGGCAAACAAGGCCGTTATTTGTATCTATGAGATATTGGGCAGATGTTAGAACTGATTTGCTAAACAATGACTCAAAGATAATAAAATACATCCAGAGTATCAATAAAAAGTATGATATTGAGATAAATCCAACAATGAGGTTAGCTGAGATTCCATTTGAGCATAAGAGGATTATTGGAAATGAGCTTTTAATAAAATGCTTAAATTATGTTCCAAATCATTGGACACCCTACGTTCCAAAGGTTATATTTGGAGAGGTTTATGAATTTAGAGGGGAAGAATTTGGCTCTCCATTGAGGGATTTGGAGGAGTTCTCAACCTGTATAAACGCATGCTCAAGATATGGAGATTATGAAACTGCTTTAAATGTGTTGATGGGAGATAGGGATAAATACTATAGAAAAATGCTTTCAAATTTGAGAAAGCATAGAAACAACTTAAGAGAAGCTTTAGAGCATGTAAAGAATGATGTTGAGATAATTCAAAAGGATAACTTCCAATACTTTGAGACAGATAAAATTATGCCAAATATTGTTGGAATCGTGGCTGGGATGAGCTATTCTATAGAGGAAGTGGATTGGATGAAGCCAATTTTTGCAATAACAGAGGATGATAATGGTTATAAGGTTTCTGCACGATGCCCTAAGTTGTTATGCTTTGCTGAAGATGTGAATTTAGCTAAAGCAATAAAATATGCCTCAGAGAAGGTTAATGGTAGTGGGGGAGGGCATAAGTTTGCTTGCGGGGCATATATTCCAGATAATAAAAGAGAATTTATAAAATACCTTGAGATTGCTTTAAAGTAAAGGTTTAATATTTTATGGTGGATATTATGCAGATTCCAATTTTAATGTGCCGTTTAAAGACAAACAAACCACTTAAAAAATCACAGACACCATTTTTGAGAGGGTATATTTTAAACAAGTTTGGTAAAGAGGATTATGTGGAATTGCATAACCATAGTGGAAATGGGTTTGTATATACTTACCCAAAGATACAGTATAAGGTTATTGGTGGAGATGCTGTTTTAGTTGGGATAAGGGAGGGAATAAACATTTTGGGGGAGATTATTTTAAATATTAGAGAGCTGAATTTAAAAGGGGAGGTTTATAAGGTTGTTAATGGCTATGCAAGGGTGAAATTTGAAGAGTTTGGAGTTTCTGATGATATGATTAAGTATAAGTTTATTTCTCCATGGATTGCTTTGAATGAGAGGAATTATTTAAAGTTTAAAGAGTTGGATGAGAATGGGAAAAAAGAGTTATTAGAGAGGATTTTAGTTGGGAATATTTTATCCATGAGCAAGTATTTGGATTATACTGTTGATAAAAAGTTAGAGGTGGAAATTTTAGAATTTAATGATTTTGTTGTCAAATATAAGGGGAATAAGTTTATTGGCTTCTGGGGAGAGTTTTTAGTTAATTTCAACATTCCAAATTATTTAGGCATTGGTAGGAAAGTTTCCAAAGGATTTGGAAGTGTTGTAAAGATTGAATAAACATTTAAACTCTTATTTTTCAAAATCTCCAATCTCTTTTTGTAATTCAATAAAACTATAAGTTCAGTGTATATAAAAGTTCTATAGTTGCCAATATCTCTTTCGATTTTTCTAATTCATTAGGTTTCTATCCTTATTTTAATGGACTGCTTTTTTGTTAAAATAGGCAAATAAAAAATTAAGGATTAAAGATAAAATAACAGTTTTTACCATTAATTGTCGCTAAGAAAGCACCGCCCTTTAGGGCGGTGATGAATTAGGGGAGGCGGGTGGGCAAAACTATACATTAGATATTAAACAACAATATAGTAAAATTAATATATAAGTTCATTATATATAATATTCGGTGATAGTTGTGGAATTGAAGTCCCCACCAAAGAAATATCACCACAACAAAAATAAGCACATCGTGTATAGTTGTCAATATCATGTAGTATTCTGCCCGAAATATCGGAGACCAGTTCTAACTGGTAAGATAAAAGAACGATTAGAAGAATTAATTTTAGAAAAATGCAAAGAACTAAATACTGAAGTTTTAGACATGGTTATCGCACCAGACCATGTTCATCTGTTGTTAGATGCCGACCCAACAATCGGAATAAATAAAATCGTTACACAAATAAAAGGATACACTTCGAACAAACTTAGAAACGAATTTCCAGAGCTAAGAAGAAAACTGCCTACACTATGGACTCGAGGAAGATTCATTTCAACCGTTGGAACTGTGACCCTCGATGTTATTAGACAATACATAGATAGTCAAAAAGGTGTCTAAATTGGAAGTAACTCGAGTTCTAACAATAAACCTAACGAGAAAACTAACGAAAGAACAATGGATTATTCTTAACCATTTAACTTACTCTGCATCAAAATTGTGGAACGTGGCTAACTATCAAATAATACAAGGTAATGTTAAATTATCTGAATTAGAAAAGAAGTTAAAGGATAACTTCTGGTATAAAAATCTCCATTCACAATCGGCTCAAGCAGTTCTACAAAAACTAAAAATTGCATGGATTAACTTTTTTAAACAACATGCTAAGAGACCAAGATTCCAACCGAAAGATGGGCATTTTCCAGTCAAATGGAAGAAAGATGGGTTTAGAATTATTGGTAACATGCTAAGATTATCCTTATCTAAGCAGACAAGAAACTATCTAAAAGAAAGGCACGGCATCGAGTCCAAGTATTTATGGGTAGGGCTTCCGAAAGCTCTACCGCTCGATGCCGTGCAGGTTAAGGAAGTTGAAATAGTTCCACACGATATTTATGGAGAAAGATTTTATGTTTTGCACTTGATTTATAAGAAGGAAGTTAATCCTCATAAGCCAAAGGAAGAAAAAGTAATGGCTATCGATTTGGGGGTGAGGAATTTAGCAACGGTTGTTGTCGAAGGGGAGAAACAGCCAGTGATTTTTGACGGGAGAATTTTATTATCTAAGTTAAGATGGTTTGCTAAGGAGACTGCAAGGATTAAATCGATAATTGCAGAGCAGGGGTTAAAGAGTTGTAAGCGATTAGCAAGATTAGCAGTAAAGGAGAGAAATTACGTTAAGGATTATATTCATAAAATTAGTAGGTGGATTGTAGATTTGGCTAATAATAATGGAGTTTCAAGAATTGTTATCGGTGATTTAAGTAAAAGTATAACTAAAATCGATATCGGGGATAGAGTTAATCAGCAATTGCATAAAATTCCATTTGGCAAGCTTATTAATATGATAATGTATAAAGCAGAAGAGTTAGGAATTAAAGTAGAACAAATCGATGAAAGCTATACTTCTCAAAAGTGTAGTATATGCGGAATGATAAGGAAATCGAACAGGAAATATAGAGGTTTGTATGTTTGCTCTAAATGCGGAACAGTAATTAATGCTGATGTTAATGGTGCAAGGAATATTTTGTTTAAGGTAGTCCCGAACCCCGAAAGGGGTAGGGATAGTGGGCTTGGCAACCCATGGAGGGTGAGGGTTTTAAACCCTCTGCTCTCCTAAAGAAACTCCGCCCTTTAGGGTGGAGAGTATGTCATTGATACATGAATACCCTCATCTGTATCTTTATTTATCACAGAAGCAGATATTGTAAGCCATGGGAGGAACAAGGCGATAATTCCTATAACAACGAGGGATATTTTTATATAGTCAATCTTCTTTGGTACCATTTTCTCACCTCACTTTACTTTTTTAAATTTTGATTATATAGTAAACACTACTCTTTTTGTGTATGGGTTTATGCTTTATCTAAGTAATGCAAAAAGTAAAGCTTCTCTAATAATGAAAAACTCATATTTATACTTTACGGTTTTAGTTTAGTTAAAAATATAGAAATATTTAATTTTATGGATTAATGTTTTAAAAAAGATTTTTGATTGTTATTTGTAGACATAAAAAAGAGTAGTTTATCCTTGTTTTAATGGACTAAGAATTCAAACAAAAGTGAAAAAAATTATCTAAAGACTAGATTGAAAGTTTCCATCCTTGTTTTAATGGACTACCGACTCAAACCCTACACTTTGTCCTTATTATATGCCTAAACTCCTATATATATCTTTCTATTTTTGTCCTAATTTTCTTACTACATGATTATTGAATCATTTATAAGATTAAGAAAGGTTGTGCATATACATATATAAATAACACACACAACCATAAACAGAAATTTCAATAATTAGCTAATTTTTACTATAAAATAAGTATTATTTAATCTTAAAACCTACAAAACAAACTTAAACTACCAAAATCTAACAAAAACAAAACCTTAAAATTTAAAAAATTAGTATTACTTTTCATCAATTTTCTAATACAAAATTCCAACAGAGAGTACATAAAAGCAAGAACACAAAATTAAAAACTCCAATATAGACATTAAAAATTTTAATATATTGCTAAAACAAAAAATGTTTAACTTAAAAATCAAATATTTACTTAAGAAATTATATTTTTGCAAAACTATCGAAGGTGAAAATTTGGAATATACCTTTAACAAATTAACTAAAAGGGATGTTAAAAAGTTGAGAGTTGGAGATATAGTTTATTTGAACGGTAAAATATACACTGCAAGAGATGAAGCACATTTAAAGATTATTGAGATGATAAAAAATAAAGAAAAACTTCCTTTTGATTTGAACGAGGCTATTATCTACCATGCTGGCCCAATAATGAAGAAAGTAAATGATAACTGGACTTGTATCTCTATAGGCCCAACGACATCTGCACGAATGAACGATGTTGAAGAGGAATTTATAAAATTAACAAACATCTCTGCAATTGTAGGAAAGGGAGGGATGAAAAAAGAGTTATTGAAAACTTTTGAAGATTTTGGAGTAGTTTATTTAGCAGCTCCTGGAGGTTGTGCAGCTTTATTAGCTAATTCAGTAAAAAAAGTTAATAATGTGTATTTTTTAGAAGAGTTAGGGATGCCAGAGGCTGTTTGGGAGTTGGAAGTTGATAATTTTGGCCCTTTAATTGTTGCTATGGATTGTTTTGGAAACAGCATTTATGAAGAAGTAAATAAGAAAGTTTATGAAAAGCTGAACGAATTAACAAAGCTATAAATACCTTTTTAATATTTCAATGGCTTCATCTTTTTTAATATCCTTTACCAATACAGTTTTTTGTGGATTTAGCTTTCCAGCTACTATTTCAACATCCTTTTTAAAAATATCTTTTAAAAATTTAATTATCTCCTTGTTTGCTTTCCCTTCTGTCGCAGGGGCTTTTATTTTTATAGTCAATCTCTTTCTCCATTCGTTTATACCAATAATTTCATTTTTCTTA
This sequence comes from Methanocaldococcus sp. FS406-22, assembly GCF_000025525.1. Classification (NCBI taxonomy): domain Archaea; kingdom Methanobacteriati; phylum Methanobacteriota; class Methanococci; order Methanococcales; family Methanocaldococcaceae; genus Methanocaldococcus; species Methanocaldococcus sp. FS406-22. Next base: position 1,033,700 of record NC_013887.1, read on the forward strand.
GCATTTGCTTGAACATCAATATCAATTAAAACTCCATCTTTGTTCTCTCTAATAATCTTCTCTATCATCCTCTCCCATTTTATGTCTTCGTTTCCATTCCTCTAATGGTATTGAGAACTTCTCCTCAACCTCTTGCCTGTATATTGTGTTGTATGTACAGAATGGGATTATCCTATCGTCAGGGGTTGCGTAGTGGATACAACATCTCATCACTCTTTTAACATCAAAGTTATAAGCATCCATGAAGTGCATACAGCTAATCATCAACATGTGGTAGTGGAGTTCAGCTAAAGCTCTATAATCGCTCTTTAAAACACTTAAGATTAAATCAATTATCTTTTTTATACTTACTGATTTTGGTGCTTTATCTAAATCAATTAAAGATGGCAATTTTAAGGCAATTTCTCCTAAAACTTTAACATCATGTATTTTTGATTTTCCAATTTCCTCAATTTTCTCTTTAACAATTTCTAAAAATCCTTCAACATCTATAAATCTTGTGATTGGAATTAATTTTCCATCCTCATCAACAAATACATATGTTGATGCACCACAGTGTTGGTGAGAACTTAAAGTTGGTTTTTTATCGTTTGTGATTTTTTCAACTAGCACAGAGATTGGAGCTACTGCAGGAACTGGATAAAAATCATCTTTGCAAATCTCCCCATCTGTCTGCTCTTCCACTAACTTTATAAAGTCAGGAATCGTTATTCTCCCCTCTAAAAGTGTTTTTTCATCAACCCTTCCAGTAAATGAAACTGGTTGAAAATTAACTCCCCTAACAATATCTACATTTTCAGCGGCATATCTTATAATTCCTCCAACCTCGTTATCATTAACCTCCCTGACTAAAGTTGGAACTAAAACAACACTATCAAACCCTACTTTCCTACAATTTTCAATAACTTTCTGTTTTATAGGTAGGAGATTTTTACCTCTTGCAATTAAATATGGTTTTTCAGAGATTCCATCAAACTGTAAGTAGATTGTTGATAGACCTGCCTCTTTTAGCTTTTTAAGATAATTTATATTTTTTAATTTTATACCATTTGTTGCAACCTGAACATGCAAAAATCCCATATCTCTAGCTAATTTTATTAATTCTGGTAAATCACTTCTAACAGTTGGTTCTCCCCCTGCAAATTGAATAGCCGGTGTTGGAGGTATTTCTTTTCTCAAATTTTCCATCATCCTCTTTATATCTTCAAAAGATGGCTCATAAACTTTTCCAGATTTGTTGGCATTGGCAAAACATATAGGGCAGTTTAAGTTACATCTATTCGTTACATCTATATTAGCCAGTATAGTTGTAGATTTGTGGTTAGGGCAAAGACCACAGTCATAAGGGCAGCCATTCTTTACCTTTGTATTTGTTACTTCAATCTTTCCAATAAACTCATAATTCTCAAATTTTTTGTATAACTCAGCATCCCCCCAATAGATGTCTTTAAATTCTCCGTGTTCTGGGCAGGTTTTTTTAATAATAATTTTTCCATCTTTCTCTAAAATTGTCGCAGGAATTCTTTTTAAACATATAGGACAGAGTGATAACGTTTTTTTCTCCATTCCATCACCATAAAATACTATTCTGTTATAACTAATAACCATATTATTGATAATAGTTTATTTAATAGAAAGGTTATAGTAACTAATACTTAATAATTGCTATTGCAACAGTTAAATTTTATTAATTATTAATTATTGTTTATTATTGTTATTATAAAAACCCTTTAAATTATATAGTGTTTTTCAAAATACTTTGAATAACTAAGGCACTGATGAATGCTTTCCTTTGGAAGGCATTCAAATCTTCCTTATTAATTAATAAGTTTTGAAAACACTATATATGGATGAGGGATAGCGTGAAGCTTGGCATAATTACAATAGATAGAGATGAAGTTATTAATGATTTAATAAAATCTTGTGAAAAACTTGAGGTTGATTACAAAATTATAAACCCTACAAATATTTCAGCAGGATTTAATTTGGATTTCAAACTAAAATATTATAAATCATTTTTAGATGAATTGGATTGCTGTTTTGTTAGAAATCTTGGCTGGGATAGTTTTTTTAGATTTGATGTTTTAAAATATTTAAATCACTATGTTCCAGTTATAAATCCTCCAGATGGAATAGATAAAGCATCAAATAAATTTTTAACCTCCATATTTCTTGAATTAAATAATATTCCGCAGCCAAAGACTGTTGTTACAGAGAGCATAAACGAAGCGATAGTTTGGATAGATAAATTTGAAGATGCTGTTTTAAAACCAATGTTTGGATGTGGTGGAGAAGGCATTATAAGGGTTAAAAAAGAAATGTCGATATCTACTAAGTTAAAGATTTTAAATGAATTTAAAGAAAAATATAGCACATTCTATATTCAAAAGTTTATAAAACCATTGGGGAATGAACATAAAGATATAAGAGCTTTTGTTGTTGATGATGAGGTTGTTGCAGCAATGTATAGAATTGGGGGAGAAAATTGGAAAAACAATGTTTCTCAGGGTGGAAGAGTAGAAGAATGCGAAATAACTGAAGAAATTGAAAAATTAGCTTTAAAAGCAAAAGATGCACTTGGATTATTTTATGCAGGGGTTGATTTAATTGAGTCAGAAAATGGACTAAAAGTTTTAGAAGTTAATTCAACCCCATCTTGGATAGGGCTATCTAAGGTTTCTAAGGTCAATATAGCTGACAAACTGTTAGAAAAAATAATCCAGTATATTAAATCCTAAAGCTATTCATTTATTTTCTTTGCAATTATTTCTAAAGCTTTCATAAACGCATCTTTCTCTGGAATAATAACAGCAACAGGAACATTAACAATTTTTTCAATAGTTGCACTAACAATAGGAGCACAAACAATGCCCTTAACTCCTTCTCTTTCAGCTCTAACAGCGGCAACAATACACTCCTCTAAAGAACCAGCAGGATATTCCTTTATTAAATAACTTTTCCCATTAATTTCTATTTTTCTTGTTGTAATTTTATTTAAGGCTGGTCTTGCAGCTATAATTGCTATTGTATCAATATCTTCATCTTTCTCAAAAGACCTTATTGTCTTTAAAATCTTTATAAGTGTTGAAACCCTAAAATCTTTCCCTTGAACAACTTTATATAATGTGCTGTAAGGAATTCCGGAAATTTCAGAAAATTCTTTTAAAGTTAAACCTAATTCGAGCAAAATTCTTTTAAATTCTTCTACAAATTTTTCTGGTGACTCAATTTTCAATAACAATCTTTCACATGCCTTCATAAACGACCCCTAATCATTAAAATTTAAAATAAAGAAAATAAAGAGTTAAAGTTAAAAATTATTTAATATTTATACTATAAAGTCAATGCCTCCTATTTTACGTTCTTTTCTTTGACTTTGTTCTTTTGAAATCTTTGGAATTATTCTCTTTGGTTTTGAATCTTTTCCTACGATGTTTGGTGACTTAACTCCTGTAATTATCGCCATAACTCTAATACAGCCTTCCATCTCTGGGTCTATTCTTGCTCCCCATATAACATTTGCCTCTGGGTCTAATTCTTTTGTAATTCCTTCTCCAATATCGTTTGCCTCTTTTAATGTTAAATCTGGCCCTCCAGTTATATGGATTAGAGCCCCTTTAGCTCCTCTATAATCAACATCCAATAATGGACAGCTTAAAGTTTCCCTAACTACATTTTGAACCCTATCTCCTCTATCACTGCTATCAACTTCCCCAACACCAATCATCGCTACTCCACCACCACTCATAACCGCCTTAACATCTGCAAAATCAATATTTATTAAACTTGGAACAGCTATAGTTTCAGTTATCCCTTTTACTGCCTGAGCAATAATCTCATCTGCCACTTTAAACGCATCATTTATTGGGAGGTTAGGAACCAAATCTAAAAGTTTATTGTTATCTATGATAATTACAGTATCACAAACCTCTGACATTCTTGCAATTCCTTCATCTGCCTTTTTCATTCTTGCTCTCTCAATCTTGAATGGGTATGTTACAACTCCAACAACTATAGCTCCATTTTCTTTAGCTACCTCAGCTACAACTGGAGCTGAACCTGTTCCAGTTCCTCCACCCATTCCTGCAGTGACAAATACCAAATCAGCTCCTTTTAACTGCTCTTCCAATATATTTTTTGCCATTTCTGCAGCTTTCCTCCCAATTTCTGGATAACCACCAGCTCCTAAACCTCTTGTTAATGTAGCTCCAATTAAAATTTTCTTATCTGCCTGTATTACTTCTAAGTGTTGCTTATCTGTGTTGATTGCAATTGTTTCTGCTCCTTGAATACCAATCTCCATCAGCCTATTAATTGTGTTATTTCCAGCTCCACCACAGCCAACTACTACGATTCTTGCTTCCCCAAACTCATCCTTTAAATATCTGGTTGTGTCACTTCTTGATAAGGCATCTTTTACGAGTTTCATAATTATCATCCTTCATTTTAATTTATAAATTATCTCTACACTCTTCGCTTAAATTACACATAATAACCTTACAAACTAAAAGTTAAGGTTAAATCAATACCATTAGATGGTTTAGTTGTAAAAAACTATAACAAATTTACTCTATATTTTTCAATTATATATATTTAACTTTTTAACTTAAAAATTAATGTGATAAACTTCTAATGCACTACCACAAACTATATATAAAAAATCCTATTATATTACTAATTGGTGTGCATGGCTAGGCCGGGGGGTTGGGCGTCCCCTGTAACCCGAAATCGCCCTTATGCGGGGGCCGAAAACTTGGGGGCGGCATGCTCTCCAGCCCTTCCTTCCTAGACTCCTCGATGAAGTCTCGTCCCGTGGGGCTCGGCGGTGGGGGAGCATCTCCTGTAGGGGAGATGTAACCCCCTTTGCCTGCCGAACCCCGCCAGGCCCGGAAGGGAGCAACGGTAGGCAGGACGTCGGCGCTCACGGGGTAGCGGGGCTGAGAAGGAGTCTGGGGGCGAGGAAGGGCTGGAGGGCATGCCCACCCCAAGGAAGCCATGCACACCACTTTTTTTATTTTAGGTGAGATTATGCTCATTGGTGTTATATCTGACACCCATCTTTATGATAGAGCCAATGAATTACCAAAATCTGTTTTTGATGAATTTTCAAATGTAGATTTAATTATCCATTGTGGAGATATAACTGATAAAGAGATTTTAGACTTACTAAAAGATTTAGCTAATGTTGTAGCTGTTAGAGGAAATATGGACTATTTAAATCTACCAAGAAAAGAGATTTTAGAGGTAAATGATATCAAGATGGGAGTTATTCATGGAGATGTAGTTTATCCAAGGGGGGATAGATTAAAATTAAGATTGTTGGGCAAAGAAATGGGAGTTGATGTTTTAATATCTGGACACACTCACACACCATTTATAGATGATTGTAAAGATATCTTATTGTTAAATCCTGGGTCTCCAACAGTTCCAAGATGCCCTCTAAAATCTATCATGAAGCTAAGTATTGAAGATAAATTAGAGGCTAAGTTAATTCCAATAGAATAAGGTGCTATAAATGGGGATAAAAATATTGGAGAAATGTGTTGGTTGTGGAAATTGTGTTGTATTTTGCCCAAAAAAGGCGATAAAAACTTATGGAATTGCTATAGTTGATAAGAATAGATGCTCAAACTGTGGGATATGTGTAAGATATTGCCCAATTAATGCAATTAAAATAGAGGTATAAAGGAGGGATTTTTGTGTATATTGGTAGATTCTTAGTTGTTGGGAAAACTAAGGGAGGAAAGGTATTTGGTGCCTATAGAGTTTCAAGTAGAAGCTTTCCAAACAGAGAGGCAAAGAAAATTAATGATAACACAGTAGCAATAATCCCAAAGGATTTAAATGAGATGTTTAAAAACCCATACATCACTTACAACTGTATAAAGGTTGTTGATAAAACCGTTGTTGTATCTAACGGCTCACATACTGACTTTATAGCTGAAAAATTGCATTTTGGAAAGAGGGATGCCTTAGCTTATGTATTGGCAGTTATGGATTATGAAAAAGATGATTATAAAACTCCAAGAATTGCGGCTATTTTAGATGAAAATGAATGTTATATGGGTTATGTTGCTCATGATGACATTAGAGTTAAGAAAGTTGAGTTAAAAGAGGGTAAAGGTTACTATTTAGGAGTCTATAATGCTTGCAAAATAGATGAAAGCCAAGTTATAGAGATTGAAGGAGAGACAGCTGAAGAGATAGCTGATTATATCTTAAATTATGAGGAGTTTGAGCATCCCGTTGCATGTGCTGTAGCAGTTATTGACGAAGATGAGATAAAAATAGCTACTAAGAGTAAATAACAATTTTTTTAGTTTATTTTATTATATTTTGGTGGGATTATGGAGATTGATGTTAAAAGTCCGAATTTAATTACCAATGCCATAAGAGGCAATGAGAAAATATATTTTGATAAATCAATATTTGAAGAGAAGTTGGATAATAAGTTTGAAGTTATCCAATACCTTATGAAAATTCTTGAGAAATTTTTGAAAATCTATGATAATCATATAAAAGAGATAAAATTACTTATAGATTCTGAAAATCATCCAGAACCACATCTAATAGTTGTTATAAAATTTAAAAACAAAGAAAATATCTTTAAAATTTCAGAACAGATTGAAAACAAAATATATGAAAGTCAAATATCTAAAAATGTTTTAGTTTATCCTATCATAGGTGGAATAGATGTTTAATCCCTTAGATTTTATAGATGTTGCTGAATTCTTAGAAGAATCAAAATTGGATAAAAAAGAGGCAAAAAATCGAACAATTATTGGGAGATATTATTATGCATCATTTTTATTTTTAAGAGAAATTTTAAAAGAAAATTTAAAGAATTACAACTCAAAAGAGGTAAAAGAATTTTTATATTTAATTGAACTATCTAATTCTCATAAAATTATTTTAGATTTTCTCAACGTGCTTAAAAAAGAGGATGGAAAATTTAGAAGAGTTTATAATGCCTTATCTATTTTGAGAGATTTAAGAAATGCGTCAGATTATGAATTAGAAAATCCAGCAAGAATTAAGTCTATTAAAGAAATGGTTGATTTTAATAACAATTATTATGTTGGATTATCTAAAAATAAATACAGAATTATTGTAAATTCAAAATCAGACATTGAGAATATTTTAAAAGATATAAGTAAAGTGAATAAAATCTTAAGAGAAATCTAAAATGGAGTGATATCATGTCTATTTTTTTATTTGAGAGGGATGATGAGAAAGGAGTAATTGACAACCTTAGGCTATTAATACAGATGTCTCTGAAAAGCATTGAGTTATTAAAAGAGTATATGGATTCAAAAGATGAAAAAATATTGAAAGAGATTATAAAAATAGAAGAGGAAGGGGATGAGACAACAAAAAATATAAGAATAACCTTAGAAAAGGCATTTTTACCAAATATGAGGAGGGAGTTATCAAGGTCTGCAGAGCTTTTAGATGAGACATTAGACAGCTTAAAGCATGCTGCTATGTTATATGAGTTATTAAAAGGAGAGTTCGACAAATACTTAAAAGATGAAATAGACCTCGTTTTAATGATTACTGTGGATATGTTTGAACACTTAGATAGAGTTTTGGATGTTATTGAAAAAGGTGGGGACTTAGACCCAATTATCAAAGAGATTAAAGATAAAGAAAAATTTATTGATGACATCTATCAAAATAGAATTTATAAATACTTAGTAAATCTTAAAGTTAGCTCTTTCTGGGAAGGCAAAATTTTGTGCGACTTCATAGATAACATAGTTAATATTAGTGACTATATAGAGGATGTGGCTGATGAATTACATATAATCTACCTCCACACAAAATAAAAAAATAGACATAGATTAAGTTTTATCTATTATAATAGGTGGTTATTATAGAGATTTCTATAAATTTAGAGCTAATCATAAGTTTTTATTTATTGTTTATTCTAGGGGCTAACAACGTTGCCAACGCTATTGGCACTGCTTATGCATCAAGAGCAACAACATATAGAAATTTATTGATTTTATTTAGCATTTCTGTTATAATTGGCTCTCTCTTTGCTAAAAATGTTGGAAATACGGTTAATAGCTTATCTTCTGATGCATTAACTGCTTTAACAATCTCAGCGTTGGTTATGACGCTCTCAACGTATAAAAAAGTACCAATATCACTACATACAGTTATTATCTGCTCACTAATTGGGTTAAATTTTAGTTCATCAAATTTAACTGTATTTGCTGAAATTCTATTAAGTTGGATATTATCGCCAATTATTGCTGTTATCATTGCTTATATATTGTATTTAGCTTATGAAAAGGTAGAAATCCCAATTCTTAAAAAGATAACTATGATTAAATATCTCCTATTGATAAGTGCTGGGGTTGTTGCATTTAATTTGGGAAGTAATGACTTACCAACTGTGTTAGGAACATTTACAACATCTCAAATAATTTATATTATTGGAGCTATTTTTTTGTGCTTAGGGGCTTACTTATATGGAAATAGGGTTTCAGAAACGTTATCTATGATAACAAATTTGAGTGTTAGCTCTGCATTTATAGCCCAACTTTCAGGAGGTTTAGCAGTTACAATATTCACTGCTTTAGGAATGCCAGTTTCAACAACTCAGGCAATAGTTGGAGGAATCTTAGGAGTTGGTTTAACTAAGGGGATAAAAACTGTAAGATGGAATATTTTAAAAAATATTATTTTTTGGTGGATAATAGCCCCTATAATAGCTTTAATAATAGGTTTTGTAATAGGATGATAAAATGAAGGAAATGTTATTGGATAAACTAAAGAACTGCAAAAAATTGGTTATTATGGGTATTGGAAATGAGTTGAAGGGAGATGATGCTGTTGGAATATATGTAGTTAAAAAATTGATGAGACATTTTGGGGAAGAAAAAGAGTTTGTAAATGCCAAAAATCTCTATTTAATAAATGCTGGAACTGTCCCTGATTTTTTTACAGATATTTTAAAAGAGATAAAACCTACTCATATTTTAATAATTGACTGTGCATTAATGGATAAAAATGCTGGAGAAGTTAAGATTATAAAAGAGGATGAAATAATAAATTACAGTTTCTCAACTCATACATTACCCTTATCTATAATAGTTAAATATTTAAAAAAATTTATAAATGCAGAGATAATTATTTTAGGAATTCAACCAAAAATAATAGATTTCTGCCCAATATCTGAAGAGGTTAAATTATCTGGGGATAAATTAGTAGATATGCTTATTAAGATTATAGAAGAGCTAAAATTAACAGAATAATAAAAGCTAAAATAAAAATAAACAAAAAGGATGTGATGGTTATGATTGACTTTAAAGAAATAGAGAAAAAATGGCAAAAAAGATGGGAAGAGGCAAAGATATTTGAAGCAAATCCAGATGAGAGAGAGAAGTTTTTCATTACAGCGGCATTTCCATATTTAAATGGAGTTTTACACGCTGGGCATCTTAGGACTTTCACAATCCCAGAAGTTGTTGCAAGATTCCAAAGAATGAAAAATAAGAATGTTTTATGGACTTTTGGTTATCATGTTACTGGAACACCAATTTTAGGTTTAGCTGAGTTGATAAAAAATAGGGATGAAAAGACAATATGGGCATATACTGAATTGCACGGCATTCCAAAAGAAGAGTTATTAGAATTAACAACACCAGAGAAGATTGTTGAATACTTCTCAAAGAAAGCTGAAGAGGCATTTAAAAGAATGGGATTCAGCTTAGATTGGAGAAGGAACTTTAAAACAGATGATAAGGTCTTTAACAAATTTATAGAATGGCAGTTCCATAAATTGAAAGAAAAAGGGTTAATTGTTAAAGGTTCTCATCCCGTAAGATATTGCCCAAGATGTGACAACCCTGTAGAAGACCACGACATATTAGTTGGAGAAAACGCAACTTTGGTTGAATACATCTTAATAAAATTCACAACAGAAGATGGCTGTATAATGCCAATGGCTACTTTGAGACCTGAAACTGTGTTTGGAGTAACAAACGTTTGGGTTAATCCTGAAGCTACCTATGTAAAAGCAAAGGTCTATTTAGAGAAAGAAACTGAAAATGGAATTGAATTAATTGATAATGGTATTTGGATAATGGCAAAGGAGTGTGCTGAAAAATTAAAACACCAAGATAGAAAGATAGAGATTATTGAGGAATTTAGAGGAGAGAAACTTATAAACAAAAAGGTAAAAAACCCAGTAACAGGAAAAGAAGTTCCAATATTACCAGCTAAATTCGTAAAAACAAATATTGGAACTGGTTGCGTTATGAGTGTTCCAGCACATGCACCTTACGACTACATAGCGTTGAGGGATTTAGGCTTAGTTGATGAAATTGGTTTAATTCCATTAATTAAAGTTCCTGGTTATGGGGAATACCCAGCAAAAGAGATTGTTGAAAAGATGGGTATTAAAAGCCAAGAAGAAGAGGATAAATTAGAGGAGGCAACCAAAAAAATCTACAAGGATGAGTTCCACAAAGGAATTTTAAATGAAAACTGCTTAGATTATGAAGGAATTCCTGTTAGAGAGATTAAAGACAAATTAACAAAGGATTTAATTGATAAAGGTTTAGCTGAAATTATGTATGAATTCAGTGAGGAAAAGGTTGTTTGTAGATGTGGAACACCATGTATAGTTAAGATGGTTAAAGGGCAGTGGTTTATCAAATATTCAGATGAAAAATGGAAAGAGTTAGCCCATAAATGTGTAGATAAAATGAAATTCATCCCAGAGAATCTAAGGCAAGTATTCCATGAAAAAATTGATTGGATGAAGGATAAAGCATGTGTTAGAAGAAGAGGTTTAGGAACAAAGTTCCCATTTGAAGAGGGATGGGTTATTGAATCTTTATCTGACTCAACAATATATCCTGCATATTATACAGTTGCAAAATACATCAATGAGCACAACATAAAGCCAGAGCAATTAACTTTAGAGTTGTTTGATTATGTATTCTTAGGAAAAGGAGATGTTGATAAAATTGCTGAAGAGACAGGTATTCCAAAGGATATTATTGAAGGTATGAGGAAAGAGTTTATCTACTACTACCCAGTTGATTGGAGATGTTCTGCCAAGGATTTGATTCCAAACCATTTAACATTCTACATCTTTAACCACGTAGCAATATTCCCAGAGGAGTTCTGGCCAAGAGGTATTGTAGTTAATGGTTATGTCACAATTGAAGGTAAAAAGTTATCTAAATCAAAAGGTCCTGTATTGCCAGTTTTAGAAGTTGCTGAGAAATTTGGAGCTGATGTTGGTAGGTTTTATATAACAACATGTGCTGAATTGCCTCAAGATGCTGATATCAAGTTTAAAGAAATGGAAAATACAAAGAAGGTTTTAGAGAGGTTGTATTTATTTGCAAAAGAAATTGCTGAAAGAAAAGAAGAAAAAGGTAATGAGCTGAATTACATTGATAAATGGTTATTGAGTAGATTGTATAGAGCTGTTAAGCAGTATGATGAATACATGGAGAATTTTGAGCTAAGAAAGGCTGGAATTTTGCTCTATCAGTTGTTGGATGACTTAAAGTGGTATAGAAGAAGAGGAGGAAACAATATAAGAGTTTTAGAAGAATTCTTAGAGGTTTTAATAAAATTGATGGCTCCTTTCACACCACATATATGTGAAGAGATGTGGGAGATTTTAGGAAAAGAAGGGTTCGTTTCATTAGCTAAATTTCCAGAAGTTAAAGAAGAGTTTATAAATGATGAGATTGAGAAGGGCGAAGAGTATTTAAAATCAGTAATGGAGGATATTAAGGAGATAATAAACGTTGCTAAGGTTCAGCCAAAGAAGATTTATCTATATACAGCAGATGATTGGAAATATGAAATATTAAAGATTATTAAAGAAAATGAAGGAAAGACAATTAAAGAGTTAATGCCAATCATTATGAAAAACCCAGAATTTAGAAAGTATGGTAAGGAGATTTCAAAGTTAGTCAATCAATTAATAAAACTCAATGCAGAGATTATTAATGAAGTTGAGGTCTTAGAAAATGCCAAAGAGTTCTTAAAGAGAGAGTTCGGTGTTGAAGAAATTATAATTAATGGAGAGGATAAAGCCAACAAAAAGAAGGTTGCTATTCCATTTAAACCAGCTATCTACTTAGAATAGGACTTTCGCAGGAATAAAATGTTTTTATTGTACATTGATGCCTTTTAGGCATCCAAGTTCCAAAGTTTAATATATAAACTGCGAAAGTCCTATTAGAATAAATTTTTATTTTTCTTTTAAAATGCATATATGGTTTTATCGACAACCGTTTCCCGTTTCCATAGCTTACTATAGCATTTAATAACTTATCATACAAAACGATAAGCTATGGAAACGGGTTGTCCTCAACCTATAGTCTCATCGGGAACACCGTTCCCTCAACTATAGACTCATTGGACTCCGGGCTGAACGGAGACAGCCCCATAAAACCTTTTATCAAATTGAATACAATTACATTAGTCTCGAAGGCAGAGCCTCCTCATCGACCATAATATAAAAATAATGCTACGACTAAGTATTTATATGTTATGGTATGCTACAAAAACTAAGAAACTGTTCCAAACCCTAAATAAATAAAAAAATTTTTATATGATTATCAACATTATTGATATGAAAAAAATACTGATTTTTAAAGGCTCTAAGTTTAGGACTTTTGCAAGAATAAATTAGTGCCTTTAATAGCTAAAGGGGTTTTCCTATTTTTTATTTAAAGATGAGGTAATTTTCAATAGAATCCCTTTATTTATTAACAAAAAATAGTTTATGAAGAAATTTGGAGGCTGTTAATAGAATATCAAATTATTTAAATTAAATGCTATAGAGGTGAAATTATGACAATAAAATCCATGACTGAGTATGAAACCATCAACTATAAAACATTTTTGGATATATTTTCCCCACTTCCAGAGATTGGGGAGATTTTAGAAGAAAGTGAGAGTGTAGAAGAAGCAAGAGAAAAATTATTTGAATTTTGTAAAGAATTGGAATGGAAAATTAGAATGGGAAGGATGAAGTTTAAAAATGAAGTAGATAGATGGCTATCTTTAAAGGCAATTGAGGTATTTTTAAACATAATATCCAAAGATAATGAGAGATTGGCCGGTTTCAGCACACTTAAATATTTATGGAAGGCTTATAAAGGAGATGAAGAGGCATTAAAAGAAATTGGAGAAGGATTTATTGAAGAATTTAAGCATTTATTCTTAGCAATGTCTGGGAAGGCTGATTATTCATTAGGATTTTTAGGAGAGAGATTATTAGAAGAAGGGGCTAAATTTGTAGATTTTAGTGAAATAAAAGGTAGAGAGGCTGGAATAGCAAGGTCTAATTTCTTAGACAAAGTTTATGAGATTATGAGAGAATATATAAGCAGATATCCAAGTGGATTGGATAAGAGAATTATCTTAAAAAGAAAAAAGAATAGAGAAATCTTAGAGGAATTTTTCGGAATAACTGATGAGGAATGGTTTAACTACAAATGGCAATTTAAGAATGTATTGAGAGGATTAAAAGGAGTTAAAATTTTGAGAGAGCTTAGAGAAGAGACGAACTTTAAGATATCAGATGAAGACTTAGAGATTATTGAAAAAGCTGTTAAGAATGGCATACCATTTGGAATAACTCCTTACTATCTCCACTTATTTGACTTTGAAAATCCTTACGTTGAAGATTTAGCTGTAAGAAGGCAGGTTATCCCTCCAGAGTGGTATGTTGAAAAGATGATTGAACATAAGGAAGATAGGAACATAGCATTTGACTTCATGGGAGAGCATGACACTTCTCCAATAGATTTGGTAACAAGGAGGTATGTAACTATAGCTATCATTAAGCCTTACGAATCATGCCCACAGATTTGTGTCTATTGCCAAAGAAATTGGATGGTTCAAGATTTCAGCGAGAAAGCATTCCCAGGATGGGAAAAGGTTGAGAAAGCTTTAGATTGGTTTGCTGAACATGATTCAATGATTGAAATCTTAATTACAGGAGGAGATCCATTCAGCTTAAGCGATAAAGCTATTGAAAAAATGCTAAATAGAATATCTGAAATGAACCATGTTGTAGGGGTTAGGTTTGGAACAAGGACAATAGTAACTGCCCCAATGAGGATAACAGATGAATTAGCTGAGTTATTGGGAAGCTTTGAAAAGAGTGTAATGATTTCAACCCACGTAGAGAACTGTTATGAAATTACTCCAGAAGTTAAAGAAGCTGTTAAAAAATTGAGAACAAACAACATTTATGTCTATAACCAACATGTATTCCATAGATATGTAAGCAGGAGGTTTGAAAACGTAGCTTTAAGAATTGCATTGAAGAAGGTTGGAATTATCCCTTACTATACATTCTATCCAAAAGGAAAGATGGAACATAAAGATTACTTAGTTCCAATTGCAAGATTGGCTCAGGAGGTTAAGGAAGAGGCAAGATTGCTTCCAGGTTCATTTAGAACAGATGAACCAATATTCAATGTCCCAAGAATGGGGAAAAACCACTTGAGGGCATGGCAGGATAGGGAGTTAATAGCAATAAAACCAAATGGAAGTAGGGTTTATTTAATGCACCCATGGGAGAAGGGAATTTACCCAACTAAACTCTACACCTATGAAGATGTGCCAATTAAGGATTACTTAGATAGCTTAAAAGAGATTGGAGAGAATATTGAGGAGTATAAAACAATTTGGTATTACTACTAAATACTTTTTTTATGATTTTTATCAATTGCAAACCCTTTTTTAGTTTTTTTTGCAAAAAACTATTGTTTATCTCATTATATTTATATAGTTAAATTAATTTATAAACGAAAAGTTTATATATTAGTAGTGTAAATCTGTAAGGCTTCACAAATGGAGGTGGTAATATGAAGAAATAAAATAGTATTACTCAAAAGGTACATATTCGATAAGAAATTTATTCCTACGAAAGTTCAATAAGGATGTTGGAGGTGAAATTTATGAGAATAGTTGGAATATTGGCTATTTTATTAGCTATAATTGTAGGAACTTCGTTATGTGGGTGTGTAAAAGACAGCAAAAGTGAAGCTAATGAATTAATCAAAATGGTACCAAGTGATTATAAGGGATTTATATATGTAAATTTTAAAAATATTGAAAATAGCAAATATGCATCAGAGTATCGTTCAAAAATTCTAAACTCTTTAGGATTGAGAAATGCAAACGGTGAAAAAACAGGAATATATATTAATAAAACAAAAAGAATGCTTATATCAGAAAATAGATATGACAGGATAATTTTTATTATTGAGGGAGATTACGACTTTGATAAGTTTAAAAATCATCTTAAAGAAATTGGAATGAAGCCAGTAGAAGAATATGAAGGATTTAAGATATATACAAAACCCAGTGATGATAGGCTCGCATTAACATTCTATAAGGATATGATAATTGCAGGGACTAAGCAGGGAGTGTATGATTGCATAAATGTAATTAAAGGAAAAAGAGATTCTTTATTAAAAAATCAAGAAGTTATGGAAATATACGACAAACTCCCATCAGATGCCTGTGTTATGTCAGTAGCGATAGGTTATAATCCATGGTATAAAACAATAGGGGAAGGAATGTCAATTACTCTTAAAAATGACCATAGGGTTAAAGTTGTTAGAGTAGAAAAATATAAAGATGAAGAAACTGCAAAAGAAAAGTATGAAGAGCTATTAAAAGAAAAAGAAAAGCATGAAGAGGAAATGAAGAAAAAAGGAATTAGTGGGGATATAAAATTAGATGGGCAGTATTTAATTATTACGGTAGAAGGTCCAGAAGAAGAAATTAACCTTTAATTTTTTGTAGTAATCTTTTTAAACTTAAATAAGCAGTATCCATTTTCCTTTTTTAAGAAAAAGTTATTTTCCCAGTTTTCTAATTTGTAGTTTTTTCCAAGTCTATTTAGTGCAGACACTAATACTGAAGGAATCGGACCCACCTTACGAAACATTAATAAAAATTCAAATAATTTTTGAAAGAGATAAAATTAACTTTAAATTAATGTAATAATTATTATATAAACTTAACTTCATTTATTATGGGGTGAAAAATATGACAGTAAAAATAGCTGTTGTTGGAGGAGGACCAGCAGGAAGAACATCGGCTATGTATTTGGCAAAAAATGGATTTGATGTCGATTTATTTGAGAGGGATAAGATAGGAGGAACTTGCTTAAATTATGGATGCACTTATATAACGGGGCTTAGAGAGATGGCTGACATTGTAAATAATTTGAGTATTTTAAATGGAAAAAAAGTTCATTTGGAAAAAATAATATCATTTAAAGAGCTACAGGAAAAGATAAACAAAATCCAAAATAGAATTAGGAACAAATTAGAAGAAGAAACAAAAAATTTAGGAGTAAATATAAAATACAGAGTATTTAAAGAAAAAGATAGAGAAAATTATGACTATATTGTTTATGCAACTGGAAGGAATTATCCAACTTCTTATAATGGATATGAGGTTTTAACTCACAAAGATATTCCAAATTTAAGAGAACTGCCAGAAGATATTTTAATTATTGGTGGTGGGACAGTAGGGGTTGAATATGCCTCAATATTTTCTGATTTTGGCTGTAATGTTGTTTTATATACAAGGTCCAAGATTCTGAAGGAGATTAAGGATGAGGAAATTAGAGATTATCTTATGAAGAAAGTTATAAACTTTAAAATAACTAATGATGAAGAAGAACTTAAAAAGCTCTTAAAAAATGAGGATTATACAAAAATCTTAGCTATTGGTGGAAAAGGTAGATTTGAGACGGATGAATATTTAAGAGTTTTAAATGAAGAGAAGGTTTATGCCTGTGGGGATTGTGTAATAAATAAAGGAGGAAATACACCAATCTCAAGAATGGAGGGGAGAGTAGTAGCTCAGAACATCTACAATGAGATAAACAATAATTCCCTAATAAAGCCAAATTATGAACTAATTCCAAAAACTATAAGGCTGTCTCTCACTATCTCTTATGTAGGAAAGCAAACAAATGAGTATAAAATAATAAGAAGCTGTGTTGGAAAAGGCAATTTCTTCAAAGTTTTACATGGAGTAGGGATAAATAAAATCTACTATGAAGATGGAAAGATTGTTGGGGCTATAATTATGACACCTTGTGCTGAGATTCTTCCATATTTCACCCAGTTAATTAAGGGGATAGATGTTTATAACAACTTCATGGAGGTTCATCCATCAACTGACATCTTTTACAAAGAGTTTAGAGGTTAATCAAAAACAGGATACCTTCCTAAAAGAATAATAAAGGTTGTATGCCTTTCTAAAGCATTTAAAATATCTTCTAACTTTTCCTTGCTATCTTCAAAGTCAATGTAAAATATATAAGCTCCCAATCTCTTTTTTGAAGGTCTTGACTCAATTCTTGTTAAGTTTATATTTCTATCAGCAAACTCCTTCAAAATATGATACAAAGCTCCTGGTTTATCTTCTTTTAATTCAAAAACAATTGAAACCTTATAACTTTTTGGAAGTATTTTGAATTTCACATCTCTGCCAATTAAAATAAATCTCGTTCTATTATTTTTATAATCCTCAATATTTTCATCTAATATTTTTAAGTTATAATATTCTGCTGACTCTTTTGAACCGATAGCCCCTAAAGTTTCATCTTTACTTTCAGCAACAATTTTCACGGCCTTAGCTGTGCTTTCCACTGCTTTAACATCCCAGCCATGTTTTTTTATGTAGTTTCTGCATTGAGCCAATGCCTGTGGATGGGAAATAACAGTTTTTATTTTATTTTTATCATAGCCAATTAAATTGTGGTGTATATCTAAAGCCAATTCCCCCAATATCTTAATATCTTTAAATTGCAATAACAAATCTTGAGTTAGAGATACAGATCCTTCAATAGAGTTTTCTATTGGAACTACTCCTAAGCCATTGTTATCTACCTTTTCAAACACATCATATATGGAATTGCAGTAATCTATTTTGTAATTGCCATCAATGTAGTCTAAAAATTTCTTTGTGGCTATCTCGCTATAAGTTCCTTTTGGTAATGTATAGATTATCGTTTTATCCATTCTATCACTCTTATTATTCTTTCACCATCTCAATAATTAAGAACTGCCCTTTATTTTTAAAAATTTTTGAGAGTTTTTTATCCATAGGTTTCCAATATCCTATAATTTTTGATAAAATTATTGGTGGGAATATCTTAAAAATTGAAGGTAAAAAATATACTGAATTTGAATAGACAATTTTAAATCCATTTACCTTAAAATCTTCAACAGATAACGGCTTATGAAAGATTTCAAAATCATTAAAAATCTCTTCTTTAATTAAGCTGTCTCTATTTATAACAACAACTATTAAATGCCCATTATTTTTTAAAACCCTTTTTATTTCATTTAGAGCTTTTAAATAATCTACATGCTCCAACACATTTATACATAAAACTAAATCAAATGTGTTATCTTTAAAAGGCAAATGTAAGATATTAGCACAAATCTTTCTCTCTTTGAGTTTAAATTTTTTAAGTAAATTTAACGATATATCTAAATATATAGCATTAAAATCTTTTGTTAGATTATAAAAAGCTCCAAAGCCACATCCACAATCTAAAACCAAAAAATCTTCTTTATTTTCAAATTTTTTTAATAATTTTTTAAGTTCATCAAAAATTAGCTCATCAGCAAAATTCATAAGAAGCTTTATATAATTTGGGAAATCTTCTGGTTTCCATTTATCATAAAAATCTTTAACTTCCCTCATAATACCTCACATGTTAGTGTGTATATTATCTCATCTTCAAACAGCTTTTTTATTTTTTCTTTAATCTTTTCAATCTCTTCTCTGTCTAATTCTTCTTTTAGCTCTTTATCAAGCATAAATCCGCATCTGTAATAATAGCTATCCTCTGAAATTAAGGCTAATTCTGGATACTCAATAGATAAGATTTTCACATCTTCTCCCAAAATTTTTAAAACCTCTTTAAATGCTTTTTCAAAGTTAAATCCTTCTCTTACATAAAAAACAGCATCTACAGCTAATTTCATATTATCCCCCAATTTCTTTTAATATTTTATTTTCTCTTCAATGTTTGTCACTATCTTATCTAAAACTTAAAAAAACTAAGATTTATTAAAAATCAACAGCCACAGATAAACTCTTTCTCAAAATCAAAAATAAGCTCTTTCTTTTCACCATCAGTAATATACAATTTCTTTTCAGCTATAACTTCTCCACAAATCTCTGCTGTCATCTCCACATCTTCAAAAATATCTCTAATCTCTTTGAAGTTCTCTTCCTTTGCAGTTAAAACATATCCACTACCTGGATAAACCTTAAGCCAGTGGATTAAATCAATCTCCTCTGGTTTAGGGATTTTAGTTATATCAACAACTCCCCCTTTCCTTGAAACCTCTAACAACATACCCAAAGTTCCAATAGCTCCTGGATTACTGATATCTTTACATGAGTTAGCTAACTTATTCTCTGCAATATAAACTAAAGCATCCATCTGGGCTTTAACTAATTTCTTTGATTTCATGGTTGTTGTGTCCCAATTTAATGGAAATGATTTATAAATCTGCCCAACCAAGTCATAGGCAAAGATTATTTTATCTCCAATTTTTGCATTATCACTTCTCAATATACAATCTTTTTTAGCAATTCCAGTTATAGAAACATCTAAAACATTACACATAGCATCTGGATGTGTGTGCCCTCCAACCATTGGCACGCCAAACTTTTTTACTCCATCTTTAACTCCTTTTAAAACCTCTCTGCAGATATCTTTATCTCTTATGCTGATTATATTGGTCATCCCTATGCACTTTCCTCCCATTGCCGCTATATCCTTACAATTAACTAAGACAGAGCAGTAACCAGCCCACCACGGGTCTGCTTCTAAAAGCTTTCCCCAAATACCATCGGCAGCTAACAAAATGGCGTTATCTCCATCTATGCCTATAACTGCAGCATCATCACCAAAATCAACAATAATGTTGAATTCGTAATCCTCATCATCAAAATCAAACGTTTCAACAACATCTTTAATAGCTACCTTTCTTAAAATCCCTTCAAAGTTTCTTATCTCATCAACAACCCTTTTTAAATCCATAGAATCCCCTTTCTTTTTGGTAATATCACTTACTTAATTTTTAATACCATTTCTTTTAAAACTTTCGATTTGTTCTTATTTCAAATATTTCCAATTCACTCAAACACTAAAAATTATAACAATTTAGAATTAAAAAATTAGAATTAATCTATTGATTTTATCGCCCCTTATACTTCTTATATGATTCCTTAAGCATCTCAATTACTGGCAACTTTTCTCCAGCTAAGAAATCTAAGGTAGCTCCACCTCCTGTACTGACATGGTCTATTTTATCAGCAATGCCAAATAACTCAGCTGCAGCAGATAAATGCCCTCCTCCAATAACAGAAAATCCTTTTGAGTTAGCTATTGCTTTCAACAACTCTTCAGTACCTTTTGCAAATGCCTCTTTCTCAAACACACCAGCAGGACCGTTAGCTACAATGGTATTTGCCTCATTAATAATTTCACTGTAAAGCTTAATAGTTTTTTCTCCAATATCATTAATTAAATGCTCTACTTTTTCATCTTTATTTAAATCAGCTTCAACTCTCTCCTCATCAATATTTAGAGCTACATCAATAGGGACAACAATTTTATCTTCAAATTTATCTAACAACTCTTTAGCAATCTCTATCTGGCTTTTCAATCCAAGATTTTCAATAACTTTTTCATTAACTCCTAAATCATACCCCATAGCTACAAGGAAGATATTAGCAACAATTCCTGAGGTTAAAACCTTATCTGCTGTTCCATTCTCTAAAACATTTTTCATAACTCTTATTGAGTCATCTGCTTTAGCTCCACCTAAAACATAAACGCAAGGCCTTTCTGGATTCTCTAAAACTTTTGATAAAATTCCTACTTCTTTCTCCATCAATCTTCCAGCAATCATTGGCATATAATAGGAAAAACCAACTAATGATGGTTGAGCCCTGTGTGCAGCTGCAAAGGCATCATTAACAAAATAATCGAAAAGAGGAGCTAATCTTTTAATTAAATTTGTCTCTGCCTGTTTTTTTGGTGTAATGTCCTTCCATTTTTTCCAATCACTTAAAACTTCTTCAGAATAAAACCTAATGTTTTCTAATAAAATGACATCTCCACATCTCATATTAATTATTGCTTCTCTCGCTGTAGAGCCTATAACTTCATCAATATACTCAACCTCTTTTCCAATAACCTCTGACAACACTTTGGCATGATTTTTTAATGTTGTGAAATCTTTCTTCCCTGGCCTACTTTGGTGGGCTAAGATAACAACCTTAGCATTTTTGTTTATAAGCTCTGTAATTGTGTTCTTAATCTCCCTAATCCTCTTATCATCTAAAATCTCTCCTGTATTTGGGTCTATTGGACAGTTTATATCTACTCTCAAAACTACTCTTTTCTCATCAAAATTAAAGTCATCCAACGTCAAAAACATGACTATCCCTCAAAAATCTGTAAGTGATATGTTGGGTATTTTTTATTTTAATAGGAAGTTTATAAATTTTATCCAACAACATCCTTTAGCCATTTTATATACTCCTCATTCACATCTTCAACATCCATCTTCATAATTAAGGGGGTTGAGTAAGGGTGCAATTCCTTAATAACATTTTTTACCTCTTCCCATTTATCATCATCTGTCTTTAAAATAGCTCCTATTTCATTATCTTCCTCAATCTTCCCTTCCCACCAATATAATGCCTTATGCTCTCTTAAATTTGCACATGCTATTAGCTTTCTCTCAAGAAGAGCATTAACTACTTTTTCAGCACTTTCCCAATCTGGAAATGTTGTATATATAACAATCATGATAATCACCAAAATTTAATAAATAACTCTCACTTATAATTTAACTAATTTTAACTTTTATAAATTAATTTTTTAAATATTTTATGTGAAAAATAAAAATTAAGGTGAGTGTTAATGTTAATAAGACCAAGGAGATTAAGAAAAAACCAAAAAATTAGAGATTTAGTTAGAGAAACAGTCTTAACAAAAAATGATTTAATAATGCCAATCTTTGTAGATGAACATTTAAAAGGGAATGAAAAAAAGAAGATTAACTCAATGCCGAATCAGTATAGGTTTAGTGTGGAAGGAGCCATAGAAGAAGCTAAGAAGATAGCTGATTTAGGCATTCCAGCTGTAATATTGTTTGGTATTCCAAAATATAAGGATGAAATAGCAAGCTCTGCCTATGACAAAAATGGGGTTGTGCAGAGAACTATAAGGGGAATTAAAGAGGAGTTAGGAGATGAACTTTTGGTTATTGCTGACTGCTGTTTGTGTGAATATACAAGCCATGGACACTGCGGAATAGTTAAAAATGGAAAGATATTAAATGATGCTACCCTCCCTATATTGGCAAAGATAGCTTTATCCTATGCCGAGGCTGGGGTTGATATCGTTGCTCCTTCAGACATGATGGATGGAAGAGTTAAAGCTATAAGAGAGGTTTTAGAGGAAAATGGCTATGATGATGTTGCTATAATGAGCTATTCTGCCAAATATGCATCATCGTTTTATGGGCCTTTTAGGGAGGCTGCTGAAAGTGCTCCAAAGTTTGGAGATAGAAAGAGCTATCAGATGGACATTGGAAATGCAAGAGAAGCAATGAAAGAGATTGCCTTGGATATAGAGGAGGGGGCTGATTTGATTTTGGTTAAGCCGGCTCTACCATACTTAGATATAATAAGGATGGCTAAAGATAGGTTTGATGTGCCTATTGGTGGTTACTGCGTTAGTGGGGAGTATGCAATGGTTGAAGCAGCAGCAAGAAATGGATGGTTAGATAGGGAAAAGGTTATTTATGAAATACTGCTAAGTATAAAAAGGGCTGGAGCTGATTTTATCATTACATATTGGGCTAAGGAGGTTGCTGAAAAATTATAGTTTTGCAAAAGTTATCAAATTAAAAATGAAGATTTGAACGCCTTCCCAAAGGAAGGTGTTCATAAATACCTTATTGTATTTCAAAATGTTTTAACAACCCATAGGACTTCGTCCTATTGGGATACCTAATAAGTTTTTGATGAAACTTTTCCTAAAAGTTTCTTTCAAAATGTTTTGCAAAAACTATATTATAAGGGAGATTTATGAACATCTTAAAAAATTTTTCAGTCCCTAACTTATGTGATGCTGGAGCTAAGCCGTTAAAGGGCATTAAACCTATTTTAGATAATCAAAAGATTGTTTTTGGTGAGGCTATAACTGTAAAAATAAGCTATAATGACTGGGGGACTTTAATTAAAGCTATAAGCTTTGCTAAAAATAAAATTATTGTTGCAGAGGTTGTTGGAGAAGGAAAATATGAAACAGCAGTTTGGGGAGGTTTAGCTTCACTAAATGCCAAAATTAAGGGAGTTAGAGGGGTTGTTATAGACGGATGTGTTAGGGATGTTGAGGATATAAAAGCTCTAAAGTTCCCAGTTTTTGCAAAAAATTTCTGCCCAAATGCAGGAAAACCTTTAAATCTTGGAGAGATAAATGTTGCTGTGAATTGTGGTGGAGTTGTGGTTGAGCCAGGAGATATAGTTATTGGAGATTGCAATGGAGTGGCAGTTATAAAAAAATCCTCTCTTCAAGAGGTTATTGAGAATGCTAAAAATATAAAGGAGAAAGAAAGAAAAATTAAAGAAAGGATATTAAGAGGGCAAGATTTAAGAGATATCTTAAACTTAGAATAAACAGAATAAATAAATATATATAAATATTGAATATAAAGATTATAACAATAAAAATCTGCAGGGTGATATGTGTTGAGAGTTCCGCGTAGTCTGAAACCTATACTAAATAGAATAAACGGAGAGGCAGAAACGAGATACATAGTTAGAGGGCTTATTGATGGTTCTCTATCGGCTCTTGGGGTTGTTATTGGTGCGAGTGGTTCAGCTGATGCATCTGTTATTATTGCAGCAGGATTGGGAGGAGGTATAGCCAACGGTTTATCAAATATCCTTGGGGCATTCACTGCTGAAAAGGCATCATTAGAAAGGGAAAGAATACAGAAAGAAAAAAGCCTTTTAAAAAAGAACGGCTATTTAAAGAAGTCAATAATTTACAAAAAAGCTATTAGAGAGACGATGATTTGTGGACTTATTGATGGAATATCAACAACTATTGGTTCAGCACTTCCAGTAGTACCGTTCTTTTTATTTGATATAAAAACAGCTCTATATGTGGCTATAGGTATAACTATAGCCATACTGTTTATATTGGGAGTGTTTATAGGAAAGATTTCTAAGGAGAATGTTGTAATTTCAGGAATAAAGATGGTTGCTGGAGCTTTAATTGTAGCAGTTCTATGCTTTATGGTAGAGAGGGCTTTTTAATGGGAAGATTATGAAGGCAAAAGAATTATTTGAAAAATTAAAGAAAGAGCTCGATAATTTTAGCATATATGATATAATGATGATTAGAAGCTTTATTGAGAGGGATGCTAAATTTCTTCCAGAAAAATACAAAAATCATTATATTGAGGCAATGATGAAGTATTTAATTGAGACATTTAACGAGATTAAAAAGAAAAGAGTTGAAGAAATCAAAGATGAAGAAATTGACGAGAAGAAGTTAAATGAGATGCTTAATAGGATTGAGAGGTTTAGAAAATATTATACTCCAGATGAGGAGAGATTTATAAACCTTTCAAAAATTCTTTGCCCATACTTAGCTTTTATTGCTAAAAAGCCATTACATCCGGAGTATTTGACATTTCCCGGAAATGTAAGAATTATTAAAAAAGGTAATAGTTATTACTGCCCAGTTAAGAATAAACAGCTTAACGAATACTCCCTCTGTGAGTTCTGTGTTGCTAAAAGTATTGACGAATTGCAGAATTAGTGGTTTTTCAAAATATTTTGAGATAACTAAGGCACTGATGAACACCTTCTTTTAAGAAGGTGTTCAAATATTTCTTATAATTTTAATAAGTTTTGAAAAACCACTATAAAACAAAAAATTAAGTAAAAAATTAAGTTAAGCTTCTTTTTCGTTAATTTTACTTTTTAGATAATTTATTGCCTCTTCCTTAGTAACTTCTATCCAAATTCCTGACATCTCAATATATATCCTCCTCCCCTCTGGAAGAGATTTCAAGAAGTTAATTACTTCCTGAAACTCATTATTCACTGTTTTTTTCATTTTCTTCCTCTTCTGCTTTTTCTTCCTCAGGTGTTTGCTGAGCTTCTGCAATTAAATCCTCTATTTTTGCATACAATTCAGCAATTGCCTGCTCTAAGACTAATCTAAATGCCAACAGCTTTTTAATTTCATCTTCAATATATTTCAATGCCTCTTCATACTCTAACTCTGCAGATATATTCTGCCCAACTGAAACAACAACCTTGTCCATTTTTTCAACTTTCATCTCTACTTGAGCTATACTACCGACAGGGACTAAGACAGTTTTTCCCTCTCCTAAGGTTTTTAAACCTTTTAATGTTGCTAATGACTGTCTCAATGTCGCTATTGTCGCATCCAATCTTCCAATTTCAGCTCTTAGACCTTCAATCTGAGCTATGTATGCTCTAACGGCTTCATTTATGTCTAAGACTTCATTTGCCATATTATACCCCCTCTTTTTGTTATTTATTCTATTTTTCTATTTTTAAGTTATTTTTAATATTTCATAGGAAATTTACTTCACAATTATTGTATTAGTTAGAAGTTCTATAAAAACTTTTTGGTGAAGTTCATATTTGTGACATAACTATAATCATCAAAAAGAATATAAAAGAAACTACTTAATAGAAAGCTTAATATCCTCACAAAAAAAGATGGTGAGTAAATGAGAGCTGTAATTATAGGAAGTGGAGCTGCTGGATTAACAACAGCATCAACGATAAGAAAATACAACAAAGATATGGAAATTGTTGTAATAACAAAAGAAAAAGACATTGCCTACTCACCATGTGCAATTCCCTATGTTATTGAAGGGGCAATAAAAAGCTTTGATGACATAATTATGCACACACCAGAGGACTACAAAAGAGAGAGAAACATCGATATATTAACTGAAACGACAGTTGTAGATGTTGATTCAAAAAATAACAAGATAAAATGCATAGATAAAGATGGAAATGAGTTTGATATGGATTACGATTACTTAGTCTTAGCAACTGGGGCTGAGCCTTTTATTCCTCCAATTGAAGGTAAAGATTTAGAAGGAGTTTTTAAGGTTAGAACTATTGGAGATGGTAGAGCTATATTAAAATACATTGAAGAAAATGACTGCAAAAAAGTTGCAGTTGTTGGAGCTGGGGCTATTGGATTAGAGATGGCCTATGGTTTAAAATGCAGAGGTTTAGATGTATTAGTTATTGAAATGGCTCCGCAAGTGTTACCAAGATTCTTAGACCCAGATATGGCAGAGATAGTTCAAAAGTATTTGGAGAGAGAAGGAATTAAGATTATATTATCAAAACCATTGGAGAAGATTGTTGGTAAGGAGAAAGTTGAAGGAGTTTGTGTTGATAAAAAGTTATATGATGTTGATATGGTTATTATGGCTACTGGTGTAAGGCCAAATATTGAATTGGCTAAAAAAGCTGGCTGTAAAATAGGAAGATTTGCAATTGAGGTAAATGAGAAGATGCAAACCTCTATCCCAAACATATATGCTGTTGGAGACTGTGTAGAGGTTATAGATTTTATAACTGGAGAGAAAACACTATCTCCATTTGGAACAACTGCTGTAAGGCAGGGTAAAGTTGCCGGTAAGAACATAGCTGGAGTTGAGGCAAAGTTCTACCCAGTTTTAAACTCTGCTGTTAGTAAAATAGGAGAGTTAGAGATTGGAGGGACTGGATTAACTGCCTTCTCTGCCAATTTAAAAAGAATTCCAATAGTTATTGGTAGAACCAAGGCATTAACAAGGGCAAGATACTATCCAGGAGGAAAGGAGATTGAGATAAAGATGATATTCAATGAAGATGGTAGAGTAGTTGGATGCCAAATTGTTGGTGGAGAGAGGGTTGCTGAAAGGATAGATGCTATGTCCATAGCAATATTTAAAGGAGTTACTGCAGAGGAGCTTGCAAATATGGAGTTCTGTTATGCTCCACCAGTTTCTATGGTGCATGAGCCATTGTCTTTAGCTGCAGAAGATGCTTTAAAAAAGCTTGAAAAATAAATTTTTATTTTTTAGGTGATGAGAAATGTATCAGTGGTTATATCCCATTATAACAGCAGTTGAAGCATTTTTAATAATCATATTTTTTAATAACCCTATAAATTTCAATTTTTTATTTGTAAATTTATACCTTAGAATTTCAGTAATATTTATTATGCTTTTGTTAATAGTTATAAGTCCTTATATTGTAGAGTGGTTTCTTAGTAGGATATCCTGTATATTTAAAAATACTAAAAATGATATAGACCGTTATTTGCAATTACTTGAGTTGTTTGCAGGATTGATTATTCTACTCAACATTTCGATATTTACTCTATTAGTATACTTAATATGGACTAACAGCACAAGCTTTGAAGTAGTTTCAAATATCCTAGATGCGATATATAACCAAAAATCTGAGATAATAGCACAAATTAGTAGACTATTGATTAATAGTTATAAAAATGACTTAAGATTGTGGATGTTTATTGTCTATTTTGTTTCATCTATTTACTTAGCTATTAAAAAACCGTTGAGAATACTTAACTACAGTATTACCGAAGTTAAAATAATCGGGATGTTGTATCTTCCTTTTATGTTAGGAATTCTTTTTTTCATACTTGCAGGTATATGCATTATAAAAAATTTTTCATTTTTACTATTTTTTTCGATTCCTGTTTTCTTTATCATGGGATTGTCTGGTAAAATATACAATAAATATAAAAAGATTATAAGCAATTATGAAAATGTTGAAAGTCTCTGGAAGAGGTTAACTGATAATCAAAATAATAATTTTAAAAATGTTATTGATGAAATATGTGCGGGAGGAACAACATTACACATATTCTTATGGTCTTCTGCTATAATGTTGTTAATTATGTCATTTTTAGATAGTTGCTGTACAATTATAATTTATATCTTCTTACTGTCTATCATTTTATATCTTCACTGGGCAGTCGCAGTTTTCTTTAACCCTATTCAAAAAATAGAAGAAATTAAAATTATTGGAGAAAATAATGGCCAATATAGTTTAATAAAAGACGCTTACCTTATAGAAGAAACAGATAAAGAATATTCTATAATTTATAAGGATTTTCTTAAAAATAAAAGCAATATCTTGAAAGTCCCAAAAGATTCTTGTATCTTAAAGAATATAAAAACCCCATTAGATGAAATTAATGATAATGAAAATTCAGCTCAATAACTCAACTCTTCCATTAATTTTTTCCATTCCATATAAAACTTCTCCAATTCCTTTTCCAATTCCATAGCCTAAATAGTATGCAATATAGTCAAGTCCAAATAGTCCCCTATTTTCCTCTAAACCATACTCAACAATTTCAGGATTTGAGACATTGGCAAGTTCTTCCAATTTTTTCAAAGCAGTTTCTTCAGTTCCAACCTCATCAACCAATCCAACTTTTTTAGCATCCTCTCCAGTGTATATTTTCCCATCTGCTATTTTTAAGGTGTAATTTATGCTTAAATGCCTATGCTCTGCCACCCATTTGACAAAATCCATGTATGTTTCATTTATCATCTTTTGCAAATATTCCTTTTCTTCTTTAGTCATTGGTCTAAATGGAGAACCAATATCCTTATACTTCCCAGCTTTTATTGTAGTTACATTTATTCCAAGTTTTTTCATTAATCCATAGTAGTGAATTAAATCCATCCTAACTCCAATACTTCCAACTATTGAGTGTTTTTCAGCAACTATATAATCTGCAGGAGCTGAAACCATATAAGCCCCAGAAGCATCTAAACCCTCAACATAAACAACCACTGGCTTTTTCTTTGCCAATTCTTCAACTTTCCTTGCTAATTTTTCACTTGCTATAACTTCCCCTCCAGGAGAATTAACAATTAATAAAACACCTTTAACTGAATCATCTTTTTCTAATTTATCTAATAAATTTATATAATAC
Organism: Methanocaldococcus sp. FS406-22; assembly: GCF_000025525.1. Lineage (NCBI taxonomy): Archaea > Methanobacteriati > Methanobacteriota > Methanococci > Methanococcales > Methanocaldococcaceae > Methanocaldococcus > Methanocaldococcus sp. FS406-22. Next base: position 1,062,795 of record NC_013887.1, read on the forward strand.
CTTGCATCTTTTTTAGTTTCTGGGAAGAGGCTATCATCTTGATTATAGTCAAAATAGATTTCATTGCATAAATAAACCTTGGCTATTTTTTCCCCACCAAACAAATCAATATTTTCTCCTGATAAACTTATAACTAACAATATACTTACTCCTACTAAACTAATTAAAATTATAAAAAGAATTAGAAGGATGATATAGATTTTTTTCATTATCTCCCTCAATTATTTATTCTTTAATTGCCTTCTTCTTAAACTTCTCAAATAATTCAATAATTTTCTCATCCTTTTTAACCTTTTTCTTTGGTTTTTTAGCTAAATACTTTTTCCACCCTTCCCTTGGTCTAAATAAAGTTATGACATGCCCAACTACACTAACAACCTCGGCATCACATGCCTTAGCAAGCTTTTCAGCAATTTCATATTTATCTTCATATAATAAGGCAGCTTTTCTTACTTTAACTTTTATCAAACCTCTTTCTTTCAACTGTCTATCAACCTCTTTAATAACCTTCTCACTTCCTTCCTTTCCAACCCATACAACAGGTTCTAAGTGATGAGCTTTAGCTCTAAGCATTCTCTTCATTTTTCCAGTAAGTTTTCTTTTTTGTTCTTCCATAAATATCACCAAAATAGTTTTTAATTTTATTACTGTAAATTTTTATTATTTATGTTATAAAGATTAAAAATAGTTAATGCAAGATATGGGTTTTAAACTATATAAATCTTAATGTTATCCTATTTATTTCTTTCCTTTTTCTTTCATCGAAATGAATTCCATAACCTTTCTATGCAACTCTTCAATCATTTTCTTCTTATCTTCCATAAACACAACATCTGATGAGGCAGAAACAACCAAATTAAATGCAAATGGTGAAGGTGAAGGCAACTCTAAATAATAAACCTTCCTCTTCTTAATTTTTTCAAAGTAATCTAAGGCATTATCAATATCTAAGCTATCCTCTAAAATCTCCCTCAATGTTTCTCTATATAAGGGATGATTAACCTCTTTGCAGTATTTTAAAAGCATCTCAGCATTAAACTGCTGTCTATCAACACTTATCCTCCTATTCATATACTTTCTCAAAATCATAAACCCTCTTGTAGCAACATGCCTAAACCTTCTTTTTAAAATTTCACTCCTCTCAATACTTTCTTTCACATTTTTAACAATATCTAAGTTAAAAAGCTCAACAATATCTGCCCTCTTTATCTTCCTATTTTTTGGGAGTATTAAAGCAAATCCATAATCATTCACTGAAATTCTAACATTACATTTCTTTATTTTTGATATATAGTTGGCAAATGCCCTTGCTAATGCCTCATTAGCTCTCCTTCCAGCTACAAAGTGGAAGATGTAATATCTTCTCTTCTCCTCCTCAAAGCTCTCTATTAGCATTTTTTCATCATCTGGAACTACAGCAAATTTATCCTGCTCATCTATATAGCTTTTAATTGCCTTAGCTGTCTTTTCATCGACCTCATATTTTTCTTTAATATCTTTAATATCTGAAGATAAAACTTCTTTCCTAAATCTTTCAATATCTAATGCTAAGTCATAAGCTAAAGGCAACTGCTCTGAAAACCATGCTGGAATAGTTGGTCTTTCATCAAAAACTTCTTTAACCCTAATTTTATTTCCTCTACCTCCCAAATATTTATAAGTTCTTCCTCCTAATACGAAGATATCTCCTTTCATCAACTTCTCAGCAAACTCCTCCTCAACTTCTCCAACATATTTTCCATCTGCTATAACATCAACTGCTGTCTCATCAGGAATAGTTCCAACATTCATATAATATATAGCTCTAACTGTCTTTCCTCTCTTTCCAAATTTATTATCTTTAAGCCAGATTTTTGCATAGACATTTTTTTCTTCAATTCCACCAGCTAAATAATTTAAGACATCTAAGAAATCTTCTTTACTCAAATCTTTATAAGGATAGGCTTTTTTAATTAGGTTGTATGCTTCATCTACATCCCAAACCTTCTCTAATGCCATTCCAACTAAATGTTGAGCTAAGACATCCAAACAGTTTTTTGGAATATGAACTTTATCTATTCTCCCAATTTTTGCATCATAAGCGAGAACAACATTCTCTACCAAATCATCCCTATCAAATGGAATTATTATCCCTTTACTTTTCTCATGCAACCTATGTCCACTCCTACCAATCCTCTGCAAAGCTCTCGAAACACTCTTTGGTGAGCCGAGAAGAATAACCAAATCAATACTTCCAATATCAACTCCAAGTTCAAGTGATGTCGAACTATTTTTTGAAATAAAGTTATTTACAATGTAATTTCCTGTTTTTGAGTTTATAATTCCATAAACTTTTTTAAGCTTTATAGATTTTATTTCTTTTATTCTATCAAAGAATATATCGCCTTCAGCCAATCTTAATAAGGACTCAATCTCTTCTATTACTTCTTTATTGTTAGTTTTTTTAGCATAATCTAAATATTTGTTCATGAGTTTTATTAAATTCCTTCTACTTATCTGCCTCTCTCCAACTTCAACTCTTTGTGGATTATAGAATTTTTCTTTCTGAAGCTTATATGTGCTTATTCTCAATTTCTCTCTAATTTCTCTCAATTTCTTTCCAATGTTTGGGATAATATCTATATTACAATAACCCGCTGAAAATGCCTTTTTTATTAACTCCCTATCTTTTGTTCTCCAAATGTCCAATATATTAATAGCTTTTTCTAAATACTCTCCTCCTAATATTGATACAGTGTAAGAAACTCCTCTTTTCTTTATAATCCTCCCATTTAATTCATTTTCATAATTTATTTCTTGTTTTCTTACAGATGACATAATCCCAAAATACAGCAATAAATCCCTTATTCCTTCAGCAAACCTCTTATTAAATGTTGAAAATCCAATTGAGTATAGTTTATTATCTTTTTTTATTTCTAAAAACCCGTCACCATCAAAATAACCAGATAAAAATGCCTTTTTATGCTCTAATGGAAGTTTATATAAAATCTCTGGAAACATTCCATTTTTTGATTTTCTCTTTTTATTACCTACCAAATTTTTAAACATGGTTTCTAAAACTGATGAAGATATTTCTAAGCAGTAGGTTGATTTATTAGCTCTCCTATAATGTGGTTTCATATTTAATTCTTCTATTATTCTTTTTTCATATTCTTTTAATAGTTGCAAATCAGAGGAAAATAATCTTAAACATCCTGAAGTCCAAGAACCATCAGCCATCCAAAATCCAAGTAATCTGGCTAAAAATGGTGTAAATGTTTTTATTTCCATGGGATATTTTTTCTTATTTGTTCTTATTATCTCAATATCCTCACTCTCAATTTTTATACTCAATATTTTTTCAATTTCTCTCAATACTTTTAATTTAAATGGACTTTCTCCTCTTAACTTTGCATTAAAATGACTTTTTTCCATCCCAATAATCTTTGAGAAGTTTTTTGAAGTTCCATATTTTTCTTTAATCTTCATCCTAATTTTTTCGAGAGTTGATTTTTTTAATCCAACATAAGCGTTATCTGGCAATAAATCCAGTATATTAATTTTCTCTCCATCATTCGGATACTTTCTTAATACTGCAATATAGTCTCCAACTTTTAAAGTTCTGCTTTCAACCCATTTTAATTCTCCATTAGCAATAGTTAAAAACCTATGTTCCTTTGTGCATTTAATTTCAAAACCAAGATTGGTTTTTATTAAAAATCCGTCATTGTTGTAATCTCTTATATGTGGTTTATCAAATTCAGTAAATTTTCCCTTAAAGTTATCAATTCCCAAGATTTTGTTATTGCTTTTTAAATCTTTTATTTCTATAAGCCCATTATTGGTTAATATCTTAGTATCTGGTGATACACAAACAACTACCTTAAGTTCTCCTTTTTTTAATTTCTCTTCAACTTCCAACCTATGTTCTCTACTTAAAGATGAGTGATGAGTTTCTACTTTCTCAACTCCCAACTGCTTTAAATAAAATGCTACCCTCTCAGTAGCACTTCTCGTATTTGTAAATATTAAAGTTGTTTTATGCTCTTCTATGAGTTTTTTTAATAAGCTATACAACCTTTTACTAATTTCCTCTGAAGGTGTGTAGATAAAATCATCTACTGGTGAAATAACTCTTATCTCAATCTCTTTTTTATAGCTAACATCTACAATATAGCAGTCTCTCCCATTTCCAACTAAAAATTTAGCTACTTCAGTTAATGGGTGAATAGTTGCTGATAAACCAATTCTTATGAAATTGGCAATTCTATTCAACCTCTCTAAAGATAGGGAGAGATGAACTCCTCTTTTGTTTGTTAAAGCATGGATTTCATCAACTATCACATACTTAATTCCACTTAACAGTTGAGAAAATTTTGGTGAATTCAAAGCTATAGCTAAAGATTCTGGCGTAGTTATTAAAATATGAGGAGGTTTTTTCAGCATTCTTTGTTTTTGTGAGCTTGTTGTATCACTCGTTCTAACAGCTACTCTAATCTCATCCAAATCTATATTTAATTCCTTAGCAACTTCATAAATCTCTTTTAAAGGCTCTTTTAAATTTCTTTCAATATCGTTATTTAAAGCCCTCAGTGGGGATACATAGAGAATATAAATTCTATCTTCCAATTTATTTTCCATTGATAATTTTATTAATTCATTTATCCCAGCTAAAAAAGCAGATAATGTCTTCCCACTTCCAGTTGGTGAGCAAATTAAAACATTCTTCCCTTCATGTATCTCCTTAATTGCATATCTTTGTGGTGGCGTAAATGTCTTATATTTTTTTCTAAACCATTCTTTTACTGGCTCTTCTAAAATTTCATAGATTTCTTCATCAGAATACTCTTTTTTTAAATACTCTACTCCTCCCATAATCTCCCAGAATAAATATTAAATTTCCCATTTCTTGCAAAGCCAATTAGTAAGATATCATTTTTTTCTGCCAATTCTATAGCTTTATTTGTTGGTGGAGATTTTGAGATAATAGCACTTAAACCACTATTTACAGCCTTTTTAACAATCTCATAAGGGATTCTCCCACTGTAATGTAGAATTAGTCCATTTAAGTTATAATTGTTTAGGACAGCGTAGCCGATAACTTTATCAACGGCATTATGCCTACCAATATCCTCAACAAAAATTATTCTCTCTCCATTCAAATTAAACAATGAAGCCCAGTGAAAACTCCCAGTAATTTTCCAGTATTTGGCTTCTATTTTATAAGAGATTATTTTTTTGATAGTCTCAATATTTATCTTTGGTTTTTCTCTTTTTTTGTTTTTTTCATTTTTATTTTTTTCTCCAAAAATATATATGCTGTTTTTATCTACCTCAACTTTATCAATTCTATTTAAAAACCCCTCATTAATTGCAAACCCAACCCCAAATTCATTTAAAAAAGAGGGGGATAAAGAAAGATTTTTAACCAACTCTCTATTAATAAAAATATTGTAGGTTTCTTCAACAGCCACGTAATCATAAACATCATAAAAATTTTTACCGTCAAACTTTTTTATTTTTACCTTTTTAATCATATATACCCCCAACTAATATATATTTAGTAGTTTAAAATTCTAACTGGTGGAAATATGATAAAACTTCTATATGAAGGGATTTTAATCAGAGAAAACGGAATAATTAAGAAAGCTTCATCTTCATCAACCTTAATTATTACAGACAACAACAATATAATTGTTGATACTTCAACAAAAGATATGGAAAATATCATTATTAAAAGTTTATCTGAACTAAATCTATCCCCAAATGACATAGATGTGGTTATAAATACTCATCTCCATTACGACCATATAGAAAACAACCCAATATTTAAAAACGCTACATTTTATGCCTCTCCAAAAGAGTTTGGATTTAACGATGATTTTGAAGATTTTAAAAAGTTTAAAGATAAAGAGATTGAGATTATTGAAACTCCTGGACATACTTATGGCAGTATATCAGTTATTTATAAAGATTATGTTGTTGTTGGCGATGCCTCTCCTTTAAAAAACAATATATTAAAAATGATTCCTCCAAAATTAAATGTAGATGAAAAATTAGCTTTAGAGAGTTTAAAAAAGATTAGAGAGCTGAGAAAGAATGTTATCACAGGACATGAAGGAATTGTTTATAAGGAATGGCTCAAATAAGCTAAATTAAAATTTAAATATTCAATTTTCTATTTTTTATATTGTTTGATTTCATTTTGGTTCACATTATCACAAACTTGATATTTTTTCGGCTATTTTTCCTATTATTGGGAATTTAAACTTTTCTCCAATGGATGCTTTGTAAGCTCCAAATATTAGGGATGCTAAGAATATTATAAATCCAAAACTTGTAATATAAACAAATAAATCAAAGTTTCCATTTTCTATAAGATATCTTAGGATATATTCCTTATTTGTTAGAAGTTCTATTGCGATAATGTAGAATATTAGTTGGATAAAAAATGCTTGAATTGAGTGGAATAAGATAAATTTATCCCTACTAAGAATAATTATAAAAATTAATGGAGCAAATACTGGAAATACAAAGAATGAAAGATAAGACAATGAAGCAACAATGTTTTCTATTTTAGTTTTCATACCTTACACCCCTAAAATAAAAAAATTAAAGATTATTGATTTTGTGTTGAATAGAATCTTTTTTTGATAAAGAGATAAGTGCAGAGGATTATAATCATTCCGCCTATCCATGTTATGCCATTGATTGTATTGGGATTGTATGTTAAGATTACATCGCCACTCACTAACACAATAATTAGCAACATTGCAGAATATATTATTGTTCCAACTATTATGGAGATGGTGGAGATTTTAAGGTCTTTAATAGTATCTGGATTACTATCCAAATGTGCTCCAAAGTATCCAAATAAAAATATCATTAAAATTATAAAATTGAATAATAGACATGATTCTATTGGGTAGAATTTATGAGGAATTCTTAAATAAGGGTTTATGAATAATATATAATAAATCATACAAAAATATCCAAACAAACCTCCAAAAATCATTCCAACTATAGAAAAAACTCCAATATTTCTAATCCCTAACAGCTTTTTATCCATTACATCACCTCAAAAATATAAAGAAAAGAAATTATACACCCATAAATTTATGGATTGCCTATATTCTCCCAATCCCAAAGAGTGTATGGGCCAACTCTTTCATTGCCAACATTTTTTACTTTACTTTTATAAAATTATATTCACCAATCATTTGATAATTTCATCTTAAATTTTTAATATTTAAACATTACTAAGTAGTGTTATTTTTCGCAACAACCTTTAACAACAATAGTAAAGTGTAAAAAGAAAGTTATCAAAGTTTCTAATAATTAAAGTAGTTTAAAAAATTAAACTTATAGATTAATCATATAAGGAGGAGTTACTATGAAAGCTCTCATCTTATACAAATCTATACATCATAAAAATACTGAAAAGATAGCTAAAGCTATAGCTGAAGAGTTAAATGCTGATATCTACGATATTGATAAAGTAAACCCAGAGATAATTGAAAAATATGACCTCATAGGTTTTGGTTCTGGAATATACTTTGGAAAACATCATAAATCCTTATTTAAATTTTTAGACAAAATCAGCAAAACAAATAAAAAAGCCTTTATTTTCTCTACAGCTGGTTTTCCATTTTTAAAAAATATTTTTCATAAAGAACTTAGAGATAAACTTAAAGATAAAGGATTTGAGATTGTTGGTGAATTCTGCTGTAAAGGTTACCACACTTATAGCATCTTTAAGCTAATTGGTGGTTTAAATAAAAATCATCCAAATAAAGATGACATTAAAAAAGCAAAAGAGTTTGCTAAAACTATTTTTAAAAATTAAAAAAGTTAAGGTATTTTATTCTACGTCTCCTCTATCTTTTCTTGTAATTCCTCCTTCTTCAATTAATTCTAAACCTTCTAAAGGAATGAATCTATCCTCCAATGCTTCTAAAACCTTTGGAACTGTTGTGTATTCCATCATTGTTGCTGGCAATCTGTGTGGTTGGAATGGACCCATTCTTCTTATTATGTCTGCCATCTCCAATGCTTTTTCTCTTGCCTTATCAAACCCTTTATCTGCAAATAAATCGTTAGGGCCGATTAACATTCCGTCACAAACTTGGAATCCGAGGGCAATAATTCTTGCTGGCCCATCAAATCTTGTAGGTGTTGCATCTTCCTCTCCAACTGGCATTAATGGCCCCCAGTGGCTACCTCTCATCCACCCTGGAACAAAGTGTGGGTTAGCAAATGGCTCTAAAACCTCTCCAACAGCTGGGAATCCACTTTGAGCTCTAACAATGGCTACTGGGTCATCTTTACCAACATACTCCCCAGCTATGTAGTTTAATTTCTCAGTGCTGACAACAGCAGCTATCTCGTTATCTCTTCTTCTATAAACTCTCTTAATTGCATACTTCTCATAATCACCAATTAAAGCTAAGAGCATATACATCTCTTCTGGAGTATCTAAAAAGACCTTTTTATGTCCAACAACATCATGAACTTCAAATTTAAATCCAGAAATCATTGAAGGGTCGAAAACTAAACCAGCTGTGTTGAATGGGTCTGCAAACATCTTGAATAATGGGTAGTTAAATGCTGTTGGATCTGTTTTATCGCAGCAGAAAACAACTATTGGCTCACTCTTTCTTTCAACAAATTCCATCTCTGCACATCCTGGCCCCATCCCTCTAACATTTCCTGAAAAGCTGTCAGCCAATAAATCCTGCCCAGCTCCATACAATTTTAGTTCTTTAGCTACTTTTGTAGCTTCTTCAAAAGCTCTCCATGCCAATCCATGGACTTTCTCATTATCACAGCCTAATTTATGGCTCATGATTAAATCAATGTCATCCCCACATCTTGTAACATAATAATCCAATATTATCTCATCAACTGCCTCCTCTAAAACTGCCTCACATGTTTCTAACAACTCATCTGGAGCTAGTGTATGCCCACATAAACCTCCAACATCTGCCTTTATAACACTGATTGTTACTCTGTTATTTTCCATATAAACCACCATTTTGAATTTTTTACCATTAATATTTCTTAACATTTTTAATAATTGGTATATAAACTTAACCTCATTACTCACATTAACTTTATATATAGGAACTATTAGTTATTCTAATAGGGATTAGGTAATATAGGTGATAATATGGATCCAAAAATAAGTTATTTCCAAACATTTATAGTTGCAAGTAAAACAAAAAGTTTTTCTAAAGCGGCAAAGAGATTGGGAATAACCCAAGGAACTGTTAGTAATCATATATCGGCACTTGAGAAATATTTTGATGCTCAACTCTTTTTAAGAACTCCAGAAGGTGTTGATTTAACTCCTGAAGGAAAGATATTTTATGAGAGGGCTGAAAAAATTTTGGATTTGTTGAATGAGGCAAAATTGTTGATGAGAGCCATACATGAAAATCCAGAGGGGGTTATTAGGATTTATGCCTCTACAACCCCCGGAGAGCATATACTGCCATCAATAATTAAGGAGTATAAAAGCTCATACAAAAATGTTGATTTTGAGATTACAATAACTGATTCTGAGAGATGTTTTAAAGCTTTAGATGAAGGATTAGCAGATATAGCGGCTGTTGGTTATCTAAAAAATAAGAACTATGAATACACAATTATAGGTAAGGATAGGTTGGTTTTGATTGTCCCACCAAATCATCCACTTGCAGAGAAAGGTAGTGCTAAGCTTGAAGATATACTTAAAGAGGATTACATTGATAGGGAGGAAGGGTCTGGGACAAGAGAGGCATTTATAAAAGCTTTGAATGATAAAGGATATTCAATAATGGATTTAAATGTTGTAATGAGATTAGGTAGCCACTCAGCAGTTATAACTGCAGTTTCTGAAGGTTATGGAGTTAGTGTTGTTTCAGAAATCCCTGCTAAAAAGGCAGAGGATGCTGGTTTAGTTAGGATTGTCCCAGTTGTAGATTTGGATGTTGTTAGATATTTATATTTAGTTAAAAGTAGAAGACCAAAGAATCCAAGTGCTGTAAAATCATTCTGGGAATTTGTTACAAAGGTTTAATTAGTTTAATTCTTAATTTTAAAAGCTTATAACCTTTCCGGAGTGTATTCTATCAAAATCTTTTCCAAACTCCTTCATAAACATATTCTCAGCCTTAAATCCTGTGCAATGTCCAGTATAGATTTTTTAACACCCAACGTTTTTAGAGCTTTTATTGTGCTTACAATCCTCTTATCATCAGCCTCTATTAAGTGAAAACCACCTATAACGGCATAGACTTTATTAACCCCACTTATGTTAATAGCTTTTTGCACCATACTAACTATTCCTGGATGAGCACAGCCACTGATAACAACTAAACCCTTTTCAGTAACTATTCCCAACCCAATCTCGTCCTCTACATTATCCAAAACTACTCTCCCATTTTCAAGCTTATAGAGACCAATTGTTGGTTTTTTCTCAAAATCTACTTTTTCTTCATCTTTAATCTCTCCAAGTGTAAAGATGCCTGGCATCAATCTCATAGGGTCTTTACTTAAAATCCACCTTCCCCCCAATTTCTCAATCTCCTCTTTTAATGTTTTGTTAAGAGTTCCAGCAAGCATAAACTCTGGTTCTACAGCAAAGCTAACCTTAAATATGTTTGGGTGGGCAAATATTGGAATTTCTTTGTTTATTTCTTTTATAATTCCAAAAAGCCCACCAGTGTGGTCAAAGTGGTTGTGAGATAAGATTATCATATCTATACTCTTTGGATTAATGTTTAGGAGTTTCATGTTAAAGAGGATTGGTTCTGCATAAGATGCTGTGTCAAACAGTATCCTCCTTTTAATGCCATTAAACTCTGCTTCAATTAAAAGAGAAAGACCATGCTGACTCCAAAATGGGCTGTTGTATCCAGCATAATCCTCAGCTAAAGTATAAATCTTTAGATTATCAACTTTTCCAATGTTCATTGGCATCCTCCCACTGCTATCATAGAGTTCAAAAGTATGTTTTTGCAAAATCCTCTTCTTATTAAAATTAAAATAAAAAAAGATTGTATTATTTCTTTCTTCTTTCAAATTCTTTTAATAATTCCTCAAATTCTATGTTTTTATAAGCCAATAAAACCATTGTATGGAATATCAAATCAGCAGCCTCATAGATAATCTCATCTTTTTTGTCATCCTTAGCTGCCAATATTAGTTCAGTAGCTTCTTCTCCAATCTTCTCACAGATTTTGTTTATTGCAGTTTTTTTGTCATCATCAGTTGTTAGCTTTGCTACATAAGAATTCTCTGGCTTTTCTTTTATCCTCTGCTTTATAACTTCATAAACCTCTTCCAAAATCATAGACATCCCTTATTTCTCCTCTAAAGCTTTTAATCTCTTAACCATTTTAACTGCAGCTTCAACAGCCCTCTTACCATAATCAACTCTCTCTTGAGCCTGCAACCTTGTCATTCCAGGCCCTGAAATACCTAAAGTTACTGGTTTGTCATACTGCAGAGCTAAATCAGCTATCTTCCTTGCTGCATTATGGACAACTATCTCATCGTGCTCAGTCTCTCCTTCAATAACACATCCAATTGTTACAACGGCATCAACATCATCCTTCTCTAACAATTTTTTCACAGCTAATGGCATATCAAAAACTCCTGGAACAATGATTTTGTATTTAACCTTTGCTCCTAAGAACTCCGCATGCTCCTCAGCAACCTTTTCCATCATATAGGTTATATCTCTGTTGAATTCAGCAATAACAAACCCAAGATTAACCATTTATCTCCACCTCAAAATTTATTAACTATTAGATTAAATCCCCTTTATATCTTTTTATAACTTTCTAATGTTTCAGACAACTTAACATATCTCAATGCATTCTCTCTTATACTTTTAATCTCCTCCTCTGTTAATTCTCTAACAACTCTACCTGGAACTCCCAAAACTAAGCTGTTTGGTGGAATCTCCTTATTTTGTGTAACTAATGCGTTAGCCCCAATTATACAGTTCTCTCCAATCTTTGCCCCATTTAATATTGTGGCATTCATTCCAACTAACACGTTATCCTCAATCTTACATCCGTGTATAACTGCCCCATGCCCTATGCTCACATAATCTCCAATAATAGTCGGATAGCCCTTAGAGCAATGAACTACACAGCAATCTTGTATATTTGAGTACTTACCAATTATTATCTTATCTACATCTCCCCTAATAACAGCATTATACCAGACTGATGAATAATCTCCAATACTTACATCTCCTACAATTACCGCCCCTTTAGCTATCCTTGCATTTTCGGAAATCATTCTCCCACCAGAAATTTTAAAAATGAGAAATTTTATAGTTTATTAAAAATTATGGCTGAGGATATTTATGGATATCGTTAATACTCTCAATAAACTTATAAAAATGATAAAATGGATTGGTATTGCATCACTAATAGGGATTGTGGGGGGTTTAAGTTCAGTTATTATGGCTATTATCATTGAATACTTTCCAGAAAAACATAATATTTTATTAATTCCAATTGTCTTTTTTATTGCTGGATTGTTTGTTGATTATATTTATGAGCTGAAAGGTTCTGGGATTGATAGGGTTTTAAAAGCTTTAAATACTAATGAGAGATTAACATGGATAAAAGGGCTTTTAAAAGTTTTGTTAGCTGGGGCAGTTATAGCTGTTGGAGGTAGTGCTGGAAAAGAAGGACCTTGCGTGCAGTCAAGTGCATCTTTTGCAGATGAACTTTATAGATTATTAAAATTAAAAAATAGAGAACTGGTTATTATAACTGGAATCGCTGGAGGATTGGGAGGAGCGTTTTCAGCCCCTTTAGGTACTGCTATATTGGCATGTGAGATTATTGAGCATGAGAATTTTAATTACATCAATTTACTTCCTCCAATTATAGCAAGTGTTGTGGGTTATATAATCTTCTACCTAATTACTGGAAAGAAACACCTCTTTAATATCTCTATATCATACACTGTCAGCTCATCTGACTTTATTTTATTTTTAATGGCCGCATTTTTCTGCTCAGCCATATCTTATTGCTATATAAAAACTTATAGAAAGATAGCTACAAGTTTTGATAATCTTAAGTTCCCATACTGTATTAAAACATTGATTGGCGGGATTTTAGTAGCTATAATTGGCTATTTTATTCCAGAAGTTTTAGGATTAGGTTTAGAGCTTACAAAAGATTTATTTTTCATAAAATTTCCCTTAGAGTTATTGATACTGATATTAATTGGCAAGATATTGGCTACTTCATTCACCGTTGGTTCTGGAGTTCCTGGGGGATTAGTTTTCCCATCTATGTGTGTAGGGGCTGTCTCTGGAATGATATTTAGTTCCTTAGTTGGAGCTAACCCAATCCCATTTATAGTTTTAGGAATAGCTACATCTTTATCAGCATCAACAAACGCTCCATTAGGAGGAGCGGTGTTATGCACAGAGATTTTTGGATTTGATTTTGCAGTCCCAGCATCAATAGGGGCAGTTATTGGTTATCAGATGACAAAATTGGAGACAATATTCAAATATATAAGGTTCTAAAATAGAACTTTCGCAGTTTGTATATTAAATAAAAGATTTTGATGCCAAAAATAAAAAGAAAAAAGAGTTTAATCCACATCTAAAATTCTTTTTAACGTCTCACAGTTTGGAATGATGATTTCATCTATATTATATTCCTCATTCATCATCTTTATCATTGTTATCAAATCCTTCCCCATACAAAGCTCACATTTTATGCAGAGTTCATCGTCTGTAAGAGATTCCTCCTTACAAACTACTCTCAGCTTCATAATCTTCACTATTTTTTATTTAAAGGTTTAAATTAATTACAATCTTTTTTTAATAGCCTCAACTAACGCCTCTTTTGTAGGAGCACCTATAAACTCAACATCCCCATTTATTACAATTGTTGGAACTGCCATTATTCCATATTCTACAGCTTTTTGAGGATTTTCCATAACATTTATATATTCTACCTCAACAGCGTCAGGCATTTCGTTAGCTACTTCTTCAACAACCCTTTTAGCTGCAGGACAGTGAGGACACATTGGTGAAGTAAAAAGCTCTATCTTTACCTTTGACATATTTTAACCCCTAAAACTTTTGAATTGTATAAAAAATAGTTTATTCAAAATTTTATAAATAGTTTTCCCCAAAAAATTTAATGTGGTTACTGTCTTAAATTTACTGAAATTAGAAATTAGTGGCTACCACATGTCCATACTTGTCTGAAATATTCAATTGCTTCGACAATGTCTTTTAATTTCTCTGGTGGGAAGGCAATAACTACTTCTTCTGGCTTTATACCTGCATATTTTCTTGAACCGTTACAACCTAATGTCATATTAGGTGCTTTTCTTGTATATACTGCAGCAACTGCGTCAGCACATAATGACTGAATTCCTGAGAAATCTGCCTGGAATCTTCCACCTTTGTGGTAAAGTATTGCCTGAACCAATCTTAACGCATACAGTGGCTCCCCAATAAATACAATTGAATCTGGGATGAAGTCAGTTTCATCTAATGGAGCATAGACAGTTGCATAAACCTCTTCCTCAACTTTTGGTATTGCATCGACAGTTTTTTTAGCTGCCTCTTCATCTTTAAAGTTTCCTAATTTGACATACAACTTTCCTGTTGCTAATGGTTCTGGTGGGTTCCTAAAGACTCCAATCGCATAAGCCCCTCCCTTACAAAGATGCTTATCAACTGTTGCATATATTTTTTTTCTTTCTAATCTTGCCATTTGAATCATTTCACAATGTCTTTTCTCCTCTTCTAATGTTTCATAGCCTTCTGGAATCTCATCCTTTGATTTTGCTAATTTTACAGCAACAAATGGTTTATCTAACATCATCAATTCCATTAATTTTTTTGCATTTTCTCTTATTTCATTGACATCCATAATCTCACCTGTGAATGGTTGTGTATGTTTTACGAACTTATATTATTCCTCTCATTAGTATATATACTTTTCGATTTAATTTCAAATCACAAAAAATTTAAATCACATCATAGCTTTTCACTAAAAATAATGAAAAATAACATGAATTAGGTGTGTAGGTGGGAAGTATATTTTTAACACTTATGCTCAAAAATTTTATAAAATCATTAACATAAGCTCTCTCGCTATTTTTGCCGCTGTTATTGCTGTAATATTGGCAATATCATAAATTGGTGAAACTTCAACAATATCAAAGCCAATAATCCTATCTTTAACCTCTTCTAATAAATATAAGGACTTAAATAACTCCTTTGTTGAAAAACCGCATGGTTCAGGAGTCCCAGTCCCAGGGGCATAGGCGGGGTCTAATACATCAATATCTATGGTTATATATATCGGCTTATTTAGACTCTTTATATACTCCAAATCCTCCTTATTCATCAAATCCATCTTTAAATAGAGATCGTTTTTCTTTGCAAAATTCCACTCTTCTTTATCTCCACTCCTAATTCCAAATTGGAATATATCTTTAGTTAGTTCATAAACTCTCCTCATAACGCATGCGTGAGATAATTTATTTCCCAAATATTCATCTCTCAAATCACAATGGGCATCGAATTGAATAACAATAAACTCATTATAGATATCTTTTACAGCCTTAATTATTGGATAAGTTATAGAATGCTCTCCTCCAAAGACAATTATTTTCTTGTTATCTTTTAATATCTCTCTTGAAACTGAATGTATTGTATTGAATATCTCTTTTTGATTTCCATACAAATCCAAATCTTTTAAATCACAGTATTTTAAATCTGACAAATCCCTATCTAAGATTGGGCTGTATGCTTCTAATCCCCACGATGCTGTTCTTATAGCATTTCCTCCCTCTCTTGCTCCTGGTTTAAAAGAAGTTGTTTCGTCATAAGGGATTGAGAATATAACTCCCTTAGCTTCTTCATAAGAACTATTTGCCATCATAAATTTAGATAAATCAATAAAATATCCTTCCATTTAACCACCTCAGAAAGAAAATGTGCTAAAGAAGAATAGAAACTGGGTACATATAAAAATATACCTATCACTAAAATAAAACTTTCACATAAAATTTTATTAATGCATAAAATTCTATAAAAATAAAAATAGATATTGGGGTTTTCCCAACGTGGTCATTTATGGACAATTATAGACGTTTAAGATATTTTCTATTTAAATCTACTCCATAAACCATCAGAGGAAAATCTTCGATTTTCCTTATTGGAAGCTTCGCTTCCACGTTGGGATTGGGCGTCATCAGTTTCCCAAGTGAAACCTCTGCCCCTGTCGTGGGAACCCCAACTCCACCCATAAACTCTTTAAATCTTTTAAATCCTCTTTTAAAAATATTAAAACAACCAACTAACTGCCTATTAAAAGAATTCATACAATTATAGCAATAGACAACCTGTCCTTCTTGGGACTTCATTTTACTCCCGCATACAGGACAGGTTGTTGATGTGTAGGCAGGATTAACTAAGATAATAATCGATTTATAGCTGAGTTTTTCAATTATACCCATCCAATTGGCCCTGTCTATCCTTCTATTGTGGTGCTTATTTTTATACATCTTTCGTTTATTTAAATCCTCAAAGACAAAGATAGCATTAGGAAATAATCGGGATAGTTGGATTGTAAGTTTGTGTAAATAATCGTTAACCCTATTTCTCCTCCTTTCGAATAATCTTTTAATCTTTCTTAATGCTCTTAAAGGACATTTTTTAAGTAGTTTTTTAAGAAAATCGATTTTTCTATCATAAACTTCCTTAATTCGGTGTAATTCAGATAAATCTATCCTAATCCATCCCTCTATCGGATGGAATAAATCTAACGACTTTAAGTTGCTATCAACTCCAACGATTATTTCTCTATCTGAATAATTTAAGTTATCTTTGAAGGTTAAAAATGCTTCATTTTCCTTTAAAATAACCTCTCCGACTGTTAAGTTTCTAACCTTATCAAAAAACCATTCGTTTTTAATGTTTAAGGTTAAATACTCCTCTCTCGGTTTTATTGTAATTCGTATAATTCCATTACCTTTATCGTATTTTATTAGAGTTGTCTTAACTCTAACGAACAATCTTTTAACAATCGGTTTTGTTTTAGTCCTATATCCTCTTTTATAATTCGAAGCCCAACTCTCTAAAATAGAATAAGCAGTTTTTATAATCCCATCGATATAATGGGAGGCATAATTCCAATCTTCTAATAGTTTATTCCTTAACTCTCTTTTAAACTCTTTAGATTTTGGTAGTTTTGGTTTATTCTCTTTAGAATATTCGATATTGTTCCAAATTATACTAATGGCTGTGTTTAGTTTGTCCCTACATTCGATTAAAAAAGTTTTAATTGGATGGTTATGACTAACCTTATAGGATAAAACAATTTGATAAGACAATTCTTGGTTATCTTTCGATTTGGTTTTATTCGGCATGATAATCGTTATTTGTTTTTGATAAACTATTTATAACCAAATTATTTAAAAGTTTCTTTTGAAATATTTGCCCATAAATGTCCATATTTGTCTACGAATAATTAAACAGTTTTGGAAGGCAAATTTCATTTAAAACATTGCTTTTATTTTTTCTGCGGCTCTTTTCATTGTTATTCTGATTAATCCTAAGTTAACCTTTGCATCTGTTAAGACTACTAAGATTCCTTCTCCTGCATCGACCATTAGGGTTTTACCATGTTCTCCTTCAATCATTGTTTGTTCTAAAGCCCCCATGCCAATCTCTGCTGCTGTTCTTTCAGCAGCCCCAAATGCTGCTGAAGCCATAGCCCCAACTAACTCAGCATCAACATTCCCAGGCAACTGAGAGGCAATAACCAAACCATCCTTACCAACAACCATAGAACCCTTAATACCCTCAGTCTTATTCAACTCCAACAAAACCCTATCAATCATACTATCCCATTTAACTTCTTTTCATTTTTGGTTTATTTAATCAGACATCTAAAGGATATCAATGTGCAATAAAATGCTTCTCCTGCGAGAGTTCTATTTAAGTATTTCTTTTATTAGAGGAAGAATTTTATAGATATTTTCATCGTCTCCTTTAAATAATATTGCTAAAATACTTCCATCTTTAGAAAACAACTGGATACCATGATTTTCTGCTTTGATAAAAATGCATTCTGTGTTTTCGTTATATATGTCTTTTATTACTTCAGAAATACTGTTTAAAATGATAGACAATCTTGCTCCTAAACTTTCCGTATTTAAATCATCTTCTGGCAAACTGGAGTATTCAACTAATCCATCGTTTCCTATTAGTAAAACCCCATGAACATAATCCAAATCTTTTATTTCTTCAAGAATTTCTTTAGGAATCATACTGTGCCTCCTATATATTATTTTATTATGTTTTATTTAAAAACTAAAAATTGGAAGATTATAATCTACTAACTTCTTTTATTTCAATAATCAATGTCTCTCCATCAACTGGAAGTTTTGTATTTACATTAACCCTTGCTTTTGTATCGCCTCCTGTTCTTTCTCTTAATACTCTTCTAACTATAGAAGCAGATAACAAACCCTCTGGACTTAATGGGAACTCTTTCAACCCTCTATCAATTAAAATTTTATGGACAGGAGCAAATAACGAACCTTTTATATGTAATTTATAAATTCTCATATTGTCTTTTACATCTTTTTCAATTTTGACATCTTCTGCTATTCCTAACTCTAAGAATGCATTTTTTAACAATTCTTCAACATTTTCTAATTCGTAACTTACCTGCTTACTACCTAAGATTTCATCAATCATTGCACTCAAAACTTCTCCAACTTCTGATAATAAGATTTGAGTCATTGCTCCAGCTCCACTACCCAAGGTTTTTGCTAATGCAATGCTGTAGCCAGTTACTAAAGCGTTCAATAGAGGAATCATTCTCTCAGCTGTTCTATTTGCCATATTTCCAACCCCTGTGTTTGTTAATAGTTCATGTGCCTGACTCATATATTTCTCCTCCATAGTTCCTCCACCTTTGGAGGTTTTGGAGATTTACAATATTAAACTATAGGAGTATATTGTATTAAACTATAGGAGTATATTGTATTAAAGCGAGTTGTTGTTATGTGCTAATTAATATATATAGATTTCTGTTCTATTATGGTAAAAAATGTGATAAAATTAGACGAATTCCATATAAAATAGTAAAAATTATTCTAAAGCTTTTTTAACAGCATCTTTTAAAAATTTAGGTGATGCCAAAAATATTCCCTTATGAACTTCTTCATCATAGTATTTAGTTTCTATATCTTTTAAAGCTTCTTTTATTCTTTCTTCATCAACCTCTAATGGATTGTATTTTTTAGATGCTAATGTAAAGCTCCAAAATCCACTTGGATATGTTGGCATTGGGTATGTGTATGGCATAATTATCTTAAACCCAGCATCTTTTAAATATCTGCAGATATTTTGTATTAAATCTAAGTTGTACAATGGACTTTCTGATTGTTGAACCATAATTCCATCATCATTTAAACATTTAAACACATTTTTATAAAATTCTTTCTCAAAAAGTCCCTTAGCAGGCCCAACAGGGTCTGGGCAATCAACAATAATCACATCATACTTTTTATCTGTTTCAGCAACATATCTAATTCCATCTGTTATTATCAAATTAACCTTTTCATTGTCTATCTCACAGCTCAATTTTGGCATATACTTTTTACATGCTTCAATAACCTTTTTATCCAACTCAACAAAATCCACTGTTTCAACTGATTTGTGCTTAACCACTTCCCTAACAGTCCCTCCATCTCCTCCTCCAATAACTAAGACGTTCTTTGGATTTGGGTGGGTAAAAAGAGGTATATGAGATATTAATTCATGATAAATAAATTCATCTCTCTCTGTTGTCTGAAAAGTGTTATCTAAAATTAATGCCTTTCCAAAATCATAGGTGTCAATAATCTCTATCTCTTGAAATTCCGATTTTTCCCTATATAAAATATCCTTAACTCTAACCGAAAGAGCTACATTGTTGTTGTGAAATTCTGTAAACCATATATGGCATTTAAAATTGTTATTTTGATTCACTCCTCATCACCTTCATTTAGCCTTATGCCCCTCTTTAAATCTAAGATTTCAACGTGTTTTGGCTTTAAAAATTCTTTAATAATTGGAATTGCTTTTGCTGGTTCTACATGAGTTCCACATGTAAAAATGTCCATAGCAGCGTATCCAAGCTCAGGCCATGTGTGGATTGATATATGGCTCTCTGCCAAAACAGCAACTCCTGTAGCCCCTTGAGGAGAGAATTTGTGAGTTCTTACACAAATTAAAGTAGCTCCACATGCTTTTACACTATCTACTAACATCTTTTCTATTCCTTCTATGTCATCCAATGCCTTTGGGTCGCAACCCCATAATTCCAATATTAAGTGTTTCCCTAAGTATTTTAACATATTCTCACCTCCAAATGTGGTAAATAAAAATAAATTATTGAAAAATTTTCAAAATCTCAATTATCTTTAAATTATTTACTACCAAATAATTATTAATCTTAATCATATTTAACTGTTAATGTCGTTTTAAATTTTTGGATTTTATTTTTATTATTTTATTATTTTTATTTATACCACAATGCAGCTGCAGCAAATGCACATCCAAGTTTTTCTACTTCATGTTCTATTGCCACTGACTCTATCCTATCCAACTCCCAGCCTCTCATCTCAAATCCTATTTTTGCCATCTCTCTAACAGTTTTTTCAGCCTCTTTTTTTGAACACTTCCCTTCAAACTCCATTATTAAGCCACATAAGCTTTTATCTTTTGGAATAGCAACACTTATTGCAGCTGCTATTGTTTCTCCTGGAACATCACTAATGATATAACCATAAGCTGTTGGGACTAAAGCACCCATTGGTAACTTAGGTAGAGGGACAATTTCAGCTCCTGGAGGCATTATACTGCTTATTCTAATTAAATTGACATTCCCTATCCCTGCATTTAGCAGAGCTCCATCAAATGCGTTTAGTGGTGTTTCTCCTTCGCTACTACCTGCTACTAAAGAAACTGTGTTTGGTAGTTTAAAATAAGCATGGAGAGGGTTTATCTCAGCATTCATTCAACGCACCTCCAAAAATACATGTTTTTCTCAATTTATGAACGAGTATATATAATTGCCATAAGATTTTTTAGTGTAAATAATGATTACTCATATATAAACTCTTCGGTGCTGAAATAAATTAAAATTTTTTGAGCTTTTATGTAAAAAAATAGGATATTATGAACTATTTTTAATTAGATTAGGAAGGTATCAGCAAAAAAGAAAATTTTAAAATTTTTAAAACCTTTAAGTATTAAAAGCAAATTTTGTTAGGTATTTATTGATTATCTTTAAATTAAGAACTCTTTTTCTTTCAATATGTCCTCTACTGTCTTCCCTAAGTAATCATCCTTAGAAACTACTCCATAAGGATAAACAAAAACCTTATTTTCAACATTTATTCTTGGATACTCAGGTTCTATAACAACATCCTCCAATAGACATCTCTTTAAGTGGTTGGCTGTCTTTGTAATATTCATCAATCTTGGCGGCTTATATGGAGGGTTGTTTTTCAAAAACTTCCACTTTGTCCCATAATAAACAATATAGTCCGGATTAAACAACAACACAACCTCTCCGTGTATCTCCAAAACTAAAGTCCATGAAAAAACTCCTCTTGTAAAACCTAACAACCTTCCTAAATAAGATGTCTTTGGAGTTTCATAATAAACTTTCAATGTCCTTCCAACAATTCTTGACAACGCTTCTTTAATATGCACATTCTTTGGGTTTGTTGGGAGAGATGTTTTTGGAATGACATTTATTGGAACACAATTTATTGGCTTAACCATGTGTAAAGCTAAAAGAGGATAGAAATAAATATGTTCTTTTTTATTTTTCATCACTATACCCTCAATAGGGCCATTAAAATCAGCCTTCAAAACTTTGCCTCTGTAAGTATTAAAAGATTTATTTAGTGTAAATTCTCCAATCATATCCTTTCTTAATGCATACTTTGGCTTCAAACCAAAAACCTCCTATATTGGTTTTATTAAATTTTAAATTACTTTCTTATAACCACCCATATAATTTAACTAAGTATAATTTAAATTATTAACTATTTAAATTTTGTTTATATATATCTTTTCCTTATCTATTATAAAAAAAGAAAATTGGAAATGAATTTATTCAAACAACTCCCTTAAGTTGAATTGGTATTTACCCAACTTACCTCCATAGTTTCCAGCTGTAATCTTCTTAACTCCTGGAACTTTTGTAGCTGCTAATATACCCTGCTTCATAGCCTCTTTAACTGCCTCCTCATCAACCCCATCAATAACTATTTCATAAACTCCATTTACATCTTCTGGAATTTCTGAATCTTCAACAACTCCCTTCAATGTTGGACACATCTTGTGGTTTGTTGTAGCAACCATGAACTTGTATTTTGGATTGCTTGCTCCAACCTTACTACCAGAAGCAACAACTCCTCCTGGGAATGGAGTTATAACGCCATCAACACTTGCAATGGCATCAACTGCAGCCTCAGCAGCGATTAAGGCAGAGGCATTTGTATCTGCCATTATAAAGAAGTTTCCTCCAGCAACTCCCTTCTTAATTCCAAACTTAACCTCGGTTATAAATTCTCCTCCCATGATTGGTATCTTATAAACTTTTCTTCCGTATAACTCATCTTTCTTCTCATAACCGTCTCCGAAAAACTTCAACTTAAATCCAACCTTTAATTGCTCATCAGCTTTATCTCCCATAGCGTCAAAAATAGCAGTTGTTGGGCATGTTAAGACACACTGTCCTAATCTCTCTAACATCTGATGCTCTAATTCTGCCTTCTTAGGGTGGCATATTTGTATTATGTACCCTGGTCTTCCATCAGGTGTTTCTGATGGTGGAACATATTTTTCAATCCCTGCCTCTGCTGGACACATGATAACAGAGCAACCAAAACCTGTTGCCTCTGTAGCAGCAATCTTAGCCCACTTCTTTGTAGCAGCTGTTATTAAAACTCTTGACACCCATATTGGGAATGCTTCTGCAAATGTATCTTCAATATATACTCCATTTATCTCCATAGTCTCCCTCCACTAAGATTTTACGTAACCATAGAGCATAGCTTTATGGTGCGGATACCCAATAAAGTGGGGTTGCCTTTGGCAAACCCCGCTCGGTGTATAGCAATAGGGGGCTCCCCTCTATGCGATTTTAACAATTATAGTTTATCCTAAGAGCTATTAATATCTTATCATTTGGTTTTTAATATTCGATAAATCCATAAATAGAAATATATCAACAATAATTTTAAATAATCTAAGTATAGGTAATATAACAATTAAAAAGATTTAGAGGGATAGAATTGAACGGTATTAGAAGGATTGTTTTAGATATATTGAAGCCGCACGAGCCAAAAATAACAGACATGGCATTAAAACTAACATCATTACCAAATATTGATGGGGTTAATATTACAGTCTATGAAATAGATAAAGAGACAGAAAACGTTAAAGTTACAATTGAAGGGAATAATTTAGATTTTGATGAAATTCAGGAAATTATTGAAAGTTTAGGAGGGACTATTCACAGTATAGATGAAGTTGTTGCAGGTAAAAAGATTATTGAAGAAGTTAGAACACCACAAGATAGATATTAAGATTTTAATTTACGCTATTTTACTTATTTTTAAAATAAATTTAACTGTGTGATAACTATGGACTTTTTTGAGAGATATAAAAATTTAAAAGAAAAATATGAAGAAAAAAAGATAAAACCAAAAGTTATTGTGGTTGGGAGGAGTAATGTTGGTAAGTCCACTTTTGTTAGATTAATGACTGGGAGAAAAGATGTTAAAGTTGGAAAAAAACCAGGAGTTACTTTAAAAATTAATGAATATGATATGGGGGAGTATATTTTAGTAGATATGCCAGGTTTTGGATACATGGCTGGATTACCAAAAAAAGTTCAGGAAAAAATTAAGGATGAGATTGTTCATTATATAGAAAATCATGCTGATGAAATAGCTGCAGCTGTTCAAATTATAGATACAAAATCATTTTTTGAGATAGTTGAAAGATGGAAAGGGAAGGGGGAAATTCCAATTGACTTAGAGATGTTTGACTTTATAACTGATTTGAAGATAAGTCCAATTCTTGTAGCTAATAAAATGGATAAGATAAAGAAAGATGAATGGGATGAAGTTTTGGATGGTATCTGTGAATATTTAAAATGCCAACCACCATGGCATCAATGGAAGTTTATAGTCCCAGCTATACTAAAAGAAGGTAAAGGGATTGAAGAGATAAAGAAAAAGATTCTTGAGAGGGTTAGATTATTTAAAAAATTAAGAGGAATAGAATAATTATTGAATTAAGGTTGGTTGTGACAAAATGACGAACAATGATAAAAAATCCAATGAAAATAATACTATAGTTACATTAACTGTTGCAATAGTGACTTTAATAGCCATTACGTGCATATTTTCAATCATTAGGTCATGCGATACTTTAGTAATAGCAATTGGTGTTCCTACACTTGTTTTGTTGTGGCTTGTATTTTTAGGCTGGATAAACAATAAAAAATTAGATAAAGGGGAGATGAGAAGGGCGATAACTGGAAGTATTGTTATAGCATTTTTTATTATATTGATTGCAATATCCAAAAATCCAGAAATATACTCTAACAATAAAGAAATTTTTTCATTATTTTTTGGGATGGTTAGTACGATAATAGGTTATTATTTTGGATATAGAAGTGGGAAAGAATCAGAAGATGAAAAAACCATACTTAAATTTGCTATCACTGAAAAGAAAAAAGATTAAAAAAGGAATTTCGTTGCAATCCTCACTGCTCAGATTGCAACGTTTTTGCCTATGAAAATTTACCTGATAAAATAGCTACACCATTTTTATTTAAACTGTATCTCTATTTGAACATTGTCAGGGATTTTTATTTTCATAATGTGTCTTAAAGCTCTCTCATCTGCATCAATGTCAATTAATCTTTTGTGGATTTTCATTGTCCATCTGTCAAATGTTGATGAACCTTCTCCATCTGGACTTTTTCTTGTAACAACTCTTAAGACCTTTGTTGGTAATGGTATAGGCCCTGAAATATCTACTCCAGTTTTTTCGGCAATCTCTTTTATTTGTCTGCAAATTTCATCTAAAACTTTGTGGTCTGTACTTGATAACTTAATTCTTGCTCTTTGCATACTCTCCCCTCTCGAACTCTTTGAAATATAAAAAATATAAAATGGGATTTAAAAAATTAATTAAAAGGGAAGTTTAGAGAATTTACTTGTTCTTAGCTTTGACATCGATTGCCATACCAGCAGCGATTGTCATACCCATATCTCTGATAGCGAATCTTCCTAATTGTGGAATTTCTCTAACGTTTTCAATGACCATTGGTTTTGTTGGTTTGATTTTGACTATAGCAGCATCACCAGTCTTTAAGAACTGTGGATTCTCCTCAATGACTTGCCCTGTTCTTGGGTCTAATTTCTTCAACAACTCAATGAATGTACATGCAACCTGTGCTGTGTGTGCGTGGAAGACTGGTGTGTAACCAACTGTAATTGCTGTTGGGTGCTGTAAGACAACGATTTGTGCAGTGAATTCTTCAGCAACTGTTGGTGGGTTGTCTGGGTGTCCACAAACGTCTCCTCTCTTAATGTCTTTCTTACTGACTCCTCTAACGTTGAATCCAATGTTATCTCCAGGTTCTGCTTGTGGGATTTGTTCGTGGTGCATCTCGATTGACTTAACTTCTCCGCTAACTCCTGCTGGTTCAAAGACAACTTTGTCTCCTGGTCTTAAGATACCTGTTTCGACTCTTCCAACAGGAACTGTACCAACCCCTGTAATTGAGTAAACATCTTGGATTGGGATTCTTAATGGTAAGTTTGTTGGTTTTTCTGGTGGTTGGAACTTGTCTAAAGCTTCAACTAATGTTGGTCCTTTGTACCATGGCATGTTTTCTGATCTTTTAACAACGTTGTCTCCTTTCAATGAAGCTGTTGGGATGAAGTCAATTTGGTCTGGGTTGTAACCTAAGACTTTTAATAATTGGTCTGATAATAATTTCTTCATTTTTTCGTATTCTTCTTGGCTGTAGTTGACTGTATCCATCTTGTTGATTGCAACAGCGATTTGCTTAATACCTAATGTTCTTGCTAAGAACATGTGCTCTCTTGTTTGTGGCTGAATTCCTGTCTTAGCGTCGTTAACATCAACAACTAAGACAGCAGCATCTGCCTGTGAAGCTCCTGTAATCATGTTTTTAATGAAGTCTCTGTGTCCTGGACAGTCGACGATTGTAATTTCATATTTTTGGGTTTCGAATTTCTTGTGAGCTACGTCGATTGTAACTCCTCTTTCTCTTTCTTCTTTCAAGTTGTCCATGACATAAGCAAACTCGAATCCTGCTTTACCTCTCTCTTGAGCTTCTCTTCTTAACTTCTCTAATAACTGTGGGTCGATAGCTCCACTGTCGTATAACAATCTACCGACTGTTGTTGATTTACCTGCATCGACGTGTCCAATGAATGCTACGTTTAATACTGGTTTTTGCTTTGCCATAATCCATCACCAATCTCTCTTCTTTTTTAATTTTTATTATATCGCCTAAAATGGTGTTAAGTTTTCACTTAACAAAGTAGGAATATAAGAATACAGAATTTGTGGTGATATAACTATTAAATAGGAGGTATATAAATCTTTTGGTTATGTGAAGATTTTGCAATTAACCCTATATTATATAAAATTGTAGTATAAATAAATAGTTTATTCCAATTTTCCAACACCCAATATCCTAATCTTTGCACTACCGTCAACTAAACATAATTTATCTCCAACATCGTAAGCTATTTCCTTTTGCAGTGAAAGCCTTATCTTATTGTTATTTACTTCCTCAACAATACAAGAAACACTTTGCAGACCAACAATTATTTGGTAGTTTTCTCCTTCTTTTACAGTTTTTTGCATGAATGGATTCCAATTAATGTTAAGTTCAATTTCTTTAGTAACTTTTAACTCTCCATTTGACAGTATCATTCCTCTATCCAACTCATCTGTAGTTATTCCTTTTAGAGCTAACCCCACTCTATTTCCAGCCTTTGCTTCTTTGAAATCATTATCATGTATTTGGATACTTCTGACCATTGCCGTTTTATCTGTTGGATAAACCCTCAGATTATCATGAACCTTCACAATTCCAGTTTCAACCTTTCCCAGTATAACAGTTCCTACGCTCCTAACTGTGAAGTAATGGTCTATTGGAATTTTAACAAAGCTATTATAATCCCTATCTACATTCAAATTAATCATCTTCTCTCTAATGTTTATAAAATCTCTCTCCAAGATTTCAAAGTCCTTCATTGATGTTTGGGATATGATATTTTTTAGCATGTCTAAATCAACATATTCTCCTAAAACAAAAGCTCCTCTATTTATTTCAAACATATCCAATGCTAAAAGAGTTTCTCCCAATTCACCTGTAATCTCATCAATAAAAACTAAAGCGTAATCCATCATGTTTATTGCATATATTAAAGGATTTATTCTATCCGGATATCTTGTTGGCTCAACATAGCAAACTGCCTTATTTCCCTGTTTGTAATTATATAAAGTTATATCTGTTGATGTCCCTTTTTTCCCCAACTCTTTTCCAACTCCTTCAATATGCCCAAATAATCCTACTGTTAAACCTTCCATTTAATCACCATTAATAGCAATTTTTAGTAGCCCAATTATATAGTGTTTTTCAAAACTTATAAAATTAATAAAGAAATATTTTGAACACCTTCTTAAAAGAAGGTGTTCATCAGTGACTTAAGTTATACTTACACTAATTACTAAAGTATTTTTGAAAAACATTAATTTTTCCTAAAAATATTGACCATTTAAGAACTAGATTATAATTCTTTATTTCACATTAATGTTTATAAAATACGTTGATTATAGATACAACATATTATTATTCTATTATCAAATATAGTAAATACATTTGGAGGGGTGGTTATGAAATTTGTTGAAAGATACTTTGAATTTGAGAAGTATGGAACTAATCTAAAGGTAGAGACTCTTGCAGGAATAACAACATTTATGACAATGGCATATATAATCTTTGTTAATCCACAAATTTTAAGTGCTACAGGAATGGATTTTGGGGCTGTCATGGTAGCTACTTGTATCGCTTCAGCAATTGCCACATTAATTATGGGTTTATATGCAAGATATCCATTTGCTTTAGCTCCAGGGATGGGGCTTAACGCTTACTTCACTTATGGTGTTTGTTTAGGTATGGGTATTGATTGGAGAGTTGCGTTAGGTGCTGTTTTTATCTCTGGAGTGTTGTTTATAATATTAACGTTAACAAAAATAAGGACATGGATTTTTAATGTTATCCCAAATGCTATAAAGTATGGAACTGCTGTTGGTATTGGACTATTTATTGCATTTATTGGATTAAAAACTGCGGGTATTGTTGTTGAGAGTAAAGCTACACTGGTTACATTAGGGAATTTAATGGAACCATCTACACTATTGGCATTGTTTGGGATATTTTTGACATCAATCTTAGTTAGTAGGAATGTTATTGGCTCTATCTTAATTGGAATTATAGTAACTTCACTTATAGGAATGATTTTGGGCATTTCCCCATTCCCAGAGGGAATATTCTCAATGCCCCCATCAATTGAGCCAACATTCTTAAAATTAGATATAATGGGGGCTTTAAACTTAGGACTTTTGACAATTGTCTTAGCATTCTTCTTTGTTGATATGTTCGATACATTAGGGACTTTAAGTGCTTTAGCTTCTCAGGCTGGCTATTTAGATAAAGATGGAAAACTGCCAAGAGTTGAAAAGGCATTAATGGCTGATGCTACTGGAACTGTTGTTGGCTCATTGTTTGGGACTTCAACTGTAACCACATATATAGAATCTGCAAGTGGTATAGCACTTGGAGGGAGAACAGGTTTTGTCTCAGTAGTTGTAGCAGTGCTGTTTTTATTATCATTATTCTTCTATCCAGTAGTTAAAGCAATTCCTCCCTATGCAACAGCAGCAGCCCTTGTCATTGTAGGGGCTTTAATGATGAAATCAATAAAATATATTGACTTTGATGACTACACAGAAGCAATTCCTGCATTTATAACTCTATTAACAATTCCTTTGACATACAGTATAGCCACTGGGCTTGCTTTAGGATTTATAACCTATCCAATCTTGAAGGTATTCACTGGAAGATGGAAAGAAGTGCACTGGCTTGTTTATGTTTTAGCAGCAATATTCGCCCTAAGGTTCATATATCTCTCAGGGTAAAGTATTTAAATAACCTTAGATTTATTTTCTCTTTCCACTTTATTGATTTTAGAGTTGAGATTATGAAAGTAGCTATTTCAATGGATGTTGATAAGATTAGCAATAGTTTTGAAAATTGTAAGTATTTCTTAATCGTTAGAATAGAAGATAACGAAGTTAAGAGCACAAAAGTTATTTTCAATGATGAAAATGGAAGAAAATCTATTGTAAAAGAAAAAGTCAATGCAATTATATGTAAAAGCATAAATGAGGAGAATTATAAAAAGTTTGGTAAAAAGATAGAGGTTTATCATGCTGAAGGAGATGATGTCGATAAAAACATCTCTTTATTTATTGAAGGGAAATTGACCAAAATAACTAATCCATAATTTCTCCTAAGAATATTACCGTAAAATTTATATACTAAATCATTATATTTTTTATATGCCTGTTTTGTGCAGGGGTAGCCAAGCCAGGACTACGGCGCTGGACTTGAGATCCAGTGGGGCTTTGCCCCGCCTGGGTTCAAATCCCAGCCCCTGCGCCATCTATTTTAGTGTTAAAAACTATCCTAAGAAGGTTAAAAAATACTCCTTTAGTAGCCATTTTTCAACTGGATTAAACCAGTGGAATAACAAAGTCCATTATGGTAATATATTCAACTGGACTAACTATTTTCAAAAAATCACAACAACTTTTTTATCGTCTTCAACATCTTCAAAGCCCTCTCCTTAGAGTGGGAGTAATAAAGCGTTGTATCCAAACTCCTATGACCAAGATACTCTTTTACAATATCTATCGGAACACCTTTATCCAATAAATCTACAGCCCTCCCGTGCCTAAGAGAATGCAATACAATTCTCTTATTTTTAGGTATCTTTCCTTCCTTCTTAAGCTCATCAACAGCTCTTTTAAACACTTTATATATTGTATCCTTACTAACCCTCTCCCCCTTAGGAGTTTGAAATATATAATCATCAGAGTTCTGCCTTGGATTAAACTGCACATACCATCTCAAAGCCTCTAACGTATCAGAAGAACAAACAACAACCCTTTCCTCATGAGTCTTAGTATTTGTAATCCTAAAAGTCCCCTCATCAAAGTCACAATCTTTATACTTTAAATTTAATACCTCACTAATCCTCGCACCAGTATCCCACAACAACCTAACAATCAAACAATTCCTAATACTCATCCTTGAATTCGACTCCATCATTTTCTCCAAGATTAAGTTTAAAGCATTAGCATCAATGGCATCATAATGCTTAACCTCAAACTTGGAGAATCTCCTCCTTTCCTTTGATTCTTCTGCAAACTCTCTAAAATTGTTCAACCTCATTAACCTATAAAACACTTTAAGCAACTTGAAATACTTATCCTGAGAGCTCCTACTAACCTTCCTCTCTTTTTCTAAATAGTTAAAGAACCTCACAAAATCGGCATTAGTCATTGTCTCTGGTGTTTTATTCAACCTATTATAAACAAAATCTAAAAACACTCTCAACCTTAAAATATCACTCCGTATAGTGCTTTCTTTTATTCCATCGAATTCCCTTTCCTCCCTAAACCTATCAACCCACTTTTTAATTTCAGGAGATTCCTCAACCTTCTCCCTCTTTGGTTTCACCAACAAAAGATTTTTAAAATTAAGCCCGTTCCCCTTCATCCTCATTCACCAAAACATAGTTTAACAATAAACCAGTAGCCTTACCAAACCTCTCCACAATCTCTTTTTCTTTGTCAGTAAGAACAATCCTCTTCTTATACCTCTTCTTAACCTCAATAGCTTTCTTTAACCTCTCAGCATCAATGATTTTAATCCCCTCAAGCTTATGCAAAATATACCTAAGCTCCCTACTATCTATATTTTTGCACAAACAAAATGTGGCTTTAGTCATGGGAATCACCATCTACCAACTTCAACTTCTTAACAAGAACCCTCTCTACAATATCCAACCTCCCCAAATACCCGACAATTACATCAAACTCTGGATTTTCCCTACAAAACTTCCTAACCTTATCCAAATAAGCAACAAATAACTTCCTAAACAAAGCATCAACAGAATCTTTAATACAAAACGTCAACTCATAAATCTCCTTATCATTATAAACTGCCCAAATTGTAATATAATCATCGAAACTCCAACCATAATCCCTATAAATATTCGTATCTGCTTCCTTCATTATAAATTCAGCCTCTATAGGATTAATCTCCCTACCCTTAACGCCCATAAGCATCCCCATCTATGAGAATCCCTCCTAAAAGCTTCGATATGCAGGGCAACAGCTGAAACCGTCCCCATTCTTAAATTTTACATCTCTATAGCCACAATCTGGACAATATATAACATACGCCTCCAGTTCTTCGTCATAATATCCTTCCAGCTCTCCACCACACCATGGACATTCACCACATTCTGACATGCTACCACCCCCATCACATCACAGCAACGTTATGCACTACGCCATTACTGTCAATGTAGTAGCTTTGAGCCTCACTCCTAACCCTAACCTTTGATTTATCCCTTCTCTTTTCCCTTCCATCAATTACCCTCGTCCATGTAGAGAGAATTTCCATAACAAAATTATAGGCCTCTTCAACTGCGTCCATTGACTTTGATAGAGAGAAAGCAAACTTTAAAATCTCGTGAGCATTCCTCATCAACTGCATGTCTTGGGAAGCTCTAAACCACATCTCAGGGTCTTCTTGTAATGCTTTAAGATTTACAGCATTGATTGGTTTTTTTAGAAATCTCTCATACTTTCTTTCTATTTTCCACTGTTCAGCTGACAAACTCTCAACCGTCTGCTCCCTATTCAAACCATAAAGCCCTAAAATCTCATGATACTTCATATCCTCAATTTTTGCCTTTGCCAACTCTTCATCGTTGTTAAAGAATAATAAATTCTTCATCTCGCTGTGAAACCTATCACAAACTTCAGTTGGTGGTTCAACTAATTTGAAATTAGAAACATCGAAAACAACTGGCTTATACCCAGAGATGTATTTATACTCTAAAACTCTGATAGGGAGGAATCTAAAAATCAAATCAGATGGGGCCATTTTGCTCAATGGAACTATAGCATAACTATCAAAAGTTGCTGGATTCTCTTTACCCCAACTGTGCCTATACTGCTGTTCTATAATCCTAATGTGTTCCCTAAGATTAACAACGTCTTTTAATTGCTTTCTGTGTAGGTCATATTCAATAAATACCTCATCATTTGGGAAGATTGACTTTATACAGCATGTTTTTCCTATACCTTGAGAGCCAAAAATTAACAACCTTAAGTTTGTAAATTTAGCAATTGCTAAGGCAGTTATCACCAAATCATAATTGCCAATGCTCCAGTTATTGGCTCTTAAGTGGGAGCTAATAGTATCTCTTAAATGAGTTAAAGATTTGATTTTGGAAAGGTCTAACTTAACAACTTTAGAGTTTTCAGAGTGAGTAGATGGTTGAGTTGGAGTTATAGGGATGATGATTGTGTGATTACCTTGTTTTTCTATTTTGATGTAGCCAAGTTTTTGGAGTTTGTTTAAAGAGTTTGTTAAAGAACCACTTTTAACATCTAAACTTTCAATAATTTCCTGTCTGGTAGTTTCTCCATTTTCTAAGATAAAATCAAGAATTTTCTTATCAGTTTCATTAAGTTTTATTTTATTATTCATTTTCACCACCACTTATTTCTTCATCTTCTTCTAAAATTACTAAAACAGCTTTTTTGCCAACATACTCAGCAGGTATTGAAGGATAAAATCTCGCAGAATTTCCCTGTTCTTTTATTTTTCCAAATATTGCTGGGAATATCATCCTCGCTTTAGTCCATCCCTTTTTCTTTATCTCTGGCATGCTATCACTGTTCGAACATCTTTTTACGAACAGTATTATAATTATAGCTGTATAAATATTTTTCGGTCGAACAAAAAAATAGTTTCGAATATTTAGAAGTGCCTATATTCTTTTTATAAAACAAACTCTAAAAATATGATTAGTCACAAAATGGAAAGTAAGAACAAAATGGTGACAATATGGAAGGACTCATAAAGCTATTGGCAAAAAAACACGTAAAAGAAATACTCCAATATTTAGACACTTACGGCGAGGTTCATTTTGGACAACTCCACAAAGATTTAGGAATTCACAAAGGAACATTAGGAAATGTTTTAGAAGAGTTAGTAGATGCAGGACTCCTCAATAAGAGAAGAGAAGACACAGGGACATTATTACCAAGAACATACTACTCACTAACGGACTTTGGCAGGAAAGTATTGATACTCATGAGAGCTATAAACATGT
Organism: Methanocaldococcus sp. FS406-22; assembly: GCF_000025525.1. Classification (NCBI taxonomy): domain Archaea; kingdom Methanobacteriati; phylum Methanobacteriota; class Methanococci; order Methanococcales; family Methanocaldococcaceae; genus Methanocaldococcus; species Methanocaldococcus sp. FS406-22. The sequence continues at coordinate 1,096,371 of NC_013887.1, forward strand.
TAGGAACTAATCCAAATATTGAAGTATATCAAAAAGATAATAAAATAATAGTAGCAATTTAGATAAAACTCTTTGCAAACTTTTGCAAATCCAAAAATAAGCCCAAATTGTTGAGATTCAAAACATCCAAAAAATTGCGTTTTGGCAATTTACAGAATAAAAAAGGAAGAAAATTTAAAAAGACAAGTATATATCTCTATGCAAAGGATTTGCAACAAAATCCGTTAGTTTGCAACAAAATTATCGGATTTGCAACGTTTGCAAAATATATAATATAATATAGATATACAATATAGATATACTTTCTATAAATGTTTCTTTTATTTTTTACTTTATTATATATTTATTTAGTATTTAGCTTTGCAAACGTTGCAAATCGTTGCATTTCTTTGCATCTCGTTGCATTTCTTTGCATCTTTTTGCAAAACTGTATATTTCTAATATCTCACAAAAATAAGCCATACTCATTGAGTTTAATAACTTTTTAGGTTAGGGGGAGAACATGGATAAAGCAAAAAGAGGGAGGTATTTTGATTTAGATGTGTTGAACGGTTATGAGTTTGAAGAATTTGTTGCCCGATTGTTGAGATTAATGGGATATGAAGATGTCCAAGTAACTCAAAGAACGGGGGATAAAGGTAAAGATATTATTGCCTATTCTAATCATGGGAAGCCATTCAGATATAAAGTTATCGTTGAATGCAAACACACTAAGAGTGTTGGAAGGCCAGTAATTCAAAAGCTTCAAGGAGCTTTGTTGCATGAGTTGGGAGAGGACAAGTATATAAAAGGTATTGTAGTAACTTCTGGAAAATTTACCAAAGAGGCTATAGAATATACTGAAGAGATTAATAAAAAGCATGGTAGTTGGATGGAGATTGAATTAATTGATGGTAAAAAATTGTATGAACTGTGTAAAAAGCATGGGATTAAGATTGTTAGTGGGAATATTCAAGTAGTTTCAGACATCACCTTTAAACATTTGCCAAAAGAGGAAGTTAAAAAGAGAACTATTAATGAATTAGGGTTTATCAAAGGAATTGAGAAAACTACCTATCAAGTAAAGACGTGGAAGTCTTATTACCCCTATTATTGTGTAAGGTATTCTGTTCACTCCCAAGTCTGCACCAAGGTTGGTTGTATTTATGAGGTTAATGTTGATGATGAATTATTATTTGTGGATGGGGTTACTGGGAAAGTATTGGATAACTTACCACATGGCTTTTTTAGATTTTCTCCTGAGAATATGACTAAAATTCCTGAAGAGGAGAAGAATTTAATTAGACCTTTTAATTTTTCTGTTGATGAGCTTGAACAAAAGGTTATTGACTCTATAATCAATAAATACACTAAAGAGGTTGTTTATAGGGGTAAAAATAATGTTGAATATAGGAAGGTTTGCTCTCCAAAGAAAAAAGATATTTTAATTAAGGAGTCTTATCCAATATATCTGCCTCAATATACTAACAGCATTAAAATTCAGGAGACTAATTATAATCAAAGTATCGTGGCTAATGAGAGGGATATATTTAAGATTAGTGATGATTTGGCTTTTTGTAAGGTTTGTGGTAGGGCAGTTCCTATTGGAGAAAGGTATGTTTGTCCAGTGTGTGGTAGGATTTTAGGAGCTTGCCATGTGATTTTTGATTATTTGGATGAAACTCCAGTGTGTCCAGACCATGCAATTCCAAGAAAGTTATATTTAAAAACAATATACTTTGCCTCTAAGGAAAATCTTGAAAAGTTTAATAACATGTGGGCTACAATGTCTTTATGGGAGAGGATTACTACTGATTCAACTTTAATGAAAGTTCTTATAGTGGTTGGAATTATTACGGTGTTTTATTTGATTAAAATCTTGGGAGGAGGATAAGATGATGGAAAAGGTGAGCAATACTTAAGCAAAGAAACAGACCCAGAGTTTTGGGTTTCATTAGCCCGTAGAAAAGATTAATATTTAATCTTTGGTGATTCCTATGGCAACTACTTATGAGCTAATTATCTATGGGAAGGTTCAGCATGTTGGATTTAGAGATAGAATTGAGAATATAGGTAGAGGTTTAGGCATTAGTGGAGTTGTTTATAATTACAAAGATGGAACTGTAAGAATTTTGGCTAATTTTGATGATGAGGAAATTAAGGAGCTGTTTAAAAAGAGTATTAAAGCTTTGAGTAAGAAGGATAAACTTATTGAAATTGAAAGAATTGAAGAAAGAGAGCTAAATACCTACATTGAGTTTCCAGAGGGGATTAATAGAATTTCAGCAGATGATTTAATTGAGTTGAATAAAAAGCTTGATGAGGGGGTTAAATACATTAAGTTGATATTTGGAGAGTTGGAGGGGCATACTAAAATCTTAGAGAAGATTGACAGTAAATTAGATAAATTGAATAGTATAGATGAGAAGTTAGATAAGATTATAAAGTTGCTGGAGCAAAAACTCTAAAAACTCTAAGCCCTCTCCTTGTCTTTTTCTATTTTGTTGCTTCTATGAGATGCTACAATAGATATATCTAAAATTATAAATATAGCGAAACATTTTAATATTAGTTAAATTATACTAAACATTGAAAGTGATAAATCTTTTATGTTTTTTATATTTGAGGGTTACTGTTATTTTTGTTATTTGGGAGGGGGATTATGGACAAAGACATTCTTTTAGCAGTGTTTTGTGATGTTGTTAATGAGGTTTTTGGTGAGGATGTTAAATATGTCAAAAAGAAAACACGATATATGAAATTGTTTATCCTAACAATGGACAGATTAGGGGAGAGAGTTGGTTATGATGAAATACCAATTGCCTATGGTTGGTATAAATTTGGAATTTTTAGTTTTGAAGCTCATGAGATGTTTAGTAGGGATATTTATTATATCGACCCTATAGCTCCACATCTAAAAATCCCTCAAGAATTTGAGAATATCCAAAAAACTATAAAACATATCGTTAAAAATTTGGCAGGTAAGTTTAAAATGACATGGGATGATTTTGATAAATTCATTCATGAAGAATTGCCTGATGGAGAAGTCAAAGAATTTTACAGAACCGTTAAAAAGGTAAATGATGCTTTTGATTTATTAATATCCGATAAAATAACATTGTCATCTATTTTCAATCTTGGGACTTCAAAAGTCGATGCATTGAGGGAAGCGATTGAGCATTTAGAAAATTCTATTAAATTTAAGTATATGGTAGAGGATAGGGAGGAGGCATTGTATTATTATACCGATTCTTTAATGTTATTTTTAGATAATTATAGAGATAATGCTACTTGTAAAGAGATATTAAAAGATATGAGGCAGATATTTGAAGATGACGTTTTAAGCATTATATCTCCATATCCTGAAACATTGAGAGGCAATGAAGAGAAGAAGGGAGTAGAGTTAGAAAGATGTCTTGAAGTCATTAATAACAAAATAGAAATGCTATATAATAAGATTGATACTATTGAAAATAGATATATGGAATACTTCCCAACTTATGATGATTTAGTTGATGATATCAGAAAAATAGAGATTAGTGAGGAGTTGAATTCAAAAATTTTGGAAATATTGCACAAGTGAGTGAGGGGATAGTGTGGATTTGTTTTTGGATACTTGTGTTATTATATCCTACCATATACCATGTCATCCCCATAATAAAATAGTTTCGGATTTTTATAGCAACAATCATATAAACTCTCAAACAACTTGTCAGAGGGTTGAAAGAGAAGTTAATAAAAAGTTGAGAGAGATTTTAGAAGAGTTTAAGAACTCAGGTGAGCTTTCTGATACTGATATAAGGAAGATTAGGCATGCAGTTAAGAAGTTTCTTAGAAATATTTTTATAGATGACTTTAGTAAATTAGATGATTTTTTATTTGATGATTTAATCATGTTTATTGGAAATACCATACCTAACTCTTCTGATAGAATAATATTTGCTAATGCCGTACTTTGGTGCTGGCGTTATAACCCAGACCATCCAGTTTTCCTAACACTTGATAAAAATGATTATCATGATATTCCAAATATCGAAAATTCCGTGGATAATTGGATATCTGCCAATAAAATTAACATAAATAAACGGCTAAATATATGTATATTGCTCTAATTATTATTACTTAAGGGGCTTACTCTCCTTTTTCTTTCTGTTATATCTATTTTCTCTTTTTAGTTAATGTCATTAACTTTTTTAATATCACATATTAACTTTTTTAGAGAGAAAGGTTTTTATATGGTTATAATTATAATACTGTTCGTAAAAAGATGTTCGAACATAATTTTAATAACAAACTTTATCACATGACCACCCAAGTATATGATGGGTAGGTTCAAAACCTACCCTGATTGGGTGGGATGTAAGCCCGGTATTACTGCTTTCAGTGGGCCTTCAGGTGTTGGTATTACTGCCCCCACTCCCTCCCACTAATATGATTTTTTAATTAATATAAAAGACAGGGCGGGATGAAGCCCACTATTTCTTTAAATCTAAAAATGGAGGGGATGGTAATGGATTCTTGGGAGTATATTAAGAAAAGAGATGAGATGATGGGTAAGCTGCATGAGAGCTACAATATGTTGATGAAGGTTGCAGGTATTGAGAGTGAGACTGCTAAGATTATTGACAAGTTTAAGAAAGAGATTGATAAAATTGATTTGAGAAGAATGAAAGGAGAGATAACCGTTGAAGAGGCTTATAAACAATTAGTAGAGATTGAGAAAAAGATTGTTGAGGAGATTCCAGAGTTCTGGAATTAGACCAGGGGCAGGAATGGTGGGATAGGATGGATATTGATAAGTGGTTTTTTGAAAGAATGATTGAAAAGAATCCTTTTGCGGCTGCATTGTTTGCAATTGAGAGATGTAATGAAAATGAGCAGAAAAAACTGAAGCAGATATTCAAGAAGAAAATTAAGAAGATGTATAAATAGCTAGGCGGGGGGGCTTAAGCCCTGCCACCAGTTTTTTTCTTTTCTTAAAACTACTTTTGGAGGTGGATAATATGTGGATTAGGACTTCTTCTGGTAAAGGATTATTCAATCCAGATGCTGGAGTTATGATTTCTGCAAGATGTAGCATGTTGAAGGATAAAGAGAAGATAGCTGTAATTTCAGTTTCTGCAGAGGGTCTCCATACGGAAGATGTCTATGGATTTGGTCTTGGAAAATTTGAAGTTAGAGTAAAAGGAGATAGGGTAGATGACATGTGGAAAGATGCAGAGGGTATCTGTAAGAAGGTAATTTCTGTATTGTGGGAGTTTTTGAAAGAAGGGAAAGATTTTGACATGGAAGATGTTTTTAAAATGGTTTTAAAGGAGGTGAGAGCGTGAGGTTCTTGGTGGTTAAAACAAGACACGCAGTTAGGAGGATTAATGTTGATAGGATTATTAACATTCAGTCTTTTGATAATAAGGTTAAGATTCTTTATGATATTGGTGGGGAGTGTCATAGTGTGGAGTTAGAGGTTAAGGGCTCTGCTGAGCATGTTGCTGATTATATTATGAACATGATTTTGAGTGATATAAAGTTGATTGATTTAAGAGACATGGAAAGGCTTGAGTTTAAAAAGGCTTCAGAGTTGGCTGGGAAAATTCCTGCATAGGGCTTTTTTTATTTTAAATCTTTTTTGGATAAAAACTTTTTGGTGGTGTTTATGGCTTGGGATTTTGAGTTTGGTTATTCAATCTTGACGTTACATAAAAAAGAAAGTGGGAAGTCGTTAGAAGTTAAGATTTTTGACATTGGGGATGTTGAGAATATACGTATTAGAGAGACTACTTGGGGAAGGTTGGGCACTTCACAAAATGAAGTTAGATTAACATTCGAAGATTTAGAGTATATTTATGAAAAAGCTAAGGCGTTTTTAAAGAAAAATTAAAACTCTTTTTTGGTGATTTTTATGGGAAATATAAGGATTGAGACAAAGCTTAAAGATTTGGAGGGGCTTGGAGATTGGATGCTCAGTAGGAAATATAGTTATGGCTATGTAAGGAATACAATTAAATGGCTTAAGGAGATTTATAATATTTTTGGTAGTTTGGAAGTGTCTGAAGAGGATATTAATATAATTGATGATGTTTTAAAGAGGAAGAGAATGAAAACTGCTTTAAGGAGGTATAAGGAGTTTTTAGATTCAAAATCAATTGTAAGAAAAAGTGCTATTAAAAGTGGGAAATCTGTAAGGATTCCTCTAAAAGAGCTGTTTTATATTAACAATCAAGGTTTAAACATTAATTACGATGTTCTGAAAAAATTAGGTGTAAGTGAGGCAATATTTATGGAAAAGTTAAGAAAGGGAGATTTTAGAGTAGTGTAATTAAAGGTTGTGCTTCATTATACCACAACTACTTAAACTTTATAATGTATAGTGTATAATGTATAATTTAGTATAAAAAATGGAGTTGGTTATTATGGACAACCAAACTTTGTTTATGATTATGGGGTTGGCATCTTTGGGATTAATTGTTTTATTGTCATTAGCTTTGTATGTTTGGTATTTTAAATTGGGGGTGGTAAAAAAGCGTTAGAAACTAACTAAAGCTTCTTATAAATGTCATATAACACAGCACAGAACAGCCAAACTGTTATTAATATTGCTACAATATCTCCTATAAATAGCACTATTCCGATATTTGGTGGGATTTCTCCAGATGCAGTATTTAGAACAACATATAGCATAAATAAAAACTCATATCCAACGAATACTGTTCCAGCGTTTGCTATTTTGTCAAATAAGAGTTTTCGTTTTTCATCCATAATTCCCAACCTTTTGTCTTATATTCTCAAATGTATTTAAATATACTATTCTAAGCTTTTTTATTTTTGTACTGGGGTTTTAACTGTTTTAAAATTGTTGAAGTTTTGTTTTGGTTTGTTGGTTTTGGCTTTTCTCTCTGCTTATTGGTTTTTCCGTAATAACATATAAATCTAACGGAACAATTTTCCCTTATATAATTTAAATAGGTGCGATAATTCTTTAAAATTGTATATAAATGCAGGAGTCTCTTTATTTAATTAAATAATGTAATATAGAAATATTTATATTAATTACAAACATGCCAATTCCTGATGTGCTGGCTATATTTAGTTATTTTTATTTTGAGTTTGGATTTGTAGATTTGAATTAATGAATTTACAGAGGGAAAAATTTAAAGAAGAAAATAAGTAAATGATATTTTTATAAAAGTGGGAGGTGCTGGCATTGAGAATTTTGGGGTTAGTAGCATTTATACTTTGCTTAGTTGTTAGTATAGTTGGATGTGTCTCAGAGCAATCTAATTCAAAACAACAACCTGAATGGTATAAATATTACAATATGGGTGTTCAGAAATATAACAGCCAAGAATATGAATCAGCCATTGCATGTTTTAAAAAAGTAATCTTAGATAATCCAAACTGTGATATGGCTTATTGGTATATTGGTAAATGTTATCTTGAGCTTAAAGATTACAATATGGCAAAAGAGTATTTTAAAAAAGCTACAGAAACCAGGCCAGAAGAAGGTTGGTATTGGTATTGGCTTGGAGTAGCAAACTATCTTACTGAGTCCCATAGCGGTGTTAATGAATGGGGTGTTAAATATGTTAGACCAGAATCAAAAGAGACAGATAGGTATTTCAAAACAGCAGTTCAATTTAGCCCAAATGATTCAAAACTGATAAAGAGCATAGCAGAATTCTATGAAGATACATGGAATGATGATAAAGCTATAGAATATTATGAGAAATATCTAAGCCTATGCCCAAATGATACAAAAGTAGCACAAAAAGTCATTAGTTATTATTTTGACCACATGGATTATCAAAAAGCTTTGTATTATCTAGAACTTATTAATAAATACCATCCACATGAAGCTTATGAACAAAGTATTAGAAATCTTAAGCAGGGAAAACATATAATTGTATTTCCTGATGGTAGTTCAAGGGCTCACTATGATTAATTAATTAAAGAAACCTTATTATCTCTTTTAGAAACTCATAGTAACCACATGTCATTTGATGACAAAATCGATGACAACTAATTTATTCTATTTTTGTTTGAATCTTTTTTTATTTTGAAGATAATTAAAAAAATAACCATATAATCTCATTGTCATTGGGTTATCAACACATATTACAAATATTTTAAAATTTTCTCAATTTTAAACCTGTTTTGAAAATCAATGACACTAATGACACCCAACCCCGCCAAATTTTTTCATCGGCTAAAAAATTTTTATGTTAATTAGGGTTGTCATTAGTGTCATTGGAAAATCTAAAAGTCATTAGAATTGAGATTATATTAAGATACGCAATAATATTTCTTATCACCCCAATGACATTATATTATTTGTCTGTTTTATAATAAAATAAAAACAAATAAGTAAAATTCGGCCAAAATCTGAAAAATCTCATCAATGACAAAACGATGACATAATGTCATTGGTGTCATTGAATTGTCATCGGTAAAATAGTGATGCCTTCAATGTAAAAATAACAAATTAGAAAAGAGTTATTCTAAAATTTTGTATGTTTGGAATCTTACTTCTTGTATATCTCCTAACTTTTTCAATTTGTCAATTATTTCTTCTAATTTTTCATCACATAATCCTGCCTTTTCTTTTAATTCATCAAATCCAATCTCTCCACTTTCTTTTATAATATTTAAAACTTTTTCTTCTAAAGTTTTTCCACTTTCAGCAGTCATGTCATTAAGTTCTATAAAGAATGCTCTGCAAGTTATACCATGGATTGTCGTTCTTTTATATTCAAACTCAATGCCATTCTGCCTTAAATAGCTCTCAATATCTCTCTTATTATCTAAATCGGGTAGTTCTTTGATTTTATTTGTTAGGTTTTTAAACCCTCTAACTGAGAGTATTATATAATATTTATTGTCTTTTTGATATATTGAATATCCTTTAGATGCGAGTAGTGATTTTATCACATTTCTTTCAGTAACCATGTCTAACATGTCTGTATCACATTCTATCCCTAATGTTCTTGCTATATGTATTGCATCTTCAATTATTGCTCCTTTTATTAATTCTAATAAGCTTATGTCTCCAAATCCCAATACTTCTTTTTCACTTTCTTCAAACCTTTTAATAAGGTTGTCATAATCTATATTTAATTCAATATTATATTTCTTACAAATTGTTTTCCAGAGTTCAAGACCTGTAAGCAGTAATTTATATTTTTCCCTCACGGTAAATTGTTTATAAATTTCCTTAATTTCTTTTTCAGAGAATGATATTATTTCATCAAGCAGTATTTTAATCAAATCATCCCTGTATATGTCCAACACTTCATAAGCTTCATTAATGTCTTTGTCTGTTATTTCATCAAGCTCTTTTATGACTTTTAAAAATATTGCCCTCCTTAGAAGCCCCTTTAAGTCTTCAAGCCCTTTTGTTTTGAATTTTGGCTGGGGATTTGATGTTGCTAAAAACATGACATTTGCAATATATTTTTTGTTATGGCTGATTCTGTGCAAGTATCCATAATTAGTAGCTGAATACTTTAAATCTTGGGTTAATTGTGCTGAATAATCAATTTTTTCATCAAAATAAACTAATCCACATCTAAACCCAGAAATTTTTTGCATTAATTGATGGCTTGTAGTTTGAGAACTTGAAGGATTTACATAGCTAAGCAACATAGCAATACTTGTCTTTCCTACGCCACTATCCCCCCAGATGAAGACGGGAGAAACAATTTTTGGTTTTATAATATGTATTAAATGACTTGCAATGAATGCTCCTATGATTGTTAAGTTATGTGTTTTATTAAACAATGCAAGATATTTTATTAAATCCTCTCTAATTAAATTATCAATGTTTTTTGATAATATTCTATCTAAATGTTCTAAATTTTCACAAAATACGGTATCAGGAGTTTTATATCTTTTTGGGATAATTAAGCGTCCATTACGAGAAATTATGGCAAAACCTTCAGTTTTTATACAATCTTTAGCCTTTTGAGAGATTAAGTATTTTAAGACATTTTTTAATTCCATATATAGTTCTTTGTATTTCTTACACAGGTTAATAACTGGAGAACTTAGTAATTGACCTATATCATTGATGTCTATGATTTCAACATATTTTTCTTCACTACCTTGTAATTTCCATCCAGCTACATAAAATACTGTTTTGTCTTCTATTGGGTCATAAATCTTTTCACACTTGTCTAAATGGAACACTGGAATATTTTCTTCAGCAGTTATAACTTGTCCATCTTTTTCTACGGTTTTTATTGCATGTAAATAAACAAGATTATTGTCATCAATTTTTAGATGATAATTAATTGTCATTTTTGGAGTTTCAATCTCAATAAGTCTCCAAGTATTTACATCCCCATATAGATTGTCTCTAAACTTTATTACAATTGGAACATCTTCAAATTTACTTATTCCATGTAATTTTGTATCTTTCAGTAGTGATAATATTGAGTCTACAAAAAATTCTTCAAAACTTTTCTTAATAGTTTTTCCTTCTTTTCTGGCTTTTTCTATAGCTTGGTTGTAGTCCCACTCATGAACTTTTATTAGAGTTTCCAAATCTATTAAACCATACCATTTGGACTCTTCATCGAAATCAATAAATACCTGATATTTGGTAAAGAAATGTTGTTCTATAATCTCTGGGAAATAGAAATCTAAACTTTGGTAATACTTTTTAATGTTATCTTCAGAAGCCAATACTACTTTATAATGAAGTTTTAGAGTTCCCATAGAAGGAATAACTTCAACTAAATCTTTTATTGTCTCTGCATGTTTTTCTCTTAGTTCGTTAAAAAATTTTTTAAATATTGGATTTTTCAGGAGCTCTCTAATATTGTGAATTACTTCTGACATAGGCTTTCTCCTCTTTAATTTTTTTAGCTACCTCAAGAACAATTCTCATTTTTTGTTCCTCTGTGAGTTTTGAAACTTCTAAAAAGAAATCATATAGGTCTGATGTCATCATATTTGGCGTTTCAGAGTTTAGTATTAAGAAGGCGTTGTATGTGAGGTCGTTTAAATGGTCGAGAGTGTTTTCCAAGTAATTTTTATAAGCCTCAAATGGATCCTGATATTTGATAAAATAAATAACTGGAATAGCTTTTGTAGGCATAGTTTTGTATTTTAATATATATTCGTATAAGAGTAATATTTCTCTATTCAAATTCTTTGTATTAATGGCAACGAAAGTTTTTAATATGGCATATATCATAAAATATGTTAGCGGGTTGAATTGCATATTGGCATCACCTCTAAATATGCAAAGGTTGGGTAATTTTCTTTTTTATTGAATAACTAAATCCATAGATTTAGATTAAACACTAAAAAGAACAAAATAAATTGGCGAAATTTATCGCCTAATAACATTCAACTTTAACTCTTTCAAATACTGCCTTACTTCATCCTCTAAACTGTTAAACAAATTATCAATAATCTTAATTAATAATCTACCAGCTGGATTTTGTGTATTAGTATCAATTTCACAAATACTTTCTCCATTTTTTGATACAGTGTAGAATTCTTTATTTATTTTCCAAATTTCGTATAAATTACCATTATTCTGGATTTTAATAAACATTCCATCTTTATCAAATATATCAAAATCTACAACGATACCTTTATTAATTTCCTCAACCAATTCTTTAACTGCCCCTAAGGATTCGATTGTCTGGACGTCTATAACTAATGAGAGAGCTACTTTCTTTTGTGGTATGGTAACGCCTATTTGCATATATATCCACCTTTTAATCTTTTTGAATCTCAAGAGTTTCTTTGTCATTATCAAGAACTGTAATTAAAAGTTTCTTTCCACAATATTCTGGTGGTAATGCTGGAGAAATCATTGTTGAATTGCCTACTGGCTTTGCTACAGCTACAAAAGTTAAATATGCGTTTCGTGGCTTTTTCCAGTGTTCTTTTTTTACTTTAATCATAGTTCCACCGTTAGGTAATATTAGGTATGTTCGAAATTTTACGAACATTACTATAATTAAGGAACTATATAAACTTTTCGGTAAAATTGTAATATTCATATTTATATGGTAAATTCTAAAAAATTGTAAAAAAACAAAAATGTTTGGAAGTGGTATAATGTTACTAAAACTGTTATCAAAAAAGAGGGTTAAAGAGATTTTAACATTACTCGATAAACACGGAGAAATGTATTTTGCACAGATTAATGAGCATATTCCTATCAGTAAAAGCACATTAAGTGCTATTTTAAGTGAGCTTGTTTTGGCTGGATTGCTTGAAAAGAGGGAAGGTAGTGATAAACAAAAATTACCCAAAACCTATTATAAACTCACAGATTTTGGAAAAACTGCATTAATATTATATGAGATTGAAGAAAAGCTTGAAAAAATGAGAAAAATACCAGATGTTAAACTTGAGTATAAGATAGTCTCTAAAATGAGTGAAAATTGTGAAGATTTTAAATAATAAAATAGATAAAAAGTAAAAATAATCACTATCTTTATGGAAAAGTTAAGAAAGGGAGAGTTTAGAGTAGTGTAAAGTCAGGTTGGGCGTTAGGTTTTTTATTTTTTATTTTGAGTTTGAATTTGTAGATTTGGATTTTAAATTATATGCAAGCTTGTAAGATTATTTTTGTTATCTCGTGGAAATTTTTTTATTTTTAATTTAAAGCTTTTTAAAAACTTATTTTTTGATTTTAAGAGATAAATCAGTTTAAAATATTCTGTATTAAATGTTTCGGTAATCGAAAACTATTTAACATATTATGTAATTATACATTACATAAATGTAATTCTGATACGATAACAGTATTACTTTTTAATGTTGAGTAGGATTAATTCGGCACTTGATAGATATAACAGTTTTTTACTACTGTTTGGTATATTAATAGGTATGTTTGTAAGCTTTATGATTTTATTGGTGAGGGGGATGATTGCCACAACAAATGAGGAAATTATACAAAGTAATATAGATGAATTCGGAAGACTTACATTATACCCATTAAGACCAATGATAGGAGCTGAAAATGAAATAATCAAAATGAGGAGAAAACAGTTTTTGAGATTATTGGAAAAAATAAAAAATTGGGATGATGAAAAAAAATTTAAGCTTTTAGATATATTAACTAACATAGTATCAGTTCCTTATTTTTCAATTGATGAGTATATGAAATGGGTAGACACGATAGAAAAAAAGATAAGTGAGTTAGATGAATATAAAGAACTCAAAATGTTAAAAGATTTAGAAAAACTAATTGATTACAGACAATTAAAGAAAATTAGAGAGGAAGCTATGGAGAAACTTAAAAATGATTTAGAAAAATTTATGAATAATATTTGCTTAAATATTGAAAAATTGGAAAATCAAGAAAAAATTGAGGAATTAGTTGTCTTAGGTTCAATGGTGCAACATCTAATTGACTTAATTGAGCAAAATTATGAAAAGAATATGGAAATAATAAGCATATTTGTCCTTAGAATTATCGCTTACTTGATGGGTAAAATAGATTTAGATTCTCTACAACTTGATTTAATGAAACTAAGTCATGAAATCCCAAAAGTATATGTAGGTGATGATTATATCACCGAATGCTTTATCAAGCCATAATACTTTAAATTGCTCAGTTGATACGAATATTCTTATTGCAATATATAATGAAGAAGATAGATTGCATCAAGATGCTTTAAAATTAATAAATCATGTTAATAATAATCTATATATTGGATTTGCTGTGCTTGATGAGACTGTTATAACATTTGGAAGAAAGATACGAGAAATTATGGGAAAAATTATATCATTTTATAGCAAACTAAACTTAAAAATTCCAAAAGAAAAAATCATTGATGAAGAAGAAAAATTACTATCGCAATTAAACTCTGAGAATCCGAGAAATGAGAATTTTCATAAATTCATCATTAAAAAGGCCAGAGAAATCAGAGGAAAATGTTCTTCCAATATGGAAATTATTCGTGAGTTACTTAGATTACACAAAGAACTTAATGATGCAAATCATATATTGTGTGTTATTACCAATAGAATTTTAAAAATAAACAATAACATTAATTTTTGCTTATATACTTTTGAATACATTAACAGTTATAAGGAAAAAATTAAAGAAATTCTTGATGTAATTGATGATATCAAGTTTAAAGATGATAATGATAAAAAATATTTGTAGAATTGGTTGTTTGCTACCCTACTCAATTTGAGTTACCATTGCTCTTTGTTACTGACGATAGAGAATTCATAAAAAAAGCACATAGAGCTATAGAGAAATTAAAATCGAAATATGGAAATGGATATTTTAATGATTTAAAACTTAAAAGATTACCTAATTTATTATCAGAACTAAATTAAATTTTGAAGTTTTATTATGTTTGGCTAATTTTTCATAGTCAAGCATCATCCCCCTCATCCTCCTCTTCATCTTCTATGTATATTATATTCTCATGTCTATATTCTATTATTTTTCTTAGAGCTTCATTGGCTTTCTCTATGTTATTGCTCTTTATATATGCTTCCAGTTCTGCGAATAGTGCTTTTGCATAATTATCATACCAGCCTTCTTCTATTGCTAATTCTTTAAATTTCCATATATCGTTCCACAACCTTTCATATAGAGTTTCATCTTTAATTTTAGCCAGTTCTTCTCCAACATTGTCCCAAATAGTGCTTTTTGGTATTCTTAAAATTTCTGAGATTTCAAGAATTGTTTTTCCATTTTTATATAGTTCTAAAATTTTCTTCTTTAGGTCATCATTTACTTTCTTTGGTCTTCCTCTTCTGTCTCTAATTTCAATATCTATTCCACAAATGAGTAATCTTTTAATCCCATTGGGATTTTTCTTTAACATTAGTTCATAGTGGGATTTTGGAATTACAACTTTCTTTATTTTTGGATTTTTAATAATTTCATCAATTATTTTATTGTTAATGTATTTGGGGCTGTAGTAAATTTCGTCGGGATTATAAATCATAATAATCCCCAATTTTTCTCAGTTCTGCTTTTAGGTCTTCAACTGTGATGTTTAAGTATTTCATTGTTGTGTTTATGGATTTATGCCTTAGATACTTACTGACCTTTTCTAATGGGACTCCATCATTAAGTAGATGTAATGCTCTGGTCCTTCTAAATGTGTGGGTTGATAGTTCTTTGTTAATTCCTGCCTTTTTTGTATAGTATTTTACGAGTTCCCATGCATATTTTCTATTTTTGAAATTAAATAGTCTATCATCATCTTTCAATCTTTTTTCTCTAATGTGTTGTCTAATGTCTTCAATTAGCCATGTTGGGATTACACACACTTGAAATGATTCCGTTTTGGTGTCCCAGAGTTTGGCTACTTGTTCATCCAAGTTTATGTCTTTAACTCTTAGGTTTAGAAGTTCTGAGACTCTTAGTGCCATCCCGTATAGCATTTTAAAGAATAGTTTGTGTTCTGGGTTTTCTATGGTGTTGATGAATTTTTTTAGTTCTTCTTTGGTTAGCCAGTCTTTGCAGTAGTGTCTTTTTTGTTTTGTCATGTGAGCCACCATAATGCAAGATTTATTCCGAAAATTTTAACCTGACAAAAGAGACAAAATGTCAGTGTCTAAAAAACACTAACTCAAAGTAACCTTATGGGGATATGATTACCTTGCAGAGATGGTAAAAAAATAGAGAATTAAAATCACATTAAAAACAGTAATAGCAATTATTATATAATCAGCCCAATTGGGAGTTTTCTCTAACTCTTTTAATTTTTCCTCTGATTTTTTCAACTTCTTCATCAACGTATTTTAGCAGTTCTAAGATATTTTCTGATGTTTGTATATCTTCAAGGGCTTTTTCTCTCTGTTTTTTAACAATATCTTCTAAAGTTTGTGGGCTTTGTCCAAGCATCCTTAATAATCTTTTTAGGATGTATTCTAATTCTAACACTCTCCCCATGTGGTAGTCAATTAGAATTTCTGCACTTTCTACTCCCCCTGCATGAAGCAACCTGTTTAGGGCTAAGTAATAAGCATGCTTCTCAAACTCTTCTTTTAAGTCCTCCACTAAAAATGATATATCTTCTACCAACCTTTTGTATTTCATTTCAAAATCTGGCTGAACTTGCATTTCTGGGATTTGAGCATACTCTTGCCTATTTCTTTTTAAGATGCTTAAAAATCCCATTTTACTCACCTCCAAGTTTTAATTTTATAAGTTCATCAAGTAATTCCAAATCTCTCCCAATTTCTCCAGCCAATAGCTTAATCCTGTCCTGATAAGTTATATTGTGTATTATCTCCAGCCGTTTTACAATCCTAATCATTATTTTCTTATAAAGAGTGTTAAAATCTAAGATTGGCTGTTCATCTTCTGTAGGTTTTTTAGGGCTGGCAGTTTTATCTTCTGATTTGGTAGTGTTAGTTGGAGGGCTCTCTTCATCATCTTCAAAATTTGGAAAATTGTCTTCATCCTCACTAACCATTGGAACATCTTCAAAACCTTCAAAATCTTCATTCTCGTTCATCATCATACCCACCTAAGGATTTTAAAAACCTATCAAAAGAGAAACTCATGTCAAATCCTGCAAACTCTTTGGTTTTAGACGTCTTTTTCTTCTTATCACTCATTGTTTCTTTTCCAATGTATGCCCTCATTGTTGGGTTCAAATTAAGTGCAGAGTCGGTAACATTTGGAAGCTCATAGCCAATCTTTTCAAGTGCGTTCCTATACATTTCTGCCTCTTGTAGTGCAAGGAAGTATGCCATTCTTTCTTTTGGGTCTTCTCCCAGAGGTATGGCTATCTCAGTGTAACTATTGACTATGAAAAAACTGTGTGCGTATATGGTGATTAGCTCTTCTGAAATGTCTATACAAGATTCTGGAACATGCACTGCCCTATATTGCTCTTTTTTACCAGTGATAATTGATTTTAGTGTGGTTATAAGCTCATCAAGCCAGTCATAATATCTTTTCCTGTATAGAATGACATACATTTCATTTGGTTGGGGTATTATTGCAATAGGGTAACCGAAGATTTTTTCTCCCCTTCCAGAGTTCCAGATAATTGCTTTTTGATGGGCTTTATATGGAGCTAATGCATTTAGTGCAATACTCTCTTTTTCTTTCTCAATTTGCTTCTTTTTCAATAATTTAATAGGATTTGACAATCTTTTTTTATCATGTGGATTACTCTCGGACTTAGTTTCAGTAGAAAGATTTTCTGGTTCTGTTTTAATTTCTTGAAGTAAAGATTGGTTTTGTGTAGTAGTATAGTTGGTCTTAAATTTTCCAAAGAGTCCCATTTCCTCCACCTATAAGGATTGTGGATGCCTATAGGCAATTCTCTCACAAAATTGTTTATCGTAAATAAAATAGCCACGGAATTTGTTTTTCTGCTTAATTTTTAGGTATTCGTCTATAGAGTTGCACTCTTCCATCATAATGTCATCAATGTCAAGGTTTGGAACCATGTTTGCCAGTAGCTTGGCATCATCTAACCTTACTATTTTTCCAACAATGGCCACATGCATGGCACCGTCAATCAATATTTTATCCAGCCCTGTCAAGAATTGGGTAGCTCCAAACAAGTTTATTCCCAGCGACCTCCCCTCTCTGTATATTTTAGTAATTGCTGCTTTACCGTGAGAGTTTGTTATGAAGTTTTGAATTTCATCAATGAAGAAAAAGACTGGGATTTTATACTTGAATGCTACTTTTATCGCCCAATCAACAATCATTTTAAAAATGAGGTTCTCTTCTTCATGTGTTAAATCAGAGTTCTGAGAAAAGTCTATAATATTGATTCTTTTGGGAGTTATGTGTTTGAAAAAGTTTTCATCTGGAGAAAATAGCTTATCCTTTTTCAACCTGTCCATTGTTTCTTCTATCCTCATGTATGTCCTTGATGGGCTTTCTGGGTTTTTCTCATGTTTTAATGCAATTTCTAAAACTTTATCAGGGTCTCTAATGCCTTCAATATCCCATATTCTTTTTAATCTTTCCCCATGTAGTGTTCCAGTTCCAACATTTGTTAGGTTTTCCAAAAATGCATAGTTTATACTGCTGTATTTTATCTTTGCATCTACAACTTCAGTTTTCCAGCCGTTATCTGCTTTTATGTGGTTTAAAGGCCTTCTTGGCCTAAATACAAATCTGGTAACTGGGTATGCTTTGGGTTCTAATCCAAAGTATCCTAATATGGAATTGGCTCCAGACCATCTTGTGTATTTTCCTAAAACATTTGGCATTCCCATTGCAAAATCTCCAGGACTTCCATAAAAGTGAGGATATTTTTTCATTTGTTGGACATACCATTCGATATATTTCCATGTCTTTTCTCCGTATTTTTTCATGCATTCTGCTCTGGAATATTTTTGGGTTTCAATATAATAAATTTCTTTTATTTTTTCAGCTTTTGAAACGTCAATTTTTCTTTCAAAAACAAAGATTAGTGGATAAATTCCCTTCTCAGTGTATGCTGTCCATATTGCCTCTACCATTCCTCTCATAACAGTTGTTTTTCCAAATCCCGAACCTCCAATGAATAATGTATGGTTTGCTTCTTCTGTTTTTAGTGGAAGGGTTCTTATTGTTCTATCCCCATATTTTCTCCAGCCTAATGCCCTACCTCTGCCAAGATATATTTGCACTTCCATAAGCATCCCTATTTAATAGTTGAAAAATAGTATTTCTGTTTATATTGCATATTTTCAAAAAATAGAAGTTTTCAGTTGAAATTGTGAATAAAAAAATATATAGCACCGTGTAGTAGTTGAAGAAAAAAGCAATTAAAAATCCTTCATAATGGGCATTCGTGCCTCTTTATGTATCTTCTTAAAATCAGCCCTAATGCACATACTCCCACCACAGCAATCCCTAATGCTGTAAAAGTAGCATTCCATCTTTTATTCTCAGCTTTTTCCTTCTCTATGGCTTCTTGAAGTGTTGAATTTGAAGATTTTTCAATTAAATCAGTTATCAAATCTTTATACTGTTTATTTTGTTCTTTTAATAGCTCATTTTCAGCTTTTAACATTGTTATTTCACTTTTCAACTTGCTAATGTTCTTCTGCAATTCAATATTCTTTTTCTTATAAGTTATCAACTCTGCAAGCTGCTGATTCTTATGATTCAATTCTTCTTGCAATCTTGTTATGTTTCTTTGTAACTCTGCTATTAGGGCTTGATAAGCAGCAATCATGTTAGCATCATAAACTATCACTGTCTGATTTCCTTCCACTTCAACTACATGCTTAATAACTATTGTAATATTGTCTGGAAGTGTGGTATCGTTTGTTTCATTAATGTAGAATGTTTTTGTTTCCCCCGTTTCTGGATTTACAAGTGTTATTGTCTTTGCTATTGCTGGAGTTATTAATATTAATAATATTGTAAGTATAGGCAACTTTTTCATCTAACCACCAAATAGGCCTCTCATTTTTACATAGCCAGTAGCCCTATCTACAAGAATATAACCCATCCAATCCCCTTTTGAGCTTCCTTTTCCAAAATAGAGTTTAAACATCCAATAATATTGCCCGTTTTCTTCATATTCAGATAAATCTTTAGCATCAATGTTTAGATGATAATTATACTTTGAAAGCCCATACTCTTCTTCTTTCTTTTTTAGGAATTCTTTTGCTAAGTTGTATGCTTGAATTCCACCAATTGGATACTTTTTTGGTGGTGTTGATAGGACCACAAAAGAGCCATCACTATACCTTATAGTGTTATTTATAATCACATAACCATGCTCTGGATATCCAAACTCAAGTAATTTTTCTCTAATAACGTCTTCATCTGATTTTTGAATGCTTAAAATAGCAAAAGATATTAAAAAGACAGTTAAAAAAGAGAAAAATAGAATTCTCTTCATAATCTCACGTGGTTATGTTATAAGCTCCTTCTGCTGGTAGTCTATAAGCAGTTCCATTATACATTATATCTATGTAGTAATATACAGTGGCATTTTGTGTAATATTTGAGATTTCAACAACTGTTGGCAATGTAACATTTGCTAAGCTTGCAGCTTCAGTGAAGTTAATAGCATCAAATGAAACAAATGCAGTTATTGAATCTGCAGTAATGTTCTCCTTTGAAGCAGATACTGAAATCAATACAACACTATTATTAGCATCATAAACAGCACTTGCATCAAATGAGATTGTTGAGTTATCTGTTATATTCTCAGTTTGGTTTATTGGAGCTGTCTCATTTATTGTAGTATTTATTACATCTGTTGAGTTTGTTGAGGCATTTTCAGTGTGATTTTTCAAGAAGTCAAGCAAGAATCCAGCTCCCCCATCACTACTATGGCTCATATAAAAAGCTCCTATTATTGTTAGAATAAAAGCAATTATCAGCCCTATTGTGATATTTCTTTCCATGCTATCCCTCTGTTATCTTTTTTTCTTTTTCTTAGATGATTCTCTTTTCTTTAGTAAATCTTTCCTATCTGCTTCAATAATCCTCCCTCTCTTATCGATATAATAGAATTTTCCTTTTTCACGTTTGATTTTTCCTACAACCTTTTTTGCCATTTTTATCTACCTCCAATAGCTTTTAAAATCTCTAAAATGTCTATTTTTGAGATTATATTTTCAAAAACACTTTTGAGATTGTCAATATCTAAGATTCCAAAATAAGAAAGCCCTAAAACAATCAAAATAGCTATTATAATGTATTTCAAACTTCTCAAAATGAAAACTATTCCCAGAATAAGTAAAATCTCAAACCAATGAGCTTTTAACAATTCTATTATCACATTAACATCCATTTCACCCACCTTAATCATCACCTTTAGCAAGATAACCAATTATAACCCCGACACTAATCCCCAAAACAATTTTTGAGATTTCTAAAACAATTTTCCCAATGTCTTGAGTATAATACAACATTATTAGAATGCAAATTACAATTGCAGCAAGAGCATCTCCCAAACCCCACTTATCTTCGGCTATTTTCCAAACACATAGTAAAAAAATAAGTGTAGGAACTGCCCATGCTAAAACATCGTTATTAATGTCTAAAATATGCCCAATTTGTTCTATTTGATTCCTATATGCAAAACAAAGCAAAAAAGTCAGTATCGAAGCTATTATTTGCTGTATCACCACACTATATCACCTAAAATAGTGTTGTTCCAACTCCAGGCATTTCTGGAAGTCCAGGAATTGGTGGGAGTAGCATAATATACTGCCCACCAGTAGCAATTGTAGCACCAATCCAGAAAAACAATATCAATTCATCGTCTCCAGTTTCAGGAGCCAGTATGTAAATTGCATATAGTGCTGAGACGATAAGCACTCCTGGAGAGAGTGTTCCTAACGAAAGTGTAAATGTTCCAGTTAAAGCCCAAAGTATTCCTAAAAATGCCAAAAATGCCATTAGTAAAGCTAAACCAACTTGTTTGTATGAATTATCAATATCTTCAACCGTTCCTATCCTAATATACATTTTTGCATAGACATCTTTCATATCAACAAACTTATCAATGAGTTCTATTAAAATAACAATCACTAACGGAGTTTTAGCTATTGTCGTTACTATATCGTTCATAGTTACTGAAACCGTCGAAGAATACCAGAACACCGCCCCTAACGCAACACTAACAGCTATAGTTTTTAATATCCAAACTTTGTAGTTAGTTTGGAAAATATTCCTTGCCATAAAATCCACCTCCAAAAGTAGTTATTTCTAAAAAAAGAATTAAGAAAAAAGAGCATTAGAGTATTTTAAGCACAATTATTGCCCCTCCAACAACCAAAATAACCACTATAAGAATTATTGCCCAATCTGGAATCCAGTCAATTCCTAAGCCGCTCTTAAACTGAGACCACCATTCTCCAAGTGTTGAACCTAAACTGAAAAACATACTTGGTTCATATTGCTTTGTATCATCAATAATCTTCTCTGCATTATTTACATCAGCCTCTGCTTGGTCATGCTGTCCATAGAACTCTTTTTGTGCAGCATCATAGTAGTAATCTCCAGCCATTTCGTAGTTTTTACTAACTTTATAGTCCCTCGCTACTGTGCTTGCATCATTTGAAGCCATCATGTCTTCTAAGTAGCCTATTGCCTTATCATAGCATTCTACAGCTTTCTTAGCATATTCCTGAGCTTTTGGATTACTTGAATATCTCTCTACAAGGTGTTCTGCAGAATATTTTTTCTGCTTTAATGCTGAAATTGCACTTTCTGCAATGTTCTTAAGCGATTGTGCTTCACTTTCAGTTATTTTTCCATCATCAATAATTGATGCTATTTCTTCTGTTTGCTTATCACCTAAAACGACCTCTGTATTATCTAAAACACTAATTTTTGGTTTTACAATAATCCAAATTGGAATTTCATTTACATTTCCACAGTCATTATGTGGTTTTAAAACTGCATACACTACAAAATAAGTGCTATACCCAACAGTATTATTGTCATGTTTATATGTCAGAGTTGATGCTACTGTTGAAATGTAATCTCCCATATTTCCAAAACTTCCAGGAATCTGGTCTGCTATTACCCAAGTTCCATCAGCAAATTCTCTAAAAACTACCATTTTGTAGTCATCAATGATGCTGACATTAATTGGCTTCATATTGTCTCTATTTGCAATTACGACGAACTTATAATCTGCTGTTGAATCAAACAAATGCACTGGAGTAGCCCAACATCTTGCAACAATTAGAGAAGTCGCACCATTAGCATACATCCCATAAGCAGTAAATTCCCTAACATCTCCAAATCTTGCAGGTAAAGAACCTTCAGTACCCCCGATGAAATACTTACCATTTTGAAGATGATTGTATGCTGATAAAGATGATGCTTTTACATTTAGTTCTACATTTTTAACAAATTCTGGAGTGTAAAATAATCCTTCACCAGTCTCTGGGTCTGTTTCATGAAATTCTCCAACTGGTGTCCCTTGTGCAGTATATACATGTGTCCCATCAATCCTGTAGCCTCTCTCTTTTAAGTCTCTCCATGTAGTATATTCACTTTCCCATCTCCAAACTTCTCTATAACCTTGAACTTCAACTACAACTTCAAACTTAGAAATGTTTGCATTCAATAATTCCTCTGCTGTTTTATAATCTGCAGTTCCTTGAACAATGTTCTTTGCCTTACCAACATATTTGTCTGGTGCTTTTAAAGTAAAGTTAAAATCCCAATCCTCCCCAAGTGCGTCTGGATACCACCAACTTTTTGGCCTTAAAACTAAATCCCCCGTCCAAACGTCCTCATACCACTTTCTTCCACTGTCATCCACAACATACGCCTTAACTGATGTTATATGGACACAATTTTGAGGAGGTTCTTTACTTGATGGAGCGTGAATATGTACTTGTAATGGAAATGGGCTAAACCCGTATATCTTCTCCGGTCCTTTTATAGTAATCCTTATATCGGCAAGAGCTCCCTCTGTTTTAAAATCATAAGTTGTAAGTGAGGAACTCAGTTGCTGTCTCAGCTGGAAAAGGTCTTTAGCTGCTTCTGATTCTGAATATGCTTGTAGATTTGCCAATTTATTTTTGACATCCGTATCGTTGATTAACTCATCTTTTGTTGGTGTTTTTGCACCAGTATTAACAGCTGTAGGGGTGTCATACTTTCCAGTTACTTTTCTATAAATTAAATCACACAACCCCCCGATTGCTATTGCTCCACCAATTGCTACCAAGTCAAGCCCACCAGTTGCAACAGTAGCGGCTACAAGAGCTACAGCTGCTGCACCACTTGCAACCCCTGCATCATCCCAACCAATTTCATGCCCAAAAATCTCAAAAGCATTAACAGGAGCTAAAAGATACATTATAATTATAAAAACTGATAAAATCCTCTCAAACTTCATTTTAATCACCTAAAAAAAGAGATTTTGAAAAAAAGATTATTTTCTTCTCATTACAAATACAGCCCCAACTACTAAGAGAACTCCCACAATAGCTATTAGCCACAATGGAATGCTACTATCTCCTCCTATTGGAATAAATGATGATTCTTTTATGTTTAATATTACATCATTTTGGAATATTGGCTCTGCTTCTCCTTTTTCAAACACCTCTACTGTTAATTCATAGTTATCATACGTTATATTCTCTGGCACTTTAAACTTCAATTCAACTATTTTTGTCTCTCCTGGTGCAATTGAGAATGCCTGTTTTGGAGTATTATTAACATCAAAGATTTCGCCAAGAACTTCTGCATTATAATACTTTACTTCACTTGTTGGATTCTGAATCTCTATTTTAATTGTTGCTACACTTCCCTTACTTGCATTGACTTCTGGAGTTAAGAGCTTAATTGGTTCTACAACATGCACTGGAACATAAGTTTTTACCTGCCCTCCTTTTGCCAAGATTTCTAAAACATAATCCCCACTTTGATTTATTGGAACTACAAAATCGTGGCTGTCATAGGCATCAAACCCTTGTGACTGACTCCAAACTTCAGTTCCATTTATGTCCTTTAAAGTGAGCAATACACTGTAATCCTCTCCACTTTGGTCAGTTATAGTCACTGTGTTATCTCCAATCTTCCATTGTGATGGTGTTTGCAGTAAAAATGGCAACTCCTTAACCTCATAAGTTATCTGCTCTTGGTTAGTGTATTGGTTCCCTTCAATGTCAGTTGCTGTTATAGTCACTGCAAATGAATGCTCTCCCCAAGTTGCTGGTGTCTTAAACTGAATTTCAACATCCACAGGGCTATCTACTGTTCCCAGCACATAAGCACCATTACTTTCAGCTAAATAGCTGTTTTTGTAATATACTTTTACAACATCTACTCCTGAAATTTGCATTTGGGTTCCATAAGCTGTTCTAATTGGATATAAGGTTAATTTAACCTCCCCAATGCTGTTTGGATATAAATCACTGGTAACGTTCTTTTCAACTCTGAATAAACTTGTTTTTGGTGCTAAATCAATGTGCAATGTTGTATCATTTTCTATTTGCAATTCAGTGCTGTAATCCCAAAAGTCTTCTTTAGTTATTTTAAGCTGATGTTCCCCTTTTTCAACTAATACTTTTGCATAACCCCCATTGTCTGTTGTTCCAGCCAAATTATTATCTATGTAGATATTTGCTTTTGGCTCGGTGTAGATGTGAAGAGAATACTCTGGAATAGTTTGCTCAACATCTATTTTTTTCAAATATGTCGCAGAATACCAGCTACTATCAGCCCCAGCCTCTTTTTTAAGCACAACTGTTTTCACACTTGTCATACCATTCAACGTAATTGTCTTTACCTTGTCAGTTTTACCGTCAATGTACACATCTGCGACCCCATCATGAATATCAAATTGAACCCAGTGTGCTCCGCTATACCACGTCACACCCAAAGGTTTCCCGCCATCCCAATGATTATTGTCCATATACAAATCTCCAAAAATGTCTTGTGTTAAAACAAATCTAATATACTTCATATCATCTTGCTTTAAATACAGTGCAAAAGCAAATTTTTTAGATGTTGTTTGGACATCAACTTTAATTTTTGTATGATTCGCATTTTCAAAGCCAATATTGACATTAGCAGGAACATCAAAACCAGCCGTTCCCAACCATGCAGTCCATGAATTTGATTCTGCATTAACAAAACATAATACAAAACCTGAAAGCAATAGCAATAAAAGCATAATCTTCCTCATTTTGAATCACCCTTCAACAAAATAATCTAAAACTATCAATCCAGCAATAATCAAACATAAAAACGTTAAATCCTGACTAAAACCCTCTAAAAAACCCTTTATGAGTAATGTAGAAAGGTATATGTCATACAAAAGAACTCTGAAAGATGCTGATAAGGGTTTAATATTCACAATGTTATGATTTCCCTTATTTGTCACTGACCAATGAATTATCAAACCAATTATTGTTCCAAACACTGCATACTCTGTTAATATAAGACCTTTATAGATTAAATAAAAAGAAACTGCTAAAAACAGAACAATTTGAATAATACTTAAAGCCCTCAATTTAACCACCCTCAAGAGCATATCCTAAAACAGAGTTAATAGCTATTTCTAAAACCTTCCAATCTGGCCAATATCTATTATTCTTCCTCAACTCTACAACCTTTGAAAGATATTCTTTTCTTTTAGATTCATCAAAACTAACTCCTAAAAGCTCCTCAACTCGTTTTAATATAGCCCCCGCACGAATCCTAAGCTTTTGAACATTAGAACAAGAAGCATTCTTATAAACATCCCTTCCCAACAAAACATGACACTCTTTATTTTCTAAATCAACCCTAACTGGTTTAACATGCCCATCTAAGTAATCTTTTGAATAACACAAAACAGGACTAAGACAATAAGGGCAAATATGGATATAGACTCCAGTTTCCATCAATAACACCCCACAAAATAGATATACCACCCACTACCACAACTGCCCCCTTCATCGTCGCAACTCTGGGGGGAGAACCTAAAAGAGCCAACAATACTTTCTTTGAATAAAATATAACCACAAAAGATATATTTATACATTTCGATATACTCATAAAAAATTTAGTCCTGCATACTGTAACTCCAATTTTTAGAGTCCTCTAACCAGATAGCCGAGATTATTAAAAATAGAAAATGATAACCCCATTGGACATATACCAATCTCAATTAATAAAACTTATTTTCCAATAAAAACAGTTATTTTTTAATTTTATATATCCATTTCATGAGGCAGTCCTTGAGATCCAGTGGGGCTTTGCCCCGCCTGGGTTCAAATCCCAGCCCCTGCGCCATACCTATTTTACCACAAAGAAAGTTAATTTATCACTCTTTTAGAGATGATTAATCAATTGGATATATCCAGAGGACTGATAAAACCAGTGGTTTTAAAAACTTCTGGATATTATTGGTTATTTTAAATGTTTGAATTATTGCATCTTTGGAGCTTCATGGTTTTATGATGACTCGGAGATAAATAGCAGAGATCGTATGCAGGATTTAAATTATATCCCTCCTATTAAATAAATTAGTATGAAATGACATTAATAACTCACAAAAAAAACTTATACAGGAGACAAAAATAGGAGACATTTTGGACATTGGATAATTGTCCTCATTATGTCTCTAATGTCCTCTATATTGAGAAACAAATATATTAAAAATAAAGAAAAAAGGAAGTTTATTAGAAATACACTTTAAAAAACATAAATTAAAAGTTCCTTAAGTTCTAACTCCAAAAGAATTTATCAAATTCTTAGAAAAATTAAATCTCAAATAATCCATCTATACCCTTTTCTTTATATGCTTTAATAGCTTTTTCTAACCATTCTTTTTCTTCTTCTAATGTCATCTTTTCTTCTTCCTTTTCAGCTTCAATTAACCACTTTGGTTTTTTATACTTAACTCTTTTAGTTTTTCCAGCTAAATAGTCAAAATATTCGAACACATCTATCATTAGTTTTGGCTTTTCTTTTTTTATTTTTCTTTTTAAGAATTTTTTTATAATCCTCTTAGTTTGTTTTTTCATAATCTCACATCGATTATTTGTTTCTTCTCTCTTTAAGCTCTATTTCAATTTCCTCAATATCTTCTCTATTCAACAACTTATAAAGTTCTTCAGCTAAAAGTTTATATTTATCATAATCAAGGATTACTGGTAGGTTTTAAATTTAAAATTTCTTTGAATCCCCCTTTTTTTGTATGCTTTAATGGCTTTTTCGAGCCATTCATCATAATCATCATCACTCATATTCTCAACGATATTTCTTGCTTTTACCAACCACTCAGGAATTTTAAATTCTACATTTTTAGTGTCATATTTTCCAGATAAATAATCAAAATAATCAAACACATCTATCGTTAAACTATCCTCTTTTCTTTTAGATTTCCTTGTAACTCTTTTAGTTTGTCTCCTCATAATCTTACCACATCTGTCATCAAACTATTTACTTAAAAATATAAAAAATATTAAATACTTAATGCCTCTCGCAATCCTCCTTTTTTCAATTTAGAATATGTAATCTCGAATAACTCATCAAGTTCTTCATCACTCATATTTTCTATCTTATTTTCCACGTTCAAAAGCCATGCTGGTTTTTTATATATGTCTTTTTTGGTTTTTATGTTAACTACCCTTTTTTGCATAATATCGCCGTTAATTTATTATTATAAAAAATTAAATCTTAAATAATCCATCTATGCCCTTTTCTTCATACGCTTTTATCGCTTTTTCTAACCATTCTTTTTCTTCTTCCAATGTCATTTTTCTACTCTTTTTTCTGCCTTAATAAGCCAATCTGGTTTTTTATACTTAACTCTCTTAGTTCTTCCAGCCAAATAGTCGAAATATTCGAACACATCAATCATCAATTTAGGTCTTTCACTCTTTAAGAATTTCCTTATAACTCTTTTAGTTTGTTTTTTCATAGTTCCACTCCCAATAATAAAATAAATTGAATAGATAAATCCTTTTTAATGACTCCAGAAGAATATAAATTTATTAAACATCTCCAAATAATACTTTTTCAACTCCTTCCTTTTCCAACTCTTTAACAAAGTTTTCTACATCTTTAATATATTCCTCATGACTCATATTTTCTATCTCATTTTTTACTTTTTTAGTCCACTCGAGTAGAATATCTTCTTTCTGTATTTTTTTAATTTTTATTGTTTCCTAAAAATTTTCTTATAATTCTCTTTGTCTGTGCTTTCATAGCCATCATCACCGATATTTTATTTTATCATCCTTCAAAATTCATTCTTAAGTGATTATAATGTAATTATTACTGATTACAGTGATAGATAAGTTTAATATTGAGAGTTAAATAGCTACTTTGTTTTTTGTATTCATTTTTGGTATATCCTCATCTTAAATTTATTTTATATCCTTAAATACTAAATTTTTTACTCCTCCAACTTTTTTAGCTTTTAATCCAAATTTTATCATCTCATCACAGAACTCTTCATGGCTCATTTTATTAATCTCTTTTTCAACTTCTTTAATCCATGCAAGATGCTCACTATAGCTAATAAATTTCGTTTTCATGCTAATTTCCCTCTATATACATAATGTTAATAATTTCCGTCAGATGAAGGTCGGTTTATCCAAATCAGAAGTGACGATTAAAACTCCCTCCATATCTGGAAATTTTTTATTAACTTCTTTCCAAGCATCGAATACCATTTCTTTTATTTTCCTTACAATGGATTTTATATCCTTTAATTTTCTCTTATCCAATTTTTTCTTAAACATCACTTCTACGATTACCTTCTCATCAATTCCATCATAATCTAAAACAATCTCAAACTCTTCTTTTGGATATTTTTTCTTTAAATATTTCTCAACATAATCAGCAATTTTATAAATCTTCATCTTAAAATCCTCATCCTTAACAAATAATTTAAAATTATCCGTCTTTTTGTATTTCTCTTCCAATTCTAATCTTTTAATTGCCTCTTCAATTTTCTTTTTAGAAATATTTGAAGGAACTTTTAAGGTTATTGTCTTAGTTGGCATAATATCACCATAATATCTGTTAAAAAGATGAAAAGTTGATTTTATGGCTCATAGTTAATGTAGTCATTAAACTTGTCTATTGGAATTTCAGTTTCCTCAAATATGAATATACCATCTTGATGTGCATTTATTTTTCCATTCCATTCGTATCTTACTTTATCCATCAGTTTTAAATAATAGTTGTCAAAATCTTGCTCTGCAGTGTATTCATCTGGATATTTTGCAACAAATTTAATGATTGCTTTGTTATCGTTAAATATTATTACTCCATAAGCACAGTCATAATTTGAGGAGTAGGTTTTTGGAGGATAGAATTCAGCACATTCAACATCATAGTTATTTACATTAATGTAGGATTTTAATTCTTCGTATTCTTTTTTTCTAACATCCAATAATGATTTTTTTCCAAATAATGTTAGTGTATCAATGCAATCTTTAAGAAGCTTTGTACTATTTGATATTATTAAATAATTCCCAACTACGCAACTGTATTCTGTCTGCTTATTTCCATCAACATCTTCATAATCTAATTTATATATTATAATATCATTATATCTTTCATAACTATGGGGCGTTGGATAAGCCCCTTTTGTCCAATAATTTTTTAGGTTTTCTTTACTAAATTCTAATAGTTTTTTTAGATATTCTTTCTGAGAATAGGATTCTCTTAATTTATAAATTGTAAGATAATTTCCAGATCTATCCCACGCTTCTACAAACTCTTTAACTTCACTTTTTTTAATAGGATAACATGCTAAAATATCGAGACAGAATTTTACGAAATCAACCTCATCATAAACATAAAACTTATTTGCTAAAGTATTCTCAGTCACATAAATGTAACCAATACAGGATGATGGGATGCAATCTTTTATATCTCCTTTCACAAACATCCCATTGAGACATCCAGAGGACATTAATATTAACAAAAAAGTGAGTAAAATTGTAGCGTATCTCATATTATCACTCTATTTTTAAATTTCAGCATTTTCAAACGCTTTTGGGATGTGGAATTCAATAGTAATTTTTTCAATATTATGCCTCTTCATAAAATCAGCTAAAATGTATGCAAAGAACTCGTTATGACTTTTGAAGTTGTATCCCTGCTTTTTTTAATGCATCATACAGCAAATCAAACTCATCCTTAACTTCCTTTTTTACTCTTATTGACGCCCATGCCATTACCATCCCTCAAATTATATTAATACATCAATTATATATAATGGCAATATAAAAATTTTATTTGGTGATTGTTATGGCATCTAAAGTTAAAGTAACCATAGAACTTCCATCAACATTAACAAAAAAGGAAGCAATAGAGATTTTAAAAAGAGAGGCATTAAAAAAGAAATTCAAAAAGACAGAATTATTTGAAAAATATTCTAAGAATAAAGATATTGCTTATAAAATTGCTGATTATGTTGAAAAATATTTGAAGAGGTATTATAAGGGCTTAAAGTTTGAGATTTTATTAGATTATGATTTGGATGAGGATGTTAATGAAATATGTGTTTTAGCTGATGAGTCAGTAGATGAAGATACATTATTAAATGCTGTAAGAAAAGTTAGAAAGAGTGCAATTAAGAGATTTGGAAATTTAATTGATTACAATGTGATTATTGCTGATTACAGGTGATGGAATGACGTTTAATGTTGAAGAATTTAAAGAAATTGCCGATAAAATTCCAAATTTTAAGTCACTCCCAAATGAAGGTAGATATAGGACTGCAATAGGTAGATACTATTATTATACGTTTTTAAAAATAAGGGACATAATTTTAGAAGTTGATGAAAGAGAAGAAATTCGTGATTATTTCAAAACAGGGAAATCCCACCACTTAGTTAGAGTTTATCTATCAAAACTGGGAGATATTTTAAATTTAGATATTTTAAAAGAAATTTCTTCAGATTTGTATAACCTACATAGGATTAGAAAATTGGCAGATTATAACACAGATAGAACCGTTAAATATATTAAGGTTAAAATAGCAAGAAAGCTATCTTATAATATAATTAAAACACTCAACACTTTAGAATACAATGGAGTTATTGGCTTTGAAAATATTTTAAAGCACTTAAAAAAGATTGGAGAGGAAGAAGGAGATGAATATAAATACTTTCCAAGAATTAATCAGTTAGGATAAAACCTACAATAAAAAAATAATATAGCAGTTATTATTGCCCCTACGAATCCAAACATTCCGATAGCAAAGAACAAAAAATTAATAATGATACTATATACAAAATTCCATAGAGAACTCCTATTGTCCCCTACTTATCCCAAATTTAACAATTACTTTAAATTATGGTTTTGTCCGTTTATATCCACCACCATCTTCATAATCATTAAATTATCAAATAAATTTAACAAGCTTTTTTCTTAGATAAAAAATACATTGCCATAAATTTCGTTTTTCCCCTGTAAGCTTTCTGGAAGAGATTTAAAAGTTGAAAAGTTTTCAGCTACTTCTTTAAATTCATCAACATTTAACACTTACAACACCTCCAAATCAGAAGTAACTAATACATAATACATCAACTCATTAAATTTCTCATGACATCTTAAACTGACATTATCTATAATCTCGTTGATCCTATCAATTTCTTTTTCAGTGTTTTTTGTCATTTTTAGTTTTTTCTTAAATACAATTCTTATAACTGCTCTTTCATCAATTCCATCATAATCTAAAATAATCTTAAACTCTTCCTTTGGATATTTTTTCTTTAAATATTTCTCAACAAATTCGGCAATTTTATAAATCTTCATCTTAAAATCCTCATCCTTAACAAATAGTTTAAAATTATCCGTCTGCATGCTCATCCCAAATTAACTATAATGTTTTTTTCAATCAATAAAATTTATTGTTTTTAAATGTATAAATATCTTTCTCAAGATGCATAAAAATTAATATCCAAGACATCTATGGGATTTTATATCTAAAATAAAATACCAATTTAGAAAATATCTAATAAATCCATAGATTATTGAGATTTAAACGAAAATAGCCGAAAGATTTTTATAGATGGATGAGAATTTATAAAATAAAAGTTTTGAAATTTAATAATTATCCCCGATTAACTACCTATATGTTCACTGACTTAAAAATCTGTTTTTATTTTCAATTATTAAAATTGAATAATCCAAATATAAAGATTAATATTAACTGGTGATAACATGGCTTTTGACGAATTCGAAACTTTAAAAAATTACCACCCTGAGAAATTAATAAAAGAAGAAAAAAGGGTTTTCAATCCAAAAAGTATTGAATTAGGAAAAAATTTTATAAAAATAGATGACATAAAGATTGTATTCTCAAAAGATATTGAAAAAGGAGAGGAAGAGTATCTATTGATGGATGTAGTTCTCTTTTCTCTTGAAGGAATCTACAACCTTGTAGAAGATGAGGAGTATAAAAAAGAAATTAAAAAGATATGGGAGAAAATTAACAAAATGAGAAATTATTACAACCCAGAATTTTTATAAAATTTAAAATTTATGGTAACCATGTGCTCTCATCCTTAATTTTTTCAGGTAAGT
Source organism: Methanocaldococcus sp. FS406-22 (assembly GCF_000025525.1). Lineage (NCBI taxonomy): Archaea > Methanobacteriati > Methanobacteriota > Methanococci > Methanococcales > Methanocaldococcaceae > Methanocaldococcus > Methanocaldococcus sp. FS406-22. The sequence continues at coordinate 1,129,273 of NC_013887.1, forward strand.
AAGTGTTGACAACATACTTTAAACCATACTTTGCCAAAGACTGCTGTTCCGCCCTAACTCCCATATCGAGCATCTGTTTTAAAGCTTTCTGCCATTCTGGGAAACTCCTTACAAAGTCATCATTTTTTAAACCATCTTTTATCCTTTTAATATCCTGCTCCTTTAATGGATGAGTTGGCAAATCATAATCAATGATATCTTGTGGAGTAACTCCAATCAACCTCGCTGCAGGAATTGACAGCTTATCAGCTAAGTGTATTGCCTTACCACTCCCAACTTTTAGAGTTCTGTAAATGTTTAAATACCCATAAGGGTCTCCGTCTGTAAATACTAAAACAGGTAAGTCATGTTCTTCATGAAGCCTTTTTATAAACCTTCTTGTAGCCCTTGCCGGAACTCCCTTTAACGAAACCAATATGCAGTTGTGCTTATCCCAAAATCTCTCTGCATTCAACCTTGCAAACATACCCGATGTTTCTATTGCCAATATAAAGTCAGCATCTGTCTCAAGATTTAATTTTGTTACATCGTTCGGGATGTTGTAAGCTCCAGTCCCCAATTTTGAGCAATCAACAACGAGCTCACCCTCTGGAGTTTCTTCAATAATTTTTAACGGCCCAACTACTGAAGAACCATCCTCTTCAGGAATAAATCCTAAATGTTCCCTCAAAACTCCCAAAGCTGCCTCTAAATCCTCAATAACGTTGTTTGATGCTTGTTGGTCATCAAATCTTGCCTCTCCCCAGTTTTTTGAAACATAGTAGGCTTCCCTTAGAGTTGAAAAATCGTCAGTTTCCAATAACTGCTTAGCAAATTCCAACATCTTTGTTGTTTGTGCAAAAATCTTTGCCTGATTCACAGTTAATGTTCTTGCCTTTTCTTTACCAACTAAAGTAAATGAACCCTTTTCTTTATCAAACATTGCATTGGATAAGCTTCTAATTGGCATTGTTATCTTTGGTCTCTTCCCTTTCATTAAATCTTCATACATTTTTTTAGCCAATTCAATAATTTTTTGTTTTGCAATCTCTCTTGGTTTTTTTGGAATAGCAGGAAGTTTAACCATATAACCTCACCAAATAATTTTTAATGAAATTTTTTATATGTTTATCCTCGACTATAATTTGTTTGTTGTACTATTATAAATTTCAAATGGAACATAAAAAACGTAAAATCCCTAATCATGCAAAGTCATAACCAATAGATTTTTATACCTAATTTTAAAATTGAATAATAATAATATACACCACCATGATAACCCTATGGGTAACCATATAGAGGAATACTATATAAAATATTCATATATAATTATTTAGGTTATGATAGCATTACGTGTAAAATCCATTATTGTGTTTATAAGTTGAAATTTAAAAATAATATTATGGAGGTCATAACGTGAAATTTCTAAAAAATGTTTTAGAGGAAGGGAGTAGATTAGAGGAGTTTAATGAATTAGAATTATCTCCAGAAGACAAAGAATTATTAGAATACTTACAACAAACTAAGGCAAAAATTACAGTGGTTGGTTGTGGTGGAGCAGGAAATAACACTATCACAAGGTTGAAGATGGAGGGTATAGAAGGAGCTAAAACAATAGCTATTAATACAGATGCTCAACAATTAATTAGAACAAAAGCAGATAAAAAGATTTTAATTGGTAAAAAATTAACAAGAGGTCTTGGAGCTGGAGGTAATCCAAAGATTGGTGAAGAGGCTGCAAAAGAAAGTGCTGAAGAGATTAAAGCGGCAATTCAAGATTCAGACATGGTGTTTATTACTTGTGGATTAGGTGGAGGAACAGGGACTGGATCAGCTCCTGTTGTAGCTGAGATATCTAAGAAGATAGGAGCTTTAACCGTTGCTGTAGTTACACTGCCTTTTTTGATGGAAGGAAAAGTTAGGATGAAAAATGCGATGGAAGGTTTGGAGAAGTTAAAGCAGCACACTGATACATTGGTCGTTATTCCAAATGAAAAATTGTTTGAGATAGTTCCAAATATGCCGTTAAAATTGGCATTTAAGGTAGCTGATGAGGTATTAATTAATGCTGTAAAGGGTTTAGTTGAGTTAATAACTAAGGATGGATTGATTAACGTTGATTTTGCTGATGTCAAGGCAGTGATGAGTAATGGAGGCTTAGCGATGATTGGTATTGGAGAGAGTGACAGTGAGAAGAGGGCTAAAGAAGCTGTCAATATGGCATTAAACTCTCCATTATTGGATGTTGATATAGATGGAGCTACTGGAGCTTTGATTCATGTAATGGGACCTGAAGATTTAACATTGGAAGAGGCAAAGGATGTTGTTGCCACCGTGTCTTCAAGATTAGACCCAAATGCTACAATTATATGGGGAGCTACAATAGATGAGAACTTAGAGAACACTGTGAGAGTACTATTGGTTATTACAGGAGTTCAGTCAAGAATCGAGTTTACCGATACAGGATTAAGAAGGAAAAAAACTGAATTACTGAATATTCCAAAAATTTAATGGGGATATTATGAAAACAGATTTTAATCAAAAAATAGAACAGCTTAAAGAATTCCTTGAAGAATGTAGAAGAGTTTGGTTAGTTTTGAAAAAGCCTACAAAAGATGAGTATTTGGCTGTTGCAAAAGTTACAGCTTTGGGAATATCTTTATTAGGGGCTATTGGATACATAATCCACGTTCCAGCAACATACATTAAGGGAATATTAAAACCCCCAGCAACTCCAAGGGTATAAGTAAATTAAATATCAAAAAACTTTTTTATATTTAAACCTTTTACAAAAATTCTATTTTATTATTTAAAATTTATTAGGTGAGATTATGATTTTTGCAGTTAGAACTATGGTTGGACAGGAAAAAAATATTGCTGGATTGATGGCAAGTAGAGCTGAGAAAGAACAGCTAAATGTTTATTCAATATTGGCTTCAGAGTCATTGAAGGGCTATGTTTTAGTTGAAGCAGAGACAAAGGGAGATGTTGAAGAACTAATAAAAGGAATGCCAAGAGTTAGAGGAATAGTCCCAGGAACAATAGCTATTGAAGAGATAGAGCCATTACTAACTCCAAAGAAAATCATTGAAAATATTGAGAAGGGAGATGTTGTTGAAATCATTGCTGGGCCGTTTAAAGGAGAGAGGGCAAAGGTTATTAGAGTTGATAAGAATAAAGAAGAAGTCACATTAGAACTTGAGAATGCCGCTGTCCCTATACCGATAACCTTACCTGTTGAAGGTGTTAAAATAGTCTCAAAGCATAAAGATTAAAATTTTATATAGGGCATAAGTTTATATACCAAATATATTAATTTTATCTACACATCATTTCTTTTAATGAAACACTCCAAACATTGAGGTGAATAATTATGGCTAAGGAGGTTGTTGAAGTATTGGTTACTGGAGGTAGAGCAACAGCTGGACCACCATTGGGGCCTGCTATTGGACCTTTAGGAGTTAACGTCATGCAAGTTGTTAAGGAGATTAACGAAAAAACAAAGGACTATGAAGGAATGCAAGTCCCAGTTAAAGTTATAGTTGATACCGAAACAAGAAAGTTTGAGATTGAAGTTGGAATTCCTCCAACAACTGCTTTAATTAAAAAAGAGTTGGGAATTGAAACAGCTGCTCATGAACCAAGACATGAGATTGTTGGAAACTTAACATTGGAGCAGGTTATTAAAATAGCTAAGATGAAAAAAGACGCTATGCTATCTTACACTTTGAAGAACGCTGTAAAAGAAGTTTTAGGAACCTGTGGTTCAATGGGAGTAACAGTTGAAGGAAAAGACCCAAAGGAAGTGCAGAAAGAAATTGATGCTGGAGTTTATGATGAATACTTTAAAGAAGAATAAATTATCTTTTTTTATTTTTCTTTTGATAATATGGTTTTCATGTATTTTTTAGATGTATCTACTAATTTAGATATATCGATTTTTATTAGATATCCGCATAAGATTCCAATAACAACTCCAGCAAGAACATCAAAAGGATAGTGAACTCCTACATAAATTCTACTATAAGCTACAAGAATCGCCCAAATTAAAAATAGTATTCCAAGTTTTTTTGAGTAAAATAGCAGTGATGTTGCTAACGTAAATGCCAAGGTTGTGTGCCCACTTGGAAAGCTTGGCTCATTTCCTTCATTACACAACAGATGGACATTATCTAAAACTAAATAAGGCCTTGGCTCATTTACTAAATACTTTAAAGAAAACGCAATTATAAAAGCCAAACATAGAGCGGAAATTAGCTTTATTCCAAACTTTCTATTTTTTATAAGTATAATTATGGATGTTATAGCAATTAAAGGATATGCTGTTTTAGAGATAATTAGCATAACTGTATCAAGTATAGAATTGTAGTGAGAGTTTATTAGATAAAAGAGCCAAATATTAAACTTATTCAATTTACCTATGTTTCCTAAAATGTTTCCAAAATAGGCTACAGCCAAAAATCTTGGAAATCTTCCAATTATTGTCCCAATTGTAAATAACAATTTATGCATTTCAAAAATTCCTGAGAGCCAGGCTATGACCTTATAAGGCAGGGGGGTGAATCCAGCTATAACAACTCCATAAATTCCATACTTATTAAAAAATCCTTCCCCTTTATGCAAATATTTCTCTCCAAATATTTTTACAAAAATTGGATGCCCTAACTTATCCCCCAAAAAATATCCAAATAATCCCCCCCAATGTTGTGCCAATAGTAGCAACTATTGCAGAAATTATTGGGTTTAAGCCAAAAAAAGAAGCTCCAATTATAAAAACATCTGGTGGGATGGGTTGTATAAATGCCTCTGTAAATGAGATTATAAATATCCCGAGATAACCATAATTCATTACAAGGTTTTCAGCTATTGTATATAAATCCATAAACATCACCTAATTTATATTTTGGTATGTAACTATTTTAATACTATCGGCTCCCATGTCTCTATAAACCTATCAATAATCTTATCAAGAAAGCTTTCTTTATATGTTATCAAAATATCAACAATCTTTTCAGGGTTTTTGATTTTAAACAAACTTTCCCGTCCTATTTTTTCTTTCTCAACAATCCCTGCATTAATTAAATTATTTAAGTGCCAAGATACGGTTGATGGTGATAGATTTAAGTCTTTTGCAATGTCTTTGTTATTAGCAGATTCTTTGCTTAATAGGTATAAAATAATATGTCTTGATGTCTTTCTTCTCAAGAATGACATTATCTTTTTTCCATTTTCATCTAATTTACAATCTTTTGGGAAATATCTTACATAACCGCCATCATTTTCAGATTTTATCAAGTTTTTCTTTTCTAAATATTGAAGATGATATTGTAAATTACCGGTAGCAATGTTTAGTTTTCGTTCCAATTCTCTAAAGTGAATTCCCGGATGTTTTTTTATTAAGTTGTAAATCTTTCTTCTTAATTCAAGCTCTAACTCCATACTTTCCCTACTTATCCATAACTATCGCCATAAAAAATAATGCCAATATTATAAAATCAAGTAAATTAGCAAAAATTTCAATAAACTCTCCTTTTTGTGGTATAAAAATATCTGAAACTTTTAGAAATCCTTTCAATGCATAAAAAAAGAATGCTAACGATACTAAAAAAAGCTTTTTCCTACGTTCTCTATGGTATGCAATTATAGATATGGTAAATATTAGAAGTGCAAGAATGCTTGATAGTAATCTTATTATCTCATCAACATCTACAACCATTATAAACACCTCATCTAACCAATTAAAAAATAAAAATCAAAAATTGTTAATATATCTTGGTTTAAATAAATCTTTTGGTGCAAAAATCGAATAATCCATATAATAAAAAATAAAGTAAATTTTAAATTGTTAAATACGATTAAAAGTTCATAAAAAAAGGGAAGTTTTATGTTTTATCCACTATTGCCTACTTATTGTGTATTATCATCATTTGTTTCTTTATCGTTATTTGCTTTATCATCGTTTATTTCATTGTCATTTTTGTCATCATCTACTTCTTTATCATTGCTGTCTTTTTCGTTATAATCTCCGTCAATCTTCAATATCTTCCCATTTTCAGCATTTACTTTAACATCTTTTATTCCGTTAGATGTTGAGATTTCTACACCATACACAACATAGCCATCTTCATTTTCAAGTTCAACTTTAACAACTTTTCCCGGAACTTTTGAAAGTGCTATATTCTTTGCTTCTTTTTCTGTTATTTTAGTATATTTTGCAAGCATAACATTTTCAGAGTTCTCAGATATTTCAGAATTTAATGTTGTATTGTTCTTTGAGTATGTAGCAGCAAATACTCCTCCAACTCCCAATAGAGCTATTGATAGCAGTATAGCAAACAGCTTTTTAAATCCCATGTTTTCACCACTTTAAAATTTTTACGTGTTTCATTGGAGCCACAACACGTGGCTCCACGATTATTTGTATTAATCTTCTGTTAATAAATTGTTTTTGGTGCAAAAATCGAAAATTAGTACAATTTTCGAAGAATTGCCCCATAAAGTAAATCTATTAATTAGAACACAAAAAATAATAAGTGGGAGATAACAAGGTATTTCTGAAAAATATTTTACGAGGGATAGTATGAGGATTGAATTAGAGTTGCAGACGGATAACTTTACAGTAATTCCCTATAATCATCAGTATTATTTAGCATCAGCCATATACAATAAAATCCACTCTGTAAATCCTATCTATGCTAAAAGACTGCATAATTATCAAAAGTTTAAGTTCTTTACATTCTCTTTGCTGCAAATTAGAAAGAGGGTTATTAGAAAGGAGGGGATTGAAACTATAGATGGAAAAGCTTATCTCTATATTTCTTCTCCAAATAATGAGTTTATTGAAAACTTTGTTGCTGGGTTATTAGAAGATGGGAAGTTAAGAGTGGGGAATGTTGAATTTTTTGTAAGGAAAGCTAAAATTTTACCAATCCCAAAGAAATTCAATATCTTAAAAACGATATCTCCAATATATTTAAAGACTATGATTGAGACAGAAAATGGGTTAAAAACCTATGACTTACTTCCAAACAACTCAAAATTTTATGAGAATTTGAAAAATAATCTAAAAAAGAAGTATGAGGCATTTTATAATGAAAAGTGTGATATGAACTTTGAATTTGAAATTTTGAAATATAGACCTAAGAGGATGATGATAAAGAATATTTATTGTAGATGCTCTGAAATGGTGTTTAAGGTTTGGGGAGACTATGATTTAATAAAATTTGGTTATGAGTGTGGTTTTGGAGAGAAGAACAGTATGGGTTTTGGGATGGTTGTGAATATTGAGTAAGCTATTTTTTATTTTTTAATTTTTAAACTATTTTACTTATGTAAATTAAATTTTTATCGATAAATTTATATATGAGTTTAGACAGTGTATATTATTATATGTTATATTTTAATTATTGTAAAATTATAAATTAATTTTTGGTGAGTTAATGTCAGTAAAAACTCTTGATGAATATATTAATCAAAGTAGTATAGAAAGTAAAAATTATACAAAACCCAAGAATTTTTTATTTAAAGTTTCAATTTACCATGATGTTTGGATGGACAATGCATTAGAAAACTTTTATCGAATTTTAAAAAAGATAGACAATGAAGACTTCAACGTCTCATTAAGCAGTGATAAGATAACTTTTGAATTTGATAATTTTGAGGGGTTTAAAAATGCATTAATTCAACAGATAAAGCATAAATACAAGAATATGATTGTAATGGGGGAGGACAAAAAGACTGGAATTACAAAAGAGATTAAAAAGGACTTTATTTTACTTCAAGAAGGTAAAAAAGAAGGTGGGACTGTAAAATTAAAAGAGGAAGTATTTGATTGGAATAAACTGCCAAAAATATTAGATGAGATAAAAGAAAACAAAAAAGGAGATAAAATCTGTATAATGTGTGGAGGTAGATACAAAAAAAGCTATACATTAAAACAAGCAATTTATCCATTTGTAACAAAGAATAAAAGCTTAAGTGGAATTAGAACTATCAAATCACTTCCAGAGTATCACAAAAATCTATGTTTAATGTGCTATTTATTGGGAGTTTTAGAATGGACTGATGAGGGGTTAATATATCACACATCACAAAAAGAAAATAAAACTTTCTTGTTCCTCCCAATATTTGAGAACTTAATAGAGCTTAATAAGTTTAAAGAAGAAACATTACGTGCTGGAATCCTGAAAGTTTCAGAGAGATATAAAAATTTACTTAAAAATCCAAATTCTGACGATATTGAAGAAACATTTGGAGAATACACAACCTTATTAGCATTTTATGAGAAATTCATTTTGAATGTAAAGGAGAGTGAAGTGTTATGCAATAATTGGGGAGTGCTACACATTCCATTGGGTAAAGTTAAAAATGTCAAATTTGAGACGATAAACGTTGATAAAGGAATTTTGGAGGTGATAAGTGAGCTAATAGAGGATGGCTATCTAATATATAACGATATGATAAAGAGAATATACTTCAAAAAGAAAACCAATAAGGGATTTGTTACTGATTGGGATATAACTGCTGAAATTAAAGAGAATTTAGCAAAATCTCTATTAATAGATGACTTTAGAACTTTCTCAAGGCAGTTGATGCCAAGAAAAGGGGGCTTTGTTATTTTGTCATCAGATGCCTATGAAATCTTAGATGAACTCATCTATCTATGGAGGTTGGTAAATATGGGAATTCCTAAGGAGAAATTAGACACAATAAAAAGTGTTGGGAATATTATTGCAAAAATATCCCTTGGAAATTCCTCTCTATTGTATAAACTTGATAAAGTTAGGACTATTGATGAGTTTTGGAGTGTTTTAAGGGAAATATCAAGAAAAATGGCTGGAATGGAAAAAGATGAGCTTAGAGAAATAAAACCAACTGCAATAGATGAACTTGTAGTTATGGTTAAAGAACATGAAAAAATCTGGAGGGAAATTAGAGATTTGTTGGTTATCTACTCATCCATGTATCTTGCTATCAAAAAATTAAAGAAGGGAGGGGATTAGATGAAGGGCATAGAAATCGTTTGGTTATCAAAAACTGATTTAACAAATTTAAACTCTGGTGAAGGGGAGAGTAACTTTATTGATGTTAAGAAATTTAAGAAAAATGGGGTTGAATATCCTTATGTTTCAGGACAGGCAATGAGATATTATATAAAAGAGGCAATTAGAAGGAATTTAGATGAAAATGAATTTATGTGCGTTCCAGATGATAAGGGGGAAACTTGCGGAGATATTAAAAACTGCATAGGATGCGACCTCTTTGGATTCATGAAGCCAGAGAAAGACGTTGGAGCAAGAACAAGAGTTTCACCAGTTAAAGTATCTCCAGCAATAGGGTTATTGCCATTTGATGAAAACTCAACAGTTGATTTTTTAACAAGAAGATACAGAGGGGGAGAAAAGTCTGAGGGGGATATAGTAAATGTTGAGATTGGAGTTAATGTCTACAAAGTTGGGGTAGCAATCGATGTTAAAAGAGTTGGAGGAGAGGAAAAGATTGAAGATGGAACTGTTAAAATTGATTATCTCATAAATGATGAAGAACGTAAAAATAGGATTTCAAAGGTTATCGAATCTTTAAGATACTTGTCAGATTACTCAAAGCAGGCAAGGTTATTAACTGATTTCACCCCAGACTTCATAATAATTGCATTCCAAGACATATATTCCCATAGATTGCAAAAGGCAATTGATTTGAGAGATAATACAATAAATGTTGATGTATTGGAGGTAATTCTCAAAGATGTTTTAGAATATTCACCAAAAATATTTGTTGGGCTTGTTCCAAACTTCTTTGAAAATGAGGAAGATGTTAAAAAACTATTTGAAGATTTAAATATAGAGGTTAAAGCTCCTCATGAGGCAATAAAAGATGCATTGAGCTATTTAAAGGAAATTAACTTATAAACTGGTGTTTCTATGTGGGGATTGAAGTTTAGATGTGAGGGAATGTACTTTGTAAGCTTTAGGAAGCCAGTTACAACCTCTTTATCTTTAACTTATAAACTTCCTCCATTCACAGCAATTAGGGGAATGATAGGCAATGCCTTAGGGATGCCAAGAGATTCATTTGAGATTCAAAATTGGTTTAAGATTGGGATGAGGGTTGAAGGCAAAATAGAGATTGGTAAAGAAATGGCTAAATTCTTAAAGATGATTTCAAGAAAATCATGTTATAAGTGTAAGGATTGTGGATTCGAGAAAATATCGGAGTCAAAGCCAAAAAAATGTCCAAACTGTGGAAAAGAGAATATTGTAAAAGTAGAAAAAATTATTTATGAGAGGGCATTTCCTTCATCACCAATGCATAGAGAGTTTTTAATAATGCCGAAGTATTGGATTTATCTTGTGGGGGAAGAGAGGAAGGTAAACAAAATCTATAATGCCTTAAAAAATCCAGAGAGGCCTTTATATCTTGGAACTTCTGATGATTTAGTAGATATTGAGGTATTTGAGCCAGTTAAAGTAAAAGAAGTTGAAGAAAATGAGATAAATAGCATCTTAGACGGAATTTATGAAAACTGCATCCTTGAAAAACTACCATATAAATTTATTCCAGTAAAAGACAGAAAAGGTAAGTTAAAAGAGGTTTATTCTGAATATAAACTCGTCTCTATTCCAAGAAAGTTCCCATATTTGTCTGAAAATCCAATAAAAGTTTGGGACTTTGGAGATGAGTTTATTAGGGTGTTTTGATGATTCTTGCCAAAAGGGAGGGGAAGGCATTTCAGACATTAAAAGGACACACTTATGATGCATTAAAAATATATAAGGAGTATTTGGAGAGAAATTTTGATGTAGTTGATGATTTCTGTAATAGATGGGGAATTCCCACTGAAAAATTTATAAGAAATATTTTTTTCACAATTTATTTGCATGACATTGGGAAGATAACAGAAGAATTCCAAAATAACATAAAAAAGGGCAAAAGAAGTAATAAACATCCACATCCACTTTATGCCCTTCCAATTATAAACAGTATTGAGTTTGATTATCTGCTTGATATTCCAATTGAGGTTTTTGCTATTCTATCTCATCATACACAGCTTTATGATAACCTCTATTCTGATTATCAACAATATAAAAAAGGAACTTTTTTAACTAAGGATATTGAGAAATTTCTAAAGGATGCAAAAGATGCTTACAACTCTCTTGGATTTTCAAAGTTTTTTGAATTTGAGGAATTAAAAATAGTTGAAATTCCAAAAGAGGCAAAACCTTTAGAATTACATAAGTTGAGAAGAAAATATTGGATAGAAACAAATAATTACATCGAATCATTAAGTTTTGATGAAAAAATAAAACTAAAGTCAATATTTTCATTTATGTTTGCTATTCTTCAATTGTGTGATGATTTTGCAAGTTTAAACTTCAGTGAGTATGCAAAGGATAAAGAAGGGACTTTCGATGATGTTTTGGAAAATCCAGAGATTTATGTTCCAACTTTAGATATAGAGAATCCAATATCATTTATATTAAAAGATTATGAGCCATACAAATTTCAAAAAGAGCTTTACAGCTCAAAAAATAAGTTTATAATGTTGTTTGCCCCTTGTGGAAGGGGGAAGACAGAGGGAGCATTACTTTGGGCATTGAATGCATTAAAAAACTTTAAAAGAAATAAAATCATCTTAGCAATGCCTACACAGGTAACAAGCAATGCAATGTATGACAGATTAATAAAGATTTTTGGAGAGGAGAATGTTGGTTTATTCCATGGAAAGAGCTTTATAAAATTGAAAGACTCAAAAGAAATAGAGGATGAAGAGGACTTAGAGGAGATTAAAGATGAGAACTTTAAAGGAAACGTATTTTTTAAACCAATAACGATAACAACCATTGACCATGTTATATACTCTTTTGTTCATGGATTCTCTCAAGCAGATTTTGCTTTGGGGAATATTCAAAATTCAGTTATAATCTTTGATGAAGTCCATTACTATGAGAAATACACATTAGAGCATTTACTAACTCTTTTTGAGATTTTAAAGAAAATGGATATTCCTCATTTACTTATGAGTGGGACACTGCCAAACGTTTTAATGAACAACCTTGAAGGTTATGAGATTATAGTTGATGAAGAGGGATTGAATTATAAACCTTTTAAACTTGAATGTTCAGAAAATCATCTAATTTGGAAAGAGAATGATGAGTGGAAAGTTAATGAAAGCATAATCAATGAAATAATAGACAATTATAAAAAAGGGCTTTCCCAAGCAATTATTTTAAATACTGTTGAGAGGGCAAAGGAATTTTATAAGGCAATAAGAAATAAAGTCCCAGCAATTCTCTATCATTCTCAATTTGCCTATAAAGATAGGGTTAAAAAGGAAGAAGAAATTTTTAATTTGGAGGAGATGAGAAAAAGCCTAAATAAACCTTATGTTATTGTTGCTACACAAGTTATTGAAATCTCTCTTGATATGTCTGTCGATGTTATGTATTCTGAGTTATCTCCACCAGATGCACTTGGACAGAGGGCTGGAAGACTGCATAGAAAAGGAAGGGATTGGAAAGAGAATGGGAAAGAATATAAGCTAAAAATATTCCTACCCTACAAACATCTGCCATATAGCAAGGAATTGATTGAAAAAACAATCGACCATATAAAATTTTATGAAAAACCTCTAAACTATAGAGATATTAAAGATTTCGTTGATAACGTTTATAAAGATTACAATCTCAACATTCCAAGTGACTTAAAGCTATTTTTTGATGAGGCAATATTATTTGGGAGGCATTGGACAGACATAGCAACAATGGATGAGGAAGGAAAGTTCTTTAAAGTTAGAGACGATAAGTTTATGAAGATTGAGGTAGTTCCTCAAGTTTATTTTGATGAATTAAGAGAAGATGCATTGAGAGCAGAATATATGGCAAAAATCCCAGTTTATTTAATTTTAAATGAAATAAAAAATGAAGAGGGGTTGATACATTTTTACCCTTATGATAAGAGAGTTGGAAGAAGAACCAGAAGATATTGGATTTGTTCATTTAAATACACTTATGAAATAGGATTTGACTATAAAGAGGAAGAGGAGTTTGAAGACATCCTATAGGGGGTGAAATTATGGAAAATTATTTAGAAGATGAACTTATAACTAGAGGCATTGAGATAAATTACCTCTATGTATGTAAAACAAAGCTTTGGTATTTTGTAAGAGGCATAACTATGGAGCAAGAAAGTGATTTTATTGATTTGGGAAAATTTTTACATGAAAAGAGTTATTTTGGAGAAGAAAAGGAGGTTCAAATAGGAAGTATAAAGATTGATTTTATTAAAAAGAGGGATATTGTTGAAATTCATGAAATAAAAAAGGGAAAGCAAATGGAAAAAGCCCATATCATGCAGGCGTTATATTATATTTATTATTTAAACAAATTAGGAATAAAGGCTAAAGCTATTCTTCACTATCCAAAACTTAAGGAAATTAAAGAGATTAAGTTAAAAGAAAGTGATAAAGAGGAGATAAAGAGAGCAATAAAAGAAATTGAGCATATAAAATCACTAAAAGAACCCCCAGCTCCAATCTATCAGAAAATCTGTAAAAATTGTGCTTATTATGAACTATGCTTTATTTAGGTGATGTCTATGAGAAAGAAATCCCTAACTCTATTATCAGACGGCTACCTATTCAGAAAAGAAAATACCATATACTTTGAGAATGCAAGAGGAAAGAGACCATTAGCTATTGAAGGAATTTATGACATCTACATCTATGGGAAGGTTAGCATCAGCTCTCAAGCTCTCCATTATTTAGCTCAAAAAGGCATTGCAGTTCATTTCTTTAACCACTATGGTTATTATGATGGCTCATTTTATCCAAGAGAATCTTTACACTCTGGTTATTTGGTAGTTAATCAAGTTGAGCATTACTTAGATAAGAATAAGAGGTTAGAGTTGGCTAAGTTGTTTGTCATTGGAAGCATAAAAAATATGGAGTGGAATCTATTAAAATTCAAAAACAAGGCAAAATTTAATAGCTATATTGAAGAGCTAAACAACTGCAACAAAATCACTGAAATTATGAATGTGGAGGGAAGGGTTAGAACTGAATACTACAATTTATGGGATGAAACTTTGCCTGATGATTTTAAAATAGTTAAGAGAACAAGAAGACCTCCAAAGAATGAAATGAATGCATTAATAAGCTTTTTAAACTCCCGTTTATATCCAGCTATAATAACTGAGCTTTATAATACTCAACTAACTCCAACTGTGAGCTATTTACATGAACCTCATGAAAGGAGATTTTCCTTAGCTTTAGATTTAAGTGAGATATTTAAACCAATGATTGCTGATAGATTGGCTAATAGACTAGTCAAACAAGGCATCATCCAGAAGAAACATTTTAGGGAGGAGTTAAATGGGGTTTTGTTAAATAAGGAGGGAATGAAAATAGTTTTAGAATACTTCAATAAAGAGATGGAGAAAACCGTTCATCATCCAAAACTAAAAAAGAATGTCTCAAAGAGGAGACTAATAAGATTAGAAGCTTATAAATTGGTTAAGCACTTAGTTGGACAGAAGAAATATGAGCCGTTAGTTGCATGGTTTTAATGAAACAGTCAAATAAATGTTCCATTGTAGTGGATAGTTGTAGAGAATTACATATCTTTTAACATTTTTTAATGAGGATTTGCTTTTTATTATTTCTTTTTTTGTTTTAAAGCTACGCTGTATTTGATATTTCTAAATTTGTGGAATTATTTTTGCCTTATTAAATTTGAGATAATTTAAGAACTGAGACTAATCCATTTTTGTTTCATAATAATGAAACACTATCTAATTCCTAATGAATCAAATTTGCCGAGGAAACCAAAAACTATATATACTATAATATCCCATACAATATACTCGGAGGTGAGAATGTGAAATTCATAGAAGAATTCAATGGGTTAATAAAGATGTTGAGATTCTTTGTAAGAACGAAAAATTTCAGCTATATTGATAGAATAGGCAACGCCCTAACCTATGAACCAGTTGAAGTAGCAATAAAAGATGCATTAAGAGACTTTCAATCACTACACAACAGTGCAAAGACTGAAGATGGTAAAAAAGTCATCTACGATAAGCAGACAAATAAACCAATATACTTGCCAAGTATCCCAAGCTCAGAAGAAGTTGAAGCATTTTTGAAAAAGGCTAAGGAAGATATTAGCTATGCAAGAAAATTGGCAATCTTTGCATTAACAATTCCACAGAAAGGGGGTGAAGAGTAATGTTCATAAGCATTGGTGTTAGATTTGAGGCAAACGTTGAAGCTTTGAATATGGTTGAAACCGCTGGAAACTACTCAAAGCATAGAAGAGTACCATACATCATAGAAGAGGATGGGAAGTTAAAAACTATCTATGTTCCAGCAATAAGTGGGGAAAGTTTGGGGCATGCATATCAAGAGCTGTTGGTTAAAGAAAGTAAAGCTTTAAACTTACCAGTTTGTGAAGATTGTGAAAAATTTGAGTTCTTTAAATCAATGAACAAAAATTACTTAAAGAAGAAAATAAATCCAGTCCCAAAAGATGATAAAAAGAAAATAGAAGAGGCTATAATAAAATCATGTGTTATTGAGGATGTTGGTGGCTTTTTATATGCTGAGAAACCACCAGTAAAAAGAACATCAGCATTCCAGTTTAGCTATGCACTACCAATAAAATCCATAGCCGTTTATGCAACAACAGAACCTCAACTTCATGCAAGACATGCACAAACTGGAGAGGGGAAGAAAGAGGGAGTAGCTGAGCAGATGATTTACTATGTAGAAACTGGAACTGCAGTTTATGGCTTTACCTTTAACATTGATTTAGATGCTATTGGAATTAGTAGCTTAACTAACAAAGCCGTTGTTGATGAAGATGGCATTAAAAAAAGAAGAGAGGCATCTTTAAAGGCAATATTCAGAATGTTGTCATCTCAACAGTTTGGAGCAAAACTTTCGAGATTCTTCCCAGTTGGAAATATAATGGAAGTTGCAATAGCAATAACTGAGCATCCGTTTAGTGTAACCTCTCCAATATATGATAACTACATGGAAAAAACTGAAAAGAGATTGAAAGTCATTGCAGATACGTTTAGAGAGGAAATAAAGTTTATGACAACAGATGGTGAAAAGACACCAGAGGAGTGTTTGGCAGAGATGATTAACTATGTAAAAGACAAAAATATCATCTGAGGTGATTTTCCTTGCCCTACTTTTTAATTATTGAGGCAAAGCCAAGTGGTATATTGGCTTTACGTTCATCTCCGCAGAGTAAGATGCGTTCAGCATTTAGATATCCAACTCTAACATCTTTAATTGGGGCAATAAGCTATCCTCTGTTCCATGTTAAAGGATTGCGTAGAGAGGTTATAGATGGGGATAGATGCTCTGTAGAGATGTTAAAGAATTTGTTTAAAACTGTTGCTGTGAAAGTTGAGGGGAATCCAGTGATATATGGTTCTATATTGAGGATTAATAGAATTTATAGAAAAGATGTGGAGAGTGCTATAACATCTCTACCAATGAGTATAATGTATGGAGAAATGGACTTTAAAATAAAAATTGCCTATATATTCAACGATGAAATTTTAGATAATTCAGAATACACAATAAAAGATTTTGAAAGGGCCGGGTGGGGAATTGTAAGGATTGGTTCAAGAGAATCTGTCGTTTCTGTTGAGGATGTTGTTACTGGAAAGAGTGAGATTAAAGAAGGGAATGAAGTTGAGACTGAATATTCATTTGAATTCAAAAATATATCTGATTATGATGGGAGAAGTTTGTTACAGGCAGTAGTTGATTGGAGAGAGGAGCTAACAAACTACACCAACGCAAAGAAGATGATTATTGTTTATCCGTTTGGTAGAGTTAAGGTTTTTGGAGATTTGAGATTTATTGATGCTAATGGAGAGGTGATTCTATTATGATTCCCATAGATGGATTTACAAAAGATATTCTAATGCATGGATTATCTCGAATAATAGTCGAAGATGTTGATGAGATTGATAACTCCACTTTGGCAGAGATTTTTAAAAATTATGTTGATAGTTTCAAAGAAAAACTCAAAAATGCAGGTTCAAGTAAGCTATCAAGAAATGATAAAGAATCTTATACAAAAACTTATCAAAAATGGTTTAACATAAATCCACCAGAGGAATACGTATCTTTAATGCTTGATATTATTGAGAAAACCATAAATCTCTTAGAAGACAATAAAATCGATGCAAAAAAATCTTTAGAAACTATAAATGTGGGAAAAAACTCTGTTAATTTTGGAATTCCATATAATGAAAGCTATGCAATTCTACCAGCAATCATAAAACAAGTGGAATATTATGAATTTCTAAGTGAGTTTTTAACACCAACAACTGGAAAAAAATCGATGATAAACCTTGACCCTATTTGGTTTAGCATATTAGCCGTTGGATTTTTAACATGCTTTGCTGGATACTATGGAGGGAAATATTATTTAATGCTAAAAAATGATATTGAAAGGTATTATTTGGCAATAAAATGTGGCTTGGAAGAGGAAAAATATGAGTTGTTAGACATTTTAGAGGATTTAGAGATATTAACAGATATAAATATTCAAAGAAGATTTTCACTCGAGGTAGAGGAGGTTTATGAGCTATTATTATCAATGGAGCTTGCAAAGAAAAAAGCTTCTGGTAGGATATTTCCTATAACCCTATATGTTATTGAACTTAGTGGTAATGTATATCTTGCAAAAAATGTCATTGAACTTGATTTAAGAAATAGCTTGGAGTTTATGAAAAAATATATTGACAGAATTAAAAACTATTTCATGTTTGATACATCAGATGCAAAAGCTCCTCTTGAAGAACTATTAAATTTGGCATTGAGTGAGCTTAAAAATCCAGTAAATGAAGATAATGAAAATCTTGCATATATCATGGTTAAAGATTTGTATAGAGCAATAAATTCTGGTAAAGTTGAGATTTTAGAAAATACTCTCTATTTATTGCTTAGAAAGGGACATTCTATTATGTCATCAAAAAGTAAAAGCAAATCAAAACTAAACTTAGAAAAAATCTTCAAAAACTTTGCTAAGGAGGGGAATGTCATCTCCATACTGGAGGGAATGTTATGATTAAATACTATGACTCAATCCTTAAAAGACTTGGAGAAATAAAGGGGTTTCAACCAAAAAGAAGACCATTGATTGAAAGGATTTTAGAGGATATTAAAAACTCTGAAAAGCCTTTCTTTATTGTAAAAGCTCCAACTGGTTATGGAAAAACCACTATAAGTTACACTTTAGCTTTATACTCCCTTTATAATGCAGATAGGTTTGATAAGGTAATACATATCTTACCAATGCGTTCAATAGTTGAAGATTTATCAATGTCTGCAAAAGAACTTTTTGATTTTTCAAGGGCAAAGATGATGGGAGTTAGTGAGGAAGTTTTTCATCTCTTTCCTTTAAACTTTACAACAATCGACACATTTATATGGGATGTTTTAAAGTTAAATACTAAAAAATTTAGCAGAATAAAGGATAGGAAAGAATTTGGGTATGATTTCTTTACTCAGGCATCGATACTAAACTCAATGCTCATCTTTGATGAAGCACATTTTATCTTGGAGGATGACAAGTTAAAGAGCATATTTCTCTGTGTTTTGAGATTTTTACTTGAAAATGATGTTCCTATTTTAATACTAACTGCAACACTTTCAAAGGGTTATGAGGAACTTTTTAAAAGATATGCAATACCAAAAAAGTATGACTTTAGAGTTTATGAGCTATCTGATGAAAATGAAAAATCTTCAAAATTCCACATATTTGTGGAGGATAAAGAATTTTTAGAAAGAGAGAGGAAGAAAGATTTTAAAATCTCCGTATATGATGAAAATTCTGTGGAAGATTATTTAAAATATGTTGAAGAAGGTAAAAGAAATATCATTGTTGTCAATAGTCCAAAGAAATGTATAAAAATCTACGATATGGCTTTAGAAGATGGTAGATTTGAAAATATATCTATAATTCATGGAAAGATGACATACAACCATAGAAAGAGGATTGTTGAAAAAATTAGAAAGATGAAAAATGAAAAAGAGTTTTTAATAATCTCAACTCAAGTTATTGAGGCTGGAGTGGATATTTCATCAGATTTGATGGTAACAGAAATTGCTCCACCAAATTCATTAATTCAGAGGTTTGGTAGAGTAGCAAGATATGATGAAAAAGAAGGAAAAATAGTCATTTTAAAATCAGAAGGAAAGCCATACAGCAAAGAAAAGATTGAAAAAACTTGGAAATATCTTAAAAGTCATATAGATATTCATCCAAGAATCTTTAAAACTTACCAAGAATGGATAGATGAAGTTCATGGAAAAAGATTAAGTGATGCTGAAGCTAAAATTGGGAAGTATAAAAAAATAACAAACACACTAATTGAAAAACTAAGGGATTTCAGAACAAGGAGTTTTGAAATACATGAAATAATCACTGAACATATTTCCAAAGGAAATGCATTTTTAAGAGATTTTTTAATACCTGTCGAAGTTGAAAATGATGTAGTTTTAGTCAGTCCAAGGGAGTTGTTTAAACTCTATGAATTGGAAAAAGTTGAAGTTATTAGAATAAAAAAGCTTGAAAATAATATTATAGAGGAAAAATTAGAAATTAAAAATGAAGATGAAGCATTTAAAATAGCAATAGATATTGCTTGTGGGGAGCATATAATAATTAAACTATTAGATGGATATAACAAAGAAAGGGGGCTTGTATTATGACATGCTATGCTTTCTTTGATAGGGAGGGGAAAGGATTAGAGACAATGGAAGAACATATTGAAAAAGGCTTGGAAGTTATAGATTTTTACATTAAAAGGAATTATCATAAAAAACTTGCCAAGTGTTTGGGGGTTGATAATAAAGTGGGAAAAATTACATTGGAAACATCTTATGTGTTGCATGATAGTGCTAAAGGACTAGAATATTATCAAGATAAAAAAACATTTCGTGGGCATGAGTTTTATTCTGCATACATTGCCTATAATTCAATAGATACAATCACAGGAGATGAAAAGAAAGATAATGAGATTAAGAAAACTATAGCTTGTGCAATTGCATTACATCATCATACTATGGTGAATAGATTCAAACCTATAACAAGCTCTCCAAAATTAGAGATGTGTGAAGAGGGTATTGAAGTTATTCAAAAATATTCTCCAATTGATGTTAATATCCCTTCTGAAATTCCAAGTGATGTTATACATAGCATCACAGAACTCTTTAAAGATAGTGATAGGATTTTTAGAGGGGTTTATTTAATTTTAGTTCCTTTAATGGTTGCAGATAACGTCTCGGCAATTTTAAATAGAGGGAATAACAATGAAAATTTGGGAGTTTTGGGTAGAGAGGTTATAGAGATTTACAACATCTATAAAAAATATCTTGGAGATAACTATGCTATACATAATAACTTTAGGATTTGATGAAAAATTTGCCATTAGGTTTTTACTTAGGCATGGAATTAAAAGAGAAGATAAAGTCCTCATAATTCTGCCAGATGATTTAAATAACAATCAAAAAGTTCAGAATGCATTAAACAATATACTTTCTCTTTTAGATAATCTTGTTAAAAAAGAAAACATTTCTATACTTGAGGTTAATGTAAAGGATTCAGTGCTTACAAATGTCAAAAAAATAAAACAAAAGATTTTAGAGAGTGGAGAGAATTCAATATATGCCAATCTCTCTGGAGGTATGAGAGTTTTGGTTTTACTTGTAGTTTCGACACTTTTATTGTTAAAAAATCTTGATGTAAGGGTGGAAGTTGAATTTGAAAACTTTGAAGGTTATACAGAAATACCAATAAAAGCATTTTTAGTTCCAGAAAATGATAGATGGATTAAGATACTAAAATCTATTTATAACGGTTGTGGGATTAGAGAGACGGCAAAAAATCTTGGTTTATCTCCAGCAACGGTTAGTAGAGAAGTTAAAAAACTTCAAGAGTTGGGACTTGTTGATAAAGAATTTAATTTAACTGAGTCTGGAAGGCTTTATTTAGAGCTTTATGAATAAAGCTTATATAATATCATCAATTGGATTCTTTTCTAAACCCAAAATCTCTCTTTTTGGCATAAAATCTAATGGAAATCGATAAATAATTACTGAATCTTCATCTTCATCAATAATCCTTAAAATGCCATCTTTTATCCTTTCAAACTCTGCCTTTGTAACCTCTCCTTCAAAAACACTATTTTGAACCCAATTCAAATGCTTTCTAAGGAAGCTTTTTATTTTGTTTACTCTTGAAACATTCACATCATAAACGATGATAACATACATATTCTCATCTAAAAAATTTTCTTACTTATAATTCTTTTCATCCTCTAAGGAGTCTAATTAAAACTTTTAGCAAAGGTTAGATAAAAACCTAACGGTTTTCATTGTTCAAAGCTAAAGCTTTCGGTTAAACAAAAGTTCTTTGAGTTTTCATAGCCAGAAAGTAGAGTTTTGTCTCACCAAAACGGATGCATTAATCAATATATCAAAAGTTTTTAAGCTAATGTAGTAGCCCTAAGTCTGATATAGCTGTTTCCATACCGAATCGGTCTGATTTTAACCTAACATCCCTATGCCCAATATAATCAGACACTATTTCGATGTTTCCATACCGAATCGGTCTTATTTTAACCGGCGTATTTTAATGAATACTGCAACTTCTCAACAGTAGCGTTTCCATACCGAATCGGTCTTATTTTAACCGTTATTGTTGTTTTTGCCAGAATTATTCAAAAATACACAAATGTTTCCATACCGAATCGGTCTGATTTTAACTATACACTTTATATTTCTTTTTCTACCTTTTTTTAGCAATCCAATCAAGTTTCCATACCGAATCGGTCTTATTTTAACGACAGTTACAAAAACTGTGAGTATATGAAGAGATTACGTTTCCATACCGAATCGGTCTGATTTTAACATTACTATTACTCAGCATCTCAAAAATTATTCTAGTTTCCATACCGAATCGGTCTGATTTTAACATGATTCTCTCCAGCAGATTTATTTATTAGAAGATGGTTTCCATACCGAATCTGTCTGATTTTAACAGTTGGAAAAGTATCATAGAGGAATATTACAAAACAAGTTTCCATACCGAATCGGTCTGATTTTAACGCCAGTGTGTAATGACGGGCTTAAGAGGACACTATTGTTTCCATACCGAATCGGTCTTATTTTAACGGGATGCATTATGGTCCTGTGATTCAGTGGCATATAGATATAGTTTCCATACCGAATCGGTCTTATTTTAACGCTATTGAAATGTCTCTAATTCTGACTTTAGAGATAGCGTTTCCATACCGAATCGGTCTTATTTTAACAGTAACCGTAATTTAAACCCAACATACATCTGATTGCAAAAGTTTCCATACCGAATCGGTCTTATTTTAACCGGAACACACTTTAAAAAAGCTGTTGCATTAAAAGCCAGGTTTCCATACCGAATCGGTCTTATTTTAACTTGATGCAGTAAAAGTAAGCGTTGATGGAAAAGTATTGACGTTTCCATACCGAATCGGTCTTATTTTAACGTAGATAGATGCTTATAAATGTAATATAAATACATAAAGTTTCCATACCGAATCGGTCTTATTTTAACTCCTCCTTATTATTTTTTGCAAACTCTACCGTGTCTGTTTCCATACCGAATCGGTCTTATTTTAACCGCAAATATTATTGCCATTAATACTGGAACAGTAACTTCGTTTCCATACCGAATCGGTCTTATTTTAACAGGGCAATCATTCACAACCTATTTTTTATCACTTTTCTAATATTTATAATTTTTGGTGGTGTATTTTTCTAAGGGTAAATAACATCCTTTATTTATAAATCCAATGATATTTAAATCTTTCCCTTTTAATAAAATTGAGTATTCTTATCTTTTTAAATTTGAAGATTTGACTTATTGGTTGGAGAAATTTTATTTGACTTACTATCTAATCTTAAATTTTAAAAATCTAAATAATTCAATAAACCTGAATATTCCGAATAATCAAATCACTATACCCTTAGAAATTAAATTTAAATCCTCTAAATCCTTAAATACTAATTAATCATTAACCTTATCAAATTCCAAGTTTATTCAACGAGACAAACACAACAATATAATAAACACCTAAAAACATCTCAATCAAAAAATATCGACAAACTCATATAAGTAGTTTTCTGAAAATGCTTTTTTAAATAAATCATCAAACTATAAAAATCATTAACAATTAATTGAAACTTAATTAAATAACAATCATGGTGAAAAAATGGCTGTGCATCCAATTGATTATAGATACGGAACTCCAGAGATGAGAAGAGTTTGGGAAGAAGAAAATAAATTAGAAAAAATGTTAAAAGTAGAGGCTGCATTAGCCAAAGCTCAAGCAGAACTCGGCTTAATTCCAAAAGAAGCTGCTGAAGAAATTAACAGAAAAGCATCAACAAAGTATGTAAAATTGGAGAGGGTTAAAGAAATTGAAAAACAGACAAAACACGATGTTGTTGCAATGATTAGAGCTTTAGCAGAGGTCTGTGAAGGAAACGCTGGAGAATACATCCATTTTGGAGCTACATCAAACGATATTGTTGATACTGCCAACTCTCTACTGCTAAAAGAATCAATTGAAATTATAGAAGAAAAATTAAAACAGCTAAGAGACATCCTATTAGACAAAGCAGAAGAACACAAATATACTGTTTGTGTTGGTAGAACACATGGACAGCATGCAATTCCAACAACCTATGGGATGAGATTTGCTTTATGGGCAGCTGAAATAGACAGACACTTAGAGAGGTTAAATGAAGCTAAGAAAAGAATCTGCGTCTCTATGATTACTGGAGCTGTTGGAACAATGGCAGCTATGGGAGAGAAGGGTTTAGAGGTGCATAAAAGAGTTGCTGAAATCTTAGGATTAGAGCCAGTTTTAATATCAAACCAAGTTATTCAGAGAGATAGACATGCTGAATTTGTCTTTTTATTGGCTTTGATAGCTCAAACATTAAACAAAATTGGAGTTACTGTTAGAAATATGCAGAGAACAGAGATTGGAGAATTGGAGGAGGAGTTTGACCCAACAAAGCAAACTGGCTCATCAACAATGCCTCATAAGAGAAACCCAATAACATTTGAGCAAATATGTGGATTATCAAGAGTTATAAAATCTCTATGCATAGCTGAAATGGATAATATTCCATTATGGGAGGAGAGAGACCTCACTAATTCATCCGCTGAAAGGTGTATATTTGCAGAGGTTTGCGTTTTAACAGACCATATATTAACCTTAGCAATTAAAGGAGTCAAGAAGTTAAAAGTAAATAAAGAAAATGTTGAGAAAAACTTAAATTTAACAAAAGGGCTTATAATGGCTGAGAGAATAATGATTGAATTAGCCAAAAGAGGAATGGGTAGGCAAACAGCCCATGAAATAGTAAGAAAATGTGCAATGAAGGCTTATGAAGAGAAGAGGCATTTAAAAGATGTTCTATTAGAAAATGAAGAAGTTATGAAGTATTTAACAAAAGAAGAATTAGAGGAATTAATGAATCCAAAGACATATATAGGTTTGGCTCCAAAGATTGTGGATGAAGTAATTAAAACATTAAGAAACAAATAAAATCAAAAACAAACATTATTGTTTTTCTATTTTTAACTTTTTTGCTATTTTTTTAATCTTATGGGTGATTTTTATGGATTTTATGGGAGCTATATCAAAAGATGGGTTAAATATAGCAAATAAATCGAGAGAAATTGTTAAAAATAAAATAAAAGAGGTTTTAGGAGACAAAATAAACAATTTTAATGAAAAAGAATTAGGAATTATTGAAAGGGTTGTCCATGCCACAGCAGACCCAGAGTATGCCAAACTTTTAGTATTTAATAATAATCCAATAGAGGAGGGAATTAAAGCTATAAAAGATAAAAAGCCAGTAGTTGTTGATGTAAATATGATTAAGGCTGGGATTAGATATAATGATGTTTATTGTTTTATAAATCATCCAGATGTTTATGAAATTGCTAAAAAAGAGGGAATAACAAGAGCTGTAGCTTCAATGAGATTGGCTAAGGATTTTATAAATGGAGGGATTGTAGTTATTGGAAACTCTCCAACCGCTCTGTTTGAGGTTATAAGATTAATTAAAGAAGAAAATATAAATCCAAAATTGGTTGTTGGGGTTCCAGTGGGGTTTGTTCAAGCATCAGAATCAAAAGAAGCACTTAGAGAGTTAAATATTCCAAGTATATCAACTATAGGCCCAAAAGGTGGAACTCCTGTAGCTGTGTCCATAATTAATGGAATCATTGCTTATGCAAAAGATGAAAAAGCTTAAGGTGAAACTATGGAAATATTAGTTAGATATGGAGAAATTGGATTAAAATCTCAACCTATAAGAAAAAACTTAGAGGAAATATTAAGAAAAAATATTATAAAATTGCTTAGAAAATATGAGATTGACGCAGAGGTTAAAATTTTACATAGAAGATTGCTGGTTAAGGTAAATACAAAAGGTAAAGAAGATTTAGCTTTAAAATTATTAAAAAAAGTTGCTGGTATCGTTTCTTACAGCCCAGTTTATGAATGTCCATTAGACATTAATGAAATTGTAAGTTTTGCAGTTCAAATAATTAAAAAGAAGGTAAAAACCATAGATAAAGAAAAGGTAACATTTGCAGTTAAGACAAAAAGAAGTTACAAAAAATTCCCATTTACATCAGTTGAAGTGAATAAAAAAGTTGGAGAGGCAATAGTTGAAAAACTTGGATTAGAGGTTGATTTAGATAATCCAGATATAGTTTTGGGGATAGAGATTTTAAACGATAGGGCTTATATCTTCACAGAAAAATATGAAGGCATTGGTGGGTTACCAGCTGGTAGCCAGGGAAAAGTTCTCTGCTTAATATCTGACGGGATAGATAGCCCTGTAGCAGCTTTTATGATGATTAGAAGGGGATGTAGAGCTGTTTTGTTACATTTAAAGATGAATGAAGAGGCATTAAATAAAGTTAGAAAAATAGTAGAAATATTAAGCGATTATGATACTGAATTAGAGTTTGTTGTCTATGATTACTCAAAGGACATAAAAGATATTGTAGAAAAACTCAAGAGCATTAAAAAAGAAAACTACACATGTATATTCTGCAAAAGAAAAATGCTAAAAGTGGCTGAAAAGTATGCAAAATATTTAGACTGTGATGCCATTGTTACTGGAGATAATTTAGGACAGGTAGCTTCACAAACATTAAAGAACTTGAGAGTCATAAGCGAAAATATAAGTTATCCAATTTTAAGGCCTTTAATTGGTTTGGATAAGAACGATATTGTAGAGATAGCCAAAGATATTGGGACTTATGAAATATCTACAGAAAAAGAAATAAGATGTCCATATCTCCCAAAGCATCCAAAAACCATTGCTAAACCAGAAGAAATTAAAAAGATAAAGGAAAAAGTTAAGTTACCTTAATCTTAAGTTGAAATTTCAACAGTTTATACAAATAGATCTTTAAGAATTTATTGTATATATACAAACTGTGGAGCTCCAATATCAAAGGGCATTAAAATTCAATATAAAATTTTATTCCAGCGAAAGTTCTATTAAAACCAAACCGAAAATTTTAAATACTTTATTTTCATAAGAAAATGGTTGTAAAACTCTGAGGTGGTATTATGGCTGAGCTTCCAGTTGCACCATTTGAGAGAATATTGAAAAAGGCTGGTGCTGAGAGGGTAAGTAGAGCTGCTGCAGAATACTTGGCAGAGGCAGTTGAGGAAATTGCATTAGAAATAGCAAAAGAAGCAGTTGAATTAGCTAAGCACGCAAAGAGAAAAACAGTAAAAGTCGAAGACATAAAATTAGCTTTAAAACAGTAAATTAATGAATTCTCTAATTTTTATTTTTGTTTATTTTATCTTGAGTGGGATTTTAGTGTTTATTATTTGTTTAACTTTTGTACTGTCATCAATTTAATTTTTAGAGAATTTAATCTAGTATTCTAACCAAATTTTATATAAATGATTTATCGAGCCCTGGTGGTGTAGGGGACAGCACGGGGGACTTCGGATCCCCAAGCCCGGGTTCAAATCCCGGCCAGGGCTCTAATTAACCCCGCAGTATATACGGTTTAACTCATATACAGTTAAGGGAACGTTGATAAAATGGAATCTCTAATAAGGTTGTTTATTTCTATCCTAATTATATGTGTATTGGCATTGTTAATTAAAAAGAGCGGATGCTTAGATAACGAGGGAGTCATTGGCTCGTCAATTATGGGTTTTATATTACTTTATTTTTGTGGATTTAAATATTTAATATTACTTTTGTCCTTTTTTATTTTGGGAGTTTTAGTGAGCAGAGTTGGTTTAGAAAAAAAGAAAGCTAAAAAAATGGCTGAAACATGTAGAAGTTTAAGAAACGTATTGGCTAACGGTTTAGTTCCAATATTGTTTGCAATCCTAACCATATTTGG
This sequence comes from Methanocaldococcus sp. FS406-22, assembly GCF_000025525.1. Taxonomy (NCBI): domain Archaea; kingdom Methanobacteriati; phylum Methanobacteriota; class Methanococci; order Methanococcales; family Methanocaldococcaceae; genus Methanocaldococcus; species Methanocaldococcus sp. FS406-22. The sequence continues at coordinate 1,156,725 of NC_013887.1, forward strand.
GCTTAACTGGGCTTTAGTTGGATATATATCATCAATAGCTGCTGCTACGTCAGATACCTTTTCTTCAGAACTTGGGATTTTATCTAACGAAAAGCCGAGATTAATAACTACCTTCGAAGTTGTTGAAAAAGGGACTGATGGAGCAATTACAATATTTGGCACATTAGCTGGAATTTTAGGAGCGTTTTTGATAGGGTTGTTTGGATATTTATTATTTGGTGACCTTAAAATTGTTTTATGTGGCACTGTTGGGGGAATAGCTGGGAATTTAGCTGATAGCTTAGTTGGGGCGTTATTTGAGAGAAAAGGGATTTTAAACAATGAACATGTTAATTTAATAGCCACCACTGTTGGTGGAGTAGTTGGAGTCCTAATTTACTACATAGTATAAAAATAAAATCCTATAATATAACTAAATAAATGAATAATCTGATTACCGAAAAGTTTATATACTACATCTGTAATTTACTAATACTGCAAACGAGCCTCGGTGGCTCAGCCTGGTAGAGCGCCTGACTTGTAATCAGGTGGTCGGGGGTTCAAATCCCCCCCGGGGCTCCATTTTTCCTTTAGTGGGCCTGTGGGGTAGCCTGGTCTATCCTTTGGGATTTGGGATCCTGAGACCCCAGTTCAAATCTGGGCAGGCCCACCACTTCGTGTCCGGCGGTAGTTCAGCCTGGTAGAACGGCGGACTGTAGATCCGCATGTCGCTGGTTCAAATCCGGCCCGCCGGACCATCTCCCATTTATGGGGGGAACCGAAAAGTATATATATGAGAAACGCGATATGTTTGGAACGCACACGAGCTAAGGGCTGAAGAGGGCCCGTAGCTCAGTCTGGCAGAGCGCCTGGCTTTTAACCAGGTGGTCGAGGGTTCAAATCCCTTCGGGCCCGCTATTTCCTTTGGTACGGCGGTCATAGCGGGGGGGCCACACCCGAACCCATCCCGAACTCGGAAGTTAAGCCCCCCAGCGATGCCCCGAGTACTGCCATCTGGCGGGAAAGGGGCGACGCCGCCGGCCACTTTTTATTATTTTAAATTCTCAAGGTTATCCTTGGCATTACTATGCCCTGGTGGTGTAGCCCGGCCTATCATACGGGACTGTCACTCCCGTGACTCGGGTTCAAATCCCGGCCAGGGCGCCAATTTTTATTTTAGAACAATTAATCGATAGATTTAAATATTTCTAAAATATTTTGAGTGAGGCTTATGGAAGAAGAGTTTTATAAAATTTTTAAAGGGGTAGGGTTGATAAAAACTCTAATAAGAAGCATTTTTTTAACAAATAGGAATAAGTTTTCAAAACCTTCAAAAACTAAGCCAATACAATTAACTGAGTGTATCGGCTGTGGTCTTTGTGTAGATGTCTGCCCAACTAATGCAATAAAGATATTTGATTTTAGAGAAACAATATGCTCTGTCTGTGGAACTTGCGTAGAGATTTGCCCAAACAATGCAATAATAAAAGATAGGTTTACTATAGATGCCGATAAATGCACAAAATGCGGAATCTGTGTTTTATTTTGTCCAATTCCTATAATAAAAAATGAGATTCCAAAACCAAAAACACCAGTTATTTTAAAAGATAGATGTAATAGCTGTGGTTTATGTGAATGTGAGGCAATTGATATAATAAATAAAGAAATTAATCCAGAAAAATGCAAACTCTGCTTAAAATGTATTGAAAAATGCCCTTTACAGGCAATTTTATCACCAGATGAGTATATAAACTCTCTAATTGTTAAAGTAGATATAGATAGCTGTATATTTTGTAGAGAGTGTGAAGAAGTTTGTCCCATAAGATTTTCGCAGAAAATAGAATTTTAAGGTAAATAGATGCCAAAGGCATCAATAGTTTTTTGCAAAACATTTTGGAATATATAAGGTATTTATGAACGCCTTTCCAAAGGAAGGCGTTCAAACTTTCCATATTAATTTTAATAACTTTTGCAAAAAACTAAAAATTCCTTATTAAATGTATAAACTGCGAAAATCTTATGCCAATAAGGGGAAATTATGAGTATAGAGAGGGCTAAAGAAGATTTTAGGTATTTGATAAATAGAGGATATAAAAAGGATGTTGCTTTAAATTTTGTAGCCAATCATTATAAGTTGAGTAAAGAAGATAGGATTAGAATTATTAGAACTACTCACAGCGATAAAGAAATTGAATTAACCAAAAGAAAGCTTAAAAAATTAAAAGATTTTAAAGGAAAAACAATATATATTGATGGATTTAATGTTCTTATCGGCTTAGAGGCGTTAATTAAAGGTAATAAAGTTATTTTGTGTGATGATAACATTTATAGAGATTTTGAAAATGTATATGGCAAATACAAGATAAATGAATACACTGAAAAAGCCATATCTCTTTTATTGGAGATTCTTAAGCATTATAATGTCAAAGCTGTTATTTATTTAGATGCACAAGTATCAAAAAGTGGAATATTAGCTAAAAAGATTAGAGAGAAGATGAAGGCTTTAGGTATAGAGGGGGAGGTTTTTTGTGTTAAAAATTGTGATTACGAGCTTAAAAATAAAGAAGTTGTTGCAACATCAGACAGTGTAATAATAAAGAGCGATAACGTAAAGTATGTGGTTGATTTGATAGCTGAGGTAATTGAACATTTTAAGAAAAAATAATTTTTCCTTCATCAAAAAATTATTATAGAAGGATTTAATAAATGTAAGATTGTATAAAATATCTTTGGGGGAGATAATGAAAATTGGAATAATGAGCGACACTCACGACCATCTGCCAAATATAAGAAAAGCTATAGAGATTTTTAATGAAGAAGAAGTTGAGACAGTTATACACTGTGGGGATTTTGTTAGTTTATTTGTTATAAAGGAATTTGAAAACTTAAACGCAAATATCATAGCTACCTATGGAAATAACGATGGAGAGAGATGCAAATTGAGAGAATGGTTAAAGAATATAAACGAAGAAAATATAATTGATGACTTCATATCAATTGAAATTGATGGACTAAGATTTTTTATAACCCATGGACATCATCAATCTGTTTTAGAGATGGCTATTAAATCTGGTTTGTATGATGTTGTTATTTATGGTCATACTCATGAGAGGGTTTTTGAAGAGGTTGATGATGTTTTAGTTATAAACCCAGGAGAATGTTGTGGCTACTTAACAGGCATTCCTACCATTGGAATATTAGACACTGAAAAGAAAGAGTATAGAGAGATTGTCTTAGAGTAAAAGATTTAAATCAGTTCTTTTATTATTTACCTTAATCTCTAAAAAATAAAAAGGTGAGGTTATGAAAATCTTATTGATTGGAGGAGGAGCAAGGGAGAGTGCAATAGCTCATGCTTTAAAAAAGAATGCGGATGTTAAGCTCTACACATTGATGAAAAACAGAAACCCAGGAATTGCAAGATTATCAGAGGAAATAAAGTTGGCAAAAGAGACAGATTTAGATGCGGTTAAAGAATTTGCTGAAAAGATTAAACCAGATTTAGCTGTTATAGGTCCAGAAGCTCCATTAGATGTTGGGGTTGTTGATTTGTTAGAGGAGATGGGCATTCCATCAGTAGGGCCTAAAAAGGCAGCTGCTCAAATAGAAACAAACAAAGAATTCATGAGAAATTTATTCAAAAAATACAACATAAAAGGTTCTTTAATGTATAAAGCATTTGAAGAGTATGGGGAGGAGTTAGAGAGCTTTATTGATGAATTGACTGAAAAAGGCATTAAGGCAGTTGTCAAACCAGTTGGATTGACTGGAGGTAAAGGGGTTAAGGTAGTTGGAGAGCAGTTAAAAGATAACGAAGAGGCAAAGAAATATGCTAAAGAGATTTTTGAAACTGGATTGGGAGGAGGAAAGGTTTTAATTGAAGAAAAATTGGAGGGAGTTGAATTCACATTACACGGATTTGTTGATGGAGACACTATCAAATTTACACCATTTGTTCAAGACCACCCTCATGCATTAGAGGGAGATGAGGGAAGTATAACAGGAGGTATGGGTTCTTACTCATGCCCAGACCATAAACTGCCATTTATGACAGAGGAGGATGTAAAGTTAGCAAAAGAGATTATGGAAGAGACAGTTAAAGCATTAAAAGAAGAAGTTGGTGGCTATAAAGGAATTTTATATGGGCAGTTCATGCTAACAAAAGAAGGGCCTAAAATTATTGAATACAATGCAAGATTTGGAGACCCTGAGGCAATGAACTTATTGGCTATATTAAAGAATGATTTCTTAGATGTTTGTGAGGCAATAGTAAATAAAAAACTCAATACTATAGATGTTGAGTTTGAAAACAAGGCTACAGTTTGTAAGTATGTAGTTCCAAAGGGATATCCAGACAACCCAGTTAGGGGGGAGCCAATAACCGTTGATGAAGAAGCAATTAAAAAGACAGGAGCTATCTTACACTATGCATCAGTTAATGAAGATAATGGAAGTTTATACATGACAGGTTCAAGGGCTGTTGCTGTGGTTGGAGTTGCTGACACAATTGAAGAAGCTGAAAAGATAGCTGAAGAGGCAACCAAATACATCAAAGGAGAGGTATATCACAGAAGTGATATAGGTAAGAAGGAGTTAATTAAGAAGAGAATAGAGAAGATGAAAGAACTTAGGGGCTATTAATTTTATTATACCCTAATAATTTCTTTGTACATTAAATAACATATTAAAATTCCAGAAATTATCGCTGAGCTTAAAACCATCCACATAATGATAATTTGGATTTCTGCTGCATATATGGGATTTGCTCCACTCAACAACATCCCAACCATTGCTCCAGGGATGAAAATAACTCCAACAGATTTTGTTCTATTCATTTGGGGGATTACTGCTGATTTTACTGCATTTTTTATAAATGGTCTCAACGCCTCTATCTCAGAAGCCCCTAATGCCAAATATCCCCACAAAATATCCCTTTCTGATTTAACCATATCTATTATTTTATCCAGTGCTAAATGAATTGTGTTCATTGTATTTCCAATAACCATCCCCATTAATGGAATTACATATATTGGCTCAAATTTAACGACCTTAGGGATTATTAATATTGCCAATGAGACAGTTGTAGTTGTTAGAAATGTAATAAATAAACTTATAAACAGCTTTGTCTTATTTTTTAATTCAATTTCCCTCATAATAAGATAAGATGCCAAGATAATCATTACAAAAATCATTAAAAATGCTCCAATCATTCCAGAAGCAAAAATATAAAGCAGAACAAACCCTAAGATAAACAGTTGGATTAGAGCTAAGATTGATACATATAGTATTTTTTTCTCAATGCCTAATTTTTCTCTATATGCAATTAATACCGCAACAATAACAAACATAAATGCATAAGTAAGCTCTATCAATGACATCACCAATTTTTTATAAATTACATTCTGTTAAACATTTTATATAAAATTTTATAGTTTTTTGCATATGTCTTAAATAAATATGCACTGATGAACGCCTTCCTTTGGAAGCGTTCAAATTTTCCTTTCTTAATTTTAATAAGTTTTGTAAAAAACTATATTGAGTGATGCCCATGGAGTGGGAGATAACATTTGAGGGGATAACCTATAAGTGCATAAATTGTGCATATTGCTGTTCTTGTGAGAGTTGGAGGATATATCTAAACTATTTTGACGTGCTTAAACTTAAAGATTATGAATATGCTATAGAGAGATGTGAGGGGGAGTTTAAATATAGGCTAAAGGTTAATGAGAAGGGATGTGTTTTGTTAAATAATAACAATTTATGCAGAGTTCATTTAGAAAAGGGTTATGAATTTAAACCATTAATGTGCAGAATTTTTCCTTTTAGTTGTATGGTTAAATGGGATGGAACTCCTCTCTTAATAATAAAGCACTATTGCAAAGGAATAAAAAAGGGAGATATTGATAAAAAAGTTGTTAATGAGGCTATAGAATTGATAAAAGAGCTTTATTTTGATATGTTTGAAGAAATTATAGAAAATGGGATGGAACATAGTAGTAAGACAGAAATATTTGAGAATTTTAGGGTTGATTGGGAAGATAGAGAGGAATTTGGGAGGTATATTTTTAGCAGCAAAACATTTGACGAATTATCTGAAAGATGCAAAGAAATTTTTGAAAGTAATATAAATAAATTAAATCTCAAAGAACTTAGTGAAATAAAGAATAATCTACAAAAATACAACACCAAAGAAAATGAAGAGGAAATCTTGAGATATTTATTAGAGTTAAATAGGAGGGAACATTTTAGGAAACTCCCTTTCTATAAGGAGGTTAATAAGCTTTTAAATATAGGAAATTATTTAACGAAATACAAAAATATATTTGAAGGGGAAGGAGATGTTGATAAAAAATTATTCTTGAAATAGCTATAACTTCAATCTTCTCGTATTACTGAAAACAATACATAGAATAATTTTAATATAAGATATGAAATATGAATGATAGTAATATGTTGAGTATCCTAGATATTGTGATATGGAAATATTACAAAATAATCTAAACTCCTTATTTGGTGAATAAATATGGAAAACAAAAATAAAAAAGTAAAAGAGACTTCTGATGTTTTATTATCACTAACTTATCTAATAAAATCATATGAATATAGGGACAAAGGGAATCTTTTGGAATCATTATATTATCTTGATAAAGCATTAGAGTTAAACCCTGATTTTAAATTTGCAAAATTTTTAAAAGCAATATCTTTAGCTACTTTAGGTGATATCAATAAATCTATAGAATGTCTTGAAGATATTACAAAGGATTCTAAAGACCCTATAGCTTATGCCCTTCTTGGCCAACTTTACGAGTTATTAGGGAATTTTGATAATGCTTTGGAATGTTATGAGAAATCATTAGGTATTGAAGAAAAATTTGCTACAGCATTTTTCTTTAAAATCTTATGTTTATGGCTTTCAGGGAAATATGACGAATTAATAAAATGTTGTGATAGACTAATATCATCCGCTCCAAATTTCATTCCGGCGTATACACTTAAGGCAAATATTTTACGTAAATTAGGAAAATATGAAGAAGCCCTGCTATGTATAAATAAAGTGTTAGAGTTAAAGGAAAATGACACAAATGCAATATATTTAAAGGCGTTAATATTAAAGAGAATAGGGAAATGTGACGAAGCATTAAAATACTATGAAAAGCTTATTGATGATTTAAATGTAACATGGATAGAAGTTATTAGAGAAGCGATTTACTTATTATTCCTATTCAATAAACTGGAAAAAGCTGAGAAATATATCGAAATGGGACTAAAGTTGAGACCTGATGATGCAAGTTTATGGTATTTTAAAGGCAGATTATACGAAAAACAAAATAAATTTGAAGAAGCTTTGGAATATTATAATAAAGCTCTCCAACTAATGCCCCACCATACAAAAGCTTTACTTGCTAAAGCAAGGGTGTTAGAAAAGCTTGGAAGAATAGAAGAATCTGTAGAATACTACAATAAGGCACTTGATAGATAAAAAAGTTATCTCTTATCGGTGATATACATATGGACAGAAAGAGAACCCCAAGAGTAGATGCATTAGAAGCGGTAGCTAATGTTTTAAGAGCTTATAGAGAATTATTTGAAGGAAATTTGATAAAAGCACTTTATTATGTTGATAAAGCATTGGAATTAGAGCCAGACTTCTACTTAGCTTTGTTTTTGAAGGGATTGATATTGTATGCTAAAGGAGAAGTGAAAGAGGCAATTACAACATTTGAAGAATTGTTATCCTATGAGTCAAAAAATCCTATAACATGGGTATTTGTTGGGCAACTGTATGGAATGTCAGGAAATTGTGATGAAGCATTAAGGTGCTATGATAAAGCATTGGGAATTGAAAATAAGTTTCTATCGGCGTTTTTACTTAAGACGATTTGTTTAGAGTTCTTAGGAGAGTATGATGAACTATTAAAATGCTACGATGAGATATTGTCATATGTTCCAAACTTTGTTCCAATGTGGGTTAAAAAGGCTGAGATATTAAGAAAATTAGGAAGGTATGAAGATGCATTACTATGTTTAAACAGAGCCTTAGAGTTAAAACCCCACGACAAAAATGCCTTATATTTAAAAGGCGTTTTGTTAAAAAGAATGGGTAAATTTAGAGAGGCACTTGAATGTTTCAAAAAATTAATAGACGAATTAAAGGTAAGATGGATAGATGCTATAAGACATGCTGTTTCTTTAATGTTAGCTCTTAGCGATTTAAAAGAGGCTGAGAGATATATAGACATGGGCTTGAAAATAAGAAAAGATGATGTGGCTTTGTGGTATTATAGAGGGGAATTGTATGAGAGATTAGGAAAATTAGATGAAGCATTAAAATGCTATGAGAAAGTTATTGAACTACAGCCACATTACATAAAAGCACTTTTGAGTAAAGCAAGAATCTATGAAAGGCAAGGAAATATCGAGACAGCAATTGAATACTACAATAAAGCTGTAGAAAATATACATAAAGACCATGGAGAATAAATATAGGACTTTTACAAAACTTATTAAAATTAAAAAGAATATTTGAGGCTCTAAAGAGGCTCATCCCTTCCTTATTCATTCAAAGACATTTTGTAAAAAACTGTAAAATGTTTTATTGTTATATTGACATCCTTTGGATGTCCAATTCCAAAGTTGATATATAAACTGCGAAAGCCTATAAATATCTCTTTTTTATTTTTATTTTTGTGATTATAATTTTTATAATTTTAAATTAAAGGTGTTTTTATGGAATTTGAAAGCTACATTAAAGAGAAGTTCCCATATCCCAAAGTTAGAGAGCCACAAAAAAGGATGATGCTGAAAATTTACGAGTGTATAAAAAATAGGAGAAATTTGATAGTTGAAGCTCCAACTGGAGTTGGAAAAACTCTTGGCTATTTAATTCCAGCTTTATATTTTGCTGAGAGAGGGAAGAGAGTCTTAATATTAACAGAGACCATAGACCAGCAAGTTAGGATATATGAGGATTTAAGCTCTCTAAAGCATAATTTAAAGGTTGCATTTTTAATGGGGAAGAGCAACTTTATCTGTAAATCAAAAGGAGGAAAAGCTAATAGATTGTATTGCCAATTAAATAAAAAATGCCCTTATAGGCCAAATAAAAGACCAATTTGCTATTGTGGAACAAAAAAACAGCCAGTAAATTTGGGGGATAAAGTTATCTATTACTGCCCATACTGTACTTGTGAATATCAAAAAGCAAAAGTTGAGAGTATTTTAGCTGATATTGTGGTTATGAATAACAGTATGTTTTACTATGCGAAGGAAGATATTGAGGCAAAGAGAGATATAGACATAATTATTTGTGATGAAGCTCATAAACTGGAAAACAGTATAAGAAACACATCAACAATAATTATAAATCCTGATTTATCAATTAATAGATTAAAATATATGGCTATATATTATGCCCCCAATATTTTAAAAAAGAGATTGAATATTGAAGATGAAAATTTTTGGGAAATTATTGAGAGATATTTAACAAGCAGAGACATCAATATAGATATCTGCAAAGAAACAATCATTTTTGATGGAGAAAATTTAAGCTCTTGGAAATATAAAACAGAACTTGCTGTGTTGGGGGCTATCTTAGATGCTTATTATCAAATAAATAATATAAAGAACAAAATATTAAGATTCAATGAAAATGAGGAGATTGATAGAGAAGAACTTAGATTTGAAATTGATAATAGAGCATTAATTGCCATAGAGCTTGATTTTATCCATAAAAAGAAACTGTCAGAGATGTATCTTTTAGAATTCATAGAAAATATTAAAAATTTGAGATATATTAATGATAACTATGTAATCTATAGAAGTGGAAATTCCCTACTATGCGAGCCGGTTTTTGTAAGCTCCCATTTAAAAGAGCTTTATGGTAATGCTGTAGTTATTCACTGCTCAGCAACAATTGGGAATTTAAAGATGCATGCTTTAAAGACAGGAGTTGATAATCCTGACTTTTTAATTTTAGAAAGCCCATTCCCAAAGAATAGGAAGAAAATTATAGCCCTAAAAGATGGCGTTGATATGAAGTATGAAAGGAAAGATAGGGAGAAAGCAAATGAAAATTTATTGAAGATATTGGAAGCAATAAATGGAAACTCTTTAGTTTTATTTAAGAGCTTTGAGGACTTAGATAGCTTTTATAAATATTTAAAAAGAGAGATTACAAAAACAAACATTAAAAATAAAAACATCCATGTATATGAGCAAGGTATGGATGGAAAAGAAGCTAAAGAGTTAAAAGAGAGGTTTGAAAAAATTGGTGGGATTTTATTAGCCACTGGGAGGTTTGCTGAAGGAGTAGATATTCCTGGAGAGGCTTTAGTAGGAGTTGTTATTGATTCTTTGCCGTTTCCAGTTCCAACACCTCTAATATTGAGAGAACAGAAAATATTAGAAGAGAAATTTAAAATTAGGGGGATTAAAGATGCTCATTGGAGAGCTTTTTTAATGACATCATTTGATAGAATGGCAAGGACATTGGTTCAGATGATTGGAAGGCTAATAAGGACTGAAAATGATTATGGTGTTGTAGTTATACAAGATAAGAGGTTTGCAGATTGGGTAGGAAGAGTTATGAGAGAAAAAGGTTATCTAAAAGATAACTATGAGGTTATGAGTTTAGATATGGCTATAAAATATATTCCAAAGTTCATGAGCCAGTTTAGAAACTAAAATTTTTATTTTTAATTTTTACATTTAAATTAATAAATGTTATTGCCCAAAATAGAAAATGGTAGGGCGGCGGGGATTCAAACGAACCTTTTACTAAAAGGTTCATCAAAACAGGATGCATTGCCTCGCTTCGCTCGGCAATGCCTCTTAGATTACAGTGGGGCTGAACATAGTGAAGCCCCGCTCTGGGGTATACCAATAGGGGCTTTGCCCCTATGGAAATAAAATTATGGTAGGGCGGCGGGGATTCGAACCCCGGACCACTCGGTTATCAGCCGAGCACTCTAACCAGGCTGAGCCACCGCCCTACAACCACCAGAAGCAAAAATTAAATAATAATAAGTAATATATATACTTTTCGGTTATTTGTTAATTTGAATGTGTAAAAAATGTAAAGGATTGAAAATTTTGTTATTCAGTTGGGAATGGTGGTAATGGAGGGAGTGGAACTGGTGGTTTAGGCAATGGTGGTAGTAACTCTCTTTCTCCACTAAATGGAATTTCTTCGTCTCCAATATATGCACTTCCAGATATTTCAGCAAAAACTTCTTCACCATTTAATTTTCTAAGAATCTCATATCCCATCTTATTAATTGGTATATCTACTTTAACAGTTACTGGGTTTTCTCCTGGTGTTATTGTTATATCAGATATTTCTCCTTTTCCTAAACTATGACCTTCATCATCAACCATATTTAAAATTAATTTATCGATTGTAACGCTTTTTGAATTTGGATTGTATATTATTAAATCTACATCCATAGAAATATATTTTAAATTTATTTCTTCTCCATTTTCCATAGTTATTTTTAATTCAGGAGGCATTCCAGCCAACATTAATAATAAATCAGGACTCATAACTATTTTTTTAATTATTAATTCATTATGTAGGGTTATATCATCTACACTTATTTTAATTTCTGACTGTTGAGTTTGTGTTTGTTGTTGGTCATAGCTTTCATAATTATTACCATACTCATCATAAGATTCAGATTTTCCACTGTTGTATTTAGTCACTTCCTCAACATATACAGTTTTAGATGCTAAAACGTCTCCATTATATTCAGCTGTTATTGTATAATATCCCGATTCACAGAATATACAAGGCAATATTCCAGATTCATCGATTGTTCCCATATATTGACCATTAATGTAAATATCAACTCCCTCTGTTAAATTTCCATTAGAATCTATAACTACAATATAGTATGGTTTTTGTGCATATATTGTATCTGGAATATTACCATTTTTATCTATTATTCCAATATAATATTGAGAATATTCATTATTATTAGCGTTACTTGAAGATATTAACTCATTTAATATTTCTAAAGGGTCTGGTAGTTGTGGAGGTTGTGGAAGTGGTGGAATGATAACTGAAATATTAGGCAATTGCGGTGGTTGTGGTGGATTTGGAAGTGGTAGTTGTGAATTGTCAGATAATTGGAATGGAGATTCAAAAGTTGTTTTTCCAGTAATTGGAATTTTAATTTCTTTTATTTTTGCATCAACTACTGCATATCCGTCCACTCCTATGATTATATTCCCACCATTTTCTATAACATAATCTGGAGAAGGTAAATCATTTAATCCAATTGTTATTGGAATATCTATTGTTGTTATGCCATTTTCTTTAATGTATATGTTTTGTTTTTCAATATGTTTTATTTGTTTTACATTATTCCCATAGTTATCCATATAATAAACATCTGCTACAAGTTCTTTTATCTTCACTCCAATGTTATTTGGATTGTTTATTGTAATCTTTGCATCTATTTTTGTAGGAACTCCTGGCTTAACATTTATCTCAACATTGGTTATTGGAGATTTTATATTAGGTATTGCTATTTCAGTTTCTCCTTTAATAGGAACTTCAATTTCACTGATTTTTGCATCTACAAGAGCATATCCATCCACTCCAATAGTTATTTTACCATTTTTTGAGTTTTTTATTGCTGACATTATTTTGTCATTTGGTATGGATATTTGGAAGTCTATTGGCGTTGTTCCACTTTCTTTAATGTCTATATCTGATTTTTTCACTTGTTTAAGGATTACTTTTTCACCATTGTCCAACAAATAAACATCAAATTTAACCTTATTTATATGAATTCCAATAGGATTCGGATTATCTACTATAACTTTAACATCTAAGTTTGTTGTTTTTAAATCATCACTAAAACTACTCTTTATTTTAACATAGGTTGTTGGTGATTTTATTTCAGGTTCTGAAGTGCAACCTGCAATAATACACAACATTGCTACTAAGCTAAACATTATCCCCTTTTTTAGCGAATCCATGCTCTACACCTCATCATTTTGAAATTATAAAGCAATTTAAGGGTTTTTTCAATCACTTTGTTTTTAACATTTTTGTTAAATTTAGTATATTTACTAAAGTAGATATAGCTATGCATAAATATAAACTTTTCGCTTTTTTGTTAAATTTAGCAAAAATGTTAATTATCGTATAAATATGAAAATTCTCAAAAAAGCAAACATAAAAAATCATAAAAGGGCAGAATCATGCTTATTGAAGTATTAAGTAAAAAATATGTAAAGGAAATTTTAGAACTACTTAACGAAAAAGGGGAACTCCATTTTAGCCAAATTCATAGGGAGATTCCCACACACATGAGCAGTTTAAACAGAACATTAAACGAATTGGTAAAATTGGGATTAATATCAAAAAGAAAAGAAAACAACAAACAGGCATTACCAAAAACATACTACAAACTAACACCATTAGGAAAAAAGGCACTATTGTTGTATGAAGTAGAAAAAATTATTGAAAATTCAAAGAATAATCAAAATATTACTATTCAAATTATTAGCGGAAACAACCACAATATTATTAATGCAAAAATTGTTAATATTCATAATAAGTAATTGAAAATCAAAAAGATAGTTAAATACATTTTTATTTATTGTATTGGCTCTACCCTAACATTATCATAATAAGCCCTACCCCCTCCAATTCCTATTCCACCTTTAAGTATTGGAGTATTGTTATCAGTATATTCAATATATTTCTGTCCCCCTGCAAGGAAGATTATCTTATTACCTTTTGCTATAACCTCATACCTATAAAAATCTGTACCAGCAGGAGCCGCGTCGTAAGATTCAGCCAATTTTTCAACTTTAGTCCCATTAAATTTATAGAGGGCATATCCCATATCATACCCCTTTATTTCTATATAGTACCCAGCTTTTGCATGATTTGTCAATCTGAAATATATTTTTGGACTGTCCTCATCCTCCAATCGTTTTATATCAACAGTAAATATAAAATTAGTATAGTTCCTGTCAATATAAATTATTCCATTGTTTATTGGCATTGCAACTTTGTTTATTGATTTTTTATCCTCACTCATTACAGCTTCAATTTTAAAACCCCCCTTCTTAACCTTCCATTCTCCAAATGGGGCTTTTTCTCCTACAGAGTATGAAGAAAAATCATCATAAAATGATTTCGGGACAATTTCAAAACAACCACATAATCCAAGACATACAATTGGAATTACTAAAGCCACAATTAGTTTTTTAAAATTCATTATATTCACCTGATGTTGACACATCTATATATTGCTTCAATAACATCCTTTAATGTTGTATTGGTTTTTATTCCTTTCGGATTGTAATGTGTCACAGTAGCATTAAATCCCATCTCTTTTAATTGCTTTATAATATCCTGCATTGGTGGAACTGAAATCTTTAACATTTTTCCGATTTGGTGAGTGTCATAACATCCAACTTGATTTATAGCAGATTCTCCTTTAATGGCATTTAAAATCTTTAGAACTCTTTCACTAAATTTTCTTTCCCCAGCTATTTTTAAAGCCTCTTCAACAAGGTTTTTATCATACAAGTTACCAATATACAACGGTCCAGAGAAACCTTTCTCATAACCTTCTTCAAATTTTCTAATTATTTTGATTCCATTAACATCTTTAACATAGCCAAGCATGTCAAATATTTTATCGGCTCTCTTAGCCCCCCTATCTGTAATTAAATAAACTCTAACATAATGGTCGGTTGCATGGCAAAATACTGGCTTTAAGGCAAGCTCATATTTTGTAGCCATTCTCATAACATATCCAACTAAAACCCTCAATGCAAATTCATGACAATCCCTACCAAATAAAGGATAAGCCAAATATTTCCTTAAGCATGATTTTTTAGCTCTTCCACATAAAGCAGCAGTGTCTGTTGCAGTTAAACAGAGCAAACCATTTCTTGTTACCAAAGCCCTAATTGCCTGGTCTATATAAGGAGCTGGAGAACCAAACGGGTCTACATCAACAACATTGAAAAATCTAAAGTGCCTTGATAAAAATGTGTTGGCATCTTCATTAAAGACCTCTATATTATTAATTTCATTTAATTTGGCATTATTTAGTATCTTCTCATAAGCTTTTGGATTTATATCATTTAGAAAAACTTTCAAGTCCCCATTAAAGTTGAGTTCTTTTGCATATCTCAACCCTCTAATCCCACTTCCAGCCAATGCATCGGCAATATAAAATTTATCTTTTTTATGATACAAATTTAGAAATGCCTGAATTACTGCTATACTTATATCCCTACAGGTTTTCATTCTTGGATTGTAAAAGACCTCATCCTTTTTTGTAACTGTTAATTTATCTGGTACTTCAAAAACTACATCTCCTTCTTTTAGAATCATATTATCACACAGAATAAATTGTTTTAGTTTTATAAATTAAAATAAATTTAAAAATAGAGTCATAAAAGGTAGAAAATCTTAAAGAAATTTAAAAAGAAATTTTTATTTATTTATCCTCTCAATGGCTATCTTAACATTATATTTCTCTCCATTTGGTGTCTTTATCTCCCAATCTTTTTCATAATCTGCCTTTATCTCATCAACAAACTGCCCTCTAACCTCTCTCTCAATAATCTCCTTAAATTCATCTAAGTCAATGCCTTCAACCTTAACCTTAATTTTCTCCTCAATGTCTAAGTCCATATCCTTTCTCATTGCCTGAATTCTTCTTATTACTTCTCTCATCAATCCTTCTCTTATTAAATCATCAGTAATTTCAGTATTTATAAAGACAGTTCCTTTTGAGAACTCAACTCCTGCAATGTGTTCAGGAATCTCTAATCTAATCTCAACATACTCTGGTTTAATTTCATATCCATCTAATACAACAGCTCCTTCTTTCAATTTTTCCATCAACTCTTTAGCATCTGCTTTATTTAATGCCTCAACAACCTTTGGAACCTCACTTCTATATCTCTTACCCAACTCTCTGTAGTTTGGTTTTATTATGTATTTACTTCCCTCTACTTCTCCAAATTTGATGTTTTTGACATTACCTTGCTCTTTTATTATGTATTCAAATCTTTCCACTGCTTTTTTAACTTCTTCTCCACCAGCAATGGTTATTTCTTTCAATGGATATCTTAAGGTGTATTTTATTCTATCTCTTCCTCTGTAGATTGCATCAACTATATCTCTAACTATTGCCATGTCTCTCTCTAATTCCTCATCAATAAACTCCTCATCAACCTCTATTTTATTCATGAAGATACTTTCTTCCATATCATCTGTCTTTAGGTTTTGATATATTGCCTCTGCAGTGTGTGGGGCTACTGGAGCCAATATTGTAGCCAACTTTAATAAAACATAGTAAAGTGTTTGATATGCCGCTAATTTATCAACATCCTCTTTTTCCTTCCATGTTCTGTCTCTAATCAACCTAATATACCATCTACTTAGGTCATTTAATATGAAATCCTTTAATGTCCATGTGTAAGTGTGGAAGTAAGGAACTTCAAGGTTTTCAATTGCTATCTTAGCAACTGTATTTACTCTACTTATAATCCATTTATCTTCATCTTTTAAATGCTCAAAGTATTTTTCATCTGGTTTGAAGTTATCTAAGACCATGTAATTTACAGCAAACATATAGGCATTCCATAATGTGTTGAATAAGCTTAGAACATCATCCATCTCACTCCAAACAAACCTCAAATCCTCCCAAACCTTGTTTGCACTCAATAAATAGAATCTCAACAAATCAGCCCCATATTTTTCAACAACATCGTCTGGATTAACTATATTTCCTAAACTTTTACTCATCTTGTCTCCATGCTCATCCAAGGTAAAGCCATGCATTAAACATTTTTTGTATGGAATGTCGTTGAATACAATAGCTGAGAGTGCATGTTGTGAATAAAACCACTTTGTAACTTGGTCATGCCCTTCAGTTATAAAGTCAGCTTTTTTAAGCTCTTTTACTCCAATTGAAGCATAAGGTGCTAAACCAGAATCAAACCAAACATCTAAAACATCTGGGACTCTCTTCATTTCTCCTCCACATTCACATCTCAACTTTATTTTATCAACTGTTGGTTTATGTAAATCATTAATTTCTCCAACTTCATCTTTATTTATCATTCTTTCCTCTAATTCTTCAACACTTCCCACAACTATATATTTTCCACACTTCTCACAAACCCAAACTGGGAGAGGAATTCCCCAATACCTCTGCCTACTTATATTCCAATCCCCAACAAACTTAACTCCATTTATATATCTTGTTTCAACCCAGTGTGGAATCCACTGAACTGTTTTAGCATGCTCTATAATGTTATCTTTAATCTTTGATATCTCCAAGAACCACTGCTCTGTAGCTCTAAACAGCAATGGTGTTTTACATCTCCAACAATGTGGATAACTGTGCTTTATCTTACCAGCATAAACTAATAATCCTTTATCTTTTAGAGTTTCAATTATTTCAGCATCTGCATCTTTAACAAAAATGCCCTTCCATTTTCCTTCTGTATATCTACCTTCATCATCTATTGGTGAATAGATTGGTAAATTGTATTTTTTACCAACTTCAAAGTCCTCTTCCCCATGCCCTGGAGCTGTATGGACTAAACCAGTTCCTCCCTCTAAGGTTACATGCTCTCCTAAAATAACTGTGTGGGCATTTTCCAATTCTGCAAATTCTTTTTGCCTCTCATTCTCTTCTAACAATGGATGAATATATTTTATTCCCTCTAATTCTTTTCCTTTAACTTTTTTGATTATTTTGTAGTTTTTGATGTTGTGGGCTTTTTTAGCCTTGTTTATAACCTCATCAACTAACTTTTCAGCAATAATCCAAACCTCTTTTTTATCATCAAATTCAACTTCTACATAGGCGTAGTCATATTCTGGATGAACGGTTACAGCCAAATTAGCTATTAAAGTCCATGGTGTTGTTGTCCAAATTACAACATAAGTGTTTTCATCATCCTTTAATTTGAATTTCACATAGACGGATGGGTCGTAAACATCTTTATACTCTCCTCTAACCTCATGCTCAGCTAAAGCCGTCTCACATCTTGGACACCAATAGACAACTCTCAAATCTTTTGTTAATAATCCCTTCTCATGAGCAACCTTTAATGTCCACCAACCAATCTCCATGTATTCCTTAGTTATTGGCATATAGGCATTTTCCCAATCTAACCAAACTCCTAAGTTTTTAAACTGACTTTCCATAATCTCTTTATGTTTTAAAGCAAATTCCTTACATTTTTCTATAAATTGCTCTACACCAATTTTTGTTTCTATCTCTTTTTTGTTTTTTATTCCAAACTCATTTTCAACTTTAACCTCTATTGGAAGCCCATGCATGTCCCATCCAGCTTTATCTAAAACATTATACCCCTGCATTCTCTTAAATCTCAAATAAGTGTCTTTAATTATTTTATTCCATGCAGTTCCTAAGTGTATAGCTCCGGAACAATATGGTGGCCCATCAACAAAGTAAAATTCTTCATTTCCTTCATTCTTTTTCTTTACCTTTTGATATATATCGTTCTCTTCCCAGAACTTTTTTATCTTCTTATCCAATTCTCTAAAATTAACTGGTTCCACCTTTTTCATTTACTCACCTCATGTTTGAGATTATATCTGAAATTATATCATCCATGTTGTTTTTAAATTCTTTTAAGCGAGTAATTCTTGAAATTATCTTATTCAAATATTTATTCTGAAGTTTTGGGTCTTCTTTTGTTTCCTTAGGGTAGTCGTCTGGCAGATTTTGAATTTTCTTTAAAATATTTTTATCGTCAATATTAGCAAGTTTATATAACTCCATGCACGTCTTTTTTACACTTAAGCCATTTTCAACCACAATATCTAATAACTCCTCATACGGAATTTTTTCTTCTATTATCTTCCAATAATCCCCAAATATATTATTTTCCATTATACATTCAAGCACTTCTAAGATTTTTATACTTAAATCTAACTTTAAGATTTCTGATATTAAAGAACTCTCTTTTTCTTCTAATTGAGCAATCTTATCCAAATCATTTGGATTGTTGTTTCTCAATTCTTCCAATTTTACTCGAACACTATTTAATTCCCTAAGTTTAAGCTCCCCCTCTTCAATCATTTCTCTTTTTTTGTCTTTTATTTCAACTAATGTTGGATATTCAGTAATATTTTCCATAAAATCACCCAATAATAATGAAAATCCAATAATAATGGGAAATTAGTAGATTATTTCTTTTTCTTCTTATCCTTTTTCTTTGATTTATAATAACCCTTCAATACCGGAAGTTTTGGGAAATCATCCAACAACTTATAATATATGTCTCCATATCTCTCACTAATCACCACAATATGAGCTGGAGGATGAATTTTTCTAATCCTATCTATTGCCTTTGGAGCTTTTTCAGCAACCTTTGCTAAACATGCTGTCTTACATGGCTTTTTCACTTCTCCTAATATAGCCCCCAGTATCTCATCAGCTGCCTCTGGAACGATAATTTTTGGCTTTCCAATGATTGTTAGCTCAGCATGCCTATCAACATCAGCTAAGGCATTCTTTAATTTTTCATAACTATCTCCTCTAATCAACAATATCGTCATAACTATCCCTAAACGTGTTTTTTCTAATTTAACAATAATTTTATCTTTCGATAATTTTATCTTCTATGTCTATCATTATGTTTTAAATATTCTTCAAGCATAAATGGGAAGTCGGAGGCATCAACGAATCTCAATCCTAATCTTTGAGCCCATTTTTCAATGCCTCCATCACTTGCCACTACCGCAGCATCTAACTCCTTGGCTAAAAGTAAAACATCTAAGTCCGGGGCACTATCTAAAGTTCCCACTCTTAAAGCACTCCTATATTTATTTCTAAAGGTATTTATTGTTTTTGATAGCACTTTATTTATGATTTCATTTTTACGCATCTCTGGATGTTTCTTTGATAATTCATAAACCATATCTGTGGCTTTTATTATATGCTCTTCTCCAATTCTCATTCCTTTATTTATCCTCTCTCTCAAATCTTTAACATACTCATAAAAAATCTCCGAAGGGATTTTTATCTCATACCTATTTGGAGTTTTTTTAACAAGCCATGTATCAACTTTAACTATCACATCTCTTGGACATCTCTCGTTTTCCAAAAACCCCATCAACTCATTATATACCGTTGGGTATGGGATATGACAGGAAATATTTAATTTTATCCTCGCTTCAGCTATCAAATCCATGATTTTATCTGTTAGCTCTGTGACTGTTTTAACTCCTAACGCTTTCCTAACTGATGGTTCAGTAAAAGCACTTGTATCTAAGCAGAATCTCTGTTTTTGCATGATTCTCCCCAAAGATTCAATTTCTTTAATTTTTTGATATGATTTTTTTAATTTTTAATCGTCTCTGTTGTCATCTCTAACAGCCAATATCCTTATCTTTGCGGGATAGTTATTTATATATTTTGATAGAGTTTCATTTGGAATCCTTGCCTCCAATTTGGATAAAATCCTCTCCTTAAAATGTCTTGAAAATCCATAAGGTAGAGAGTTTTTTATCTCCTCTATGTTGTTAAATGGCTTCTTCTTTTCTAAGATTTCAGCCACATTGCTTGGTAAATATTCATATAAATCATATTCATTGGCTGTTTCTAAGATTCTATCTTCAAATCTTTTCAATATCGATTTGTTGAGCTTTCCACTTTCATAAAGTTCTTTTAAAATCTCTAAGGTGGTTTCTGGAAGCATATCCTTAATATCTTCAAATCTTCCGCTGAATATTGCCTCTCTAATCTTTGTTCCACTTATTCCCTCTAACCTCTTAACAAAAACAAACTTTGGATTAAACTCTAATCCTTCTTTATTTAGCTTATAAATCATCTGAGACATTGAGGCAATGACGTAGTTATCTATATTTAATTTTTCTCCTAAAATTTCACCTGTCTCTATACAGATAATTTTATAGGGCTTAACTTGTATGTGGTAACCCTTATTTATACAGTCTATAACCCTCTCCATAGTTTTCTCTGGAATATAACCCCTTGGAATTATCTCAGCCCCTAAGCTATAAAACATCTTTATTAAGCATCTCATATACTGCCCAGAGCCCATAATACCCATTGGAGGGCCTTCAACAACAATATCTGCCCCAGCTTTTATCGCCATCTCTGCCCTTATGTATCTATTTAAGAAATAAGGAATACCTCTCCCACTTCTCTCTAATGGGCCGGGCAAAACGCTAATAAAAATTCCATGCTTCTTTCCTCTCTCCAATGCATACTTATGCCCTTTATGTAGAGGGTTGTATTCAGTAAAATCACAGACAATTTTATCTTTATTTTCCCTTTCTTTTATTTCTTCAACTATTTTTTTAAAATCTTTGAAGGATTTTTCATCCTTTCTTTTGGCATCTTTGATTATCTCCTCTTTATCCTTCAAAAAATTTTTTAAATTTAAATCCATAATTTCACCAATAGGCATAAACTTTATATATGATGAGTTAAATTGTTATTGATGCTGAGGTGCTGAGGGCCCATGGTCTAGCTGGCTATGACGTCGCCCTTACAAGGCGAAGGTCGCCGGTTCGAATCCGGCTGGGCCCACTATTTTTTATTATGGGAATAATCATCCATTAATTTAGATATATAGTTATTATTTAGTCTTGAAGTATTTATTCATAACAAGTTCTATATTAGAAATTAAAAAAAGATAGAAAAAAAGCAATAATAAGGCAATTATTCGTTTTCTTGAGCTTGTTGAGCTTTTTGTATTCCTGCCTGCAGTTCTTTTCTTAAAGCAGTTATTGCCTTAGCTAATTCTTCAGCTTTCTTCATGCCTTCCTTTTCTGCTTTATCTAAATCTTCAATAGATTTTTTTAAATCTTCAATAATCTCACTAAATGATTTTTCAACATAGATATCTGACTTTACTCCAATTAATGCCTTATCGTCAACAATTTTTGCCTTTAAAAATACTCCGGGTCCTACGGGAATTAATGTTTCTTCATCTGCCTTTATATTCTCAATTGTCTTAATTGAATTCATTATTTCAGATTTTAACGCCCTTATTGACACCAATTCACTTTGAATCATTTGCAATTGTTGATTGTATATTTCTAAAGCCATTGCTTTCTGTCTTAAATCTTCACTCATATTTCCACCTCAACAATTAAGCATTTATTAGCAACACATATATATTTTAGGGTGCTTAATAAAACTTATTGTAAGCATAGTTTTGTGGGTGTGTATGTTATGAGATTATTAGGAATTATTGGATATTTGGCTGTTTTAATTAAAGCTATATGTGAATCCTGGGTTGATGTAGTTAAAAGAAGCATAAACGGGGAAATAAATCCTCAAGTTATAGAGATTGAGTCAATCATTAATAATCCCACCGGCTTAGTTCTGTTATCATGGTCTATAACAGCCACACCAGGGACTTTAGTTATTGATTTAATTCCAGAAGAGAGAAAATTAAAAGTAGCTACAATAAGTCCAAGAAGTAGAGAAGATATTGTCCCATTTGAACCATACATTAAGAAAATCTTTGATTAAACTTTAATTTTATTTTTTATTTGATAATATTTACTTTTCCTTTATCCCACTCCACCATTAATGTATCTTCATCATTATATTTTGTTAAAAATGCCAATATCGCTGCTTTTGTTCCCCACCTATCAGAACCAGCTAAGATATAGATGTTGTTATCATTGTAAGGGTTTTTTATTTTTTGTATAATCCCTATATGATTCCCAAGATAATTACCAGTTATATTCACTTTTAATAATCCTTTATCCTCAAGTTCTTTAACAAATTTATTAACTTTTGGACCACCAATAAGGATTATATCCTTGTTTATGTTTAATGGATTAATATCAAATACATCCAATGAGTTAAAATAAATTTTTTCATGATTTTTGAGCTCTTTTCCTTTATAATAGACATGAGTAGTATTGTTTATTTTTATGGCGTAAATACTGTCTCCAAGATAAGCAATGTCTTTATTTTTGATATTTACGGTTTTACTTTCTCTCTTTATAATTTTAAATAGAACATAATCTTTATAGCACTTTTCAGGTATTATGGTGTAATTAAACAAATTTATTTTAGTTCCTAACTTATTTGTATTTTTATATTCAAGCTTTATTTTGTCGCCACTAATATCCTTTACTTTAAATCTATTATCCAATGGGAAATCTTCATCTTCTTCAATTTTTATTGTAGAATATACATCAAACGTAAAATAATAACCCTTACCACTTTTTGTGCAATTTTTATAAATAATTCCAAGCATTCCGTCTTTTGTATAACTAATCTGACCTTTATTTAATTTAAGGGACTCCATAAATTTTCCATTTTTGTATATATTAACAAATATATCATTCAAATCAGAGGAAACCAGCTCTACAACAACTTTATACCCATCGTATTCAAATGAATCATTTGTTGTTATTTCTTTTCCATCTTTTTCTTTCAATATTACATAATTTGAAGTAATATCTTTAACTATGTAACTTTTGTTGAATAAGCTTATCTCCTTTCCCTTTTCAAGATTCAAATATTCTATACACTCAACACTTTCATACTCCACCTTATCTCCATCTCTATTAAATTTTATGTTTAGCTTTAGCTTTTTATCCTTACTCTCAATCTCAAGATTATCTATAGCTGGAACGTATGTAATATCGTTAATGACAACTGTTATATTATTTCCATCAACATTTATCTCTCTTGAGGGGTAAAAATTGTCCATTAAAATTTTAGCATTTTGGTAATCTACCGTGGATTTATTTACAAATATAACTGGCTCCGTAGGTAAAGCATTGCAAACACTTATAACTGATAGGAGTATAAGTAAAAGTATCTTCTTCATTTCAAATCCCTCCATCATTTGTAATAATATATAAAAATCCAAGAATCATATTTAAAATATTTTTGGTTAAAAATTTTGGGTGATTAAATGATAGAAAATAAAGTAAGAGAGGCGGTTAAAAAACTAAAACCCTATGTTCCTGGAAAATCAAAGGAAGAGATAGCAAGAGCTTATGGAATAAATCCAGAAGAGATTATAAAGCTTGGTTCTAACGAAAATCCTTGGGGAGCATCACCAAAAATAAAAGAAGAGATACTAAAGGAAATTGATAAAATTCACCAATACCCAGAGCCAGTAAATCCAGTTTTAATGGAGGAGTTGAGCAATTTCTTAGGTGTAGGTAAAGAAAACATCATAGTAGGAGGAGATGGAGCTGATGAAGTTATAGATGCAATATTTAGAACGTTTGTTGATGATGGAGATGAGGTTATAATCCCAATTCCTACCTTCACTCAATACAGAATTTCAGCAACAATTCACAACGCTAAAATAAAATACGCCAAATATGATAAAGAGAAAGACTTTAAATTGGATGTTGAGAGCATCCTATCTAATATAACAGATAAAACTAAAGTTATCTTCCTCTGCACTCCAAACAATCCAACTGGGAATATAATTGAAAATAAAGATATAGAGAAGATTATTAATGAGACAGACGCCTTGGTTGTTATAGACCATGCATACATTGAGTATGCCAAAAAAGAATACGATTGGACGCAAAAAGCTCCTGAATATGATAATGTCATTGTTTTGAGGACATTCTCAAAAGTATTTGGCTTAGCTGGGATGAGAATAGGCTATGGAGTAGCAAACAAAAAAATCATTGACTACATGATGAGGGTTAAGCCAGTATTTAGCTTAACAAGGTTGAGCCAGATTTGTGCCATAACTGCTCTAAGAGATAAAGAGTTCTTTGAGAGATGTGTTAGAGATGGAATAAAAAGTAGAGAAATGCTCTATAATGGGCTTAAGAGATTTAAGGACATTAAAGTTTATCCTTCAGAGGCAAATTATTTACTGGTTGAATTAAAGACCATGAAAGCAAAGGAATTTTGTGAAGAGTTGTTAAAAAGAGGCGTTATTGTTAGAGATTGCACATCCTTTGATGGTTTAGGGGATAACTATGTTAGAGTATCAATAGGAACATTTGAAGAGGTTGAGAAATTTTTAAAGATTTTAGGGGAGATTATAAGCTAAATATTTATTTTATTTAGATAAAAACTCATTTTATTACTCAGATAATTGATAAAATAAAAAAATAATTAAAAAGAGATTTTATTCTTTTAGTAAAACTTCTTTTGCAGCTTCTACACCACTCTCTTTAACCTCAAATCCAAGCTCTTTTAAAGTTAGCTCTATACAAGCCAATGTTGCTAAGATCTCTTTTTCTCCACAGATTCCCATGTGTCCAATTCTGAATATCTTACCAGCTAAGTGCTTCTGCCCACCAGCAACAACTATGTTATATTTATCGCTTAATATGCCTCTAAATTTGCTGTCTTCAATGCCCTCTGGATATTTTGCTGATGTAACTGTTACTGACCTTGCTCTTTCTTTAGCAAACAACTCTATTCCCATTGCCTCCAAACCAGCTCTTGTTGCCTTAGCCAATCTTTCATGCCTTTTAACTCTATTCTCAATTCCTTCCTCTAAGACTAAATCTAACGCTACATTTAAAGCATAGGTTAAATTAACTGATGGTGTGTATGGGTTTTGCTTCTTTTCATCATAGTATTTTTTGTAAGCCAGTAAATCTAAGTAGAAGCCAACTTTGTCATCATTCTTCTTAATGACTTCCCATGCCTTCTCGCTGACTGTTATTGCCGCCAATCCTGGTGGGGCAGCTAAACACTTCTGTGAGCCTGTAACACAGATATCTATATTAAATTCATCAACATTTACGTAATCTCCTCCCAATGATGAGACAGTATCAACAATGTATAAGGCATCATAATCCTTAACAACTTCTCCAATCTCCTTTATTGGGTTTCTTGCTCCAGTTGATGTTTCATTATGCACAACTGTAACTGCCTTAATATCATCATATTTATCTAATATCTCTTTAACTGCCTCTGGTTCAGCCATATCTCCCCATTCAACCTCTAATTTAATTGCCTCTCCTTTGTATGCATTGACTATATTTGCAAATCTCTCTCCGAAGTTTCCAGTGATTATGGTTAAGACCTTATCTCCTCTTTTTATTATATTTGAGATTGCCATATCCATTGCTGCTGTTCCTGAACCAGTGATTACAAAGGTGTCATTCTCTGTCATAAAGACCTTTTTTAACTTCTCAACAGTATCTTCTAACAAAACTCCATAATCCTTTGTTCTATGCCCAATAACTGGCATTGCCATTGCATTTAAAACCTCTGGTGGAACCATCGTAGGCCCTGGAATCATTAACAATTTTTTAACTGCATCCAATTTCATAATCTCCCTCCATAAAAATTATTTATTTAAATTATTTATTTGAAAGAGTAATGCCCTTATTTCCTACTTTTTAAATATTCATCCCAATCCTTTAAGAATCTCTCTAAACCAATGTCTGTTAGTGGGTGATTAAACAATTTGTCCATAACTGCTGGTGGCATTGTTGCAATATCTGCCCCTATTTTTGCAGCCTCTAAGACATGCCATGGGTGCCTTATAGATGCAACTATAACCTCTGTCTTAATATCATAGTTTCTATAAATCTTTACAACATCTTCAACCAACTTCATCCCAACATGTCCAATATCATCCAATCTTCCAACGAATGGAGATACATAGGTAGCTCCTGCTTTAGCGGCTAATAATGCTTGTAATGGTGAAAAGACCAAAGTTACATTTGTCTTTATACCTTCAGCTGAGAGTATTTTAACTGCCTTCATTCCATCTTTTGTCATTGGGATTTTTATAACTATGTTGTCAGCCAATTTGGCTAACTCTCTCGCTTCTTTGACCATTCCTTCTGCATCTGTTGATATAACCTCAGCACTTACTGGACCGTCAACGATTTGGCAGATTTCTTTAACAACCTCGTAGAAATCTCTTCCTTCCTTAGCCACCAATGTTGGGTTTGTTGTAACTCCATCAACTAAGCCGAGTTCTGCATACTTTTTAATCTCTTCAACGTTTGCTGTGTCTAAGAAGAATTTCATCTTCATCCCTCTTTGTAAGTTTTTAAGGAAATATATGCATAAGGGGTTAAAAAGTTATCTGTTATTATAGATTTGAATATACAAAAATTTTATAAGAAATAGTTTTATAGAATATTCCATCATCTTATATATGGTTTTAATCATCAATTTACCTTTTTGAATACCAAAACTATTTTTTAATCTAAATAGGCAATTTACGTGATAACTATGGCAAATTTTGATGAAGAAGTTTTTAGGGCGTATTATGAGCATAAAATAAAGAGCTTTATAAAAGAAGAGTTATCTAAAAATTTAATTAAAGGAAATATCTTCGAATTTGACATAGAGAAATTTTTAATGCACTTTCCAGATGCGTGTGAAGTTAATGACATAATAGTTGAGAGACCAAAAGAAGTTGAAGAGATAATATTAGATATATTTAAAGAAGCTTATGTTGAGCTATTTGGAGAGGATAAAGAGTTAGAAAAGATACAAATTGCCTTTAAAAATCCAAAAGGTTGTGAAAAATTAATTGAAGAGATTTCTGCTGAAGATATTAATAAATTGGTTAAATTTGAAGGAAATATATTGCAGGCAGGAAAAGTTAATGCACTTTTAAAAAAAGCAGTATATTATTGTAATAAAAGAATAAAAGATGAAAATAACAATTTTTTATGTAAATACACTTATACTCCATGTAATGGATGTATTGAAATTGAGATTGATGACTACTTTAGTGAAGGAGAATTTATTAAGGATATGTTGTCTCCAAGAGATGTTAGAAAAATTTTAGAAAATAAAAAAGTTTGGGATAAGTTGGTAGAAAAAGGGAAAATCCCAAGATGTGTAGATTTAAAGGAAAATGATGAAATTTTTAAAGAAAAACTAAAAGAGATAAAGTTTATTTTGGATGAATACGACTCAGTGTATGTGAATATTCAAGAGATGGAGATTCAACAGCCAATTGATTTAATGAAAAATCCTGAAGAGCCAGCAAGAAGTATTAGAGTTTTCTTAGAAAACACTCCAGGGATATATGCAGGGAGAGTAAATGTCGTAGGAAGAGTTATGAAGAGAGAATACAGGCAGAATCTCCCAATCTATAAAATATACATTAAAAGTAATTATATTAAAATTTCTGAAAGTTACAATAAAATCGAAGTTAAAGATATACTAAGAAACGAGGAACTTATAGAGACACTAAACGAATTAGGTAAGAAGAAAAATATCATTGATATGCTATCTAACTTTTTAATCTCCCAGATAAAAGGTTATGAATTGGTTAAAAAAGCAATATTCCTTCAACAAATTAAAGGAGCTTTTAAATTCTTACCAGATGGAACTCCTTTAAGGAGAGATAGTCATATTTTATTAATCACAGACCCGGGGATTGGTAAAACCACAATGCTTAGAAGAATAGCAAGATTATTCCCACAAAATGCTTATGCATCTGTAACTACTGCAACTGGAGGAGGTTTAACTGCTATAGTAACAAGAGAAGCTACGGAGATTGGAGATGGATGGGTTGTTAAGCCGGGAGTATTTGTTAGGGCAAATGAAGGAACTGCGTGTATAGATGAGCTAACCGTTGATAAAAATGTGATGAAATACATCTTAGAGGCTATGGAGAGCCAGACAATCCATGTCAATAAAGGAGGAATTAACGTTAAACTCCCAGCAAGATGTGCAGTTTTAGCTGCATGTAACCCAAAAAGAGGAAGATTCGACAGGAATTTAACTGTTATAGAACAGATAGATATTCCAGCTCCATTACTCAGCAGATTTGATTTGATATTTCCATTAATGGATAAGCCAAATAGAAAGGGAGATGAGGAGATAGCTGAGCATATTTTAAATACTCACATTGAAACTGCTACCAAAGATTATAAGATTTTAGGAGCTATTGATATTGACGGCATAACGGTAGATGAGAAGCTTTTAAAATATTATATTATATATGCAAGGAGTTGTGCATACATAGAGGAGAATCAAGATTTATACTTAGGAGAGTTTGATGAGACAAAGCTTATTATGCCATATTTAACTGAAAGTGCCAAGAAGAAGATTAAAAAATACTACTTAGAGATGAGGAAGTTGGGAGAGGGAGACAATCCAATACCAATAACTGCAAGGCAGTTGGAGGCAATTATTAGAATTGCTGAGATGCATGCAAAGGCAAGATTATCAGATAAGGTTGAAGATATCGATGCAGAAGTGGCAATAAACATTATTGATGAATGCTTAAAGCAAGTTGCCTATGACCCAGAGACTGGAACTTTAGATTTGGATAAGATAGCTGGAACTCCAAAATCAAGAAGAGATAAGATGGATGCTGTCCTCAACATTATTAGGGAGATTGTTAACTTAAGAGATGATGGCTTAGCACCAGAAGAGGAAATATACGAGAAGGCAATGGAGATTGGGTTATCTGAAAAGGATGTTAATGATGCCTTAGAATATTTAAAGAAGGCTGGGGATATATACAATCCAAGATATGGATTCTGGGGTTTATTATGAAAAAGTTTTTAGAAAAGAAAATAAAGAAGATAGCTTATGAAAGAATTGATATATTGATGAGCTTAGCAGAAGAAGAAGCAAAGAAAGGAAATTGGGAGAGAGCTAAGAGATATGTGTATTTAGCAAGAAGAATAGCCATGAAGATGAGAATAAGATTCCCTAAAAAATGGAAAAGGAGGATATGCAAAAAATGCGGAACTTTTTTGTTGTATGGAAGGAATGCAAGAGTTAGAGTTAAAAGCAAAAGGTATCCTCATGTTGTTATAACCTGCTTAGAATGTGGGGCAATATATAGGATACCAATGATTAGGGAGAAGAAAGAGAAAAGAAAGAAAAAATTAGAAGAAAGATTAAAAGCAAAATCAAATTCACAAACTTCTTAACTTTTTTGTTTCTTCAATATCAACAACAAAATCATCATCTTTTTTAACAATTTTTACTTTATAATCTCTATATGCTGATTCAACAGATATTTTCCCATCTTTAACATCCTCTAAGATTAAATTTATATCTCTTTCATAAGGAGAGCCATAGCCCCCACCACCGGGAGTGTTTATCTCAACAACATCTCCACAACTTAAATATAAAGTGTCCTTTCCAGATAAGGGTATTTTTCTACCCTCTTTTATAACATAATGCTCTCCACAAGCTCCACTATAGCCATTATTAACTCCCCAAGGAGCAATTTTAATTCTCTCAGCAATTATGGAGAGCATGCAGTCGGATAGCATTTTATAAACCCTCCTTATACCTAAACCTCCCCTATACTTTCCAGCCCCCCCAGAATCTTCTCTTAGAGAGTATTCAAGAATCATTATTGGATACTCGTTCTCTATAACTTCAATTGGAGTGTTTAGAGTGTTGGTCATATTTGCATGAACTCCATCAACTCCATCTTTGCCATTTCTTCCTCCAAAACCTCCTCCAATTGTTTCATAGAATGCCCATCCTTTTCCTCCAATAATAACATTATTCATACTTCCGTTTGATGCCGCTGGCACTCTATCTGGGAATTCATGATAAAGGGCTTTAAATATCACATCTACGATTCTTTGGGAGGTTTCAACATTACCAACAGAAACTGGAGCTGGTTTCTTTGGATTAACAACTGTTTCCTCTGGAGCCATGATATTTAAAACTCTAAAAATACCATGATTCATTGGTAAATCTGGGTCTATAACTGCTTTTATTGCAAAGGATGTTGATGCTACTGTAACACCATAAACAGCATTTAATGGAGCATCTAACTGTCTATGCGTTCCAGTGAAATCAACTGTTATTCTGCCCTTATTTATCTCAACTCTCACATTTATGTTTATCAATTTATCCTTATATTCAAGATAATCAACTGCCTCACATACACAGCTAATGTCCTTAATCTTTGATTTTAAATATGTCTCAGAGTAGTCTAAGCTCTTCTTCCATGCCTCTATAACTTCTTTATCTCCATACTTTTCAATTAATTTTAAGATTCTCTCAACACCAATGTTCAATGATGATATTTGGGCTTTTAAATCACCAATTGTAAATTTCGGCACTCTAACATTTGATGTTATTAAATTTAAGAGTTGTTTGTTTAGATTTCCGTTTATAACAAGTTTTGTTGGAGGAATTATCAAACCTTCATGATAAAGCTCTTTCACACTACTACTTATACTTCCGGGAGCATAGCCACCAACATCTACATGATGAGCTTTATTTGCCACGTATCCAATAATTTTATCGTTATAAAATATTGGTTTTAATAAAGTGATGTCATTTAGATGAGTTCCAGCTATGTATGGGTCGTTAAGGATAATTATATCATCCTTCTCAATCTCTATATCTTCTTTTTCTATATAGTCAATAGCATTTTTAACTCCAATAGCCATGCTTCCCAAATGCACTGGAATGTGTTCAGCTTGAGCTATCAGCTCTCCATCTGATGATAAAATAGCACAGCTAAAATCCAACCTATCCTTAATATTTGGAGAGTAAGCTGTATTTCTTAAAACAATCCCCATCTCCTCTGCAATATAGGAGGTTGAGCTTTTAATAACTTCAACAGTAATTTTGTCCATAGTAATCCCTTTGATAGTTTTAATCTAATATTGAATCTTAATCATCTTATCATTCCTAATAAAAATAGAAATAATTCATTTAACTCCAAATAACAACTTTATTAACTCAATAGCATTAGGATTTGTTGTTATATAAAGCAATATCAAAATTACAAAGCCAATTGTCATTTTTTTATCTAATTGGTTAAACCTATTATCTACATATCTTAAAATCCTTTCCTCCATAGCATTCATCTTTTCCTCCAAAATGGCAATATCCTTTTTAGTTGCTAATTCATCTTTTAGCTCTTCTTTTACTTCTGTTTTAACTTCTATCTTACCCTCTTTCACTAACTCAATAATCACATCATAAAATTCTTTAGCCTCATTCTCATCCTTAACTTTTTTAAGAATCAACTCATACAACTTAGCATAAGCAATAGCCATAATTCCACCAAATTTTAAATATCTCCCTATGCCTTTTTAAAGTTTCTCAATCCTCAAACATTCATATTTATCAACAAAAGCCATATAATCTGGTGGAATCACTATAGTTGAATCATACTCCTCAACAATTGCTGGCCCTTCAAATATAGCTCCTGGTTTAAGCTTATCCCTATTATAAACTGCTGTCTCTTCCCATCCACTACTGAAATAAACCTTTCTATAGCTTTCTGGCTTTGGTGTGTATTCTTTAACTTCACTGCATTTTATCTCTGGCTTTGTCAATAAACCAATAATTGTAACCCTTGCATTAACTAACTCAATCTCCTCCTCTAAAGAACTAAACTTATAAACTGCCTCATGTTTTTTGTGGAAGTTATCTGCCAATTCTTTTAAATCTCCAGTCCATGGGATTGTTAATTCATAGGACTGCCCTTTATATCTAACATCAATCTGCTTAACTATCTTTATCTCCTCAAAGCCCTCAACCTCTTTAATTCCCTCCTCTATTAACTCAATAAATATCTCCTCAATCTCTTCCTCATCAACTTCATTTATATCTTTTAATATACTTTTAACCTTATCAACTCTACAATCAGCCAATAAAAGCCCTAAAGCAGAGAAAACTCCACATGAAGGAGGAATTAAGATTGATTTAATCTCCATCTCCTCTGCCAACTCAACTCCATGTAAAGGGCCGGCTCCACCAAATACATACATAACAAAGTCCCTTGGGTCATAGCCTCTCTCAACAGTAACTATTCTTAATGCCTTTGCCATGGTTGTGTTTGCTAACCTTATTATTCCATAGGCAGTTTCTTCAACACTCTCTCCAATCTTCTCTGCCAATTTTGATATCGCCTTCTCAGCTAAATCTTTTCTTAATGTTAATAATCCTCCACTAAGCTTTTCTCCCAATCTACCAAGGATTAAGTTTGCATCCGTTATTGTTGGCTTATCATTTCCTTTTCCATAACAAACAGGCCCAGGGTCAGCTCCAGCACTTATTGGGCCGACTCTTAAGGCGTTACCTTCATCAACCCAAGCTATTGTCCCTCCCCCAGCACTAACCTCAGCCAAATCAATAAATGGAAATCTAACTGGATAACCAGAGCCTTTAATTAATCTTCCAGCATGAACCTCTCCTCCAACTTCATACTCATTTGTTACTAAAGGAGAGTTATTAATTATAGTTGATGCCTTGGCAGTTGTTCCACCCATATCAAAGCCTATAACTTTGTTATCATTTAAAATCTTTGAGAAATAGGCAACTGCAATAGCCCCAGCCGCTGGACCGGATTCAATAAATGCCGCTGGTCTTTCAGTGGCATATTTTATGTTAGAGATGCCTCCACTACTCTGCATAACATAAAATTTCCCATTAAAGCCGTTATTTTTTAAAGAGCTTATAAAGCTCTTTAGATACTTTGACATTAATGGCTTTAGATATGCATTAACTACAGTTGTGCTTGTCCTCTCATACTCTTTATATTCAGGATTAATTTCATGAGAGGTTATAACATCCACATTAGGGCAGAGATTTTTTATTATTTCCTTTGCCTTCTTTTCATGAATTGGAGTCTTATAGCTATGTAAAAAAGAGATAACAACTACTTCATAACCTCTTTTTTTAATTATCTCAGCTATTTTTTGCAATTCTTCTTCATTTAATGGGATGATTATATTTCCATTTGCATCTATTCTCTCTTCAACCTCATATCTATCTCTCCTCTTTATTAATGGCTTAGGTTTTTCAAAGAATAAATCATACAGCTTAGGTCTTCTCTGCCTACCAATTTCAATAACATCCCTAAATCCTTTTGTTGTAATTAGTGCAATTTTTGGAGGGTTTAGATGCTCTTGCCCTAAGAACATGTTTGTTCCTAAGGTTGTTGCATGGATTAAAATATCTATCTTATCATAAGGTATTTTAGCTGTTTCTATTGCATTTATTGCTCCAATAGCCGGACTCTTTGGAGTTGTTGGAACTTTAACTACCTTAAACTCTCTGCTATCTTCATCAAAATAAACGAGGTCTGTAAATGTTCCTCCTATATCAATCCCCACTCTATAGCTCATAGCCATCCCATAATAATTAGTATTAGAAGCTATAATTTATTTTAATGCCAAAAAATATAAAATTTTGTGGTGAAAGAATGACTGGCAAAGTTATCTTAGTAGGAGCTGGGCCTGGAGATCCAGAGTTGATAACAATAAAGGGCTTAAAAGCTATAAAACAGGCGGATGTTATTGTTTATGATGATTTAATATCAAAAGAGTTGTTAAATTATGCTAAAGAAGATGCTGAATTAATTTATGTCGGAAAAAGAAAGGGAAAACATTCATTTAAGCAGGAAGAGATTAATAAAATATTAGTAGATAAGGCAAAAGAAGGAAAGTTAGTTGTTAGATTAAAAGGTGGAGACCCGTTTGTTTTTGGTAGAGGTGGAGAGGAGATATTAGAGCTGAAAAAGCATAATATACCTTATGAAGTAGTTCCGGGTATAACGTCAGCTATAGCAGTTCCAGAGGTTGCTGGAATTCCAGTAACCCATAGAAAGGTAGCCACTTCCTTTACAGTAGTTACTGGACATGAGGCAGAGGATAAAAAAGAGAAACAGGTTGATTTGAGTAAATTAAATGCAGATACTATTGTAATTTTAATGGGAATAACTAATTTGGAAAATTTGGTTAAAGAGTTGTTGCAAAACCCAAAGAGAAGCAAAGATACACCAGTAGCAATTATTATGGAAGGAACTACAGAGAATCAGAGAGTTATAAAAGGAACTTTGGGAGATATTGTTGAAAAGGCAAAGAAAGAAGGAGCCAAACCACCGGGAGTTATAGTTGTTGGTGATGTTGTTAATGTGTTGGATAGTCAATAAATAATATTCTGTGATTAAAATGATAAAAAATGTTGCTATAATCTATCCAAACAAATTTAAAGCAGGGATTTCTTGCTTAGCTGTGCATGTATTGGCTAATCATCTAAGCAAATATAGAGATTTAAATGTAGGAGTGTATTTCTTAGAGAATTATGAAAGGATAAGGAATTTTGATGCAATTTTTATCACTCTGCAGTATGAGAATGATTACTTTAATGCAATAAAGATAGTTAAAAATTTAAGAAAAACTAATCCTAATGCCGTCTTTGTTGCTGGAGGGCCATGTGTAATGGAAAATTTCTTTCCAATGGCTGAGTTTTTTGATGCATTTATAGTTGGAGAGATTGAAAATAGTGATGTAATGTTAAAAGTTATAAATAGAGAGTTTGATGTTGAAGGAGTTTATTCAAAGTTTTTAGATAAAAAGAAGGTTAAAAGAATCTATCCAAAAAAATTGGGAGTTGAGGATTATCCAATATATCAGCCAACCTCTGAAGAAGGAGCTTATGGAAAATCCTTCTTATTGGAGATTGGGAGAGGTTGCCCAAGAAGATGTAGATTTTGCTTAGCAAGAGCTATTTACTACCCACCAAGGTTTAGAAAGCTTGATGATTTGATGTATTTGGCAGAAGAAGGAGTTAAGGTTAATAAAGTTAATAAAGTAGCATTAATAGCTCCATCAGTTGGAGATTATAAGTATATAGTTGAACTCTGCAATTTTTTAGATGAGAAGGACATTCAAATATCTCCATCATCTTTAAGGGCAGATACTTTAAACGATGATTTAATGAGAATCTTAAAACCAAAGACCTTAACCATAGCTCCAGAGGCTGGAAGTGAAAGGTTGAGAGAATTTATAAAAAAAGACATTAAAGAGGAAGATATAGCCAATGCTATTGATTTGGCTAAGAAATTTGGAGTTGAGAAGATTAAACTCTATTTTATGGTTGGAATTCCAACAGAGACAGATGAGGACATTGAAGAGCTTATAAATTTAACAAAGAAAATAAAAAAAGACATTAGGAGAGTTGAAATCTCTATCAATCCAATGATTCCAAAGCCACATACGGATTTTGAGGCAGAGGAGTTTGATTTATCCTCTAAGAAAAAAATTAGGTATATTGAAAAATCTTTAAGAAGAGAAAACATCAAAGTGGAGTATGAGAACTTCAACTCCATGATTTGTCAGTGTGTGTTGGCAAGAGGAGATGAAAATCTTAGCAAATATTTAGATACTTCAAAAAATCCAACAAGCTTAGTTAGTGCTTTAAAGAAAGATAAATTATTGGATAGATACTTAGGAAGGTTTGAAGAGAAGGGAGTTTGGAGAAACATTATTATCTAAATTTTTGCTGTTAAAAAACTTAATATTAATATTAAATTTGTCAAAATTATAAAAAAGTATTCATTTATTGTTTATTTTTTTCTATTGCCTTTAAAACCTCTAAACCAAACAATCTTGCATACTCAGGGGATTTTGCAGTAACTACATTACCATCAACAACAACCCCTTTATCTTCATAAATAGCTCCAGCTTTTTTCAGCTCTTCTATCGCCTCTGGAGCTGGATATACAGTAGCTTTTTTGTTCTTTAAGATTCCTGCTCTTGCTAAAACTACTGGAGATAAACAGATTGCCGAAACAACTTTATTTTGGTTGTAAAACTCTTTAACTAATTCTATTAATCTTGTATTATTCCACAAATACTCTTTTGAACCAATTCCCCCCACTATAACTATTGCTACATAATCGTCAGGGCTTACGTCATAGATAGTTTTTTCAACAGTTATCTTATTCCCCAACATCCCCACACATTCTCCTTTTGTTGTTGAGACAACATCAACCTTCAACCCATTAGATTCAAATACAGCCATTGGTTCAAACAACTCTTCATCTCTAAAATCCTTTGGAGCTATAACCATTAAAACTTTTGCATTTTTCATATTTTCCCTCTTTTCGTTGGGATTAGTTATGCACATTGAAGACATTAAGGTCAGGGTTATCAATATTGCTGCCAACCTCTTCATGTTCCCACAAATAATTCTTTATACTTGAACATATATATCTAATTAATGGGGTAAGTATGAAAGTGGCTATAGTGTTTGATAGTGCTGGGACTCTTGTAAAGATAATGAGAGTCATTAAAGATTTAAAGAAAAATAAGTTTATTTGCAACAGACAGACTGTTGACATTGTAGATGAAAAAAAGGGTAGAGCTTTAGTTATAATTAAAGAAGACCCTTTAAAAGTTGTAGATAAAGAAGACCCAGAAAAATTAATATCTGATTTACTAAAAGAGGTTGAAATTGGCATATCTTATTGTAATCCACCGATAAATAGAGAAGGGATTTTCAAAGATAAAAAAGCCAAGGTTAAAGAGTTGCAGGAGCCGTTGAATATTTTAAAGAGGTATGAGGTAGAGACAGGATATGGAAGTGCTTTAATTGTAGATACTTATGCTGGAGAGATTGAATACACTATAACAACTGCTGGATGTTTATTTAAAGAGGTTAAAGAAACAATTAAACAACTGAAAGAGTTGGGAGTTAAGGTTTTCATAGCCTCTGGAGATAGAAAAGGGTTTATAAAGAGATTGGCTGAGATTACGGGAGTTAATGAAAAATACATAATGGCAGAGGCCCATCAAGAGTTAAAGAGAGATTTAATAATAAACCTAAAAAAAGAGGGGTATTTTACAATAATGGTTGGAGATGGAGCTAACGATGTCCCAGCAATGATTGAAAGCGATTTGGCAGTTGTCACATTACAGAATGGAAATGTATCAAAGAAAGCCCTTGAAACAGCAGATATAAAGATTTACAATATAAAGGAAATTGTTGATGTTTGTAAAAAAGTTATTAGTGGAAAGATTAAAGGTAGAAAATCAAGTTAAGGAGTATTTTGGTATGGAAAAATATTTATATGTGTTTCTTGATATTTTTATTTTAAGTTTTGATAATTTTTGGTTATATTGTTGGAAGTTTATCTCGTTGGATGTGTTTAAAATTTGATAGAGGTAACAATTAGTTGGCATTTGCTTATTTAGAAGATTTAAATTTAATTTCTAAGGGTATAGCAATTTAATTGTTTGGAATATTTAGGTTTATTGAATTATTTAGATTTTTAAAATTTAAGATTAGATACTAAGTTAAATGAAATTTCTCCAACCAATAAGTCAAATCTTCAAATTTAGAAAGATAAGAATACTTAATTTTGTTAAAAGGGAAAGATTTAAATATCAGTAGGTTTATAAATGAGGATAGTTATTTACCCTTAGAAAAATATGGTGCCGAAAAGTATAAATATAAGAAAGATAATAAAAAATAAGTTGTGAATGATTGCCTTGTTAAAATCAGACCGATTCGGTATGGAAACGACTTAAACTTATTGCAAGTAATATAATCTTTTAAAATGTTAAAATCAGACCGATTCGGTATGGAAACCTGTTGGAGAAGGAACATCCTCAGGATTTAAAGGTTAAAATCAGACCGATTCGGTATGGAAACCTTTATTCTGGAGGGCTACTTGAAACAGTAGATAGTGTTAAAATCAGACCGATTCGGTATGGAAACATATTAAACCGAAATAAGCACAGTCCATATGTATTTTGTTAAAATCAGACCGATTCGGTATGGAAACTTGACTTTGAATCTAACGATTGTTATCGGTACACGTATTGTTAAAATCAGACCGATTCGGTATGGAAACTCAGTAGATTTAAATGCGTTCTTCGACATTTCAGGAGCTAAGTTAAAATCAGACCGATTCGGTATGGAAACTTAATTTGGACTGTTATTGCAGTTGGCAAGGTTACATTATGTTAAAATCAGACCGATTCGGTATGGAAACCTAAATAAACAGGTTCAGAAGATACGGGCGTATTGTTTGTTAAAATCAGACCGATTCGGTATGGAAACGTTGGAATCTAAAAAACTTATCAGAGTGTCCAAAACGTTTGGGTTAAAATCAGACCGATTCGGTATGGAAACCTGTGCTACATTTCTGTCAATCCAATATGCTGGTGGCAAACAGATGGTTAAAATCAGACCGATTCGGTATGGAAACAAATCAGCAAGGATTATTGCCCAATGGTTTGCCTGGAAGTTAAAATCAGACCGATTCGGTATGGAAACTCCAACACTGTATTCTCACTGTAAGATATGTCGACATCGTTAAAATCAGACCGATTCGGTATGGAAACATTAATCAAGTTAATCTTGCTCTGATTCGTGAATTTATAGCGTTAAAATCAGACCGATTCGGTATGGAAACTTCGTTTCAGACCACATTATCCACGACCCTGACAGCTAGTTAAAATAAGACCGATTCGGTATGGAAACTTGGATGTTGCACAATTAAACTTTAACGCTTATTTGCAGTGTTAAAATAAGACCGATTCGGTATGGAAACATTACAAAGATTGATAATATAATTCGCTCAAAAGTTCCAGTTAAAATAAGACCGATTCGGTATGGAAACGAGATGGAAATGTTAGAGAGGTTTTATGATAAGCCAGTGTTAAAATAAG
Source organism: Methanocaldococcus sp. FS406-22 (assembly GCF_000025525.1). NCBI lineage: Archaea > Methanobacteriati > Methanobacteriota > Methanococci > Methanococcales > Methanocaldococcaceae > Methanocaldococcus > Methanocaldococcus sp. FS406-22. The sequence continues at coordinate 1,196,086 of NC_013887.1, forward strand.
ACCGATTCGGTATGGAAACTTCTCTTCAACTATCCAACCGATTCTTCTCTGCCCATCCAGTTAAAATCAGACCTCTTTGAGGATGGAAACATTTCACAGTAATACCATCCAGACCACGTGCAGTCATCCCAGTATATGTATATGGTTAAAATCAGACCTCTTAGAGGTTTATTCTCTTTTTAAACCATTAAAATCAAAAGTAAAAAAGCTATTTTTATTCTTAAACTCAGTAATACTTATACATCTAAATATATAACAAACTATTTAAATTAGTAATACTAAAAGAGAGAAAATCCCCAGAAAATTTTTCAACTAGTATTAAAAATTATTACAATTTAGAAAAAATAAAAGATTTATGGATTCAACCCTATTTCAAATAACCCTTCTTTTTCATCAAATCCAAACATTATATTCATGTTCTGTATTGCCTGCCCACTTGCTCCCTTAACTAAATTATCTATTGCTGAGATAACCACCAATCTACCATGTTCATCAATCTCAAACCCACCAATATCACAGAAATTAGTTCCTCTAACCCAAGTTAATTTTGGCAAAACATCTGAAAACACTCTAACAAAAATCTCATTCTCATAAAACTTTTCATAGAGCTTAATTATCCCCTCTCTATCAACATCTTTAGCTAAGAATGTATGTGCAGTTGTTAAAATTCCTCTTGTTATTGGGGCTAAGTGAGGAGTGAATGAAACTTTAGCCTTTCCAAGTTTTTTTAATTCCTTTTCAATCTCTGGGGTGTGTCTGTGGGTAGTTATCTTGTAAGGGTTTATATTTTCATTTACATTTGGGAAGTGGGTTGTTTCCGTTGGATTTACTCCTGCTCCACTAACTCCAGTTTTTGAATCAAATATAATTCTCTCCTCTATAATTCCATCTTTAACTAATGGAGCAACAGCCAAAATAGCCCCTGTTGGGAAGCAGCCAGGATTTGCTACAAGTTGAGCTTTTTTTATCTCCTCTCTATGCAATTCTGGCAATCCATAAGCAATTTTCACATCTGGCAATCCTTTATGTTTTATTTTATAATATTTTTCATACAAGCTTAAATCCTCGAATCTGTAATCTCCACTTAAGTCAATAACTTTCATTCCCCTCTCAATAAAATCTGGAACTATATCCATTGAAGCTCCATGTGGTGTTGCAGTAAATACTAAATCAGCATCAACCTTATCAATATCTCCAGTAAAATAAAGCTCTTTATATTTTCCAATACCTTTTAAATGTGGGTGAATTTTGAAAACATGCTTTCCAGCTTCTTTTCTTGAGGTTATATATGCTACATTAACTTTTTCATGATTAGCCAATAATCTCAATAATTCAGCTCCTGTGTATCCAGTAGCCCCAATTATAGCCACTTCTTTCATAACTATCACACAATTTCATCAATTGTTTATATCGTTTTATTTATTTAGCATTAATTAATAGTTAGGTATTACCTACTTTAATCTTTTAAGCTATGGCTAAAAAATTAAAAAATACTCTTTGGAATGTTTTTTAGAAAAAATAAGATTAAAAATTAAAATGGATTTATAGTAAATGAGGAGGAACTATATCCTTAGCAATTAAATCAGCATAAGTTTCTCTCTCCCTTATTAAAAATACTCCCTTCTTACTTGTTAAAACCATTCTTGGTCTTCCTCTTGCGTTATAGTTGTTAGCCATGCTAATTCCATAAGCACCAACATCAAATATAGCCAATATATCTCCAACCTCTACCTTGTCAAGCTCTCTATCTCTACCAAAGACATCACTACTCTCACAAAGCCCTCCAGCTACACTCACAACCTCTTTTTCATCCTTAACTTTACAGTTTATTATGTGATGATATGCCTCATACATTGCAGGTCTCATCATATCGTTCATTCCAGCATCAATCATAACCCATTTTGTTACTGGTGTTTCTTTTATATGATGAACTTTTCCTAACAAATAGCCGGCAGTAGCTACCAAACTTCTACCTGGCTCTAATATGAGGTTTGGCATCTCTACCTTGTCTTGATATTGAAGCATTGTGTTTATTATTGCATCAGCTAAATCTTTTTGAGTTGGGATTTCTTTATCCTTATAGTAAGGAATTCCTAAACCTCCCCCTAAATTGACATCCTCAATCTCAATACCTTCTTTCTTTAATTCAACAACAAAATCCATAACCTTTCTTGTTTCTTCAACAAATGGACTTATATCTGTTAATTGAGAACCAATATGACAATGGACTCCAACAACCTTCACATTCTCCATCTCTAAAGCCATTTTTATTGCTTTCATTGCAATTCCACTCTCAACATCCAAACCAAACTTATTTTTCTTTAAACCAGTTGAAATCTTTGGATGTGTTTTTGGGTCAACGTTTGGATTTATTCTAAAAGCTACATTTGCTATCTCTCCAATCTCTTTTGCTGTTTCATTGATTAAGATTAGCTCACTTATGCTATCAACATTAAAAGCCCTTATCTTTGCTTCAATACCCATTATAATCTCTTCCTTTGTTTTACAGTTTCCATTAAAGACAATTTTATCTGAAGGAACTCCAGATAGCTTTGCTATATACAACTCTCCTCCACTAACAACATCTGCCCCACAACCTAATTTAGCTAACAATCTTGTAATAGCTAAGTTTGCATTTGCCTTATATGCATAGGCAACAATAAACTCTTTTCCTGTCTCTTCCTCATATCTTTTAAATGCCTCAACATATCTGTTGTAATTTATCTTTATTTGCTCCTCTGACATCACATATAGAGGGGTTCCAAACTTCTCTGCTAATTCAATTGCATCATAACCATCTATAAACATTCTTCCATCTTTTATCTCTACCGTATCGTTGCCTAAAAACATTTTTTCACCTAACAATCTCTTAATAAATAAAAATAATGCCCCGGAGGGGATTTGAACCCCTGTCTGAGGGTCCGCAGCCCTCTATGCTATCCTGGCTACACCACCGGGGCTCTCTCATTCTAAAAATTAAAAATTAAAAAAATTTTTTATTTACAAAGCTCTTTCAACTCTCTAACTAACTCTCTATCTATTCTACCGTTATTTCTATCTCCTCCTTTACATGCAGCCCCCCTAACACCAACAATATCTGTTCCAATCTCCTTCAAGATTGGTATATGTTCCTTCTTTATTGAACCAGCTAATGCACACTTCAACCCATAGCTATGGGCTTCATCAACGAACTCAGCTAAAATCTCTTTACTTTGGAAATCAAATAATGTCTTCCCATCTTTTATTGCAGTATCTAACATAGCAACATCGCATCCAGCATCTCTCGCAATCTTTGGGATTATTAATGGTTCAACAGCTCCAACTCTATAAGCATCTGCATAACCAGCAGCTACAACTATCTTATCTTCATCAATATCCTTAACAGCTTTAACAACATTTTTCATTAACTCAACTGCCTGATAATAATTTTTAACTCCATACAATCCAACTTTTATATAATCAGCTCCACTTATAGCCGCTCCAACAGCAGCTAAAGAAATTGTTCCTGGTTTGTATGGAACATCTCCAACTGTAGCACTAACCAACAAATCTTTTGGAGTCACTTCTCTAATTGCCTTAATCATCCATGGAAAGTTAGCTCCTAAAGAACCTTCTTTTGGATTCTTTACATCTATAATGTCTGCTCCTCCAGCTATAGCCTCTTTTGCTTCTTCAACGTCTATAGGACTTACCAATAGTATCATAACATACACCTATGATATTGATTTTAATGAAAATTAATAGGACTTTCACAGTTTTATATATTACTTTGGAAATTGGATGCCCTTTGGGCATCTTTATTCAAATAATTATTTATTCCTGTGAAAGTCCTATTAACAACAATGTATATAAAAACTTAATGTTTCAATATGAACCTTATTTAATAATTTATTGTGTATTATGATGTAAGATTTA